>NZ_JBFUPS010000012.1:0-283977 GCF_041360695.1 Chitinophaga sp. RCC_12
TCTCCCCAAATCATTTAAAATCCAAAGTGTTCAAATCCCTAAATCAGTATAATCAGCGTAATCAGCGGGAAAGACAACCTACGCGTTTATAAACCGCGGTCTGATAAGGTTATCAAAAGTGAAAATTTCGTCCCACTTCTCCTGGGTCACCCACTTCTTTTCTTTTACGGCGAGGTCGTGCACCGACTTGCCTGTTTCCAAAGCTTCCCTTGCGATCGCCGAGCATTTTTCGTATCCGATGATGGGATTGAGTTGGGTGACAATCCCAATGCTTTGCATGACCATATCCCTGGTGCGGTCGGCATTGGCAGTGATGCCTACTACGCATTTGTCTTTCAGCGCCCTGCAGGCGTTGTTCATATAGGTGATGGCCGTGAACAGCGCGAAAGCGATGGTAGGTTCCATTACGTTCAGCTGTAGCTGTCCTGCTTCTGCGGCCATTGTTACCATGAGATCGGCGCCAATTACATAGAAAGCAGTTTGGTTCACCACTTCCGGTATTACCGGGTTTACTTTTCCCGGCATGATAGACGATCCTGGCTGCATGGGTGGCAGGTTAATTTCGTTCAGCCCTGTCCGTGGGCCGGAGGAAAGCAGCCGGAGGTCGTTACATATTTTGGAGATCTTTACCGCTGTACGTTTCAGCACACCGGATAACTGTACGTAGGCGCCGGTATCTACGGTGGCTTCAATGAGATCGGCGGCCAGCACCAGGTCCAGGCCGGTGATAGCGGCCAGGTGTTTGGTTACCAGCTCCGAATATCCCTTGGGAGCATTTACACCGGTACCAATGGCAGTGGCGCCCATATTTATTTCAGAGATGAGCCGCTTGCTGTCTTCCACCCTCGACAACTCCTCGTTGATATTCGTGGCAAAAGCTTTGAACTCATCGCCCATACTCATTGGCACTGCATCCTGCAACTGGGTACGCCCCATTTTCAGCACGTTTTTAAACTCCTCTCCTTTCGCCTGGAAAGCATCGCCCAGTTCACCCAGGGTTAATTTATAGCCGGTAAGTTTATTGATCAGCGCAATACGGAATGCAGTAGGGTATGCGTCGTTGGTGGACTGCGAGCAGTTCACATGATTATTGGGATGACAGAATTCATACTGTCCTTTTTCTTTGCCCATCATTTCAAGCGCTACATTAGCAATTACCTCGTTGGCATTCATGTTTACCGAAGTACCTGCGCCGCCTTGTATCAGATCGCTGAGGAACTGGTCGTTAAATTCACCGGCAATAACACGGTCGGATGCTTTGATGATGTATTCTGCAATGTTTTTATCAAGTACGCCGAGGTCGCGGTTGGCCATGGCAGCGCCTTTCTTCACATAACCCAGCGCCTGTACAAACATGGGTTCCACTTTAAGGGGAATACCGGTAATATGAAAGTTTTCTATTGCACGGAGGGTTTGAATACCATAGTACACATCCTGCGGTATTTCTTTTTCTCCCAGGAAATCGTGCTCAATTCTCTTTGCCATATTTAAAGTAATTTAGGCTGGAAAGTTAAACGGATTTAGAACAATGAAAGCATTTCAATTGTTTTATTTTATCTTAAAGTGCAGCACTTTTGTTACTGTTCGTCTGTCATTGGTCATTTATAATTTGTTATTTTCTATGGGGTTTCGTATTTCGCTGTTCTCTTTTCTAATTTTATTTTCCGTAAGAAGTAATTGTTTTGCCCAGCGCCTGTTACCCAATTTCAATGCCGCTGAATACGGCGAGTTGCTGAAGCTGGCGGAACGCACCAGGGATACCCCGTGGACAAAAATAAAAAGTACCCCGCCTGTTGATTGTGAGCTGGTATACCGTGCTGCCGAATCCGGATTGGTAAACCGCTGGGATCTGTGGAAAAGAAAAGACAACGTTGGCATCATCGTGATCCGTGGCACCAATGGCACCGCGCCTTCGTGGCTGGAAAATTTCTATGCCGGCATGATACCGGCACAGGGCACCGTGAAACTAAACGACAGCACCGCCGTACCCTATAAAGTGGCGGAAGATCCCAAAGCATATGTACATGCCGGCTGGATGCTGGCAGTAGCCGCTATGGGACCGGAAATAAAACAGAAGATCAACGAATACTACCAGCAAGGCATACACGAATTTATCATCTTCGGACATAGCCAGGGAGGCGCCATTTCTTTTTTAATGCGTTCTTATTTTCAATATACTACCGGCCTGCCGAAGGATATTGTTTTTAAAACATACGCCAGTGCTGCGCCCAAACCGGGCAACCTGTATTATGCATACGACTTCGATTTTATTTGCCGCGATGGGTGGGGATTGCGGGTAGTGAATGCCCGCGACTGGGTGCCGGAAACGCCCTTCTCTTTGCAAACAACCCACGACTTCAATACCGTGAATCCATTTACCGATATTAAAGGCGCATTAAAGAAGCAGAAATGGCCGGTGCGGGGTGCATTGAATTATATGTACGGCCGGCTGAACCGGCCTTCTAAAAGGGCTTCCAGGCGCATGCAGCGGGTATTGGGAAACCTGGCGTACAAGCGGGTAAAAAAAATACTGCCGGAGTATCAGCAACCGGATTTTGTGGCCAGTCACAACTATACCCCGGCAGGTACACCGGTGATCTTATATCCCGTAAAAGGTTACGATGAGAAGTTCCCGTTTGATGGAAAAAATATCTTTATCAATCATCTCCCCGAGGCTTACCGCTGGGAACTGGAGCAGATCTATCATATAGACGCCCATTAATCGTTACCGCTTTTTTCACCGGTGAACCAGTGTTCCTTATCCCTGAACAAAACATTAAAAGTAGTAAGCGACCCATAGATACGGGTAATATATTGCTGCATGTTCACCTTCTCTTCGTCGGTGAGTACTTTGTGGCTGTTAATGTTTTGCTCCAGTACACGGAGACGGTCGCGCAGCATCACAATTTTATGGAAGAAGGTATCGATGGGCAGCTCCTTTGCTTTCAAGGTAGTATCACCAGGTTGAAGAATGAGGTTGCCGCCCTTCCAGCGGTCGCCCAGTGGCACCACCTCCGCAATACCGCCCCAGAGACGCAGGATCTTCAGCAGCGATGTTTCCACATCTGAAGTGGTTTCCACTTCCGGGGTCGCATTTTCCGCCACCAGCACTTCAAACAACGGGTCCGTTTTATCAATCATCTTAATACCATGATCCATAAACGTAACACGGTACTGGGCATATTTAACGGCAACAATAACACCGGGACCAAAATGTGCGTGCTGTACCCGGGAGCCAACACCGAGAGTAAGTTCTTCCATTCCTTTTTTACATAAACATAAATAATTCCGCGGAAATTGTCTTTCTCAGGATTACACTGATTATACGGATTACTTTGATTTTACCTTTTGGATTTTAAATGATTAGGAGAGATATAAGCAAAAATATCCGCTTACATCTCCCCTAATCAGTTAAAATCCAAAGTGGTCAAATCCCAAAAATCAGCATAATCAGCGTAATCAGCGGGAAAGACAAAATTCGCGTTATTCTTTTACCTTGTTAAGGAAGTACGATAACTTGAACAACAGCTCGTCCTGCAAACCTGCGCGCAGTTTGGCTTCTTCGTCGGTGATGCCTAAACGGCGAAGGCGCTGGTAATATACATAAGAGCCGCCGATCAGTTCCAGGCATTCCTGTATTTTGCGTTTTACTTCTGCTTCCTTGGTTCTTTTTTCAAATTCTTTTTTAGTAAGAATTTTATCCACGAAATAGAAGTGATCTTTATCTTCTACCCATTTATTGCCTTCCCTGTGCTGGGGTTTATATACTTCCAGGTAGCAGTTATCCAGTTTCAGCACATCGCCGAATTCGGCACGTATATCTATTACCGTTGGTTTCTCGGCAGCAGGATTGGCCAGGCGTTTTTTAATATGATTGCTGATTTCAACACCCAGTTCATCACTGCTCATAAGGATCTGGTTCAGCTCTGAAAATTCCAGGCTGATAGTGATGCGGGCATATCCCCTCCCACTCTTTATTTTACCAAACAGGCTTGGCGTAGTTTGTTCATCAAAGATGATATCTTCCACCTGTACTTTGGTAATGGTTTTATAGTTGGGCGTATAACCATCTTCCAACGGCGTAGCACGTTTATTCACCAGCCTGGACGGTTCCTGGCGGCGGGTAAACTGAATGAACTCATCAATAAAGCGCAGTTCATGTTTCTTCAGTTTCGTGTACAGTTCGTGGGTAGTATGATTATGTATTTTACTCAGCAGCATCAGGTCGTTCCAGCTATCAAAATGCTGCATCTTTTTCAATTCATCGAGGATATCACCGGCAGCCATATTGCGGCGGTAAAAAAGCTCTCCGATGAGGAATAAGGCGTATTCATGTGCCGGGTAGCCCAGTTCGGGCAACACGTCATATGCACTGCGTTTTTGTTCGCGGGCGCTTTCCAGTAAATCAATGTCCGACATAACAGGCGCCAACAGATACTTACGTGCGGCCGTACGTAGTTTTTTACTCACATAATCCAGTAACTGGTCACTCACATGACCATGATGCACGAAATCATGCAGTATCTGCACAAAACGCCGGGATGTAGGCAATCCAAATTGTGAAAGAATATCGTTTTCCATGTCCAGCACGTCCTCAAAACCAGGCTCCTCCTTTCCAGGCTTCACCCGTTGGTCCATTTGCTGGTAACGCTGATAGTACTCCTGTAACTTCAGTTTAAGCTGATCCATATGTATATACAGTTAAATATTAAATACTTGTTTTGTTTTTAGTCAGTAGTAAAAGGGATTTTGTTAAATATTTCCTGTCTTGGTTAACTTATCCGGACTAAGGGCACTAAATCGCCTGAAATCAGGGATTTCTTTGATGCCGTAAAATAACATCCTACTGATTATTAATCACTTATAAAAACGGGAATGGAATGGGAAAGTGCGCAAAGATACACCTTTTCTGTAAGTTCCAATAGTGCCGCTTGTTAATGTTACGACCGCCCCTTTTTAACAAATGAAAACGATTGTAATATTGGGTTTCATCTGCAGAATATGATCAATATATAATCCCTTGAAAATTTTTTTTCTGAAGTATTTGGAATTTAAAAATAGTTTCACTTATCTTTGCACTCCCAACAACGAAATAATACGAAACTAAAGATAAAACGGTGGTTGTAGCTCAGTTGGTTAGAGCATCAGATTGTGGTTCTGAGGGTCGAGGGTTCGAAACCCTTCAATCACCCAAAAAACGAAAAAGGCTTCTGTAAAAAGAAGCCTTTTTTTATTTGTATATACTTCGGATTCTTCGTCTTTAATTTTTTTATTTTAAATTCGTTGACGTGAAATTAATCATATGATAAGGCCATTGACAGAAATAGAGAAAAGAGCACAGACTGCAGTTAAAAAACTACGGGACGAATCCTTATTACAAGGCAACCCGTTCATGATCTATCATAAAAGCCTGCCAAAAGGTAAATACTATATGGAATACCCGGATGGCAAAATGAAAATCGTTTCAGTCTCCCGTAAACTGAACGACTTTATTATTGAGAGCGAATTGTCGCAACAACAGGCAGATCAGATCAGGAAAAGGCTTAATTCCAAACATAACTAGTGCCAACATTGTATATTATTGCAGGCTCCAATGGCGCCGGCAAATCTTCGGCCGGGCCTGATTTGTTACCCACAGAATTAATAAAAAAGCATTCCCCTTTTGATGGCGACAAGCTAAAGTCCCTAAAACAATTAGAATTTCGGAAACAACTGGGCTGTTCATACAAAGAAGCTGGCAGGCTAGCAGATGAATATGTCGATCAAACCTTCGAGTGGCAGTATAACTCCGACTTGAGCACAATGAAGATTTTGTATATGAAGGGCATTTTACGGAGGAAGATAGCTGGTCATTGATACGTACCTTTAAAAAAGAGAAATACCGGATTAACATGCTCTTCATGGGATTAGCAACACTTGAAATATCACTGGATAGAGTATTTAAACGCGCTATGAATGGCGGTCACAATGTCCCTGTTTATGAAATTGAAAAGAATTATTATGGTAATCTCTATAAATTAAACCAACACTTTAACCTAATGGACGACCTTATCGTTCTCGACTCTTCTGAAGAATTAGCCCTGCACCTGGCTACCAAAAAGGACGATCTCATAACTTTTCACATCCCCCCTGACGAAATGCCGTTATGGTTCCGCAATGGTCTCCCCAACCTATTCCAACAAGGCTCTTTTATCTAAACCAAAAAAATCATTTACTTATTGACTCCCAATTTTTTACATTTGTAATAGCTGAAAATCAATTCATTCAATGATCTTTTTCCTTCCCCTCATCGCTGCTGTCATCGGTTGGTTACTCAATAGCCTGGCGCTTACCCTCCTCTTCCGTCCGTATAAACCCGTTAAAATCGGCTTTATTACCCTGCAGGGATTGTTCCCAAAACGACAAACACACCTCGCCAACAGCATCGGAACACTGGTAGCGCAACAGTTTTCCTTTGAGGATATCAAAACAAAAATGACAGATCCGGAAAAGATCAAAAAAATTATTCCGCTGGTAGAAGCGCACCTGGACAGCTTCCTGCGGGAACGGCTACCCAAAGCAATGCCCGTACTGTCCATGTTCATTGGCGATAGTATTGTTAACCAGATAAAAACCCACCTGGTAGCAGAACTGGATACCCTCTTTCCCGTGCTGATCCGCCAATACCTCGATAACGTGGAACAGGACCTGAACCTGGAAAAAATGATATCACAGAAAATTGAAGGTATCTCCGCAGCACAACTGGAAACCATTACACATAACCTCCTCAGCAGGGAACTGAAAAGTTTCAAACTCCTCGGCGCCATCAGCGGACTGATTACCGGGTTAATTTGCATGGCCATCTCCCTTTGGTAATCCGCTGAAACACAGCTCTGTTAACTACTGTTAAGACCTCTTAGCGCTTATATTTGCGATTTCCTGCGCGTAATAATTCCACTCATCACAATCTTAAACCATTCATACCTGTACCCCGATACATTTGTCCTTATCTGAGAAGAAAGTCCGGATAAAAAACGATAAGGATGAAAAAATGCTACGCAGTTCTTGCTGGTATACTTTTGTTGCAGGCGCACACCTTTGCACAGGCGCCTGGAGCCACAGCCCCGCGGCAGGGACAAGGACAGGGACAACAGGGAAGACCTAACATGCCCCAGATTGGCCATCTATATGGCAAACTGGTGGATGCAAAAACAGGGAAACCAATAGAATATGCTTCTGTTACTTTATTAAGGCAGAAAGATTCCTCACTGGTGACCGGTATGCTCACCAAACCCAATGGCGACTTCAGCCTCGAAAGCCTGCCATTCGGCCCCATGATACTGCGCGTCAACTTCATGGGCTACACCAGCATGCAGAAAAAAGTAATCATCACCACACAGGCTACAGAACAGGATCTCGGCAATATTAAAATGCAGCAGAATGTAAAAACACTGCAAAGCGTGGAAGTTACCGGGCAAAAAAGTGCCTTCGCCATGGGTATCGATAAAAAAATATTTAATGTAGACAGGAACCTCACCAGCCTTGGCGGAACAGCACAGGATGTACTCAAAAGCGTACCTTCCGTGAATGTAGACCTTGATGGAAATGTTACCGTGCGTAATGCTTCCCCCAACATCTTTGTAGATGGTAAACCTTCTACACTTACCCTTGATCAGATACCCGCAGATGCCATAGAAAGTATTGAACTTGTTACTAACCCCTCTGCAAAATATGATGCGGAAGGTATGTCCGGCATACTGAATATTGTACTGAAGAAAAACCGCAAAGCCGGCTTCAATGGCGCTGTGAACGCAGGTATCGGCACCGGTAACAAATACAACGGTGGTGGCAATATTAATATCCGGCAAGGCAAATTCAATGTGTTCGCCAACTATAATATCAATGCCAATCAGAACTGGGCAGATGGTACCACCAGCCGCAGCAACTACAGCAACGGTCAAAAGGCAGACACTAACTTCCTCTTCCAGAACAGCAACAGCACCAGCAAACCAACGTTTCAATTCGGACGGTTCGGACTGGACTATATGCTCGATAACAGGAACACCATCTCTATCTCACAAAATATTGTAGCCGGCGATTTTAAAAACAATGAAGACCTGCGAAGCACCTTCTCCGACAAGAATCACGTGGTAACCGGGATCAGCGACCGCCTGAACAATAATAACTTCAGCTTCCGCAACTACACCACTGCACTGAGTTTCAAACATACCTTTGCACAGCCGAATAAAGAATGGACGGCTGACATCAATTATAACAACAGCAAAAACAACCGCAACGGCGACTATCTCACACAGGCGCAAAACGCCGATGGATCACCGCTCGGACAATCATTGCTGCAAAATAACACGACCAACGGTAAAACCACTTTTGTTACTTTTCAAACAGATTACACCAATCCCATTGGAAAGAACGGTAAGCTGGAAGTAGGCGCCAAAGCTACGTTGCGCGATTATACCAGTCTGTACAATGTATACGACAGAGATACCACTACCGGCGAGTTTATCAACAATCCGCAGCTCTCCAACAATTATAAATACAACGAAGAGATCTATGCCGGTTACGCCAACTTCGCCAACACCATCGGCAACTTCGGCTACCAGGCAGGCTTACGTGTGGAACAATATGTGTATGCAGGCGAAAATGAAGGCACTAAGTACAAACCCACCAAAGCGGTACCAGGATTGTTTCCCAGCCTCTTCCTCTCCGAAAAATTAAAGAACGATCAGGAACTGCAGCTGAATTATTCCCGCCGTGTAAACAGGCCCAATTTCTTCCAGCTGATTCCTTACCGCGATTACAGCGATCCGCAGAATCAGCGGGAAGGTAATCCCAACCTGAAACCGGAATATACCAACAGCTTTGAATTTTCATATGTAAAAAACTGGGCTAACAGCAACTTCCTCGGCAGCGTGTATTTCAGGAATACCAACGACATGATTTCCACCATCAGCACACCCATCGGTGCAGATACGCTGCTCACACAATACATCAATGCCAACAGGAGCAATTCCTATGGTGCTGAGCTGACTATGAAGAATCAAATCCTGAAAGGATGGGATCTCACCAGTAACGTGAACTTCTACCAAACAGATATGAAGGTAAACGCCAATGGCCAGAACTATGATAATAACGGCTTCAGCTGGTTTGCCAAAATAAATTCAGAAACAAAATTACCGGCCAACTTCACCGTGCAGGTAAATGCCACTTACCAGGCGCCCACCATTGCACTGCCCTCATCCGGCGGTGGTGGCGGTGGCGGCCGTGGTGGCGGTGGCGGCGGATTTAACCAGATCCCCAGCTCCGCACAAGGCACCATCAAAGGCTTCAGCACAGTGGACCTCGCAGTGAAAAAAGATTTCCTGAAAAATAAAGCAGCTTCTTTAACACTCAGCTTATCCGATATTTTCAATACCCGTCAGTATGAGCTGAACCAGGCATCATCAGAGTTTGCACAGGATTATATCCGCAAACGTGAATCCCGGATACTGAAACTCAACTTCAGCTACCGCTTCGGCAAATTTGATGCATCGCTGTTTAAAAAGAAAAGAAAAGACTCCGGAAACGACACGCAGATGGGCGATCCCATGCAGAGTTTCTAAAAAACATATAAAAGAAGGTGAATGCAAACCACAGGCCGGTTAGTAGTGTTACAGCACTCTGCCGGCCATGTTTTTTTAGCTACCACTCATCATATTTCGTGAATGTTTACACATACGCCTATTACTTTTACGCTGTTGTTGTATCATTATTAAAGTTGCTAAGTCCACGCATGCGAAATATTTTTTCACTCATGGTCGTGCTGTTTGTTGTATCGTATAACGCTAACGCACAAACGCCCATTTCTGCCAGCCTGAAGGTAACAGGAAAGGTAGTAGATATTGTTACCGGGAAACCCATTGAATACGCTTCCGTGGTATTGCTAAATCAAGCCGATTCTTCCATGGTTACCGGTGCTTATACCACGCCCACCGGCACATTCTCACTCAATAATGTCACACCCGGCATCTATGTTGTCCGCATCACCTTTATGGGATACGAAAAACTGGAAAAGGCAGTGCGGGTAACAGCAGGAAAAAATACACTGGCCGGCACACTTCGCCTGCAATCCGCCGGTAAAGTGCTGAATGCGGTGGAAATCAAAGCAGAAAAACCAGCCTTCTCCATGCAAATAGACCGGCAGGTATTTGATGCCGGTAACATGATTAACGCAGAAGGAGGAACGGGAACGGATATACTAAAAAATATTCCCAGCGTGGATGTGGATATCGATGATAACATTACGCTCCGTGGTAAAAGTGTCACTATTTATGTAGATGGTAAACCCTCTCCTTTCGGGGATGCTAAAACAGCCCTGCAAATGATTCCCGCGGAAAGCATCGACCACGTGGAAGTCATCAACAATCCCTCTGCGAAATTTGAAGCCAACGGCAGCGGCGGTATTATCAACATCGTACTGAAAAAAGATAAAGCAATCGGCTATAACGTAATGTTCAACGTAGGCGGCGCCACCCGCGGGGAAGGCTTCGGAAGCGCCAATGCAAGCCTGCGCATGAAACGGTTTAATTTCTTCGGCAACTACAACGGTCGCTATGAACAGGTAAACGGCAGCGGGAAAAGCTTCCGCCAAAACCTGGTAGCAGACAGCAGCGATACCTGGTTCTTCTCCCAGAACAGTAAAAATGAAAACAGGAACACCAACAATGGCGCCCGCTTCGGATTCGATTACTTCATGGATGATCACAATACCTTCACGCTGTCGCAGGGACTCAACTTTGGCCACAGCCAAAATGAAGATAATATCCTCCTGAACTACATGGACCAGAAAATGGAATCCCTGCGTAACGGAGAACGCGCCAATAACAGCTACAACCGCAGCAATAATAAAAATACCAATCTCAGTTATAAACACACCTTTGAAAAGCCTAACCAGGAACTCACGGCTTATATCAGCTACAGCGGTAATAACAGCAGCAGCGGAAGTAACTACAATACCCAATATCACATTGCATCAGTAGATACCCTTCCAAACGCCGACAAACAAAGCAATAAAGGGAAAAACGGCAACCGCTTCTGGAACCTGCAATCAGACTACACTTCCCCACTTGGAAAGAAAGGTAAACTGGAAGCAGGCGTGAAAGCTACTATGCGGCATATCGACAATAATTACGTGGCTACGCTGTTCGACTGGGACGATAAGGATTATGTGATCAGCCCTACCCTGTCAAATAAATATGATTATGAAGAAGACATTTATGCAGGCTATCTCAACTTCGCCAATGCCATCGGCAACCTTGGTTACCAGATAGGCGTGCGCGCAGAACAATCGCAGCTCAAAGGATACTCGTTTACAAAAGATACTACGGTGAATAACCGCTTCTTTAACCTGTTTCCAAGTGTATTCCTGAAATATAATATGCCGAAGAACCAGAACCAAAGCCTGGTATTCAACTATTCCACCCGGATAGACCGGCCCAACTTTGATCAGTTGCTGCCCTATATCAATAACTCCGACCCGCAGAATATCCGTACCGGTAACCCGGAACTGCAGCCGGCGCTGTCGCATAAGTTTGAGGTCAGCTACTCGGTATACTACCCTTCGTCCAATAATTACCTGAGCACCAGTACGTATTTCGCGCAAACAAACGATAACATCGACCGTATTAGCACACTGGACACTATTTCCGGCGTTACTACTACCAAACCCATGAACCTGGCCACCCAGCAGAATATGGGCGGTAATGTTTCTTACAGCCTGAATCTTACCAAATGGTGGAAAGTATGGGCCAACCTGAATGTGGAATACAGCAAGCTTACCAGCATCGCCGTCAACAACGAAAACTTCAGCTACGGGCTAAATGGAAATACACAATTTCGTTTACCCGGTAAGTTTAGTGTGGAGCTGGGCGGTCATTTCCGCTCTCCCCGCATTCAGCCACAGGGAACCTTCAAGGCGATGAATGGCATTGATCTGGGAATCCGCAAGGAATTGCTGAACAAATCGCTGGTAGTGGCCCTTAACATCTCGGATCTGTTGAATACACAGCAGTTCAGCTCACATTACGAAACAAATACCTTCATACAGGATTACGACCGTAAAAGGGCTACCCGCTTCATCCGGCTGAATGTGCGTTACCGCTTTGGCAAAATGGATCCTAACCTCTTCAAGAAAAAGAAACCACAGGAAGAAGAAGAAAAACAGGAAGAAGAAAAGCCCAGGGAGGGCGCCGGACGGCTTTAATAAAATCAGACAGGATCATATCAGTGCAGGGGCTTCATCACCCCTGCATTATTTTTTTCCGGCCAGCATGGGAACAAAAGAGAAGTTATCGAACAACTCCTGTTCCGTCTCCGTTTCGCTGATCCTGGTGATCCGCAGCATACGCTGTACATCCTGTCCACCTACGGGAATCACCATTTTGCCACCGATCTTCATCTGTTGCAGTAATTTTTCAGGGATATGCGGAGCGGCCGCCGTTACCAGCACCTTATCAAAGGGCGCATAGGTCGACAATCCCTCATAGCCATCCCCGTAAAAGAAACGAAGATTGCGATATTGGGCTTTGAAAGGAAAACTTTTCACCTGGTCAAACAGCTTCCGTTGCCGTTCTATCGTAAATACATTAGCTTTCAGCTCGGCCAGTACGCAGGCCTGGTAGGCGCTGCCAGTCCCTATCTCCAGTACTTTCTCATAAGGTTTTACCTCCAGTAGCTGCGTTTGATAGGCTACCGTATACGGCTGCGAAATGGTTTGCCCCTCCCCGATAGGGAAGGCCCGGTCGTCGTAAGCTATACTCTCAAAAGCCGTATCCAGGAAAAAATGCCTGGGAATATTACCAATAGCTGCCAGTACGTTTTCATCTGTAATACCTTTCTGACGGATACTATCGACTAACTGTTTACGTAATCCTTTTTGTTTATAAGTATCTTCATACCGCCTCATGGCCGCAAAATTAACCAATACAAGGGATTTTCAATGTATTTTGAAATCCGTAATTTCCAACATTCATTTTTTTATTTTTACTTTACAATCCATTTTAGCATTTACGGCTCACAAAAAAAAGACCATGGATATAAATATTCAAAACAAAGTAGCGCAATGGCTCAACGGTAATTACGACGCTGAAACCGTTGCCACACTGAAGAAAATGCAGGAAGGAAACCCTGATGACCTCAACGACGCCTTTTACCGTAACCTCGAATTTGGTACCGGTGGCCTCAGGGGCATTATGGGCGTTGGCACCAACCGCATGAATAAATATACTCTTGGAATGGCCACCCAGGGCTTCGCCAATTACCTCAAAAAAACCTTTACCGGCGAAATTAAGGTAGCCATTGCTCACGACAGCCGCAACAATGCCCGCTTTTTCGCAGAAACCGTTGCCAACGTTTTTGCCGCCAACGACATTAAGGTATTTCTTTTTGAAAGCCTGCGTCCCACACCGGAACTGTCTTTTACCATCCGTCACCTGCGTTGCCAGGGTGGCGTAGTGCTCACCGCCTCCCACAACCCGAAGGAATACAATGGCTACAAAGCCTACTGGAACGACGGCGCACAGCTGGTGCCGCCGCACGATAACAACGTGATCCGTGAAGTAGAGAACATCGCCTCCCCGGATGAGGTAAAATGGACCGGTGGTGAAGCCAATATCACCCTCATCGGCCAGGAAATAGACGAGGCTTACCGCAAGGAACTGCTCAGCCTGTCCATCAATCCCGATATTAACAAACAACAGCACGACCTTAAAATAGTATATACGCCTATTCACGGTACCGGCATCACCCAGGTGCCCCAGCTGCTGGAACAATACGGCTTTACCAATGTAACTATTGTACAGGAACAGGCCACGCCGGATGGAAATTTCCCCACCGTAGTGTACCCTAACCCGGAAGAATCCGAAGCCATGAGCCTCGGCCTCAAAAAAGCCAAAGAACTCGATGCCGATATTCTCCTGGGTACCGACCCCGATGCCGATCGTGTAGGCATTGCCGTGAAAGACCTCAAAGGAGAATGGATCCTGCTCAACGGCAACCAAACCGGCGTACTGCTGTTTAACTACATCGTGGAAAGCCGCAAAAGCAAAGGTCTCGCCAAAGCAAACGACTATATTGCCAAAACAGTAGTAACATCCGACCTGATTGACGTATTCGCTGCCAAAAACAATATTACCTGCTATAACGTACTCACCGGCTTCAAATGGATCGCTGACCTGATCCGCCGTAAAGAGCCGGAGGAAAACTTCATCTGCGGAGGTGAAGAGTCCTATGGCTATATGATTGGTCAGAATGTACGCGATAAAGACGCCATCGCCTCTGTAGCCATGATCTGTGAAATGGCCGCTTACGCCCGCAGTCAGGGCAAATCCCTGTTTGAACAGCTGATCGATATCTATGTACGCTATGGCTATTACATGGAAAGTTTGATTTCAATTACCAAGAAGGGAATGAGAGGCGCGGAAGAAATCGCCGAAATGATGCGCGGATACCGCGAAAACCCACCGGTTACCATCAACGGATCACCGGTAGCAACGCTGTACGACTACCAGCTGCAACAGATCAGGGATATTAAAACCGGTGACACCAAAGCACTGGATCTCCCGAAATCCAACGTACTGCAGTTTGTATTGGAAGATGGCAGCAAAATATCTGCCCGTCCCTCCGGTACGGAACCAAAAATCAAGTTCTACTTCAGCGTAAACGCACCACTGGCCAGTGCAGGAGACTACGACAAAGTGACCGCTGAACTGAATCAGAAAATAAATGGCATTATTCAGGATCTGAAACTGAAATAAAGCCCATCATCTGAAAAGATGATAAAAGCCGGGAATGTTGAAAGAAAGGACTCCTCCGGAATTTCCCCCTTTCAGCATTCCCGGTATTGTTTAGCTACCCGCATGAAAAAGCCACTGCTTATCCTGATCCTGTTACTGCCGTTTTTCAGCAGCATGGCACAAAAAAAGGTGCCTTTCTCCACTATTCCTGATACCACCATCCCATCACGCGTATGGATCCTTAGCGGCGCCACCGCAGCCCTTTACGGCGCAGGGCTGGCAGCACTCAATACCGCCTGGTACAAAGGCTACCCCAGGTTGGGATTTCATTTTTTTAATGATATGGGAGAATGGAACCAGGTGGATAAAGCCGGGCATATTTTCAGCGCTTACTTCATCGGTAAATATAGCCGCGAAATGTGGCGCTGGTCGGGACTTCCACGAAAAAAACAAATCTGGATCGGCGGCCTGAGCGGATTTGCTTACCAGTCCGTTGTGGAAGTACTGGATGGTTACTCTGCTGAATGGGGATTTTCCTGGGGTGATATGGGCGCCAATGCCATCGGCTCCGCCCTGCTCATCAGCCAGGAACTGGCCTGGAATGAACAACGCATCCAGCTGAAGTTCTCAGCGCATCCGCAACATTACGATGACCCGGTACTACAGCACAAGGCAGATCAACTCTTTGGCACCACCTTCTGGGAAAGAACCCTGAAAGATTATAACGGTCAAACCTACTGGCTGTCGGTAAACCTCTACTCCTTCCGGAAAGAAAGCCGGCTCCCCAAATGGCTGAATATCGCCGTGGGATACGGATCACAGGGTATGATAGGTGGCCGCGATAACACCTGGACAGACGAACGCGGCATCGGCCACGATTACAGTCAGCTGCAGCGCGTACGGCAGTTTTATCTTTCCCCCGATGTGGATTTCACGAAAATACCCACACGGAAAAAGGGTGTTAAAGTAATATTCCAGGTATTGAATATGCTGAAGTTTCCCGCCCCCACTTTTGAAATCAACTCAAAGGGGAATATGAGATTACACGCAGTTTATTTTTAATGCCTTATTCGAAATAAGCGGAGATGATCTCTTCGCCGTTCATTTCCACCAGCACCATGTCCTGCAGGGTGGTAGCCAGTGAATATCCTACGAAGTCAACGGATAAAGGAAAGGATTTATGCTTACGGTCTACCAGCACGGCCGTCTGGATCTTTTTGGGGAGATATTTCAGCAATGGTTTCAGGGCGTAAAGCATGGTGCGGCCGGAGTTGGCCACATCGTCCACCACTACTATCACTTTGTTATTGAAGTCTATTTCTTCAGATACCACTACTTCACCGGGATGCTGCTTATCCAGGCGTAATTCAATAATATGGATGTTCAGGGGGGATATCTGTCCGAGGATAGCAGCCAGCTTATGGGCTATGATCACGCCACGGTCCCAGATACCGGCTAATATGATATCCGTGCCATCGCTGTTATGCTCATAGATTTCATATGCGATACGCTCAATTTTCTTTTGAATGATATCCTGCGTTAGAATGATGTTCCTGCTTTCCATGGTTGCAAAAATAAGCAATTAGCCATTAGCACTTAGCAAAAAAATCAAATACACTAAACCTTAACCCCTAACGGCTGATAGCTAAAAAAGACATAAATTAGGGAGTCAAATCTGAGCTAATGCGAATTGTACAAGAATTATTATTTGTGATCCTGTTCGGAACAGCGGTGTATCTTTTTGCCCAAAAAGCAATCCGGATAAGGAAAAACATACTACTGGGACGTGATAAAGACCTGAGCGACCATCCGGATCAACGCTGGAAAAACCTGCTGTTGCTGGCTTTTGGTCAGAAAAAAATGTTCCGTAACCCGCTGGTAGCTGTACTCCACTTCTTCGTATATGCCGGATTCCTGATCATCAACATTGAAATCCTGGAAATCATCCTGGATGGTATCCTGGGTACACATCGTTTATTCGTTCCCGTATTAGGCATGGTTTACCCGGTGCTGATCGGCTTATTTGAAATACTGGCAGTGCTGGTGATTGCCGGCTGCGCCATCTTCCTCATACGCAGGAATATATTAAAGCTGAAACGCTTTATGGCCCGCGAACTCAAAGGGTGGCCGCGCTCAGATGCCAACTATATCCTGATCACGGAAATTGTGCTGATGCTGCTGTTCCTCACCATGAACGCGGCAGATCAGGCTTTACAGGCCAAAGGCGCCACACACTACGTAGCTACCGGCAACTTCTGGATTTCAGGGATGTTTGTGCCCCTGCTCAGCGGCATGTCTGAAGGTTCGCTGGAAGTACTGGAACGCAGCTGCTGGTGGCTGCACATCGCCGGCGTACTCGCTTTCCTGAACTATCTCCCCTACTCCAAGCACCTGCATATTATCCTGGCATTCCCCAACGCATATTACGCCAGCCTGGAGCCAAAAGGTGAAATGGAAAACATGCCCTCCGTACAGCATGAAGTACAGCTGATGCTGCAACCGGAGCTGGCTGCCAACGCGCCCGCCTCCGATACTATGCCTAAGTTCGGCGCCAAAGATGTAATGGACCTTACCTGGAAAAACTTGCTGGATGCCTACAGCTGCACAGAATGCGGCCGCTGCACGGCTGCCTGTCCGGCCAATATCACCGGTAAACTGCTGTCGCCCCGCAAAATCATGATGGATACCCGCGACCGCCTGGAAGAAGTAGGCGAAAACATCAAAGCCAACGGCGGCGCCTTTAAAGATGATAACAAAGCCCTCTTACGCAATTATATTTTAGAAGAAGAACTGCGCGCCTGCACCACCTGCAACGCCTGCGTACAGGAATGCCCTGTGAGCATCAACCCCCTGGATATTATCCTCCAGCTGCGCCGTCACCTGGTAATGGAAGAATCCAGCGCACCGGCAGAATGGACTGGCATGTTCAGCAATATCGAAAATAATATGGCCCCCTGGAAATTCAGTATGGACGACCGGGATAAATGGACCGGGGAATAATTTACATAAAAAAAGGAAGGTTTTAAACCTTCCTTTTTTTATGCAGATTAATTCGCTCTCACAATCACATCTTTCGGCGCTCCCGGAATACCATCCACCCGCTTCGTGGTTTCACCATTATGCCCCGTGCCTACATTCAGGTAAAAAATACTGCCTCTTACTCCCACCAGCAGCTGGTTGCCATTTTCCAGCAGCTTCAGCATAGTAATCGTTTGACCGCTGAATGAACTAGCCATTTCCTTTACATCTTTATTCAACGGGTTATACCGGTACACTTTATCTGCCTGTGTAAAATAAAATACACCCACCGGCGACTCTACCCAGAGTGTGGCCGCACTGATCTTATCCGCAATCACCGGCTTCCTTTTTTCCAGCGCGTGAAAAACAGGATCGCTGCCTGTTCTGAACTCCACGCCAAAACGCAGTTCCCTGATCTGGCCCGCACTGTCGCAGAACGCATAACATACGTTATCTGAAAAACGACCCAGGTGCAACATATCCATCTTCAGGTTCTTCGGTGTAAAAGCAGAATCTTTTACAATGTAGTTGGTATCAAGATAATTGCCCCAATCCATCCGCACCATCTTCCGCTTCGTTTCTTCAAAACCCACAAAATACCCGCGGTTATCAGGATCACTGGCAATAATAGACGGCGACAGACTATAGGTGCCGGAAAGCGGGATACCCATAAAGCCGTAATAGGTGGCAAAAGGAGCTGTTTCTGTAGCGCCGCGGTATAATTGTTTATTGATAATGCCTACGGGTACACCAAGACTCGAAGGGATAAAAGTAGATACCTCCAGCGGACCCGGATCGGAATAAAAATTCTTCGCGAGTGTTCTTATCTTTCCCAGATTATTGGGATCAATATAAACGCCACCTGTTTTAAAAGTAGCCCAGTAACCGGTAATGAGATTGCCGTAATTAACATTCTTCATCATGGTGAGCTGCAATGCGCCGCCAGGAAGGGTATCGTGATTGATATTGGTATATACGTCGGCTTGTACCGTGCCATCTTCTTTAATAAAAGATATTTTGGAAGACGTTACATCATCACTCAACACCACCGTACCACGTGTAAAGGCAGCAGTACCATTGATCACAAATTTATAATAGTACTTCATCTCTGTAATACTATCGTACACAATGTACACCGCGGGATAACGCGATGCTCCCAAACCAAATACAATGCGCAGCTCCTGGCCGGTATAATCCTGCGTGCCCATCTGGCCGGGAACGGAAATTTTCCACAAGCCCTGGTACTTTGTATTGCCGGAGGCCAGCACCACTTTCGGCGATATGATAAAGCTATCCCCTACAACCGCCATATAAGCGGTATCCAGCTTAGTGATCACCGGCTCCGGGATCGGGTGATAATCGTAATTGCCTTTATCTTTATAGCAGGCGGTAAATAATACCAGGATGCCAATGATATATAGAAATACATGTTTCATGTGTATAGAATTTTGGTTATTGTGGTACAATCCTGTTCCCGTTTTCATCATGGAAATAATACCTGCCGTCTGCAGTACTGTGTTCCAGCGGGTATTTTTTATTAAGATTACCGGTATTGTAGAAATAATAAGTACCGTTTGGTTCCTGCCCGATAGCATATCCCTTATCCTTATAGTCGGCCGCACGGGCAATAGGATCCATCATAAACGCGCGGAACTGCCGCAGGTAAAACAATGTTTTGGGAGTAGACTGCCAGTCGGAGTTATCCAGTTGTAATTCAGTGGTACCGGATGTACGGATAAACAGTTCATGCTTCACACGGGAATAAACGCCAAGATCGTCTTCCCATACAACCCACCACAGCGGCTGTTCCAGCCGGTTTGAAAACGTCACCTTAGCAGTGTCGTAGGAAGGGAAGTCATTACCAAATACACTGGAAGCCATGATCTTTAGTTTAATGACCACAGAAGTGTCGAGCAGCAGCGGATCGCTGCCGGAAATGATCAGCGGCAAAAAAGTCCTGCCTGAATCTGCCGGGATCTTATAGGCCGAGTCCAGCATTTTGTAATGTAGTCCCACCAGGGCAGTAGTACCCTCAGCTATTACCTGTGCTTTGAACCACCTGTCGTACGATGCCCGTTCCCCCGAAATCCTTACCGGAAGTAAAAGCGTATCTATCGATTTTTCAGGAAAAAGCGCAAAGGAATAAAAGAAGCTGTCTACCCTGGTATTCTTTATATAATCTGTAAAATCAAAATAAACATTATTGTTCTCACGGAACACCAGATCATCCTGCTTTTTGCATGATATCAGCAGTATCCAGCTGAACATGCCTGTCGCTATTATCTTTTTCATGTGTGATATTTTATCGGTTACCGTATGCGATTTCATCATCAGGAAGCGGTAGTACAAACACGCCATCGGAGGGTGGCACCGGCTTACCGCCTAATCCCACTATCGACCTGTTCAAGCGTTTATACATGTAGAATAGCTGTCCTTCCCCATACAATTCCTTGCGCGCTTCTTTCAGCAGTTCGGCATAAAAACTGTTGGTATCTGCCGGGCCGCTATATGGCCCGATACCGCGGTGCAACCGTACTTCATTGAAATATGCCCATGCCTTATCCGGATCAGTAGCAAAAGTGCATTCCGCGGCGATGTAATAAATTTCACTGAGCCGTAACGCAGGCCCCATCAGGTAATGAAGATTATCATCTGTGCGCTTGTATTTTTCCAGCTGCAGATAAGTACTGCTGTTAACGGATTGTTCGCTGAACCACTGTTTAAAGCGGAAATCCTCCCCGCCTACGCCTGCTACTTCATAAATGTTTTTACCTTCTGTGCTGGAAATAAATAATCCCTGCCCATTCCCTTTCCGGAACTGGTCATTCATCGCATCTTTCCGGTTAGGCATATAAAAACCAAAGATCAGTTCCTTATACAGGATCCTGTCTTTCTTTGCATCATTGCCATTCATGAAATCTTCCTGGCGTGTCCACGGAAATTTATTGGCATTAATAATTTCGAGGGCATTCTGTAAGGCGTTTACCTGGTCTTTTTTATAGAGATATACCCTGGCCAGCTCACCGCATACCGCATAATAATTTAAACGGTGCCGGCGTTGCTGCACAAACATTTCACCATCGCCTTCGGTACTGGAATCCCTGATCATATATCCTACTTTATAACCCGGATTTAAGATGGGGTCTACTCCGCGCAGTATTTCTTTTGCGGCAGTAAGGTCTTTGATCACAGAATCCAGCAAGGCCGTTACGGTTTGCATGGCAGCGGCGTTTTTGGTGAACTCTGTTGCATAAGGCACCCCTTTGGCCGCCGGCATGCTGGCAAAGGAAGGAGCAAAAAGGCGCAGCGCATCAAAATGGCACCAGGCCCGCATCGCCAGCGATTCTCCCTTTATCAGGCCGTAGTTAACGCCCGACAGGATACTTTTTTGCTGATCTACTTTAGCAAGAATTAAATTGCTGTTGGCAATCACTTCATACAGTCTTTGCCAGATCTTATTCTTCCGGTCGATCTGGTTCTTATCTTTATAGTTGTACATGGCAGCCTGCCGGTACCCGCTGCCATCCAGAACAGGGATCGCATAGTTCTGCGCCAGCACATCCGGCAAACCACCCATCAGCTCCTTGCCATAAATATCTTCATTCAAACACAGGCTGTAAAGGCCATTCACAGCATCTTTAAAGCCATCTTCGCTTTTGAACAGCTCATCACCGGATACTTCCGAAATCGGTTTAATATCCAGCCATTTGCTGCAGGAAGTGGAGAATAATAAAATGAGGACTAAATACTTCTTCATATATAATGATTTTAGAACCTTGTTTGAAGTGAGAAAGTGAAGCTCCTGGCAAAGGGATAGTCAATACCTCTTTCCGCCGCTACGGTAGACCAGTAGCCGATATCATTCATATTCAGGGAAAGCCGGAGGCTTCTCATCTTCAAACGGTTGTAGAAGGCTGCGGGCGCTTCATAAGAGAGGTACAGCGATTTGAATTCCAGCCTGTTTTCCTTTTGTACAAAACGGGAAGAAGCCCTGGTCAGCGACTGATCCGCAATGTCTTTGTAGAAAGTAACATCTCCCGGTTGCTTCCATCTGTCGGTTAATACGCGGGAGTCCACATTAAATCTGGGGTCTGCATTTTCCACACGGTCCAGCAAGGTCTGGTTGTAGTAGTCGCCGCCAAACTTGGTATAGAAACTCACTTCCAGCATCCAGCTCTTATACACTACGTTACCGCCGAAGAAGCCTTCCAGCTTGGGTGTTTGATCACCTACCGGCACCGTATTTTTCACATCATAGATATAAGTTTTGGAGCCATCCTGGTTCAGGAAAATTTCCTTACCGTTTTCAGGATCAATGCCCAGCGACCGTACCGCATAAATGGTATTCATGGATTGGCCTTCTTTATAGCGCAGCAGCGATAAAGATTTCAATTCATCTTTTTCATTCTGTTGCTTGTCGATATCATCGTTATAAGCTTTTAGTGCATTGGATATTTTGGTGATAACGTTGGTATTATGTACCATGTTGGCCCAGAGGTTTACAGACATATCGCGGTTGCGGTATACGTTTCCACGGATGTTAAACTCATATCCTTTATTCACCATTTCTCCCAGGTTCTCTTTATACTGATAAAAACCAGTGGAAGGCGCTACATTGATATCTGCCAGCAGGTCCTTTGTGCGTTTATAATAATAGCGGGGCGCCACGTACAACCGGTCGTGGAACAGGCCGAGTTCTGCACCCAGGTCGTAGTTTTGTGTGCGCTGCCATTTCAGGTTGGAGTTGCCATATGCTTTGAAATGCGCTCCTACGCCGGTAGAGTACCAGTCGCCGGTATAATACTCATAAGTAGTATTGGATAAATAGGCCGGGAAAGATACTTCACCTGTTAAACCGGTAGTGGCTCTCAGTTTCAGCTGCGACACAATCGTGTTGCGTAAAAACTTTTCGTTGTGCAGGTTCCATCCGAGGCCATACGACCAGAACGGCGCCATGCGTGCATCTACCCCGAATTTGGAAGACCCGTCAACCCGCAGCGTGGCATCCATCAGCAGGCGGTTTTGATAAGAGTAGTTGATGCTTCCAAAGGCGCCGGCCAGTCTCTCTTCATAAGTTTCGCCGGTAGGCGCTTTATCTTTTTCGTAGGTTCTGGCAAAGGTGATATCGGTAAACCGGTCGTTGGTAAACCCTTGCGCCTTAAAGGTTTTCAGGGAACTTTTAGCGTCCTGCATGTTCAATCCGAGCGAAGTGTTGAAGAAGTGATCGCCTATTCCTTTGTTGTAGTTCAATACCAGGTTACCATTGTACTGTATCTCATCACGAACGCCGAAAGTATAGCTGCCACGGTCTTTCAGGTCGTCGCCGGTTTTATCAAAGAAGTCGTTGCTATAGGGAGAAATGAACTGATCGGCGGTAGAGCGGCGTTTGGTTAAGCTGAAGTCTCCGCGGAGTCTCAAAGTATTGGTGATGTTATATTCAGCAGAAAAGGCGTCGGTAAACTCCAGGTATTCTGATTTGTTGAAGCTGGCAAGGGTAGCTTCATACATGGGGTTCAGCACGGTGTTGAGCTTCATGCCATTGGTCGCGTAATCCGGCACATTCCATTTATCCAGTTCCCGCAGCAGTTTGCCGGTAGAATCGGTTTTAGGGAAATAAGGATTCATGCGCGCATAGGTGGAAAACTCCCCGTAAGGCGATTCACGGCCGTTTACCTGCGAGATGGTAAACTGGTTGCGGAACAGTACCTTATTATCTTTCAGATTGTATTGCAGGTTGGTAGCAAGACTGTAACGGTCGCGTCCCGAGCCTTTCATCGCTCCTGCATTGGTTTGGTAACGGCCGTCGATAATATATTTGAGCGACTGTGATCCACCTTCCAGCGTCACGGAATGTTTATGACCAAAATCGGTGGCAAGTGGCTGCGACAGCCAGTAGGTATTTACACCCGCCAGTACATTCCTCCGTTTGGCGTAGTACTGCATCTGCAGTTCGTCCTGCCCTTGTCCTAATGCATTTTCGTATACCCCCGACAGTCGCTCATATTCCAGTTTCTGTTCGCCGTTGAGCAGGTTGTATGCCGTGAGGTCTGGTGTGGTAACATTCAGTTCGTAGCCATAGGTAAGCGACAGCTTGCCTTCTTTCGGAGGGCGCGTAGTGATCACCAGTACGCCGTTGGCGGCACGGGAGCCGTAAACCGCGGTGGCTGCTGCATCTTTCAGCAGGGTTACTGCCGCGATCCTGTTGGGATCAAGGTCGTATACCGACTGCACCGGAACCGGGTAACCATCAATTACAAACAACGGCAGGTTGGGTGTGCTGTTGATCTGGTTGCGGGTAAGTTCCGTGGTTTTGCCGGTAGGTAATGCGGTGGTGCCTCTTACGTTGATGTTGGGCAGCGCATTGGGATTGGAACCGGAGAAATTATTCTCTACAAGTTTAAAAGAAGGGTCGAAAGATTGGATACTGGCCAGGATATTCTGGGGGTTGAATCGTTTTAGCTCTTCTCCCGTAATAGTAATAGCCGATCCGGTGAAGTTATCTTTCTTGATATTCTGATAACCGTTTACCACCACATCTTTCAGCGACTGCATATCGGTGAGCAAGGTAACGGAAATGGACGTACGTTTTCCTGCTTTTATTTCCTGTGTTTTAAAGCCGATGTAGCTGAAAACCAGTACAGCGTTATCGGGAACATCCCTCAGTTCAAAGCGGCCGTCTGCATTGGTTTGCACGCCATTGCGGGTACCTTTCACCACAATCGTAACGCCCGGGATGGGCACACCGTCTTCCTGCGTTACCTGTCCTTTCACCGGCGGATGCACGGGTACCTCCTGCACCGGTGTAGGGGCGGTGGTTGCTACAGCTGCTGCCGGGGCTGCAGCCGGCGCCTGTTGCTTCGGTGCGGAAGCAGGTGGAGCAGGCGCATCTTTCCGGAAGATGATATAATTATCCGCGCCGGCTTCTTCTACCTCCAGGTTTAGTGGCTGCATCAGGCGTTGCAGGTAAGCCTGCATTTTAACCGATGCTGTTTTTGGCGATGGAACCGTTGCTTTCAGGTCTTTGATGGTGTTGCCCGTATAGTTGATACGTATCTTATACCGGTCTTCCAGTATCGCAATAACCTCCTTCAGGGGAAGTGGTTGCTGCTGTGTAACCGGGCGGGCAGTGGCATACAATACATCATGTTGACGGTGCAAAGGCGCCGCTGTAGCCGGCGACACACAAAGCTGTATCAGCAGGGCCATAGCCATGCTTCCGCCAACACGCCTGGCGTAAAATTCTATCATAGCAATAGATTAGGTTGGTTGAATAATTGTTACCTCGTTATTATGGCTGATTATAATTTCATCGGTGCATAAGTTTCCCCTTCCCGGATACGGCGGGCAGGGCATTGTTTATTATGTCAGTTCAAATACTATTGTTGGTTGATCCTGTATGTTTGGGCGCCCGTTTTTGTAACGGTTACCTGTAACGATCTGGATAATGTTCTGAAAAATACTTCTACATTATCTGTAGGTACTGTTCCTGTAAATGTTTGCCTGCCGAGGCTTTCTTCCTGGAGCTCAATAGTGATGCCCAGGTTATCCTGCAGGGATTTAATGACTTCTGTAATGGGCGTATCTGTAAATAATAGCTTTTTACTTTGCCAGGAAGAATATACTTCCGGGTCTACTTTTTTATTGGTCAGCTCATTGGTGGTGGCTGAGTAAGTGATCATGTCGCCGGGCTTCATGATGATAGATGCCGCAGTGTCGCTTCCGCGGGGGCGCAGCGCCAGTTTCACCACGCCGTTGTTCAGTACTACCTGTGTTTGCACCCGCCGGGTGTTAACATTAAAAGCGGTGCCTGTTACCTGTACGTCCATGTCGCGCGTATGCACTATGAACCGCTGATTATTGCGTTTATGCGTTACCGTAAAAAATGCTTCTCCCTCGATCCATACTTCGCGGGCATCCTTTGCATTCCATTTCTCCGCATATCTCACGGAAGAATTCACGTTCAGCCGGATCTCGGAGCTGTCGGGCAGCAGGATGGTTTTCAGTTCTCCCATTTCGGTTACCTGATGTACTTCCCCGCCGGAGAACAGGAAAAAAGCAGCGGCATATAAAACTGCAACACCGGCCAGTACAGCCGCATAAGGCAGCCATCTCCTGTTTTTAATGGTATTCATTACCGGCTGCAGGGCAAAAATGCCCGGTTTGCCTGATTTTTCTGTTTTGTCGATGGTTTGTTCAATACGGTTCCAGGTATCCGCTGCTGCGGCAGCATCAGGTACCCAGGAAGGAGAACCTATTACCTGCAGCCATTGCCTGGCCTGCATGACGGTTTCACGTTTATCCGGATTACTGCTCATCCATTCCTCCCAGAAAGCGGTGGCGGTGGCATCGTTATCCAGCACCCAACTCCGGAAAGAAGGTTCCTGCAAAAAATCTGAACTAGTGAATTCCCTGAATCTCATCTTCAATACTTATAGTGTAAAGTAAACCGGTGTTAAAATCTTAGCGTTCCGGCGCCACTTTTTTTTATTTTTTTTTGCCGCCTTTCAATTGTCTGTTAAACACGCATTAAAATGGCCATAACAAAAAGAGCGTCACCAGTTTGTCGCTGTGCTTTTTTAGAAAGCGTAATGCCTGCGACAGTAACACATACGTGGCATTCACGCTGAGCGACATCAGCGCGGCGGCTTCCTTTGTATCCAGGCCCTGGAAATAACGCAGGTGCAATACCTCCTGCTGCCGGCGTGGCAACTGGTTGATCACTTTAACCAGTTTCTGCTGCTGCTCCCTCTCCGACTCCCGTCCCATGATGATCTGTTCGGGGTTGGTGCTGAAATCAGCTTTATCCATCGAATGATCAAACATACTGGGAACATACAGGGGCTTCAGACTGCGGATGATATTCCTTTTAAGACTGGCCAGCAGGTAAAAACGAATGGTATCAGTAATGGATAAACGCTCCCGGCTGAACCAGAGTGTCACAAAAAGATCGTGTATACAATCCTTCACGATGGTTTCATCGGGATGAATCTTCATTCCATAGTTGAACAGTGCGGGGAAATGCTGTGTATAAATAAAAGACAATGCATCCTTATCGCCTTCCACTACCTTGATCCATAGCTCCTTATCATTCAGGCTGGCGTACAATTCAGTTAGATTTTAAATTTGTGCGGTTCTGTTTTTTATCTTTATATTCAATTCGTCTTAAAGATATAAACAGTAATAATAGTAAGCAAGTGTCGGAATTTAAAGGATACACCCAAATTTTAGACAGTTGCATGACTTTTCGGCTTTTCATTTGATTGCATGCAATCATTTTCGGTATTAATTTAAAATAACAAGAATGCATATTAAGACAATGGCAGAATATGCCGCAAACGGAGAAACCCCGGAAGTGCTGTTCTGGGTGGGATGTGCAGGGAGTTTTGATCAGCGTGCCCAGAAAATAACCCGGGCATTTGCTACCATCCTTGAAAAAGTGGGCGTCCGTTTTGCCATTTTAGGAAAAGAAGAAAGCTGCACCGGGGATCCGGCCAGAAGAGCAGGTAACGAGTTTATTTTCCAGATGATGGCGCAGAATAATATCCAGTTGCTGAATATGTATGAAGTAAAGAAGATCGTTACCGCCTGCCCGCATTGTTTTAATACGCTGAAAAATGAGTATCCCGCACTGGGAGGTAACTACGAAGTAATACATCATACCACCTTCCTCCAGTCGCTGATCGACGAAGGAAAAATAAAGATGCAGGAAGGCGGCACCTTCAAAGGCAAAAAAATAACTTATCATGATTCCTGCTACCTGGGCCGCGCCAATAATATATATGAAGCGCCCCGCAAAGTATTGGAAACCCTGGACGCCGAACTGGTGGAAATGAAACGCTGCAAAAGCAATGGCCTTTGCTGCGGCGCCGGCGGCGCACAGATGTTCAAGGAAGAGGAAAAAGGCGCCACCCGCATTAACTTTGAACGCGGACGTGAGGCCGTAGCTACCGGGGCGGCCGTGATCGCCTCCAATTGTCCTTTTTGTATGACCATGCTTACCGATGGGGTAAAAGACGCCGGTAAGGAAGAATCCGTAAAGGTGCTGGATATAGCAGAACTGATCGCAGAGAGCATGAAATGAATCCATTTACCTAAATTTGTGTTATGAATACCAGCAACATCTTCCCTTCAGGCTTTTCTCCCGCCTCCAGGGTTTGGATATACCAGAGCAACAGACCATTCAATGAACAGGAGATACTGGAAATTAACGAGCAACTGCACCAGTTCACCGCCCAATGGAACGCCCACGGCGCTCCCGTAAAAGGCTGGGGACAGGTAGTGCTGAACCAGGTGATCGTATTGATGGCAGATGAATCGCAGACCGCCGTAAGTGGCTGCAGCACAGATAGCTCCGTTCGCATTATCAAAAGTATAGAGCAACAGTACAGCGTTAATATGTTCGACCGCCTCCTGCTCGGCTTCATCGTAAAAGATAAAGTGGAGCTGCTGCCTATGGCCCAGGTTGGCTATGCACTGGAGAAAGGTTATATCGATGAAAATACCATCTACCTGAACAATACCGTACTTACCAGGCAGGAACTGGATACCCGCTGGCTGCAGCCGCTGAAAAACAGCTGGATAGCCACAAAGCTGAAGTTAAAAACCGCGTAACTTCAAGCCGGCAGGGCGTTAGCGCTTCAAGTCCACCTTTCCTCCGGGCATACTCGGTGGATACACTGGGTATACAGCGTATAAACCATCTTATCTGTTTCCGGATCATTAATGTCCTTTTATATACCAGGTGTAGCTGAAAACACATCTGCAAAAGCACATTAATCATCCGGAAATACTATTTTCTGCCATTCTGTCATTTTGTTATTTTTATTACCTATTTTTGCCTTCCAAAATTTTTGTCAGGATGCTTGATCTGGATACCAAAGTGCATGATGAAAGTCGCCAGGGAGAAGCTTTTGCTCCTGCAACGACTGGCACCCAAACATATACTAAAAAATTTTACATTGAAAGTTATGGTTGTGCAATGAATTTCAACGACAGTGAAATTGTTGCCTCCATCCTGGGCGAGGAAGGCTATGGCCCTACCCGCAACGCGGAAGAAGCCAGCCTCATACTCCTCAATACCTGCTCTATCCGCGAAAAAGCGGAACAAACCGTACGTAAACGTCTTACTGAATTCAAAAAAATAAAACAGCAAACCCCCGGCATGCTGGTGGGTGTTTTAGGCTGCATGGCCGAACGCATCAAAGGTAAACTGCTGGAAGAAGAGAAACTGGTAGACCTGGTAGTAGGCCCCGACGCTTACCGCAGTCTCCCGGCGCTGATCGCAGAAGCAGGAACCGGTCAGAAGTCGGTGAATGTGTTGCTGAGCCGCGAGGAAACCTACGGGGATATCAGCCCGGTACGACTGGATAACAACGGAGTTACCTCTTTTGTGTCCATTATGCGGGGCTGTAATAATATGTGTTCCTTCTGCGTGGTGCCGTTTACCCGTGGCCGTGAACGCAGCCGCGACGCCTATTCCATTGTGAAGGAAGCAGAAGAGCTTTTCGCCAATGGCTACCGCGAAGTAACGCTCCTGGGCCAGAATGTTGACTCCTACTACTGGACCAGCAACGACGGCAGTGAAACCATTACCTTCGCCATGCTGCTGGAAAGAGTAGCGCTCATCAATCCTTTGCTGCGCGTACGTTTCAGCACCTCCCATCCGAAAGACATTACAGATGAAGTACTGTTCACCATGCTGAAGTACGATAACATCTGCAATTATATTCACCTGCCCGTACAAAGCGGCAGTTCACGCATCTTGCAGCTCATGAACCGTACGTATACCCGCGAATGGTATATCAAAAAGGTAGACCGCATCCGTGAACTGATCCCCGACTGCGGCCTGTCTACCGACGTGATCACCGGCTTCTGCACTGAAACTGAAGAAGATCACCAGGATACGCTCAGTCTGATGCGCTATGCCCGCTACGACCTGTCCTATATGTACTTCTACTCCGAACGTCCGGGTACACTGGCAGAACGCCGGTATACAGATGATATTCCGGAAGAAGTAAAGAAAAGGAGACTGGCCGAAGTGGTGGCGCTGCACCGCGATATTTCGCAGGAAAACATGCTGAAAGAAGTAGGCAAAACGTTCAAAGTATTGGTGGAAGGTACTTCCAAACGCTCCGATGAGCAGCTGTTTGGCCGCAATGATCAAAACAAGGTAATCGTGTTTCCAAAGGAAAACTTTAAAAAAGGAGATTACGTGATGGTTAAAGTGGAGAGCTGCACATCAGGTACTTTGATCGGGAAAGCTGTACAATAACAGACAAGCATATTGTCTGTATTTTAAACCATCAAACATACGAATAACCGCTTATGGACATACAGGCTATAAAAAACAGGTTTGGCATTATTGGTAGTAGTCCTGCGCTCAATTATGCATTGCAGGTGGCTGTTCAGGTAGCCAATACCGATCTCACGGTACTCATTAACGGTGAAAGTGGTGTTGGTAAAGAGGTTTTTTCACAGATCATTCATGCCCTGAGCGCACGTAAACATAATCCGTTTATTGCCGTTAACTGCGGCGCTATCCCTGAAGGTACCATCGACTCCGAGCTTTTCGGCCACGAGAAAGGATCGTTTACCGGCGCGGTTGACAGCCGCAAGGGTTACTTTGAAACCGTTAACGGCGGTACTATTTTCCTCGATGAAATTGGCGAAATGCCAATGGGAACACAGGCGAGGCTGCTCCGTGTACTGGAAACCGGTGAATATATCCGCGTAGGTTCCTCCAAAGTACAGAAAACAGATGTACGGGTAGTAGCCGCTACCAACCGCGATTTGCTGGAACGTACCCAACAGGGCAAGTTCCGCGAGGATCTTTACTACAGGCTCAACACAGTACCCATCCGGGTGCCTGCGCTCCGCGACCGTAAAGAAGATATTCCTTTGCTGTTCAGAAAATTCTCGGTCGACTTCTCCGAAAAATATAAAACACCTTCAATACAACTGGATGAAGAAGCCCGTAATATCCTGGTGAACTACCCGTGGAGAGGTAATATCCGCGAGTTGAAAAATATTGCAGAACAAATTTCCGTTCTATCTTCAGATAAGCTGGTAACTGCCAATGATCTGAAAAGGTTCCTCCCCGATCAGCCGGAAGTGAACCGCCTGCCCATGCTGGCGGCACCACAGCAGAACAGCGATTTTAACAGTGAGAGGGATATCCTGTACAAACTTTTCTTCGATATGAAGAAAGATGTAACAGAGGTAAAGAAAATGTTCTTCGACATCCTGCAAAATCCGAATATGCCGCATGCAGCCGAGTATCATCCTGATAATCACGTGCTGCACACTTATCCCGGCGCTGCAGAAATGAATACGCCTCCCGGCGCCGGCCTGGGACCAGCGCAACAGCCCATTATCCTGTCGGATAATAAAATTGATCATCACGAAGAAGTAGAAGAAACACTATCTATTGCCGACAAGGAGAAGGAACTCATTGTGAAAGCGCTGAAAAAACACAAAGGCAAACGTAAGGATGCCGCGCTGGACCTCGGTATTTCCGAAAGAACGCTTTACCGCAAACTCAAAGAATATAATATCGCCGAATAAACGAATCTTAATCTTAGCACCACAATGATCAGCAATATCAAAGTATTTATAGCCATCGGCGTAATGGCAATATTGGCAGGTTGCAGCGTGAAGTACTCTACCACCGGCGCCAGTATCGAACAGGGAGCCACCACCGTGAATGTACGCTTTATCGAAAACAGGGCGCCCATCAATAACCCGACCCTGAGCCAGAAGCTGACGATGAAACTGCGTGATAAGATTACTTCACAAACCCGTCTCACACAGGTGAACGAAACAGAACCCCGCGCCGATTACGAGTTCAAAGCCACTATTACCGGCTACTCCTTTTCCAATGCGGCGGTAACCAACGTGGACCAGGCAGCTACTTCCAGGCTCAATGTTACTGTAAACGTTACGTTCATTAAAAGGATAGGCGATAAAAAAGGCTTCACCCAATCCTTTTCCCGCTCAGCAGAGTTCCCGGCCACGCAATTGCCCAGCTCCGTGGAAAACAATCTGCTGGAAAGCAATATTATTCCCGGTATCACAGATGATATCTTTAACAGGGCTTTTGCAAACTGGTAGTGTGTAATCATTAATTTATTACATTAGCAACCTATGACGGCAAACAGGATTATAGCACATGTGTTTCTACAACCCTCCCTGGAGTTGGTAAATGAAGCGGCAATGGAGCAACTGGTAGCGGATCACCCGTATTTTTCCGCAGCCCGCCTCCTGCTGGCAAAAAAAGTATACCAGGAAACCGGCAACCTTCATCACCCCGCTGTAAAAAAAGCGCTCCTGTATTCAGATCAGCATCACTATGCTTATCAGCTGATTACAGCAGAAGAGGTGTTACAGGTGGTAGAAAACCGCGTAGCTGCCATTATTCCGGAAGATGCACTCCCGGAGGTAATGGAAGAACCGGAGGCGCCCATCGCCGTCGCGGATTTTGAACCAGGTGGCGCCAGTCATACCGCCACCGCGGAAATACTCCCACCACCGGTAATAATGCCGGCGGCCACCAACGGGCAGGATCATGTAGAGGCCGCGGATGAAGAAGAATCAACTTCCTCCGGCCCTATTAAGATATTCCCGATGGCAGCGGCCGAAGAAGAAACGGAACTGATCTTTCAACCTTTATACACAGATGATTATTTTGCTTACAAGAGACTTAAAAATCCCGATGAAGCAGATGATTTAAACGAACAAGGAGCGGCAGAAATGAAGAGTTTTACTTCCTGGTTACGGCAAATGAAAGACAATTTTGCCGGGAAAACCAGCAAAGACTGGTATCACCAGCAGTTACACCGGATGTATGAAGAAGACGAAGAACCGGAAGTTTCTGAAACCGTGGAAAAAATGGCGATGGACTCCATTGTATTCAACAATGATATCGTTTCAGAAACCCTCGCCGAAATCTGGGTACGCCAGCAGCAGTATGGCAACGCGATTAAGATATATCAAAAATTAAGTTTGCTTAATCCCGACAAAAACGCTTATTTTGCGCAAAAGATATTAGACTTAAAGTCAAAAACAGATAAAAATAAACAGTAATTTCTATGTTAATAATTTTTGGTATCCTGATCATATTAGCCTGTGTGTTGTTGGGCTTCTTCGTGCTGATCCAGAACCCAAAAGGTGGCGGACTCTCCGGCAGCCTCGGTGGTGTTGGTAATCAGGTGATTGGGGTGCGTCAGACAACTGACGTATTGGAAAAAGGTACCTGGATACTGGCGGCACTGATTGCCATCTTGTGCCTCACTGCTCCTTTCTTTATTGGTAAAGGCAGCAAAGTGCAGCAGGTTGCACCAAGTGCAGTAGAAAAAGCATCCGCTGGCCAGCCAATTGCGCCTCCGGCACCATCAACTCCGTTACCAGGCACCCCGGCGGCTCCTGCTCCCAACAAGTAATTAACACTATCAGTATAATAATATTTGAAACCTCGCCGTTAAAAGCGAGGTTTTTTTTAATGGCAACCGGCGGCGTATATTGAAAAACCTGGCTATCACGCCTTTGCCCACTTGTAACTTCCAACACGATCTATGGCGAAGAAAAGCAAACAATCCAGCGCAAAATCAGTCTGGATAAGACGGATACTGGTCATTGCCGGCTGTTTGGCCGCCGGTGCACTGGTATATACCTCCTACCGCGTATTTGGCCCCAATACCAAACCATTTGGCGACAGCAAATACTTTTATGTGCGCACCAACAGCACCTACGCAGCGGTACTCGACGGACTGGAAGAACAGGGTATTATCCGCAACCGCACCAGCTTTAACTGGGTGGCGGAAAAACTCGACTATCCCGACCGCGTAAAAGCAGGACGCTATAAAATTACCCACGGCATGAGCAACTTCGACATTGCCCGCATGCTCCGCTCCGGAAAACAAACACCGGTGGTACTCGTGATCAATAAACTGCGCACCAAAAACGATTTTGTCAGGAAGATCTCCAACAACCTGGAAGCAGATTCCAATGTAATGCGCTCCCTGATAAATGACCCGGTATACCTCCGCCAGTTTGGCCTGGATACCAACACCGTCATGTGCGCCATCATCCCCAATACATTCGAATTTTACTGGAATACCGGCGCAGAAGCCGTGTTTAAGAAACTGGAAAAAGAAAGGGAAGAATTCTGGACGCCGGAAAGAAAAGAAAAAGCCGCTAAACTGGGCCTCACCGCCAATGAAGTAACCATTCTTGGCTCCATCGTGGAAGAAGAAACCAATAAAAACGATGAAAAGCCAATGGTGGCCAGCGTATATCTTAACCGCTACCGCAAAGGCATGCGCCTCCAGGCAGATCCTACCGTGAAGTTCGCACTGCAGGACTTCGGGCTGAAAAGAATCCGGGAAAATCATACCCTCTTCGATTCGCCGTATAACACTTACCGTTATGCAGGCCTGCCCCCGGGACCTATTTGTACACCCTCGGAAAAAACTTTAAATGCCGTATTGAATACTCCCGAAACAGATTACCTTTATTTTTGTGCCAGAGCCGACTTCTCCGGCTATCATGCTTTCGCAGCCACCTATGCCGAGCACCTGATAAACGCAAGAAAATACCAGGCAGAACTGAATAAAAGAGGATTCTAAATAAAATAACAAATTTGGCCTTCAGACCCGAAAACATCATCTTCCGTTCAAAACCCTACCGCCGGCTGGTGGAAAGGACTAAAACACTGATCCTTCCCGGGTTTGAAGGCATCCCACTATACGACGTACTGAAACACTTCGGACAGGAAACCAAAAGCCGGGGACTGGGAGACCGCGCCAGGGCCATTTCCTTTAACTTCCTCCTGGCCATTCCACCGTTTTTCATCTTCCTGTTCACACTGGTACCGTACATCCCGGTGCAAAACATAGAGCCCACCCTCTACGACCTGGCAGAAGACCTGACGCCCAACTACAACACCTACATGATTGTGCGGGGAATGATCCACGACTTCCTCTACACACACCGCAACGGATTGCTCTCTATCGCCTTCCTGATGGGATTCTTCTATTCCTCCAACGGCGTAATGGGCATCCTTCGTTCCTTCAGCAAAATACAGGGCGCCGGCTTCCGGAAAAGAAAATGGTGGCAAAACAGGCTGATAGCACTGCAACTCACCGCCATCCTGGTTTTCCTGCTGCTTATTACTGTTGCCCTCATCATTGCCCAAGGCGCTACGCTCCGCTGGCTGTTTAACATCATCGGCATCCACAGCACCTTATTACGGAACGTGATCGATATTGCCCGGTGGGTACTGATCATTATGCTTTTTTACTCGGTGAATGCGGTGCTGTACCGCATTGGCGCCGCTACCACCACCCGCTGGAAATTCATTACCGCCGGCGCCGCCGTAGCCACTATATGCATGATCCTGGTCACCGTAGGGTTCTCCTGGTTTGTGAATAATTTTGGCAACTATAATAAGATTTACGGATCTATCGGCACCATCCTCGTACTCATGCTGTGGGTGTTCTTCAACTCCTTTATCCTCCTCGTAGGGTTTGAACTGAATGCCAGCATCAGAACCATCAGCGACGCAAGAAAAGAAGCAAAAAAAACTTCCCTGCCTGCATAACAAACCTTATCACTTCTTCTTTTATTACCTGACAAATATTTTTATCTTATTCTTTTTTACTATATCTTAAACGATTATTTCTCCTTTGAAAAAAGACAGGAATATCCTGTAGCATTTTACTATATTTAATCAGGACCTGAAAACCATACGCTATGATAAAGGCCACCTTTTATTTATCCTGCTGTACTATTTTACTTTCTTCCTTTCAACCAAACCGGGAAGTTCCCCTGGAGCCGGGATCCCCTTTACCAAAGTCAGAAATTGCCTGTACCGATATTTCCGGAAAAGAGATTTCATTGGGCGCAGCAAAAGGCGCCAACGGATTACTGGTCATCTTTGGAAGTAATCAATGCCCGTATATGCTGCGCAACCAGGAGCGGCTGCGTAACATCTGCGTGTATGCTTCAAAAAACAGGATCGGCATCATTATGGTGAACTCTAACGAAGCTGCGCGTACCGGCAATGAATCCTTCGCCGCCATGAAGCAGTATGCCACCTCGCAGCATTTCACCTGGTATTATGTGATAGATAAAAATGCGGTACTGGCCAATGCCTTCGACGCGAATCATACACCCGAATGCTTCCTGTTTGATAAAAACAGCCTCCTCGCTTATAAGGGCGGAATTGACGACAGTCCGGGTAATGCAGACGCTGTAAAAACACGCCTCTTACAGAATGCCATCAATGAAATGCTGGCTGGCAAACCTGTTAGCGTGAACACTTCCCATACCCTGGGATGTAATATAAAAAGGAACCTGTAAAACTATTGTCCTACCAGGAAAACTGCATTACTAAACAACAGCTTGCCATTTTCCCAGAAGCTTCTGAACAGGGGATTATCTGCAAGAATAATCACCGATCCGTTACCTATTTCTTTCACCCCAAACAGCAGCCCGTCTTTCAACTGCTGCCGGGTAGATGCGCCCACAAAGCCGGTGAGGTAGCTGTCTTTCTTTAACACGCCCACATTCCAGCCGCTGCTTTCAATAAACTCATACAAATGCGCATCCTGCTTCAATGTATAATACAAAGCCGGGTAACCAAAAGCCAGCGGGTGCGTAGTATCCAGCTGTACTTTATAAATGGCGCCGGGTATAAACTGTTTAATGCTTTCCCGCTCCCTGTTGGCATAAGGTTTCACGGCGTCATACGGATGCGCTGCCGCGGCTTTCTCTTTGGCGTCTTTATCTTTCTCTTCTTCCTTTTTCAGTTTAATGCCCCAGTCGGCGCCCGCTACCTGTACCGCCGCACTTTCCAGTGCAATCAGTTTTCCCCCGTTATTCACCCATTCCTTCAGTTTGTCGGTAGCCGCTTTATCTTCAAACATCTTATAATCCCCATCTGCTAAAATCAGCACATCGGTCCGGTCCCAGTTAATATCATCCACATTTCGTTCATCCACTACCGTTACGGGGAAATCCAGCTGCTGCTCGAAGAAATGCCATATCTCTCCCATGCCCAGTGAAGAGATGCCTCTTCCTGCCAGCAGGGTTACTTCCGGCTTGCGGATAAACCGGATCTTGTCGGAGCCAAAGTCCATTCCTTTATCTACAAAACCAGTGGCCACTGCTTCCAGTGAAATCTTAAAGTGATTGGCCTGCATGGTAATGAACCGGTCGAACTGATCTCCTTTAGCGGTATTTCCCGAACGGGTAATAATAAGCGTACCTGCGGGAAAATCCTTACCGCCGGCAGTAAACGGTGTTTCGGTAAACCGTACTTTAATATCGTTTTGCATAAAGCCGACAGGAATTTCACATCGCGCACGCTGTTCCATTTAGCCAGGTAAGCATAGGGTTGCTGTATCGACAATGGCGTGTTGTTTCGCGCCGCCGGTGCATCTGCCGCCGGTGTTAACGGCAGCTTCACCGCATAGGAAGTTAACCCGTAAGCATAAGGCAGCGCCCATGCAGTAATATCGTAGGTAATGGAATCTGTTAAATGAGAGACCGGTTCAAACAATACCCGCAGCATATTGGAATGTGGCTGATAGGCGTTGATCACCAGGTCTTCTTTATCGATGGTAAACGTTTCTGTTTTGCCGGTAAAGTAATTGAAGCCGCTGGCGCTGCCGGTGTTGGCGCCAAAGCCGAATGCGATATTATTTTTACGCAGCAGTTCTGCCAGCGTGTTAAGCTTTTCGGTGTTGCCGCCGGCCTTCACCACATATGATTTATACCCGCCCTGTGGCGCTTTCTGCGCCGCTTCAAAGTATTGGGTATACTCCCGGATAATCTTGTCTGCCTGTTGGGACGCCACTTCTATGGTAGACATGCTGGTAGTGAAATGATGCGCAATACGGTCGGTCAGCGTAAGCGTATCGCCATCTTTTTTCAGCACGGCCACGCCTGCCCTGCCGCTGCCGCCCTGTTCATACGTCATACCAATGGCGCCGTTGTACATGGGGTAGGTATCGCCATAGCTGGGATAGAACAGATCGAAACGTTCCTTTGTAAAATATAACCAGCCCTGCTGATCAAAGTACTTCGCATTGTTTTTACCAATGAGCACCTGCAACTGGCGCTGCCAGGGCGTTATAGCGTCATGAAAAGGTTCTGCCGCAGGCGCAAAATAATAAGGCGCTTCTATTTCCTGCTCATGAAAATCCACATGCAGCTGTGGCATCCATTGGTTGTATTTAGCTACCCGCTGCTGCGATTCCTTTTGTGTTTGCCAGGCCCAGTCGCGGTTCAGATCAAAGTAATAGTGATTGGCCCTTCCGCCTGGCCAGGGTTCATTGTGCTCCCTCGACCAGCGGTTTACATTGGGTGTAGCGCCGCGGGTATTGTTATAGAAGTTCACATATCTTTCACGTCCGTCGGGGTTCAGGCAGGGGTCAATGATCACTACGGTATTCTTCAGCCACTGCTGCGTTTGTGCATTCCCGTTATTCACCAGTTCGTACAGGGCCTTCATCGATGCTTCCGTGGAAACCGCCTCATTACCGTGCACGTTGTAGCTTAACCAGACAATCACCGGTTGATTGCCGGCACTGTTGCCTTTCGCGTTAGACATGTCCAGGCTGTGCTGCCGGATCTCATCAAGCCGGCCTGCATTTTCGGGAGAAGCAACGATTGCCAGCACCAGCGGCCTGCCTTCATAGGTGGTGCCATACTGTTCCAGCTTTACATTCTTCGCTGTAGCGGCTACCTGTTTGAAATAGTCTACCACTTTATAATGTGGCGTAAACTGTGTACCCAGGGGATAACCGAGAAACTGATCAGGCGTTGGCACCTGGGCATTTGCAAAAAGAACGCCCAGCATAACAACGGTCATTAGTATAAATCTGCGCATAGAAAGCCTGCTATTATTGGATACTGTAAGTTAGGAATTGTTTTCGGGTGATAATTATTAACACTGCTTAAATTATTAAATTTCCTATAATTCCCCGCATATCCTTAATTTCGATCCAAACAGATACCCATGCGTTTCTTAATCATGCTGGGGATGACGGTATGCACTTTACATACCGCCTGTGCCCAGCAAACAACAGATGAACTACATCCTTACGATTATAGTGTAGAGAAAGATATCAAAGTGCTGCACGGAGCAGTAGTATCTGCGCATCCGCTGGCCAGCCGTGTAGGCGCCATCGTACTGCAACAGGGCGGCAATGCGGTGGATGCGGCCATAGCCACGCAGCTGGCGCTGGCAGTGGTATACCCGGGCGCCGGTAATCTTGGTGGAGGAGGGTTCCTGGTAGGTCACCTCAAAAGCGGCCGGAATATCGCCATTGACTACAGGGAAACAGCCCCGGCAAAAGCGCACCGGGATATGTACCTCGATTCTCTTGGTAACCCGGTTACCCAGCTGAGTCTTGATGGCCAGCTGGCCGCAGGCGTGCCTGGCACCGTTGCCGGGTTATTTGCCGCGATGAAGTACGCCAGGCTGCCTTTTGCAAAACTCATAGATCCGGCCATCCGCCTGGCAGAGAAAGGATTTGTGATCACTGAAGCAGAAGCCAGTGGGCTGAACAACGCCAGGGCTGATTTCGAAAGACTGAATACCAGCAAAACCGCCTTTGTAAAAGAACAACCCTGGAAGGCCGGCGACACACTGATACAGAAAGAGCTGGCACATACCCTCACGCTTATACGAAATAAAGGAGCCGCAGGATTTTACCAGGGAGAAACCGCCGCCAATATCGTGGCAGAAATGAAACGCGGCAATGGCATCATGACGCTGCAGGATCTCAAAAGCTATAAAGCAAAGGAAAGGACAGCAGTAGCTTTTAACTATAAAGGCTATACAATTGTAACCATGCCCCTGCCCTCCAGCGGCGGCATTTGCCTGCAACAGCTGATGGGCATGGTGGAAAACTATCCCATCTCGCAATGGGGATTCCAGTCGCCGCAGGCGGTTCAGCTGATGGTGGAAGCGGAAAGGCGCGCGTATGCCGACCGCGCCCAATTTCTCGGCGACCCCGATTTTGTGAAAGTACCTATCTCACAACTTACTGATAAAAAATACCTGGCTACCCGCATGCAGGACTTTACACCCGGTAAAGCAGGTTCCAGTGAACAAACCAAAGCGGGCGTGCTGCCGGAAAGCGAGGAAACCACGCATCTCAGCATCATCGATGCCGATGGCAATGCAGTGGCGGTAACCACCACGCTCAACGGCCACTTCGGCAGCAGAACAGTAGTAGGCAAAGCAGGCTTTCTACTCAACAATGAAATGGACGACTTCAGCGTAAAACCCGGCGTGCCCAATATGTACGGACTGGTAGGCACCGAAGCCAATGCCATTACACCGGCCAAACGCATGCTCAGCTCCATGACGCCTACCCTCGTTTTACAAAAGAACGAAGTGTTGTATTCACTGGGTACACCCGGCGGCGCTACCATCATCACCTCCGTTTTTCAAACGCTGATGAATACACTGGAATTCGGACTTACGCCATCGGAAGCTATCAACAAACCTAAATTCCATCACCAATGGCTGCCGGATGAAATTGCCGTGGAGAATGATTTTCCCGACACCACCATCCAGGCGCTGGAAGGAATGGGCTATAAAGTAGTAAAACGCGGCGGTATTGGCCGTACAGAAATTATTAAACGGGCGCCTGAAAGCCGCTACCTGGAAGCTTCCGGGGATAAGCGCGGCGACGACAGCGCAGCAGGATATTAACTTAAAAACATTGACATGTCTATTCAGTCTATCTATTTACAAAGTGTACTAAAACGGCTTGAAATACACCGGGACCTGGGCCTTAAAACCATGCTGCGGCTCAACAAAGCGCAGCTGAACTGGCAACCGGACGGAGAGCCGAACAGCATTGCCATGATTATAAAACACCTGCACGGCAATATGTTATCGCGCTGGACCGACTTCCTCACCACCGACGGAGAGAAGCCCGGCCGTAACCGCGACGGGGAATTTGAAGAAAGTGATCTTTCCCCGGAACAAATCCTGCAGCTTTGGGACGAAGGCTGGAATTGTATGCTCCTGGCCATCCGCAGCCTGCAGGAAACGGACCTGGACAGGACCGTGTTTATCCGTAACGAACCTCACATTGTGATAGATGCCATTAACCGGCAACTGGCGCATGTGCCCTACCATGTAGGGCAAATCGTATACATCGGGAAAATGATCCTGAAAAGTAATTGGGAAAGCCTGTCCATCCCCAAAGGCGGATCGGCAGCCTTCAATAAAGAAAAAACAGGGAACTGACCATTCATGAAAATACGTCATCTACTTACCGTTATCGCAGCGCTATCTGTAATCACCGCCTGCCAGGGTAAAAAGAACAATGAACTGCTGATGAATAAAAAGTGGCGGGTATACGATGTGAAAATTCCACCGGAATCGCCCATCAGCAACACACAATACATACAGGCGCAGGATCTTAAAAAAGGTTACTACCGGGATGCTTATTACCAGTTCCTGGATAACAATGTATTTGTGGCCACTATTGCAGGCAGGTCGGATACCGGTAAATACTTTATCCTCAGCAATGGCGCCATGATCTCTGTTACCGCGAAGAACGGCGACCGTAAAGTGGAGAACCTGGTTACCGTTACCCGGCTTACAGAAGATTATTTCGACATGCAGGTAACTTCTACCGATTTCCAGTTTATCTTATGTACTAAGAAAGATTAACGGCTATGTTGTATACGGATCATACACCCGGCAGAACAGTGACACAGGACGGCCGCAGCTGCCTGTTCTTTTCGGGGTTTGCCTACCTGGGGCTGCATCAGCTACCTGCCTTCAAACACCTGCTCATACAGGGGATTGAAAGGTATGGCGCCCTGTTTCCTTCCTCCAGGTCGGCAAACTTACGTTTATCCATATACGAAGAAATAGAGCATGCACTGGGTGTTCATTTGCAGCAGCAGTCGGCCGTTGTTTTTTCCTCCGGGTACCAGGCATCGCAAGCCGCTGCACAATATGCTATCAGTAATAAGCAGCCCCTGTATGCACCGGATGCGCATCCTTCGCTGTGGCAGCAGCAACCGGAGTTGCCGGCCATGAGCCGCGAAGAATGGATTATCCAAACCATTGAAAAGGTAAACACTCAACCGGATCATCACTTTGTGATCATCACGGATACGGTGAACCCGCTTACCGGCACTATTCATTCTTTTCACTGGTTGCAGGAATTGCAGCGCAAAGTATTAGTGCTGGCAGATGATTCCCACGGCATCGGTATATTAGGCCCTGCCGGGCAGGGCGCCATCCATTTCCTGCCGCAAACGCCTTTTGTAAGATACCTCCTCACCGCCTCGCTGGCAAAGGCCTACAGTGTTGCCGGCGGCGTTGTTGCCGGTCATGCGGCAGATATCATGGCCATCAAAAAACTGCCCGTCTTTTCCGCCAGCACGCCTATGATGCCGGCTTATGCTTATGCCTGGCTGCAATCCGGTGAACTGATTGTCAAAATGCACCGGTCGTTACAGCAAAACATCGCCTTTCTTCTTCATCTTACCGCCAACACCGCTGTGCATAATCCGCATGGCCTGCCCATGTTTATTCTTCCACCCGGTGAAGCATTGGTACAATACCTGCAGGAAAGGGACGTGATCATTTCCAGCTTTGCATATCCGCAGCCACATAGCCCGGTAATCAACAGGGCGGTAGTTTCTGCGTTGCATCTGCAGGAAGATATGGCAACGCTGCACCGGTTCCTTCAGGAGTTTGGTGTCGCTAAAACATAAACAGGAGATAGTGCATACTTCGCCGTTGCTTTGGGCATACTTAGGAGATACTTTGAACATGCCTTTGAGATGGAGTTAACACGGTGTTGATGTGGAGGTGACGTGGACTTGATCGGTAAGCTATTGGGGATCAGCTTCTTGCACAGGGTTTTGTCGTTCTGTTTAGACGAACGTCGCAAAGAAAGATATTGTACATCAATGTTTTATACATGCTTTAAAGATACACCTGATTGGCGAAAATAACAAAAAAAACGGGGTTGTATTCAACGTAATACAGCCCCGTTTTTATTTATGTTTTACCAACTTCTTATGGCGTTACTTTTACCGTTTTAGGCATCCTCAGCTCCACAACATAGGTTCCTGCTTTCATCAGGCGGAAAGCAAACAGCGGGTTCACGCTGCCTATTTTGCTGGATACATTTTTATCTACCGAAACAAAGGCAGAAGGAATACGATAATACATCAGGTAGTTCCAGTTGGTAGTGCCACTGGAATAGCGGCTCAACGGAAATGGTGCAATCTCAAAGTTGCAGATCATGGCCGTATCTGTATACTCAATGGGATGGAACCTGGCGTAGTTTTCAAAAATAGGGCGGTCGCCGCGCTTAATGATCTCTCCCTTTTTAGGATTGAAAGGCTTGCCATCTTTATCCGTTATTTTCAGAATAACAGAGGCGCCGCTTTCACTCACCCTGGTAATCGTCATTACCGGTGCGCCCATGGGCACCGTGGAAGAACCATCATTCGGGAAGAAGTTACAGTTGGCCGTTGTTTCCGTTACCAACGGCGGGTCAATAGTAGTGAGCGTACCAATATTCTTATACACTTTGGAGCCGGCCACGTTAGATACTTCCACGTCATACTCGTAGGTAACATCCAGCGGTAAGCTGTCGGTAGCACCGTTAAACACAAACTGGCCACTGGTCAGGAATACATAGGGCTGCATCTTTTTCAGTTCACGCTTTTTGTTCACCAGTTCAATGGTGGTGTCTTTCGCGGGATCTATCGCTGCCGTATATACGTAAACCGGGTATTCTTTATAAAATTCATCCGCATGTTTTTTGTTATCTGCCCTCCTGATGTCGAGCAGCTTTACGGTCATGGGTTGGGTGGTACCATCTGCAAGGATGGCGCTTGTTTTCTGGAAAGCGTTACCCCGCTGTACTTTGATGGGGGTATCCGGTACGTAGAGTCCTTCGCTCAGAAAGCCTTCCTCAATTTTTTTACATCCGGCGATCAATAGCCCCAGCAGAACAGCGGATGTAAGGAATTTTATCCCTTTATATTTATGCAACATACTTTTAAGTTTAGTGGTGATGACTATTTCCAATAAAACACGTGGTTGTTTTGCAGTACATGCAATACACCCGTTTTGGTAATGATACCGGTTGTTTGCAAGGTATACTGCATATCCCTGTCTTCCTCCGGATAGTCATCCGGGCGGGGATCCGGATCGAGGCCATTAATCACTTTTGTAAGCGCCATATACCGTACGCCCCCGGAAAAAATATTGCCAAATGCGTCGGTTTTAGTAAGCTTGAAAGCGAAGTCCTCGTTCACTTTATTCTTATATACCTGTGATTCCAGTGAAAGATCTGCACGTACAATTTTACCTGCAAAAGCATAGGCCAGCAGCGAGTCGCGCAGTTCAGGCGCTTTCAGGCTATCAATCGTATACTTAACGTTTTCATCGTTCAGTTCAATCTGCAACAGCTTGGTCCTCACCGCCAGGAATTGTTTGATAGAATAATCTGTAGGCGCTACAAAAGTAATATCGCTGTTGATGGTTTCTTTCAAACCGGCCTTGTCGATCAGCAGGATCAGCGTATCGAAATTAGGATTTGCTTTCAGGTAATCGTAGGTGGTAAGATCGGTGTGATCGTTGGTAGGACTGCCTCCCAGGAAATGATCATCTTTCTTACAGGCGGCGAACAACAGGGTGATCATTAAGATGCCCCATCCTGCTTTCGTGGTAAATATTTTTAGTTTGTTCATGTCAGTACTTTTAAAATTTCAAGATGCTATTTCACTTTGCCCAGCCAGTATGTATTTTGTATAAGCACGCTGTTGTTGAGGAACAGCGAGCGTCCTACCGGCCATTTCCAGCCACCGGCATCAAAGCGGTCCTGCGGGAAACCGGGAGCAGCGTTCACATTACCATTCATGAGCATGCCGGTGCGAACCAGGTCGTACCAACGTTGTCCTTCTGCATATAATTCACGGGAGCGTTCCAGGAATGCTTCTTCTTTAATGTCGGTCACATCTTCCGCCAAAATAGGTTCCGCATGCGAGCGTGCCCTTACCTTGTTGATATCCTGCAAGGCGGCGCCTACATTGCCCTGGTCGGCACGGGCTTCTGCACGTAACAACAGCAGATCTGCATACCGCATCAGGATGATGTTGGCATCTACAGCGCCATCTGTAAAGTTGCCCGGATTGCGGTAGTTAATGTTTTCCCGGTTAGGGCCTGCAAACTTGCAGATCATCACATCGTACTGCCCAAAGGCATCCAGGTTGGTGAAGTAATAATGACGGCGCACATCGGTACCGGCTTCATCATACAGTAAATTGATCAGGTCAATATTCGGCGCGTCTACCTTTCCATCTTTATTACTGATAAAAGGTGTTTTCAGGATGCTATAATAAAATCCTTTTTCTACCTGCTGTTCTCCATCCGCTACCTGCATATTGATTTCGAATATGCCTTCCATTGATTTTCCGTGGAAGATCTTTGGATACATTTCGGCGGCGAGTAACTGGTATTGACCGCTTTGCTCCACTGAATCGATGGCGGCAATGGCATTGGTTACGTCAGATACTACCTGTCCTTTGTTCAGGAAATTCCTCCACATGTATGCATGCGCCAGTAAGCCAAATGCGGCGCCCCTGTTAGCTCTTACCGCTCTTTCAGTGCCGTTTTTGTATTCCCACGGTAACAGGCTGATAGCTTTCTTCAGATCAGCTATACAAGTATCCAGGATGATCTTCTCATTGGTTCTCGGAATATTTTCTGCTCCCACCGGATTAGGATCGTACTTCGTTACCAGCGGCACATCGCCCCAGAGGCGCACCATATAGAAATAACTGAACGCGCGCAGGAAGTAAGCTTCTCCAACGAAACGGTTACGGGTACGGGTAGGCTGATCCGTAAACTGTGCATCGGGGATATTTGGAATATTATGCAACATAATATTCGCTTGTGTGATCACTTTATAGTAGGGAGACCAGTCGTGATACTTATCCAGGTAAGATCCCAGGAAATCGGCGGTATTCATACCATCTCCACCTTTCACCAGGAACCTCACATCGTACACATCGTAGTCGTTAAATTCATACGCTGGTAAGGAACCATATGCAAAATGCGACATGTTCTGGTCCCAGTCCGTATTGGTAGTTAATGCCCTGCGCAATAACGCATAGCCGCCGGCCACACCCTGTTCTGCATCCCGCTGGTTTTTCCAGAAAACGGAATTATAGGGAGAATTGATCGGCTCCTGATCCAGCAGCTTCTTACAGGACACGAAAGGCGACAACAGCAGTCCTGCAGCTATAATCGTGAATATATTTTTCAGACAATTCATATCTTCTTCTTTTTAAAAATTAAAAACCAACATTTACACCGAGGGTGAACTTACGTGGTATGGGGTAGCCGCCACCAGTGTAAGTACCTTTTTCATCCACTGCTTCCGCATCCGGAACGCTTGATTTCTGGAACATCTTTACATTGTCTACCACACCATAGATCTGGAGTTTGCTCAGCTTTGCACGTTCCAGGAACTTAGGACTGAACTGGTAAGCCAGGTTCAGGTATTTGATACGCAGGTAAGAACCATTTTCTACAAAGGCAGAAGAAAATGGAAGGAACTGGTAGTAATACTGCTGGCTGTAAGGAATTACTTCTGAATATTGGGCGTTATCGCCTTCTTTATGCCAGCTGTTGATTGAAGAAGGATCTATACCCGCAATAGTAGCGTAGCTGTTGGTTAAGCCGGTGAGCCTGTCGGACATGTATTTGTTGTAGATATCACGTTTAAGCGTAAACGTCATATACACCTGCATGCTCCAGGGTCCGTAAGAAAATACGTTGGTGAAACCGCCGGTACACGCCGGGTTGGGATTACCGCTGCGCACCTTATCATTCCAGTCCCACACGTCGTAGTCGCCGTTCTGGTCTTCCCAGATAAAGTCGCCCGCCTGCACGGTATGGTTACCGTTCCAGTAGGTGAGCTTTTCACCGGTGTAAGGGTTAAACGGAATATCTTTTTCGCTGGCGTATACGCCTTTGTTCTTCATCAGGTAAAACTCGTTGATAGCGCGACCTTTGGTGAGCACATACGTCATACCGGTATTGTTATCCGGTACCATCAGGTCACGGTTACCATTGGGTAATTTAACAATCTGGTTTTTGATGAAAGATAATATCAGGGTAGAACTCCACTGGAACTTGCTGGTGGGCGGTGTGATACGGCCCTGCACCGTGAATTCCACGCCGGTGTTGCGTACATCCACCGCGTTGGTATTTACTTTATCATATCCTGCAGTGGAAGGCAGCAGCAGGTTAAACAGCAGCTTGGAAGTGCCCCTGTTAAACGCGTCGGCAGTTACATTTAACCTGCCGGCAAAGAAGCTTGCGTCCACACCGATGTTGGACTGGATAGCCTGTTCCCAGGTGAGTCCGTCCTGTGCCACACCATCGGAGAAGTTAGGCGTTACGGCATTTACACCGTTGTAGGTGCCGCCGGTAGATCCGCCGTAGGTACCCTGGTTGATGGCGTAATTATTATACTGGAGGTAATATTGTTTTGGTAAACTTCCGGTTACACCATAGCTTCCGCGGATCTTGAAATATTCCACCCACTTTTTAAGCGGGGCCATAAATGGTTCGTCGGAAATATTCCAGCCACCAGATACAGAGGGGAAGTAACCCCATCTGCTGTTACGGCCAAAACGGGAAGAAGCATCTGCACGATAGGCAAATGACAACAGGTATTTTTCTTTATAGTTATAATTCACACGGGAGAAAAAGGACAGCATACCGGACGACTGGTAATCGGAACCTGAAACGAGGTTGCCATATGCGTCCCTGTACATCATGTAGCTGAGGTTGTACCCCTGTACCACCTTCACGTTATCGTTACTCAGCGCGCCGCTGCCAATACCGGTAAATTCATTCCTGATATTGTTGATGGTGTTACCCAGCAGTATGTTCAGGTGATGGTCTTTATTGATGATATCAGAAGTATAGCTCAGGGTGTTGTCGAGGTTGGCATTTTCAAAACGCGATTTACCACTTTGTGCGTAAGATAACCCGGCGGTGTTCAACTCTCCGGGACGGAAAATGTCGCGGGTATTGATGCTGGACTGGATAGACCCGATGGAGGCAAAGCGCAGTTTTTTAGAGATATCGTAGTTCACGGTAAGACTGGCGGTGATATCATCATTGATATTTTTATCACGACCGGATTCGAGGTCGCCGGTAAAGTTCTTGCGGTCGATATCCGAGATATTGAACAGGGAAGAAAGATACTGGCCATCTATTAACGGGATCACATTTTCTCCGGGGAACACACCGCGACCGCGGGATCTGTCGCCGCGGCTCAAACGGAACAGGGAAGCCACATTCAGGCGGGATGACATTTTCACGCCCATGGCGGCGGAAATGGTGTAGCGTTTAAAGCCGGTACCACGGATGGTTCCATCTTCATCGTAGTAGTTACCACTCACGCGGTAGTTGGTATTTTCTGAAGCGCCGGAAATAGACAGGTCGTAGTTCTGGATAATACCATTCTGGTAGAAGAGATCCTGCCAGTCGACCGCGCCACTGAAGGCGGGGTTCAGGCTATCCGTCAGCATCATGGGGATACCGTTCACTTTCTGCGCATCCGTAAGATACTTTTGCAGATAGTCCATTTTGAACCATCTTTCTTCTGCGCCGCCATATACGGTTTCAAACTTTGGTTTCTGGATCATACCGGCATAGGTGGAAAAGTTCACCTGTGGTTTGCCTTGTTTACCGCGTTTGGTTTTCACGATCACCACGCCGTTGGCGCCGCGGGAGCCATAAATGGCGGCAGCGGATGCGTCTTTCAAGATGTCGATCGATTCAATGTCGTTGGGATTCAGCCCGGCGATGTAGTTGGTACCGGTGTTGTCAAATGCGGCGGCATCGTCCAGTGAAACGGGGATGTCGTCGATCACGAACAGCGGGGAGCTGAGGGTACGGGCGGCGCTGGCATCGCGGCTGATGGAGGTATTTCCCCTCACCACGAAAGAGCCTCTTACGCCTGGTTCACCGGTAAAGTTTTGTACGTTCAAACCGGCTGCGCGGCCTTGCAGGAGCTGGTCGAAGCTGGGAGAAGGCAGGTTTTCGATATCCTTGCCTTTCACGCTGGAAACCGCCGCTGATACGGTTTTACGCCGTACTTCCTGGTAGCCGATGACCACTACGTCTTTCAGACTTTTAGCATCCGGCTTCAGGGAAACAGTAATAGATGCTTTCCCCGACAACACCACTGTTTGCGTTTCAAAACCTATAAATGAAATGGAAAGTTTGTTGGAATTGCCTTTCAGGGTAAGCGTAAACTGGCCGTCGGGGCTTGTGGCTGCCCCATTATTGGTACCTACTTCTTTTACAGATACGCCGGGCAATGCCGCTCCTTTATCATCTGTAACAGTACCTGAAATTTTTCGCTCCTGGGCCCATGCGTGCAGGCATAGGAATCCCATTAGCGCTAGTAGTAGCAACTTTTTGTGCATAGATTCTGGTTTATTGAATTATTCTGGAATTATCAGACTGGTTGACTGAATGCTCACTGAAATTTGTTCACTGGTGAATTAATCCTTGTTACTGTTATTGAAACGGGTGAATTACAACTGTTGCTGGTATGCTATAGTTTGGCTTGAATAATTCCGGTTGCTAAAATGTTTTGTTCACTGAAATGCTACTTTGTTCATCGATTGCTCACTTGTACTTCATTGTTCTGGAAGGAAATTTAGAAATGTTAAAGTTTTCCTAATAGGCCGGAAAGAATTAGTGACACTAACATGACGGAGATTTTCACGCGGCAGAAAACACTTATATCTCCCTATAAATTATTGATAATCAAATCATAATAAGAAAACACCATTTAAGTACCTGTCTTTTAAAGATAAAATAATATTATTAAATACGAATATAGCATCACAATAAAAAGATAGGTCCGACAATTTCGTGATAAACTTATCACGAGAGGAGTTTCCGGACGTATAGCGGACCTGCAGATACTCACTGGCACCTATATACGAAATCGTCCGTCAACATACTTAAACCGGAAATACATCTTATTTATTTGCTAAATGGCATTGGCTGCCAACTATTAATTATTTTTGCCGGATAAACTTTGCCGCCTGAAAAAAGTACGGAAAATATTATCTGTCGTGTTACTGTGTTTGTTAGGCCTTGTCATTCTGATCGGAATACTGGTAAACATCCCCGTGGTACAGAACTTCCTCGTGCATGAAGTGACCAGCCGCTTATCGCAGCAGCTTAAAACGCGCGTGGAAATAGACCACGTGACTTTCCGGCTGTTTAACAGCATGCAGCTGGAAGGTGCGCTCATTGAAGATCAGCACAGAGACACGCTGCTGTATGCAGGCAAGCTGCAGGTGCGCATTACCGACTGGTTCTTTTTCCAGGACAAGCCTGTGATCAAATTCATCGGGTTGGAAAACGCCCAGGTAAACCTGTTGCGTACCCGCAAAGATTCCGTCTGGAACTATCATTTCCTTGAAGAAGCATTTGGCTCATCCAAACCCGATACCAGTAATCAACCCTCCGGCGGCATCTCCCTTGACCTCAAAAAAATTGATCTTAAAAACATCCGGCTCAACCAGGTGGATGCCTGGGTGGGTGAAGATATGCGGGCATCTGCCAAACGCATTTATCTCGATGCAAAGAACCTGGACCTCCAGAAACATAACATCGATATACAGGAACTGACGCTTACCAATCCCGATTTCATTATCAGCAGTTATGCCGCCTCTCCCCTGCGGCGCCGGCGGAAACCCAGTCCGGACCACCCGGTACCCGATACGGGACAACTGCAGCAGCTGCGCTGGAATAATGCCAACTGGAAGCTGGTAGTGAAAGAACTCAATATCAAAGACGGCATCTTCGGTGTGGATAACCCCGACGACAGCACGAAAATTGAACCCGGCTATTTTGCACCCAATCATATCCGCTTCAATGACATCAATCTCTCCCTCACCAATACCAGCCTGGTAAAAGACAGTGTGATCGGGGATCTTACCCTGCGCACCAAAGAACGCAGCGGCTTTGAAGTGAAAAAATTAACCAGCCGGTTTAAAATGTCGCCCGTGGAAATGGAATTTTCACAGCTCGACCTGGAAACTAACCGCAGTCATATCGGCGACTATTACACCATGCAATACAGCGACATCAGTGATATGAGTGATTATATCAATGATGTGTTTATGCAGGCCCGGTTTAAAAATTGCAAACTATCGTCAGATGATATCGCCTTTTTTGCACCACCCCTTTCCTCCTGGAAAAAAGAAATTACGCTGAGCGGTAAAGCCAGGGGCCCGGTGAGCAACCTGAAAGCATCTGAAATAGATTTGACCGCAGGTAGCACCACCCGTCTTAAAGGGAGCCTGGAAATGCGCGGACTGCCGGATATCTTTGAAACATTTATCGATTTTCATACAGAAGAACTCATCACCACCGGTAATGACGTGATGCAGATCATGCCCATTGTAAAGGACATTGTGAGCACCGTGCGTATCGACAAGCTGTCTTCTATCCGCTTCCAGGGAAGCTATACCGGGTTCATCAACGACTTTGTGGCCTATGGCCAGTTCCAGACCAACCTTGGTAAGGTAAATTCCGATCTGAACTTTAAAACCAGCCGCGATGTCCCTGTTTACTCCGGGAGTTTAAAAGCTACCAACTTTGATATCGGCACCCTTTTTAATAACGCTAACCTTTCTACCATCTCCCTCGATGCCAAAGTAGACGGCGCGGGCTTCAATTTCAAAACACTGAAAGCCACCGTGGACGCCGATATCCAGGAAATATCCCTGTTGGGATACAATTACCGGAATATCAAAACAAAGGGGGAAATGAGCCGCAAGTTCTTTAATGGGGCGCTCACGGCCACTGATCCCAACCTGGACATGGACTTTGCCGGGACCATTGATTTCAATGCCGCCCTGCCGGAATTCAAATTCAATTCAGAAGTACGTAAAGCGGACCTGAAAGCGCTGCACATCACGGAGGATTCCGTCACCCTGCAGGCCAAACTGGAACTTAACTTTGTGGGCAGCAACATCGATAACTTCGATGGCACCGCGCGGATGTACGATGTATCTGCGTTTAAAGACAACCGCCGCCTTGAATTTGATTCCCTGTACGTGTCGTCGCATATGGTGGATAACCAAAAGCTGCTGGAATTTACCGGCAGTGAAATCGACGGCTTTGTAAAAGGACAGTACAGTTTCCTCCAGCTGCCGGATGCTTTTCACCTGCTGCTGTATAAATATTATCCCAGCTATTTCAGTGCGCCGCAAAATGCGGTCATCAACCAGAACTTCACCTACGCCGTTAATCTCGGTGAAGTGGATAAACTGCTGAGTGGCTTTACCAACCAGTTTTCGGGGTTTGACCATGCCACCGTGACCGGCGCGCTCAACACCATGAATGGCGGCAACCTGGCGTTGAACATCCAGGTACCCGAAGCCGGCTACCTGGGATATCATGTGCAGGAATTACAGATTAAGGGAGATGGTAACTTTAATAAGGTTAACATCAGTGCGAGCATCGGCAAAGTATTATCCGGTAAAAATGTGATCCTCGAAAACCCGGTGATACTGGCCAGTTCAGGACATGATACCTCTTTTGTAAAAGTGGACCTGGCTGCGGAAGACACTTCCTCCCTGGATGGCTTCTACGCCCGGATCATTACCGTGTCGGACGGGCTGAAGATCAATTTCCTCAACAGCGCCTTCACCGTAAATGAGCGGCAATGGAATGTTACCCCCGGCAATGAAATATACTGGAGCAAACATTTCCTGACGGTAAAAAACCTGCGGGTAACCCGCAACGACCAAAGCATTACCGTAGAAACCAATGAGTTTAATCCTGATGAATCAAAGTTCATCGTTACCCTCAAAAATCTGAACCTGGCTGATGTAATTCCTGCCCAGCTGATTTCCACCAGGGTGGAGGGAATTACGGACGGCACTATTAATATTGCAGATCCCACGCAGAACCTGGATATCAATACGGCGCTGAGAACGCGGGAGCTGCGTATCGACAATGACTCCATTGGTATTTTAAACATAGATGGCACCTATCATCACCTCACCGGCGACGCCACCTTTAACATACAATCGGATAACGAAGGAAAGGCTTTCCTGGCGCGGGGTAAAGTAGGATTAACCACGTCCAACAATGGGATTGATGCCAGCGTGAAGCTCAACGGCACTTCTATCAGCCTGCTGAATAAATACCTCGCGGGCTATGTGTCCAATCTCACCGGCGCAGTAACCGGTACTTTAAATGTAAGCGGCACCACGCGCGTGCCATCTGTAAAAGGCGCGCTCACCCTCGATACCGTGGGTGTTACCGTAGATTACCTGGGCACTCACTACCGCATTCCGAAGCTGAATGTGAACATAGATGATAACCTGATTGAATTCGGCAACTTTACGCTGGTAGATAAATACAATACCAAAGGCACTGCCAGCGGGTATATCAGTCATGATCACTTCGACAAGCTCAATTTCGACTTTGATGTCACCGGCCGCGGATTCCTGTTCCTGAATACCAGCGCTTCCGATAACGACCTGTTTTATGGAGATGTACTGGCCGACGGAAAGGTATATTTCTCCGGTCCGCTGAATGATATGCAGATGCACATCCTGGCCCGCCCGATTAAAGGCACCCACTTCTATCTCCCTATGTCCGACAGCAAGGATATCGGGAAATACGACTATATCACGTTCAAAAGCTATGGCACCGAGATCGTTGAAAAGAAGAAGAAAAAAGACAATACCAAACTGACCGTCAAGCTGGACATTGCCGCCAATCCTGATGCGCAGATCGATGTGATCCTGGATGCCACCACCGGCGATATTATTTCCGCCAACGGTACCGGTAACCTGCAGATCACGGTGAATACAGAAGGCGACTTCACCATGTTTGGCAACTACGAAATCAATAACGGTTCCTACAACTTCAATTTCCAGCGGCTCACCAGCTGGAAGTTCGATATAGAAAAGAATAGTACCATTACCTGGAACGGCGATCCGTCGGAAGCCAGGGTAAACATTATGGCGAAATATTCCCTGCCAAAGGTAAGCCTGTATAACCTGGTAGGCCAGGGTACCAATGTGAGCACGGACAAGCTGGCCACGCGCACCGAAAAAGTGGATGTGCGGATCAACCTGCGTGGCGCCCTGCTGAAGCCGGATATTACGTACTCCATTGAATTACCGGAAGTAGGCAGCCTGGCGTATGAAAGTGGTGTAGCCGCGCATCTGAAAGAGATTAACAACGACCAGAACAAGGCATTGTTCCAGGTGTGGGGGTTGCTGTTTTCCAACCAGTTCCTGCCGGATGATGCTACCACTACCGCCGCCGCCAACGTGGGCATTACCGGGAAGAACAGCGTGGGACAGGCGTTATCGGCCCAGGCGCAGGCCATTCTCAACAATATTACGGGTGTGCTGCTGAAAGGAAGTGGCATCGGGGTGAATGTGAATTACCGCGCCTACAATGTGGGCGGACCACAGGACAACTCGTCTGTAGACCGTAACCAGGTGAGCGCAGGTATTACGAGCAATTTGTTTAATAACCGTTTCCGCTTATATGCCGGTGGTGATTACGACTGGGGTAAAACGGCTACTTCCGCCAATACCAACCGTTTTGCCGGCGACTTCCGCATTGAGTACCTGCTTACGCCGGATGGCCGTTTCCGTATCAACGCTTTCAGCAAAACGGATTATGACGTATATAACCTCAACAACCGTACGAAATCCGGGGTGGGCATTTCCTATATCAGGGAATACAACCGGTTCAGCGAGCTGTTTAACGACAGGCGGCGCAGGCGCACGCCATTGCTGGATTCCCTCCGCCGCGCGGCGATGCTGAAACAGGAACAGGAAGATTCTTCCCGGGTTAAAGCAGATACTACCAACATTGAATAAAACAACAAAGGGAGCAACCTGCTGTTAAACAGTGTTACTCCCCAGTGTGGTTTACTTTGCAGGAATGGATTCATTCCTTACTATACGCGTTCTCAATGGTGACCGTCGCTTATCCCCTGAGGATATCATGCCCTAATTTATCGCGTTTGGTTTTAAGATAATTTTCGTTGTGTGGGTTTGGATGAATTTCTATGGGTACATTTTCAACAACTTCCAGGCCATAACCACTTAAACCGGCGCGTTTGCGCGGGTTGTTGGTAATAAGACGGAGTTTGCAGATACCGAGATGGCGGAGGATCTGTGCGCCTACGCCATAGTCGCGTTCATCCATTTTAAAGCCCAGTTCCAGGTTAGCTTCTACGGTGTCCATGCCTTCTTCCTGCAGCTTATAGGCTTTCAGTTTGTTCATGAGCCCGATACCTCTTCCTTCCTGGTTCATATATAATATAAGGCCCTTTCCTTCTTTCTCTACCATTTGCATGGCGGCGTGCAGTTGTTCGCCACAGTCGCAACGCAGTGAATGGAGGATATCCCCTGTCACGCAGGACGAGTGGACCCTTACCAGTACCGGTTCATCTTTTTTCCAGTCGCCTTTTTTCAATGCCATGTGAATTTCACCGGAGTTGATTTGTTTAAAGGCGATGAGTTCAAAGTTGCCGTATTTGGTAGGCATCTGTACTTTCACGCCTTCTTCTATCAGCGTTTCCGTGCTGAGGAGGTAGGCGATCAGGTCTTTTATGGAAATGAGTTTAAGGTTGAATTTGGTGGCTATTTCGCGGAGTTCCGGCAGGCGGGCCATGGAGCCGTCTTCATTCATAATTTCTACCAGTACGCCAGCGGGTTCAAATCCTGCGAGGCGGGCCAGGTCGATGGTGGCTTCCGTGTGGCCGGAACGGCGTAAAACGCCGCCGCTTTTGGCTTTCAGCGGAAATATATGGCCTGGTTTACCCAAATGTTCAGGTTTGGTGGTGGGGTCGATCAGCGCCTGCACTGTTTTGGCCCTGTCGTGTGCGGAGATGCCGGTAGTGCAACCGTGCCCGAGCAAGTCTACCGAAACGGTGAAAGGGGTTTGGTGCAGGGCGGTATTATCGCGGACCATGAGGTCCAGTCCCAGTTCCTCGCAACGCTCTTCCACCAGCGGTGCGCAGATGAGCCCACGGCCGTGGGTGCTCATAAAGTTGATGATTTCGGGAGTTACATTGCGTGCTGCCGTGATAAAATCACCTTCATTTTCACGGTCCTCGTCATCTACCACGATCACCAGTTTACCGTTTTTTATATCTTCTATTGCTGCTTCTATTGTATCTAACATATATTATTCCCTCCGGGTCAGTAATGTTGAATTGCGCAAAGTTACGACATATACTTATGAAAAGTTGCCGGGGAGAGTAAGTGTGATTCTGCCTGAAAACTATTGGACAGATGTTAATTATACAGCTGAATTTTAACATATAATAATGATTGTCAATTTAATAACGGAATTATACACCTGAAAGCTGATAAGGTTCACTGTGGTAGCAGATTTCTTTCATTATTATTATCTCATATTTGAGAAATCGTAATTTTCAGGGAAATTCTTGGAAAAACTATTTATTAAGCCGGTTATAGCTAGATGTCATTCAAATTTTATTGTGCCGCTTGAGATATCCACAGTGTACTTAACAATTTGTTAATTCCGCGTTAAAATTTTCACGGGAAAATTGTTCAACTTTGCGTCTGAAACAACAACTTCTTTGCTTTATGGGGTTTAAAAAACTACTCTTTACATTTTCATTGTTGCTCACCGTGTTTGTAACCTATGCGCAGGTAACTACCAGCAGCATCACCGGTGTTGTAACCGATTCAAAAGGCCAGGGCCTGATTGGGGCCACTGTAAAAGCCACCCACACACCTACTGGAACAATTTATGGCACCACTACCCGCGGCAGTGGTGAATTTACCATCCCTAACGTTCGTGTTGGCGGACCTTACAAGGTGGAAGTTTCATTTATCAGTTATGGCACTGAAACTTACAACGACATTTTCCTTAAACTCGGAGAACCGCTGAAGTTAAATGTTACGCTTGCTGAAGGCTCTACCAGCCTGAAAGAAGTGAGCATTACTGCCAGCAGGGCGATTGCTAAAGGTAATGGCGGTACCGCACTGAACGTTTCCCGTACCCAGCTGGATAACCTGCCTACGGTTAACAGAAGCGTACAGGATTTCGTAAGACTGAGCCCACAGGCATCTGTATCTACCAATGGTAAAGATGGTTCGCCTATGGGTATCTCTTTTGGCGGGCAGAGCAACAAGTACAACCAATTCGCGGTTGACGGCGCTGTAACCAACGACGTATTCGGCTTATCTGCTTCCGGTACCAATGGTGGCCAAGCAGGAGCTAACCCTATCTCCATAGAAACTATTGATCAGTTACAAATTGTACTGAATCCTTACGACGTTAAACAGAGCGGTTTCACAGGTGGTGGTATCAATGCCATTACCAAAAGCGGAACAAACGATTTTCATGGTGCAGCCTACTTCTTCTACCAGGGTCAATCCCTCGTAGGTAAAGCCCCGGATTCTACCCGTGCGGACTACGGCAGTTTCACCAATAAAATATTCGGCGCATCACTCGGCGGACCAATTATCAAAAACAAATTGTTCTTCTTTGTAAACGCGGAGAGATCTGTCAGGAATAACCCGATAGATTATAACCCTGCCACCGGAGCTTCCAATGTAACCACCGATGAGCTGAAAAGCATCTACGACTTTGTTTCCAATAAATATAAAGTAGATCTGGGAAGCTATACGGACCAGGAACGTGATAAACCAGCTACTACCCTCTTTGGACGTATCGACTGGAACATCAACTCCGTTCATAAACTGACTGTACGTCATAATTACCTGAATGCAAGTGATTTGATCTACAGCCGGACCAATAGCTCTGCTGCTTTTGCAAACAACTATTATAAATTCCCTTCTAAAAGTAATTCCAGCGTGATTGAGTTGAACTCCAACTTCTCTAACAGGCTGAGTAATGAACTGAGGATTGGTTATAATAATGTAAAAGACAGAAGAACTTCGCTCGGTCAACCTTTCCCAACTGTTACCATTAATGATAACGGGCGTACTATTAACCTGGGCAGTGAGTTTTCTTCTACTGCCAATGCCTTGGATCAGAGTATCTGGACGATCACAGATAACCTGACCATGTATAAAGGTAAACATACCATTACAATAGGCGCCAATGCTGAAATCTATAAGATCAAAAACACCTTTATCCAGGGTGCTTTCGGTTCTTACACTTATGATTCCATCAGCGGATTTATCAATAACCTGAAACCAAGACAATACCAGATCAACTACAACACCGCTGATTCTACCCTCCGGGATGGTATTGGCTTTAAAGCAGCACAGATCGGTATTTATGCACAGGATGAGTGGAATATCAGGAAAAACTTCACCCTGACTTATGGCGTAAGAATAGACATTCCTATCTTCCCAACCACACCTCCGGACAACGTAGCATTTTCTAAAGACCCGAACTTTGCAGGCTATTCCACTACCACCATTCCAAAATCAAGACCATTGATTGCTCCGCGCATTGGTTTTAACTGGGATGTAACTAACGATGGACTGACTACCATCCGTGGTGGTGTGGGTATTTTTACAGGCCGTGTACCGTTTGTATGGATTTCCAACCAGTACGGAAATACCGGTAACGTATATACCAACGTAAGTTTAAGCGGTTCCGGCTTACCAAATAGTTTCCGCTTCAACTACGACGGTAACAGTCCTTTTTACGGACAGTATTCTGCCGCCAACCTGTCGGCGATGGGTGCTAACGTAGGAAGCAGCCCTTCCAACATTAACCTGTCTGACAAGGATTTCAAATTCCCGCAGATGTTTAAAACCAACCTGGCTGTAGAAAGAAGACTGCCATGGGGAATGAGCGCTACTATAGAAGGTAACTTTACCAAAACGCTTAACAATGCCATCTGGGAAAACCTGAACGTTGTTCCTACCGGCGACAGCGTTTCTTTAGGTGGTGGTGTTAAAAGACCTACCTGGAAAAAGAAAACCACTAACTGGGGTAACCAGATCCTTCTGCTGAAAAACACCAGCGAAGGTTACACTTATAACATCTCCGGTGAACTGACCAAACAAACAAGTAATGGCCTGTTCCTGAAAGTGGGTTATTCTTACGGAGATTCTTATTCCGTAAATGATGGTACCTCTTCTACTGCCGGCTCCAACTGGCGTTTCGGACCAAACATCAACGGTTTGAATAACCTGGAAATGGCCCGCTCTAACTACAGCATGGGCAGCCGTGTACTGGCAGTAGCTTCCAAAACCTTTAAATATGGTAAAGAAGATAAGTTCCGTACTACCGTAACCCTGTTCTATAACGGTCAATCCGGTATTCCTTACTCATGGGTTTATTTCAACACGGTTGATCCTACCGGTGATGACCTGAACTCCAGCGGTAACAACGACCTGATCTACATTCCAAAGGCTACAGAAGTTGCTACAATGAGCTTCGACCTGATTTCTCAGAAAGATTCGAAAGGTAATGTGACTTATACCCGCACACCCGATGAACAAAGAGCCGACCTGGAACGCCTGATCAGCAACGACAGCTACCTGAGCAAGCACCGTGGTGAAAATGCAAAGAAAAATGCAAGCCGCACGCCGTTCGAAAATATCTTTGACTTTAAAATAGCGCAGGTACTGCCTATCTATAAAGGTCATAAAGTGGAAATCACTTTTGATATCCTGAACGTAGGCAACCTGCTGAACCAGGATTGGGGCAGAACTTACTTTATCGCCAACAACGCTTCTACTCCACTCACCTTCAGAAAATATGATGCTACCTCAGGTGCAGCAGTTTTCCAGTATGACAGAAGAAGAGAAATCAATGGTTTTGGCGATGAAAAACCATACTATATCAACAACTTCACTGCACGCTGGAGAGGACAACTTGGTCTTCGTTACAGCTTCTAAGAAAGCAGGGATTAATTTATAAAGAGAGGGCTGGCCGGATGGTCGGCCCTCTTTTATTTAGCCTTTTGTCTTTCCAGGTGATTATTCTTTCCCCAGGAAGCTTAAAACCATCCCCAAAATTTTCCCGATTGCGTAAATCAATCGCCCGCCTTTTACCTAATTTCGCCCCCGTAATAAATTCGGCCAATACGCAAATCTGTACATTTTAAACGACAACACTACTGCCATACACCACATGCTACACAAAAAATTATGCCTCCTGTTACTCTCCGGCTGCGGATTTACCGCACCTTTGATGGCACAACAGCAAAATACCACCCACCATAAAAAAGATACCATCGGCGAACCAAGAGCACTGGGCGAAATTGTAGTTTCTGCCAGCCGCAAGCCGGTAACACTGGATAATGTTCCTTCTTCTGTAACTGTGATCACCCGGAAAACACTGGAAAACGACCTGACTGTTAATACAGATGTAACGGATATCCTCGCCCGGGAAGTACCCGGCCTGGCGCCCGGTACACAAACCAACAGCAACGTTGGTCAATCCCTCCGCGGCCGCTCCGTACTCATCATGATCGACGGCGTTCCGCAATCCACCCCGCTCCGCAACGGGGAAGTGGATATGCGCTCTATTGATCCATCCGTTCTGGAAAGGGTGGATGTACTGAAAGGCGCAACCGCGATTTATGGCAATGGCGCTACCGGCGGGCTGATCAACTATATCACCGTTACGCCTAAAGAAGATAAAATTCTGTCCGGTAAAACAATGATCAATGCCACCGGCTCACTCACCAGCATTAAAAACAGTGTGGGCGGCCGTTTAAACCAGGTATTGCAAGGGAAATATAAAAAGTTCGACTACATCGTGAGCGGTGTGGCAGAGCAAACCGGCGAATTTAAAGACGCCAAAGGCAAGCTGGTAGGCCCCAACTACAGCCTGGGCGAAACAGACAGCTACAACGCCTTTGCGAAAGTTGGCTACCAGGCAAACAGCCGTCAGCGTATACAGCTGATGTACAACTACTACCGCAGCCAGCAAAACTCCCACTATAATCTCGTGAACGGCGACGTCGCCAAAGGCATCCCTGCCTCCGGTGTATTGGGTACGCCCACCGGCGTAGCCACCGGGCCGAGAGGAAATCAAACCCTGCACCTCCTGTACCAGGCGGATAGCCTGATTGGCGGGACTTCCCTCACGGCAGATGCATATTATGAATCAAGGGACGATATCTTTTATGTGTCGTTCGGCCGCTTTGAAGGCGGCGACGGACAATCGCATACCATCGACAAGAAAAAAGGACTGCGGTTGATGTTTAACTCCCCGTTGTCAAACAAATCCGCCTTTAACGGTACGCTTTCCTATGGCGCTGACCTGTTGAACAATGTGACCTCGCAGCCGCTGGTAGATGGCAGGGTATGGGTTCCGGAGATGAACATGCTGAACTATGCCCCCTTTGCGGAAACACAATGGTCGCTCTGGCAGCACCTGATCCTGAAAGCAGGTGTGCGTGTGGAAAGGGTCCGGGTAAGTGTGGATGATTACACCACCCTTCAGCTTACTAACGCCAACGGCACTACGAGTGCGCCGAGCATCGCGGTAAAAGGCGGCGACCTGGATTATACAGCTACTTTATTTAATGCAGGCATCCGTTACAACAGGCTGCCGGCATTCATGCCCTACTTTAGTTTTTCACAGGGATTCTCCGTGTCTGACATAGGTTTGGCGCTGCGCGACGCTAAAGTAAACGATATTAAAAAGATCAATACAGAAGCAGTATTGGTGAACAACTATGAACTGGGTTTTGTAAGTGAATATAAAAAGCTCCGCTTTGAACTCAGCGGGTTCATCAGCACTTCCAAATTGGGTGCAGATATGATCTTTGATCCCAACACCGACCTGTTCAATGTAAGCAGAACACCCGAACGCATATACGGTTTTGAAGCATCGCTTCAGTACCAGGTGCTGCATAACCTCGATATCAGCGCCAGCTACAGCTACCTGGAAGGGAAAGCCGATACGGCTAAAACCGGCGGCAGCTATAATGTATACCTGAACGGCAGAAGGATTGCCCCGCCGAAAGTAACCGGCAGCATTGCCTATCGTCCCCTGCCAGCGCTGGAAGTAAGACTGCAGTACATGGGTGTAAATGGCCGGAACCGCTTTGAGAAAAATGCCAAAGGCGTTTACAATGGCAACGAAGGAAAAGTATCAGCCTACAACCTGGTGAATTTCAATGCCAGCTATAAAGTGGCTGCCCGTACCCTGCTTACGCTGGGTATTGATAACCTTTTCAACGAAGACTATTTCCCCGCACGCGCCCAGTGGTTTATGCAGCCCGGGTTTTATTCCAAAGGGAAAGGCGCCTCTTTTAATGTAGGCATTGCCGTTAATTATTAATGAAAGAAAGGTAATTGTAAGAAGAGATCCATAGCAGTTTTCCAGGTGGCCATATCATGCCGGCCGCCTGGAATCTCCAGGTAAAAAATATCCTTGTCCGGTTTGTAGCCCTTTTGTAATAACTCCTTTATCAGGTCCCGGGTATCATCCATACTATCAATCACCCCATTGTTATTCCTGTCGGCCGTTTCATCGGCAGTACCACACTCAAAGAAGAACTGTTGCCCCGGATGATAGCTGCCAGCACGGATCAGCTGGTGCATAATTCGATCGGTATCATCCCGGTAGCCAGGTCCCAGCGCTTTACTACGCCACCATAATGAACCCGAAAAAACACCGGCCAGCTGGAAAATGTCCGGGTGGCGCCACACAATATCCAATGCAGATAAGCCTCCCAGGGAGAAGCCTGCAAATGCGCGTTGTACGATCCGCATATCCGGATACTGCTGTTGCAGGAATGGCAGCAACTCCTCTATGATAAAGCGGGTATAGCTTCCGGCCAGCTGGCCCTGCCCCAGGTAATCCGGCACACCGGCGGTGCCATAAACAGCTTTCCGGTCGGCGTCCGCATAAATGCCCGCCACCAGCACAGTGGCTGGCAACTCCGGTAATAACCGGGAAAGTTCCTGGCCATCATTTACCAGTAAAAGTATATGGGGAGATGTACCGGTGAAGTAAGTATCCAGCTGCACGCTGCGCGCCAGGTACACAGAATCGATATAATGTTGACGTATTTGCACCGGAACAATTTACCAATAAACCAATAATCTTCTTTAAATTTATCTAAACACTTTCCCGTGACCGAAAACTATTTAAAATGGCATTCTCCCAACCTGGGAAAGGAATTTGAGATGTTGGTATATGGCGACAGCGGCTACCCCCTGCTCCTGTTTCCTACTTCTATGGGGCGTTATTATGAAAGCAAGGACTTTGGCCTGATTGAAGCCCTCCGCTGGTTTATTGAAGAAGGAAGAATTAAAGTGTATTGCCCCGATAGTATTGATGCACTCAGCTGGTATAATAAAAATATTTCCCCGGAACAAAGAGCGTATAATCATACCTGTTACGACAAGCTCCTCATGGAAGAAATATTACCCCGCATTGTTACGGAAACAGGACATCAGCGGATAGTAGTTGCCGGCTGCAGTTTCGGCGGTTATCACGCTGCCAACTTTGCCTTCCGGCATCCGGACCGGGTTTCTTATTTATTCAGCCTCAGCGGGATCTTTGATATTAAATTCCGCATGGATGGACATTACGACGACAACGTATACTATAATAATCCGGCCGATTATGTGCCGGAAAACCAGCATGAAGACCTCTGGCGCATGGGTATTGTATTGGGCGTGGCCGACAGGGATGTAACCCGGCCGCAAAATGAATTACTGTCCGGCATATTAGCCGGCAAAAAAATAGCCCACTGGCTGGATATCCGCCCGCAAACCACCCACGACTGGCCGGTATGGCGGGAAATGCTGCCGCATTATGTTTCACTTATCAAGTAAGTACCATGAAAAAAATCGGGATTCTATTCGGGCAGGAAAACACTTTTCCCCAGGCATTTGTAGACCGTGTAAACCGTATTAACCCTCCCGGCATCTTTGCCGAATTTGTGACCATCGACAAAGTAATGCAGGGCGCCGATCCGGGCTATGCAGTTATTGTAGACCGTATTTCGCAGGATGTGCCTTTTTACCGGTCGTTCCTGAAAAACGCCGCTGCAGCGGGTACCGCGGTGATCAATAACCCTTTCTGGTGGAGTGCCGACGATAAGTTTTTCAATAACGCCCTGGCAGAAAAGATCGGCGTAAATGTGCCACGCACCGTGTTGCTGCCTTCTTATAAACTACCGGATGATACTACCGATAAGTCGTTCCGTAACCTGATCTACCCGTTCGACTGGAACAGCATTTTTGAATACGTCAGCTTCCCTGCGTACATGAAACCCTATGCCGGCGGCGGATGGAAAAACGTATACCGCGTAGAGGATAAGGACGATTTCTTCCATAAACACAGTGAAACCGGACAACTGGTGATGATGCTGCAGGAAGAGATCGACTTCAGCCAGTATTACCGCTGCTTTTGTATAGGCGGTAAAGAAGTACGGATTATGCCATACAATCCCAAACATGCACCACACCTGCGTTACCAGGCAGATTATGAACCCGGCCCGGAACTCGCCGCCCGCATTACGGAGCAGGTGCTTACCCTGCACCAGCACCTGGGATACGATTTCAATACCGTGGAAATAGCGGTGCGCAGCGACGTGCCCTATGCCATTGATTTCTGCAACCCGGCACCGGACGCCGATATTCACTCCATTGGCGCCGAACATTTTGAATGGGTAGTGGAAACCAGCGCCAGGTACGCCATTGAAAGGGCCATTGCACAGAAACCGGGAAAAGACAATCTTACCTGGGGCAAATTTGTACAGCCCGGCCGGGCAAAAGCCAAAGCGGCAACGACGGTTGAGAAAAAGAAACCAACCGCTCCCAAAGCAAAGAAAACCGCTCCTGAAAAGGAGAAAAAGGTGGCCACTAAAAAAAGCCCTGCTAAAAAACAACAAAAAGAAAAGTGAAACCGTTTTACTGCCCTACATTTGCAGACAGCGTTCCCTTTTTTTAGTCTTTCCATTTGCGGAAAGCATTACACTAAAATGAATCGCTGTAATTACCGCTGCCGGTTATACGCCGCAGCTAAAAGCTAAAAGCTAACAACATGTTTAAGGCGTTCACGCTGGGGATCGAGGAAGAGTATATGGTAATGGACCCCGTTACCCGGGAACTGAGATCACATGAACAAAAAATAGTAGAACAGGCGCATAAAGTCATCAACGACCAGGTAAAAGCGGAGTTTCACCAGGCCGTAGTGGAAGTGGGCACACAGATTTGTGCAGACATACATGAAGCGCGGAAAGATGTGGCTTACCTGCGCCGCACCATTGCGCAAATAGCCGGCGACCTGGGATTCAGCATAGGCGCTTCCGGTACCCATCCTTTCAGCAAATGGGAAAAACAACTCATCACAGATCATCCCCGCTATTTTGAAATAGTAAATGAAATGCAGGACGCCGCCCGTTCCAACCTCATCTTTGGTTTGCATGTGCACGTAGGAATGGAAAACAGGGAGATGGCCCTTCATATCGCCAACTCTGTCCGGTATTTCCTCCCGCATATTTTTGCGTTGAGCACCAACTCCCCTTTCTGGGAAGGACGTAACACCGGCTTCAAATCATTCCGTACAAAGGTTTTTGATAAATTTCCCCGCACCGGTATTCCCGATTATTTCGCCAGCATAGAAGAATATGATAACTACATCAAGCTGCTGGTGAAAACCAATTGTATTGATAACGCCAAAAAAGTATGGTGGGATTTAAGGGTACATCCCTTCTTTAACACCGTGGAATTCCGCGTTTGTGATGTGCCGCTCACCCTCGATGATACCATCATGATAGCCGGGCTTTTCCAGGCGGTATGTGCAAAGATCTATAAGCTGCGGATGCAGAATCTCAATTTCATTATCTATAACCGCTCCCTGATCAATGAAAATAAATGGAGAGCTTCCCGCTATGGGATCGATGGCTACCTGATTGATTTTGGTAAAGAGATGGAAATAAATACCCGCGCACTTATCTCGGAACTGCTCGACTTTATTGACGACGTAGTAGATGAACTCGGCAGCCGCGATATTATCAGCGCTACTACCCGGTTACTGGAAACCGGCACCGGTGCAGATAAGCAATTGCAGGTATATGCAGATACCAATGACCTTGTGGCAGTAACGGATTTTATCCAGGGTCAATTCCTCCAGGGCTGTTAGTACCTTCCCATAAAATAAATTTCGCGTAATTTTGTGGCATGCATCCAATTAAAAATAGCTGGAAGGTGGCTGTGCTGGACATGTATGAGGGTGTTCCCAACGAAGGGATGCGCTGTATCCGTGAAATATTGGCGAAATACGCCAGCATGCATGCACTGGACCTGCAATTTGATGAGTTTGAAGTAAGACAGCAAATACAGGTTCCTGATACTTCCTATGATATATATATTTCCACGGGCGGCCCCGGCAGCCCGGTGGCCAGTGAAGGCAGCAATTGGGAAACCGCTTACTTCTCCCTGGTAGAAAGCCTCCTGGAATGGAACCGTACCCACGAAGAAAAAAAGCCCGTCTTTTTTATCTGCCACTCTTACCAGCTCATGTGCCGCTATTATAAACTGGGAAATGTATGCAAACGCAAATCGTCTGCATTCGGCGTGTTCCCCGTGCATAAAACCGCTGCAGGCATGCAGGAAAAAGTATTCAGCGCACTCCCCGATCCTTTTTACATTGTGGATAGCCGCGACTGGCAGGTGATTGAACTGGATTATGAAAATCTCCAGGCAATGGGCGGGTATGTGATTGCACTGGAAAAAGAACGGCCGCATGTTCCCCTGGAACGCGCTACCATGGCCATTCGGTTCAATGAACACTTCATTGGTACCCAGTTTCATCCGGAAGCCGATGCTGCCGGTATGCACATGTACCTCCTCCAGGAAGAAAAGAAAAAACAGGTAGTGAAGCATCACGGCCTGGAAAAATATAACAGCATGATCCGTCAGCTCACTGATCCCAACAGGATTATGCTTACGCACGATCGCTTTATTACCGCGTTCCTCGACTACGCTATTTATGGCCGGCTATCCGACAGGCTGGCGGCCATTGAACGGCTGGTGCAGGTAGCGGCGCATAATGATAACGAGCACTCGTTCTTCTAATTAAAAACTTATGATCCCTGCAGTAAGAAAGGCATATAATCAACAATTCACACCAGCGCAATACCAGGCTTTTTTAGCAGGTATTGCGGCAGATACCGGTGTAGCGCCTGCTTTCCGGGTGGCTGAAACACCCGTATTTGTGCCGGCAGTCCTCCGTAATAAACTGGTTCAGGCCTGCGAAGAAATAGTGGATGTGCTGCTGCGCCCCGATTTTAAAACCATTACCCGCGACGCTATTCCGCCTTCACTGAAGGTGCCCAATGAAAATGAACATCCGCATTTTATTGTCATTGATTTTGCCGTTTGCAAAGCTGCAGATGGTTCATTGGCGCCACAGCTCATTGAATTGCAGGGATTCCCCACCATGATGGCTTTCCAGGAAGTGATGGCCCGCCGTTTTAAAACGCATTTCAACATACCGGATACCTTCAGTAATTTTTTCAACGGACTGGATGAAGCAGCCTATTACCAGCTGTTGCGTGAAATGATCATCGGGCCTTATACGCCGGAAGAAGTGATACTGCTGGAAGTGAAGCCGGAAGAACAGAAGACCCGCATTGATTTTTACAGCACCGGGAAAAACCTGGATATTCCTACCATTTGCTTAACCGCCCTTATACAGGAAGGCAAGCAATTGTTTTACCTGAAAGATGGTATAAAAACCCGTGTACGCCGTATTTATAACCGGATTATTTTCGACGACCTGCAACGCCAGGCCGACAGTATTGGCGCCCATGTCAATCTTTTCCAGGAACTGGATGTGGAATGGATCACGCATCCCAACTGGTTTTACCGCATCAGTAAGTATATCATGCCTTTTATTCACAGCGAGTATGTTCCCAAAAGCTGGTTCCTGCATGAATTACCGGTGGTACCTGCCGACCTGGAAAATTATGTACTGAAGCCGCTTTTTTCGTTTGCAGGGCAGGGAGTATTGATAGATGTAACTGCGGAAGATATTGATCAGATCAAAGATCCGGAGAACTGGATATTACAACATAAGGTGAAATATGCACCTGCCATAGAAACGCCTACGGGTCCGGCTATCTGCGAAATACGCATGATCTATATCTGGCAGGATGGCGCTGCGCGGCCGATGCTGGTGCATAACCTGGCCCGGATCAGCAAGGGTAAAATGATAGGTGTAGGATTCAACAGCAAAGATACCTGGGTCGGTGGCAGCTGTTGCTTTTTTGAATCCGGCGATACAAAATAAATAACGGGAAAGCGTTTGCTTTCCCGTTACAACTAAAACGTAAATTCTTCAATCAGCGGTCCGGTGGTGTATTCACTTCTTTTTCCCACCCCGATAGCCAGTTCCTGGTTCTCGCTGTTTTTAACGATCAGGAAAGGCTGACCATATTTCTGTTTACCGGCAAAAATGACGGCAATGTCTGTACAGGAATAAACGTCTTCGTTAGTGAGCGTAATTTCCTTATTGTCGTCCAGCACATTTTCCGTCTTTTTATTTTCTTTCCGGAGATGTAATTTTCTTCCTACATACTGCCGCTTCAACCATTCGTAGTTGCCGTTAATAATAACCGGTGTGTTAGAAAGATTGTCTTCCGGCACCTGGAAAAGCAATAGTTTCCGCTCCTCATCACGCAGCGTAAAAATAAGTGTGGAAGTACCTTCCAGGTTTCTCCGGTCGTAGTCAACGATCCGGAATGTCTTATTTTCTATCGCCTTGTAGGGCGTATAAAAATGTCCGCCTTTGAGTACACTTTTATAAGGCACTTCCACTACGGCTTTCATTTTAAGATTGTCCAGCAGGGTATCTTCCTTATTTCTCACCGAACGCCTGGGATTCAGTTTCAGGAAAGTGATCTCCTGTCCTACCAGCGTCAGCTGGGCAATATCCGGTGTAAGATGCTGAAAGGCAATGCTGCTGTCGTAAGGAATTAAAGTCGGCTTCTTCTCGGTATCCCTGTATTTAATTTGGGCGGAAGCGCTGACGGTAGCGGCCATTCCCAAACACAAGGCTAAATGTTTCAATTTCATATACACTAAAATATTGGCAAAGATATATTGTTTCCATGCTGCGGCTGACACAGCAATTTGTTAAAAAACATAACGGAGAGTTTGCAAATACATTGCGTAGTGCCCTTTTATCTTTGGTATAAATATTTACTTTTATGTAAATATGTCAACTTAATACCTATCCTTATGTTTAGTAACCTGGCCATAGATGTGGCCCTCGGCCTTATTTTCATTTACCTGCTATACAGTTTGCTGGCCTCGGTGGTGCAGGAACTGGTTGCCAGGATCTTCAATTCCAGGGCGCGGCTGTTAACGAAAGGCTTACGCCGGATGCTGGAGGACGATGATCACAGTAAAGACCTGGGCTGGTTTGGGAAGTTTACTTTCTTCAACTGGTTTTATGAACTGGGGTGGAGCGTGGTTTATTTCTTCGAGCCTTTCCGGAAAAGTCCTTTCCTTAAAAAGTTTTACAGCACGCCCTCTATCCGGAACCTGGGCGAGAACAGCGCCACTTCGCGCCCGGCTTATATCAGTCCGCAGATCTTTTCCCAGGCGATGGTGCACCTGTTACGTAGCAGTGTGCCGGAACACAAGGCAACAGATGCCCTGGCTATCAAAGCGGCGTTGACGCATAACTACCTGCAGCTGGTACCGGGTACCAGGGAGCACCTGTTACAATTATTTGAAGATGCCGGGCACAATATGGCAGCCTTCCGGATTAATATGGAAACATGGTTTAATGAAACCATGACCCGCGCCAGCGGCTGGTACCGGAAGCAAACGCAAACCTGGCTGCTATGTATGGGGATGGCTATTGCGGCGTTGTTTAACGTGGATTCCATTGCCATTGCGCGTATTCTCATGAAAGATAAGAATGTAAGATCACAGCTGGTACAGCTGGCATCCAGCCGGGCGCCGGGTTATACGGCTATCACTGATACCCTTATACGTAAAAACGTGCTGCATAAGGACAGCGCCTTTTTCCGGGCAGATACTTCTGTTCGTATACTCGTCAGCGATACTTCCCTGCTGGGCGTTTACGGCATGCTGCGCAGCGATGCCGGCGATGCGGCAAACGTGCTTGGCATCAAACGGGCCTGCGTAACCGACAGTACCGGCGGCCATATTACCCTGCGCTGCGGTTACACGCATCCTTTTCAGCAAAACGGCTGGCTGATCTTCGCCGGCTGGTGCATTACCGCACTGGCCATATCGCTGGGAGCGCCCTTCTGGTTTGATTTGCTGGGAAAGGTGGTGAAATTCAGGAACGCGCCGCCCCCGGCAGATACCTCCGGGACCAACACCGCGGCCACACACTAAAGAAGATGTTGTAGATTTGCATATCTCCTCATCTTTCTAAAAAACAGCTATGAAACGCACCAATTATTCCTCCGGGGCACTCTGGGAAGGAAAAGTAGGTTACTCCCGGGCAGTAAGGGTGGGCAATGTAATTGAAGTATCCGGCACCGTGGCATCGGATAACGACAAAGTGGTAGCGGAAGGTAACGCTTATGAGCAAACGAAATTTGCCCTGGCAAAAATAGAGTCCGCCTTAATCAATGCCGGCGCCACGCTGCATGATGTGGTACGTACCCGGATGTTTGTTACAGATATCTCCAGGTGGGAAGAGTATGGAAGGGCACACGGGGAGTTCTTTAAAAGTATCAAACCAGCTACCACTATGGTGGAAGTAAGTAAACTGATTGATCCCCGTTACCTGGTGGAGATAGAAGCCACTGCTATTGTGGAGCAGAAAGCCTGATGGAGGGAATCCTTCTGCGCTTACTCTTCCGGTACAAACCGGGCAAAGCAGGCGCAGAAGGCACTAAATCTTATTTATACAGCTCTGTCCATTTCAGCATACCACCTACCAGGTTTTTAGTGTTGGTAAAGCCCATAGAGTCGAGTAACATACAAGCCTGTCCGCTGCGGTTACCGCTGCGGCAATACACGATGATTTCCTTGTCTTTCCAGTCCTCAATTTCATCCACCTGCATCTGCTGTACAAAGCCCAAAGGAATATGCGTACCGCCAATGTTGAACTCTGCGCGTTCATGTGGTTCTCTTACATCTAATATATAAAGTTCTTCACCGTTGTCTATGCGTTGTTTCAGTTCTTCTGCCGTAATGTTTTGCATGTTATTAAGTATTTAAAATCAAATTACATCATTTTCAATTATCCTCTTCAACTGGTTTAGGGGCAGCGGTACTGTCGGTTACCGGTTTGGTAGCTGATAACCAGAAGTCCACGCTTTCACCGGCCCTTACCATATTAAAATCGCCGATCTCATTTTTGCGGGTAGGCACCTGTTTGATCACGTAGGCATTTGCTGTATCGGATACGCTGGGATCAATGATCACGGTACCTGAATTAAGATTGCTGGCGCTCAGCATTTCGCGGGCTTCTGCATAGGTAAGTCCTACGAAGTTGGGCACCGGGTTTTCCACGCTGCCGGTTCCGCTGCTCAGGATCAGGGTGATATTGCTGCCTTCCGCTACTTCGGTGCCGGGCTTTACCTTCCTGCCGTTCAACAGTTGCTGTAATACGGTGTTGGTGGCAAAGTCGGGTTTATAAATGGTATCTCCTACGTTGAGGCGCATGCTTTTCAGCATCATTTCGGCGCTGCGGAAGGTAAGTCCTTCGAGATCCGGCATTTTCACCATAGGCGCCACTGTTTTATTTACGGTCAGGTAAATAGTTCTGCCCACCTTTACCTGTGCTCCTTTGTCGGGTGTTTGTGCATACACCGCCAGGGGAGGAATAGAATCAATATAAATAGAATCCCTTACATCAGCTTCAAAGCCGGCTTTTTCCAGCAACGCAACAGCTTCTTTTATATTTTTCCCATGCACATCCGGTACGGTTTGCTGTTGTCCGTGTTTGGTGATGAAGCCCAGCATGGAGAAAAACAGCAGGGCCAGGACAAAAAACATTACAATAACCGACAGCAGATTAAATAAAAAAGAGCGTTTGGTAATAAAGTCGAACACGATAATTATATTAAGTGTGATAATCCTTACTTCAGGCTTTCTTCCAAAAGCAGGCCATAAAATTCTGTCAGCGTTTTTCCTGCAGCCCTTACCTGCTGGGGAACCAGGCTGTTTTCAGACTGCCCGGGCATGGTATTTATCTCCAGGAAATATAATTTCCCGGTACCTTCTTCATATATAAAGTCTACCCGCACAATGCCTTTGCAATTCAGTTTATTGTAAATAACAGTAGCGGTTTCCTGTACCTGGCGGGCGATATCGTCCGTTATGGGTGCAGGGGTAATTTCGTTGGATACGCCCGGGGTGTATTTGGCTTCGTAGTCGAAGAACTCCTTGCTGCTCACTACTTCTGTGATGGGCAGCACGGTAATAGCGCCATTCGCGCGGTACAATCCCATGGTAAGTTCCCGGCCTTTGATAAACTCTTCGATCAGGATCTGGGAGTCTTCATTAAAGGCCTTATCGATAGCTGGCTGCAGCTCTTCAGCGGTTTTCACCTTCGACATACCAATGCTGCTGCCCCCTTCTGCCGGTTTCACGAACACGGGTAAACGCAGTTGTTGTAGTATTTCTGCTGTATTATAGGGCTGATGACGGAAAATATGTACTGATTTGGACACATTTACGATGTTCAGTGCATCTACTACCTTATTGCAATAGCTTTTGTTGAATGTGAGTGCGGAGGTGACCATGCCACAGCTGGTAAAAGGAATACCGAGCATTTCGAAATATCCCTGCAGGCCGCCATCTTCTCCCGGCGTACCATGAATACCAATAAATACGGAATCAAAAACAATCTTCTTTCCGTTGATGGTTAAGGAAAAATCATTTTTATCTACTTCAGTCACCTGGCCATCGGCGCCGGTATGGCTCCAGCTCTCTTTGGTGATAATAATCTTGTATACGTTATACTTACTGCTGTCCAGGTTATTTTCAATAGTTACGGCACTTTGTACGGATATCACATATTCTCCGGAATATCCACCGGCGACCAAAGCTATATTCTTCTTCATAAGAGATTTTACTATAAGCGGGTAAAGTTAAAGGTTATTTGTTAATTGTCAAGAGCCGCAGCGCCTCTGGGCGGTGGCTGTTCAAATTACATAAAAAAACCGTTCCAGCCAGCGCGGGAACGGTTATTAAGCTTCCTGGAGAATATCTTAAATGTGCAGTTTTGCCTTCTTATCCATCAGTTCATCTACGGTTTCCTGGTACATTTCGTCAGGAACGCAGCAATCTACCGGGCAAACCGCCGCACATTGCGGTTCTTCATGAAATCCCTGGCATTCTGTACATTTGTTGGGCACAATATAGTAGGTATCTACACTGATAGGCGCATTTCGCTGGTCAGCATCCAGTACACTACCATCCATTAATGTATAGGAGCCTTTTACGGTGGTACCGTCGGCTAGCGCCCATTCAACACCACCCTCGTATATCGCATTATTGGGGCATTCCGGTTCGCAGGCGCCACAGTTTATACATTCGTCTGTTATCTTAATTGCCATAGTGTAAACTTTTTGGTTAAGTAGTAAGCCATTAATTTTGTGTGACAAAAATAAAATTTTCCCGGTTTAATTAGGTCATTATTTATATAGTTTCATGAACATAGCAGAAAAAGAAGCCGCATTGGTGCGCCTGGGGCAGTATCTGGCGGATAAAAGCCCGGAATTGGAAGCAGTAAAAGAGCGTGCATATATTGCCAATGGTTGGTTTATCCCCTCCTTTATCGACAATGCGCTGGACAATATCTCCCGTTATTTCCTCTCCCCTGCCCCTTTACAGCAGTGGTTGCAGGGATATCCCAAAGCGGCAGAGGCACGCACCCCTAAAACTGTTGGAATCGTTTCTGCCGGGAATATCCCGCTGGTAGGCTTCCACGACTGGCTTTGCGGGTTCATCAGCGGGCACCGGGTTAAAATGAAACTTTCGGGTAAAGATGAGATCCTGATGAAACATATCCTGGAAAAGATCGGTGAATGGTATCCGGACCAGGCCAGTCAAACGGAAATACAGGACATGCTGAAAAACTGCGACGCCTATATTGCCACCGGCAGCAACAACTCAGCCCGGTACTTCCACTACTATTTTGCCAAATACCCGCACATTATCCGCCACAACCGCACTTCCGCCGCCATCCTTACCGGTAAGGAAACGCCGGAGGAACTGCTTGCCCTGGCCGATGATGTGATGCTGTACTTCGGCCTTGGATGCCGGAATGTTACCAAGATTTATGTGCCGCTGAACTACGACTTTGCCCCCCTGCTCAAAGCACTGGAGAAATACAGCCACCTGGCTGACCATCACAAATACAAAAACAACTACGACTATAACCTGGCCCTGCTGCTGCTGAATAGCAGTCCTTATATGACCAACGGCAGCATCCTGCTGCAGGAAAACACCGGCCTGTTTTCACCCATCAGCGTTTTACACTATAGTTATTATGTAGATATGGCGCAGCTGCAACAGGAGCTTTCCGGGGAAGACGCCCTGCAGTGCCTGGTAGGACAACAGTTCACGCCGTTCGGCTATGCCCAGCAGCCGTCGCTTACTGATTATGCAGACGGGATTGATACGCTGAAGTTCCTGCTGGAGCTGTAATGCGCGGCGCGCGCCTTCGGCGCTTGCCGCGGAAATTGTCTTGGAGCAGGATTACGCTGATTATGTTGATTACGCTGATTTTCCCACCTTTTGTTATGAAGATTTTTCCACCTTTTGTTGTGATGGTAATGGGAAGATTAGATTAGAAAAGATAAAATGTGGTAAGATCCACTTTCCATCTCTTTTTTATCTCCCCAAAATATAAAAACAACAAGACAGGGGAAAATCAGCGTAATCAACATAATCAGCGTAATCCTGCTCTAAGACAATTTAAAGGCGCTGAAGGCGCCGCCCTAACAATTTGTCGCAATTACTTGTTATCTTGACAGGCGGGCTGTCATTCCTGTCAGTACGGTATTAAGCCGTGTTTAACGATTGATATAAAAATGTGTTAAAGTGAATCACCCCTGTTGCGTTTGATTCACAGGGCGAATTAAATTTGTAGTAAGGGCATGTAAATTGATCATATCCCGGCGTTATTATTAACTATCACGCAAACACACTATAATATGAAATTCAAGCAAATTGTTACGACTGTTCTTATCAGTGCTGTAACGGCAGCTGCCTCCATATTTGTGTATGGCAAATATATCCAGCCGAAGCAGCCGATTGTTTTCCAGAATGGTACTGAAATTCCCGTAAACTATGCCCGCTACATGCCGGGTACGGAAGGGAATGCGAATGCCACCCCACCTTCCGACTTCACCACCGCGGCCAAGGCAGCAGTGCCGGGTGTAGTACATATCAAAACAAAGATCAACCCCAGGCAGGTAACCAATGGTAATAACCTGCAAAGAAGACGCAGTATCCTGCAGGACCTTTTCGGAGATGATTTTTTTGGAGATGAATTTAATGGTGGCGGAGATGGCCGCAGGTACTACGTTCCAGGCCAGATGGCTTCCGGTTCCGGCGTACTGATCTCTGCAGACGGTTACATTGTAACCAATAACCACGTAGTTGCAGATGCCGATGAAATCAGCGTTTCCCTCAGCAACGAAAACAAAGTATTCAAAGCAAAGATGATAGGCACGGACCCCAGCACCGACCTGGCCGTTATTAAAATTGATGCGAAAGACCTTCCTTACCTGCTGTATGGTAACTCCGACAATGTAGAAATAGGGCAATGGGTACTGGCAGTAGGGTATCCGCTGAACCTGGATGCTACGGTGACTGCGGGTATCGTAAGCGCCAAATCACGTTCTATCGGTATCAACAGAAGCGGTGGCAAAGTGAACAGCGCTATCGAATCCTTTATTCAAACAGATGCCGCTGTGAACCAGGGTAATAGTGGTGGCGCACTGGTAAATACCGCCGGCGAACTGGTAGGTATCAACTCTGCGATTGCCTCTCCAACAGGCTCTTATGCCGGCTACTCTTACGCGATCCCGGTAAACCTCATCAAAAAGGTAGTGAACGATATCCTGAAATATGGTAACGTACAACGGGCGTACCTCGGTGTAAGATATGCGCCTTCCTCCCTCATTGCCAATATGAGCGATGAGCAGTTAAAGGATGCCGGTATTAAAAGGGATGTAAACGGCGTACAGGTAACAGATGTATTGCCCAACAGCTCTGCTGCCGCCGCAGGCCTCCGTACAGGTGATGTGATCACCGCTGTGAATGGCGTAAAAATTCCTACCACTTCGCAGTTGAGCGAACAGGTGGCACGCTACAAACCAGGTGATAAAATCAGTTTAAGCTACCTGCGTGACGGTAAAGAAGTTACCGTGAACAATGTAGTGATGAAGAACCTGAAAGGTAATACAGACCTGGTAAAGGTAACTGCGCTGGATCGTTTGGGTGCAGACCTCTCCGAGCTTGATAAAGACCAGGCCGCCCGTTTGGGTGTGAATGGTGGGGTAATTGTAAACGATATCGGCAACGGTATCCTGAAAAAACAGACCACTATGGCCCCGGGCTTTGTGATCCTGAAAGCCGGCAATACGCAGGTCACCTCCGTGGATGAACTCAGCCGGATAGTGGAAAAGCAAAAGAACCTCAAGCTGATAGGTTTCTATCCTGAAAGAGGCGGAAATATCTATTACTATAATATTGCTACCGGCACTGAGGCCGAAAACCTCTGATCCCCTTAAAGTAATTGGGTTTTAGGTCTTAAGAAAAAGTCCCGTCCGGCAAGCCGGAGCGGGACTTTTCCTTTTAAGTCGTACACGCTTTGCCTGGAAAAGCAGACCGTGCAATCAGTCATTCTATGAAAACCTATTAGGAAAATAGTCTAAGTATCTGGTAAGTTGGCGGGTTAATCCGTAAACAGGAGGATTAGCTTAGGCAACGCACAAAAAAGCCGGTTGAGCGTTGGCTCACCGGCTTTAATAATTAAAGTAAATTAATAATATCAGAGATTGATCACCCCTTTCAGCTGGGTAAAGAACTCGTCTTTTTTACGGGAAGAGATAGGAATATTCTTCTGATCGCTCATCACCACGGCTGTACCCAGCCCTTTGATGATTTTCACGATGTGATGAATATTAATGAGGAAGGACTTATGCACCCGGTAAAAACCTTTATCGGACAGCATTTCCTCGTACTCCTTCAATGATTTGGAGATCAGGTGAGATACGTTGTTGATCAGCTGGATTTTAGTATAGCTGTCAAAGGCTTCACAATAAATAATATCCTTCAGATCGATTACATTATACCCGTCGTTCACCGGTATAACGATCTTTGAGAAGGCGTTATCGTTGTTCTTTACGTAGTCTTTCAGTATGGATGCCAGCTCGTTGAGTCGTCCCTTCTTGCTTTTCTTCACTTTTTCAAGTGCATCTTCCACTTCACTGACCTTGATTGGTTTCAACAGGTAATCCAGCGCAGCAAATTTAATTGCCTGCAGTGCATATTCCTGGAAAGCGGTGATAAAAATAACTTCAAAATTCAGTACCGGAAACATTTCCAGTAGCTGAAATCCATTGTGTGGTGGCATCTCAATATCAAGAAACAGAACATCAATGGGGTTATTTTTTATCATTTCTGCCGCCTCATTGATATTCTGCGCCTCACCGACAACTGTCACATCTTTGCAGTAGTTCTCGAGTATATTGCGTAAAATATGAATGTTGCGGACTTCATCGTCTACAATGGCAGCTTTTATATTACTCATAACATCTTAACAATGGGAATCAGTATTTCAACTAAGGTACCTTCCTTATTGCCGAAACCAGATTTAAATTTATCAATAATTTCTAACTTTCCAACACTTCCATTAAAAGATTTTATAATCTGCAACCGCTCTTTAATCACGCTAAGTGCAGTAGACTCGTGTTTAATGAGCCTTGAACTTTTAATGCTATTTGACTTATCCCAACCTATTCCGTCATCATCTACCGAACAATATAACAGGTCGTCCACCATTTCGAGGCGGATTTCCAGGTAACCGCTGATATTTTTGGGCGCCAATCCGTGTTTAATGGCATTTTCCACTATCGGCTGAATAATCATGGGTGGAATGTAGATGGTATACTCCTTCAAAGCATCCTCCATGATAAAGTGATAGGTAAAGGAATGTGCAAACCGGATCTTTTCCAACTCCAGGTAACGGGTCAGGAAAGCGATTTCTTCTTCCAGTGATATATACGATTTCCTGGAGTTATTGAGCATCTGCCTCATGAGCGTAGCAAAGTCTGCCAGGAAATTGAGCGCTTGTTTCTCTTCCTTCTCCAATATAAGGTGTTGAACGGAGTTCAGCGAATTAAAAATAAAATGTGGGTTCATCTGGTTGGTCAGCGCCTTGGCTTCCAACTCCGCAATGCGCCGGTTGTACTCCGTTTTACGCTTTTCCGCCTGTTTAATCCGCCTGATAATATACCGTAACCCGATCAGCACCACCAGCAAACCAGCCAGCAGCAGGATGCCTCTTGCCCACCATTGCTGGTACCACCTGGGTAGTATGTTCACATCTATGCTTACCGGCTTTGACCAGTCGCTCTTATATTTCCTTGCCCTTATCATGAGGGTGTAGCTTCCTGGTTGCAGGTCGGGGAACGGAATAATGTTAGACATGGTGGTTACCCAACCGCTGGTGGTATCTCCGGAAAAATTATACTGGTATTCCACCAGCTCCGGCAGGTCAAAAACGATGGTACCGAATTCCGCTTCAAATGAGGCTTTGCGCTGATAAAGGTGTACAAAACTATTGGAGGCGAGGAAGGTGCTGTCGCCATAGCGGATGTTATTCAGGTAAATCACCGGCGGCACGGTATCCACCGGGATATGATCCGCATTAAAGGAACACAGGCCATTGGAGGTAGCGATGAAGAGGGTATCATTATCGGCATATACGCCGCGGATGTCGTCCGACATCAGGCCGTCGCTGGAGGTGATATTACGTGTAATCGTCTGCGTTTTTACATCAATCACGGACACTCCGCGGTTGGTGGCCACATACAGCCGGCCCACGCCATCGTAGTACAGCTGCTGACAGATATCGCTGGCCAGGTTGTTGGCGGTGGACAGGTGTTTGATGACGTTGTCATTTTGCATCACGTAAATCCCCTGGTCGCTGGTACCGATCCAGAGGGAACCATCAATCCATTTAAGATCCTTGATACTTACCTTCCGCAGGGTATCTGCACCGGCGGGTAACAGTTGCCGCCTGCCGTCTGTACAAAAAAACAGGCCGGCGTTGGTACCAACGTAATAAGCGGAGTCGTTGATGCTGGCCAGCGAAGTAACCAGCATATCGAGGTCGCTGATGGCATAATCATCCAGTGCTACTACCTGGTTTTTTGCAGCAATCCTTATCTTCCCCGAAGGCGATACATCCACATCTTTCAGCATTCTCACGGCTTTTAACAGTGTTGTTTTCCGGGACAGGGTATTAAACTTGTACAAGCCGTTATCGGTGCCAATGAGTACATTATCGTTGGTATACGGGGTAATGGAAAGTACGCTGTTACGGCCGGAAGTGGTATCCACCGTATATTGCCGGATACTGTTTTCCGCATCCATTGTATTGAGAACGCCGGCATTCTGCCCGATCAGCAGCAGGTCGCTTTTCTTGTCTTTGCTGATACTGAAAATAGAATGTGAATAAAGTCCGTTGGTATTATCGAGATAGCTGAAGTAAAAGTTCTTGTAGGGGATGTTATACACGCCGTCTCCAAAAGTGGTGATCCAGATGTTGCCGTCCCTGTCTTTCAGCAGGGAGGTAATGAAGTGATTATCCAGCAGCCGGGTGATCTGCCGTTCTCCTTTAAAATAATCTTTCAGGTAATACAAGGCGCGCTGGGTGCCTATCCATAGGTTATCGTTATCAATACATATGTGGCTGATATCATCTTTAATACCCCATTCCGCGCCATTAAAAAAACACACGGCATCCTTTGCGGTGTAGGAGTAAAGCGTGTTCCGGATAATTACAATGGCGCTTCCATTTATACGGTTGTGAAACGCGGAATCATCCAGCGGGTACGGCGATGCGTTATAAATCTCTTGTTTGGAATTACTGGGGTCGCGCAGGCTTTCGAGGTGAAAGGAGGCCTGCAGCGGGTGGAAGATGCTGTCGTTCCGCATCAGGAAATACAGGTCTGAGCCCGAGGCGCCCAGTTTATCGTAAATTATTTCTTTACCGTTGTATTGAACAATCCTGTTGTTGCTGTTGAGGAACCAGATATAACCGCCTTTGCCTTCAAATGCATACTGCATGTAGTGACTACGGCTGTTAAAAATAAGGGAGGAATCATTTTCTTCGTTATGAATCACTGATTTCTTATAGAACGAAGGTTTTCCGTTGAGGGTGAAAAACCATACCCTTCCTTTGGAATCGGCGGCGAGTTTCACCACCTCGTTGTCTGTGAGACCGTCTTTTTTGGCGTAGTTGCGGAATCTTTTACCATCAAATTTACTGACGCCGGTAGGAGTTGCAAACCATATGAAGCCGTCTTTATCCTGCGTAGCAGCATAAACAGTAGCGTTGGCCAGTCCGTCCTTTACATTATAGTTACGGATCATCAGCCCCTGCGCGAGGGTTGTTGTAACAGTGCAAAAGAAGACCAACCCCCATAACATTATAAAACGGCTCAAGGGCATCGGATTTTAATGGTTTATTGCAGGAGTATTACCTGTAAGTATTACGAGTTACGGATTTTTCCGGAAAACACCCGCAAAAATCCGGCCCCGTAATACTTAATATGAAACTTCTTTCCTAGTACGCTCTTGCGAAAAGCACCCTTTCTTTGGATGGTTTCCCGGTCAGGATACACGTGCCGGCTTCCTGCGGGTTGTTGAGCGGAATACAGCGTATCGTAGCTTTTGTGCGATCTTTGATCTGTTCTTCTGTTTCGGCGGTGCCATCCCAGTGAGCAGATACGAAGCCGCCTTTTTCGTCCAGCACTTTCTCAAATTCTTCAAAAGTATCTACACGGGTGATATGACTATCGCGGTAAGCTTTTGCTTTATTGAACAGGTTGAGTTGTATTTCATCGAGTAGTTCCGTGATGCGGGTTGGTAAACCATCGAGCGACAGGCTCATTTTTTCCCTGGTATCGCGGCGGGTTACTTCGGCCACATTGTTTTCGAGATCTCTCGCGCCAATGGCTATACGAACCGGTATGCCTTTCATTTCGTATTCGGCAAATTTCCAGCCCGGGCGGTTATTATCGGAATCGTCGTATTTCACGCTGATACCGGCGCTTCTCAGTTCCTTAACGATGACATTTACTTTTTCATCCAGTCCTGCTTTCTGATCAGGTCCTTTGTAAATGGGCACAATCACTACCTGTATAGGTGCAATTTTTGGCGGCATTACGAGGCCTTCATCATCGCTGTGTACCATGATGAGTGCGCCGATCAGGCGGGTAGACACACCCCAGGAGGTAGCCCACACATGTTCCAGTTTATTTTCTTTATTGGAGAACTGTACGTCGAATGCTTTGGCAAAATTTTGTCCCAGGAAGTGAGAGGTACCGGCCTGTAAGGCTTTACCATCCTGCATCATGGCTTCCACGCAGTAGGTTTCCACGGCGCCTGCAAATCTTTCGCTGGGGGATTTCAGTCCGCGCACAACAGGCACGGCCATATAGTTTTCTGCGAAATCAGCATAGATATTCAGCATCTGTTCTGTTTCCTCGATGGCTTCCTGTGCAGTGGCGTGGGCGGTATGGCCTTCCTGCCAGAGGAACTCCGTGGTACGGAGAAACAGGCGGGTACGCATTTCCCAACGCACAACGTTTGCCCACTGGTTGATCAGGAGAGGTAAGTCGCGGTACGACTGTATCCAGTCTTTATAAGTATTCCAGATAATAGTTTCAGAAGTGGGGCGAACGATCAGTTCTTCCGCCAGTTTGGCATCCGGATCTACGATTACGCCGCCGCCGTTAGGATCGTTTTTGAGGCGGTAGTGGGTTACTACGGCGCATTCTTTAGCGAATCCTTCCACGTGTGCAGCTTCTTTACTTAAAAAGCTTTTGGGGATGAACAGCGGGAAATAGGCGTTCTGGTGACCGGTTTCTTTGAATTTGCGGTCCAGTACATCGCGCATGGCTTCCCACAAAGCAAATCCGTATGGTTTGATCACCATACATCCTTTCACTGCAGAATAATCTGCCAGTCCGCCTTTCAGCACCAGGTCGTTATACCACTTTGAATAGTCTTCCGAGCGGGCCGTTATCTCTTTACTCATAAAAATTTTACCTTATTTATATACCGTTATTTTTAAGCTAATTCTGGTTCAATTTGTCGAGACAAAATTAAATCCATCCGCCGGGTGCCAACGGCTGGATTGGCTTAGTTTTTGTCCATTTATATTAAGAAGAAAATTCCACAAACATAGATGAAAAACATAACGTTGCAAACACTTATCATAAAATAATATAACATAGTCTGTGTTATTGTAACTTTCTTCCTGTTATATCCGTTAAAAAGAAGTAAATTTACTACACGAATCACGCTTAAAACATATTTCAAATGAAGCCTATATTATACATTGGACTGGCCGCATCGCTCGCACTGGGAGCGTGTTCCAGTACCTATAAAACGGCTCAGACTCCGGATGATGTATACTATTCTCCGCGTCAGCAGCAGCGTACCTATGCCTCCAGCAACGGTTCGAACGGCAACAGCCGCCAGGACGAAAACGACGCCAACTATGTTGAAGGAACGCAGGATGATGGCGGTACCTATGTAACTTACCAGGACGATGACCAGGGTGACTATCAACGTCGCCTGAACAGATTTGGCAGTGGCAGCAACTATTCCGGTGATTACTGGGACGGTTACAATGCAGCCTCCAACCTTTACATGAGCAGTGGTTTTGGTATGGGATACGGTAGCGGCTTTGGTTTAGGTTACAGCCCATACAGCAGCTTTTATGGTCCTTCCTTTGGTTTGGGTCTTGGATTTGGCTGGGGAATGGGTGGTTACTACAGCCCCTGGAGCACCGGCTTCTATGGTGGATGGGGTTATCCATACGTAGGCAGCTACTGGCCTTCTTACTACTACCCATACTACGGCGGCTACTATGGCCACGGTGGTTACTACGGTGGTGGCGGTTATTACGGACATTATACCACACGTCCTTCCAACTCCTATGGTTCCGTGAGAGGCGGTAACGAAAGAGTTCGCAGGGCAGATTATACTAACAGTGGCGGCACAGGCGGCGGCGGTTATACCCGTCCTTCCAGAACCGGTACTTTCCAGCCTGCCAATGGCGGTACATCCAATGGTGAAAGACCACGCCGTGTATTCCAGCAGTCCAGTTCTGAAAGACCTGTAACCAGGCCTTCTTACCAGAACAACAGCGGCAGCAGCAACAATGGCGGCGGTTATTCCCGTCCGCAGAGAACAGAGTACAGCAGACCTGCTCCTACTCCGGCTCCAAGTTACACTCCTCCTAGTTCCGGCGGTGGTCGCGTAGGTGGTGGTAATTCCGGTGGCGGCGGTGGTGGTGGCTACAGCCGTCCATCCAGAGGAGGCCGTTAATAAATAAAATCATTTACAAGATAAGCGTAGCCTAAAAACCTACGCTTATTTTTTATCTCGCACACGTTTTGCCAGTTCAGCACGTTATACTTATCGCGGCATGCGTTAGTAACCGTTAAATTAACCTGCAAGCAAATCTCATTTTAAGAATACAGATTATGATTAAAAGACTTTATCCTCTTTTAGGTGGCTTGTTTATATCTGTAACAGCCATGGGCCAGAGTTCCAACGACGCATTACTTTACTCCCCCCTGCAGCCTCACGGTACAGCCAGGACCCAGGCGCTGGGCGGTGCAGGTGTGGGCCTTGGAGGAGATTATTCATCTGCTCATATTAACCCGGCAGGTATTGCCATTTTTAAGACCGGCGAATTTCATATTTCAGGTGGCGTAGGGATCTCTCAAAATACCTCCAATTACCTGGGCAACAGCCAGCTCGATAATAAAGGGAACCGCAGCAATTTCCAGCTGCCATCCATCGGGCTTATTATGGCTACCAATAAGAATAGCGGCAGCAGTACCTGGAACAACATTACCTTTTCACTGGGTATGGAACGACTGGCCAATTACAACAACGAAATTGCCATTGCAGGTCACAATACCTTGTCTTCTTATTCCGATCGTTTTGTAGATGATATATTCGATGGCAGTACCTCCACACAGGCACTGGGCACAGATCTGGGATTCAGTACCGGGTTACTGGCTGATTACCAGCCTACCGGCGGTAACAAAGAGCCTATGACACTGGCCTCTCCTTCCAGGCAAATAGGCGGTCTTACAGAAGGTATCCAGCAAAGAGGTACCCTGAAAACAGAAGGTGGTTTGAATGAATACACTTTTGCTATCGGCGGTAACTACGGCGATCGCCTGTATATCGGCGCCAGCTTAAACCTGCCGAGCATTAATTATAAAGAATCACTCGCCTGGTCAGAAGATGACGCCAGCAGTAACAAAGGCAACGACTTTGGCTACTTCGATTATTACAAGGACCTGAAACGTACCGGCTTAGGTGTTGGCGGCAAAATTGGTATCCTGTATAAAGTGTCCGATCATTTCAGACTGGGTGGTACTTTCGCTACCCCAACCTGGTATTCCCTTCATGACAGCTACAGTTCGGAACTGTACTCAGATATAGAAGATGGTCGTGGTGAACAGGGTTCTACTTCCTTTGATCAAACAGAAGGTTATCCTGTAGAATACGACTACAACTACACTGCACCTTTACGCGCAGCTGCCGGCGCATCTTATTTCTTTGGCAACCTGCAGGAACCACAAAGCCCCCAGGGCTTTATTACAGCTGATTACGAATTCGTGAATACCCCTTCCGGTAAATTCAGGATGAGTGACGACAGGGCCGGGGAAAAAAACCTGAACGATAACATCAGCGCGGTGTATAAATCTACTTCCAATATTCGTGTAGGCGCCGAGGTTAAATTTATGGCGATATACGCGGTAAGAGCGGGTTTTGCTTCCTATGGCAATCCGTACAGCGATGATAAATACAATGCAGGCGTAAACGCTTCCCGCAAAGTGTACAGCGGTGGTATTGGCTTCCGCAATAAAGGTCTTTATGCAGATGCTACCTATAGCTACACACAGGGCAAAGACAGGTACCAGCCTTATACTGTGTACGATGCACAGCTGAGTCCTGCAGCGGCAACACTGGATTTTACCAGAAGCAATATTGTACTGACAGTAGGATTTAAATTTTAACGACATCATTTTACGATATATAAAAAAGGCGTGGTGCAGTTCACCACGCCTTTTTTATATATCGTATATTACTCCGCCTTAAGATTCTTCACCGGGTTTTCCAACGCTGCCCGGATCGCCTGGAAGCTCACTGTGAGTAACGTGATTCCAACAATCGTAATCCCTACCAGCAGCGACACGCCGGCTCCCACCTCGATGTGATAAGCAAAACTATGCAACCACCGGTCCATGCAATACCATGCCAGCGGCAAACCAATCAGCACGGCAATTAGTACCGACCGCAGGAATTCGCCCGACAACATCATCATTACATGGGTAGCGGTAGCGCCCAGTACTTTGCGGATGCTGATTTCCTTGCGCCTGCTTTCGGCGGTAAACGTGGCCAGTCCAAACAAGCCAAGACAGGATATCAGGATAGCCAATGCAGTAAAATATTTTGATAAAGCGGCCACTCTTTTCTCTGCTAGGTATTGCGCCTGGTAATCTTCATTGAGAAACTTATAATCGAACGCAAACCCGGGGTTATAGTGCTGATAGAAGGCAGCCAGTGCATCCAACACTGTTTTTGTTTGCCCGGCTTTTACTTTTACCATTACGGTGCTGTTCAGAGAATCCAGCCGGAAAAACAACGGGCTGATAACTTCGTGCATAGATTGAAAATGAAAGTTTTTCACTATGCCTGCTATCTCTGTTTTCATCCCGTTAAATTCTATCACTTTGCCTACAGGATTATCAATTCCCATTGCCTTGATAGCAGCTTCATTAAAAATGATCCGGGAGTCATCTGCACCGTAATCGCGGGAAAAGGATCTTCCAGCTGCCATTTCGATGCCCAAGGTTTCTATCATATCATAGTTCACCATAAACGGACGGCACATAATTGTTTCCGTGGTGCCCCTGCCCTTCCAGGTGCATCCTGTGGAAGGCGCGCCCAACACATTTCCTACCATAGCAGAGGCATTCACCACGCCTGGTATTCTTTTCAACGCTGACAGGAATTCAGGTATATGTTCCGGCACTTTCCCTTCCACATCGAAGTATACCACGTTGTCTTTGTCGTAACCAGGATTTTTATCCTGCACATAAGCTATTTGCCGGTATACTGTTATTACGCCCACCATAAATAAAACTGAGAGTGTAAACTGGAATACCACCAGGCCTTTGCGTGCCATCAGTTGCCCCGGCGATCCCGGCACTTTTCCTTTTAGCACAGGCAGAGGATTAAATCCGGACAGATACAACGCCGGGTAGCCACCCGCCAGGATGCCCGTCAGCAGCGCAATACCGATAATGATACCCACCATTGTGCCACTTAGTGAAAAAGACAATGCTTTGCCGGTGATACGATTGAATTCCGGCAGCAGCAGTGCCACCAGTAGTAATGCGATGCCCAGCGCGAGAATGGTCATCAGCATGGATTCACCGAGGTATTGCAGTACCAGCGCCAGGCGGTTGGCGCCTATTGTTTTGCGGATCCCCATTTCTTTCATTCTGCCGGAAGCCTGTGCGGTGGAGAGGTTTACAAAGTTAATGCAGGCAATTACCAGGATAAAAAGTGCGATGAGGGAGAATAATTTCACGTAGCTGATCCTGCCACCGGCAGCCACACCGTTTTCATAATTGCCATGCAGGTAATGATCGCTGTAGCGCTGCAGGAACAGGTTGCGGGGTGTGGTGCTTCCTTTGGTAAGCCCAGTCATGAAGCTGCTCAGCTTTGCATTAAACGCGGGAATATCGGCGCCTTCTTTCATAACAAGAAAGGTATTGAACGGTCCCTGCGGGTCCAGCGCCGTGATGTTCATGATTTCCCGGAATGCATCGAATGGCAGCAGGCAATCGAATTGGGTGGAAGTATTGGCGGGGAGCTCGTCTAACACGCCGGAAACAGTGCTGACTTTTTTGAACCGGTCTACCTGCCAGGTGATGGTTTTCCCCAGTGCATCGGTTGTACCAAACAGTGTTTGTGCAAGCTTTGAAGAGATGACGATGCTGTTTTTGTCCTGTAATACCTGCCGGTTGTTTCCCTGCAGCAATGGATATGAAAATACCTGGAGATAATCCTGGCCTGCAAATATGCCGGCGGATTTTGTGCTTTTGTTGCCGGTGGTCAGCGCTATTTTAGGGAACCAGGATGGCGGTGTGCTCACGGTAGCATTTTCCACTTCAGGCATATTTGCTTTCAACGCATCCGCCAACAGCGCGGGTGTTCCGTTGGAGGTAGTAATGCCTTTTTCGTGTGGCTGATTTTCCATTACCTGGAAAAGGTGGTGGTCGTTTTTATGAAAGTGATCGATGCTGAGTTCATCGTATACCCACAAACAAATCAGCAACGTACAGGCGAGACCGGTAGACAGGCCAATGAGATTGAGGATCGTAAAACGCCTGTTTTTCAGCAGGTGGCGCCAGGCCGTTTTCAGGTAATTTTTAAACATAAGCAACTGTTTTCGTGAGCTGTGCAGACACGGTGCCGCCAAGAAAATGCCATGTTACCAGGCTTTTAAATACAAGAGATTTATATATTTTATATTTATCGCAAATGTTCGGTTTCAGTACATTGGTTGTCCGTAATTATTTTCCGGGAGATGTATACCGCGGCATTACAACTGGTGACAAAATCCTGCGCGGAGCATGCGTACTAGCCTTGTTGCTGCACGTAGTTCATGATATCTGCGGTATTGCGCGGATCAAACCAGGTGAATGCAGGGTCTTTCCTGAACCAGGTGAGTTGCCGTTTTGCGTATTGGCGGGTATGTGTTTTAATATCGTCGATGGCCTGATCGAGGGAGATGTGGCCGTCGAGGAAGCTGAATATTTCCTGGTATCCTACGGTGCGGAGGGCATTGTGTTCGCGGTAGGGTAAAACGGAGCGGACTTCTTCCACCAGGCCGGCGTGTACCATTGTATCTACACGGTGGTGGATATTGTGGTGGAGTTGTTCTTTGGGCAGGGTGATGCCTATTTTAATTACCTGGAAATCGCGGTGGGAGCGGGTAGCGCTGCGGAAGGTGGTGATGGATTGGCCGGTGGCGTCGAGCACTTCCAGCGCGCGGATGAGGCGTTGCGGGTTTTGGGTTTCGGCGGTGGCATAGAAGCCGGGGTCGCGTTCCTGCAATTGTTGCTGCAGCCAGGCGAGGCCGTGTTGCGCATACTGTTCATTGAGATGGGTGCGGATGCCCGGGGCAATGACAGGCATATCGTCGATTCCTTCCGCGAAGGCCCTGATATAAAGACCGGTGCCGCCGCACATTATGGCTACGTCGTTTTTCTCAAAGATTTCGCGGGCGTAGCCCAGGGCCAGTTTCTCGTAAACGCCTGCGTTTATGTCTTCCCGGATGCTATGGGAATTGATGAAGTAGTGGGGAACCGCCGACAGTTCTTCCGCGGAGGGCTTTGCTGTACCGATGCTGATTTCGCGGTAGCATTGCCTGGAATCTGCAGAGATCACTGCTGTATTAAACAGTTGTGCCATTTGAACAGACAAGGCTGTTTTACCTGAAGCGGTGGGACCTGCGATAATGATGACGGTTTTTTGCATAAGTATTGCGCTAAATATTTAGGGATCTGTTTATTTTTTCCGGGAGACGGGGCCATTTCAGCTAAGTGGATGAAACGGGTAATCTCTGCAAAAAATAAACAGATCCCTAAAATGACTGACAGTTCTATTTAAAAGTTATTTTCTTCTTCTCCGCCAAATTCTTCTGTGCTATCGCCGCCTAAGGCGTCGCTTTCTTCCCCTTCTTCGCCGAAGCCATCGGCGTCCATGCCTTCTTTATTGAGGTCATATTTTTCTTCCATTTCCACGAGTTTATCACCTACCAGGCCTTTGGTGCCATATTGACTGGGGGCCAGGCCTTCTTTGCGAACGCAGGCAGGGTAAACCATTTTGCTGTTTTCATCTTTGGAAACGCCGATGAGTTCTACGAGGAACGACCAGTTTTTGGCGAAATCGTAGAGATAGATAAATTTCTGATTAGGATCTTTCACTGCGGCAGCGATCATGGTATCCGCCATGAGCAGGGGTTCTGCTTTACGGGGTTGATTATCTGCTTCCAGGATGATTTCCCGGCCACGTTGCCAGTTATCATTGCTGCGGAAAAAGGTGGCTTTGTGTTTTGAATCAAATTCGAATGCCTGCAAAATTGCTTGGTGAAATAATAAAAACGTCTGATTCGGCTTAATGGCAATGTCCCTGTAGACACTTTCATCTTCTTCCCAGTAAACTCTGAATTTCAAAACCGGCATGACAAAAAGGTTATAAGTTATTTAATGATTAAACACTCCGCAATGAGCGGTGGATCCTGAATGCTAGTGTATTTTATTATGGTATTGTAAAATTACCAATTTTATTTAACCGGGCTTAGATTCAATGCGCCGGCTTTTTCCAATAAAAAAGCGTATGCTGCCTCGTAAGTATTTGGGATTTCGCCATCCAGGATGGCTTCCCTGATGGCGCTTTTCAGATCGCCTACGATCCTGCCAGGTTTCAGCCCAAATGTTTCCATAATCATCTCCCCGGTTATAGGAGGTTGCCAGTTGCGGATCCGGTCGCTCTCTTCCACTTCTTTTAAGCGTCTGCGGACCAATTCAAAATTTTCGAGGTAGCGCTTAACCTTGGTTTTATTTTTTGAGGTAATATCCGCTTCGCACAGCATCATCAGTCCTTCTATATCGTCTCCGGCATCGAAGAGTAATCTCCGGATAGCCGAGTCTGTTATGTTCTCTTTTGTGAGACTGATGGGGCGCAGGTGTAGTTCTACCAATTTCTTTACCAACCTCATTTTTTCGCTCATTGGCAGTTTCATCCTGCTGAAGATACGGGGAACCATTTTGCCACCTACCGCATCGTGACCGTGAAAAGTCCAGCCATGACCGGGTTCAAATTTTTTAGTGGCGGGTTTCCCGATATCGTGTAGCAATGCGGCCCACCGAAGCCAAAGATCCCGTGTATTTTCCGATATATTGTCTACTACCTGCAAGGTATGATAAAAATTATCTTTGTGCCCTTTTCCCTCGTACATCTCTACTCCCACCATATCTATCATTTGGGGGAAAATAATTTTGAGCAGGCCGGATTGATATAAGAGGTCCAGTCCTACCGAGGGTTTTGTGGAGAGCATTATTTTATTGAACTCATCGGAGATCCTTTCCTGGGAAATGATCCTGATCCGTTCAGCATTTTCCTGTATGGCGGTAAAGGTGCTTTCTTCGATGGTAAACTGCAGCTGGGAAGCAAACCGGATGCCACGCATCATGCGCAGGGGATCGTCGCTGAAAGTTTGAGCGGGCGCCAGGGGCGTCCGGATGATTTTCTTATCGAGGTCCACGAGGCCGTCGAACGGGTCGAGCAGGGAGCCATAATCAATATCCCGGAGGCTGATGGCCATTGCGTTGATGGTGAAATCGCGGCGGTTCTGGTCGTCCTGCAGGGTTCCGGCAGACACTTCGGGGTTGCGGGATTCTTCGCGGTAGCTTTCCTTGCGGGCGCCAACGAATTCAATTTCCAGGTCATTCAGTTTAACCTGGGCGGTACCATAGGTTTTGAAGAAGTTAACGGGAATGTTGTTACCTAAGTTTGCTGCTACTTTGTGTGCGAGTGCGATACCATCGCCTACGCAAACAATGTCCATATCTTTTGTTTTCCTTCCCAACAGTTTATCCCGCACAAAGCCCCCGATCAGATAGGCGGGAACGCCCAGTTCCTGGGCGGCCAATGCTATCTTTTCCAGCACTTTTCTTTCCTGCAGGGAGCAGGGTATGTCCAACGGCTTGCTGCTGATCATATTTAAATATTCCTGTTAATTTTTATTCCTTTCTCTGAAACCAGGGCGCAAATGTAATAAATAAACGATTTTAATCCCGGATTATCACGATTGAACCATCTTTGTTTATCCTGATGATCCTGGATGCGGCGCTGGGGGTTTCATCGTTTTGCCGGTAGTTCACCACATAATCCACGCCATTCCGGATGCTGGCAGACACGTCGTGGAAGCTGGCCGGTGAGGGTTCCCCGCTGACGTTGGCGGAGGTGGACACCAGTGGTTTGCGTAATCTTTTGATCAGGTGGCGGCAAAAAGGATCTTTTACAATGCGGATGGCGATGCTGCCATCTTCGCTGATCACGTTGGGGGCCAGGCCGAGTGCGCCTTCATAAATAACAGTGGTGGGGCGGGTAAAGCCGGCAATGATGTCGGCCATATCGGGGCGTGGATTTGCCACATAATGCAGCAGGTCTTTCACATCGGCCAGCAATACCACCAGGCTTTTGCTTTCGCTCCTTTTTTTCAGGGCATAAATTTTCTGCACGGCCTTTTCATCGGTGGCATCGCAGCCGATACCCCAGATGGTGTCTGTAGGATAAAGGATAAGTCCGCCGGTACGCAGCACCGGCATGGCTGCACTGATATCATCTTCAAACATTTTATATTTCCTTATTTAATTGTTTATATACTTTCATCATGGCGGCGGCGCACTTTTCCGGGGTAAAACGCTGTGCATGCTGCCATCCTTTTTCCTGCATTTGTCTTACCAGGGAAGGATTTCCCATGATTTGCCTCATCGCGTCAGCTATGGAGCCAGGCTCCCGTGGATCTACGTACAGGGCTGCATCTCCCGCTGTTTCAGCAAAACAGGACCCATGGGAGGTAATTACCGGTGTACGGCTCCAGAGGGCTTCCAGTATGGGAATGCCAAATCCTTCAAAGAAAGACGGATAGATAAGCGCTACCGCGCCCTGGTACAGCAGTGGCAACTCACTGTTTTTAAGCCGTACCTGTTCGTTGAGGAAAATCACCTGTTGTGTGAGCCCGTTGGCTTCCAGGTATGCTTTTACTTTCTTTTTATAGCCGCTCCCATTGCCCAATACCACCAATGGAAAATCCAGTGTTCCTTTTAGTGTATTCATGGCCGTTACGATGCCTAACAGGTTTTTCCGTTCAATAATTGATCCTACATACAGGAAATACTGGGACGGCAAACGGTACCTGGCGCCCATTGCGGCGATATCATCATCAGGGTATGTGATGGCAAAAGAGGGATCGCAGCTTTGGTATACCACATCAATTTTACTTGCCGGCGTGTGATAGTAAGTGATCAGGTCCTGCTTTGTCTGCTCGCTGATGGCCACTACCCTGTCGGCCTGCTGGCAGGCGTAGCGGGCCTTACGGCGATAAGTGATAACGTCAATAGGATTATACTGCTCCGGGTATCTTTCAAAAATAAGATCGTGCATGGTAACTACCGACCTGATACCGCTTTTATGAATACCAAACGGCAGTTCATGACTGAGGCCGTGGTAAATACCGATCCGGTAACGTAACAGGTCCTTTACCACAAAACGGCTGCGCCAGGCCGACTTAAACCAGCGGTACAACGGGTTTTCCGGCACCACTACTTTAAGATCCGGCAGGGCACTGAGGTCGTACATACCGGTTTGCTTGGGGGCAAACAGGTAATATTCATCTTCCGGGAAATCCTTTACCAGAGATGATATCAGGGTACGACTATAATTCCCAAGACCAGTGTCGTTCTGGAATGCACGTTTGGCGTCGAATCCTATTTTCATAAAGTTCTTTCTTCCACAAAAGGCAAAATTACGGATTACGGATGGCGAATTACGTATATCTGATAAGATTTCCGGAAATACCTCTTTGTAATTCGTAATTTTATTTTCTACGTATTATGTTTGCAAAAAATAAAAAAAATGGATTTACAACAACAAATACTGGCTGCCTGGGCTGATCGCAGCCTCTTACAGGAGACACAGTACACAGATGCAGTTAAGGCGGTGATAGAAGCGGTAGACAAAGGACATCTGAGAGTTGCGACGCCAACAGCAAACGGCTGGCAGGTGAATGAGTGGGTGAAACAGGCTATTTTACTGTATTTCTCCATTCAGCCAATGGAAACAATGGAGGTGCCTCCGTTTGAGTTCTATGATAAAATGAGATTAAAGTCGAACTATAAAGAACTCGGCGTAAGAGTAGTTCCCCATGCAGTAGCGCGTTATGGCGCATTCATTGCCAAGGGCTGTATCCTGATGCCATCCTATGTTAACATCGGCGCTTTTGTAGATGAAGGAACGATGGTAGATACCTGGGCAACAGTAGGCTCCTGCGCACAAATCGGTAAACACGTGCACCTGAGCGGTGGCGTTGGTATTGGCGGCGTACTGGAACCGTTACAGGCCAGCCCTGTAATCATTGAAGATGGTTGCTTTATCGGCTCCCGTTGCATTGTGGTAGAAGGCGTTATTGTAGAAAAAGAAGCGGTATTGGGCGCCAATGTGGTGCTGACGCAATCTACCAAGATCATTGATGTAAGCGGCAGCGAGCCAATAGAATACAAAGGCCGTGTACCTGCCCGCAGCGTGGTAATTCCGGGAACTTACACCAAGAAATTCCCTGCAGGCGAATACCAGGTATCCTGCGCACTGATCATTGGTCAGCGCAAAGCCTCTACAGACCTGAAGACCAGCCTGAACGACACCCTGCGTGAGTTTAATGTAGCGGTATAATTTTTATATATTGACGAACGGCGCCTGTTATGGGCGCCGTTTTTTTATGTCCTGAAAAAAAATTTGGTTAGTTTAAAAAAGTGTTTACTTTTGCAATCCGTTTTACGGGGACAAGCGATGCCCAGATGGCGAAATTGGTAGACGCACTGTGTTCAGGTCGCAGCGTTCGCAAGGATGTGCTGGTTCGAATCCAGTTCTGGGCACGAAATTAAAAAAGGCTTTAAGTCATTGGACTTGAGGCCTTTTTTGTTGGAATCAGTTTTGTTCTTTTGGGATGCTGAAGAATACCGGATCAAGTTGACGGCTTCATTGAGTCGGGTGGTTCGATAATGGCTTCCGTCAAAAGTCAGTTTTTCGGGGAAAATCGAACCATCGCTTGCTTTCTAAATGAATAATTCCCTCACTCCATTAACTTCCAATTAACGCTTATCGTTCTTTCGTTAGCTAATTTTCATGTTATTTATTCGACATGAAAATCCAACTTCCCGAAACATACATTCATACCCTTGAATCGCTGAAGCAAAAGATACAGCATGCAAGGATGAAAGCGGTTCTAACGGCTAACGTCCAACTATTGGCAACGTATTGGGAGATTGGCAACACTATATCGCAGCAAGAGCAGAATCAGGGATGGGGATCAAAAGTGGTAGAAGAGTTAGCCAGAGATTTGAGTATAGCATTCCCCGACTTTAAGGGCCTTTCTCCCAGGAATCTTCGTTACATGAGAAACTTTGCCATAGCATGGCCGGAACTATCTGTATTTAGTGACCAGGCCACGGCTGGGGATATGAATTCAATTTTGCAGCAGGCTGCTGCAAAATTACCATGGTTTCATATATGTACGCTTCTGGATAAAGTAAAAAATCAATCAGAGCGGAACTTTTACGCCGAAAAGGCCGTAGAAAATGGCTGGAGCAGAAACATTCTGGTGCATCAGATTGAATCAGGATTGTTTAACAGACAAGGTAAAGTACAGAATAATTTCGCCAATACCTTGCCTGCTATTCAAAGTGAATTGGCGAGTGAGTTGTTTAAAGACCCTTATAAATTTGACTTTTTCAATCTTGCTAATGAGGCTAAAGAACGAGACTTGGAAAATGCCCTGGTGGATCATATTATGAAATTTATGCTCGAAATGGGCAAAGGATTCTCATTTGTAGGAAAACAGACATTGATAAATGCAGGAGAGAAAGACTATTATATAGATTTGCTACTGTATCATTTAAAGTTACACTGTTATGTTGCTATTGAACTGAAAATTGGGGAGTTTAAACCCGAATATGCTGGGAAAATGAATTTCTATCTTTCAACTTTAGATAATAATTATAAAACGTCCGGGGATACTCCCTCCATTGGATTAATTCTATGTAAGAATAAAGATCGGGTAACTGTTGAGTATGCATTAAAAGATGTAAATAAGCCTATGGGAGTAGCCGAATATCAGCTCACACATCTGATACCTAAAAACCTGCAAGGCCAGTTACCTTCAATAGAAGATTTGGAAAAAGAGCTGAAGAAAGAAGTTACTTATGCAAAATCCAATCAGAAGAAAAGGGAACAACTGGGAACATTTTTGTCAAAGCTGTCACCACAGGTATTCAGAAAGGAGAAATCAATGCCTGTCATTAAAGAGCTGTGGGACGAAGTTTCCTATAAATTGAAGCCAGCACTGGAGAAAGCATTTAAGCCAGAACAAAGGTTATTTGAATATCTTGGAATAATCAGAAGTATTGACAATAAAAATGCCGAAGGCATACTGGCATCCCAGTCTCTTAAACTTCACACGAAAGAAATAGGATTACATGTCAAAATGGATACCTTTAAAAGCGCAGGATCAAAAGCATTCTCTATATCAAAAGTCCTTCGAATAAAATTACAGGAATCTTCCTATACACTTTCACATAACTCAACAAGCTGGCTAACTAAGCGATATCACGAGACCTTCACAGAAGAGGAAATAAAGGTAATTAGTGGACGACTATCGAATCTCGCTCTCGCTGAAATCAATAGAAAGTTAAAGCAAATAGTTGGCTAATCAAATGATAACATTTAATAACTGAATGCGAAGCATGAAAAAGAATCCGGTAGTTTTGGTTTTACCAAAACATAGCTGGCAACCAAGAATATTGCAATGTTGAAGGCTCTTAGAGACTTCCGTCGCGTTTCTTTTCACCGGCGTAGGACATTGACCGATCTGCTGATTGTGGAAGAGGATGCAAGTGAAAAGAAAAAGTCAGCCGCGTAGAATCGGTTCCAGAAAAGTACACTCCGGTGCACGAAATTAAAAAAGGCTTTAAGTCATTGGACTTGAGGCCTTTTTTGTTGGAATCAGTTTTGTTCTTTTGGGATGCTGAAGAATACCTCTCTTTACCTTTAAACTCCGTAAAGGTCTTTCCATCATAACTTTACTCAGCAGCCGCCTTTGCGAGGGGCACGTTTATAAATTATTTTACCATCTTGTTCTACATAATCGCCCGATACAATTGGATATGAATACTTGGGCGCGTACGATACAAAATGGCTTCTTATAATTATTTTGTCGTTAACCTTCAGGCTATGCATTTGCTGAAATTCATTAGCGTTTTCCAGCCCAAAACTAAGAATATAATCGTCATCATTAATCCTGACCATCACTCCGAAACCTAATCGTGAGCCTGGCGGAAGAGAAAGAGAGGTCACAACAGCTTCCATATTGGTAGAGTCACTTATATGGTTCTTTATTTTAGCCGCACCGGCAAGCACTTTTTGACCTTCGGGAGACGCTTTCCATTTTTTGAACCTTATACCCTCAGGGGTAGCTTCCCATTTTCTCAATTCGGCTTTCATTTCAGCAGCAGAGAGTGGCTTTGGGGCTGATTTTTTAGCAGTCTCATTTTTGATTTCGCGATTGGCAAATACTAGTCCGCCTACCACCACCAGCGGTAAGATGAGCGCATAAATAGCTTTTTTCATATTTTTTGTAGTTTTAATTAACATAAATCTATCTTCTGGTAAATCAGATCCGTTTAAGGCATTCCTTTTTATTTTTCGTATCCCTTTAAAGTTGGTGCAACAAAAATACTTTGATTTATTTCAGCCTAATGGATCTGTATTGTAAATAGAAGTGTAAACTTTGTAAATAATATCTTGACATTGTGCTTGTTAGCAGAAATCTCCTGCCCGTCAGACGAAAGCACCGGGGCGGATGGGGCTTTTTGTTGCTATCTTCACCAAAGCTGGCTTGACCGGCTGCTTTATATTAACTATCATGACAGATTTATCTCCTGCTGAGCATCAAATTCACCGTGTCACGAATTTTCAGGACCTTGTTGCTACGCCATTCAGTGGAGAAATGAATGCGATTTGCTGGCCCCGTCAACTAACAGGTGATTTTTCTGAGATTGTAAAAAAGGTAGCGCTAAGCGGAAATATTACGACCATTGAAGAAGAGGAACTCTGTGAACTTCAGCTGAGTGAACAAGGGCAACTTGCCCGTGAAATTCTTTTACATGACCTGGAGGTATTGAAAGGTCACGGTGCATCGCCCATCCTTAATGTGATCAGCTACTACGACCGGGATGATACCTTTCCTTTTTTTCCAACCGATGTTTATTCTTTTCATGTAGATCGCTCTCCTATACCAACCGATACCTTTTTATGCACTTACTATGGTGAGTCGAGTGAAATATTACCAAATTCACAAGGCAAAAAGAAAGTACTTATTCCCGCAATACGGGATGAACTCAAAAAACTATATCAGGGAGCAGCGGAAGGTTTTGAATCATTCTTAAGCGACCATTTCTTTGATCTGCATTACCAGGCTACACCTGATGCACGGCCAATAAGCTTAGGGCTTGGTCACCTATGGAGGCTGGCGGTTGATCATCCTGAAAGCCAGGTGCCTCCCTGTATTCACCGTGCTCCAACGGAAAAACCCGGAGAGAGCAGGTTGTTGCTGATCTGTTGACGCAAACGATAAAGAGGTGGTCCATTACTTTTGACCACCTCTTTTTTATTTATGGTTTCATCCAAACCAACTTCCAATTTAAATCCCGGCCCCGTTGTTCCGCTTTTACAACTACATAGGTCTTACTCTCCGCATTATAATCATACGCCTTAAACAATCCCTGGTCATGATCCCTTTTCTCAGATGGTTTAGCAAAAAAATAATCCACTGCAGGGATTTCCTTATCACCACTCAGTTTATAGCAAAACGCATCACAATCGTCCAGTGATTTTACTTTACGGGGATCTTTTCCTGCCTGTACCCTTTCAATATTGTCCGCGTCATCATTCAGGAACAGGTAATTAGTACCACCTGCACTCAGGTAGTTAAATGCTTCCAGCGGAGAAGGCTGTTTATACGACATTTCGAAGGCGTTATATGCATTGTAAAACATAGGAGTCCTTAACATCTCTGCGCGTAAATGACGTCTTGGCACTCTATAGTGTTGTATTTCTTCCCCATCATTTGCCAGCACGCTCACGGTATAATCTTCCATATCATAACCGGTGGAATATTTATCGGTTCTAATGGTAAGCTTTTCATATACCGCAGAGAATGAACCATCCTCATTTACAAAAAGGTTCTGTGGGGCACCATCCTTGTTTTTACCGACCGGTAACCTGGCTGAAGCCGTCTTTCCAAAGGGGTCTACCACCGTGGCTGAATAGTCGTTTTTTGCAACTACTTCCAGTAGCATCATTCTTTTCGATACCGGATTATATCTTGCTACCGAAGAAGAAGCAGGCTTTTTCGAAGTGCCAAGTTTATCTATTACCAGTAAGCTATCGCCTGTGGTGAGCGTACCAAATATCAATTCACATTCCTTACCACCCGAAGACCTGGTATTATAACCATACGCTAATACGCCCAGTTTGTTCTTCTCAAGAGGGGCCATACCCAGGTATTCAATATACTTATACTTCTCTTCGGGTGATTTATAAAATGCATGACTCAGCTCTTTATTGTCTGGTCCATAGATAGCAACAACCACACGTTTATTCCTGTCGGGCTGAAAACTGTTCATGGCTATTACCGCGTACCCGTTTCCTTCAGGCATTTTCTCGGAAAAAAAATCTGGTTCCGGCACATCAGCAAATGCGATACCAGCGAGTTTGAAATAGGAAACTTTTTCCAGTTCTCCAATCGTACCCTCGTCTTTTAACGCCCCGGTTTTACCGTCAATCACCAGCCGTTGTAATACTACCTGGTGCTTATCTACAGCGCTCACCAGCACTACCACATCTCCATTCATATCATACAGTCCTTTGACTTTAAAACTGCTGCCCTTACCAAGGTGGGGATGTAATTGTTTGGTGGCTTTTACCGTGAATTTAGGGCTGTATACCCTCACCGTCAACGACTTCTTACTCAGGCCAAGATAAAATGTATTACCATTGTCCATAAGTAATACCCTTTGAATACCGACAGATTCATCTTCTCCAAAAACCGGGCTTTGTGACACAATTTTAATTTGCCCAAAGGCAAGAATACCCAGTAACATGAATACGGGTATAGCAAACAAACATTTCATAGTAGAAATATTGAGGGAACGAACATACAAAAATATTCCTGTAAGAAATGAACTATCAGTATTATATAAGATATTAAGTCGGGGCATCGCGCGATTCCAGCGGTAACTTAATTACCATTGGCTATGGCCCCGTACAGGAGAGTACACCGGGGAATAAAAGGGAGAATTACCATTGTAGCTGCCTCTGCTTACGCCAACGCTACCTGAAATGGAGAATGTTTTATCGTTGCTAATATACATGACCCCAATTTTAGCATCAGACCAGGCGGCAAAGTTATTCGTTTGTATCCAGCTCTGGTTCTTGTTAACCGCAGGTTGATAAGGCACGCTGTTATAACGGAAAACATAAGGGGTTACCGATACTCCGCCGAAGGCGTACAGGTTATTGGTTAACTGGCGGTTAACCTGCAATGCCAAAGGCACCGACAGGAAGGAACTGCTACCTCCTTTAAATCCCATGAAGCCGGTAGAAAGGCCGGCATACTTTGTAACAAACCATTTCTTATGGAGACTACCGGTATCACCTACCTGTTGACGGTGTCTGAAAGCCGGTTCCATGCCATTCATAGCCCCGAAAGAGGAGTCTATCTGTGCATTTACCGTCATACCTGACATTAAAATAACCGCAAAAAGAAGTGTCCGTAACATACCATTAAAGATAAGCATCCTTTTTTACTAAAATGCTAACATAATCACAATATCTGAATGGCTACCTGAAATTATTTCAGAAAACCCCTATCGTTTGCGCCGCCCAATCGTCAAAAGATAAAATAAAAGGCAATAGATACTTTACCGCATATACGCTATTAAGTAAAAGTTAATCGTTCGCGCTTAAAACAAAAAGCCCGCTCAATGAGCAGGCTTTTAATATAAAGTCAATGTTATCCTTACCAGTTATTTTTTCTGCTGCGCAAGATAGCTAACGAGCGATGCAAGTTCCTCGTATGATAATGCGTTGGCAAGGCCGGTTGGCATCATCGATGTTTTCATTTCCTTACGGGTCAGGATATCGGCCGTTTTAACGGTGAATACCTGGCCGGTGATATCTCTCATAACAACCCTGGCGGAAGTTTCTTCTGTAACAAATCCCATATAAGACTTGTTGCCCTTCGCCGTGATCATCACCGTGGCAAATCCCTGTGAAATAGATGCGTTAGGCTTGAGAATAGATTCCGTGATCTGCTCCCGGTTCATGATGGATCCGATCTGTCCCATAAAAGGACCTTTCATTGTTTCTCCTTTATTGATACTGTGGCAGGCCACACAACCCTGGATGGTAAACAATTGCTTTCCCCTGGCCGGATCTCCCTTTAATTTATTAATGGCCAGCAACACATCTTCGATAGATGATTTGCCTACCTGACCTTTTTTACTTTTTATCTTTTCCAGGTCTACCTTAGGTTCTTTCACCGGAGCCGCTATCACTTTTTTCTCTGCTGCGAAAGCAGGAATATCCATCCTGTTGCACGCGTCGAGATCCCTGAAAAACGCTTTGCCGGTGGGGCTTGTTTTCAGCGATTCCTTTTTAAGGAATTTTTCGATAGCCGGTGATGCTTCCCAGGTTACCGCTTTGTAATAGGGACCATGCGAATCGGGCCTGGTTCCCCACCACCATGATGCATCATAGGTGTCTTCTTTTTTGTAGAGGCGTGCTAAGGTGGAGATGATCTGCCGTTTTAACTTCGCATCTTTCGACAGCTCGTAAGCATTTATCAGGCCGTCCACTGCTTTCGGATCATGCATGTATCGTAGGGCCCACAACGCAAGCGTGGCGTTTTCGGTGCTGATGGCTGCTACGGCGGCATCTACGGCGTGAAGGTTTACAAGGGCCCGCACTGCCAGGTGAGGCAGTACAATCGCTGCATTAGGCGTAGCATGCGGTCCTTCGATATCTTTAACCGGTGCAACAAATGAGGCAGGCACTTTGGTTTGCAGCAAAGCGCTGGCAGTTTCAATACGACCTAAACGTCCAAGTCCTATTATCGCAGCAGCCTGCACGCGCGGAGACGGATCTTTAAGTCCTTCCAGGAAAGGTTCCGTGGCAACATCCTTCAGGAGGCCTTTCCGGTCTGCCAAAGCGCGCAATGCATGTTCCCTCATGGTGGCATCTTTTGTTAAGGCTGTTAAAGCGGGGATGCCTTCTGCACCGGCCATTTGTGCGTATGTATAAAGACCAGCCACACGTGCAAATAACGGCAGCTGCGCATCTGAAGCGATTCCAAGAGCTGCGGCAATCGCGTCTTTACCTGCGCGTGCGATTAATTCCTGGGAGGCATTTAAACGGGCTACCGCGCTGGCCGATTTAAGCAACCGGGCCAATTCTTCAACGGAGGCCTTGGCCACATCAGGGAATGGCTGGTAAGTCCAGTTGTTTGGTACCGCGCGGATTACATAGCCTTTCTCCGGGCTGCCGGAATAGCCTGCGCCATCCCATGCGGAAAGGTAAAGCCGGCCGGAGCCGTCAACATCCAGATCTGTAATCTGAGGCAATCCTATAAACTCCTCTTCTTTTTGGGTGAAGGTCGGGCCATCAGGCGTTACGCGGTGAATATACAGCATGCTCCGGCCCCAATCTGCCATCATGGGAACGTTATTGTATTTCTCCGGCCAGTTTGGTTCCGCCATATATAAAGCGCCTGTGCCTGAGCCACCGCCAAGGTCTGCAAGCGCTGGTAATATTTCGTCTGTAAAATGCTGAAACAGTACCGGGTATCCATATTCCCCGGATTGGATATGGTGGGAAAACCGCACATTCCATCCACCGCCGTCATTGGTATTTTCTCTTGTAAAAATATTCATGTAGGGGTCAATGGCCACGTCATACACGTTGCGTGTACCATGGGTAAATATCTCCATTTCGGTACCGTCGGGGCGTACCCGTACGATACCGCCGCCAAGCATGGTCAGTTTCTTACCGGAACGGTCTGTTGCATCATGAAATCCAAAATCACCTACCGCAATATAGATCCAGCCATCAATACCCATCCGGATACCGTTAGTGGCATGATCCGTTCCCCGCTCCTGGATGTATTTGGTATTACTGAGGTTTTCGATCAGTGGCTGGGGAGGTCCGTCTGCTTTTCCGTCCCCGTCTTTATCTTCAAAAACAACCAGCGCCATTCCTGACGCTTTACCGGTTTCTTTGGAAAATGTAGTGTGCAATACAAAAACCCGGCTGCCCTGCACAATGATGCCACGGGGATTATCCACCGTTGCAAATTCAATGTGCTGGTCCATTTTACCGTCGTTGTCGTTATCAATAAGCTTAAGAATCCGGCCTTTGCCGGGGTCTTTTCCTAATGAACCGATCATATCCACTCCTACAAACACTTCGCCGGTTGGCGCCACTGCAAGGCAGGCGGGACTGGGCGTTATATCCGGACCGGAAAATCTTGTAATAGTTAATTCAGGGGGATTGGGAGCAGTGGTTTGAGCGTCTCCAATAAATTGATTTGAGCCAATAAATACTGCAAGAGAATAGATCAGGCCGAGAGAAATTTTCGTCATTTTGGTTCGCTGTGTTAAGAAGATAGTATTGTTCAGTGCTTTGCCAAAAGCAAAGGTCAATATAGAAAAAATAAACTTTCAGGCCGGAATTATTTGGCGAACGGCACCAGGTGCTGTTGAATGCGGTGCTATTTCCCCTCTATCAGCTTCAACACATATTCCATCTGTGTATCGCGGTTTTGCATAAAATCGCTGAAGGACGGCCACACGGTATAATCGGGAATAATACCTCTACCTTCCGGCTGATCCGGTTTTACAGGCGCGTCCTGCTCCACATAAACAATAGAGAATTTCGTTTTTATTTTTGAGTGCGGCAGTTCGTATATCATGGACGCATGGCCGTTATGGACATAATAACCACCAACAGTTTCTACCCCTACAATGGTCACATTGCGGGCATAGGCTTTTACGAGAGAAGCCAGGTGAGAGGCCGCCGATGCCACGTTTTCATCAATCAGTAAATATAACTTTCCTTTGAAACCGGGACTCTTAGGGTGGTACACCGGGTTGTACTTCGGGTTTTGCATATTCCTGCCGTTGTGCAGTGCCGGAAAATAATCCTTCAGAAACGCTTTTCCGGCAACTTTGCCCGCCGAATCCAGTCTTTCCGCGGTGGACACGCCCCAAAAGTATTTTTCATACGGAATTCCGTTGTCAAAGATGGTATATGCCAATGTATTCTCTTTGAAGCTTGTATCCGTGAGGTACATCATCGGTTGTTCAAAAGTAGGATCACTGCCGCCGGGATTACCGCGGATATCCAGGATGAGGTGCGGGATATTGTTGTGGCTAAGCGCCTGGAATACGCTGTCGAGAAACGCTACATATACCGGGAAAGCCGGATCAGCCGCGTCGCTGGCCATGGAAAATATCCGCAGGCTCAGTAAACCTGTTGAAGGGTTTACCATCTTAAAACTGTATTTGGGCTGCACGTTATAATCGATCAGGCTGTCGACCGGTGCGCTATGACGCCGCATTAAATTTGCTTTTTGTTCTTCCAGGGATACCGCCGGTACTGTAACGGTTTGCTGTTGGGTAGTGCCCGGGGCTGTAAACCGGATGACGAAGCTATCATTAATGCCATACTCATACAGGTAACGCAAACCATAGCTCCTGTTCACGCTGCCCGATTGCTTTTGTGTCCGGATAAATCCATCGGACGTCATGTACTTGTAAAAGGATTGCATCAGGTCTTTGTCTGCAACGCCGTTGATACTCATTATCCTTGATCCTACGGGAATATCGGGCGTTTTGCTATTGAAGATCATATTACCGTCAATATACTTCAGGGCAAAAGGAAAGAAGCCACGCTGCCGGTTGAAGTACCCGACCAGGGCGGCATCCGGCTCTGTATAATTATGACAGCTTCCTTCAAAATCGGTGAGCTGCAAAATGATCTTATAAAAAGCCACAGTGGACATAGGCTGACGCACCTGCCGGAAGGCCCATTGGTAGATGCTGTCGATTTGTTTCGGGGTGCGGTAGCGATACAAACCAGAGTTGGCCTTTTTACGGATATCGAGGAACACCTGCAGGTCCTGCTTCATTTCACCGGGGTTAAGCTGCCGGTTGTAGATGGAGAGGCTATCGATAGATTGGTTGGCATTGGATAGATGTTTGGTTGATTGTGCCCATCCCTGGTGCACCAGCAGTAGCAAAAACAGTACTTTTCTCATGTGGTTTTAAGATATCAGGGGCGAATCTACAAAAACCTGTCAGAATGTTGCTATGCAGTCCCGCATATTATTCGGCGTTGATGATTACCTCATCAAAACAGATACAACTCCCTCGCTTTTCCATTTCGCGCAATCTATTATTAGCTTTTATCAATTCACTATCAGGTTTGTTGCTGGCAGAATCCGATGTGGTAACTGATGGTAGTCATCAGATGGGCAAATCAGGATTAGTCTTGGTTTGTTCATTTCTATTATAAGGAAATAGATTTCTTTATGAGTGCGGTTAGATTAGTGAGATGTTTGACAAACCATTGGGGTAATTGATCAAGGCTTAGGCAATATGCTATTTTATCATTTTTTAGTTGTGCGAGCAAAATATGATTACTTTCAGAGGTATCGATTATTTCCAGTGTATCCAGTACTTTATAATGCTGATTTAATTTCTCAAGATGCCATAAAAATTATCTTCAATAACGTTACGCGGCACATAATGTCCCCCTTCCTTAGTGCGGTCAATTACCCTCAATTCTGATAAATCGGGATCATCCAATCCAAGAAAAATCATATTAACATTATAACCAGCTTCTTTAAAGCGTTTTGGAATATTCCATGTGGCGTCATTTGTAAAATGTCCTTCGTAAACAAAGTCAGCACTGGCAACTAGTGCCTTCTCTACAAGATTATCAAATGTATCTTCAACGAAAGCCAATGCCAATTTTTTGGCTTCTTTGTGGGCACGAATTCCCTCAGCCCACAGCTCCTTTTGTTTTTGCATATACAACTTATCTCCATCAAAAATGGAACACTTCTGTTGTATCTCCAATGGAAGAAAGCCTGCTCCAACGGAAGATTTACCAGCACCATTAGAGCCCGTGATAATAAAAAGTGAAGGCATGTAATTATTCAAGATTGTATTGTTCCCGTATTTTTGCCGCTTCTTTATTTGAGAGATCGCGAATAAGCAAAAAATCCCTATTATTTGGGGCTAAGGTCATAAGGGAAATTTTACCACCAGGATATTCAAAATAACATTGGTGGGCAGGAAGTTCCTTTGAATTAATCATAAAAGGGCGGCCGTTTGAAAGTTTTGCCTGCCTAAGATTTCTTACTGCGGTATTCCCACGTATTTCGACTGGATTACTCATGTATAAAATACTAATTATCAAATATTTACAATTCTATAACTTTCAATCAAAGATACTAAATTTCCATTGGATTTTCTTGACGATTTTACGATATCCCTGGCTTCAAATATCACACGATCATTATCATCGTGTTTGCAGTAAATCTATTACTGAATACGGTAAAACAATTATTTAGTATCCCAAATTTTGGTCATTCATTAAGAATCTTTACGTCATCAATTAGTATTTCCCAGTATATTATATTTGTATAAATGTACTTAATTGGGAAGTCGCGCTAACTATGTTATCAAAAACGGTGATCAACTCACTATCCACTATCACCATTGGCGGGCCACCTCTATCGCCTCAGACTTATATCTCGGTGAAAAGACCTTTCCACAATATGTAAGCGAATGTACTATTCACGATGAGTTAATGGACCCTGTATGGATGGAAGGTTTTGTAATACTCGATATGGAAGAAAAACGGCTTGGTTTCTGGGCATGTGATCTTGAATATGAAACTTCCATCTTACGTTACTATTTATCTGCACTGGAAATGAAGAGGCCTGGCTGGCAGATTATATATTTAGCTCATGAAATGTATGATGCGGAGCTATTGTTCGGCCTTGACTATGTTTCACAGCAAACCGTCACTAAATTTGAATGTATTGATCCTGCAGATGTTATTGAAGACCCTTTAGATGACTATCCATCTGTATTGTTCCTCATCAGGCAAAACGATAAACTTTTTGTTGCTGAAACGAATATTACGCTGGAGTCTATTATTTGTTATGGCAAAGGTATTATTACGCTGCTGGAAGCAAGACATTCAACACCAGCAGAGGGTGACGCACGGTGAGCATCAAATCCTTTTCTAGCTCTTTCCGGTGGCGCCTGATAAACACCGTACAATCCCTCTGAAACCACCTAGAAGTGCAATAGCAACAGGCGTTTACCTACAGAAGCGGTGCAGGAAAGGTGGACTTGATCAGGAGATGTGATTGGGATGAATTTGATCTTCGCGAAAGGTATTTCAGGAGAGATGATGATGTGATTTTTATTGATACGATGACCTTTTTACGCTCCCAAAGCGGCCGGACGCACACTTACGGGCATAACAACGCACAGAAAGGCGGTTTCCTTTGCAGGGAAATATATGCTGATGGAAGTGGTGATGATTATCCGGTTGCGTAATCTACAGCATACGCTATGCCATGACTATGGCGTAACTCATTCCCGTTGCCGCGCGGATGCCGGCAACGTTGTTTTCTTCGTGGCAGGCAGCGGGTGATAAGGCAGCACTCTTTTTACATGAGGCATCCTGTTTACTTTAACGGGCTGCTTCTTTGTGGCAGCAGGCGTCATCACCGCTATGATGTCAGCGGCCTTGCTCCGGCGGTTTTCAATAGCAGCGCCGTGTTCATATGCTTTTACCTGTAAAGTAACAAGCAATGTTCCTTTCCCGGGAACGGTGGCGGCCAGTTCAGCGCCGTTGAAAGGCCGGCTCAAATCAATTATGATGGCCGAATCAATACACCCTGTTACCTGCCGTTGCGCGAAGTTAATACGAACAGCCACCACCCTAATTTCCAGGTGCGTTGCTTTGGCGGGTGGCCACAACTGCTGCGCTGGTATATGCAGCATTCCGCCGGATGTGATAACGGGTTGGTGCGAAAAGAACTGGTCCACGCCGGTGTGCGGGTTAAACCGGAAGCCTTTCAGCTCCGTGAGGCGATCCTTTGTTGCGGTGATCAGCGCTTTGTTTAAGCGGTTCACCAGCGTGCCATAGGGGTTTATTTCCAGGTGGGGAACAATGGCCTGCCGGATCAGTTTCCCTTTCCTGCTGGCGATACCAAAGTCACGTGATGCCCGCCGCGTAGCGGTAGTTTGCTGTACTACATCCGGCATGCTGCGGAGGAAGTAGGTTCCATTTCTCCGGTATCCTATGACGTTGCCCAATTTACCGGTGAATTGGAGCAACCCTGTTTGTTTTGCCATAAGGGGTTAACATTTTTATTGAAAATACGAAATTATTTTCAATGAAATCAGCGGCAAAACCATCACTTTTTTAACTTCTCAATGGTCAATCCCATTTCAGCCAGCCTGTGGCCAAGGTTGGACAGGATATAGTCCTGCTCCGTTGGAAATCTCTCTGCTATCTTTTTATACTCCGGCAATAATCTTTTATCCTTCACTCCGGATAGTGCCTGCAATGCAGCATGCACCACATCATTTGAAGGATCATTTAACCCATTGATAAAAACATCCAGGTAGGCAGTCTTCTTTTTAAGTTTTCCTAAAGTGTAAAAAGCTGTTTTGCGGATATCTTCGTTGCTATTGGCTGTCATCGGGATAATTAAATGCGCATGATCTCCCTTCATTTCTCCCAGCAGGTAGGTGCAAAACCGGAATGTTTCTTCATTCCGGATACTACCGATATTTTTTTCAATGATCTCCCGCCATTCCATACTTTTATCTTTTGCGTACCACCAGATAAATTGAACAACGGATAAGAGATCAATATCGCTGTAGGCCACCAGGTAAGGCTTTGCCAGTGGGTAGCTGAACTTTGTGAGCGCCTGCAGCCAATGAAGTTTGTATTCCTCTTCTGCGCCCCGGTATTCCCTTTCCAATATTGCAGCAACCGCCGGTTCAATGCTTTGCTTGTTCAGTATACCGGAGATACAATTCAGCCGGGTTGTTTTATCCGAGGCAGCATGGTATTTTTCCAGCAGAAAAGTTACACTACCTCCTATGGTATAGCCAAACCACGAAACGCCGTCTGCCAACAGATCTCCGGAAATTATTTCATCCAGCCAGCGCTCATACCAATCGAGGAAATTATTTTCAAAAGTGAATTTTGGCTTTTGCCTGTCTATATCAATGTTTACCACCTTGCCGGCATGTTCCCCGTTTAACACCAGGCCGTGAATATAGGCGCATCCCTGTGATCCGATGGGTAAAATCCCGGTATAAATATTTTGTATGGCGGCATCGTATGCTTCATCTGAAAGATCCTCCCTTTCTGTTTCCTTTATGAGATTATTCCATTCGTCGTCTGATATACCGGGGTAAATTTTTACGGGTTCACTTAAATATTTTTCGGGATTACTTGCCAGGTCATTCGCACCTTTCTTCAGCGGGTAAATGCCATAGTACGGACCTGCAGCTGAGCCGGCCTGGGATACTCCTCCATGTCCCACATGGAGCAGGAATGCCCTGAAACTTCCGGGTAAAGAAATATTGTATTCTTTTTCAAAACCCGAAAGTTCGGCTTCTTCCAGTGGTGCATGGATGATGTATTTATGATAGCTGGCGCCGAATACTTTCAGCTGTTGATCCTTTTGCTTTGCTGCTTTTAATTTGGTGCTGATCCGTTCTATTTGTTCCTTAAACTGATGCATGGGTTAATTTCTAATTAATAACTGATATGCAGTATGTTTTTGTATATTACATACTGTCGGCCAGCTGGAGAAAGACCAGGAGAACTCCTTGTTCCTCCATAGCATTTATCCAGCCGGGTGTTCATCTACTAAAACTATCTATTTAATTTTTAAACAAAGTTCGAAATTTTTTACATTATGTTAAACTTTCTGAAAACTCAACTGGGCTTCACGCCGGCAGTATTTGGTGTATTCGTTGTTTTAGGTGTTATTGAAATTGCTAAACTCGGCTATAGTCTTGGCGTTTGGCTTAAGACCTTTTAATTAGCCCGTTACCCTCTTCTCCCGCTGATAAGTAAGCACTACTACCCCACCACCCAGTATTTTTGTATCAGAGAGATGCAGGCCACCGGGAAGTTTTCCATCTTTAAAGAAACGTTTCCCGCTGCCCATGATGATGGGGTGTACAAAAAATTTGTATTCGTCGATCAGATCGGCTTTGATAAGCGCGTCTACCAGGATGGCGCTTCCTTCTACCTGGATTTCCTTGCCGGGTTGTTGTTTCAGCCGGGTGATTTCTTCTATGACATTGTTTTTTATGATCGTGGTATTTTCCCATGCGGCCGTTTCCAGCGTGGCAGACACCACGTATTTGGCTACACTGTTTAGTTTTGCGGAGATGCCCATTTCGTTGTTTTTCATCTGCGACCAGTAGGGCGCCAGCATTTCATATGTTTTACGGCCAAAGAGGATGGCATCGCAGGCGTGAATGCCTTCGCTGATCAGCTCCTGCCGGGCGGGGCTGTCGTAGGGCATAAACCATTCTCCCATCGTTTCTGCATCAAAGATACCGTCCAGTGTGATCCATTCGGAAATGACTAACTTTCTCATGTTATTTTGTTTTTGTTTTTTGATGATGATGATTGTTTACAGGTACAAAATAACCGCACCTTTCCCCCTTATGATAGAAGAAACCCGACAAAATGAAAAGGAGGATTAACCGGGGAAGTTGTTCGCCTGTTTTACATACTCCAGGGGAGAGTAATGGGTAAAGTCTTTAAATGCGCGGATCAGGTGACTTTGATCTGCATAGCCGTTTTCCAGTGCCACGTCGATCATGTCTGAAAAGTTATTCTGACTAAGCTGGCGGAAGGCGGCGTTGAACTGGCAGATCCTGCTGTACATTTTTGGCGTAAGACCAATGTGTTGTTCAAACAAACGTTGCAGTGTGCGTTCCGTAGTATATACTTCTTTCTGAAGATCGTTCATTAACAGGGTACCCTTATTTTTCTGAATAAGGCGGGTGGCAAAAGAAATGGTTTCGTTTACCCGGATCTTTTTTGACCGCACCAATGTGAGTACATAATTATTCATCAGTTCCAGGCGGCCGTGTAAAGAGGGCGTATTGAGCAACTGCTCTTTCAGGCTCATTTCCCTGGCGGCATCATCGTAGCTCAGGTCCATACCCTGGTCCGTGAGTTCTTTGGCATTGTATCCAAAAAGGGAGGGCAACATATAGGGGTACAGGAAATAGGCGATCACGGTTATTTCACCTGCCGTGTAAAGCTGGATGGGGCGGGTATTTTGACCGTATAGTACCAGGTGATGGCTTTTTTTTGTGCTGCTCAGCATTCTTGCCGGATCTGTTAACTGGAAAGTAATACTGGGATACCCGTTGGCGATGAGGGGAAGAACTGCTTCATAGAACATGCTGTTATTTTCAAGCACCACGATGTTGCTTACATAATCAGCGATGGAAGGAGGAGGCGTAAGTGTTTGTACTTTCATTCCCGGGAAAGATATAGGCTAATTTAGGAAAAAACAATGGTTGTTATTCGGCCTTTTCTCTCCGGAGCCTGAATTCCAGTCCGTCTACCACATCTCCTTCCATGCGCAGCCTGATGGTAAGCGGCAGCTTCGCAGGAGTGGCGGTCATACCGAGTTTTTGTAACTGTAGCGGGTCTATTCTTACCGTATAGGTTCCGGGCGGCAGTCCCATATAATTGAAATAGCCATCTGCTTCCGTTTGCGCACGGGCTACCAATGTGGAATCATTTCTGTAAAAACCGATGGACAGGCGGCCTATCCCCTTTGTTACGTTTTTTTCTTCCAGGATTACTTTACCGGATACTTCACCCATAATCACCACCGGCACTTCCACCAGTTTCATCTGGTTGGGATCTATTGCTACACTGATAGCGGGTTTCTTTATCTGCCAGGCAACATTCTCAAAACTGTTTTTTCCCAGTTCGATAAAATAGTATTCGTAGGGCTCCATATTAACGATGCGGATGGTAGTATCGTGCTGGTTCTGGAGAATCCGGCCGCCGTTGCAGTTTGTTTTCAGGCCGTAAGCTTTGGGCTCACCGGGATCGCGGCGGTCGTTGGCGTTGAGGTCCAGGAAGGGCAGCAGTACCACGCCTCCTGTTCCTACGCTGGTGCGGTTGCTGAATCCTGCGAATTTGGTTTTATCATCGTATACCAGGCTGCCGCGTGCAGATTCTACCAGGGTGGTCATATTAGTTCCTTTCCAGGCAGAAAACCCGATCTGTGAGAAAGCGAAATCATAACGCAAACCTATGCCCACATTTGTGATATTACTCTTATAATTACGTTCATAGGATACGTTCATGTAGCCATGTCTGAAAAGATATTTACCCAGCTCGCATCTTACCGCCATCAGGCTGTTGCTGTTGTATTCATATTGTACCTGGGGGGTAATTAAAATTTCTCCCGGCAACCGGTAGGTGAGCGCGAGGTTGGTATATACAAACGGCGGTTCGGGTTTTATGAAGATGGCATAGGTATTCACGTTAACGCCTACACGGAAAACTGCCCCGGACACCAGCCATTCAGCGGTCGTATATTTTGTTTCCGGTAAGATGATCTGGTTGAGTGTGACGCGGTTGAAGAAAGAGAATTTTTTTGCCAGGAAGGGCTTTGAAATAATTAACTTTCTTTCTTCCACAAAATTATAAATAATGGCCTGCTGACCTTTTTTATACCTCGTATAAAACAGCTCGAACTGTAAGTTGGAAGGCATACGATATGTGAGTATGCCGCGTCCCCGTACGCCGTAGGTATAATCGCCCGCCAGCAGAAGATTGGATGCCACACGGGCAGAAGCCATCACAAAAGGCATGGCCTTTCCGGTGGGTATGGACGACAGGTATTCCATGCCTCCGCCTACCGTTACATTCCGGCTGAGGCCATAGTTCATTTGCACCCGTGAGAAGATACTCCGGTGTCCATCTTCCACCATACCGGCGCTGGCAGTATATTCAAATTCATGCAATGGCAGGAAGTTGAAGGGGATGCTGATATTTTCCTCCCTCGACCGTTCCTCTCCCCAGGGACCATAAAAGCGAAGCCGCACCACAGAGTTTCCATATACAAGCGGCACCTGGAAAGTAAAGAAGCCGGCTGCATCTGCAGTTGTATAATCCACCAGGGCATTGTTCACATATAATTCCACGGTCCATCCGGGATCTGTAAAATCGCTCAGGGTATAGGAACCATAAGAGCGCCTGTAGGAAGTGGGGGTATTTGTAAACTGCACGCCTACCACCGGATCAAAGATAGATGCCGTGGATGGCGTGAATATTTTACCTGCAATGATCTGCCGCAGGGCGCTGTGATCGTTATTCACATACCGCCACCGGTAGTATTGCTGCCGCTGGTCGAACGGCTTGATCAGGGCGCTGTCGTGGCTGTAAGGCAGCTGCTGCTGTGCATAGTTGTTGTAATTAAGCGATACACTGGTTTCACCTCCCAGCACAACGCCCCCCATAGCAAGGTTTAACCAGGTATTACCGGCGCCGCCTTCAGGGCGTTGTGTGGCTACCACCGACCAATCGGCCATCCCAATGCTGAACATCTGCCTACGGGGGCCGATGATAGTATCTGCTTTCAGCTCTCCTTTTAACCGGCTGATATTCCGGCGCATCATTTCCTGCCGCATTTCCCTGATAGCAGGCAGCTCCTGCCTGGTTTCCAGTTTAACAGAGAGTGAGCGGAAACTAAATTTACACTGCAGTCCGAACACACTTGCAAACATGCCGGTTTTCAGGTAAAGCGCGGTTTCTGTGCTCACCATATCATCTTTATTCAACGGCACGATTTTATCCTGGTAGTAAATCACATTGTTTTTTTTATCTACCAGGAACGGGGCGTTTTCATTAATAAAGAAACCATATATAGAATCCATGTGGGGTGAAGCCGTGTTTCTTATCTTCAGAAAATTAAAAATATCGGTGATAGATAAGTAGGCAGAATCATTGTTGATAACGGCGGGAATTTCGGCTCCGCCTATTCCCTGCACCACCACGAAAACAGAGGTTTCATAAAAAACAGGTTCCGGCTCTATGGCTGTGGCTTTCAACGGAGCGGCAAACAGTATAGCGCAAAAGATCATCCACACCGGCGTTACCCGGAATATGCTGCGCAGGCAGCGGAGGATGATATTTTTGCTTCCTGTTGTCATATCCGTTATTCCTGGATAAACGTGACGTTAAATACGCCGCTGTACGAGCCCGATGGATTGGATGGCGGACTGCCCACGGTGAGCGTTCCGCCGATCCTCACCAGGTTCCTTGCCGGTGGTGTAGCAGTTGTAATAAATGAGCTTCCTGTGCTGGCGGCGCCTACATGTAAAGTGATGGTACCGCCATTGCTCCCGGTGAGAATGACATCGGGTCCGTTCAATATAGAAATGAGTGTACCCCTGTTTGCTTCTATTTCAAAAATGGCGGGTGAAAACGGATATCCCAGGTTGGCCTGCACCACGCTGCCGGTTACTGCGCGCGAGCCATCGGGATAGATGATCACTGTTCCGCCGGATAATCCCTGGAAGAAGGCGCCGAAGATGAGACCCTGCGCAGGGTTTACGTATACGGCAATAGGGCGCGGAGGCGGCTCCTGCGCAGATGCGGCCGCATATCCCGACAGCACCAGGATACCTGCTACTATTAACCGGTAGCGGAACTGCCTGAGAAGATCCATATCTTTTATCATCCTGGTAAAAAACATCTCAAAAAAATTATTACTGATTACTTATAAATACTTTTTTAGACACTACTTTATCATCTGTATAAAATGAAACAATGTACATTCCGCTGCTATACTGCTTCCCTATTACATGCTGCCCGTTGCCGGTAATATCCTGCCGCCACAACACCTGTCCGAGCAGATTAGAGATGGTGATGCGGCATTTTTCACCGGGTACTTTATCGAAGTAGCCATACAGTATCCTGCCAATGCTATAGGCCCTGAACACGGGTTCTGATGAAGGCGAGGTGGTAGTTCCGTTGTGCCGGAATACGAGCGAAAAGCGGTTTTCATAAGTGCCTGCATCCAGGTATACCCTATACTTTGCGTACTGCTGCAATTCCTCGGTTTTGCCGGTTACGGCATCCTTCAGGTAAATATGCAGGTGCTGCGGCATGCGTGCAATTTCCGCTGTGTTGAATGTTATCCATCCTGCCCTTTCTGTTTTGAGGCCCAGTGGTATTACATCGGTACTGTCGGGGAACTGCGGCCATGCATTAATAGAGAGCCGGGCGCTGTCGGCCGACAATGCGTAAATATTGGGAACTGCGGGATCGGTATTCATCAGTTTTAATGCATCCATTGTTTTTTCGAAAGATGCAGATGCATCGGCATCAAAATAAACCACTACGGGATCGGCTGTCAGCCCGTCATCGAAGGCTGCGCTCAGCCTGAGTATTGGTGTTGTAAGCGAAACCCGGTGATACACCGGTGAGAGGTTATTGGTTCTTGCATTATTGTTTACCGACAAGGTGCCTGTAACCGGGAAAGCTCCATTGGTCACATGCACAAAAAATCCCTGCATGGAAGCGATCACACTGGTGGCGATGCCATCGCTGGATACGCCGTTGATATAAGAACTGTAGGTGCCTGTATATTGATCGGCGGTACCTCCGTTAAAGTAGTATACGGCATTGTCAATATTGGTGCGGCTCCATCCCGCGGCAATGTCCCAGTCGACCGGAGACGGATACGGATTTCCTACCAAATTGAACCCCTGCGTATAGGGTTGATTGTTATTGGTCAGCGTGGGCGCGGTAACGGTTTGGTTATTCACCACGCCGGTGATATCCAGGGTTGCCGGCGTATTGGAAGTACCCATTTGCGCAGTATATCCCTGCATAGGTGTAAGCACGCCGGCGGGGCTGGTGTACGCCACCCATCCGGAAGAAGTACGGTTTTCCACATAGCGGTAAAACGACGGGAAGGCAGCGTTAAGATTAATATCATCTGCCAGTTCATTTACGGTGGCCGCCTGGAAAGGAGAGCTGATGTATTTATATCCGAATGCGGTGGGCAGGTATCGTTGGATGGTAACATTACCGGCTACCTGTCCGGCGCCGCTGCCATCGATCAGCGCTGTTTGCGTGGCGGTAGACAGCAGTGTAAGAAAGCCGCCGGTGTTCAGTTGTCCGTTGCTTACTTTGAGGATGCCGCTGATATTCAGTATACCATTCAGCGTTACGCCGGGTGTGTTATTGATGGTCAGGTGCAGCAATGTATTCGAAGTAAAGGCAGCTGCAGGAATTACCTGTGCAGCGGCCCCGTTTAATTCTATGGTACCGGCAGTAGCCGTGAAGGTGCCGCTGTTAGCGATAACGCCTCCTATCTGGAGTGTGGCGCCGCTTACGGTTACCGAGGCGCCGGTTTGTATCGTTACGTTATTGGCTACGGCTACACCGGAGTTGATAAGCGGGTAGTTCACCAGGCCGGTTGGGATAGTAACATTGGTAGTGCTCACCGGTATGGCGGCGGAGGACCAGTTGCCGGTAATATACCAGTTGGTGCTCACTGCGCCGGTCCATATAGCGCCGGTGGCCAACTCCCCTACTACCAGATCACCCAGTGCGGTTAACCCGGTTGCCTGTATGGAAGCAGGTTGCGGGGAACTCACGGCGGCCAGCGACCAGGTAGTTCCGTTATATCTTGCTACTTTAAAATTGGTGGTAACAGCACCCGCGTCTACATCGGCGGCTACCCAGTTAAGTGTTACGGAAACGGTGGTAAAGGTGGCGCCGCTGTTGGTAAAAGCCCAATACCTGTTTACTTTCCGGCTTACATTTAAGCCGGAGGTCAGCAGGTTTGGATGGCTGGCAGCGAATACACCCGCCAGCACATCGCCGGCGGCGCTTACATTGGCGTATAGTGTTGTCGCCGGTGTATAGTTAAGGCTGTCGCCCAGTTCATAAGTGCGGGTAACATTGGTACCGGCAGCAACATTTTTTTGCAGGCGGCCGTATACCCATCCTGTATTTTGTGCGGCGCCGCTGACCGTTCCGGTAGCAGTAATAATTACGGTGTTGGTGGCGCCGGTACGGATCTTTCCTGCCATAAATGTAAGCGTACCATTTATGGTAGCATTTGTGGACAGGGTCACCAGCCCGGTGGCTTTATTTACTTTAACATGATTAAAAGCGCCGGTAGAAGAAATGTTCTGGTTGGCGGCGCCGTTAAAATAAATGGTAGAACCGGTGTTGGTAAATGTTCCGCCGGTCATGCTCCAGTTTCCCCTGAGTGTATCCGTAAAACTTCCCGGCACAAATGTGCCATTGCTGAGTGTAAAATTATTCAGGATGGTTAATGGTGCGGTGGCGGTTTTAGTACCTGTGGCCGAGATGGTGAGGTTACCATATGGCGTAACCGCAGCAACAGTTTGCGTGCTGCCTGCATATTCCACGGTGCTGAGTGTATCCAGCTGGTAAATATCAAAAGCAGGGAGGCTGTAAATGCCTCTTACGATGAGGCGTGCGCTGTCATCGATCGACATTTTGCCGCCGTTGGTGGCATCCTGGGTAATGGTGGAGTCGCCGGTATCGAGGGTGCCGCCGGTGATGTCGAGCGTGGTCATATTCCTGAGACTTCTGGCAAGTGTGGTGGTGGCGGCAGCATCTTTATGTACCTGCAGCTGTGCGAGGTCAAAGGGGCTGCCGGTACCGCCGATAACAGACGGTCCGGTGCCGGTCATGGCGGGCATACCTGTAGCTGCATCCAGCGATCCGTTGATGGTAAAGTTGTGTTCTATATTAAAATCGGCGTCCGAGGTAATGGCGCCATTGATCACGAGGTTATAAAAGGTAGTTCCTTCGCTGCCGGTTAACACGCCGGCGGGGGAAGTCATGGTAAAAGTGGAAGTGCCCCCATTCAAAGTACCATTACTTTCGAGATCGCCTGCAACGGTGAAGTTGTTACTGCCCGCATTAAAAATGGCGTTGCCATTAATGTGAAGATCCCCGCTGATATTCCAGCTGGTAGCAGGCGTAACACCGGCTGTATTGGCGATGGTCACATCTGTAAGTGTGGTGGGCGAGCCGGAAACGGTAAGCGCTGCACTGCCACCGAATATTACGGAGCCGGTACTGGAAAATGCGGTACCTCTGAGGGTAATGTTCTGCGCTGCAAAAGGATTAAAATAAAGCGTACCGGTGCTGGTTACGGTACCGTTGTTGGTAAAGCTGCCACGGATCGTATGCGTGGAAAGTCCGCCGTTGAAAGTGGCGCCATTGCTGATATTAAAGGCCACCAGTACGGTCCATCCCACGCTTGGATTGATGCCGGCGGTGTTGTTCACATTCAGGGTGGCGAAGGTAGGGGCACTGGTAGAATTTAATACCGGTGAAACGTTACCATTGAAGTTGATGACGCCGCTTGAATTGGAAACAATGGCATTTAAGAAACGGATGGTTTGCAGGGAGGTACCTGTAAACGTGGTCACGCCGTTGCTGATCAGTGATCCGCTGTTGGTGAGGTCGCCGTTTATGGTGGCAGAGCCGCTACCACCGTCGTACGAGCCGCCGGCAATTATCTGCAATAAATCATTATAAGTAATATCGCTGCCGGCTACTGCATAGCTGCCATAAACAGTGAGCCTGCTGAACGTAGTATTTCCGGTAATTGTTTTGCCGCTGCCGTTAAGGGTTACGGTACCTGTACCGCCATTAAAAGTGCCGCTGTTGGTCCAGTTGCCATAGAGGTTGACAGTAAATGTGCCGGCGCTGAAGGTGGCGCCGCTGCCGATCAGCAAATCGCCGTTTACGGTAGTATTGGCGGCGAGGGTTTTAGTGCCGCTGCCGCTGAGGGTAAGATGTCCGTAGGCAATATTTCCTGACACGGTTTGCGCTCCTGCCCTGTAATAGTTAACAGTGCTGGTGCTGCCGGGCAGGTACTGGGAATAGTTTGCCGGGAAATTACCTGCGCCGCCGACATTCACGGTGGCGCCGTTTGCAATGGTAAGTGATCCTCCCGGAGAACTACGGTTAGCCGTGAACGTTGCCAGGTCCAGTGTACCGCCGGTCACCGACAGGTTACCGTTGGTAGTTACATTACCGGTGAGCGTGGCAGTTCCTCCTGATTTATTAATTACAAAATTATTAAAGGCCGTAGCAGAAATATTTTGTGCGTTGCCACCGGTGAAATTAACGGTGCCGGTTCCGGGGGTAAACGTGCCGCTGTTACTCCAGTTGCCGTTTAAGGTGACGGTGGCGGCTCCTCCGTTCATAGTAGCGCCGGCACTGATGGCCACATTTCCTGTGATGGTGGTGGCGGCATTGATGCTCAGATCGCCGCTGGTGACAGTGAGGTTGCCGTTTACCGTGGCGGCGCTGTTGATTTGCGCACTACCGGCCGTTTTGGCTATGCTAAGGTGATTGTAGGTTAGTCCGGCTACCGACTGAATGGAGGAGCCATTATAAACTACAGTACCGCTGCCGGCAGTAAACGTGCCGCTGCTGTAGTTAAAGCTGTTGCCTATATTCAATACGCCAGTACCGGAGAAGGCAATGCCTGCGCCACCGGATTGGGTAACAGATCCGGTAGTGGTGACGTTACCATTCCCGATGTTTAACTGTATGTTATGACCGGCAGTGCCATCGCTCAGGATAATGTTCCCATTTACCGTGAGATTTTGATCATTCACATTAATAGTGTGGGTAGCATTGGCCGACCATAAGCCAGTGATATTACCCTGTGTTACCAGCGATCCACCGGCGGCCAATGTAAGTGTGGCTGCCTGTGCGCTGCCGAAGGAAATACTTTTCACGCTGGCGCTGTTGCTGATCACAGGTTGATTAGTGAAAGCGATGGTGCCTATTTCAGCGATATCATTCACGCCGGGTGGCCGGGAAGGGCTCCCCTGTGCAATGGTCCAGTTGGCGGCAGTGTTCCAGTCGCTGCTTACCGACCCATTCCATCTCACCACATTAGACGCCGCCGCCAACGTGTAGCGGCCCGTAAATGCAGCCAGCAGGCCTGTTTGCTCCACATAATTGCTGGTGGTATTGCTGCCTGAATTTCCATATAGAGACCAGCCCGAGCCAGTGTTGCGCCAGATGCTGAGACTCGCTTCCGCGTTACCGTTCAGTTCTGCATCTTCATAATGAAAACGCAGGAGCGTAGCTGCCAGCGTGATACCGCTGGCAGCTACGTTATACTCCCGGTTTATGGCCGCGCCGGAAGGGAAGTCGGCTACTCCCTGCGGGGTGACGGTCATCGTAATAGACGCGGATGTAGTAAGACCTGTAAGTGTGAATGTATTATTAGGGCTTTCAAAAGCATAAGCGGTACCCAATACAAAAAGGTGGGAATGCTGGATGCTGCCCAGTATGATACCGTTGCCTGTTCTGTTACCTGTAATAGTAACTGTATTGGCGCCGGTGATCATTGTTCCGCTGGTCATGTTCAGCGTGGTTACTGAAATATTATTTAACAGGGTTACCTGGTTAACAGCGTTGGTTTTATTGAGGGTAAGGATATTAAAAGTAGTGGCGCCGCTCACGGAAGTATTGGCAGCGCCGCTCAGCGTTACGGTACTGGTGGCAGGCGTGAAAGTACCGTTGTTGATCCAGTTTCCCAGGACAGTAATAGATTGACTGGAAGCGTTGAAGGTAGTAGCCGATGCGATGGTAAAATCGCTGTTGACCACCACAGCACCACCCAGCGTTTTGGTGTTGCCATTGCTTACGATGAGCTTATTATAAGTACCGGCAGCCAGTGTTTGGGCGCCGGTTCCATTAAAGTTTACCGTATTGGGAACAGTGGAGGTTACGTTGAGCGTTCCTGCCGTAATGGTGTATACGTTGGCTATTCCCAGCACTGCGTTGGCCGATAGCTGCAACGATGTTCCATTGAGGGTAACGTTGAAGAGGTTGGCGGTACCATTCAGGGAACTGCTACCTGTAAAAGTAGCGGTGCCGGCGCTGGCGGTGAAAGTGCCGGATACATCCAGGACGTTGCCAATGGAAAAACTGGTAGTGGAGGTGATACTTCCTGTTATTGCCAATGTTCCCAAAGTGATGGTACCTGCGCCTGACAATGTTTTTCCCGCACCACTCATGGTTACGCTGCCCGCGGTATTATTCAGGCTGCCGCCCACAGACAGGTTACCGGTGATAGTGATCGCATCTGCTGAGCTTACGGAACCGGAGATGGTGAGGTTTTCAAACGTAAGGCCGGTACCGCTGATTGTTTTGGTGGCGCCGGTCATTGTAACGGTACCACCTGCAAGATGCGTGAAGGTGCCCGGGGCCGTGCTGCTAAAATTTCCGGAGACTGTAATGGCAGTACCGGCAGCTGCGGTAATATTGGTGGCAGCGACGGTGAGGTTATTAAAATTATGTGTGCCTGTTCCGCTGATGGAAGCACCTCCTCCCGCCAATATCACCGTTCCTGCACTGCCGCTGAAAACGCCATTATTTACCCAATTGGAAGAGGTAGTGATGGTGAAGCTTCCGCCGTTGAAGGTAGTAGCTGCGCCAATATTTACATTACCGCTCACCGTAATGTTAGCAGCGGCGGTGTAGCTGACGGAGGTACCGCTGCCGATGGATGAGGTAAGGTTTCCTGATATCGCAAGCGCAGTAGCAGGCATGGTTTTAATGGCGGCGCCACTGCTGGAAGACAAGGTAAGATTCCCATAAGGCTGTACGGCTACCGCCTGGTTGGTGCCATTATACTCCACAGTGCTGGTAAGGCCAAGTGAAACGGTAGCGTAGTTTACCGGGAAGGTGTTCACACCGCCGATCTTCAGGGTAGCATTGTTGGCTACAGTTAAACCGCCACCGGCCACGGTAGTGCCTCTGTTGGCGGTAAAGGTGGACAGGTCCAGTGTGCCGGCGAGCACTTCTATTTTCCCGGCTGTTGCCGTAGTCGCATTCAGTGGGTTCAGGTTTCCTCCCAGTGTTTTTATGCCGGTGCCGCTGATGCGGAGGGTGGAATAGGTAAGGTTGTTTCTGACGGTTTGATTTACCAGCGTACCGCTATAATCTACAATACTGCCGGCGGCAAGGGTTACTGTACCTGTGAGGCCATAGTTACCTCCGAAAGCTGACGCTTTTACGTGTAAGATGCCACCGGCGGCTACAGAGGTGGTGGCGGCCCCGGAGATAAGCACAGGAGTGGCTATATCTGCCGGAACAAATGTGCCGTTCACCCCAAAGGTACCGGAAACGGTCATGTTCACATTTTGCGTAGTGGTACTACCCACACCGATGGTGAGTTTCCTGAAAGTGGTAACCGAGGCGCCGCCTATAGACTGGGTGGTTCCTGCAAAGGTTACTTTGGCATTGGTACTCGAAGTGGTGTAAGTGCCTGAGTTGGTCCAGTTACCTTTTAAAGTAAGGGTAACGCCGCGTTGGGAAATAGTGCTGCCGGAACTAATCAACAGGTCGCCCGACACGGTGAGGCTTTGGGAAATGGTTAATACCGCATTAGTGCCGGCACCTACCGTAAGTGATTTACAACTGGCGCTGTAGCTGATCACCGGGTAAAATATCCCGGTAAAAGCGGCATCGCCAATGATAGCGTCCACATTGGCATTGGGTACACCGGCGGTCCAGTTGGCGCTGTTAGACCAGGAACTGCTGAATGTTCCTTTCCATCTTGTTTGCGCCGATAGCATAACCGGGAGGAGCAGTAACAGCATCAGTAAACTTTTGCCGCAGGCGGACATGGGTATACGGGGGATACCGGAAAGGAAAGCCCTGATTATCCTGATGTAAAACTGATGAACGAACCAATGTACAATCACTTCCATAGGAGCGTTATTTGATGGAGACTTCCTCCCGGCTACCGTAACTGCAACTCGGCCTGGGCCAGTTGTTCTGTTGAAGCTTTTGATTTGGTGATATATGCTACCCGTAATTTGCCGGTATGGTAATTAATACCGGGTTTGTTTTCAAGTGGAAGATGAATATAACGCTGTGTGTTTGGTGTGTATACAGCCAGTCCCCTGGCGATTCCTACCTGTGTTGTTTTTCCCTGTGGCGACACATAATCCACTGTGAGATCACCGTACACGGAAGAGTTACCCAGCCGGTTGAATAATACATTCAGGCCCGGGTCTTTTGCGAGGTCAACAGAGAGGTCTGACAGCTGCACGCTGGCGGCGGTTTCCCCTACCCGTATAATTACCGGGATGGTGATACCAAAAACAGGTGTAAGCTTTACATTGATGCCGGCGCTGTCTTTAGGTGTATCCTCTTCCCCGATGGGTTTTTCATCCGGCACTGCGCGGAAATAAAGATGCGAACGGTATTCGCCGGGTTCCAGCTGACTGGCCCCGGTTAACTGCAGTTTTATTACCTGTGCTTCGTTAGGGCCCAGTACCACACTCCGGGGAAAGAAGCGCAGGTATTTACTGGCGAACTGTTGTCCTGAATCAGGCTCATTGATCTGTTGAAAGGTGCCATTCTTATTCATCCTGATCTCAACAAATGAAACAAGATACCTGGCGGTATCTTTTCCTGAGTTCGCAAGATTCAGTTCTTCCGCCCGTTTCGTGCCTTCAAAAACGACACGTACAGGAGTTACTAGCAGGTTGCCCTGCGCGCATGTTTCCTGTATTGCCATGCAAAAACATATCATACATGTGATTACAAAACAGAATGGATATCTAACGGCGGAATTATTCGGTGGTACCGATGCATTCATGGGTTCATGCTTTGGAATAAGCGTGTAGCTGCGCGCTTCGCAGCTACACAGGATATGATTAAGGTTGTTGTAAATCGTGGGGGTTATGTGTTATAACCGGTTGATCAGTTGTAATTAACAGTTACATCAAAGGGGGTAGCTGAAACATATGTTCCGGCAGCCTGTGCAGCGCTTACATTCAGGGTAGCGCCCACATTAAGTGTTTGTGTACCGGCAGTAAGTGTACCAACACCTGAAGGGTCGCTGGTGAAATTTGTAACCGTCATCGTATTGGATCCGCTGGTGATAGTAAGCGCGGTAGATGGCAATGTAATGCTGTAGGAATAACTGCCGGTACCTGTTACGGTGAAGGAAGCGGCTGTAATAGTTCCTGTAGCAGTGGTAGGCAATGTAACACCGCCCGTAGCGCTGCGAACGCCTGCGGGAGTAAGCACAACCGTTCCTCCGGTGGTGGACTGTACTGCCACGTTACCAAAATTCATATCCACATCTTTCACAATGCTGATGGGGGTTACAATAGTAGCGGTAGCAGTAGCGGAAGCGGTTTCCTGCGCAAATACATTGTTTGTAAAGGCTGTAAATACCAGCATAACGGCGGAAATAAGACTAATTCTTTTCATTCTCGGCAGTTTTAATGATGAGGGAATGTATTTGAAGATTGTTTCAGGATACAGAATAATTAATAAAATGGCCAACGTTACCGATCACAAGCTACAGATATCAAACAGGGCTAAGGATTTCATAATCCAGTCATTATAATCACGACAATTTCTTCTATGAAGATAATACAAAATATTAAGAACTGCCTATTCTAAGTTGATTCTTTATCCGGCATTTACGTATTAATTTTTCATGTTGTTTGCTCAGTCCGTCAATCAGCAACTTCCTTATTACGATTTTCATACAACGCCGATCTGTATCTCTTCGCCAGCAAACCTGTAGCCAGCGCCGGATCGATGGTTGCTACTATTACACCCGGTTTACCATATTCCCCGTGTGCTATGCAGGTACCATCGGGACCAATAATGGAGCTGGCTGAATCGGGATAGGTAAATGCATAATTAGCGCTGGCGAAGTAAATGGTATTTTCCAATGCGCGCATCATCATGGCTTTCTCGTAATAGGGGTTATTGATGTGGCCCCATTCGGTGAGTAGTTCACCGGTAGTATTGCTGCCGGTGCAATGCGGGTGAAATACTATTTTAGCATCGTGTCGCGCAGCCCACCGGACGGATTCGGGATAACGGAATCCTTCATGACAGATCGTGATACCAAACTTTACACCATTCACTTCAAAGATACTGCGTGCGGTACCGGGTATCCAGATATTATCTTCTGTGGGATCTAACTGGTTTTTACTCTGGTATCCCAACACTTCACCGGTGGCTGCAATCACAAAGGCCACATTCAGCAATGCCTCTCCCTGATGCCAGTCCATGGGCATAATAACGGTGATGGAATTTTCAGCGGCGAGTTTGCCCACTTTTTCCAGCGCCTCCTGCAGGTTCCGGGGAGAACGTTCTTCTTCCGGAAAACCCATACCCGGATAACCGGGAATATAGGACTCCGGGAAACAGATAATTTCCGCCTGTTGTTTTGCTGCCTCTCCTATCAGTTTTTCAGCCCATAACAAACCGTCGCTGATAGATGTTGGAGGTGGTGGAGCAGCCAGTGCTATTTTCATAAGATGCAGATTATGAAAACAAAGTTATTCAGAATTATTAAAGAACAGGCTGACTTTAGATGACCGGTACCCGATAAAATTCCGGATTTGTAAAAAGTAATTCCGGATTCCGTAAACGAGAATTAAGGGAAGCGCTCAACTTTGGGGTTGAATTATACCTGTTAAGTAATGAATATAAGAACCGCAAAGCGTTGGTTTCTGTGGCATAAATGGACCAGCCTCATTTGCACTGTTTTTTTACTGATGCTGTGTTTAACCGGTCTCCCGCTGATTTTTCATGAGGAGCTGGATGGACTGCTGGAGAAACAGGTCGCCGCTGAAATACCGGAGGGCACGCGTAAACTCAGCCTGGACTCCCTCGCCGTACTTGCCGGCCAGCAATACCCCGCAGAAAAAATACGGTATATTTTCTGGGACGAGAAAGATGAAAACAAGATCTTATTTGACCTCGCTGCCAAACCCGATGCTCCTCCTGAAGGAAGCAGGTATGTAGCGCTCAACATGTATACCGGCGCCGTGCTGGGCAAGCCAACTACCGATGGACTAATGGACGTTATATTGAAGATCCACATCAATATGTTTCTTGGTATTGGTGGGAAATTATTTCTGGGCCTGATGGGCATCTTATTCATTATTGCCATTGTTTCCGGCGTAGTACTTTATGGGCGTATCATGAAAAAATACGATTTCGGGATGGTGCGGAAATATAAATCGAACCGCCTGAAATGGCTGGATACCCATAACCTGATTGGAATTGTTACGCTCACCTGGGCCAGCGTGGTAGGACTCACTGGTGTCATCAACACGTTGTCGGATGTAATCCTTGGTCTGTGGCAACAGGGGCAGTTAAAAGAGATGGTGGCGCCCTACGCCCAACAGCAACCGCTTACCGGCAAGCTGAGTTCACTGGACGGTGCAATGACGGTAGCGCGAAAAGCAGCGCCGCATATGGAGCCGCGCATAGTCACTTATCCCGGTACCTTGTTTTCCAGCAAACATCACTACGCTGTATTTATGCGGGGCAACACCGCCCTCACCTCGAGGTTACTGATGCCTGCACTGATAGATGCCAAAACCGGCGCGCTTACCGATGCCCGGCGCATGCCCTGGTTTGTAAACACGCTGTTTTTATCGGAACCCCTGCATTTCGGCGATTATGGCGGGATGCCTCTAAAAGTCATCTGGGCATTATTTGACCTGGCTACCATCATTGTATTAATTACGGGCCTTTACCTGTGGTTTGCACGCAGAAAGGCTGCCAACCTGCAATGGAGTAGGTTAACCGAAAAAACTGTATACCAGGATGAAGAATAATGCTTTTTTGAGATTATGGGGAAAACCGCTGCTGATGGCATTGCTGTCGATAGCCGGATTAATTACAGCACTGATGGGCGATGGTTACTGGGATGTATTTTCCTGGATAGCGCTGGCCGTTCCTGTTATTATGATTGTGCGAAACTATTATTTTACAGGGAAGCAGGGATAAGCAATTATGAAAAAACGGCGGACCAGATTGGCTGGTCCGCCGTTTTTTTCAATGCTATTTTTGATAATTATTTCAATGTGATAGTGCTTACGGTAGATACTTCCCCTGTTTTTACTGCTATGGCAGCAACGGTAGTATCTTTTAAGATACCATTACCGGCAATAGCCACATTATAGGTACCTGCGCTTAAACCTGAAATTACATAGGCGCCGGTTAATGCGTCTGGTAATGCGGAAGCCACGGTATCAGTGTTCTGAATAGCATATACGCCTTTCACCTGCAGTAATGGTAACGCAATTCCTTTGATAGTACCGCTGGTTGCTGCTGTATAGGTACGGATCACTGGCTTCAGGATGTACTTATTGCTTCCGGTGGTAACGATAGAGCGACCGGCATCAAAATCGATCCAGAGGCGGTATTCGATGTCGGCTACCAGATCAGCATGCACATTCAGCTTTAAACCTGATTGTTGCGCAGAAGGCGTTTCCAGCGGGTGGGAAACCCCATTCAATACTACGCTGTTGTTGGTGCCCAATACCAACCGGATCTGTGAAATTTTACCGGCGGGTAATTCTTTTGACGCCAGTAATGTGTCTAATCCATTTCTGAAATCGAGCAGGTTATACACACCGGGACGTGCCAGGGGAACAGATACCCAACCTGCACCCGTTTCTGCTGCATCAGCTGATGCATTTACCTGGATATCCTGGATATCGATGTTCACTTCATCGTAAATAGCCGGATCATCTGTCAGGTACACGGTGAGCTTCGACTTTCCGCTGTTGGAAGTAGATTCGTCTTTACTGCACGCACTAAAGAATAGCATGGATGCGGAAACCACCATTAACGTGGCGAAGAATTGGTTTTTCATGATTCAAGAATTGAATAACAGTTTTCGGTTAAAATTTGAATTTGAGTTGATAAAGTTGACAACAGATAGTGACAGATTTCGCGTTTGAGTTGTAAGTATAATCCCAGGAAGACAAAAACTATACCGGAAAACGGCCACAGCGGCGGATGAGCGTTTTCCTATCAAGAGGGCGGCCAGGCAAATTGCCTGGCCGCCCTCTTGATATATGACTAAACGATATCTCTTATCCTTTCTTTCTCACCAGCTTTGCTTCTTTGGTATCCATTCCATAGAGATCATTGAACAACAATTTGAAGGTGCCTAACGACTGGGCGCGGAAAGTAATTTCAGGGCCAAAGGCATAAAACATGCCGGCGCCTACGGGCGCAGAAAATGCGGCTACGCCGTCTTTCAGGTATGCTTGTCCCCATGCCCAGCCGCTATGCAGCGGTTTATCTGTAGAAAACCAGGCAATGGGTTTAATTCCTTTATCAGCGGCATCTGTATCCAGGCGGAACACGGGGCTGTTATCGAAGTTCACATCTCCAACAGCGGAAAGGCCCCATGCGGCGGGATGCGTGCTATCGAAAGACACCTGCAGGATACTTCCGGGTACAAAATACTTTGTACCGGGTAATGGTTTTTCCTTGCCGGCGTTATCTGTTTCCACCAAGGCATTGTGCACCGGCAGGCCGAGGTGATAGGCCAGGTTAGTGCTGCTGCCGATTGTGATCACGGTGCCGCCTTCTTCCAGGAAAGTTTTTATCTGCGGGATAGATTTCTCTTTCGTGATCTTCCCTAACAAATGCCGGTATTGTTCCGGGATATCGGCGGGCGAAGGATCTTTGGGGGCATATCCATACCTGTTGGGTTCTGCTCCTGATACCGGCGGAATAGCGCGGGTAGCGAAGATGATGGCATCGTATTTACTGCGGAGATTACCGGTATCGATATCCTGCGGGTATATTACCTCAAAAGGGAAATGATACTGCTCCATGATCCACCGCATCCAGCCGGAGGGCATAGAGCCGCCGTAGGTATCCCATAATGCAATGCGCATGGGCGCCATACTCACCATTCCGGCCGGGCGTTTGCTGATACCGGTGGTTTTAAGTCCGAGCGTATTGGCGGATTGTTGCAGGATCTCTTTTGCTTTGCCATCTGCAGGCACATAAAAGCTACCTGGAACGGCGTTATCGTTGCCGGCCACTCCTTTAGTAAGACGGTATACTTTCACGCCTGCTTTCATAAGGTCATTTACCGCGATGAAGGCGTTGTTTTCCCGCGCACTCAGGAGGTACCCGCCGGCAGTGGTCAGCGCTGCTTTGGGAGGCGATTGCAAAGCGCCATAGGGCAACTTTGTAAAGGGCCCGTCGAAGCTATCCAGGATCCTGTCGAACTGCACGCCCATTTGAAACGCCAGTGTCCATCCGGCGGCATCATAAGGCCGGATGGGAGGACCACCGGGATACTGAAAATCGTTTGGATGATCCTGTGGTTCAAACATATCCAATACATGCGGGCGGAAGGCCTGGTTTGTTTTCACAATGTAGGAGCCGGCAGGGTATTGTTTACCAGCTACTGTGAACGGTGCATCTGCCTTCTGCACCTGTATGCCGGCTTTAATGAGGGCATTGATAAATTTCACGGCGGTGGGGAAATCGGCCTGGTTGGCGGGGAGGATATATCCGCGGGGATCTCTTCCGGCAGGATCTTTAAACACCGCATCATAATACTTCATCGGGATATTGCTTCCCCTGCGCATCCATCCATACGGATCGCTGCCATCGTTTTTGTCGGTGGAGTCTATATTATCCTTTTTAAAAGCAGCGGTAATGGCTTCGGAGCGTTTGGGTGATAATGTCCACGAATCCTGGTTGCCTTTATCGATGGCATTCTTCCCCATCTTATAAATATTGAAAAGCACTTCATCGCGTTGTCTTGCTGCATAGTCGAGCACCGCATAGTTGAGCGATACCGAGTAATCAATAGAGCGTTTGAAGCGCCAGTCGTTTTGCGGTGTTACGGGGTTGGGCGTTGCGCCGTTAGGGATCAGGCGTTGCGGCACTACCGGAATTTTTTCCGGTGTTGGGTTGCCGATAATTTCCGTGAGCAGCCCGATCATGTTATGATACTGCGTGGTTGTGCGTAAGCCGCCGTTGTACCAGGTAGAAAAGCTGGAGCCATTGAGGCGGGTGTAGCCGGGTTTATCTTCCGCATTGAGGCGGTTATACATCGCTGCGCCGAGTGCATCGATGCCGGTGATCATCAGCGGATCGAAGAAATAATTGAAAGGGTCGCGATAAGGAGGGCCTGCGAGTACAGATCCTTCCGGCCCGCGCTGGTGGTGATTGTACATGATTTGCGGCATCCATTCCAGGAACAGCTGGCGTCCCATGTTCACGCTTTCCTTCATATTCATGATGTAAAAGTCGCGGTTATTATCGTGCCCGATGTATTTCTGGTATAGTACAGGCAGTTGATCAACCGTGCGTTTCAGTGTATCGGGATTCCGCATGTACCAGTTGGACACCAGCTCCTGCCCGTCGGGGTTGGCATGTGTCATGAGGATGATCACATTGTCGAGAATGCGCATGGTTTCCGGGTCTTTCCGGCTACTCAGTTCCCAGGCGGTTTCAATGAGCTGGTGAGTACCTACAACTTCCGTGGCGTGCAAACCGCCATCTATCCATACCACTGCTTTTCCTTCTGCGGCCAGTTCCCGTGCCTGTTCAGTGGAGATGCCTTCTGCACGTGCCAGCTGTTGTGATATCTTTTTATATTTTTCCAGCAGTTTAAGGTTTGCGGGAGAAGAGATGATCAGCATGTACTGATCGCGGCCTTCTTCTGTTTTACCGATATCCACCAGCTGCACGCGGTTCGACGTGGCAGCCAGTTTCTTAAAGTACGCTGCTGTTTGCGTGTAGTTGGCCAGTTGATAATCGTCTCCGATGTTAAAACCAAAATGATCTTTCGGGGAAGGAATATTTTGCGCCATCGCAGTTGTACAGTATAATCCAACAGCGGTGAGCGTGACAAGCAGTTTATTTCTCATAGCGTTTACTGATTGAGTTATTTACGATAATCCAGTGCGGGTTTTCTGTCGCCCAGCATTGCTTCATATTTGAACCCGGTTCCCTGTCTTTTATCCAGTTCTTCTTTTGCCACTTTCAGGGTTTCCGGGCTTTTGAATAAATCGTATGCGGTGAGCGCCATTGTTTTAGCGGCCACCATCATGCCTTTTATGCCGATGCTGCTGCCGGCGGCGGCTACGTTCTGCCAGCTGTGACCCGAAGATCCGGGTACAAAGGTGGCCGTTACGATGCCGGCTGTAGGAGCCACCCAGCTTACATCCGCCACATCGGAAGAGGCGCTGCCGCCTTCGCGGATCATCGCAAAAGGACTCACGCGGGAAGTGACTGTATCAGGATCGGGAGTATTATCTTTTTCCACGAAGCTGGCCTGGATCTTTTTTGCGAATTCCTTTTCTTCCGGGGTGTAGCTGAAACCGCCTACCTGGTGAAGATTCTTATCCATTATTTGCGACAGGGTAATATTAGGCAACATGTTATACACCCCTCCTATTACCTCGTAATCCATGCGGGTACCGGTTCCCAGCGCAGCGCCTTCCGCGCACTTTACCAGCCGTTCCCATACGCTTTTCACCACTTTCATTTCCGGGTGCCTTACATAGTAATATACTTCTGCAAATGCAGGTACTACGTTGGGCGCGTCGCCACCTTTGGTGATCACGTAGTGAATGCGGGTGGTAGAAGGGATATGCTCCCGCATCATGTTCACCATATAATCCATGGCCTCTACGCCATCGAGGGCGGAACGGCCTTTTTCAGGGGAGGCCGCCGCATGTGCTGCGGTGCCATAAAACCTGAACTTCGCATTCTTATTGGCCAGCCAGGGCGACACTGCCGCAGAATTCTGGTTGCCGGGATGCCAGTGCAGCACTGCATTTACATCTTTAAATAACCCTTCCCTTACCATGTATACTTTACCGGAGCCGCCTTCTTCCGCAGGACAACCATATAACCGGATAGTTCCTTTTGCGCCGCTGGATTGCAGCCAGTTTTTTACACTAATAGCAGCCGCCACGGAGGCGGTTCCAAAAAGATTATGACCGCAGCCATGTCCGGGGCTGCCGTCTTTCACCGGGTGTTTTTCAGGAACGGCTTCCTGTGACAGACCGGGTAACGCGTCGTATTCCGCCAGTATGGCGATTATTGGTTCGCCGCTACCATAGCTGGCTTCAAAAGCGGTGGGAATACCGGCGATACCGGCTTTTACGGTGAAGCCCTGTTGCTGTAAAGTTGTTTGCAGCAGCGCCGCACTTTTTTCTTCCAGGTAGCCCGGCTCCGCATAGCTCCAGATCTTTTTTGCAATGGAATCGTAACTGGCGGTATGCTGATCAAGATATGTGATCATGGCTGCTTTATCTTTCTGTTGTTGCGCTGCCGCGGACAAAGCGAAACCGCACATTATACTGCTCAAAATGATTTGCTGCCTCATAAATTATTTATACAATTGGTTAAACAGTAATTTGAAGGTACTGTGAGATTGGCCCCGGAACGTGATTTCCGGACCAAAGGCGTACAGTTTGCCTTTGCCTACCGGCGCTACAAATGCCGCAATGCCATTTTTGAGGTACTGCTGGCCCCAGGCCCATCCGCTGTGTAATGGTTTATCGTCGGAGAACCACATCAGTTTTTTAATGCTGGCGGTATCACCGGTGGCATCCAGTTTAAAAACGGGGCTGCGCTCAAAATACACATCATTTCTTGCCGCCATGCCGAAGGTTTCCGCAACGGTAGTATCAATATCCGCCACCAGGAGGCTACCCGGAATATAGTATTTGGTACCGCTGAGTGGTTTCCATTCATTTTTGCTGTTCTTTTCCACCAGTGCATTCTGTACCGGCAGTTGCAGGTGATAGGCCAGGTTGGTGCTGCTTCCAATGGTAACAATACGGCCGCCGTCTTCCAGGAATTTCTTCAGTTGGGGAATGGAGGTATCCGCCGTAATTTTTCCAAGCCAGCCGCGGTATTGTGCCGGCAGTTCGACAGGTTTGGGTGGTTTGGTTTCAAATCCGTTGCGTGCCTTTTTGGGTTTGCCGGTATCGGGTATGGCGCCGGTGGCAAAAATGATCATGTCGTATTTGCTGCGGAGCTTTCCACTGTCGATAGCCGAGGTGTAAACGAATTCATAAGAGAAGTGATACTGTTCCATCAGCCAGCTGATCCAGCCGGCGGGGATAGATCCGCCGTAGTTGTTCCAGATGCCGATACGCATGGGTGCTACTGCTTTCAAGCCGGCAGGTTTGCTTTCACTAACGGTAACGGGTATACCGAATGATGCGGCATCTTTTGTGAGCAGTTCATGCGCTTTGGCGGAGGAAGGGATGTAGAAGCTACCTGCCTCTTTAACGCCAACGGGCACACGAAATACTTTCACGCCTGCTTTCAGCAGATCGTTCACTACGATGAAAGCATTGTTGATGCGGGCATCAATGAGGTAACCTTTGCCCGTGGCCACTTCCTGCTTTGGCGGGGATTGCAGGCTGCCGTATGGCAGTTTTTCAAACGGACCACTGAAGGCTTCGGGAATACGATCGAACTGTACACCCATCTGGAAGGCCAGCGTCCATCCGGCGGCATCGTAGGGCCGGATAGGCGGACCTCCTTCATATTGAAAATCATTGGGATGGTCCTGTGGTTCGAACATGTCTATTACATGCGGGCGAAAAGCCTGGCTGGTTTTTACAATGTATGAGCCGGCAGGATATTGTTTGCCTGCCACTGTAAAAGCAGCTGTGGCTTTCTGCACCGCTATGCCTGATTGAATGAGGGCGTTGATAAACTTCACGGCGGTGGGGAAATCCGGCTGATCTGCCGGGATGATGTAGCCGCGGGCATCCCGGCGTCCGGGGTCTTTCAGCACAGCATCGTAGTATTTCACCGCCACAGTATCCTCCCGGCCGAAGGAGAATTCGCCACCACCTTCTCCTTCTGTACCGGGTTCGGATTTTTTATTGTTCTTATTGGCAATTTTTATGCTGTCGATATAGCTCGGGTAGAACGTCCAGTTGTCGCGGTTTCCTCTCGCAATAGCGTTGGCGCCCATACGGTAGATATTGAACAGCAGTTCGCTGCGATAGCGGGAGGCGTAGTCGAGTACGGCGTAATTGAGCGATACGGAATAATCGATCGATTGCCGGAAGTGCCACCGCTGCGGCGTTACCGGGTTGGGGGTAGCGCCGTTGGGGATGAGCCGTTCCGGTACTAAAGGTACATTTTCCGGTGTGGGACTACCGATTATTTCCGTCAGGATTCCTACCATATTATGAAAATAGGGCGTAGTGCGCAAGCCGCCGTTCCACCAGGTGGAGAATTGTGAACCGGCGCGCTGGGTATAGCCGGGTTTTCCTTCCACGTTGAGCCGGTTGTTCATAGCAGCGCCTACGGCGTCTATACTGGTAACTATCAGCGGATCAAACACGTGATTGAAGGGATCGCGGTATGGCGGGCCGGCCAGCACGGAGCCTGCGGGGCCTCGCTGGTGGTGGTTGTACATGATTTGCGGGAGCCATTCCACAAACAGCTGGCGGCTGATGTTCTGGCTCTCTTTCATGTTCATCATGTAGAAGTCGCGGTTATTATCGTGTCCTACGTACTTTTCGTATAGCCGTGGTATGTTAGTAGCCCTTTTGCTGGTATCGGGTTCGCGCATGTACCAGTTAGACACCAGTTCCTGCCCGTCGGGGTTGGCATGTGTTAAGAGGATGATATCGTTGTCCAGGATATTCATCGTTTCCGGATCTGTGCGGCTTACCAGCTGCCACATGGTTTCTATGAGCTGGTGGGTGCCTACTACTTCGGTGGCATGCAATCCGCCGTCGATCCAGATAATGGACTTCCCTTCTGCAGCCAGTTCGCGGGCCTGCTGGTCGGTAAGACCTTCCGCGTGTGCCAGTTGCTGTGAGATGGTTTTATACCGTTCCAGCCGTTTTATATTTTCCGGGGAAGAAACGATGAGCATATACTGATGACGACCTTCTTCTGTAAGCCCTATATCCACCAGTTTTGTACGGGGAGAAGCCGACAGCTTTTTAAAGTAGGCGGCCGTTTGTGTATAGTTAGCCAGTTTATAATCATCTCCTATATTAAAACCAAAATGTTCTTTGGGAGATGGCACCTGCTGTGCCCATGCGCCGGCTGCGGCAGTCAGCAACAGGAGTAGCAGGCCGTTAAATTTCCTATTCATACGGGTTATCAGTTTCAGTTGATCAAAACGGGTTTTCTATTGTTTTTTAAACCTCACACCTACGCGGCAGTCGCCGGGCTCGCCTCTTGCTTCATCGCAGATATTGTTGAAGAAGGTGACGATCCTGCGGCCATCGGCCAGGTTGAGGATAAATTTGAACAAAAAGTAATCGTTTACGCCCACATTTGAAAGACTTACATGATTCAGTGTTGCCAATTGCGCTGCTGTAAAGGAATACGTTTTCGGGAAGGTGGTCACGGTTTCATATAAATGATCGTTGGTGCCTACTATGCTGGGCAGCGGAAACTGTGCGATGTTCGTATATTGGTTACCGGGAGAAGATATCACTAACGGGTAAGCGGGTACGCTGGTTTCTGCTTTATTATAGCTGGTATACACTTCGATAGAAGTAACCGTTTCTTTCCCGAATCCTTCCCAGCTGAGGGCAAAGGCAAACTGCTGACTCGCCACCTCCGGATCTTTCAGGTTAAAGAAAGCTACTTTGCCTGCCTGCCGCGTAGGCAGGGCTGTTTTGGTAGTATCTATTGTAACTACCGGCACGGCGGTATAGGTATATCCCTCCCATTCGTACTTCACCTTTTTACAGGAAAATGCAACCGATGAAATAAGCAGTATGGCAACTATAAAATGTTTCATAATTATAATTTTAGTCCCGTAAATTTTTTACTTATTTATCCCAGAAAACCGGTGTTGTTTGTTGTGCTACCTGCAAGCGGCCGGCGTCATCCCCTAAACTGGTATTGGCGGTAAGCTCTGTTTCGGAGTAATACAGGCGCAGCGGGAAGGTGTTGAGCGGCGACAGCGGTGTGCGCAGCGCTGGCAAACCGGTACGGCGATAATCGTTATACGCTTCCATGCCATTGCCGTATTCCGCGATGTATTTCTGTGTCATCACCAGTTCCAGTTTACCGGCATTGCTGGCGGCGTCATATTTCACCAGCTGGCCCGCGGCAAAGTCGGCGATAGTGGCGGCGGTTAATGCAACGCCACCGTTGGCGGCGGCGTAGGTGCTCACGCTGTTGAGATGTGCAGTGATACCGTCTTTAAACGCCTGCCGGGCATCGTCGCCGGTGTTAAGCGTAAGCGCTGCTTCTGCACGGATGAACTTCACCATGGCGTTGGTGATCATGGGCATGATGCCTGCGCCGGTACCATCTGTAGGGCCTACTACTTTGAGGGCACCGGTGGCATTGGTATTGGTGAGGAATTGATTGGTGACGGGCATATTATTTACCGGTGCATTGTCGTACAAACCGCCGGCGGGATAGATGCCGAAGGTAGAGCGCCGGTTCAGATCGGCCGGCGCGGCGGTACCATCGCCGGGATTGCGGCCGTAGTAGCCGTTGCTGTTGGCCGAATTATTTAATCCTGCCGTAGCGTTCTGGCGGATAATGTAATAGCGCAACCGGGGATCATCGTTGTTAAACAGCAGGTCGATCAGCGACTGGCTCATATAAAACGTTTTGCTGCCCTGGTATTCCGACCGGTGCCAGGGATGCCGGTTGTTGGGATTTTGCCCGGGCCCGAAGCGGAAGGTAAAGTCCGATGCGTTGGTATTGGTGGCGCCGCCAATCAGCGTGGCCGGATCGGCGATCAGCGCCTGTATGGCGGTAGCGGATCTTGCAGGATTCACCAGGCGGATCTGGTTATACAGTTTTAGCTTCAGCGAGTTGGCCATCATGAGCCAGGAGCTTTTAAGCCCGCTGTACAGGAGATCGGATGTAGCGGGAACCAGCGTGGTGGCGGAAATTTTCCCGGCATCAACAGCTGCTTCGTCGATCATCTTCAAAAGATCTTCATAAATATCCGCACCTTTTTCAAACGGCGGGCTCACCGTTTCCTGGCCTTTCTGTGATTGCGAATAAGGGATATCTCCCCACATGTCCACCATCAGGCTTACGAGGTATGCTTTCTCCAGTTTGGCGATGGCCACGTAGCCCCATTGTTCCTGGGCGGTTCCCGTTTTTATAATAGCCTCCAGGTCGTTCAGTGTTTGCGTATAAAACCCGTCCCATGAATCGTTGAAGCTGGTACCCTGCTGCTGCAGCCTGCTCAGGCCGGAGGAGAAAACGGTGTACTGCATAAAAGTGGCGGTGCCGCTGTTCAGCTGGTACATGTTGGCTGCCATTGATACTTCTGTAGCCGGCAGCAATAACGATAACTGGGCAGTGGTGGGATTGTTTGGATCTGTATTGATATCTACAAATTTTTTACAACCGGTAACTGTGAAAACACCTGCCAGTGCTATTGTATATGCAATATATTTAAGTGCCATCATCATATCAGGTTTTATGATCAGAAAGAACATTTCAGGTTTACACCAAAGCGGCGCGTGGTGGGTACTGCCAGGTTATCGTATCCCTGCGAGTTACCAACGCCGAGCGAACTGACTTCCGGGTCGAAGTTGGTATACTTCGGGAAGTTGGGAGCGCTGTACCAGAGGTTTCTGCCGGTAACCGAAATGAAGGCAGACCCGAAAGGTGTTTTACCTAAAAAGCTTTTGGGAAGTTCATATCCCAGTGCCACTTCCCGCAGGCGGAATACGGTAGCATCGAATACTGATCCTTCATTAATACCGCCGTTGCCGGGGCCCATACTGCTGCTGAAGAAATGATCTTCAAAAGACAGCGCCACGTTATTCGGGATCTTATTGCCTTTGTCGTCCAGCAGCGGCGTTTGTGTATTGATATCGCCCAGCACGCCCGGCGATACAATGGTAAACTCGCGGTTTTCCATATCACGGGTAACGCCGCGCGACAGCATCTCCGCTACAGTGCGGGAGTACAGTTGTCCGCCTTGTTTCCAATCGAACAGGATATTCAGTGAGAAGCTGCGGAAGCGGAAAGTATTGGTAATGCCTACCATGAAATCGGGATTGGGATTACCGATTGCTTTGAGTGCGCCGGAGATCAGTGGTTTACCTGTATTGGGATCTATGAGCACATTGCCTTCCTCGTCGCGTGCATAGGCTGTTCCCTGGATAAGGCCGTATGGTTGGCCTACAACGTGTACACTGCTGGTGCCGTTGGTGCCGCCATAGCTGAAGCGTTCATATCCTCCGAGGTCGCGGATGATGTTCCTGTTGCGGGTGAAGTTGGCCGAGATATCCCAGTTGAGGCCATTATTGGATTGCAAGGGCACTACCGTTAAACCTAGCTCCACGCCTTTGTTGGTGGCTTCACCCAGGTTAAGGATCTGGGTAGTATAGCCGGAAGAGGGTGCAGCAGTAACCTCGAAGATCTGCGAGGTACTTTTCTTATTGTACCAGGTAAAGTCAATGCCTATACGATTATGAAAGAACTGCAGTTCTGTTCCCAGTTCCAGTTCCGTGATAAATTCCGGTTTCAGGTTAGCGTTGGTGAGCAGGTTGGCCTGAGTAACCACGTTATATACGCTGCCACCTGCCGGCGTAAAGGGCAGTCCTACGTTTGCGGGCGTAGTGCTGGCACCCAGGATGGGGTTGATCTGGTAAAAGTTTTGTGTTTGATAAGGAGAGGCTTCGTTACCTACTTTGGTGTAGCCTGCTCTTATTTTACCAAAGTTCAGCACTCCTTTGGGCAGGTGCAGCGCTTCTGTGAATACCAGTGATCCGTTTACACCGCCATAGAAATAGCTTTTGTTATTGGCGGGCAGTGTAGAGGAAATATCGTTGCGTCCTACAAAGTTGAGGGAGGCAAAGTTCTTATAATCAAAGGTGATGTCTGTAAAGAAGGCGTAGTAGCGTTGTTTCAGGATGTTCCTGTTATTGATCAGCTGTATCGGTGTTACCGAGCTGGTGTTGTTCATGTCTATCAGGTCGGCCACGATAATATTATCCCCGTAAAATGCTTTCCTGTCTGTTAACCGCTGGTTCACGTTGTTACCAACGATTGCCCGCAGTGATATATCTGATGTAAGAGGTTTGGTGGCGGTTACCAGCAGGGTGTTATCCAGTTCCTGGCGGTAAATATTATCTGATGTGATGCTTCCGTTGGGATAGGAAGAGCTGCCTTTACCGCGTACGCTCATTCGCCTGTCGGTGTACGCGTTGAAGCCGATGGTGTTCTGCACGTTCAGCCAGGGCAGCGGATCGAAGCCCAGTACGAGGTTACCGTAGTACCTGTCCACGTCGCTGGTAGAAGGACTGTGCTTTACTGACCAGTAGGGATTATCCACTCCCGTATAGTCATATACGTTACTACCATCCAGCGGGTTCTCGTAAGGATAGTTAGTGAGATCATAGCTGGTTGGTACGTACATGAGGGTAGACATGATAGAGCCGGTGAGGCCGCCTACCGGTGGTGTTTTTTGCCGGGTGGTGACGTAGTTGATAGCGCCGCTGGCATAGAATTTATTTTCCAGCCGGATGTTTCCGCCGATGTTGACAGAGGTGCGGGTTATTTCATTGCCGGGTACTACGCCTTTATTTTTCGTGTTGGAGAAGCCTGCGTTGAAGTTTCCTTTTTCGTTGCCGGAAGAGATGGTGATGGCATTTTCGTAAACACTACCCTGCCGGAAGAAATTCTTTGCATTGTCTTTTGCATACGATTTGTAAGGCACCTGGATGGGCGTTACGCCATCTGCTTCATAGAACTGCGGGAACACGGCGGAAGAGAACTGCCGCGTGAGCTGATGTGGGACGGTGGCGCGTGTAGGCAGGATGCTTTCCACTCCTTCAAAGGGCTGCCCCCAGGAAGCGTATACCCCTTGCCGGTAGTCGTTGTTGGTACCTTGTCCGTATTTGGTTTGATAATCGGGCAGGCCGGACACCTGTTCCACGGAATAGCCGGTGTTGTAAGTAATTTCCGTGCCTTTTCTGCTTTTCTTTTTACCTGCCTTTGTGGTGATGATGATAGCGCCGTTAGCGGCTCTTGATCCATACAATGCAGCGGCAGCGGCGCCTTTCAGCACCGTCATGGTCTGGATGTTATTCGGATCGAGGTCGAATGCGCGGTTGGTAACGCCTGCGCCGCCTACGGTGGTTGCGCCTACGTTGGCGAAGCTGGAGTTATCGAAGGGAACACCGTCTACCACAAACAGCGGCTGGTTGTTGCCATTGAGTGAGGAGTTACCGCGGATGGTGATATTGGTACCACCTCCGGCCACGCCGCCGGCAGATTGTACATTCACGCCGGCTACTTTCCCGGTGAGGGCCCTTACGGGGTCTGGTTCTGATTTCTGTGCCAGTTTATCCGAGGTGATGGTGCTTACGGAGTAGCCTAGACTGTTTTTCTGGCGGGCAATTCCGGCGGCTGTAACCACGAAGTCCTGCAATTGTTTTACGGCGGCTTTCAGTCGTACGATACCGGCGTCAGCGGCTTTTACTTCGGTGATGCTGTATCCGATGGCGGTAACTACGAGGGTGGCGCCTTCTTTGACTTTCAGGGTGAAGGTGCCGTCGCCCGCCGAGGTAACGCCGTTGCCGGTACCTTTTTCCATAACGGTAGCACCGGGGAAGGGATCGCCTGTTTCATTCAGTATTTTTCCTTTCACTACAATATCCGCCAGTGCGATGGAAGTCATCATATCCGGGCTGGCGGTGCGTTTGGCGGTGGCGTCATTATCTGTAAGAATGATATAATCATCGTTCACTACAAAACCTATTTCGAGGCGGCCGAGGAGGCGATTGAGCACCTTACCGAGTGCTTCCTGGTCGGCCCTTGCGGATACTTTCCTGTCGAGCGCGATATGGCTGGAGCTGTATACAAATTTCACTTCTGCTTTGCTGTGGATCTGGTTCAGCACACCTTTCAGGCTCATATCATCTGCCTGCAGCGATATTTTCCTGTCGAGGACTCCCTGGGCGTGTGCCGCAGCGGGGTGCGTAATACCATAGAGTAATACGCCAGCAACCAGGTTGGTCGCCGTTACTTTCTTGCATTTGGACAGGAAGGCATTTCTTTTTAGATTTATGAGCATAGACCTTGTACTTTGTTAGATTTCGGAAAGAATTTGACAAAGGAATTCCCTTACCGCGCTGTCACGCGGTGATAAACAGGGCTATTTATCATAAGCTGGCGGGGCTGTCACCCCTCCGGCTTTTTTAGTTGGAAATGATGTTAGCCATGATGTTAGATTTTTGTGTGTGACTCGGTTTGATTGTGGTTGATAACAGGTTCATTTTTCACTTTTTTTGTTTGAGTAAAATAGTTTTGCCATTGATCCCGAAGTCCAGGTTGAGTGCCTGGCTGATCATCTCCATTGTGTGTTGTAAAGACTGGTCAGTAAAATCTGCCGTGATTAGATTTGTGTTGATCACTGCGTCCTGCAGTTGTATGTTTATCTCAAATTTATTTTCTATCCGTTGTAAAACCTGTTGCATGGTGGCATCGTTGAATGCCATGTTATATTCTGTGCCTTTTGTGATATCGCTGATGGGCGGCGTTCCTTCTTCCTCTTTCCGTATAGCCGTTCCTGTTGTGGCGTATATTGCCTGTTGTTCCGGGTACAACACTACGGGGGCCGATTGCGGCGCGCTGAGTGCAATTTTTCCCGTGAGCAGGGTTACCTGTGTTTCCTTGCCTGTTTCCCGGATATTGAAGCTGGTACCCAGCACCGTGGTGGTGAGTGTGCCGCACTTTACCAGGAACGGATGCCGCGGGTCTTTTGCTATTTCAAAGAGGGCCTCGCCCTGCAGTGTTACTTCGCGGTTACCGGCGCCAAAACCTGCCGGGTAAATTAATTTACTGTTGCCTTTGAGCCAAACGATAGAGCCATCGGACAGGATATGTTTTTTAGTTTTGCCGGGGGTGCTTTGCAGCGACACCAGGCGATGCGGCGCTACTATGTTTAACATTTCCTTTCTGAATATAGCGCCGGCGATTATGATACAGGCCACGCATGCAGCGGCTTTCCAGTAGCGGAAGAGCGGTGTTATTATACCACGTTGCCGGTGTTGATTGATGCGTTTTACCAGGTGATGGTATCCTGCTATTCTGGCTGCTTCTTTTTCTGCTTCGGGCATCGCTTCAAATGCGTGTTCGTCGCCTGTTGCATCCAGCCACTGCTCCAGTTGTTGCGCTTCCGCAGCTTCCAGCGTGCCATTTAGATATTTCTCGATTAAATTTTTAAGATCCTGGTTGTTCATCAGTTTTTCACACTTGTATTTAATCAGGCAGTTAATAGTGTCACCTATAGATAAGTACACTGTGAAAAGCGTAACACCTACGTCTTTTAAAAAAAATTAAAAAATAAAAAGACCGGGTAGGCCATATTACTGTTGCAGGGCTGTATTCAGTACCAGGATAATGAGGCACAGGTGATGCCCCAGCACCATTCTAAGTTGCCGGAGGGCTTTGGTGAGATGGTTTTCCACTGTTTTATGGGAGATGTTCAATGTGTTGGCGATGTCGGTAACAGAAAGATGTTGATGGCGGCTCATCCTGAATACCTGCTGGCATTTTTCCGGAAGCCGTGATACTTCTTTCTCCATGGTATTTTTCAGATCGGTAGCCGCGATATTTTCCTCGTTGGAATTATCGGATCGCTGTTCAGGTAATTGTGCAAACTGGTGAATATAGGTTTTGCGGATACGGTCTGATTTGAGATAGTTGAGTAGCTGGTACTTTACCGCAGTAAATAAATACGCGGAGAGCGAGTGTGTAAGTTGCAGTTCTTCATGTTTTTTCCAGAGGGAGAAAAATACTTCCTGGATAATTTCTTCTGCTACTTCTTTACTTTTCAGCCTGTTGTAAACGTATCCGTATAAACGGGGCCAGTATTCGTTGTAGATGGCCTCATATGCACCCATATCGCCTTCTTTCAGTAAGGCTAATATGTGAGATTCATCTGATTGATTATATTTTTTAATAATATTCAATATTTTCTTTTATTCAGATGTTATAAACATAAACAAACGAAAAAAATACCAATTATCATAATAATAGGATGATAATTTATGTTGGAACACTTAAATAAATTGATTTTTTATAGGTAACGTGTTAAGTAACATGATAAAATGGCCTGGAATAAAAAAGAAAAGGCCGCCTTGTTACGGGACGACCTTTCCTGCCTGTGAGTGGTTGGTTAAATATTATCTTCTCTTCCTGTAAAGCAGTAGTGTGGTAGCAAAAATCAGGAGTGATACGGGTATTACGCCAAAGAAAAATATCCGCATGGTCAGGATCCCCTGATCATCGCTGTCGATCACATCTTTTGATCTGATGGCGCCGGTATTTACGGGAAAATCGCCGTAGGTAAACCAGCGGAATAATTCTGTGATCAGCGACTGGTTCCATACGGAAGGTTTGCGCCGCGCCAGCTCGCCGGTGCTCATAAAATCGGCATCGCCGGTAACAATGATGCGCTGGGTTTTGCCCGCCACTTCTCTTTCAGCGGCAATGGCCAGTGCGTGGTTATTTTTTGCCAGCAGCAATGGTACCGTGCGGAAACCCTGCTGTTGTGCATATTGAAGATTCACAGCGCCCGGCATGGATACTACCGCACTATCACCTTTGAATGCAGCGAGCTTTGGTGAGATTTTCCCGGCATCGTCTGAAAAACGGGCGAGGATAAAGTCGGGTGCATAGTCCCTGCTTTCTTCCTGTACCGGTACTTCACCGGGTTGTATGCCCAGTTGTTGCAGTAAGGGTTGCAGTATTTCCTGTGATCCTGGTTCTGTGATCACGAACAGGTTTCTGCCGCTGGCAATATATTGGTCCAGTTTTGCCTGTGCTGCCGCCGGGAGGGCTGTTTTCGGATCAGCAATTACCAGCACCGAAGTGGCGGCAGGAATTTCTTCACTGGTAAGATTTACGGTATCTACATTAAATCCCTGGTTAATCAACGCCCCCCTGAAGGTGAGTTCATTTACAAACATCCTGAATGCGGCATCACCCGCTTTTGTAATGCTTCTTTCGCCGTTGCCCGCAACAAACGTAACCACGGGTATTTCAGCAGGCGTTACGATACGTTTCAGCGCGGCGGTGAATTCCTGTTCACCGGGATATATCATGATATCGTTGTAATACCGGAGAAAAGTTTTCTTATCGCCATATTGCAGGAGCCTTACCAGCCGGTTTTCTTCGGGCCCCAGATCTACCATTTTCCGGATCTGTGCAGGTGGAATTACTTTTTTGTAATCCAGGTCCTGGATATCTGCTACTTTTTTTGCGATGGCCGCATCGCTTTCTCCGGGGTAATTTTTATAGAGATTTTTGTTGTTGGCGAAGTCGTAGTAATACACATATTCCATTTGCAGGTTGGGCATAAACCGGCGGTAGGGCGTGAGTATCCTTTCGTCCGCGCTTTTCTTCTCCGGTGCGCCGAGGTAGTAATTATCGTCGAGGATATTCACATAGGTGGTAATTTTCAGCGGCTTGTCCATCGCCTTTACCAGTTCGCGGCTTTGCAGGCCGAGTGTATGGGTTTTGGTAGCGGTCATATCCACATACCCTGTAAAGGACGGACGAGAGCTGATATACCCGGTAAGGAAGCAAAGCGCTATCAGTCCGAGGTACCTTGCGGTACGTATCCACGGCGACTTTGCCTCGCGCTGGTCTTGCAACCGCATGCCTGTAATGGCCAGGAAAAAGCCGATTACAAGGAAGAAGTAAAAGGCGTCTTCTGTGCTGATCAGTCCATAAATAAATTGTTCTGTTCTGCCTGCAATAGACATAAAATAGGTGATATGCCGCACCGCATCATTACCCTGGAACAGGCCGCCGATAAAGTTGAGGCCGGCCAGCACTGCCAATGTGCTGATAGCTGCTACCACCTGGTAGGTAGTAAGCGACGACATGAACAGCCCGATAGCTGCATAGGCGCAGATCAGCAGGTACAATCCCAGTGCGCCGGAGGCCAGCAGTTTCCAGTCGATATGCTCAATAAAAAACGAACCGGAAATTCCATAGAGGCAAATGATGACCAGCAATAGTGCGCCGTATCCCATCATGGCTACATACTTTCCCAGTACGATGTCCCTTACTTTAATGGGAGACGACAATAATAATTTAATGGAACCGCTGTGTGTTTCCCGGCTGATGAGGCCCATCGTTAACAGTGGAATATAGAAGTACAGGGTACTTTTCACACCGGGGTAAAATCCTTCCTGCTGGCCGGTGAAGATCATGGAAGTAACATCGGTGAAGTGATGTCCCATACGTTGTGCGCGTCCTATCATCTGGATATAGTGAAGGAAGTCGATGCCTATTTGTACCGGGAATACAATTAAGATAAGCCAGGCTACCGGCGAATGGAACAGGAGGCTCAGCTCCTGGCGGGCTATTCTGATAATTATTTTCATTACTGTATGGCAGGTTTAGATTTTTTATTGGATAACTGTGCGAAAATGGCGTCCAGGGAGCTTTTCTCCAGTGTTATTTCTTTGAGGCGCCATTTTTTCTGCACGCTCATTTCCACGATATTTTCAGCGATATCGGTGGCGGGCTCAAATCTTACGCGGATCGTTTTTTCTGTCAGGAACTCCACGTTTTTAATGCCTTTGATGGCTCTCAGTTCCTTTTCTTCCGGTGGATTTTCGAGGGTGGTGATGAGGCTGTCCGGTTCTATATAATTGTTGAAAGATTCCATGGTGTCTTTAAACACCATTCTGCCGCCTTCTATCATAATAATATCCTGGCAGGTAGCCTGTATTTCGGAGAGAATATGTGAAGAGAAGATCACTGCGCGATCTGTGGCAATTTCTTTGATCAGCTGGCGTACTTCCAGGATCTGGTTGGGATCCAGGCCATTGGTGGGTTCATCCAGCACTACCAGCAGGGGCGTGTGAATGAGGGCCTGTGCGATACCTACCCGCTGGCGGTAGCCACCGGAGAGGTTGCCGATAAGCCTTTTACTGAAATGCGCCACACCGCATCTTTCCTTCACGGTATCTACCGCTGCTTTTATACGGCGCTTATCTATCAGGCGGAGGTGGGCGCAAAAGGTAAGGTATTCATCCACTGTTTGTTCGAGGTAGAGCGGTGCATTTTGCGGCAGGAAGCCAATCCTTTTCTTTGCTTCTTCCGGGTCAGCCCTCATATCGATGCCTTCAATGAGTACCTGGCCGCGGGTTTGACTTAACACTCCGCAAAGAATGTTCATAGTAGTGGATTTGCCGGCGCCATTGGAGCCAAGCAAACCTACAATGCCTTTCTTGTTGATTTCGAAACTGACATCTTTCACTGCCCAGTCTTTACTGTAACGGTGTGATAGTCCTTCAATTTTAACGATGTTGTCTTGCATGTGTGATTTAATTAGTCAATAGGAGGTTAATGACGCCGGCAGGTTACCGGCGTCACAAATGGAACAGGGAGGACAGGAATAATTTATGGATTCAGCGGCCAGTCCGGGTTGAATACCGTAGCATTGGGCCACAGCTGGCGCAGGTAATTATTGCTGCCGGGCAGCAACTCATACGTTTTGCCTTCTGCGGTATGCTTTATTATTTTCTGAAAACGGGTTTCTTTGTTCAGGCGTTTCAGGTCGATGACCCGCATCCCGGTGAATGCCATTTCCCTTCTTCTTTCTTCCAACACAAACCGTAATACTTTCTCACCATCATTACTGAAGTCCGCCGGCGTAAAGGCTTTATAGGCAGCGGGTGTAATCCGGTTGAGTCTTAATTTATTGATATCTGCGAGGGCAGCTGTTAAATTGTTTTCACGGGCAAAGCATTCTGCGCGGGTCAGGTACATTTCCGGTACATTGAGATAGTTGCTATAGAAATCTCCGCGGAGGAAGATCTTTACCTGGTACCTGGACATATAATTAAATGGTGGCGCGGGTGGCCAGCCATCGGCATAATATAATGTCCAGCGTTTATCGTCGTTGGTAAAGAGTGCGCTTAATTCCGGGGAGGCGCAAACATCCATGCCCAATCCGAATGGCCGCAGGAAGTGCCGTGCCACGATGGTTTCCGGGTTAAGCTGCGCGTCGGGGATGTTGGTCCAGCCGAGCGGCGCACCGGGAACATTTGGAAACGGCCCGGGGATCGTGATCTTATAATCATTCATGTTGGCCAGCTCACTTTGCAGCGACAACGCCAGGTCTGCATTTTTACGGGCATTGGCGTAATCGCCCATAAAGAGATAGGTTCTGGCCAGTAAGGCGTATCCGCCTGCTTTACCTGCCCTGAACTTTGTGAGCTTATGATTTAGCGGCAGGTCTGCGATGGCGGCGTTGGCATCACTGAGTACCTGGTCGTATACTTCTTTTACCGTGTTCCTTTTAAATTTTGCGTTGATGTCTGCAATCAGTGCAATGGGAATACCGTTCTGCGTGGCGGCGGTGGCTGCATCATAATGCTGTGCGTATACATTTACCAGTTGCAGGTGCTCCATTGCGCGGCCCAGCAAAGCTTCCGCGCGAACGCTTTTTTTGTTGGCGTCTGTACCTTCCGTTGCATCGATGATATTGTTGATGATGCTGTTGTAGTAGAAGATCCTTTTATAGCCTTCACTCCACATGAAATCGTTGGCGCCTTGTTCAAATGGAGCTGGGTTGAATGTATAAATTTTCCGGCCATGTAGCTGTTGCTTCGTGAACAGGTTGCCAGGTTCTCCTTCCGGCAGGAAGGCATCGTCTGAGAGCAGGTCCCAGAAGTAATCACCGAAGTTCACTACGGTGCCGGAGTTCAGCATATTTTCGTAATCGGCTACTGTTACCGGGATAAATTTATCCTTTGGTTTTATATCCAGGAACTTTGTGCAACCGGATAAGATCAGTATGCCGGAGATGATATAAAGATGTAATTTTTTCATGTTTCCTGGTTTTAAAAGGTGATATCTATTCCTGCCATGTAAGTGGACATTACCGGTAATGTTCTGTTTGCGTACTGGCTGGCGATTTCATAAGCTTCAGGATCAATTCCAACGGAGTTGTTGTACCAGTGGAAAGGATTTTGTACCTGCAGTGTTAATTTGGCGGAAGATAATTTTTTGACACGGGACAACGCGGACGCAAAATTATAAGAGAGGGCGATATCCCTTACTTTGATATAATCTGCCTTGAGCACATTTTGATCAGAGGCATACCAGATGAGCGTATAATAGTTGCCGCCATTACCTTTGAGATCGGGCGCCGGTAACATGCCGGGTTTATTTTCATCGCCGGGTTTGCGCCAGAAGTTCATCACCCTGCTGTCTACGTTGCTGCGGGGGAAACCATAGTCGATAACAGGCACCACATCTCTCATCACATTTCCTCCGTTGGCAATGATCATGATACTTAGTGTGAGTTGCTGATATGTGAAGGTGTTGGTAAAACCAGTCGTGTATTTCGGTCTTAATGTGCCGCTGTATACAAGGCCGTTTACATCCGTCATGTTGGCCACAATGGTGCCGGACTGGTCATAATTCTTTACCACTTTTCCGGCGGCATCGTATACCATCATGGAACCGTTGGCGGGATCAAGACCTGCCGATCTGAAACTGAAAACGGCATCCATCGGGTAGCCAATGCGATTTACACCGTAGCCACCGGTAAGGCCGTATACATTTTCATCCCTGGTATTTATTTCTGTCATCTTGTTTTTGTTGAAACTCAGTGCCAGGGTGCTGCTCCAGGTGAAATGTTTCTTGTTTATATTGAGGGTGTTGAGTGCCAGCTCAATACCTTTATTATTTAAGCTGCCGTAGTTAATCAATGCGCTGGGAAATGCGTTGGTGGGATCGATGGCCTTTTCTCCCAGCAGGTCGGTGGTTTTACGGATGTAGTAATCTATTGATCCTGACACCCGGTTATTTAATACGGCGAAGTCGACACCGATATTGGTAGTAGCTGTTTTTTCCCATCTTAATGATTTATTTGGCGGATAGATGATATCCGTTGCGGTGGCATTGGCTTCAGAAAAGAAGGTAGATCTTGCCTGGAGGTAGGGTCCTACCGTTCTGGCCACGTTTCCGCCGAGGCCGTAAGTAGAGCGGATGCTCAGGCTGTTTAACCAGCTGATATCTTTCATGAAATCTTCTTCAGACATTCTCCAGCTGGCGCCGACAGACCAGAGCGGCAGGTAGCGGTAGCGGGGGTCGGTACCAAAGAGGTTGGAGTTATCTACCCGTACGCTTCCGGTAACGTTATACTTCCCGTTATACGTATAGCCGGCATTACCATAGGCCGAGATGTACCTGTCTTCTCCATAATAAAAGTTATTATTTTCGTTATACTTCATGGAGAAGGTGCTGCCCAGGGATTCTGTTCCTTTCAGGTTACCGAGGGCAATTTCATTTACCGGCAGGTATTGCAGGTTATTATCGTTATAGCCCATTTTAAACACGGAGGTCGACGTTTGTGATACTGCCCTGCGTTCCACACCGGCTAAAGCCGACACGTGATGTTTTGTGCTGATATTTTTGTCGAAGTTCAGTTGCGCGCGGGCGGTATAGGATTTTGAATTGCCACGTGTTTCGTATAGTTGTCCGCCGTCAGGTACATTCTTCACCAACTCCCCGTCGATGACCTGCGCTGCGTCGTTGATCATATTTTTGGTGTAGTAGGAGTTGGGAGAATAATATGATTTATTGTAGCTGCTGCCGCGTTCTGTCTGGTATTTCAGATCCAGTGTAAGGCCGCTGATAATTTTAACGGTGAATCCGCCCTGCAGCCTGAAGTAATTTGACCAATAGGAAAGATCTGATTTATACAGTTCATCCAGCGGATTAAATGTTTCATCATACAGCCCGAGGTTTTTCAGGCGGTCTATTTCATAGGGTGACTTTAATTTAGTGAACGGGGCGGAGCTGCCATCGGGATTTTTCAGTACTTCATAAGGCATATTCCGGTAAAAGGATTCGGGGTTTTCGCGGAGATACTTCCCGTTGCGGATATTGGTATTGGCGCCTACTTCTGCGTCCAGCCATTTAAACACTTTCACTTTATCTTTCATGCCCACGTTAATATCTTCATTGCCGGTACGGAAACCGTAGTCCCTGTTACCTGTATAATTCATCATGATATTATACTGGTGGATTTCGTTTCCGCCGCTGGCGGAGAAGCTGTGGCGTTGTTTGACACGGTTACGCATGAACAGGTTTTCCAGCTGACTTTGCCCGTTAGCGTTCCTTAAATTATTGAGGGTATTGTCGAGATCAGTTTTGCTGATGAGATTTTGCTCATAATTATAAAGTGCTTCCATTGCTTTTGGCTGGCCTGCACGTTTGATGACATCGTTATAACCTGGATGCCAGCTATTGAACAGTTCCTGTTGCAGATCCACCATCTGGGAGGAATTGAGCAGGTGCATGTAACCTGCGTTGGGGATGCCTGTTATAAACGCGGTGCTGTTGAAGTTGACCGTGAGTTTCCTGTTGCTGCCATACCTGGTGGTAATGGAGATCACACCGTTGGCTGCCCGGGTTCCGTAGATGGAAGCGGCGGCGGCATCTTTCATTACTGTTACGTTCACTACATCAGCGGGGTTGATATAGTTAAGGTCTCCTTCGAAGGGAAAACCGTCCACCACATATAGCGGGTTCTGGTTGCCGTATAAGGTTGAAAGTCCGCGGATATTAACGGCGCCATTCTGCATAAAGAGGCCGGGCACGGTGCCTTCCAGGCGGTCCATAATATTGGTTTCCATCCTGGCGCCGAGCGTTTTTTCTGTAATCACGCTGAATGATCCGGTGGCGCGTTCTTTTGGAATTGATTGATAGCCGGTGTTGGCCGTAACATTTAATGCTGATAAGGTAGCCGAGATGACAGACAAAACAATGTTACCGATATTCCCGGTTCGCAGCATACCGGGAGTTACTGTCACCTCTTTGGTTTTATATCCTATAAAGCTGATGCGAAGTACATCCCCGGCAGATACCGGCAAGGTGAAGTTGCCTTCTGAGTTGGTAATAGCGGGTTGACTGGCGCCAGGTACCTGCACCGTAGCCCCGATGAGGGGAATGCCGGTGCTGTCGGTAACATGCCCTGTTACCGGTGATTCTTTCTCCGGTGTGGCGTTATTCGCGGCAGCAGGAGGCTTGCTGTACAGCATGATGGTGTTGCCTGCTATTTTATAGTTGAATGGCTGGTCCTTCATCACCAGTTCCAGGAAGCTGATCAGGGGCATATTCTGCACTGATACTGATACGGCGCCGGCCTGTTTCAGCAGTTCAGATTTACCCCACACCACGAAACCCGTTTGCTTTTTAATGGCGGCAAAAAGTTTTTCCATTGGGACGGCCCGTCCGGAAAAAGTGACAGATTGCGAAAATGTGTTGGCTGATACATGTAAGCAAATGGTAAGAAGGAGAACACTGGTAAATCTCATAATCCGGAGCATTTTGGTTGGGAGCCGGCACGGCAAGTCCCAACGGCTCCAATAAGCAGTTTTTTGCATAGATTTGCAACGTTTGGTTGTTAAAAATGGAGGTCTCGAAACCTGATTTAAGTCAGCCAGCAACTTTCCGGAAGTGTTGGTCGCACTTCCGGTTTTTTTTGCCGGTCAAATTGTACTAGTTGATATTCATTACTGGCATAGTGTTTCAGTTTTACGGTATCCGGGATAAATAATATACGTTAAGGCATTACGATCAGCCGGCGGCCCTCTTCCAGCCGGAAATGCACATCCGACCGTTCCAGCCCCGTGAGCACATCAGAGAGTTGCAGGCTTCTGCTCATCTCACCGAAAAAGTGAACATCGGGCACATTTCCTTCATACACTACTTCCAGGTTGTACCAGCGTTCCAGCTGGCGCATCATTTCCCGCAGGCCTACTCCTTCAAGATTAAACAGGCCGTTTTTCCATGCGATGGCCTTTTCCACATTTGCGTTCCGCGTTACTTTTATGCCGGCATCGCCTGCCTGTAGCTGATCTCCTGGTTTCAATACCACACTGTTGCCGGTTTGATTGGCAAGGGATATACTGACCGCTCCTTCTATCAATGTAGTATAGCTATTCTTTTCATTCGTATATGCATTTACGTTAAAACCGGTACCGAGTACCAGGATGTCCATTTTCCGGAGCACGTTCACCCTGAAGGGTTGTGCTGCGTTGCCGGCGACTTCAAAATAGGCTTCCCCGGAGAGTTCCACTCTCCTTTCCTTTCCATTGAAGGTTACAGGAAACTGCAGGGAGCTGGCGGCATTGAGCCATACTTTGGTGCCATCCGGCAGTACCACCTGGAATTGCCGTCCTTTGGGTGTGGTGATGGTATTGTATTCCATTTTGCCTGCACCTGCAGCTTCCTGCGTGTATTGGAGACCGTTATTTTTTAGGACTACGGTAGTTCCGTTCTGATGGGTGATGATACCGTTTCCCATACTGTCGAGCACCATCTGTGAGCCATCCGCCAGCGTAAGGATGGCACCATTTTTCCCGGGAGCTATGTCCGGCAGTGTGTTTCCGGCGATAACGGCAACCGGTTGCCGGCGATGATAGTGGCTGATAAACCAGGCAGCGGCCCCAAACAGTAACACTACAGCGGCCGCCCATCCCCATTTGTGGAGGAAATGTACACGGTGAAGCGGTTTGGTAACCGGGTCGTTTGATAGTTTATCCGATGATAGGATCTGGTCAGCCACCTGCATCCAGTGTTGCCGGTTGTAGGCCGGCAAGGCGGTTGAATGATGTTCCTGCAGCCAGCCTTCCACGTCGTCGATGGAAGCGCCGGCTTCGTCCCGGTCAACCCAACCGGTTAGTTCGTCCAATTCTTCCTCTGTGGCAGTGTGTGTTGCCAGACGATCGAGTAAATATGCCAGTCGGTGGTGGTGTTCCATTTATGAAGGTGATACAGGTAAATGAAAGTGATGTATGTCCCCTTATCTATACCAGACAATTGAGCGGGGAATTGGTACCGAAAAAAAGTGAAGTTTTTTTCAGAGGGACTGTTTATTCAGATGAGTATATCTATCAATATGGCCAGGAGCAGCGGGTAGCCGGCCTTTTGCAGGGAGGAGCGGATATTTTTCAATGCCATTACCAGCAGGTTTTTCACCGTGCTGATGGCAAGATCCATATGTTGTGCGATTTCACTGCTGGAGAGTCCCTGCTCACGGCTAAGGCGGTAGATTTGTTGCTGCTTCTCCGGTAATTGCTGCACGGCCTTGTTCACCAGGCCCAGCAACTGCCGGAATTCAATCAGGTCTGCCACCGGCAAGTCCTTACCTGCGCTGTCTTTTTCATAACCAACGGTATGCATCACTTTATCGCGGATGGTTTGGCGACGGACATAGTTCACGGCCAGGAAAAAACAGATTTTTTTAATCCAGGCGCCTGGTTGTGCCACTTCCGCGAGTTGGTCGCGGGCTACCCATATTTTAAGAAAAGTATCCTGTACCAGGTCGTCTGCCACTGTCACTGATCCGGTAATACGTGCTGCCATCGCCTGCAGGCGTGGTGCATAAATTTCAAAAAGACTCCTGAACGCAGATTCGTCGCCGGCCGCTATCCGCTTATAAAGGTCAGGAGCATCAATAGAATGGCCCTCGCTCATTGACAACCTTGCTTGCGTGAAATAAGAAATGTGACGGCAAGGTAGAATAATAATATAAAATTCCATAGCACTCGGGGAAATGTGCTGATGGAGGCATTTTATTAACGGGAAAGCATGTAAGCTACCAGCGCCATGGCAGTGATACCTGCTACGTCATTCCAACGGAAAGGGGCTGTCTGGCGATTGTTGTTTAAATGATGGTGAGATGGATACGCCTCGTATATAAAGCTCCTGCAGTTGCTGCTATCCTTTACAGCGGGCAGGTACTGCTGCCATTGCCACTGTTTATTGTTAATAGTATGGCCAAAGGAATTGGTTTTCGGGGCCGGCAGCAGCAATATTTCTTTTTTGCCGCTGATAGCGCTGCTGTCCTGCGCAGGTGCAGTGAAAGTAACGCCTACGGCCAAACCGGCGGTGAGCATGATTGCCTGGAAATAACTTTTCAATTGATCTGGTAGTAGCATGGTAATAGTCCTCCTATATTCAGGACGCATGGAATTCACCGTTCCCCTATGCGCGGGGTATTTTTTTCTTTTATAATAAAAAGCCTTTGTACTGCAGGTAGTACAAAGGCTTTGTTTTTTTTATAGAGATGAATTACGCCTGGCTGTTTTGCACCGGGAAAAGCGTGCGCAGCGCGGGAATACGTAAAAAGAGGCTTACCCATACCAGGATACCGAACACCACCGGGAAATAATAGGGTTCGTTGATCCTGGACATGATGGCTACAGCGCCGCCGAGGTAAGCGGTGACCAGTATCGCGCCCAGTATAGCCGTACGGGGAATGGCATACAAAATAGTAGCAATGAGCAATATAATGCCGATACCCTGTACCTGTTCTGCCGGCCAGCCCAGCTTTACGCTGCCTTCCATGGAAGTGATGTTCTTAATTACTTTCATGATGGCGTCTACCAGGAGAAAGAGTACACAAAGAACGGTGATTACCCAACCGGTAACATTAGCCGCTTTAGAAGGAGCTTTCTTATTCAGATAAATTGTTTGCGCTTCCATATAAGTTGTTTTTTTGTTTTTGTTTGATTTGATTGACAATACAAACTTACCCGCATTTGTGCGCATTCCTGCTGGGGAAATACGACATTCTTACAGGTTGATTGCGACAATTCAGGAACATCTTACCTTTGCGTCATGGATTATTTCAAAAAGCAGCTTGATTTATTAAAAACAGAGCGGGAAGAAGACAGGAAATCATACAAACAAATGACGGAATCCACGTCTGTAGCAGATCGCAGGGCAAACGGACTTACCTGGTACCCCATTGCTATCAGGGGATCGGAGATGAGCCGGGGAGATTATCTGACCGTGGAAGTGGAGCGTACCACTCACCAGGACCTGCCGCATCAGCTGCGTTTTGGCGCTTCTGCCGTATTATTTTCCAATCATGATCCAAAGCAGGATCATCTTGAAGGCACGATCACTTACCAGGGCGGGAACCGGCTGAAGATCACCCTGCGCACCGACGAACTGCCGGAATGGGCCAGTGATGGCAAACTGGGCATCGACGTACTTTTTGATGATAACAGTTATGACGAAATGCAAAACGCACTGAAACAGGCGGACGCATTGCAGGATAAAGTACCCGAAGGACGGCTGATAAAAATACTGACCGGGGAAAAGCAACCCGTATTTCACCCGGATATTACTCCTTATGTAAACCCCGCGCTGAATGCCTCCCAGCAATCGGCCGTTAATAAAATACTTTCCGCCGGCGACCTGGCCATTGTACATGGTCCGCCGGGCACCGGCAAAACCACTACCCTGGTACAGGCCATTAAAGCACTGATCAAACAGGAGCAGCAACAGATACTTGTAGTGGCGCCTAGTAACACCGCCGTGGATCTGCTCAGCGAAAAGCTATCGGATGAAGGACTGAATGTGTTGCGGGTAGGCAATCCGGCGCGCGTATCAGAACGACTGATGTCGCTCACGCTCGACAGCAAAATATCTGAGCATGCCAGTATCAAGGAAATCAAGCGCCTGAAAAAGCAGGCGAATGAGTTCCGCGACATGGCCCACAAATACAAGCGCAATTTTGGCAAAGCAGAAAGGGATCAGCGGAAAGCCTTGTTTGACGAGGCCCGCAAGATCATGAAAGAAGTAGGCAATACAGAGCAATATATTATTGACGACCTGATCTCAAAAGCGCAGGTGATTACGGCCACCCTGGTGGGCGCCAATCATTATACCGTGAAAAATTTAAAGTACCATACGGTTGTAATAGATGAAGCCGGGCAGGCACTGGAGCCCGCCTGCTGGATTCCTATCCTGAAAGCGCAGAAGGTGATCCTTGCCGGAGACCATTGCCAGCTGTCGCCCACCGTAAAATCGGAGGAAGCCGCCCGCAAAGGTCTTAGTACTACCCTGCTGGAAAAATGCACCGCCCTGCACCCCGAAAGCGTAACGCTGCTGGAAGAACAGTACCGTATGCACGCCACTATCATGGGATATTCTTCCAGTATCTTTTATGAAGATAAATTAAGGGCCCATGCCTCTGTTGCCGGGCACCTGCTGTTTTCCGAAGATAATCCGCTCAGCTTTGTAGACACTGCCGGTTGCGGTTTTGATGAAAAACTGGATGGCACCAGTACCACCAACCCGGAAGAAGCTGTTTTTTTATTTAAACATCTTACCCGGCTGGTAACTGCGCTGGGGGAACATTACCAGCCGAAAGACTTTCCCACGGTGGCGGTTATATCTCCCTATAAACAACAAATACAATTATTAAAAGAGCAGCTGCATCACTCCCCGCTGTTGCAGCCCTATGCGGACAAAATATCGGTGAACACCATTGATAGTTTCCAGGGACAGGAGCGCGATATTGTGTATATCAGCATGACGCGCAGCAACACCGAAAATAAAATAGGCTTCTTATCAGACATCCGGCGGATGAATGTAGCGATGACCAGGGCCCGCAAGAAGCTGGTGGTGATAGGCGACAGCGGCACCCTTTCCCAGCTTGGGTTTTATGCAGACTTCATTACTTATGCAGAGCATAAAAACGCCTACCAGAGCGCCTGGGAGTTTATGGATGTGTAACGCTGGTTGTCATTACCTTTTCCAATACCTCGAAAAAAGCGGGTTGCTGTTCAAACATCGGGAAGTGCCCCGAAGCCTGGATCCAATGCAGTACTATATCCGGGCGGATGATCTTCAGTTCGTAGGTATAGAAAGCCAGGGGATCCTGGCGGCTGCCGATCACGGTTACCGGCCCTTTATATTGCGGCAGGTTTTTACTGAGATCAAAATGGGTCCGTTGCAGGTCTGATACCATTAATCCCTGCATACGGACATTGGGTTTTGCCACATAAATCTTCGCCATGAGGCTATCGATGTCCGCTTTGTTGTAAATGTATGCCAACCGTATGGTGCGGTTATACAGCGCACTGTCTGCGCCAGTTGCCCTTCCTCCTTCTATCTTTTTGCCCAGGGAATCCATCAGCGCCAGGTCGGACACACCGAGGCGTGCCCGCAGGTTGTTCATATGCGTGGTCATAAAATCGGTGGAGAACTTATAGTAGCCTGGATTTGCCAGCACCAGGGCGCGTACCTTTTCCGGGTGGGCAGCTGCGTAACTCATGGCCAGCATAGCGCCCCAGGAGTGGCCGTAAATAACGGTTTTGCTGATCCCTTCTTTCTGCAGCAGCCGCTGAATGTCTTCCACGGCGGCTTTGAGGTTAATAGTAGTGGAATCGAACGGTATGGGGATGGATAAGCCGGTGCCCCGCTGTTCCAGTAAGATGGCTCTGTAATGCTTCCCCAGCTCAATCGCCACTTCTTCCTGCTGCAAACAGGAGTTGCCTGGGCCGCCAGACAGCACTATCACCGGGTTACCTTTCCCATATATGTGATAATAAAGCCAGCCGTTGGGGTATTTCAGTGAGTCCAGTTGCTGTGCATGGATGGGCAGGCAATACAGCAACGTGGTTAACAATAACAACAGTTTCATAAGACGGTTTTTCCCTATTAAAATAGGTGATTTCGGGCATATAAAGCGCCTGTTCCCCTGAAAGCCGCTGCTGTAAAGGGCAAATAAATCCTTGCCGGGAGCCTGAAAAAGCGTAACTTTGCCCGTTTTTCGGGATAAGATAAATGGTAGCCTGCTCATAATGATCAGCCTGTTTATTTTTTGAATAAATACATTATGAGTAAAATAGTTGATTACAGGAAGTTACTGGGTGTTACCAAAACTACTGAAGTAAAAGAATTGAAAACGATCTACAGGAATTTAATGAAGGAGTGGCATCCCGATAAATTTGAAGGCCTGGCAGAAGAACAGAAACTGGAAGCAGAAGCAAAGAGTAAAGAATTGATTGAGGCTTATCACTTTTTAGTAAGTATAGCTCCTGAAACAATTGCGGCTGCTTTACCACAGTATACCGCCACCATTTCTGCTTCTACCCTGGTGGATTTCTCCTACCAGAAACAAACGCTTCAGCTTCACTTTGAAGATGGCAGCAGTTATGAATACCTCGACGTTCCGAAAACATTATATATAAAGCTGATTAACTCTGATACGCCGGGCAGGTTCTGCCGCAGGCATATTTACCACGAATTTGTATATCGTAAAGTGAGCAAGGCGGTTGAAGCATAGCATACCTGTTAGTATGCTTTGTTTTAAAGAATAAACTATATTTGCGCCATGCGTTCATGGATCACAAAGATATCGTTGATGCTGGCAGTAATGGTTATTACTGCGCACAACGTTATGTTTCATGACCATCAGCACATCATTTCATCGTCCGGACATGCCGTCCACGATGATGATGACTACGATCATGATATGCAGCATTCGCTGGCGCTGAACCTGATTGATCACAGCTTCACCTCTCCATCTTCCAGCCACCTGGAACACGAAGTGCCCGTTTTAACGCTGGCGCCTGCACCTGACCTGGTTTCTCTTCCGGAGGTTATCTGCTTTCTGATATCGAAAACAAGCTATCAGCAAAAGCAGGAGTTTCCACCTCCGCTGCAAAGCCTTTCATTTTCGGCATTAAGAGCGCCCCCCACCATCCTTGCATAACCTCACCGGAATTTTTGTTTATAAAGACGGCTGTATGAATGCTATTGCGTTTGATACCTGCATTCAGTTCTGATAAATCTGTCTCATAGGAATACCAGCACCGGTGGCTGCTTTCCAACCTTCCCTGCATTTTATTCTTAGTACTTATGCCCGCTCAACGGGGCGGAATGAGTATGCCAATTATTCGATATGCTGAATAAGATCATTGAATTTTCAATCCGGAACAAATTGATTGTAGGCTTATTTATACTCGGTCTTATCGGCTATGGTATTTATGAAGTCACCCGGTTACCGATAGATGCGGTACCTGATATTACAGACAACCAGGTACAGGTAATAACCGTTACGCCTTCATTAGGTGCGCCGGACGTTGAACGGCTGATATCGTTTCCTATAGAACAGGCAAACCGCAGTATACCCGGACTGGCAAAGATCAGGAGTTTTTCCAGGTTTGGGTTATCTGTAGTGACCCTTGTTTTTAATGAGGGCGTGGATGTTTACTGGGCAAGACAACAGGTTACCGAGCGGCTCCAGGAAGTGCAAAGCCAGATACCCGGCGGAATAGGTATTCCCAAGCTGGCACCGGTTACAACTGGTTTAGGGGAGATCTACCAGTATACGGTGCGGCCTAAAAAGGGCTATGAAGACCGGTACACGGCGATGGAGCTTCGCACTATCCAGGACTGGATCGTTCGCCGGCAACTGTTAGGCGTTACCGGCGTTGCGGATGTGAGCAGTTTTGGCGGTTACCTGAAACAATACGAAATAGCGGTAGAACCGGCCAAGTTGAAGTCTTACGGGCTTTCCATCAATGATGTATTCAAAGCACTCGAAACAAATAACCAGAACACTGGTGGTGCCTACATTGAAAAAGAGCCAACGGTACTTTTTATTCGCAGTGAAGGCCTGGTAGGCTCTGAAGAAGATATCAGGAAAATTGTCGTTAAAAATACCGGTAACGGCACGCCGTTGCTGGTAAGGGATATCGGTGAGGTGCGGTTGGGTTATGCCACCCGGTACGGCGCTTTGACCTATAACGGTGAACGTGAGGTATCAGGTGCGGTGGTGATGATGCTGAAAGGAGCCAACAGTAATGAGGTGATCAAAAAGATTAAAGCCCGCGTAGCGCAGATCCAGCAAACACTTCCCGAAGGAGTGATGATCGACCCCTTCCTGGATAGAACAAAGATGGTCAATAATGCCATTGGCACGGTTGAGAAAAATCTCCTGGAAGGTGCATTGATCGTAGTATTTGTGCTGGTGTTGTTCCTGGGTAACTTCAGGGCCGGCTTACTTGTAGCTTCTGTTATCCCGCTGGCGATGCTGATAGCGGTAATTATGATGAACACCTTTGGCGTAAGCGGTAACCTGATGAGCCTCGGTGCGCTGGATTTCGGGTTGATTGTAGATGGCACCCTGATTATAGTAGAAGCCTGTATGTTCAGGCTGCACCACTACAACAAACCCTTTGTCACCCAAACGGAAATGGATGACCTGGTGCTGGAAACATCAGGCAGGATGCGAAATGCAGCGGTTTTCGGAGAGCTGATCATCCTGATCGTATATCTTCCCATATTTGCCCTCGCCGGTGTGGAGGGTAAGATGTTTAAGCCAATGGCCCAGACAGTAGCCTTCGCGTTGTTTGGCGCGTTCCTGCTTTCCCTGACCTATGTACCCATGATGAGCGCACTGGTTTTAAGTAAAAAAATCCCTGCTAAACTCTCCTGGTCCGACAGGATGATGGAAAAACTGGAAGTCCGCTACCAGCGCCTGTTAAACAAGGTACTGAACATACCCAAAACCGTAATTGGAACCGCGGCAGGTTTGTTGATCATTGCTTTATTTGTTCTTTCGCAGCTGGGAGGCGAATTTATACCCCGGTTGGAAGAAGGGGATTTTGCGGTAGAAACCCGCGTGCTTACCGGCAGTAGCCTGAAAACCTCTACTACTGCGGTATCGCAGGGTGCGAAAATCCTGCTGGAGAAATTTCCCGAAGTGGAGAAGGTGGTGGGGAAAACCGGTAGCAGCGAGATTCCTACTGACCCTATGCCGATTGATGCCAGCGACCTGATGGTAATTTTGAAAGATAAAAAGGAATGGACTTCTGCAAAAACCTTCGATGAATTAACAGAGAAAATGTCAAAGGAACTGGAAGCCATACCTGGCGTTACTTTCGGATTCCAATACCCTGTACAAATGCGCTTTAATGAATTAATGACAGGCGCCCGTCAGGATGTTGTCTGTAAAATTTATGGGGAAGACCTGGACAGCCTGGCTCAATATGCCACCCGCCTCGGGGCAGTGGTCCATACCGTGAAAGGTGCTACCGATCTATATGTGGAAGCCATCACCGGGATGCCGCAGATTGTTATTAAATATAACAGGGATGCCATTGCGCAATATGGCCTCAACATCAATGATATAAACAGAATAGTAAATACCGCCTTCGCGGGGCAAAGCAGTGGTCTTGTGTATGAAGGCGAAAAGCGTTTCGACCTGGTAGTCAGGCTGAGTGGTCAGCAGCGGCAAGATCTTACTGATGTCCAGCATTTACTAATTCCCACCCAGCAGGGCTCACAGATACCTTTATACCTGGTGGCAAAAGTAGATATAGCCGAAGGGCCCAATCAGATACAGCGGGAAGATGCCCAGCGCCGGATCATTGTAGGATTCAATGTGCGTGGCCGTGATGTGCAGACTGTAGTAGAAGAACTGCAGCAAAAGGTATCCGGTAAAATAAAATTACCACCGGGTTACTACGTTACCTATGGTGGCGCATTTGAAAACCTGGAAGCTGCGAAAAAGCGTTTAGGCATTGCCGTACCCGTTTCCCTGCTGCTTATCCTGCTGATGTTATATTTTGCTTTCAACAGTATCAGGCAAGGGTTGCTGATTTATTCGGCTATTCCTTTATCTGCCATAGGAGGCATTTTTGCCCTTGCATTGCGGGGAATGCCGTTCAGTATTTCTGCAGGCATTGGTTTCATTGCATTATTTGGTGTGGCCGTATTAAATGGTATTGTGCTCATTGCAGAATTTAACCGGTTACATAAAGAAGGACTGAACGATGTCCGGGAAGTTGTGTTAAAAGGAACGAGGGTACGTTTACGCCCGGTGTTGATGACTGCATCCGTGGCTTCCTTAGGCTTCCTGCCGATGGCACTGAGCAATGGCGCCGGCGCCGAGGTGCAGCGGCCATTGGCTACCGTGGTTATCGGGGGACTGATCCTGGCAACACTCCTGACCCTGTTTGTACTTCCAATTCTTTACATCATTTTTGAGAAGAAGCATCTGATGAAGCAACCCAAGCATTTACCGGGCGCTGCACTTTTATTATTACCATTCCTCTTGCTGGCAGCACCTAACGCACAGGCACAACAACCGATCTCTCTTAACGCAGCGCTGGATACGGCTATGAAGAATAACCTGTCTGTCCGGAACCAACAGCTCAATGCGGACTATCTGAAAAAATTAAAGGGAGCCGGATGGGATGCCAATCAGACGGTTATTACCGGCGAATATGGTAAGATCAACAGCGCTTACAATGATAACCGGTTTACCATTTCACAGACCATTAAATTCCCCACCATATACAGCAGGCAGAAACTGCTGCTGAATGAAGAATGGAAAGAAGGACTGCTGAATGTTTCCGTCAAACAATCTGAATTAAAAAAGCAGGTCACTTCGGTGTACTACCAGCTGCTGTTCCTCCGCAATAAGAAAGAACTGCTTCAGTATACCGACAGCATTTATGCGCTTTTCCTGGAAAAGGCGGCAATACGTTTTAAAACGGGGGAAAGTAATATTCTGGAAAAAACGACGGCCGAAACCCAACGTGGACAAATCGCTCTGCAGGCAGGCCAGTTACAGCAGGATTACGCCATCCTGCAAGCCCGGCTGAAAGTGCTGCTCAACACGACTACTGATGTAGAACCTGATGATACGCCGCTTAAAATGCCGCTTCCCGGTGGTATTGATAGCACGGAGCTTAAAAAGCATCCCTACCTCCAACTGCTGGAGCAACAGGAGCAAACAAGTCTTTCCAGGTACAAACTGGAAAAATCCAGGCTGTTACCCGACTTACTGCTGGGATACAATAATATGACGATGCGTGGTATGGGAGCGGATGATAAAGAATATTCGGGAGACACGCGGTTCCAGTCTGCCCAGATAGGCGTTGGTATTCCGCTATTCTTTGGTGCGCAGAAAGCAAAGATCGGCGCTCAGAAAATAAACCAGGAACTGGCAAAAAGCACTTACCAGGCAGGATTACAGGAATTACAATTAAGATATACCGAAGCTGAAAAGCAATATAGTAAAATGATGCAGGCGGTTTCCTACTATGAACAAAGTGGGTTAAAGAATGCGGATACCATTATTGCTACCGCCAATCTGCAATTCGTAAACGGGGAAATCAATTACCTGGAATGGGTGATGCTGAACAACCAGGCTTTCAGTCTCCGGAATGAGTACCTCGATGCTGTAAATAACCTTAACCAGTCTATCATTGAATCCAATTCTCTATTGAACAGGTAAATATAAAATTCATGAAACAATACATCATCATATTAGCTACATCCTGTTTACTGGCAGCATGTAACAGCAAACCGAAAGAGGAAGAAAAAGCACCGGCCGGCGATAAAGGAAATCTCATTGAACTGACGGATGCCCAGCAAAAGAATGCGGGCATTGAAACCGGGCACCTGGAGAAAAGGCGTATTGCTGCTGCAATCCGGGTAAACGGGCAGATTGACGTACCTCCGCAGAATATGGTCAGCATCAGTTTCCCGTTAGGAGGCTTTTTAAAATCCACCACCTTGCTTCCCGGTATGCATGTTACCAAAGGAGAAGTAATCGGCGTTATGGAGGATCAACAATTTATTCAACTGCAGCAGGATTATCTCACTTCAAAAGCGAAATTGGCATACCTGGAAAAAGAGTATGCCCGTCAGCGTGAACTGAACCAGAGCAAAGCTACCAGCGATAAATTATTTGAACAAACCGAAGCGGAGTATAAAAGCCAGCGTGTATTGAACAGGTCTGTTGCAGAAAAATTGCAACTGATTGGGATCAATGCTTCCAGGCTTGATGAGAACGGCATTTCCAGAAGTGTTAATATTCATTCTCCCATCAATGGTTTTGTGTCGAAGGTAAATGTGAACATAGGCAAGTATGTAAATCCCTCTGATGTTTTGTTTGAAATAGTGAATCCGGCGGATATCCACCTTGCGTTAACCGTTTTTGAGAAGGACATCAATAAACTGGCTATTGGTCAAACGGTGGTGGCTTTTACCAACAGCAATCCCGAAAAAAAGTATGATTGTAAGATCATATTAATAGGCCAGGATCTTACGGCAGACAGGAGTGTACAGGTACATTGCCATTTTGAGCAATACGACAAATCATTGATCCCGGGAACTTTTATGAATGCTGATATTGAGTCCGCCAACGATAGCAGCTGGTCGCTGCCGGCGGATGCGGTGGTGCGTTTTGAAAACAAAGAATATGTTTTTTGCCGGAAGGATAAAAATATATTTGAGATGATACCTGTGAAAACGGGCAACAGCGAGAACGGATATGTGGAAATAATATCGGACAGTAATACACGCACAGCCAACAGTGAATATGTAGTAAAAGGCGCTTATTCTCTTTTAATGAAAATGAAGAATACGGCAGATGAGTAAGTTGCTGAAGATTAATGATGTTTACTTTTTCAACAAGCTTTTTTTATAGACAGAAGGACTTTTCCCGGTATGTACTTTAAAAACCCGCGTGAAATGGCTCTGGTCCGAAAACCCGGTTAGATATGCTATTTCCGTAAGTGAATGCGACGTGGTGGAAAGCAGCTGTATCGCTTTATCTATCCGGAGCTTTCTGATGTAATCACCAAAAGAAAGGTCATCAAAGTATTTTGAAAATTCCCGTGATAAATAGGCGGGATGTACCTGTAAAGTTTCTGAAATTCCCTTCAGACTCAGGTTAAGGTTGGTATCTATCTGGTCCTGGATGATTTCTTTCAGCTCCTTTGCCCAGTGAGGTACTTTTTTACTGTCTTTTTCATGTTGCAGGAAATTTTTAAAGATTTCCAGCAGCTGACTTTCAAATGGTTGCTGCGTGTGCTTTACATGTTGCAGGTATTTTGCCCAGCTGTACAGCGAATCGTATAACAGCATTCCTTTTGCCAGCAGCCGATAGTCATCCGGTTCATCATGCGCCATACCTGCAGAGATAGCCCATAAACCGGCAGCTTGCGGAGCCAGGTTGTGACGGTCGGTATCAGCACCGCGAACAATTGGCGCCAGGGCGTGAATGGCCGGATCGTCAAGGTGGTGTTTTTTTATAATGTAGTCAAATGTACATAAGTCGTCATAGTGCGTGTATTCCACACCGGCTATATCAAAAGGAATGGCGTTCAGCTCAGCGGCCTTTGACAATACTTCATTGAACGGCACGTATATAAATTCAGCCGTCTGGTCCACAAATCTTTTTATAAGCCAGGGACAAGCCAGTCTGTCAATTTTAGGTCGCTCGCGGGTGATCCATTTCATACCTGATAATTAATTATGATAGTTACGTGCAGAACAATTTAGCTCCCTGTTGGCCGGAAGCTGGGGGTGCTTACATTACTTTCTATAAATGCCTTACGGTATTCCCTGGGGGATTTTCCCTGGTAAATTTTAAACTGCCTGTTAAAGTAAGAGATATTATCAAAACCGCAGGCATAGCATATTTCAGATATGCCATTTCCGGTGCCTATCAGCAGCTTTGTAGCATGACTGATCCTTATTTCGTTTACAAACTGTGAGAATGTTTTCGTGGTTCTTTTTTTAAAGTAGCGGCAAAATGCGGCCTCATTCATACAGGCAAGAGAGGCGGCAGATTTGCTATCTACATGATCCGCATAATTTTCCAGCACATATTTAAATATCGGTTCCAGCTTTTTTGAATCTGCATCCTTATAGCGTGTCTTTCCCGGATCATCTGTTAATAATTGAACACTTTCCCTGCCCTGTAATGATAATTCGTCCAGGATCTGTAAAAGGATGATCAGGTTTTTCATCTGCTGATTTGCCTGAAACTGGAAAAACAGGGTATTCACAACAGGCGATATCTTATTAAATTTTATGCCGTATTCAGATAACTGCATCAGTTCTTTTATCTTTCTTAATTCCAGTTTTTCAAAAAAATCCTTTCCTATAAAATCTTCTGTGAACTGCACTATAATAGCATGCGCTATTTCGTCGGCACCAACAGGCGAGCTATTATTGCAAAAGCAATGGACCAAACCCGGACCAAACATATAAATTTCTCCTTCATTGTAATTCATCACCTTGTTTCCCGCATACATTCTGCCCGCGCTTTTTACAATCAGGATCAGCTCATGCCCATGATGAAAATGAAATGTATTGGTGAACCGGGGCTGACAGAATTCTTTTATTACAAAACTGGCATCTTCCGGAGTAGATATGTGTCGGTAAGAAACTTTCATAATGTCTTTATCTTTAGTACACTATTTATTTTCTAAAGCAAAAAAATCAGAAATATGGTAAATATAGTATTGATATCTTGCAAATGAAGTACTTTTATTTCAATGGAAGTCTGAATAAGTTTGTGAAACAATGATTTTTAAAAAACGTTCCGGTTATGAAACCAACAGGCTTATGCCTTACAGATGCCACATGATTCGACGTAGCTATTATCTGCAGCATACATTAATCCACTTTTATATATCAATACGTTATGGAACTAGGGATACACAACTGGATGCGGTCTGAAACGATAGAAACTACCATCAGGAGAGTTTCTGCACTGGGATATACCAGGCTTGAAATTGCCGGCACCCCCGAACAATATGATACGAAAAGTTTAAGAGAACTGATGAAGGCGCATGGTTTGTCTTGCTGGGGAGCTGTAACGTTGATGCTGGGTGACCGCAACCTGCTTGCCAGGGATGAGTCGCAACGTGCAAAATCAGTACAGTATGTAAAGGATATAATCACCATGGTAAAGGAATTGGATGGCCATATAGTGGCCGTAGTACCTTGCACCGTTGGAAAAATTGTACCTGACGGAAGGCCCGATGAAGAGTGGAATTGGGCTGTTGGTGCGTTGAAGGAAATTTATGCCTATAGCGAGGCGTCAGGCATCCGGATAGGCATTGAGCCTATCAACAGGTTTGAAACCTATTTCATTAACAGGGCCGATCAGGCATTGGCTTTAGCGGAGGCGGTAGGACCCAATTGCGGTGTTTGCCTGGATACCTTTCACATGAATATCGAGGAAGCGGATATGTTTGAGGCCATCAGAAGGGCTAAAGGAAAACTGGTTGGTTTTCATGTGGCAGACAACAACAGGATGGCGCCGGGAATGGGGCATCTCAATTGGCAGAAGATTATAGATACGTTGAGGGAAATAAATTATGATGACGTGCTTTCCGTGGAATTTTGCGCTTCGCTGGATCGCACGCCAGCCAATCCTTACCCGGATTCGATTGATGAAAACCCTGAAAACTTATCTGCTGAGCAGGCGAAGTTCCTGGTGGACCACGGCAGTGCTTCTGTTACAGAAGCGTTTTATACCATGCTGACTACCCAATCATTTAATACTTTATCAAAACTTATTTAAAGAGTCAACTGCTAACAGATGAAAATAGCTAATGTAGAGGCATTTTGGTTGCGCTGTCCTGTTCCTAAAGAAAAACAACATACTTCAGACTATGGATTACTGGCCAATTTTGACATGACGCTTGTTGTGATAACTACAGAGGACGGTCTTCAGGGATTTGGAGAAGCCAAAGCAGCGGTTGGATCTTCAGGCGTGTGTGCTTCCATCGTGAATTGTATTGAAAATGAGCTGAAGCCTGCTTTGCTGGGCAGGGATGTTAAAGACATTTCCAGATTATGGGAGGAGATGTATAATGGCACACGGGATCATTATGCATTGCTGAGAGGCCGGAAATTCCCTATCCTTGGGAGAAGGGGCCTTACTATATCTGCCATGAGCGGCATTGATACCGCCTTGTGGGATTTGAAAGGCAAAATGCTCAATGTTCCGGTGATGGATTTGCTCGGTGGCGCCTGCAGGGATCAGATGCCGGCATATGCAAGTGGCGGTTGGGCAGATGCAGACAATATTGGCACACAACTGAAAGGATATATAGATAAAGGCTTTAAGAGTGTTAAGATGCGTGTTGGCGTGATGGATCAGACAGTACAAAACAGTATTGAAAGGGTAAAGGCTGCAAGAGCCGCTATTGGCCCTGATATTAAACTGATGGCCGACGCACACGGCACCTTCAGCGTTCCGGAGGCGAAACAATTTTGCCGGGGCGTAGCAGATTGTAACTTGTACTGGTTTGAAGAACCTATCAGTCCTGATAACAAAAAAGGGACTGCAGAAGTAAGGGCTTCCACGCATATTCCTATCGCAGCAGGTGAAAGTGAATATACCAGTTTTGACATACAGGCACTTTTGGAAATAAGAGCCATTGATGTAATACAGCCGGATGCGGCCATCATTGGCGGCATTTCGGAAGCGGTGCGGGTTTCACACCTCGCCAGTGTGCATCAACTGGAACTGGCGCCGCATTGCTGGGGTTCTGCCTTTTCTTTTATGGCAGGACTGAATGTAGCATTTGCATCGCCTTCCGCAACCATCATTGAGTTCTCCGTTGGAGGAAACCCGATGATGTATGACCTGGTGAAAGAACAAATTACCGTTACAAATGGCTCCATCCAGGCGCCTACCGCACCTGGATTAGGGGTAACGCCGGACTGGGATTTTGTACAGCAGTATAAACAAAAAGTTTAGAAGTGGTATTTGTAAATATTTATTTATGGCCAAAGCACTTAAAATTAATCACGTAACACTGATTGTAGACAACCTGGAAAAAGCAGGTCAGTTCTATCAGCATGAATTGGGCCTGGAGCCGCTTGCCGCCTTCCGGTTTGATTACCCTGTTATGTTTTTCAAATTCAATGATGAGCAGCAATTGCATATCTCCGAGTGGGAAGACAAAACCTCTTTCCGTGGACATGTATGTGTACAGGTAGATGATTTCAGCAGTCTTTTTTTCCGCATGAAAGCACTGAATATAATTGATGTTCATCCCTGGGGAAAGGTAAGAAAGCTGCCTGATGGCGCTATGCAGATGTTTGTGCGCGATCCTGCCGGCAACCTGGTGGAAATATCTTCCATACCAGGAGCCGAAGTGGACGCCCGGATATTCACTGATGAACTTTATGAAGAAGGGTTGTATGTTTCAAACAGAAATGACTTCAGGGGATACCGGTCTGATGATGCCACCTTATATCACAACAAATGAGAAAAAACGTACTGTTGCTTGAAACCATTGCAGAGGAAGCGTTAGCCGTTCTTCAGAAAAATGTGAATGTATTCACAGGATACGACGAGGCCAGCTTACAAGAGGTTTTGAAAGAGGACATTCATGCCATCATTACAAGAGGGAAAGGCCTGATCACTCAGCCACTCATGGATGCCTTCCCGCATTTACAGGTAGTGGCCAGGTGTGGCGTTGGGTTGGATAATGTAGATGTAGCTGCAGCAACAGAAAAAAAGATCAGGGTAATTAATGCACCGGGCAGTAATGCCGCCACTATTGCGGAACATACCCTGAGCCTGATGCTGATGCTGATGCGTAATATGTATGAATCGGCTTCCCAGGTTAAACAAAACAACTGGAGCTGGCGCAATTCATATGCGGGAGATGAGTTGAACGGCAAAACCCTGGGTGTGCTGGGAATGGGGAACATAGGAAAACGGGTTGCCCGGCTTGGAGAAGCTTTCGGGATGGAGGTCGTGTACTGGAGTAAATCTGTTCAGGACCTGCCTTATAAATACCTGGCTATGGAAGGTGTATTACGGCAGTCAGATGTCGTTAGCCTTCATCTTCCGCTCAATAACGAAACTGGTAAGATCATAGGAGAAAAGCAACTGCGTGTAATGAAACGGGGTTCTTTACTGATCAATACAGCAAGAGGTGCGCTTATCGATCATCCGGCATTATTGCAGGCATTAAATTCCGGGGTGATTTCGGGGTTTGCTGCGGATGTATTACCGGATGAGCCACCAGTTGAGAGCGCTGATATAGTGCGTCACCCGCGGGCCATTATCACGCCGCATACCGGTAGTCTTACATCGGCCACCTACCGGCAGATATGCCTGCTTACCATCAATAATGTAGTAGCCGTGCTTACCGGTGGAGAGCCGGAACCAGGCAGTATATATAACCGCAAGGCGTTGTTTTGAAATATATCGTATACAAACGGTCATCATAATCTCTGTTCAAATGAAAAAATTTTGCGTTTGTTTATTGTTCATAGTAAGCACCGGTATAACATCTGCCGGCTTGCTCTTTGCACAATCTTCCAAAGAGATAAAAAAGCCGCTGGTTGTTTTCGTAACCGGTGATCACGAGTACAGCAGCGAAGAAACCATGCCTTTAATCGCCGCCGCGCTGGAGAAAGATTACGGCATGAAAACGATCGTTCTCAAAGCATCTCCTGATTATAACAGTGAAGAAAATATTCCTGGCCTCGAGGCATTGAAACACGCGGACCTGGCCGTTTTCTTTTTACGCTGGCGCAGGCTTCCGCCTGAGCAACTTGCCTATATCGACGCTTACCTGAAATCCGGCAAACCTGTTATGGGTTTCCGTACCACCACGCATGCATTCCATTTTCCGGAGGGACATGCCAGTGAGAAATGGAACGCCTTTGGAGAATTTGCATTGAATGCACCTCCCGGATGGGGCGGCGCCGCCAAACATACCCATTATGGACATGAGAGCAGCACCGATGTACGCATCATTCCTAAGCAGACCGGCAATCCTATCCTGACAGGCGTTGCAAAGAATTTCCATGTACGCTCATGGCTGTACCATGTTTTACCGGATTACCCGGTGAAAGGTTCCACCTGGTTACTGATGGGAAAGGCCGTAAATCCTGATAAGGAAGCGATTGAAAACCCGGTTGCCTGGACTGGCACCAACGCTTTTGGCGGGCGTGTTTTTATGACAACCCTGGGCCATCCTGAAGATTTCAGCCAGGAGCCCTTTCAGCGCCTGGTGATCAACGCCATTCACTATGAGCTGGGTCTTAAAATTCCACGAAAATGGAAAGGTAAAATGAATATCCAGGTGCCCTACCGCGTGGCGAAATAGTATTTCACGTTTACTGATGCTGCTAAACTTCTTTAAGATGTCCAAATTATTAAAAATTGGCATTTACGCGCCTTTTATTCCCATAGTATTGGCGATAATGATACTGCATGCCTGCAAATCCCAGGGGCCTGCTCCGCTCACTATTTCCGATAGCTCCCATATATCCCTGATCGGTAACAACCTGGGATCCAGGATGATCAACTATGATAATTTTGAAACGGAACTGTATCTCCGTTACCCTGAATATAAACTGCACATCCGCAACATGTGCGACGGTGGGGAAACACCCGGATTCCGGCCACATGCCGGCAGAAATTCTCCCTGGGCATTTCCCGGTGCAGAGAAATTCCATCCTGAACTGGCCAACCAGGTCGAAACGATAGAAGGCCCGAGCGAAGGACGCTTTGAAACGCCCGATCAATGGCTCACCAGGCACAAAACAGATGTGATCATTGCCTTCTTCGGTTACAATGAATCATTTGATGGGCAAGAAGGGCTGGACAGTAATAAAGCAGAGCTGGATGCATTTATAAAATGGACGTTGAAGCAGAAATACAATGGCGCCTCAGCGCCGCAACTGGCCATTGTTTCACCCATTGCTTTCGAAAACCTTTCCGGCAAATATGACCTCCCTGATGGCCGGAAGGAAAATGAAAACCTTGCCTTGTATACCCAGGCCATGAAGGAAGTGGCTGCCCGTAATAACGTATTATTTGTTGATGCATTCACCCCTTCTCAAAAATGGTACAAGGATACGAAAGAGCCTTTGACCATCGACGGTTCACAACTGAATGAAGAAGGTTATAAAAAGCTGGGGCTTTTGCTGGCAGACCGGATTTTTGGAAAGGTATCCCCGGCTGCAACAGCTAACAGGCAGCTGGTGCACGATGTCGTGATGGAAAAAAACTGGATGTGGCTAAATGATTACAAAATTCCCAACGGCGTACATGTATATGGTCGCCGGTATGATCCTTACGGGCCGGATAATTATCCTGCAGAAATAGAAAAGATCCGCGAGATGACAGCTATCAGGGACACCGCGGTTTGGTTGGCTGCTGCTAAAGGAATAAAAATGGATATTGCAGCTGCCGATAAAAATACCAAAGTGCTGCCCGCCGTTAAAACCAACTATAACCCCGCTAAAAATGGCAGTCTCCGGTATCTCAGCGGAGAGGAAGCGGTAGCAAAGCTGAAAGTGCCACCAGGATATAAGATTGAGCTATTTGCCTCAGAAGAGCAGTTTAAAGACCTTGCCAAGCCAATGCAGATGTCTTTTGATAATAAAGGCAGGCTGTGGGTAGCCGTGATGCCAAGCTATCCTCACTATAAGCCGGGCGATGCCAAACCCAATGATAAAATTATTATCCTTGAAGATACCAACAACGACGGCAAAGCCGATAAAGAAACGGTATTTGCGGACAGCCTGCACCTGCCCATCGGTTTTGAGATTGCGGCAGAAGGCGTATATGTTGCCCAGGGAACTAATCTTAAACTGCTGACAGATACAGATGGCGATGATAAAGCGGATAAAACAGAAATCCTGCTCAGCGGTTTTGATGATCACGACACCCATCACAGCAGCCATGCATTTACTGCAGATCCTTCAGGAGCGATCTATTCGGGAGAAGGCGTGTTTCTTCATACGCATATAGAAACTTCCTACGGAACTATCCGTGCGTCTAACGGCGGCTTTTACAGGTATGACCCGCGTCGCCGGAAACTGGAACGTACTGCACAACTTTCCATTCCAAACCCCTGGGGTATTGCATTCGACGACTGGGGACAGCCCTTCTTTGCAGAAACCTCCAGTCCGGATGTACGCTGGATGCTTCCAGGCACCGTGCTGCCCAGGTATGGCCAGGCTACGCATAAATCGATCCAGCTGATAGAAGATAAACATAAAGTACGGCCCACATCAGGACTTGAATTTGTGTCCAGCCGCCACTTTCCCGATGAAGTGCAGGGCGACTTCCTGATCAATAATACCATAGGATTTCTCGGAACAAAAGAACATACGCTGCAGGATGATGGAACAGGTTACAAAAGCCGTCATCGCACCGATCTGCTGGTGAGCGGGGATCCCAATTTCCGGCCGGTAGACCTGGAGTTTGCCCCCGATGGATCACTGTACGTGATCGACTGGCATAACATCCTGATCGGGCACATGCAGCATAATGCACGGGATCCTTTAAGGGATCATTCCCATGGGAGAGTGTACCGCATTACTTATCCGTCGAGGCCACTGGTGAAACCGGCAAATATAGCGGGAGCCTCCATAGAAGAATTGCTGGACAACCTTAAACTACCGGAATATAGGACCCGCTACAGAACCCGTCGCGAACTGAGAGGACGGGATGTTTCCACCGTACTGTCAAAACTGCAAACCTGGGTTTCCCAGCTGGACAAAAACGACCCGCGATATGAGCATCATTTGCTCGAAGGACTTTGGGTGAGCTGGGGTATGGATAAAGTGGACCAACAACTTTTAAAACAGGTATTAAAAGCCCGCGATTATCATGCAAGAGCCGCAGCTGTGCAGGTACTGCGTTATACAGGACACCAGGTTCCCGACCAGGCAGATTTGCTGATGCAGGCAGCCAGCGACGGAAATAGCCGCGTACGCCTGATGGCGATTGTGGCGGCTTCATGGATCGGTAAAGAAAAGGGGCTTCCCATTTTAGCAGCAGCCAAGAAAATGCCACTGGATGAATGGATGATCCATGCGTATGAAACCGCCGTAGCCCACTTAAATGGGGAGAATGTGAAAAAGGGAAAAGAGAAAGATGACAATACCAACCTGAAAGGCGCTGAGCTGGCCCTGTTTAACCAGGGAAAGAAAATTTATTCCATAGAAGGATATTGTAAAACATGTCACCAGGCGGACGGCAAAGGCCTTCCTGATTCCGGCTTCCCTCCTCTTGCCGGTTCCAGGTGGGTAACGGGAAGTGATGAACGGCTCATCAAGCTGGTGATGAAAGGACTCTTAGGTCCGATAGAAGTAAATAATAAAACGTATTCCGGCCAGGTTCCTATGACGCCTTTCGGCGGGTTACTGAAAGATGATGAGGTTGCTGCCGTGCTAACCTACGTCAGGAATTCGTTCGGTAACAAAGGATCAGCTGTTTCTCCCGAAAAAGTAAAACAGGTAAGGAAGCGCATAGAAAGTAAAAAGGATTTTTATTCTTCAGAACAACTGCTCAAAGAACATCCCATGGAAAAGAGATAATAAAACACCCGTCCGTTTACCCTGTTTCAGCGTTTAGGCACTGTTGTTAATTTACTACGTCACTTAGTGAAAATATCACAAGGAAGTATCATTTCGTATACTTAATATTGTTAGGACTACTATCAATCTAATTTGTCAACCGATTAAAAAAACCAGTTACTCTATTTTCTTTTTAACAGTGAAAGATACCTGATATGAGCTATAGCTCCCACTGGTATTAACTGTTAGCTTTTTCACGGATATGAAAAACCATTCAGCATAGAACGATCATCGACAAGCCATACTCATTTGCCTGAAAAAAACTTATAAGATCATTCAACCAAAACACAACGCATTTTCTGCGAAAGCTTTACGCTGCCCTTAAATTCTGCTACTAAAAAAAATGTATCCGGAACAACGGATACGATCAAATTAACCTGATAACTTTTTAATTATGAAACAGTTTTCCACGGTGACTTTCAACATGCCGGCGTTACGCCAAAAAATCATTTATGCCGCCTTTGCTTTATTCATGGGAGTAGTCACGCAGCTCCATGCGAAAGATCCGGTAACCCGTAATTATTCACCTGCATTCATCATGGATGTGCGTGGTAAGGTTTTGGAAGAGAATGGCGTTGGCGTGCCGGGAGTAAGTATTAAAGTAAAGAATGTTAATAAGGCTACGACTACGGACGGCGATGGGAACTTCAGCATTAAAGGCGTTAATGAAGATGCAGTGCTGATTGTTTCTTATATCGGCTATATTACCCAGGAGGTGAAGGTTACTGCGGATATGGTGATTAAGCTCGTTCCGCAGGTTAAAAAGATAGATGAGGTAGTGGTGGTAGGTTATGGAACGACCAAAAAATCCGATCTGACCGGGGCAGTTGGTACGGTGAAAGCTGAAACGTTACAGGAACGTCCGGCCTCCTCGTTAAACCAAAGCCTATCCGGCCGTGTATCCGGGGTGAACGTGTCTTCTAACTCCGGGCGACCTGGTGGCAGAACCAACGTTCGCATCCGCGGATCGAGCTCTTTGAGCGTTTCCAATAACCCATTGTATGTAATAGATGGTGTGATACTGAACCCGGTGGGTTTGAGGAATGGCAGTACGCCGATTGACTATATCAATCCTAACGATATTGCTTCCATTGAAGTACTGAAGGATGCTTCTTCCACTGCGATCTATGGAGCCAGGGGAGCCAATGGCGTTATCCTTGTTACCACGAAAAGAGGTACTTCCGCCGGTGGAAGGATCACGTATGATCCGGATTTCAGTATAGGCGTGCTGCCTAAAAAGCTGGAACTGCTCAATGCAAAAGAGTTCCTGGCGGTGGAGGATCTCGCTTATGCCAACGCGCAAAAATATGATCCCGTTGGATGGGCAACGGGAACAAAATACACCGATCCCAAAACCAAACGCACCAATCCCAAATTATTTGATTCACAGGGCAACCCGCTGTATGACACCGACTGGCAGGACGAAGCATTCCAAAAAGCTTTCACGCAGAACCATCAACTTGGATTTACCGATGGTGATGAAAAAAGAAGCATAGGTGCTTTCTTAAATTATCGCAGCCAGGATGGATTGGCACGGGGTTCCTGGCAGGACCGGTATGCCGGCCGCGTGGTATACGACAGCCAGATAAAAGACTGGTTAAAGATTGGTGGTACCATGAGCTATACGGATCAGCGGGAAAAACAGGTAGATCAACTCGATGGAGGCGGTATTACCATGATGCGCCAGGTATTGGAAGCGCTGCCTATTATCCCCGTAAAATATGCAGACGGATCGTGGGCGAGCAACAGGGACTATCCGGGCATGGAGGGCGGCGATAATCCTTTAAGGGTATCCGCCGACCGGATCTCCATATTGCATACCCAAACGCTCCTTGGCAATATGTATACGAACATTCACCTGGCGGAAGGACTGGAATTGAAATCGACCATTGGTGTTAATATCATTAATCAACGGGAAGATTATTTCGCTGCCAAGGGAATGCAATACATTTCAGACAACGGAAATGCTTTTATTAATAACAACAGGTACAATTCCTGGCAGTTTGAGAACTACCTTACCTACAACAGGCAGTTTGCAAAAGTACATGCTTTAAATGCGATGGCAGGGGTGTCCTGGCAGCATATCGACCGTTTCGAAAATCAGGCAAGTACAGAAGGCTTCACCGATTCGTACTACCGGTATTACAATCTTGGTGCAGGATCCAGCCCCCAGCCTCCTTCTTCCGTAGGAACTGCTAATGGGTTGAATTCCTATTTTGGCCGTGTAAATTATGGTTTCCGCAATAAGTATTTAGTCACTTTCACCGGCCGGTTGGACGGATCTTCCAAATTCGGAAGTGATAACCAGTTTGCATTCTTTCCGTCTGCCGCTCTTGCCTGGAGAGTAACAGAAGAAGATTTCATGAAGAGTGCTGCTGCCATATCCAATTTAAAAGTACGTGCCAGTTACGGAGCTACCGGCAACTCTGAAATCCCTGCCTACAGGGCGCTCGCGGGCATGGGAAATTATAGCGTAATTTTCAACGGGGCACGCAATTCCGGCGTTGGTATTGACCGTATCGCCAATCCTGGTTTACAGTGGGAAAAAACAAAGCAGGTCGACTTCGGTCTTGAACTCGGCTTATTTTCCAACAGGCTGAATCTCGAACTGGATTTATACCGCAGAAAAGTAGATGGTATGCTGCTGGATGCACCACTACCTTACACCAGCGGGCGTGATAAGATTTTCTCCAATGTTGGTAGTATGGAAAACAAAGGTGTTGAGTTTGCCATCAATTCTGCCAACATACAAACCGATAATTTTTCCTGGAATACCACCTTCAATATTTCCATCAATAAAAACAGGGTACTTGCGCTGGCCAATGGTGATATATCTTCCGGCAACGGGATCATCAGGGTGGGTGAACCGGTTGGCTCTTTCTTCGGAAGAATGCATCTCGGCACCTGGGGCAGCAAGGAAGCTGACGAGGCAAAGAAATACAATATGCTGCCCGGCGACGTAAAATATAAGGATATCAATAATGACGGTATCATAAATGATTTAGACAGGACCATCATCGGGAAAGGTATACCCGACGGGTATGGTACTTTCCTGAACACCTTTCAGTATAAATCATGGTCGCTGACCGTAGACCTGCAGTTTATGTATGGCAACGATGTATTAGACAGGAGCATACATTCCGCTGAAGACCGGCAAGGCATTGCCAATAGTTATAAAACCGTGCTCAATGCATGGACGGAAACTAACCAAAACACGCCTATTGCACAAATACGCCCTATTAACGCGTATTACACTACCAATAACGACAGCCATAAGGTAACCGACGGATCGTTTATCCGTGGCCGTAATTTACTATTGGCTTATGTATTCCCGGCAAACACCGTTTCTGCTTTAAAACTCAGTCGGCTGAGAGTATATGCATCCGTGCAGAACTTTTTCCTGGTCACAAAATATAAAGGATACGATCCTGAAGTTTCCAACTCCAGCTCTCCTTTTGATCAGGGTCTGAACTTGTATGATTATCCGAAGCCACGGGTATTTATGCTGGGTCTTAATGTGGGATTATAATACAGAAAAACTTAAATGAAAAATTATGAAAGCAACAATAATAAGATACGGATTGCTGGTATTAACAACCGGCGCACTATGGATAAGCGGTTGCCGGAAATTTTTAGATGAAACGGACCCCAGCAACTATACAGAAAATACTTATTTCACGAAGCCCGAACATGCAAGAAGTTCTGTAAACGCCATTTACGCCAGTTTACGGGAACCGATGTCCGGTGAGTTTGGCGGTGGCCCGTGGACAATGACAGAATTTGCCACCGGGCAGGCGGGTACTGATCTTGGGCAGGCTGTTAACAGCTACTTTGTAAAAGACCTCCACAATACGGCCGATAATGCTTATGGAGAGAATTACTGGAGAAACTATTACAAAGGCATCAGCAATGCCAATCTATCTATCGCCAAAATACCAGGTATTTCTATGGATGCCGCAGAAGCCAAAAGCCTGCTGGGCGAGGCTCACTTTTTACGGGCCTGGTATTATTTCAACCTGGTGCAAATGTTTGGCAATATTCCGTTAATTACGGAGCCCGTTGATTTGAAGTCGGATCAGTTAAGACCCATGCAGGCCGCACCGGAAGATGTTTACAAATTAATTGTAGATGATTTAACAACAGCGGAAAATGCCGGGTTACCCTGGAAGGACGCCAGCGGAAAAGTATCGCTGGGAGCTGTAAAATCATTGCTGGCAAAGGTATATCTGACAATGGCCGGCTACCCTCTACAAAAAGGAGCTACCTACTTTGACCTGGCAGCAAAAAAAGCAGCAGAGGTATTGGATTCAAAACAATTTAAACTATTTGACACTTATGGTGATTTGCATAATCCGGCAAAGAAAAATATAGAGGAAAATATTTTTATGATCCAGTATAAAACACAAGTCATTCCCGGATCCTGGCAACCGCTCATTATTCCTTACAACAAGAATATTTCCGCCTATTCTGCTGAAACAGGCGGTATTTATGCAACAGCCGACTTTGTAAGATCATACAATGCTGCAGACCTGCGTGCCAAAGAAGGTCAGTTCTTTTTTACCGAGTTCACCAACCAGGATAACAGGAACCTGAAGGTAGACCTGGGCGGATATTTTATCTACAAGCTTTTCGATGTAACGGCGCAAACAACCACTGCCAACAGTGATCTTAACTGGGCGTTGATCCGCTACGCCGATATCCTGCTCGCATATGCTGAAGCTGCCAACGAAGTAAGCGGTCCCGGTGCAAAAGTGTATGATGCGGTTAACCAGGTAAGGGCGAGGGCTACATTACCGGCGTTGGTGGGATTGTCTAAAGATCAATTACGGGAAGCCATCTGGCGGGAACGCTGGTACGAGTTGTGCTTTGAAAACATTACCTGGTTCGATATGGTGCGCCTCCGCAAAGCATTCAACCTCACTACTAAAGGCTTTGATAATTATGTGGGGCATAAATTCTCTTATGGACCGGTTTTAACGGAAAGAGAATTGTTATTCCCGATACCAAGTACGGAGTTAAGAAATAACCCCAACCTGGTACCTACCAAAGGATATTAATATCGGATAGTTGATTACACCGGTAAGGCACTGGAGAGGCATGTCCTCTTTAGTGCCTTATCGATTTTAGTATCAATCCTCTTTGTTATCTTTATTAAAAATTCATGAGACATGATACTGCAATATTTAACACAGGAATTCGAACATGAAGTAAATAACACACGTAAATTATTACAGGCAGTTCCAGAAGAAGACCTCGGTTATAAACCCTCTGAAACTTCCTGGACGATGGGTGAGCTGGCACAACACATTGCCACCATTTACCACTGGTACTCCGGCACATTCACGCAGGACGTGTATGATTTGGCCAAGGATCGCCCGGAACGGGGCGACACGAACGATATCAAAGCTACCCTGGCGTTTTTTGAAAGTAATGTGGAGAAAGCCAGGACTGCAATAAAATCGCTTACCGAAGAAAAATTGCAGGACAACTGGACCATGAAAGCAGGAGAACGGGTCGTTCTTGGTCCGGTGCCGAGGGGAATCGTCGCAAGGGGATTTCTTTTTAATCATATCTATCATCATCGTGGTGAAATGATTGTTTACCTGCGTGCCACCGGAAACAAGGTGCCGGGTTTATACGGCCCTACTTATGAAGAAAGCAAAAGAAGCTGAAATCATGGATATTCAAGCCTCTTGCCAATAGACTTTTCACTGCCATTAAAAAAATATGTACGACATACTCCGGAAATATATTGACCGTGTAACATCCGCTACCATTCCCGATGAAGAATTTGTGTATATAGAACGGGCATTCAACCTTAAAAAGGTTAAAAAAAAGCAATTCCTGCTCCATGAAGGAAGCGTTTGCCTGTATATGACGTTCATCATATCAGGGGCGATGCGGCAGTATAGCATTGACAATAATGGCATTGAACGCATTACCGCCCTTGCGCTGGAAGGTTGGTGGATAGGCGACAGGGACAGCTTTAACAATTTGACGCCTTCCCGCTACAATATTGATGCAGTAGAAGATTGCACACTGCTGGTTAGTACCCTCGACCAAATAAACCTGCTGAAAGAGCAGTCGCTTACTTTTCTGAAGATGGCTCATATCCTCGACCAGCATCACGCCATTGCTGTCCAAAAAAGAATTGAAGCAGGTATTAATTACACTGCGGTGGAAAAATACCAATACCTGATGGAGGCAAATCCGGCGTTTTTCAACCGTTTTCCACAAAACATGCTGGCATCATACCTTGGTCTGACGCCGGAAACCATGAGCAGGGTCCGGAAACAAATACATTCCCGGTAACGAAATAAACAATTGTATGGGCGGCCTGATGTGAATCGGGCCGCTTTTTTGATTTTAAGACAGGCCCCTGCAGTTAAAACCCATTGATCTGGATCAACGCCATTTCTTAATCCAGATCAAAAATTCCCTCTTCCCACTACCCCACCTTTGCATTACCGACAGCGGCTGTTAAAACGATTCACCAGCATGCTACGGTGTCGTACCATATTTTCTTATTTTTTTAAAGTCTTAACAATGCAAGTCCAGAACCAATCCAACGCAAAAGCGGGCCTCGGCGCCCTTCTTACCCCTGACAACTGTGCTTTGATCCTGATCGATCATCAGCCCTTTCAATTTGCGGGGCTAAGAAGCCATGATACGCAAACCATCATCAACAACGTAGTGGGTCTTGCCAAATCAGCAAAGATATTCAATGTACCCACCCTTCTCACAACGGTCGTTGAGCAGCGTGGAGGCTTTCTCATTAAACAATTGCAGGATATTTTCCCTGATCAAAAACCGGTTGACCGGACTTTCATCAATACCTGGGAAGATGCCAGGATTACAGAGTGGGTAAAAGCTACCGGTAAAAAGAAAATTGTGATGGCTGCGCTGTGGACCGAAATATGCCTGGCCATGCCGACAATCCAGGCCCTGGGAGAAGGCTATGAAGTGTACATTGTTACCGACGCCTCTGGTGGTGTAAGCCTGGAAGCACACGAAATGGCGGTAATGCGCATGGTGCAGGCAGGTGCTGTTCCGATTACCTGGACTGTATTCGCCTCCGAACTGCAAAGGGACTGGGCCCGTACAGCAACCGTACCTGCACTGGCAGAAATGCTGGTAGACCACATGGGCAACGTAGGTACAAGTCTTACCTGGGAGTTGCAACTCCTGGCAACGCCGGTTCAGTAACACCAGAAAATCATTATTCATGAAAAAGACATTTGGCATTATTGGCGCCGGCAACATCGGGCAAACGGTAGCCCGTCACTTGCTTAAAGCCGGACACCCGGTTATCCTAGCTAACAGCAGCGGCGGAAACGCCCTGAATGAAATAGTACGGTCATTGGGACCGGGAGCAACCGCCGGTACCATTCAGGAAACCGCGCAAGCTGATATCGTTTTACTTTCGCTTCCCTGGTCGGAGGTTCCTACACTTACGAAAATCACCGACTGGAACGGGCGGGTAGTTATTGATGCTACCAATCACTTTATCACCTATGCTCCCGAGTTTAAAGTGCAGGACCTGGGCGATAAAGCATCGAGTGAGGTGGTAGCGTCCCTGCTTCCGGGCGCCAGGATTGTAAAAGCCTTTAATACGATTTTCTACAAAACGCTGGCAGAAGATCCCAACATTGCAGGGGGCCACCGGGTACTGTTTGTTTCCGGCAATGACCTGGAAGCGAAAAGCGAAGTGAAAAGTGTGATAGCATCTTTGGGATTTGCGCCTATAGATCTGGGGAATCTCCATGAAGGAAGTAAACTGCAACAAGCGAAGGGTGCGCTGGCAACCTTGAATCTTGTCAGGTTCTGAAAATGACTTTAGAAAGGTCCGGGGCTCCGGACCTTTCTAAAGTTTCCCTACAAATGCAACAGCTTTAATTTGTTTACCTCTTTGCCATCGCTGATCTCCAGCATATAAACGCCTTTAGCAAGGTGGCTGTTACTTAACTGCAACACCTTCCGGCTTTGATAAAATACACGGTCGGTCAATATGTTCCTGCCTTGTGCATCGTATAGTCGTAAGAGATAAGCCTTGCCTGCATCCAAACCGCTGATGGTAAACTGCTGATCAAAGGGATTAGGCCAAACACCGGGAGCTTCTTCGCTTCTATCGTGTCTTACGGCATCGCTTATCATCAATGACGATACGCCACCGGTAATGGTAAACATGCGCGTAATGCTGATACTATCCCTTGGATGTTGAAAGGATACTTTTAGTTGATGGCTTCCTGTGGTGTAGAGGGAGGGGTCGAGTATAAAGTTCTTGTTAGTATCCACCGGCAGGATGCGGTTGTTATCCACCACTACCTTTGTATCTGTATGCCAGGTGGGGCGCGGATAGTTGACGATCAGGATGGTATCCGGCGCGGCTGTTTTGCTATAGCTGTTTTCCAGCGTCCTTAAAATTGGCGGCGTATTTAAAACCGGGTAGACGCGCATAATGGCTGCGGTATCGTTAAACGACCAGGATTCATTATTATAGGCCATCCATTGTAGGGTATCAACACCGGTGATATTTGGATGAGCGGTGTAATACATGCTGTCTATTTCAGCCAGTGTTACCTCATTACTCCGTTCATAATAAATGCGCTTGCCGCCAATGGTAAGATTTCCGTACTTAGGCAAAGTATTTATACGTATCGCGCATAAACCAGCGCTATAGTGTTGTTTAAAATTACTTGCCCAGAAGCGGATAGGTGTACCTGCAAGTGTAGTGCGCTCAAAAGGCGTGACCATACCGGGGTTGAGTTTTACATTTATATACATGACGGTGTCCTGCGTCCACTTAATGCCATCGAAGGCGCGCCAGCGGAGCGAGTCTAGTCCAGGAATGCGTGTGGCACTGTATTTAATGGAATCGAGGTCGGCGCGTTCGATCACTGCATTGTTACCCGGAATAGCCTGGTTATTTTTATCAGCCAGTACTCCCTGCCGGGGCAATGCGGTGATCTGTATCCGCTGAAGACGTCCCAAGCCGGTATCGGGTCCGCTGTAGGGCGTATTAAAATCGCTGAGCGAAAAGAGCGTTCTGGTGTTGGTGTAAGCTACCTTTTCCGAGGCGTTTACATAATAATTGTACACGGTATCGATGTTGGTGACATACAGGTGTTGGGAGTCTGTTACATACCAGAGCTTATTTTCGTAGTACATGCCGGTGGCATTATCCACCATCTTTTTCTTCAGTCGTCCATCATAGCTGAAAAGATAGGCGGCCGGCGCCTGTCCTTCTGCTGCGGCCCTTACACCGATATCTGTCCGTTGATATGAAATATCGGTTACATTAGCATATGCAAAAGGAGTTCCGGGCTGCAGATCCTGCAGGTACCGGGTACCGTTCAGGTAATCCCGTATATAGATCTTCCCTTCCAGGCGGTTGGTATCGGTATTCGTTTTCATTACACCGGCTACCACTGCAATTTTATAATCAGCAATCGTCAGTTGCAGCCCCGTGAAAACCTCCGGGAAATAGAGCGCGCTGCCTTTATCGCTCATGCTCATGAAGCGGTCTTCCCGCCCGGCACTTACCGACACGTCTGTGTTTTCATTGTCGATATGTCTTAAATAGGCGACTGTACTATAAAATACATCGATGCCATAAAAAAATGCCTTGGGCCTGCCTGCGCTTGTGGGCCAGGTATGATCCCATTCCATTCCCGCCCAATAGAGGGCTTTTCCCGCAGAATACGACCACCCGGGGATGAGGGGATTGTCCGGGAACACCGCAATATCAGCATCTGCAACAGCGCTATCTGTTAATGTAAACTGGTCAGCTGACGACATATACCTGAAAGTAATATTGCGGTAAGCGGGTTGAAGGGCGCCTTTATTCGAAGTATCCAGGTCGGACCAGATGGCGTAGTCTCCCGCTGTATGTACATTGCCTATGTTTTCCGCCAGTTTTTTAAACCGGCTCTGGTAGAGTTCATACAGTGCCCATACGGAATCGTTAGTAGGCGATTGTGCCACAATCAATGCCCCGTTTGGCGTTATCCATGCGTTGTGATGTTCCGCAATATGCTTAAAAACAGTTGGCTGATATTTTTTAGTAAGCGGCACCGTGATGCCGGCGCCTGTTTTTATATCGATAATCGTATAAATAAATGCACCGGCATTTTGTTGAACCGTCAACACTTTACCATACCTGTAATCCAAAATCAAACTGCCGGGGATGGCGGTAAAAGCCGTTTGCATCAGCGGCCGCTGCGCAATGGAATATGTGTTCCATAGCAGGAAGAAAAAGACGGGGTAGATTTTTTTCATAAAGATATTTTTAAGAAGTTATCAAAACGGTTACGATAACAGGCGCCAAGCATATAGCCACAGGTCGTTGATAAAGATAGAAACCGGTTATTCAGCTGGTGTAAAGGCAACAGGGCTTAGCTACAAGGTACTGTAAAGTTAAGGTGCTGCTTCGCTTCGCGGTGATGAGCGCTCAAAACCTACTACTAAAAGGGATCGGCTCAGCAGAACGGGGAAGAACACCAGTTGCATTGTAATGAAACATCAAAACCAGTGCTACTTAAACCAGTAGCAGTCATTTTAAAGCATAAGGGGAATTGCTGTAAAATATGCATTTAATATATGCCTTGATTTAACAATAAAATCTTACAAAATCCAGCAATAAATTTCTAACTTAAATACTCATTTGAAAACCTAATATTAAATTTTAACCCATGAGAAAAGCAATCTTTCTAAGCTTTCTGTCCGTACCCTTTTTATTACAGAGCAATGCAACTCCCACTTCCGGCAGAAATGATGACATCAGCAGCGCCCATTGTATTGTTCCCGGAAAATCCAACAAAATTCTGACGGAATTCAACGTTCGTATAACACTGGTAGACATTTACGGCGCGCCGGTTACAGGCGGCACCGGGTTACGCGGTTACTGGGCAAAAAATGTAGCCACTGGTGTGTATTATTATCCCGGCGGCCAGGAAGACGAGGATAAATTTGAAAACCTGCCGGCCGGCACGTATACCTTTGGCGCGTATCCCGGTAACTGGGAAGGGGCTGTTTCCTCCACTGTTACACTCAGCAGCGAGGCTGTTGGACCCGATGGTTATATTGTTGTACCGTTAACCTACTGGGTGGAATAATTCAACCAGTTCATTATAAAAAAGGGTTGTATGTCTTTCGATCTACAACCCTTTTTTGATGAGCGCCTGTTTCAGGCTACCGTATATTTCCATAACCTGACAATTTAATCAGTTGCTTCACATCTTTAATACAAATATTTTTCCCCTGCGTAGTTAAAATACCGGTGGCTTTAAATTCGGATAAAAACCTGGTGATGTTTTCGTTGCCGGTACCTGCCATGTTGGCCAGATCACTACGGGAAAGATTGATCAGGATATCGTTTCCGGAAGGAGTTTCTTCTTTGAATTTCTCCCGTAAAATGATTAATACTATAGCCAGTCGTTCTTTAACAGACCGTTGTGCAAATACGGAAATGCTGTTTGCCAGTACAGTAAATTCATGACTGAGTGTTTTCAGTAACCTGCGTGGCAATACATCCGACCGGTTTAAGGTAGCCATAAAATCTTCTTTGGGAATAAAAGAAAGGAGGCATTCTTCCAGGGCAGCCGCAGCATCGGGGTAGCGTTCTCCGGCTAAAATTCCATGGTATCCGATTAATTCTCCTTTATTGGCGACGTATATTATCTGTTCTTTTCCTTTATGGTCTACGTGGTACTTTTTAATCTTTCCCTTTTTTATAAAGAAAATACCTGACGCCACTGTTCCTTCCCTGAATATTACATCCCCTTTACGGTATCGTTGTTCCTCCATGTGGGAACAGAGTTCCGCGTACTCATCTTCCGGCAGATCAGTTAAAATGGATTGAGATTTGAAATTCCATTTATCAATAGGAAACAGGCCAGCTAAACTCATAAAAACGACCTTTGATTTATCCGTGAAAGCAAATATCATCAAAGGTACCCTTACGGTATGAAAATGTCAACTAATTCCCGTCCGCGGAGGCGGCATTGTTCTTATGCGGCGTACCCACTTAAATAAGCGGACGCGGAAAACGTCGTAAAATATAGCAATGGCGAGGATGGCAGCAGGTAAATAAAAGGTGAAGTACTGGTATCTGAGGAACACATATCCCCCTGCGATTCCACCAGCCAGGAAAAAGGCGATGATGACAAGCCGCAGTGTGATCTTCTTTTTTACATGATCCACGCTTTTACCACCGGCAGCTGCCAGCGTATACAGGTCGATTCCCAGGTCGGTGAACATGCCTGTAAGATGAGTAGTTCTGACAACATAACCGGAGATGCTGGATACCAAAGCATTCTGCATTCCCATTGCGAAAAGCAAACTGCCGGCGAAGAGTTCTGTTTTAATAATAGACTGATCAAATGAACTTCCAAAGCTTCCCACCTGTATGAGGATGATGATCTCCATCACGATACACGCCACGTTACCCCATCGTTTGTTTTTACCGGCTTTCCCGGTTAAGAAGCTTGAGAAAAAAGCACCGGCAAGAAAAAGGATCAACCATAAGCCTACCATCCTTGCGGCGCGCAGATCGCCGGTTGCCAGTTTATGGGCCAGCAACGCGGCGTGCCCGGTAACGTTGGTGGTTAGCACTGCGAAGGCAAAAAAACCGGCCGCATTTACGATACCTGCTGTAAAACAAAGCAACACTGCCAATTGCAGGTTGTGTTTATAATTTCTCTTTCTTCCAATATGGCGTAGCATTTATTATCTCCGGTAATTTTTCAGGAAGACACCATAGTTCTTCCCCTGCAACCAACAAAGTTACTGGCAGGTAGATTCCGTTTAACTGATATTTTTCAAGATAATGATTGCAAAAAGTCACTTTTACCCGGAACATTACTCCCACCCCACTTGTTAATCCGGGTACTGAATTACTCATCTTCAATCATTCGCCCATGCAAAATGCCAATTCCAAACAGGATCAGTGGCCTGTGCTGACCTATAACGACTGGAAAGATACCTTAGCGACCGTACACCTGTGGACGCAGATCGTGGGAAAGATCCGCCTCCGGAAAATGCCGTGGTTAAACCACTCGTGGCATGTAACACTGTATGTAAGTCCGGATGGACTCAGCACCGGGAGCGTGCCGTACCAACACGGCATATTCCAGATCGACTTTAACTTCATGCAGCACCGGCTGATCATCATCACCAGTACCGGCAAAAAAGAAATGGTGGAACTGCGCCCCAGAACGGTGGCCGACTTTTACAACGCATTATTTGAAAAACTAAAGGAACTGGATATTGATGTAACTATTTACACAGTGCCCAGTGAAATAGCAGAGGCGATTCCGTTCGAAAAAGATGAGGTTCACCAATCATACGACCGTCAAAAAATGGAGGACTTCTGGCAGGCGCTTGTGAAGATCCACAACATCTTCACCCGTTTCAGGACACGCTTCACCGGCAAATGCAGCCCGGTCCATTTCTTCTGGGGCGCCTTTGACCTGGCGGTAACCCGGTTCTCCGGGAGGGATGCGCCACCTCACCAGGGGGAGGCCCCCAATATGCCGGCAGCGGTAATGCGGGAGGCTTACTCCAAAGAAGTGAGTTCCTGTGGATTCTGGCCTGGCAGTGAACAGTATCCACATGCTGTTTTTTACGCTTACTGCTACCCGGTTCCCCCTGCTTTCAGCGAACAACCTGTTCAACCTGCCGGCGCTTTTTACAGCCAGGAGATGGGGGAATTTATGTTGCCTTATGAAGTAGTACAACAGGCAACAGATCCGGAGGAAACGTTGCTCGCGTTCATGCAGTCGACCTATGAGGCAGCGGCCAACACAGGGCACTGGGATCGCACAGCACTGGAATGTGATCTTTCCCGTTTGGAGGTTGCCTATGGATGTTTCAAATAGATGGCAGTATTTTTTTGCAAAATTATTTGGTAAAAAGTTTTAGCTGCTTATCTTTGCAACCCCTGACACAATATCAGTTGCCCAGATGGCGAAATTGGTAGACGCACTGTGTTCAGGTCGCAGCGCCTGCAAGGGTGTGCTGGTTCGAATCCAGTTCTGGGCACTAAAGTGGACAAATCGAGATTTATCTTGGTTTGTCCATTTTTATTTTCGGGAAGACCCGTGTCCAGCGCGTATGTTAGCTTTACTGCTTCGTTCAGTCGGGCGGTTCGATAATGGCTTCCGTCAAAAATGAGTTTTTAGAGGGAGATCGAGCCACACTTCCTTTTACAATTGAATTATTCTCCTGTCGCATTAACTTCCGATTAACGCTTATCATTCTTTCGTTATCTAATTTTCAGGTTATTCATCTAACGTGAGAATCTGGCATTCCTCAATACTGGATTGCTAATAAATTAAGCACAATGGCAAAAGGAAGAAGCGTAACATCAATCGAAGAATCCTTATTCAACGAGCTTTCGCAGCTTATTGAGCAAAGTCAACGGCAAGTATTTTCACATGTTAACAGCACTCTTACAATACTTTTCTGGCAGATTGGCCAGCGCATCAACGATGAAATCCTTAAAAATAAACGGGCGGCGTATGCCAAACAGATTGTGTCGACGCTGTCGACACAATTGAGGAGTCAATACGGGAGAAACTTTGAGATGAGGAATTTAAGAAGAATGATCCAATTTGCTGAGCAATTCACGGACCTGAAGACTCTCTTGCCGCTGTCACAGCAATTGAGTTGGTCGCATTTCGTGGAATTATTATCGCTAAATAACCAGGATACAAGGCTATTCTATGCACAGATGGCTGCTGATCAGGCATTGAGTATAAGGGAACTGCGGAAACAAATTGCAACTAAAACATTTGAGCGAACTGGTATTGCGAATATACAAAACACCAGTAACCATCCGGCTATTAATGACAATTTCAAAGACCCTTATTTTTTGGACTTCCTTGGGCTACAAAACACCTACCTGGAAAAGGATCTTGAGGAAGCCGTACTCCGGGAACTGGAAGCTTTTATACTGGAGCTGGGTAAAGGATTTGCATTTATAGAGCGTCAGAAAAGGATGATTATTGATGGAGAAGACTTCCATTTAGACCTGCTTTTCTACCACCGCAATTTAAAACGCCTGATAGCCGTTGAGTTGAAACTGGGGAAATTTGAAGCCCAACATAAAGGCCAAATGGAATTATACCTAAAATGGCTGGATAAATACGAAAAGAAAGAAGGGGAACACTCCCCGATAGGCTTAATATTATGTGCCGAAAGTAGACGAGAACAAGTAGAGTTACTAGAAATGCATAAGGATGGCATTGTGGTAGCAGAATACTGGACAGAACTACCTCCCAAAAAAGAGCTGGAGAAAAAGATACATTATCTCTTCATTGAAGCTAAGGAAAGAATTGAAAAAAAGAAGGTGCTGGGTTTTACCAAAACATAGTTGGCTACTTGTGATAGGTGATCTTTCTTTTCACTGGCAAAAGACACAGTCGCGGAAAGATGATGCGGATGAAAAGAAAAAGCCAGTTATGTGACATGGTTCGAGAAAAGTACACTCCTGTGCACACAATAGGGTTGTAAGCAAATGACTTACAACCCTATTTTATTTGTATCAACTGTCGATTTTCCTGAAACGAAAAAATAAGAAGGGAAATAAAATTATCCTACTGCTTTATTGAGTGCAATGATCGCTGCTTTGAAATGTTCCCGGGTAATCACGAACTGGAAATTAACCTTTCTCAATGCCACTCCAACGCTTAATATATTGATATCTGCGTTGGCCAGTGCAGCAGTAGCTTTGGCTAACAATCCCGGCTGATCCATATTAGAGCCCAGCAAACATACCATTGCAATAGGTTCCAAAGTCACATGTTCATATTTTTCCTTCAGTTCCTTCAGCAGCTGCTGTTTCAAGTCACTTTCCCAAATAACGATACTAATGCTGTTGGCGCTGGTAGCCTTAAAAGTATAGCTGACACCGTAACGGGCAAATACCTGCATGATATCGAGATCGCTTCCTACGGCGCCTACCATTAGCGGATCATAGATATCAATGAGCAATTGTTGGTCCGAGCCGGTGATTACCTCTACCCGCTTATGTTCAGAAATATAATTTTTAGTGATCAGCGTGCCCGGATGTTCAGGTTCAAAGGTGTTTTTGATGCGCAGGTTAATACGCGATATCTCCAGTGGCTTTGCAGCTTTAGGATGAATAGCCTCCATCCCGACATCGGCCAGTTGATCTGCAATATCGTAATTGGTATAGCCAACCGGTTTTACGTTTTCTATGCCTACCAATCCGGGATCTGCAGTTGACAGGTGGTACTCTTTGTGGATAATAGCTTCCTCAGGCCGGAGTAGTTCTGCTATTCTGCTGAAAGTTACCTCAGAATAACCGCGGTCAAATTCTCTCATGATCCCTTCTGTTCCTTTCACGTACCCTGTTGCAATACACAGGCAGCTTTTAAGATCGAGACGCTCAAATTCTTCCCTGATACGTTCATCGATGGTTAGTGAACGTCCATCCCCCAGGCCGCTCAGGTCCGCCAGCGCTACATTAAGCCCTTTGTTCCGCAGGATATTTGTCAGCACAAAAGCCGAGTGACTTTCTCCTACGGAAGCCAGGATCTCACGAACAGCCAGCAGGATGCCCTCATTAAGATATCCGGAGGCCAACATGGTGTTTGCGCTGTCGAGGTATGTCAGCACCCGGTTAATAATGCCGTCCGTCACTTCGTTGGCTTCTGCTATATTCAGCCCAAGCGGTTGGTAATAGGCATTCAGCTCTTTAAGGTGAAGCCTTACAGATTCAAGTGCTCGATGATAATCATTTCCAGTGGCGAATTGATGATAGGCGCCAGGGGCTTTTGTTTTTTTATTCTCCAGCAGCAGGTTTGTAACGCCGGAAAAAGCAGAAACAATAAAGACACGATTATATAACCTATCGCCGGTACGGCCATAATAAATGATATTGTCGATTACATCTTTCAGGGCACTCATTGACGTGCCACCGATTTTTTCCACAGTTAACATGCTGCGAAGCTATATAATTTATTAATGGAATAAAAGCTATCAAAAACTTCATAAGGGTAAGCTACCCGGAGGAAATGGGTATTATTCGGCAAAGGTGTATTTGAAAATTCATTGTTGAAATGTTTAGGCATTCCCTACGTTCCTCACAACCAGAAATTTAGTACCTTAACAGATGTCAACGGTAATGCCACTGTAAACCGGCACGTTATGAAGCGATTGTCTCTGATCTGTTCCCTGCTGATCTGTATATTCACCTGTGCACCAGCTGTTTTCGCGGGTGACACAGCGTCTTACTATACCCAACAACTTGATAACCGCAACGGTCTTTCCAACAGCGCAGTTAATTCCCTGTTCCTGGATTCCGATAAGCTGCTGTGGGCCGCCACCTGGGACGGGCTGAATATGTACGATGGCACCGCCTTTCATGTATTTAATTACAGCAAAGACAACCCCCTGCACAGCATCGGCAATAACGTAGTACTGCAGGTAACGGAAGACGGCCAGCGGCGCATCTGGTTCAGCACCATCGAAGGGGTATCTCGATACGATAAACAAACCGGGAAATTTTATAATTACTTTTACGGCCGGCAACAACGCAGTCGCATCAGCGAGCAGGAATACCGGCTGATCGCCGATACCGCCGGACAGCTTTACTGCCTGAGCCGGCAGGAAGGACTTACCCGTTACAACGCCGCCACCGATTCTTTTGTGGTATGCCCGCTTCCGGCTGGTAATAACCGTATCAGCAAAGCGGTATTTGACAGCGCTAATCACCTGTGGGTACTCCGCGGCGATGGCAGCCTGGAAATATATGCCGACTGGCAGGCACAATGGCCCCTATTACAACGTTACACCAATGTGCAGGCCCTCTTCTCTGTTAACGGCAGGATCTTTTTTACCACGGCCGCACACGAGCTGATGGCAGTATCGGGCGGTACCCACCAGGCACAACTGCAGGCGCTGCTTCCGCATGCCGTAAACGCCATGACTATCTACAACCAGCATTACCTGCTGGCTTGGGTAACACAAGGCTTTGGAGAGTATGATGCACAGTTCCGGCCCACGCACCTGTTGCCTGAAGCCACGCGGCAGCTGCAGGACATGAAAATTATATCCTGGGCCAGCGGCAACAACGAACAGGTGTTATGGTGCGGAACAGATGGCAATGGCATCATCAAAATATACCCGCAAACAAAATACTTCGGCACTGTAAACAAAACTACTGGCGGCGCCGCTTTTAATAAACCGATACGCGCCTTCTGTGCCAATGGCAACGATCTTTGGGTGGGCACTAAAGGCAGCGGCATTATCTGTTTGTCCAACTTCACCCGGCAACCCGCCGCTACGCATCAACAGCTATTTTCGGCAGAACTGGAAGATAATTCCGTTTTTGCGCTTTGCCGCGGCATGGATAGTATCCTCTTTATTGGTACCGATGGCAAAGGTCTTGCTATTTATGACCAGCTGCATAAACGCTTCATCAACTGGCAACAGGTACGCGGCAGCAATAAATTGCCGGTGTTTGGCTCTGTATATGCCATACTGCCGGATGCCGATAGCTCCCTATGGCTGGGCACCAGCGGGTACGGGCTGGTACATCTGCGTATTCAGCGGCAGGGTGGCGATATCGCCGTAACGGCATTCCAGCAATATACTTTTAATGGCAGCAACAGTGGCCCCGCCAACGATATCATTTATTCACTGGCTCCCGGTCCCGCTAACTCGCTATGGATAGGCTGCCGCTACGGCGGACTTAACCTGTTCAATAAAAAGCTTCAACAATTCCAGGTGTTTAAGGCCTTTAGTTACGAAGGCAGCCTATCACATAACGATGTGCTGGCACTTTACCGCGATACCAAACAGCGGTTATGGATAGGTACCAGCTATGGGTTGAACTGTATTGCAGAAGCAGATATCAGTAAACCGCGACCGGCATTTACCCGCTATAATACCGGCAACGGCCTGCCCAATAATACCATTCATGCTATTACACAGGACAACGACGGCCTGATTTGGGTAAGTACCAATAAAGGGCTGGCGCGCATCAATCCCGCTACTGCGGAAATATCTCATTTCCAGGAGGCCGATGGATTGCAAAGCAACGAGTTTAGTGATGGGGCCGTTTGGAAAGATCCTGCGGGACGGCTGTACTTTGGTGGCGTATATGGCTTCAATTATTTCATACCGGCCAATATACAGGAACGCCGTGTGTATCCTAACCTGCTGGTATCAGGACTGCAACTGGCCGGTAAAACAAATGAAACCGGCCTGGAGGTATTACAACCCGGGGAATATAATACTGCTGCCTATACACTGGCAAGGCGGGATAACTTTTTTGAATTGCAGGGAAAAGCCGTCAGTTTTCTTCATGCAGAAAAATGTGAATACGCCTGGCTGCTGGAAGGCTACGATAAAACCTGGCAGTACACCGGTGGCAATGGCAGGATCGCTTACAGCAATGTACCTCCCGGCCGGTATGTGCTGAAAGTAAAATGGAGCAACGGGGAAGGCGTATGGACGCCGCCTAGCGTGCTGTTCACCCTTACCATTCAGCAATATTTCTGGCTTACGTGGCCTGCGTTCCTACTGTACCTGGTACTGCTGAGCAGCGCGGGCACTGCTTTCTGGCTGTACCGGAAAAATAAACTGGCCATGAAGCATCAGCTGGAAATGGAACACCTGCTGCGTAAAAAAGAAGAAGAAGTACACGAAGAACAACTCCGCTTTTTTACCAACATTGCCCACGAACTGCAAACACCGCTCACGCTGATTGTTGGTGCGGCAGAACGTAGCCGGGAGCAACCCGGCGATACCTATCATCAGGCGCTTGTACATCAGCATGCTTCCAGGCTTACCTACCTGGTGCAACAGTTGCTCGAATTCCGCAGGGCCGAAGCCGGTTTTCTGAAAAACTATTATTCCGCGCTTAATATTTCCGCGCTGCTGGAAAATATTGCGGCCTTGTTTAAACCTATGTGCCAGCAAAAAGCACTGCGTTTTGACACCCATATTGCGCCGGCTATGATTGCTGCGATGGATAAAGACAAACTGGAAAAAATCCTGTTTAACCTGCTGAGCAATGCCTGTAAATATACCAACCGGGAAGAATCCATCCTGCTTCGCGCCCAACAAACGAACGACTGTCTGCACCTCTATGTGTATAATTCCGGTAGTCACATACCCGGCGAACAACTGGATAACTTGTTTACCCGTTTTTTCAGTACCGCTACTGCCACACACGGCACATTCGGAACGGGCATCGGGCTGGCTTTTACCCAGCAAATGGTACACCTGCTCAATGGCAGCATCCGTGCGGCAAATGAAAACAACGGCGTAGCCTTTTATGTACAGCTCCCGCTTTCAGAAACGGGTAACACTTACCTGCAGCAACAGGAGGCCCCCGCCAATCCTGTTCCCTCCTACCTGTTGCAATCCATTACTGCCGACCTGTTACCCCAGGCAGCGCCGGTGATTAATCCCAACAAGCTATCCCGGATCCAAAGTGTACAGGAGGCGGGTAAAAAAAGTATTTTGTTAGTGGAAGATGAATACGCTATCCGGCAGCTGTTAAAAGACCTGCTTGCCGGTCAGTATATTATATATGAAGCCGGTAATGGTAATGAAGCACTGGAGCTGATCCGGCAAACCCTGCCCGACCTGATCATCAGCGATATCATGATGCCTGATATGAACGGCCTGGAACTCTGCGACAAAATAAAGAATGCCGCCAGTACCTGTCATATTCCTTTTATTATCCTGTCGGCCCGGGGCGCCATCGACCAGCAAACAGAAGGCTATGAAGCAGGCGCAGATGCCTATCTTCCAAAGCCCTTCTATGCCGATCACTTACAGGTGAGGGTACGTAAGCTGCTGGAGTACCGCCAACGCCTGCACGAAATCTTCCGGAGGGATCATCCGTTCGGCCAACTGGAAGAAACCGAGATGCCGGATACCGACAAACAGTTCCTGCAGGAACTGGTACAGGTAATAGAAAACCGGATGGATGAAGAAGGATTAAATGCCGAAGCATTAGAAAAGCATTTGCTCCTCAGCAAAATGCAATTGTACCGGAAGCTGAAAACACTTACCAATATGACACCGGCAGAATTTATCCGTTACATCCGTTTAAAACAAGCTGCCCAGCTGCTGGTAAAAACCCGTTTTACTGTGGCCGAAATATTCTATAAAACAGGTTTTAATAACCAGTCTTATTTCTTCCGTGAGTTTAAAAAGATGTACCACTGTTCCCCTAATGAATACCGCGAACAACAAACCATGGTATAGTTTGGCGCACAAGACAAGTAAGCAACCAACCACTTGATTATCAATATATACCAACTATAAATTTTCGCAATTGTACAGTTATTTGTAACTATAGTACAGTTGTTTCCCGCTCCTTACGCCTATCTTTAGCTCATCCAAATCAATCAAAAAAATATTCCGGCGTATGAAAAAACAGGAGATGCACGGCCTGTAAATTCCATTCAAATCCAACGTTAAATACATTTCACAAACCGGTTCTTCCAGGAGGACGGAACCATTAAATTCTTACGAATGAAAAACTGGACACAATTAATGTCAGCTATGATACTGCTGCTGCTTGGCGGGGCAACTTATGCCCAGGTGAAAGTAAGCGGCCGTGTTAGCGACGAGCAGGGTGGCGCTCTCCCCGGCGTCACCGTAGTACAGCCCAATACCAAAAACGGCGCTGTTTCAGGGGTGGATGGCAGCTATACCATTACCATCAGCGGCGGCGGTCCTGCTACGCTGCAATTTTCCTTTATGGGATTTCTTACCAAAACAATCCCGTACTCCGGCAGCGGCGCCCTCGATGTAACCCTGCAAAAAGACGAAGTGGCTTTGAAAGATGTGGTGGTAATCGGTTATGGTACGCAACGGCGAAGCCAGGTGACCGGCGCCATCTCCTCCATAGATGGAAAAAGCCTCGCTAAAACGCAGGCGGTTGACCTCAGTACCGCCCTGCAGGGACAAGCCTCCGGGGTTTCCGTTACCTCGCCTACCGGCGCACCCGGCACAGAAGCGGTCGTACGTATCAGGGGCATCGGCTCCCTCAGCCAGAGCAGCAACCCGCTTTATATCATTGACGGAGTGCCTATGAACAGCGGGCTGAACACCATTTCGCCCAACGACATTGCCTCCATTGAAGTGCTGAAAGATGCAGCAGCGGCAGCCATTTATGGTTCGCGCGCAGCCAATGGCGTGATACTCGTAACCACTAAAACAGGACAAGCCGGCAAAAACGAAATCAATATCGACATCGCCTATGGCATTGCCAATGCCAGCGGGTTACCCGATATGCTGAGTACCAGCCAGTTTATAGAATTGCAAAACGAGGCTTTTGCCAACGACGGCTCTTCCACCCGCAACCAGGATGATGCCGCCAAATTGCCCAATACCAACTGGCTGAACGCCATTTTCCGGCAGGCGCTCACCCAGCGTTATAACCTGGCTTTCTCCGGTGGCTCGGATAAAACCCGTTATTACCTGGCCGGCAACGTAGTAAACCAGGATGGTACTATCGTAAACTCCAATTTCAAACGGTACGGGCTCCGCTCCAATGTAAGCAGCGAAGTAAAAAGCTGGCTGCGGGTAGGGGAAAACCTGAACCTTACCTACGACCGTACCCAGGAAATAGGCGCTTCCGGCGATGGCGCACGGCCAGGCAGCTTACCAGGCGTGGTACGCTATGCGCTTATCAGGCCCAATGCGCTTCCACTCTATGATGATAAGACCGGTTTTTATACCGACCTGCCGCCGGCGGATCTCTATAAAAATCCTTTGCTTTATGGTGATGGAAAAAACCCACTGGCCATTGCTGACTACCGTACCCGCACCATGAGCAAATACCGCCTGTTGGGTAACGTGTTTGCAGAAGCCCGCTTTCTGAATGATTTTAAACTCCGCAGTGATCTGGGTACCGATTTTTATGTGGCGGAACAACAGCAGTACAGCGGGCAAATACCCGGCGACCGCACGCTGATGCAGGATAAAGACAAAGGACTCGATAAATTCCGCAACCGCTATACGACGTATAACTGGACCAATGTACTCAGCTACAATCACCTGTTCAATGAAAAACACAATGTGGGCGTAACACTGGGTTCCGAATATATTTCTTCCAAGGTAGACTACCTCGCCGCATCCCGTAATGGCTACGATAACCGCGCCGATGCCTCCGCCAGTTTGCGTTACCTCGACTACGGCTCCGGTCAGCAATTTAACAGCGGCAACCTGGAAGAATGGGCGCTGATGTCTTACTTCGGCAGGGTTACCTACGCCTATGATAACAAATACATGCTGAATGTGAACATGCGGACGGATGCTTCCTCCCGGTTTGGCGCCGACAACCGCTGGGGCTACTTCCCCTCTTTCTCTGCCGGCTGGAACATTGCCCATGAAAATTTCATGAAAGATGTGACCTGGCTGAATGACCTTAAAATCCGCGGAGGATGGGGACAGCTGGGCAACCAGGATATCGGCCTTTATCCATTTGCCACCATTTACTCCACCAGCAATAATATTTTACAGGTAATCAGCCGTGGCAACCCCGATGTGAAATGGGAAACCACTACCCAATCCAACATCGGTGTGGACGCAGGTTTTCTGAAAGGCGCACTGACCCTCAGCGTGGATTATTTCAACAAACAATCTTCCGATATTCTCATACAACTGCCCTCTTCCTACACCAACGGCGATGCTACGCCACCCTATGTAAACGGCGCTAAAATGAGTAACAAAGGACTGGAAATTACCGCCGTCTATAAACAGTCGTTGCAGAAAGATCTCTCTCTTAATATAGCCGCCAACGTTACCACCCTGCGCAACAAGGTAGTGTCGTTGTACAAAGGCCGTGAACAGATCTTTTCCGCCGGCTCCGGTCGCGTAATCCTGCGGGAAGGCCAGCCTATCAGCTCTTTCTACGGTTACAAAACAAATGGTTTATTCCAGAACGACCAGGACGTAGCGCAGTATACAAACAGCAAAGGCGAACTGTATCAGCCCAATGCCAAACCCGGCGATATCCGTTTTGTGGATTACAATAACGACGGAAAAATTGATGATGCCGACCGTACTATTATCGGCAATCCTAATCCTAAGCTGCTGTATAGCCTGAATGCCGGCATCAATTACAAACAGTTTGACCTCACCCTGTTCTTTAACGGGGTACAGGGCAACCAGATCTATAATGAAGTAGATAACATCATCAACAGTTTCGACGGACGGGGATTTAATAACAAGGAAGATTTCTACAATGATCGCTGGCATGGAGAAGGCACCAGCAACAAAACACCCAGGGCCACCTTCCTTGACCCCAACAACAACCGCCGCACCTCCGACCGTTATGTGGAAAATGGCAGCTACCTGCGGCTTAAAAACGCGATGCTGGGTTATACCTTGTCGCCGTCCTTGTTGCAACGCATCGGTTTTACCAATGCGCGCATCTATGTAAGCGCCCAAAACCTGTTTACCATTACCAAGTATGGCGGCATGGATCCGGAGTTGTATACCAACGAGAACCTCGCCAACTATGCTGATATGGCGGTGGGTATTGACATGGGTACGTATCCGCCTTCCCGCACCTACACTTTTGGTTTGCAATTCGGTTTCTAGGAATGCTATTTTATTAAAATCAACACACCATGAAAAAATTAGTTGTTATTATATCAATTGCCGTTAGCATAGTGAGTTGCACCAAGCAGCTGGAAAAGTTCCCGCAGGGAAAGCTCACAGGCGGCAATGTTTTTACAGAGGCCAATGATTTTGTGATGGCTACTGATGCTGCTTATCTGCCCATTACCAACCGTTTCCGCGGCGACTGGGGCTGGGATGATGGTAGTAGCATACCGCGCGATTGGGTAATAGGCGATCTGATGAGTGATGATGCAGTGAAAGGCGGCGGTAGTTTGGGCGACCAGGAAGACATGCGGCGGATGCAGACCTTTGGCATCTTCCCGGAAAATAACAATGTGCTGGGCATCTGGCGTTTTAACTATAAAGGGGTGGACGCCTGTAACACGCTGCTGGCGCAGGACGGCGCCGGCGTTCCCGGCCTGGATCCGGCGTTGCTGAAGCGGATGAAAGGCGAAGCCTATTTTCTGCGTGCTTTTTATTACTTCCGGCTGGTGGTGAACTTTGGCGATATCCCCTTGCTGGTGCCTGAAAAAAATATGACCGATAATACCGTGCGCACACCCGTGGCACAGGTGTATGAACAGATAGAAAGTGATCTGGCACAAGCCTTCAGTATGTTACCCGCCACCTATGATGCCGATAACTACCAACGGGCTACTACCGGCGCCGCGCACGCCCTGCTGGCCAAAACTTACCTGTACCGGCAGCGCTGGCAGGATTGTTTAAACCAGATTGCGGAAGTGGAAAAAGGTAATTACCAGTTGCTGGATCATTATGAAGATAATTTTAACGGTGTTGGAGAAAAGGCAGGTGAGATCATCTTTGCGGCCCGTCATGATGCCGGCAAAACACCTTCCCAGGGATCGGTACTCAATGCTGTATTCGCACCACAGGGCAAAGGCTGGGGCTTTGAAATTCCTACCAAAGACCTTGTAAATGCTTTTGAAACCGGTGATCCCCGCAGGGCGGCCACCCTTTTCCAGGCAGGCGATAAATACCTCGATGGCAGCAACTACGATCCGGCCTGGTCGCCGGTAACCGGCTTCAATGTACGCAAGTTTATGAGCAATGTAAACCCCATCGATGACGGTGGTGTAGACTTTGCGTATATCCGTTTGGGTGATGTAATACTGTGGAAAGCCGAATGTCATGCTAACCTCGGTGCATTCCCCGATGCACGCGCCGACCTGGAAAGAATAAGGGCGCGGGCACGCAAATATGCAGCCAACCCGGCTACTGCCCTGCCGCCTGTTACCACCAATGATAAAACAGCGCTCCTTACCGCCATCCAACATGAAAGACGCGTGGAACTTGCCATGGAAGGCCATCGCTATTATGACCTGGTAAGATGGAACCTGGCGCAGACCATACTGGCCAAAGCCCCGGATGCCGATCCCCTGAAAGGATACAAGGACTATGGCAATGGCTGGCAATCTTTTAATAAGCTGCTGCCCATCCCGCAAAGAGAAGCAGACCTGCTGAAACTTAATCAAAACACCGGCTACTAATATGAACCAGGTTACCGCTAACCGCTTTATCGAAAATCCATTGCTGAAACCGTCGGATGTACGGCCCAGCAGGCCAGGCCTGGAAGTAGCCTGTTTGCTGAACCCGGGCGTTTTTGAGTACGACAATAAAATATGGCTGATCATCCGCGTAGCAGAAAGGCCACAGCAACAACATGATATCATTTCATTCCCCGTACTGCTCAATGGCGGAATAGAAATCAGGGAGATCTTTAAAAATGATCCACATCTCGATGCTACCGACCCGCGGATACTGCGTTATAAAGGCGACGACTACCTCACCACGTTGTCGCATTTACGGCTGTTTTGCAGCGAAGACGGCATTCACTTCCACGAGCCTGAAGGCTATCCGCAGCTGCATGGAGAAGGACCGCTGGAAGCATTTGGTGTGGAAGATTGCAGAGTAACAAAAATAGAAGATACTTATTATCTCACCTTCACCGCGGTATCATCAAATGGTGTGGGAGTAGGCATGCGCACCACCCGTGACTGGAAAACATTTTCAGATCAATGCATGATCATACCTCCGCATAATAAGGACTGCGCATTATTTGATGAAAAAATAAACGGCAGGTACTATGCCTTGCACCGACCCAGCAGCGTGGATCTTGGCGGCAACTACATCTGGCTGGCACAATCGCCGGATGGGGTGCATTGGGGAAAGCACCAATGCTTAATCAGGACCCGTCCGGGCTACTGGGACAACACAAGGGTGGGCGCCGGCGCATCTCCCATTAAAACAGCAGACGGATGGCTGGAAATTTACCACGGCGCCAATGAAAAGCACCAGTACGGGCTGGGCGCTCTTTTGCTGGACCTTAACGATCCATCCAAAGTGCTGGCACGCAGCGATGATCCCATCATGATACCCGAAGCCCCCTACGAGCTTACCGGCTTTTTCGGGCAGGTGGTTTTTACAAACGGGCATATTGTGAAAGGCAATGAAGTTACCATCTATTACGGCGCTGCCGACGAAGTAGTATGCGCTGCGAGGTTTTCTATCGGGGAAATACTTTCATCCTTAAAAAGATAACAACTTATGCTCAGGAACCTTTCTGCAGAAATAAAACATTTCAACCAGCAGCCGCAAAACTTCCGTATACTCGTGCTTACCAATATGATTTATGCACTCGTGTTGCCGGTGATCGACATATTTGTGGCAGCTTATGTGATGCGTAACTCTAACGACCCTACGAAAGTGGTGATCTATCAGCTCACTATTTACACCGGTATCCCACTTACTTTCTTATTAAATGGTTTTTTGCTGAGCCGTTTCAACATTAAAACATTGTATTCGGCCGGTATGCTGCTGAGCGGCGTATCCATGATCGTGATGATGTCGCTCAAAACACTGGACCTCACCGGTATTGGAATTGCGGGTATTATTATGGGCATGTCGTTTGGCTTCTATTGGGCCAACCGCGACTACCTGGCGTTATCCATCACCAATGATCAAAACCGCAATTATTACTATGGTCTTGAAACGTTCTTTTATACTATCATCGCCGTAGTAGTGCCTATCTGTATCGGCTGGTTTATAGAGTCCGGCGGTGAAATCAATGTCAACAATGCCTACCGCATTATTACCGGGCTGGTATTTATCATCACCATCCTTGCTTCGGTGGTATGTTTCAGGGGGCAGTTCCACAACCCGGACGAAAAAACGTTCCTGTACCTGCGCTTCCACCCTTACTGGCGCAAACTGCTGATGCTGGCATCTTTGAAGGGGTTAGCACAGGGTTACCTGGTAACGGCGCCCGCTATGCTGATCATGTTGCTGCTGGGAAAAGAAGGCGCATTAGGTACCGCCCAATCGGTGGGCGCCATCATTGCCGCGGTGCTGATGTATATTATTGGCAGGGCGGCGAAACCGGAACACCGGATCACCATTTTTGCAGGAGGACTCATATGTTTTGCGCTGGCGGCTATTTTCAACGGCGCCTTTTACAACGCCACAGGTGTGGTAATTTTTATGCTGTTCCTTTTGCTGGCAAAACCGCTGCTCGACATGGCCTATTTTCCTATTCAATTCAACGTGATTGATATTCTTTCCAAAAAAGAAAAACGTAACGTATACGCCTATATTCTTAATCATGAAGTGGGCCTGTATGCCGGGCGCTTTCTGGGCGCCGGTACCTTTATTTTCCTGGCTTACTACTTCTCCACCGAAGTGGCGCTGCGGTATGCCATCATTATCATTGCCATACTGCAGCTACTTTCCATTGCAGTAGGCAAAAGTATTGTCAAAGAAGGAAAAGCGCTGATCAAAGAAACTACTGAAAAAACCACTGTAGTGGTATAAATTTTATAAGCATGGTAAAATTAACAACAACGGGGTTCGTACTCTGCCTGCTATGGATGGCCTGTAAAACAACTACGCCGTCGCCGGTGGTGCAGCAACACCTTCCCCGGCTGGACTCCATGGCCGATGTGCCGCAGCCGCTACAGATCATAGACTGGTATGCCCTGGCCCGGCAGTTCGACAGCACCGCTTACAACTTTAACACCACGGGGCCGCATTGGCCACTGGTGTGGTGGGATAGCAGCCGGCACAATTTTGATCAGCCGGTAGTAGGGCTTTATACTGCGATGGACGATCAGCGCCAGGGTCCCCTGCATCACCAGGGAATCTTCCATGAAGCGCTTGCTACCATGGGCGCCACGCTGGGCGCTACGTTGGTGGGTGTTGACAAAAGCCGGCAACAGGGTATTAACTATGTGGCCATGCTAAAAAATTATTTCAACCGGGAAACAGGCTGGGATATTATGATGAATAATACCTGCCCGGAAGTAGCCCTGCTCGGCGGCGGTTACGGGCGCGATTGGTGGTATGATGTATATCCGAACGTTCTTTTTTATGGCATCTATGATCATTATCCCAACATGCCGGGATTTGATACGCTGGCGCATCGCATTGCGGAAAAATTCTGCGCAGCAGATTCGGTGCTGAACGGCAACTATGATCATTCCTTTTTCGACTATGCACAAATGCAGCCAAAAGATAACCAGATCTGTAAACAACAGGACGCCGCTGCCGGTCATGCTTACGTATTATATGCCGCCTACAAAAAATTTGGCGATCCGCGCTACCTGCGGCATGCCATAAAGGCCCTGCAAACGCTGGAACAGCAGCCACACAATACCAACTATGAAGTGCTGATGCCTTTTGGCGCTTATATGGCAGCAAGACTAAATGCAGAACAGGGCCAACACTTTAATGTACAGAAATTTATGGAATGGACATTTAACGGCGACCCTCAATGCCGCCAGGGATGGGGGGTGCTGACAGGCAACTGGAATGGCATTGACATATCAGGTATTGTAGGCAGCACAACAGACAGGGGCGGTTACGGCTTTCTCATGAATACTTTTGATGCCGCGTGGCCACTCGTAGCCATGGTACGCTACGATCCTTCCTATGCCGCTGCCGTAGGCAAATGGATGCTGAATGCCAGTAACGCCGCCCGCTTTTTCTACACCCAGTACATGCCCGATGACCATGAAACCATCCCGGAAAAAGCTGCTATCACAAAAGGTGTGATTGGCTATGAAGGCATTATCCATACTTCCTCTTATCCTGAATATGCACACCTTAAAGCGCCGGTAGCACAGGGCGATGGCCCGCAATGGGCCAAAGGAAATCCCGATGTATCGCAATTCAGCGTATATGGCAGCGGGCATGCAGGGATCTTCGGCAGTATTATCCGTACCACCACGGTACCAGGTATATTACAACTGAATTTGCTGGCCACAGATTTTTTCAGAGAGAAAGCTTACCCGTCCTATCTCTACTATAATCCCTACGCGGAAGAAAAAACAGTCACCATAAATGTGGGTGATCAGCCGGTGGATATTTATAATACGATTACCCGGCAGTTTATCGCCCGCAAAGTGAAACAGGCTTACAACCTGGTGTTACCGGGACGCAACCCGGCAGTGCTGGTATTTACACCGCCCGGCGGAAAAGTAAGTAACGTGGGAAACCGGCTGCTGGTAAACGAAGTAACGGTCAGCTTTTGATTAAAATACACTGGCCAAACAGTTTAAACACTGTCTGGCCGGTTTTCTTCCAATAACCTGCTATTTTTCACTATAGCTTTGCGCCCAGCTGTTCATATAATCTTCGAGCACATTCAACGGCATATCTCCATATCCGAGCAGGGCATCATGGAAATCCTTCAGGCTAAATTTACTGCCCAGCTTTGCGGCAAATTTATCTCTCAGTGCTTTGATCTTTAGTTCCCCGGTCTTGTAAGACAGTGCCTGTCCCGGCATAGCCATATAGCGTTCCACTTCGGCGGTAGCAACCGGTTCACTAATGGATTCATGCTGCATCATATAGGCGATAGCTTCCTCGCGGGTCATTTTACCGGTATGAATAGCCACATCTGTTACCAGTCTCACCGCCCGGTGAATTTCCATATTCAATGCGCCCATCTTCTGGTAAGGATCTGTGTAGCAACCCAATTGTTCTCCGAGTGATTCACAGTATAATGCCCATCCCTCAAAGTAGGCATAGAAAGCCGGTTGCCTGCGGAATGCCGGTATATCATTATTTTCCTGCTGGGATGATATCTGAAAATGATGACCGGGTACTGCCTCATGGATAAAGGTGGCTTCCATGCCCTGGAAGGTAACGTTGATTTTTGTTGCATCCGGAACCGGCACATAAAAGACAGCTGGCATATTTTCCTGCAGGTTGCCCTTGATATAAAAGGGGCCGCCCTGCGAGGCTTCGCGGTAAGCTTCCACCCTTTTGATCACAAAAGGAGTTTTAGGCTGATGACCAAATAATGCAGTCAACCCTGGCTGCACTTTTTCATTGATATGACGGTATGCATCCAGCACCTGTTCCAGTGTTTTGAAAGGCATGAAGCGCGCATCCGTTCTCAGGTAATGAAAAAAATCAGCTAAAGAACCTTTGAATCCCACCTTTGTTTTTATGACTTCCATTTCCCCGGTAATACGCGCTACTTCTGTTAATCCGGTCTGGTACACCTTTTCCGGGGTAAGACCGGGAGAGGTGGTATACAACCGCAGATAATACTGGTATATCCTGTTTCCGCCTGGAAGGGAAGACAAGCCTGCATGATCCTGTGCGGCGGGTAGGTAGGTGTCTTTCAGGTAGGTGGCCAGTTTCCGGTAAGCGGGGATCATGCTGGTGGTAATCACCTGGTGATATAATGTAGTGATCCGTTGTTGTTCCGCCGCTGTAAATGAGGCCGGAAACTGCGACAGGGGTTTATAAAAGATACTCTTAGCGATGTCACTTTCCGCCAGTTCTTCCATCTGCGGGATCATTTTTACTACCAGCGCTTTAGGGAGTACAATACCTGCGCGGATGCCTTTATTAAAGTTTGCGATGGCGGTGTCTGTCCAGGCCATGAACGCCGTCATGCGTTTTGACCAGTTCTCATAATCCTTTACCGTGTTAAAAGGTTGTGCGCCGCCACCCGATCCGAATTCGGCCAGTTCCAGTGGCGTAGATACAAACTGGTTCATCGGCATATATTCCAGGTGCAGTTGCAATGATTCCTGGCCGGTGTTGAGGATATATTTCAGGATGTCATAGGAGATCCTATCCGGCGTACTTAATGCGGTACGGTTAACCTGTTTCAATGCCTCGAGGTATTTCCGGTAGAACTTACCGGCAACAGCCACCTGTGGACCGGCGCCATATTCCGGCAGGAGGTCGTCGTAACGGTGATCACCTGCTGATGTGGCTTCTGTGGGGAACAGTTGCTGGCGTTCATTGTAGTAGTTATCAAATAGCTGGTGCAGCTTTTCATTGCGCTGTTGGGCTCCGGCGACGGTAACATTTAATATGCTCACCATTACCAGGAGGAACCACCTAACTTTTCTTTTTTCAGACATGACTGCTTTGTTTACCGGACAAAGCTAGTAAAGGCAGGAAGTAAAAAATTGTACAAAATTAGCCTGTTGTCAGATGCTCCTGTATTGCTTTGGAAGCAAACCCGTTACATGCCGGAACGTTTTGGTAAAATGCGCCTGGTCTGTAAAACCACACTCATAGGCAATTTCCGTAAGCGAATAATTGCCTTGTTTTATTAAAGGAAATGCCCGTTCTATTTTAATGCGCCGCAGGTATTCACCTGCTGAGCAGCCGAAATACCTGGGGAAATATTTTGAAATGGTAACGGGATGAAGTTCCAGGTGGGTTGCCAGCAGGGAAAGCGACAGTGGCTGATTCCAATGATCATTCATGACCGATTTTATCTTCTTCGTCCATTCGGGAAAATATGCCTCCCCTACTTTACCGGGATGCACCAGGTTAATGCATAGCTGGTCTATTGCTATCCGCGAGTCCGCATCATCCAGGTAATGTTCTTTCATAATCCTGACAAGCCCGCTGGTATTAAGCTGGTTGCTATCTTCAAACATCAGTGATGCCGGTGGAAGTGATAACCCGAAGGTGTTGAAAAATGCGGTATCCAGTTCAAGATTAAATATGCGTGTGCCAGGGCGGTAGTCAACATTCTGGTGTACGATGCCGGGATAATAATACAGTCCCTTACCGGCGTACTGTATATCGGAATGGCCGTTCCGGATCTCTTTACTTCCACCTGCCAGTATATGAGAAAAATGCGGATTAGCGTGATAGTGATAGGCGGAAGATGTATCAGGCACAAAAGCGGTTTCACTGGTAATAACAGCACCGAATGTCCGTTCCTTTATTTTTGCGCCAACGTACATCCCTTTTTCATATTGAACCGGCTTATTCATTATTACATTGTTTTAAATTTATTCAACACTGGCCTGGAACCTCAGCTGATATGCTTACCATCAGTTCCGAATGTAAATAAAACTATTAACTGATCTCTTCCTTTTTCAGCGGCCTCAATATTAACCGGAGCGACTGGTCCTTTGTAAAGTAAGCGATCACCCAGTTATAAAGTGTTTTCACCCGGTTGCCGTAACTGATCAGAAAGGTGAGGTGGATGAAAAGCCAGATAAACCACGCGATAAAACCTTTGAAGTGGAGTTTGGGTTTCGGGATGTCTGCCACGGCTTTATTCCGCCCAATGATGGCCATATTACCTTTATCATAATAACGGAATGGCTTACGGTTTTCCTGCTTTGCGAGCGCCAGTAAATTCTCTGCGAGGTGGCTACCCTGCTGTATGGCCACCTGTGCCAGCTGCGGATGCCCGTTGGGGAAGGCAGGATCGGTGGTTTGTATACACATGTCACCTATTGCAAAAATATCCTTCATGCCTTTTACCTCGTTGAACTCATCTACAATCAGTCGTTTTCCGCGACCATAACATTCTGCCGGGATGCCTTCCGTTACCGTTGCCGTTACTCCTGCCGCCCATACTACTGTTTTGGTGGCTATGGTTTCTCCATTGGAAAAGATCACGGTATCATCCACATAATCTTTTACCTGCATGCCCAGTTTTATTTCCACACCCATTTTAACGAGCGCGTCGTAGGCGTCCCGCTGCGACTGGTCACTCATGGCGGCCAGTACTTTAGAGATGCCGTCTACCAGGTAAATATGCGATTCAAATCCTTTCCCCGCTATTTCGGGATAGTCTTTCGGCACCACTTCCTTTTTCAATTCTGCCAGCAGGCCGGATACTTCCACGCCGGTAGGACCACCCCCAACTACAACGATGGTGAGCAGCCTTGTTCTTTCTTCCGGATCGGTGGTAAGCGCTGCCTTTTCCATTACCTGCAGAAAATGATTGCGCAGTTCCAGGGCATCGTTCACTGTTTTCACCGGCTTCGCATGCCGCTGTACGCTTTCCATACCAAAATAATTGGTAGAGGTGCCAAAAGCCAATACCAGGTAATCGTATTTCAATTCAGTGGTGGAGAGTATTACCTTTTTTTCTTCCGGTATTACTTTCTGAAATTCACCGATCACAAAACGTGCGTTTTTGTTTTTACGCAACAGTTTCCTGAACGGATAACTAATATCAGTAGGATCTAAAAACCCCATTGACACCTGGTAAACCAGCGGGGGAAAATAGTTATAGTTGTTACGGTCTACCAGTGTAACGGTATATTCCTCTTTGCGGGCCAGTTTCCTGACCAGGTTAACGCCTGCAAATCCACCACCAATGATAACGATATGTTTCATAATATGACCTTTTATCTGTGTTGTTAAAACAGCCAAAAGGCCATTTTGTTGCTGTATGGTCCGCAACAACAACCAGGCCACCGGAAAAGCGTGAGGCTGCTTTTGCACTTACTGTTTCAAAATAACTGCCTTTATTATTCTTCTTACATTCGCTATGTTATGAAGCAGAATAAATACGATGATCCGTCTTTTTTTGAGAAGTATAGCCAGATGCCCCGCTCTGTTGGCGGGCTGAATGCGGCTGGTGAGTGGTATGTGCTGCGCAGTATGATTCCCGGTTTAAAAGATAAGAAAGTGCTGGACCTCGGTTGTGGTTTTGGCTGGCATTGCCGCTATGCGCGTGAGCAGGGGGCGCAGTTTGTGGTAGGAGTAGATATTTCTGCCAGGATGTTGGAGCGGGCGCGGGATACCACGCATGATGCGGCTATTGAGTACCGGCAGCAGGCCATTGAAGATATTGATTTTCCGGACGGCTCATTTGATGTGGTGATCAGTTCCCTGGCGCTCCATTATGTAGCGGCGTATGATCTGGTTTGCCGGAAGGTATTCCGTTGCCTGGCTGCAGGCGGCACTTTCGCGTTGTCTGTAGAGCATCCTGTATTTACGGCCCTTGCGGCGCAGGACTGGCACTACGATGAGCAGGGTCGCCGGCTTCATTGGCCGGTAGATAACTACCAGCAGGAAACCCTGCGGCAAACCCGCTTCCTGGATACTGATGTGGTGAAGTATCACCGTACTGTGGCCACGCTGCTGAATACACTGATGGATGCCGGCTTCCGTATTACCAGGGTCGCGGAGCCGCAACCCACTGCCGAAGTAATAGCCGCCTATCCAGAAATGAAGGATGAAACCCGCAGGCCCATCTTTCTTTTAATAGCAGCAACAAAACCCGTTTAGGCTAGTCCCTGTAAATCAACGGGTTCCCTTCTCCCACAAAATATATTTTTCATTTTATACCAAATGGTATATTTTTGCTTTGTCAAAAGAAAGAGGGATATGAACAAGGCAGAGAAAACAAAACAGTTTATTGTGGAGATGACAGCTCCTGTTTTTAATGAGAAGGGCTACACCGGCACTTCTTTGAATGATATGACGAATGCAACAGGGCTGACAAAAGGAAGTATTTACGGCAATTTCGCTAACAAAGATGAAGTGGCCCTGGCATGCTTCGACTACAACCTGAAGAAAGTAAACACCATTATCCGGCAGGAAATGGACAAGAAAACAACCTGCAGGGATAAACTGATGGTGTATGTACATATATATGAGAACTTCCTGAAACACCCGTTCCCTGCCGGCGGATGTCCTATCCTGAATACAGCAGTGGAAGCAGACGACACGCATCCTTTATTAAAACAAAAAGCCGCAGATGCCATCCTTTCCTGGAAGGGCGTTATTACGGGGCTGATCGAAAAAGGAAAAGCCGAAGGGGAATTCAGTGAAGACGTAAATGCCGAACAAACTGCACTCACCATGATCGCCACCATTGAAGGTTGTATTATGATTGCCAAATTAACCGGTAAGATAAACTACCGCAATACTATTATGCAGTCGGTTGGAAAAATGATAGACGCATTATAACGCTTTTTTTTCTTTATAAATATACCGATTGGTATAAAAAACAAACACATGAAAACAACAGGAAATACTGTACTTATTACCGGCGGCAGCGCAGGTATCGGACTGGAAATAGCCAGGCAATTATCACAACAGGGTAACCAGGTAATCATCACCGGCAGGGACGCCGCCCGCCTGGAAAAGGCCACGCAACAACTGCCGGGCGTGAAAGGCATCGTGAGTGATGTAACCAGCGATGAAGCAGTGACACAACTGGCAGCTACCCTGCACAAGGAATATCCGTCTTTAAATATCCTGGTCAATAATGCAGGCCGCGCATTTGCCTACGAATTGTCGGACAATGCGGATGCCGCCGGGAAAGCAGTGGAAGAAATGGACACTAATTTCTTTTCGGTGATCCGCCTTACCGAAAAATTGCTGCCATTACTCAGTCAGCAGCCGGAAGCCGCCATTGTAAATGTAACCTCCATTGTTGCCTTTGCACCGGGCGTACGGGTACCCACTTATTCAGCTACCAAAGCTGCGCTCCGGTCCTACACCCAATCCATGCGGGTCACCTTCCCTAAGCTGCACATCTTTGAACTGATGCCTCCCCTGGTAAATACCGATTTTTCGCAGGAAATAGGCGGCATTAACGGAATTCATCCTTCACAGGTGGCTGCTGATCTTGTAACTGCACTCGGGAAAAATGAATATGAAATCCGTGTGGGCAATACCGAATTGATCTACCAGTTATCACTCAGCAATCCTGCAGCCGCACTTGCCGCTGTAAATGGTGGTGGCGAATAAAAAAATTTATATAATAATATACCAACCGGTATATTAAATAACAGCAATGAAACGGACAGTACTGATCCTGGTGGTGATTACAGCGGCCATCATGGAGTTGATAGACACCTCTATCGTAAACGTAGCCTTATCGCATATGAGTGGCAACCTCGGCGCCACGCTGGAAGACACTTCCTGGGTCATTACTGCCTACGCCATTGCCAACGTGATCATCATACCCATCACGGGCTTCCTCGCCGCGAAACTGGGCCGGCGTAATTATTATATCGGCTCCATCATCGCCTTCACCTTCTTTTCACTGATGTGCGGACAGGCCACCAACATCTGGATGCTGGTGGTATTCCGCTTCCTGCAGGGCATCGGCGGCGGCGCGTTGCTATCCGTATCGCAGGTGATCATCTTTGAACTGTTTCCCAAAGAAAAACAAAATGTGGCCAGCGCACTCTTTGGCGTAGGCGTGTTTATTGGTCCCACGATAGGCCCTACCCTCGGCGGTTATATCACCGAATTTTATTCCTGGCCCTGGATCTTTTATATCAACGTACCCATAGGTATCACCGTGGCAACACTCTGTTATATACTCCTCAAAGAACCCGCTAATGTGCCTGCGGCCAAACGGATCGACTGGACCGGTATCCTCCTGCTAGCCGTTGGCGTGAGCGCATTGCAAACTGTACTGGAAAGAGGGGAAACCGACGACTGGTTTGAAGCGCCCTATATCACCTGGCTTTCCGTGATCGCCACTTTCGCCATCCTGGTATTTGTGTGGTGGGAACTGCGGATCAAAGACCCGGTTGTAAACCTGCGGGTGCTGAAAAGCAGGAACCTGAGCATTGCCGCGATATTGACATTTGTTTCCGGCATGGGCATTTTCAGTTCTGTTTTTCTCACGCCGGTATTTGCACAGCGACTGCTTAATTTCACGCCACTGCAAACAGGTATGCTCCTGCTGCCCGGCGCCTGCCTAGCCATAGGTGGGCTCATTATTTCTGCAAGGCTATTACAGCGCGGCGTTTCACCGGTGTTTCTTATTGTAGCGGGAATGGGATTATTTATCCTTTTCAGCTGGCAGATGTCGGCACTGAACCAGGACGCCGCCGCCGCCACTATTACTACCTCTCTCATCTGGCGGGGTGTGGGACTGGCACTGGTAACGGTTCCGCTTACCACCCTGGCCGTATCCTCACTGACGCCGGCAGATATTCCGCAGGGCGCCGCTTTAAATAATATGATGCGGCAACTGGGCGGCTCCTTCGGCATCGCCATGGTGAACACTTATCTCGCCAACCGGAACGCCCAGCACCGGTCGGATCTCGTCAGCAACCTCACTACTGATAACCCCGCGGTGGCCAACCGGTTAAGCAGTTACGCGCACTTCTTTCTCAGCAAGGGCGCAACCGCAACAGATGCCCACCATAAAGCCCTGAAGCTCCTGGATAGTTCCGTAGTAAAACAAAGCACCCTGCTGAGTTTCAGCGACGCCTTTTTACTGGTAGGCATTATATTCCTGGCAGCGCTTCCTTTGCTGTTAATGGCTTCCACTAAAAAGAAAACAGCCCATGTAATTGTGATGGATCACTAACACAGGCCAGCTGTTTTGATAAACTGACCGAAAAATCCAAAAATAAAAATCAAAGTAATCAGTATAATCAGCGTAATCAGCGGGAAAGACAATTTCCGCGCCGAAGGCGCGCCCGGCAGGGTACCACGATTTTTTTGTACTTTGCGATATCGGTCACACCACTTGATTCGTCTGTTTAACGGCGATAGGGTGATATTTACTTTTAAGGGGAACTGGATCTAACGGATGAATAATGACACTGTACATGAAACTGCACTTTTCCACCAAATTGCCGGGGGGGATGAATCTGCGTTTGAAGCATTATTCCACCTCTATGTGCCGAAGATCAGGCCGGTAATTGCCCGTATTATACAAGTAGAAGGACCGGAGAAAGACATCATACAGGAAATATTCCTGGGCATATGGCTGAGCCGGGAGAAGCTGACAGCCGTAATGGTTCCCCATAACTGGATCTTCAAAATGGTGTATCACCGCTGCTACAGCTGGTTGCAGAAGCAGGGCGTGCGGAATAAGGCCAGCCAGATCATTACCCGCGAAAGTACCGATCACTCCAATCTTACTGAAGAAAATATTGCTTTTTCTGAAACCGCGCTGCTGGTAAAGCAGGCTATCCTTCAATTGCCGCCGCAGGCGCAAAAGATCTACCTGCTCAGCCGGGAGAAGGATCTTAAAGTTGCCGAAATTGCCAGCGAATTGCAGCTCTCCCCCCAAACCATTAAAAATTCCCTGGTCCGTTCCCTCAAATCTATCCGGGAATACCTGACCAGCCAGGGTATCACCCTCCCGCTATTCCTGCTTGGGTGGGGTGTTTTATATTTTTCTTAACTTTTTTTTGAAAGACATAGGTACTCTTTGGCTGCTGACGGTACGTATATGCAGGGGGCTTTCTGTAATTGGTCAGTCCCCGTATATGTCAACTGAATTCCGAATGCTTTAAAACGAGGCCGTTGTCCACATCAGAAAGACTAACATACTTATTGGAACAGGTACGGCTGCGTCGTGCCACCACCGGGGAGTACAGGGAACTGTTACAACTGATCAGTGAAGATGAGTCGGGGGAAATAATCCGCCAGCTGGATGCGTTTCATGCGAACTGGCCAATGGAAGCTGCTGCCCATGCGGATCACGACCGTGACTATTGGCAGCAGGCCGTAAAAGAAATACTGGCCGCCGATAAGCTTGTACAGCAGCCGGAAATGCTGCCCTCAACCAGGAACCGGGTCTATTTCCTGCAACGCTACTGGTGGGCTGCCGCCTGTATCGTTGTGCTGGCAACCGGCGCTTATTATCTTTCAAAGCAAGCCCCTCCCACGGCTGTAGTAGCTACTTCCACCGTAAAGGATATTGCACCAGGCGGCAACAGGGCGGTACTTACGCTTTCAGATGGTACCCAGATTCCCCTCGACAGTGCGGGCAATGGCGTATTGGCACAACAGGGCAATACGCGGATCACCAAGCTGAATAATGGGCAACTGGCCTACAATGGTTCCGGCAGTTCGGAGGATAAAGTATTATATAATACCATGAGTACACCGTTGGGTGGACAATACCAGCTTATTTTGCCCGATGGCACCGGCGTATGGCTGAATGCCGCCTCTTCTATCAGCTATCCCACTGCCTTTACCGGCAATGAAAGAAGTGTAACCGTTACCGGTGAGGTATACTTTGAAGTGGTGAAAAATGAAAAGATGCCTTTCCGTGTAAAGGCCGGCAACACGACCGTCGATGTACTGGGTACGAATTTTAATATTAACGCATATAAAGACGAAGCCAGCATCAATACCACATTGGTGCAGGGAGCTGTGCGGGTAAGTGTACAACAGCAACAGCAAATGCTGAAGCCCGGGCAGCAGGCCAGGGTGGCGGCAAAGGGGGAGTCTATCCAGGTGCTGGACCATGCGGACCTATCCGAGGTGCTGGCCTGGAAAGCAGGGTTCTTCTCCTTTAATGATGCGGATCTTCCGGCTGTAATGCGGCAGCTGTCGCGCTGGTACAATGTAGAAGTAACGTATGAAGGCAAGATTCCTCAGCGTGTATTCACCGGGGAAATAGGCCGGAACCTCACCTTATCGCAGGTGTTAAAAGGACTCACAAAAACAAGAATTAAATATAGAATTGAGAATGGTAACCGGATTATTATCCAACCATAGTTATGAACAATGAAAATTGGGAACAATGAAAAACACCAGGCTATCGCCATTGGCATTCCATGCGCATTGAATAAAAACCGGGGCTGAGATTGGCGTCCTACCCCGGCCGTCGTTCAATTTAATCAACAAACAAGTCGGTAAACATTATTTATTAATTCAACCAAACATTGCAAAAGTATGCAACTTAAGGCTATTTGTAATTCCGGTACCCGCAGATATTGGAAATTTGCGGGGCTCTCAACCAAAACACTGTTAGTTATGAAGCTAACTTCTTTTATGCTGCTCCTTGCTGCCTTGCAGGTAAGCGCTAAGGGCAGCGCCCAAACGGTGACTTATTCCGCCAAAGCGGTGAGTCTCCAGAAAGTGCTGAACGTCATTAAAGCACAAACGGGGTATGTTTTCTTTTACGATAAAGAAGATCTGAAAAACAGTAATCCTGTTTCGGTAGACATAAAAAACGCATCGCCGCAAGCAGCGATGGAAGCAGTATTGCGCCAACAGCCATTGAGCTTCGAGATCCAGGGCAATACCATCTTCATTACAAAAAATGAAAAACCGGCAGCAACACCGGTAACGGCCCCACCTGCCGCCAACATCACAGGAAAGATAATAGATGATACCGGGGCGCCACTTCCAGGTGTTTCCATTGTTATAAAGGGAACCCAGAAAGGCGTTGTATCCGGACCGGATGGTACCTTCCAGCTGGCCAACGTACCGGACAATGCGGTACTGGTGGTAACCAGTATCGGGTACATCACCCAGGAAATCAAGGTAGCCGGAAAAACACAGATCAATATTTCAATGGCGCCGGATGTAAGTGCGCTGAAACAATTTGTGGTAGTAGGTTATGGCACGCAGAAAAAGGCGAACCTCACCGGGGCCGTTACTTCTATCACCACAGAGCAACTGACTAACAGGCCGGTAACAAGCCTGGGCAACGCATTGCAGGGTACGATGCCAGGTATCACCGTCACAGCCGCCAAAAGCGGACAACCAGGCAGTGATGCAGGACAAATCCGTATCCGGGGTATTGGTACGCTAAACAATGCCGACCCGGTAATTGTGATAGATGGAGTAGTTACCAACCTGAGTAGTCTTAATAATATTAACCCCGACGATATTGCCACCTTATCGGTACTGAAAGATGCGGCATCTTCCGCTATCTATGGTTCCCGTGCAGCCAACGGCGTTATTCTCATTACCACCAAACAAGGCAGGAAAGGCCCCCCACAGGTTACCTATACCGGGTATGTGGGTAAACAACAGGCCACCGGCTTACCAGATTTTTTACCTTCCTGGCAGGCAGCTACGTTATACAACCAGGCGCTGAGCAATGAAGGGAAAGCAGCACGCTGGACAGATGCAGAAATCCAAAAGTTCAAAGATGGCTCTGATCCTTTTAACTATCCTAACACCGACTGGCTCGACCTGTTTTACCAGGGCAGCGGTTTACAACAGAACCACTATGTAGGTGTTTCCGGCGGTAGCGACAATACACAATATGCTTTCTCTTTGGGTGTATTTGATCAGAACGGCCTGATGGAAAAAACAAACGCCAAACGTTACACCAGCAGACTGAACATCACTTCTGAAATCAAAGACAACATAAAAGTAATCGGTAATATCGCCTTTACTTCTTCCGGCAGAAATGAACCCAGCAATCCTTACACCGGCGATTTCACGCAGCTGGTAAGACAGATCAACCGCATCTCTCCTACCATTCCTTACAAATATGAAAATGGCCACTATGGCTATATTTCAGATGGTAGCCCGATGGCGTGGCTGGAAGGAAACAGCCTGAATAAATACAATAATTATGACCTGATAGGTAATGTAGGCGTAGACTGGGAAATTGTGAAAGGACTGCATTTTAAACCCTCCCTTGCTTATGTGATGAAGATCGCCCATAACAAGAAGTTTATTGCTGACCAGCAATATTATGATGCTGCCGGTAATGAAACTTTTTACCAGGGCCCCAGCTATGTAACCGACGAAAACACCTTCGGCAACACGGTTACACAACAGGCATTGCTGGACTACACCAAATCTTTCAGTAAACATAACTTTAAAATACTGGGTGGCTATTCCCAGGAGCTCACCAAGTTCAGCTTTGATGATGGCTACCGCAAAGGCTTCCTGAATAACCAGTTAACCGATATTAATCTTGGTTCTACCGACGGACAGAAAGCCACCGGTTACTCATACGAACTGGCACTTCAATCTTACTTTGGCCGGTTAAACTACGACTACGACGGCAAATACCTGTTTGAAGCGAACCTGCGGTATGATGGTTCTTCCCGCTTTGCTCCCGCCAACAGGTGGGGCTTATTTCCCTCGTTTTCCGCTGGTTGGAACTTAGACAGGGAAGACTTCTTCACACCACTGAAGAAATATGTTTCCAATCTTAAAATAAGAGGTTCGTGGGGACAGCTGGGTAACCAGTACATTACCGGTAAAGATGATGTCAATTACCCCAGCTATCCGTACTACCCATATATAGCCACTATCAACGGAAGCCAGAACTATACCTTTGGTGGTACAGCAGCTGCTATTGCCGCCGGTGTGTCGCCGGTGAATGGTGCTAACGAGAACATCAAATGGGAAAGCACTACCGCCACGGGCGTGGGTATTGATGCGGGATTCCTGGACGGAAAACTGAATTTCACTGCCGACTATTTTCATAAACGCACTTCCGACATCCTCTTGTCAGTACCGGTTGGCGCCGTATACGGCCTGAATGCACCGGTTCAAAACGCTGGTTCTGTCATCAACAAAGGTTGGGAGTTTGCACTGAGCTATGCCAGCAACGCAGGCGATTTCAAGTACAATGCTGCTCTGAATGCGGCCTTTATCAACAACGAAGTAACCGATCTTCACGGAACAGGGCCGATTATCGACGGCTATACCTTTAAACAGGTGGGTTATCCGATCAACTCCCTGTATGGATATGAAGCAGATGGCATTTTCCAATCGGCCGATGAGGTGACCAAATCGCCTTATCAATCCAACAGAACAGCGCCAGGCGATCTGAGATACAAAGACAAGGACGGCAACGATACTATTAACAGCGCCGACAAAGTATACCTCGGCAACTACTTCCCGAAAGTAACGTTTGGCCTGAACCTGGGTGGTTCGTGGAAAAATATTGACCTCAATATCTTCCTGCAGGGTGCTGCCGGTGTAAAAACATATATCGACGCCGGTAAACTGGGCAGTGTAAGTTCTTCTGCTGGTAAACCTACTTCCGCTTTACTGGACACCTGGACACTGGAAAACACTTCAGCCGCGCTACCACGCATCTGGAACGGCTACACGCAGAATGATCCCGGCGGCACGCCTTCTTCCTTCTGGGTGAAAGACGGATCTTACCTGCGTCTTAAAAACCTGCAGGTAGGTTATACACTGCCGGAAAGAATAGTAAAACGGATAGGCGTCAACAAAGTACGTTTCTACTATAGCGGGCAAAACATTCTCACCTTCGACGGCCTGTATAACTGGATAGATCCGGAAGCATCTATAACGAGCAGTATCTATTACTACCCGCAGGTGAAAGTGCACACGTTTGGCGTAAATGTTAGTTTTTAACGAAAAGCAATCAACATCATGAAAAGGAACATTCTCTATATAATATTTTTCTCTGCTGCGCTGCTATCTGCGTGCAATAAAGATTTCCTCGACAGGCAGCCACTGGATGCCTATAACAACGATATCCTCTGGAAAACGCAGAATGATGCAACTGCTGCGCTCAATGGCTGTTATAAAGGCTGGGAAACCGACTATACCCTGCTCTACATGGACGCCGTGAGCGATAATATGTACAGCCAGTATTATTGGGAAGGCTATACGGACTATGGTAATGGCAACATTACACCTGCCAATACCAGTGCCTCCAAACGCTGGACCTATACCACTATTCAAAATTGCAACTGGTTCCTTCAAAACATCGACAAAACGCCGATGGATGAAACGCTGAAAACGCAGTATAAAAGCGAAGCCCGTTTCCTGAGAGCTTACCAGTATTTTACCCTGACACAACTTTACGGAGATGTGCCGCTGGTTAAAGACACCGTAAGCACAGAAGAAGCCAATACCATTTCCAGAACAGCCGCTACGGAAGTACGCAAATTTGTATTGGATGAACTGGAAGCCATTGCGCCTACCCTTCCGGCAAGCTACAGTGGCAGTGAAGTTGGCCGCATCACACAGGGCGCTGCGCTTTCCCTGAAAGCCAGGCTGGAATTGTATGATAAAAACTACGCCGCCTGTATCGTTGATTGCAAAAAGATCATGGCCCTGGGTTATGAACTCTTTCCAAACTATCAGAACCTGTTCCGTATACAGAACGAAAACAATAAAGAAGTGATCCTCGATGTGCAGTACAAAGAGAATGACTATTCCAATGCCGACATCGGCGTAATGCCTTCTTCCTCCTTTGGTGGCTGGGGCTCGCTGGATCCTACTCAGGCGCTCGTGGACGCCTATGAAATGAAAAATGGCAAACTTATTACTGATCCAACATCCGGCTATTCCGAAAATGATCCGTACAATAACAGGGACCCACGCTTAACAGCTACCATCGTATGTCCGGGTCAGCTGTATGAAGGTAAATACTACAACTCTATTCAAAATACCTCCGGCGATTATTATAACGGGGATAACAATTCCAAAACGGCTTACATCCCGAAAAAGTTCACGTCTAACCTGTCCGACTATACGGATATGTGGAATACCGGGCTGAATATGATTGTTATCCGCTACGCAGAAATACTGCTCACTTATGCGGAAGCACAAATTGAATCAGGCGTTATTGACAATACCGTGTATGATGCAATAGACGCCATCAGAAAGCGCGCTGGCATGCCGGTGGTAGACAGAACCGTGTATAACACCGTTGATAAAATGCGTACGCTCGTAAGACGCGAACGCAGGGTGGAACTGGCGCTGGAAGGCTTACGCTGGTACGATATTCAACGCTGGAAGATAGGCACTGCCGTTAGATCCGGTACCGTATACGGCGCACGACTGGGTACCGTAGATCCTGCCAACGGCAAGCTCACCCTCAGCGGAGATCATGTCACCGTTGAACAGCGCACCTTTGTGGAAAACAGGGACTACCTCTGGCCGGTACCGCAAACAGAAAGAGATATCAACAAAAACCTGACACAAAACCCAGGTTACTAATACAACTGTAACAATCGAAAAAATCCCGCGAGTTGAAAGATGAGCGGGATTTTTTTATGCTTAAAAATAATTACGGAAATTTCGTTACTGTTATTTTTTGCATATCTTTATGGATGCGTCTGCTCAACATGAACATACTATCAGGGCAAACACTATATTTTAAAGTACTATAGCGCGAGCATGTAATCTGGATAATCAGGTACCCCGGAATAATAATTTAGTAGCTGTATCAGATTGGCATATTCCTATAAATATGGATGACAATAGTTATCAACCCAAAATACCAATGCGGGATTAAGTCCCTAAGTAATCGATTATTAATTCCCAAACCTATATTATGTTTAAATTCCTATTTCTATTTCTCACTTGTGCAGGTATTGCCTTAACTGCCAGTTCACAATCCGTATTGATTAATTTTAAAGCAGCTAAAGATACGATCAGGCGGGGAGATGAAGTGATATATCCCGTTACCATACAGGTTGATTCTATTAAAATTAATGCAGACTCACTACCTCTTTATACAATTACCTTTAAGGAGAATGAAGAAAAATCCACGTTGCCAAAATCAGCTTATTCAATGGATTTTACTTCAACAACTTTAGACAAACTGGGAAAAGAATATACTTTTTATTTACGGGTCAAAAAAGATAAGGAATCGGACCGGGACAGATTGCTGTTCCTGAATTTTGAGATCACAAAAAATGGTAAAAAGGTTAACATCAACAATGCTAAAAACGATACAGAACTGGCGCTGACAATACAGGGATTAAAGACCTTGCAAGCCTTTAATTACCTCGCTTACATTGGTACCAATTTCGACCTGGTAGATGGTATTAAGGCCCAAAACCTGTTTTTCGCCACCAATATTTTTGTGGCTCCCCGCCCAACCGGAAAAGACTGGGGATTTACTTTAACACTGTATGGCAACAGGACCATGACGACTACCGATACCACGCAGCCAAGATACACCGCCAGGGCAGTTCCCATTGGAGGGGATAGCGCAAGGTTCTTTACAGAGGAAGCCACGCTTACCACCAACAGGGTTTCTGATAATCTTGGTGCATCCTTTAGTCCGCTGATCCGGTTATGGGGACTAAGCTCTCCTGAAAAAACCGCGCAAATCTATTATGCCCCGCAATTTGAATTCATCTGGCGCAGAACCCGGATAACATCTACCTATTCCGGCGCAAAAGTGATAGACTCCATAGACAGGGCAAACAGACCTTTTACCACCACGCTTATACTCACACCACCTAACTCGGTGACCCCCATCAATGTTTATGACGTTTACCTGGGGTTTTTGGGGATCCTGCTTAATCACGAAAATAAACATATCAGTATACGGGTACAAGCATCCCTGGGACTTAACATTAGTTATACTGCCGGAAACAGTGGCGTATCAAGGGCTACAAAAGTACTTTATTCCAAAGACAGTAATGCATTCTTCTTCACAAGGGCATGGATCACAGAACCATTATCAGGATTGACTTTTGGAGCGGAGGTTGCAAATACTTTTGGGAGAAAAGACAATGCTCAGCCATACTATAATGTTACACTTTCAAAAGCAATCAACCTTAACGCATTGGCAGTAATTTTTCAGCCGGTTGCCACGAGGTGATGCTTGCGCTCATCCGCCTTCGGCCACCCGTTTGCGTCTTGCCAGCTCCGCTTCGCTTGGGTTATCCCCTACAAACGAGCCTGGTTTGATTTCTCCTCCCGGTTCATAGCTGGCTATGATCACTCCTTTCGGGGAGGTTTGTACATCCACTAATTTCCAGTCCACCGGTTGGGTCCCTTCCCGGAATAACCGTTTGCCTTCGCCGATGGTTAACGGGAGGGTCCATACGGTGAGCGTGTCCACCAAACCATTCGCCAGTAAGGTTTGTACCAGTCTGCTGCTGCCATGCACCAGCAGGTCGGGGCCTTCCTGTTGTTTGAGCTGCCGGAGCCCGGCCACTACATCGCCGGTAATCAGCGTAGAGTTTTCCCAGCTCAGATCCATTGGTTTGCCGGACACTGCATACTTGTGGATGCTGTTAAACTTATCTGCGATACTATGGTCTTGTATAAAAGGCCAGTAAGCCGCAAATATCTCATATGTTCGCCTTCCTAACAACAGATCAAAAGAGTGAGACATGAGCGCGTTCATGATCCCATTCGTGAAGTCGTCGGAATAGGGCGCCATCCAGCCGCCCCATCTGAAGCCATTACTGCGGTCCTCTTCCGGGGCTCCCGGCGCCTGCATAACGCCGTCCATAGACATAAAAGTGATGACAATAATCTTTCTCATAGCAATCTTTGTTATTTGATCCAAAGATACTTTCAGCAGGAATAGGCGGGGCTGTGTAAATACGACTTTATGAAGGGTGAATTGCGACAATCTGCCGGAATCATCACTATTTACAACATCAATAAATGTTTAAGATAGAGCCTCAGGTGTTGCAGCGCGTGGGTGATCTGGTTTTCCACGCTTCTTTTGGAGATATTTAACCGTTCTGCGATTTCCTGGTTGCTGAGTTGTTCTTCCCTGCTTAACAGGAATATTTCTTTACTGCGTTTCGGTAAATTGCTGAGGGAAGCGTGCAGTTGCTGGCGAAAAGACTGTTCCTGGATTTTTTCTTCTGCGGCATTACCGATAGCTGCCATATGTTCTTCTGCTTCCACTACCTGGAATGCTTTCCGTGTTTTCAACACCCGGTATACATGATAGCGGGTAGCGGAAATAATATAGTTACGGAAATGGACGATCTGCAGTTCTTCTCTTTTAAGCCATAAGGTGAGGAATATATCATGCACAATTGTTTCGCTCGCTTCCGGATCGTTTAACAGGTTATTGGCAGTTTGATACATCTTTCCCCAATAGCGGTTAAATAACAGGTTATAGGCTGTTTTTTCACCGTCTCTGACTGCAAGCCATAAATCAGCATCTGCTGTGTTAGCATCCCACCTAATCATGTCACAAAAATTGACAAAATAAAATTACCTGCATGTTAAATTAAGATGAACTATATAGGAATTGATCCTGGTTGATTGTCTTTGTAACACCTGTTGGCGCTTCCTTCCCCGACAAAATACTCTTTTTTTTAAAAAGTAAGTGTGTCAGGGAAAATAATTGTCTCTATAGAATAAATGAATCGCCTGTGCTGACAAAAGAAGAATACCTTGATCTGTACGAAAGGTCCCTGAACGGGGATTGCAGCCCTGAAGAGCTGATCCGGCTGCAGCAGTATGAGGATGACTTTTGTTTTTCCGATGATGCTGATTCCGACGAAGTATTAAAAGAAAAGATATACAACCGGCTCTCTGCAAGTATTTCGCGGGAAGAGAACGTAAAGCGGCTATTCCCCTGGAAAGCAGTAGCAGCGGCTGCAGCAGTATTGCTGGTGGTGGCATCGGGTTTCCTTTATTTTAACGGCCACCAGCAGCAGCGGAATAAGCCATTGGCGACGGCTGAAAAAACACCTGTAATAAAACAAGATATTACGCCTGCCACCAATAAGGCCGTGCTTATCCTCGCTGACGGCACGGAGGTAGAGCTGAACAAGGCTACAGAAGGGCAAATAGCAGCGCAGGGTAACACCACGGTGAATAAATCCGGCAACGGGCAACTGGTTTACCAGCTGACCGATAAACCGCCAACAACTGCCCTGGCAGTATTTAATACCCTGGCCATCCCACGTGGCGGGCAATACAACCTCGCATTGCCGGATGGCAGCAAAATCTGGCTGAATGCCGCCAGCAAACTGCGCTTCCCTACCCAGTTTACAGGTAAGGAAAGAATGGTGGAGCTGGAAGGGGAAGCCTATTTTGAAGTAGCGCACAACCAGCAGCAACCTTTTGTGGTGAAAGTTAAAGACATGCAGGTAGAAGTGCTGGGTACTCATTTTAACGTAATGGCATATGCAGATGAAGCCAGTATAAACACCACGTTACTGGAAGGAAAAGTGAGGTTACGCAACGACGGCGCAGCAGCGGTGATACTGAACCCCGGGCAGGAAGGGGTATTTACCGGGAACAAAGGTTTTAAGGTGAACAAAGCAGATATAGAACAGGTAATGTCGTGGAAGAATGGCTATTTTATTTTTAATGATGAAGACCTGACATCCATCATGCGTAAAATTTCACGTTGGTACAACGTGGATATTGAATATAGCAGTGGCACAAAAAAATTATCTTTTGCGGGTAGTATCTCGCGCTTTAAAAATGTTACAGAAGTATTAAATATGCTGGCATTAACAGGAACAGTACAATTTAAAATAGAAGCAGGCAAAATCACTGTCATTAATTAACCTATCGTCCACAACATATCGGCCAGGTCAATAATTCGTAAACTAAACTTTATTTATGAAGCGTAATGCTCATGCCTTGAAAAAGGCAGGTCTACTGTCATGGGAGACACTCAGGTTAGTCAAGCTCTCCTTCTCTCTTGTTATTTTCCTTTCGCTGCAGGTAAGCGCAGTTACCTATGCGCAAAGGGTGAATCTTTCTGAGAAACAAACCCCGTTAAGGGAAGTGTTTAAAGAAATAAAAAAACAAACCGGTTATAATTTCCTGCTCAATACGGAAATGCTGGCAGACGCCCGGCCGGTAACTCTTACCCTGGTGAATGCCACGCTGGAAGAAGCATTGAACAAATGCTTTGAAGGGCAGCCTTTCACTTACACCATCAACAACAACACCATTGTGGTAAAAAGAAAGGCCATGCCGGTTGTGGCGGCCCAGGAAATAACCGGTACTGTCACCGATGAAAAAGGTGTTCCGGTTCCCGGCGCCAGGATCCTGAATCAATCCACCAATAAAGGCGCTATCACCAACGACAAGGGGGAGTTCAGGATAGCGGTGAACCCTGGTGAGAAGCTATCTATAAAAATGCTGGGGTATGAAGAAATTATTATTACGGCAGATAGTAAACAGGACTACAACATCCGCCTGAAGCCATCTACAGTAGGCCTGGATGCGGTAGTAGTGGTAGGCTATGGCACGCAGAAAAAAGCAAACCTTACCGGCGCGGTGAGCATGGTGAGCAGCGACGACTTCAAAGGCCGGCCGGCTACCTCCGCTGTTTCAGCGCTGCAGGGTCAAATGACAGGTGTTACCGTAGTCAATGCCACCGCCATTCCCGGCGGCTCCGATCAAAATACCATCCGTATCCGTGGTATAGGTACGCTCAATGATGCCGGTCCGCTGGTGGTGGTAGACGGTATTCCCGGTGGCAACCTTAATATCCTGAACCCCGATGATATTGAAACAGTTTCTGTGCTTAAAGATGCAGCCTCCTCCTCTATTTACGGGGTACGTGGCGCCAACGGCGTTATTCTTGTGACCACCAAAAAAGGTAAAAGCGGCAAGCCGTCTTTAACGTATGCCAATTACTTTGGCGTACAAACGCCTACTGCGTTACCTACTTTCCTGGGTTCTGCGGATTATATGACACTGCTGAATGAGGCTAAAGTAAACGCCGGCAACAATCCTACTTATACGCAGGAACAGATTGACATCGCTAAAAACGGCAGCGACCTGAATTATTACGCCAATACCAATTGGCTGGACGAAATGTACAAGTCCGGCGCACCACAGCAAAACCATATGCTGAACCTTTCCGGTGGCGCCAATAATATTAACTATTACCTGTCTTACGGCTTCCTGAAACAGGGCGGCCTGATCACCGGCGATAACTACAATGCCAAAAGACACAATGTGCGTTTAAGACTTAATACCACGTTGTTCGATATTCTTCAACTGGATGCCAACATCGGGTATATAGACCGGAACCAGACCGGTTCCAGTTTAGATGTAAGCGGTACAGGCGGACCTATTCAATCTGCCCACCAGATCTCTCCGCTGGTACCGGTAAGATTTACGACCGGCGGCTGGGGATATCTTGGCGGTTCACAAAACCCCGTTGCCGTGGTAACAGATGGCGGTACCAATGATTTCTCTTCCCAGGAAATTACCGGTAACATCCAGGCGACGCTGAATATTACAAAGGACTTCCGTTTAAGGGGACAGTATGGCCTGGTGAAAAGTAATTCTTTCAGACAGATCTTTACAAAAACCATTAACTACTACAGCCCGGAAGATAATTCGCTGATCTACCAGACCAATAATCCTAACAAGATTGACAACCGCGATTATACTTCTTTGTACCAGACCGTGATCGGGATGGCGGAATATGAAAAGACCTTTGCAGGAAAGCATTACGTGAAAGCGCTTGCTGCGGCTTCTTCTGAAGAAACCGTGAGCCGTAATTTCACCGCCAGCAGAACCAACCTGCCTACGCAGGATTTGGGCAGCATCAACCTTGGCACACTTAATCCGCTTAACGGTTCAGATGGCAGCCAGAATGCATTGCAATCTATCTTTGGCCGGGTGAACTATGCTTACAGCGATAAATACCTGCTGGAGGGTAACTTCCGTTACGACGGGTCTACCCGCTTTGCCGCAGACCTCCGCTGGAACTGGTTCTTCTCCGGATCTGCAGGATGGGTGTTTTCAAAAGAGCCCTTCTTCAAATCACTGGAAGGCATTATTAATTTTGGTAAGATCAGGGCGTCCTATGGTACACAGGGTAATGATAAAGTGCAGGATGATTTCGGATATCTTTCTTCCATCAGCTCTGTTGCGACTATGCCGATTGGGAATGTGCTGACCCTTGGTTACCGGCAAACCGGTATCCCCAACCCGTTGCTTACCTGGGAGTCGATGACGAAGCAGGATATCGGCCTGGATCTCACCTTCCTGAGCAACCGGTTAAGCCTCACAGCAGACTACTACATCAACAACACCAATGATATTTTGCTGAGAGTACCATTGCCGGATGTACTTGGCATTGGCACTACCAATTACCCCTACCAGAATGCCGGTAAGGTACGCAACAAAGGATGGGAGCTGATGGTAGGCTGGCAGGACAGGATCGGTGATATCAGCTATGGTGTGAGCGGAAATTTATCTGATGTAAAGAATGAAGTGATAAGCTTAGGCAATGCACCGGCCACACTGGACGACAGGATCAGAACAGTGGGACAACCGATTGATGCGTTTTACGGGTTTGTGGCAGACCGTATTTCGCAGATCTCTGATTACTCTTACGATGCCGCTACCAACAAATACACGCCACTTTTTCCTTATGATGCCAGTTATCCTATGATGCCGGGTGATATCATTTATAAAGATTTAAACAATGATAAAAAGATCACCGCGGCAGACGACCGCCAGGTGATAGGCAGTGCGATTCCCAGGTATACTTATGGTTTTAAGGGAAACATTGAATACAAGGGTGTTGACTTCAGCTTTTTTTTGCAGGGAGTAGGTAAAGCAGATGGATGGATTACCAGTGCTGCCCGTCACGCTTTTATTAACGATGGTTCCAATCCGCAGCCGATCCACCTGGACCGGTGGACGCCTCAGAATCCTGGCGCCAGCTACCCACGGCTTGCCTATGGTTACTCGTATAACCAGCGCTTGTCCACCTTCTGGCTCGAAGATGCTTCCTATCTCCGGTTAAAAAATATCCAGGTAGGATATACGCTTCCGGCAAGGCTTACCGAAAAGCTGCGGATAGACCGTTTCCGGCTTTATTTCTCTGCCGACAACCTGTTCACCGCTTCCGACTTCTTTTATGGATATGATCCCGAAACACCGGTGAGCAGTGGTGGTTTCTATCCACAGGTAAAAACATTTGTATTTGGTTTAAACATCAATTTTAAATAATTATGAAAAAGATATTGCTATATACCTGTGTGTTATTAGCTGTAACATCCTCTACTGGCTGCCGGAAAGGTTTTCTCGACCGTGGTCCATTGGATGCCATATCTGATGAAACCTACTGGACAACAGAAGAGCAGCTGACCCTGGCGCTGAACGGACTTTACGCCAATGTGAAGAACAATAATACCGTGGCAATGGACCAGATGGGAGACAATAGTATCAACTCTTCCACCACGGATACCTACCGGATTTTTGGTAGTGGCAACTTCGGTCCTGACCTCGCAGCGGTGAATGCAGAATGGGTTAGTCAGTACGCCGGTATCCGCCAGTGCAATGTGTTCCTTGCCAATTATGAGCGTGCTGCCAGCGTATCGCAGGAAATCAAAAACCAGATGGCCGGCGAAGCCAAAACTATCCGGGCATACATGTACATGAACCTGGTATCTTACTTTGGCGATCTTCCGCTCGTCACCAAACCGCTGGATATTGACGAACTGTATGGTCCGCGTAATAAACGTAAAGAGATCATCGACTTTATCCTGTCGGAACTCGAAGAAGCCGCCGGCATGATGAAAAAAGAGCGGCAGGTTGGCCCCACATTGGGACGCTTCAGCAAAGGCACCGCGCTGGCGTTCAAAGCCCGCATGGCCTTGTACGACAGTCGCTGGGATGTAGCAGAAAAAGCTGCCAAAGATGTAATAGATCTCAACGTATATTCTCTTTACAGCACGGGGAAACCTGCACAGGACTACTACGACCTGTTCACTTACAAAGGCAAGCTCAGTGCCGGCGTGAATAAAGAAACCATTGCCGCCCGCCTCAATCTCACCGATGTAAGCATGCATAACATCAGCCGCGAATCGCAGGTGCCCGATCAGGCTTCCCGTTACAATCCCACCAAAGCATTGGTGGATGCGTATCTCTGCAGCGATGGACTCACCATCGATAAATCGCCGCTGTACAAGGAAGATACCTATGCTAACATTTTTGAGAACCGCGATCCGCGCATGAAGCAAACCATTCTTGCACCGGGTGCTACCTGGGGTGGCAGAAAAGATGGCAACCCGGCCAATACCAATCCCACTATTTTTACGGCGCCAAAATTTGTGTCTGATAAACTGGGATGCGTTACCATCACTGGTTATTATTATACCAAATACGTGGAAGTAAGCACCGTATCGCAGGTAAGCAAAGACCAGAACGATATACACGTGATGCGCCTGGCGGAGGTGCTCTTAACCTATGCAGAAGCGAAGATGGAACAGGGTACCCTTACACAGGGCGATATAGACCTGACCATTAATAAACTCCGCGACCGGGTGGGCATGAAAAGGATGCTACTCACAGAGCTGGCTGCCAACGGGCAGGACCTGCGCACGGAGATCCGGAGGGAACGCAGGATTGAACTGGCACGCGAAGGACAACGCTGGTATGATATTATCCGCTGGAAACAGGGTAGCCTGCTGGGTGCTGATGTGAAGGGTATGAAGAAATCACTGGCAACAGTGCCATCGCAGGTTAGCAATATCGCTGCAGATGCCAACGGTTATATTATTGTAATGACCGGCAGGCAGTTTGTAGATCCGAAGCACTACCTCTTCCCTGTTCCGCTGACACAGATACAACGTAACCCTGCTCTCGGTCCACAAAATCCCGGTTGGGAATAATGCTAAATAAGATAACATAATGAAAATATCTCTGAAAATATTATCTGCGCTCCTGCTGTGCGCCTGTTTCCATAAAGCATCAGCAAGCGATACCCTGCGTGTGATGACTTACAATATTCATCACTGCAATCCTCCAACAAAAAGTAAAACAGGGGAAATTGAAGTAGATGCCATTGCCAATGTTATCAACAGCCGGCACCCCGACCTGGTAGCGTTACAGGAAGTGGATGTAAACACAAAACGTTCCGGCGGTATTGACCAGGCTGCACAACTGGCCGCGAAAACCGGTATGCAGGTATATTTTGCCAAAGCCATTGATCATGATGGCGGCGAATATGGCGTAGCTATTTTATCTAAATTGCCTTTAACCGGTACGCAAACCATACATTTGCCGGAAACCGCGAATCCTGCCAGTGAAGACCGTGTAGTAGCATTGGCCGGTATTACTTTACGCAGCGGCAAAAAATTTATTTTCGCCTGCACGCATATGGATGTCAGCAATGCAGCGGTAAGAGATGAACAGGCGGGTGAGATCAATAAGATTACTACTGCCAAAGACATTCCTTTCCTGCTTGCCGGCGATCTTAACTGTGTACCGGAAAGTGCTTCTTACCAGCTACTGCTGAAAAAATTTACTCCTTCCTGTGCCGGTTGCGGGTTCACCATCCCGGTGAACAACCCCAACAGGGTGATTGACCACATTATGTGGACAAACGCCCCGGGCTTTACGGTAAAAAGCAGTAGTGTAGTAAATGAGCCGTATCCCTCGGATCATTTACCGGTGATAGCGGAGATTGTTATCAAATAGTATAATAGCGCCGTGCAAATCGCAGGATTTGTGCGGCCTTATTATTCGCGGTTAACATGCAGCATCCCGTTTAACGTCACCAGGTTTTTAATGGCGTCCCCGATAGTGTTATTAAAGTAAACATACACCTCCTTCCCTTCTTTGATCCACGCGCGGATCTCCTTTGCCCGTTGCGCCAGGTAATCATCCGTATACCCACCCTTATAATCGCCGGCGGGTCCATGAAACCGCAGGTATACAAAATCAGCCTTTGCATTAAGCCGTTCATTCCTTGATTTTGGAATGTCATGCAGTACGATGCTGCATCCATATTCATCTGCCAGTTCATACACTTCCCCGATGTACCAGGAGCTGTGCCTGAACTCCAGCGCTACTTTCCAGCCATCCGGGGGATTAATGCCTTGTACTATATCCAGCAGTTGTTCTACCTGGCCATATTGCTCCACCGTTACACCGGGTGGAAACTGTATTAACAGGCATCCTTTCTTCGCTCCGGCCTCATTGATCACTTCCATAAAACGAATCACATCCGCTTCCTGGAATGCCAGCTGCTTCACATGGGTGATGTCGCGCCATAACTTGAAGGTGAAAACAAAATCATCCGGTACTGAGTCCGCCCACTTTTTTACCGTTGCGGCCTGGGGTACTTTGTAGAAGGAGCTGTTGATTTCAATGCTGTTAAAGAGGGAGCCATAGTAAGTGAGCCGGCTTTTATCCCGGAAAGCGGGAGGATAGGCCAGCTTGTTAGGTACTGGTAGTACGAGTCCGCTTGTGCCTGATTTATAGATGCCTTTGGTGCTTTTTGCCATGCAGGGTGTAAAGCAAAAATCTAACCAGTGGTGGATTTTATGTTGTTTTTAAGATTTCTTATTTACTGTGGCTCCTATGATACAATCAATCACCTTCCTTGCGTTACAATTATTAAGACCTGCACCCCAACAGGCATTAAACTCCAGAACAAACCAGCCTATAGACTCATTAAAAGCCACATCAACAACCACCACATCTGGTAACTGCGTTCTATAACTATTCAAAAAATCTGTCAAAAAAGTTTTTCCTGTTGTTAGATCGGCAGCGCCTTCATATAAGGCAATGTCTTTAATCACGCCATCCATAATGAAGGCGCGTGCCTCTGCCAGAATTTCATCTACAACAGAAGACGCTAAAATCTCTTCATTGTCTGGCAAACCGATTGTCACTTGCTCAAAATCTGATAGGGTCTGAAATATACCTGCCGCAAATATCTTCGGAACAACGGGTTTAATAAAAACGGGGAAATCATTTTCCATAACCTGTTTTACTTGCTTTAACTCAATACGCCGTCCGGTCCATTTGCTTTCCAACCGGGCTATTAATGTATCATCCGGAGAAAGAAGATCTACATTATAAATCTGGGCCAGTACCAACGCAAATGTTTGGTTTCCATAAATTGCGATAGGTTGTTTTGCCAAAACTTCATCCTTCACCCAATATCTCCCCAATCGTTTTATTGATCCCCCACTATCTGTCCAGGTTGCAAAAATCTGTTCAAATTCACTGTCCGTTTTTTCTGGTATCAGCAGTACAGGGGAATTCTTCATGTAGAACATTTTAGTAAAAGCTACTAAAATAAGATAAAATTGATATCCATACATAACATAATAGCGCTGCGCAAATTACATCATGATAACATCAGGCCAATGTCTATTTGGGGCCAGGAACAATTTTTGTAGAAAAAAGCATATCGGAAACTGTAGCTCTCCCAATAAACTATCCGTTATGACATCATTCACCGACTTCTTCACCACTTATGGCCGGGCCTCCTTAGGCAACGATACAAGTATCATCGCCAGTTGTTATGCAGAAAACTTTATGGCTGCCGCGCCATCAGGAAGCATGACTTTTAAAAATGATGAAAAGTTCACGCAATGGCTGGAAGAGATGTTTAAATTTAACCACAAGGTCGGCATGCAGGAAATGAAAGTCATTAAAGTAGAAACGTCGCCGATGGGGAAACACTATACCAGGGCGCTGGTCAGATGGGGCGCTGTTTTCTCAAAAAATCCGGGGGAAATCATTGAATTTGAGATTACTTACATTTTACACCATCTTAATGATGCACTCAAAATAATCATGTATATCAGTCATGAAAACGAGGAAGATGTTTTAAAAGAGAAAGGCATCATCAGTTAGGCGCCGGTACAAATACAAAATCAGTATATTGTAAGAAAAAAAATGCGCCGTATTATATTCAGCTTCGTACTTATCATCATGGGTACCTCTCTCTACGCCCAGGCACCGGAGGAAGCGGTGAAAGCCACTATTAACCAGCTGTTTACTGCCATGAATAATTCAGACAGCGTGGCGGTGGCTGCCTGTTTCGCGCCGGGGGCAATATTGCAGTCGGTGATGGAAGACAAAGCAGGCAAGCAAACTATCCACACTACGCTGGTCAATGAATTTTCCTCATTTATAGGCAGACTCCCGGCCCAGGCGGCGGACGAGCGTATTGTATTTGGCTCCGTCCTGATAGATGGCCGGCTGGCTGCTGTATGGACACCCTACCGCTTCTTTTTCAAAGGGCAGTTCTCCCACTGCGGAGTAGACTCCTTCCAACTGGTGAAGCTCCCGGATGGGTGGAAGATCCAATATCTCATCGATACCAGGCGCAAAGACAATTGTGAAGAATCAGCCATGGCAAAATAAAACCTGCACCCGCCCTGACCCGGTATTACCTCGCGCATACTTCACAGATGCGTGAAACCAGCGTATCCGTTGCGTAACCCATGCACTATGCATACAGTCCGCATGGACTCCTGATGCACTACTCATGCACTCATGATGCACTCCCCATGCACTATCAATGCACTATCCATGCACTATCCCTGTCAAAAACCAGGGTTTCGGTCAGCTTTCATAGTGGATACCCCCACATGGATACTGCTCCCGTTTTGAATCGATCAAATAATAACCTACTTTTGCCCCGCTATGGTTCAGGCATGTCCACTCCGGATATACCTGATTAAAAGGGAACTCGGGTGAAAATCCCGGACAGTCCCGCTGCTGTAAGTCTCATACAATGCTAAGGCATCGCCAATCAGACCACTGTTGAACATTCAATGGGAAGGTCGCCTGAAGCAGAGATAAGTCAGAATACCTGCCATACAACTACTTTTTTAAGCTTTCGTGGAATGAAGCTTGGGAATAAATTCAATCTGCGGGTATCCCCCGTATCTTGTCTCTTTCCTGATTATTTTTCTTATTGCGAAAGCTGTTGATGGAACATTAACAGGCTTGGGAATGATGCGTTTTAAAACACCGGCGAAAACCGCCGGGATGTTACTGGTATTGCTCTGTGGGGCGGTGAGTGCTTTTGCACAACAGGCCGACAGTGTAAAATCCAAGGACCTCCGGGAGGTGTCCGTTACAGCCCCGCGTACGGCCAGGGAAGTAAGCCCCGGGCAGAAAATGCAGGCGAAAGAACTGGAGCGGCTGGGCAGCCACTCCGTGGCGGATGCTATCCGTTTTTTTGCCGGGTTGCAGGTGAAGGACTATGGCGGCATCGGCGGCCTCAAAACCGTTGATATCCGCAGCATGGGCACCAACCAGGTGGGCGTATTTTATGATGGGATCCAACTGGGCAATGCCCAGAACGGACAGGTGGACCTGGGCCGGTTTTCGCTGGACAATATGGAGGAAATTGCCTTGTACAACGGGCAAAAAAGTAACATCTTTCAGCCGGCGAAAGACTTTGGATCAGCCGGCGCCATCTATCTTACTTCTCTCAAACCTAAATTTGCACCGGGAGAAAACACACATCTCAGGGGTACCATCAAAACCGGCTCCTTTGGCCTGTTCAATCCCTCTTTGCTATGGCAGCAAAAGATCAGTAGCAAAGTATCGGCCTCCTTCAGCACCGAATGGATCAATGCTACCGGCAGGTATAAATTTTCCTACCAGAAACGTGATGAAAACGGGCACCTGGTATATGATACCAGCGCTTACCGGAAAAACGGCGACATCAATGCTGTTCGCATGGAAGGCGGTTTCAATGGCCTGCTCAATGGCGGCGAGTGGAGCACCAAAGTGTATTACTACCAATCGCAGCGCGGGCTGCCCGGGTTCATTGTAAACGGTGTGTTCGGGCATGTGGACCGTCAATGGGATCAGAACATCTTTGTGCAATCGAGCTTCCGCAAAGATATTACCAAACGTTATAGCATTTTGCTGAACGGGAAATACGCGTACGACTACACGCGGTTCCTGGCGCCGGATACCGCCCGGCTTTATATCGATAACCACTACCGCCAATATGAAATGTATTTCTCGATGGCACACCAGTATGCCCTCACCAACTGGTGGACCATTGCGGCTTCCGGTGACTTTCAATGGAACCGCCTGGATGCGGACCTGACCAACTTCAGCTACCCTACCCGTTATACCACGCTGGCTGCTGCCGCCACAAACATCAGCTTCAACCGCTTCAGCGCACAGGCCAGCCTGCTGGGCACCTTTGTGAATGAAACCGTAAAGAAAAATGCTTCGGCGCCCTACCAGCAGAAATTTACACCGGCAGTATTTGTTTCCTGGCAGCCCATGCGCTCACCGGATTTCCGGCTTCGTGGGTTTTACAAACAGATCTTCCGCATGCCTACATTTAATGACCTCTATTATACCGAGATCGGCAACCGCTTCCTGGAACCCGAATTCGCCACACAATATGATGCAGGATTCACCTGGAATAAAACCTTTGCCAGCAGCTGGCTCATTCAGGCAGGTATTGAGGCAGACGTCTATTACAATGAAGTAAAGGATAAGATCGTAGCCGTTCCCGGCGCCAGCATGCTCAGCTGGCAAATGGAGAACCTGGGATTTGTAAAAATAAAAGGCGTGGATGTAAAAGCAAAAGCGCTGTGGCTTATAAAAAAACAGGTGCAGTTCAGCACACGGCTCACGTATACGTACCAACGCGCACAGGATTTCACCGATCCCTCCGACAGTTTTTACGGCGATCAGATCGTTTACATTCCCCGTCACAGCGGCTCGCTGATACTGGGCGCCGACTATAAACAATGGGAAGCCAACTACAGCTTCATTTATACGGGAGAACGGTACAACAGCAAAGAAAATAAGTTAAAGAACTACGTGGAGCCCTGGTATACCAGCGATATTTCACTGGGCAAACAATTCAGTTATAAACATACCCTGTTCCATGTAACGGCACAGGTAAATAATCTCGCCAACCAGTTCTATGAAGTGGTGATCAGCTACCCCATGCCGGGGAGAAATTACCGCTTCATTTTAACCGTGAATATTTAATTGACATGATGAAACAAGTAAGGAATATAGTATTGGTGGCCGCCCTGGCAGGACTGGCCATCACCGGTTGCCGGAAAGGAGAGAAAATTGTTCCGCCGGAAGTAACACCCGTGGATACCGCCACACCAGGATCCCTGCTCAATGGATTTTACCTGCTGAATGAAGGCAATATGGGCAGTAATAAAGCCTCCCTGGATTATTACGACTATACTACAGGCATCTACAGCAGTAATATCTATGCTACTGCCAATCCCACTGCTGTAAAGGAACTGGGCGATGTAGGCAATGATATTGAGGTATATGGTACGAAGTTGTATGCCGTGATCAACATCTCCAATAAGGTGGAAGTGATGAATGCAGCCAGCACCAAACGTATCAAACAGATTGACATCCTCAACTGCCGATATATAACTTTTGCCAACGGCAAGGCATACGTAAGCTCCTATGCAGGCCCCGTACTGATAGAACCCAATGCGCCCATTGGTTTTGTAGCAGAGATAGATACCACTACCCTGGAAATTACCCGCAAAGTGATTGTTGGTTATCAACCGGAAGAAATGGCTGTGGTGGGCAACAAGCTGTATGTAGCCAATTCCGGCGGCTACCGCGCACCAAATTACGACCGCACTGTGTCGGTAATAGATTTGAATACTTTTAAAGAGATAAAAAAGATTGATGTGGCGATTAACCTCGACCGCCTCAAGGCAGACAATAATGGCGATATCTATGTGACTTCCCGCGGCGATTATTATAATATACCCTCCCGCCTTTTTGTGATAGATACCAAAACGGATGCGGTAAAAAAACAATTCGATATCCCGGTGAGTAATCTGTGTATTTCCGGCGATACCGCTTATGTGTATGGTTCTGTCTTCAGCTATAACACCGGCAAATGGACGATCACCTATAACATGGTAAATGTAAAAACGGAGACGGTGTTAAACAGCAATTTTATCACTGATGGCACCGATAAATCCATCCGTATGCCTTACGGCGTTGCGGTAAACCCCGCCACCAAAGAAATCTTTGTGACGGATGCAAAAGACTATGTGTCTTCCGGAACCCTTTACTGCTTTGATAAAACGGGTAAAAAGAAATGGTCGGTTACCACCGGTGAAATACCCGCGCACATTGCATTTGTTTCCGCAACTAAATAATCACAACCAACTAAATGTATACAAATGAAAAGTAAACTTCTACTTGCTGCCACGTTCATCGCTGTCATCATTAGCAGCTGTTCAAAGGATAAAGACGTAACCCCGCCCATTGAGGACCCTGAGCCTACCGGTCCTTTCCTGAATAAGGTGACCAAAGTTTTTGAGTACTTCCCTGCACCCGGACAATTCACCAATGAACTGCCCATGTGGAAGCAGGGCGATTCAGCAAAACAAATGGCGGATTACGCATTGGCGGCTTTAGGAAAAGAAGATATGATTTCCCTCGGCGGATTCGGCGGATATGTAGTAATGGGCTTTGATCATACCATCAAAAATGTACCCGGCGAATACTCCTTCGTAGTATTGGGCAATGCTTTCAACCAGTTTGCAGAACCCGGCGTGATCTCCGTATCCGTGGATGCCAATAAAAATGGCCTCCCCGATGATGAATGGTATGAAATTGCCGGCTCAGAATACAACAGTTCCAAAACCGTAAAGAATTATCAGGTCACTTACTATAAGCCCAACGAAACAAAAGAAAGGGTGACTAATCCGGATGATCCGTACACCAGCGATACGGAGTATATCCGCTGGAAAGACAACCAGGGCAACACCGGCTATCTTGCTAAAAATGTATTTCATGATCAGTCGTATTACCCGCAGTGGAAAGGCGACAGCATCACTTTCACCGGTACTAAATTAACAGACATCAACATTAAAAATACTTCCAGCGATCCTTTCTCTCCTTACTATGTTTCACCCGCCTTCTCGTGGGGTTATGCAGATAACCATGCGAATGAAGATAGTGATGCAAAGATAAAACTGGATTGGGCAGTAGATAAAACCGGCAAGCCGGTGAAGCTGACAGGAATCAACTTTATTAAAGTACATACGGCTATCCGTGCAGAAGCCGGATGGTTAGGGGAAATTTCTACAGAAGTGCTGGGCGTAAAAGATCTCAACCTCGAATAATATCCATGAATAGCTAAAAGAGGGGGACGCTTGAAAAACAAGCGCCCCTCTTTCTTTTTCGACTATTTCACGCTTACCGGGTGCTTATCGTCGCCAATGGCCACCAGGCTAAAAGTGCCGGTGATGGCTTTCTCCCGTGAATAGGAATACATCTCTTCAATGTATATTTCCACCAATACTTTAACACTGGTATTTCCTACTTCGGTTATTTTCCCGATCAGCTCCACGATAGTGCCAGCCGGAATGGGCCGGTTAAAATCTATTTTCCCGGAAGATACCGTTACCATTTTTTTACGAGCAAAACGCGTAGCGGTAATAAACGCTACTTCATCCATCAGCGACATGGCCGTGCCGCCGAACAAGGTATCATAATGGTTGGTAGTGCTGGGAAATACGGCTTTAAAGATCCGGGTTTCCGAATGAAGAATTTTTTCTTCTATAGTCATGATTGTACTGTTTTTCTTTTTTACAAAGATGCTTTCTCCCGCATCACTTCCGCTGCGCGGACCATATTCGACAATGCCACTTTTGTTTCCGGCCATTTACGGGTTTTCAACCCGCAGTCCGGGTTTACCCACAGGTTCCTGGCAGGAAGTGTGATGGCGGCTTTCTCCAGCAGTGAAATCATTTCTTCCGCAGATGGCTGGCGGGGAGAATGGATATCGTATACGCCGGGGCCTATCTCGTTGGGATATTTAAAATCCGCAAATGCATCCAGTAACTCCATCTGCGAACGCGATGTTTCGATGGTGATTACATCTGCATCCATCGCTGCAATATGCTCAATGATATCGTTAAATTCACTGTAGCACATGTGTGTATGGATTTGCGTTTCATCCTTTACGCCGCTGGCGGAAATGCGGAACGCCTGTACCGCCCATTCCAGGTAGGCTGCGCGGTTTTCTTTACGCAAAGGTAAGCCTTCCCGGATAGCAGGTTCGTCTATCTGGATCACTTTAATGCCTGCCTGCTCCAATGCCACTACTTCATCGCGGATAGCCCAGGCAATCTGGTTGGCCGTGGTAGAACGGGGCTGGTCGTCCCGTACAAAGGACCATTGCAATATGGTAACCGGACCGGTGAGCATGCCTTTCATCAGCTTATCCGTATGCGCCTGCGCAAAACTGCTCCAACGCACGGTCATGTTTTCCGGACGGCTTACATCTCCAAAAATAACCGGTGGCTTTACACAACGGCTGCCGTAGCTCTGTACCCAGCCATTTTTTGTAAACAGGAATCCCTGCAGTTGCTCACCAAAATATTCTACCATATCATTCCGCTCAAACTCGCCATGCACCAATACATCCAGGCCAATCTCCTCCTGCCAGCGGATCACCTCTATAGTCGCTTTTTCAATGGCAGCTTCATACTGTTCGGTGGTCAGCTCTCCTTTTTTGAGTCGCGCCCTTAACTGACGGATATCATCTGTTTGCGGGAAAGAGCCGATCGTAGTTGTAGGAAACAGTGGTAGTCCAAACTGTTGCTGCTGGATGTTTTGACGCACCGGGAACGTACTGTTCCTGCGTGCATCTGCGGCGGTAAATGCCGCTATCCTTTCTTTCACTTCTTTCCTATGAATCAATGGTGACGTGGCCCTGTTATGGATGGCCGCTTTGTTGGCTTCCAGCAAATCTGTGTTGCCGTTCACAATATCACGCAGCTCATTCAGCTCCTGTAATTTCTGTTGGGCAAAGGCCATCCAGTTTTTAATTTCGGGAGACAGGGCTGTTTCGTTATCCAGGTCGCACGGCACATGCAGCAATGAGCAGGAAGGGGCAATGGCAATACGGTCTTTTCCTAACACGTTTACTGCCTTTTGTATCTGCTGTAAAGATTTTTCATAATCATTCTTCCAGATATTCCTACCATCCACTACGCCCAGCGAGAGGTGCAAAGAAGTATGGACGATAGCTGTATCAAGGATATCTTCCAATTGCAACGGGCAACGCACGAGATCGAGGTGCAGTGTTTGCACCGGCAATGCCAGTGCCACCGCCAGATTCTTCCCATAGCATTCAAAATAAGAAGCCAGGAGAATATGCAGTTGCGGGAAGGCTGCATGAATTTGCGTATAGGTATTCATGAATACCTGCAGGGCTGCTTCATCCAGGTCGAGCGACAGGCAGGGCTCATCGAGCTGTACTACTTCAGCGCCGGCTTGAGTGAGCTGTGACAGCACCTCCAGGTATACCGGCAGCAGTTTATCTATCAGCGATAAACGGTTGAAGCCGGCCGTTTTCTCTTTTCCGAGTAACAGGAAAGATACCGGGCCAAGGATCACAGGCTTGGCAGCATAGTTTTCTTTTTTTGCTTCAAGAAACTGCGCTGTTACTTTGCGGGAGAAGAAATGAAATGTTTGATCTGCCATAAACTCCGGAACGATATAATGATAGTTGGTATCAAACCACTTCGTCATTTCCATGGCGGTGATATCGTCGCCATCGCGCTGGTAGCCTCGCGCCATGGCGAAGAGCAGGTCTGTTTCAGGAAGTTTTTTCTCTTGTAAGGTGCGATAGCGCTGTGGCACAGCGCCCACCATCAGTGAGGTGTCGAGCACCTGGTCGTAAAAGGAAAAATCATTGCAGGGAATCCAGTCGATCCCTTTCTGTTGCTGCAACGCCCAGTTGTGTAAACGGATATTACGGGCGGTTGCCTGTAATTCATCAAGAGTAATTTTGCCTGCCCAGTAGCTTTCGCAGGCTTTCTTCAGTTCACGCTGGCTACCTATCCTCGGGTAGCCTAAGTTGTGGATAATCATTACTGATTGTTTAAAAGGTGATACATGACGTTCACGCTCTTTTATATAGTACAGCAATGTTTTCAGGAAGATAAATACGGAAGGAGAAGGTATGGCAGATACAAGAACAAGCATATTAGCATGCATGATTCCATCATGCATACGCCTGTTCTGATAATTACCGATACCGAAACCTGACACGCTTCAATCCCCGAAAGCATTGTCAAAGTGAAATAAAGGCAGGTCTCCTGGCTTGTTCCGCTGGTAAACACCTTCCCATTCCTGGCCGGAACAGTGGCATATTATTTACCAGTTGCAGTGCATGTGCGCTGCCGGAAGCTTACAGTTGCGGGACAGCCTGTGATTTACACACAGTTCCCTTTTAATCCCGCTTTTCAGCGGGAACCATTATTTGCTTCGATTAGTAATACATAAAGAACCGGCGCGAAGATAGTAAATCCCGGCAACTATCAAATCCGTTTCGTTTTCTTACAATTTCGGGCCTGGCGAAAAGCGGAGTTTTACATCATAAAAACAAACAGCTATGAAACAGGCAAACATACTAATCACCGGCGCCACCGGACACATTGGTACTACATTGGCTAAACATTTATCGGCACAAGGTGTTCCGTTCCGCGCCATGGTGCGCACAACAGACAATAACGCAAATGCCCTTGCCGCCTTACCCGGCGCTGAAATAGTAACCGGCGATTTCAACGATGCCAACAGCTTAGTCCTTGCACTTAAAGGAATAGGGCGGGCATTCCTGCTCACCAACTCTTCTGAAGCAGCGGAAGAACTGCAAAGCAATTTTGTAACAGCCGCCGTTAAAAGTGGGTTACCGCATATCGTAAAGCTTTCGCAACTGCATGCGGACGCACAATCGCCCGTACGTTTTTTACGGTATCATGCCGCTGTAGAAGAAAAGATCCGTGTATCCGGTATGGCATATACTTTCCTGCGGCCCAATTTATTTATGCAGGGGTTACTGGGTTTCCGTGAAACAATTGCCAGTCAAAATAAATTCTTTGCTACCGCCGGCGACGCTCCTATCAGCGTAGTGGACACCCGCGACATTGCCGCCGTAGCTACGGCTGCCCTCACCGGCAACGGGCATAAAGGCAACACCTACGATATCACCGGCCCACAATCACTCACCCACGCCGCACTCGCAGAAACACTATCCCATGCACTGGGGCGCACTATCCGCTACATCAACGTTACCGCAGCGGAATTACTGCCCGCCCTTCTCCACGCCGGATTCCCCGCCTGGCAGGCAGAGGGCCTCATCGAAGACTATGCCCACTACGCACGCGGCGAAGCGGCGGCCGTTTCCTCCGCTGTAATGGACATAACAGGCAGGCCGGCGCGCGACTTCGCCGCCTTCGCCGGCGAGTATGCACCGGCGTTCACCTGAGCGGATTTTGTCTTTCTCAGGATTACGCTGATTATACTGATTAATTGGATTTTGTTCTTTGGGATTTTTAAAGGATTTGGGGAGATAGAAGCGGATTTTGTCTTTCTCGCTGATTACGCTGATTATACTGATTAATCGGATTTTTACTTTTAGATTTTTAGATTGATAAAAATTAAGGGAGATAAAAATAAAAATCTCCGCTTCCATCTCCCAAAATCCATTAAAAAATCCCAAAGAACAAAATCCGATTAATCAGTATAATCAGCGTAATCAGCGGGAAAGACAAAATCCGCTGCAAAATTTTACGCGGATTTCGCGCCAATTGCTTACTTTAGTTATCAAATCGAGCAACCAGTGAGCAATGAAGAAGCGGTTTTGCTGCAACGGCTACAGCAAGGGGATACTGAAGCATATATCACCTTATATGACCAGTATTACCCCTCACTTTACACTTATATTCTCCACTTCATCAATATCCCGGAACTGGCCGAAGATGCACTGCAGGAAGTGTTTATAAAGATCTGGGAGGTTAGGGAGCGGATCAACCCTGAATTATCATTCAGTGGTTATCTGTACCGTATTACCCGGAATCATGTATTTAAGTTAATGAAGAAGATCAGCGCCGATGCAGCACTCCGTTTACAGGTAATGCAGGAACTACAGCATCAAACGGAAGATGCGGATACCCGGTTATTGTGGAAACAATACGAATCTTTATTACATAAAGCCATTGCGCAATTGCCCCCTCAGCGGCAAAAAGTGTTCAGGCTATGCCGCGAAGAAAGCAAAAGCTATGAAGAAGTAGCCGTAGAACTGGGCATCTCCCGTAATACCGTAAAGGAACATATGGTGCTGGCCATGAAAAGTATTAAATTTTTCTTCTATACTAATACCGACGGTATTCTTCCCCTGTTACTGGTTTCCGGTCTCCTCCTCGACTCCTCCAAATAATTTTTTTTCTCCCGGACCACCCTACCTGCTTTTTTTGGGATAGTATATATATGCCCACGGAAAGGAACAATGAATATTACCAATTATTGCTGCAACGCTGGCAACAACGGACTTGTAGTCCGCAGGAAGCCCTTGAACTGATGGATTACCTGCGGGACAAGGATTCCGACCGGACGCTCCTGAACGAAATGCAGGCCGCATTCCGGCAGGTGAAGCCGGATAACGGCTCCCACTCCGGCGAACCCGGCGAAAGGGTCCGGAAAGGGCTTTTACAGCATATCCAGGGCGCCCCGGTAATATCCATGTCCCGCTACCGGAGGAATTATGGTCCGTTTAAACTCGCCGCCGCGGCAGCCGTGATAATCGGGCTCGCCCTTCCGGCCATTTACTTTTTCAGGCAGCCAGCGGTTAACCCGGTGGCCACAGCAGTGAAAAAGGCGCCGGCAGATGTGGCGCCCGGTCAGCATAAAGCGGTACTCACCCTGGCCAACGGGGAAAAGATAGTGCTGGACAGCGCCGGCATCCAACAACTGGCGCAACAGGGCAATAGTGCCATCCGCAACCAGGGCGGACAACTGGTATATGTAAAAACAAAGGGCGCCAACAGCGCGCCTATTTATAATACACTTACCACGGCGGCAGGTGAAACCTATCCGCTGGTACTGGCCGATGGTAGCAGGATTTGGCTGAATGCAGCCTCTTCGATCCGCTTCCCGGCGACTTTTTCAGGCGATGAACGCCGGATTGAGCTTACCGGCGAAGCTTACTTTGAAATTGCACATGATGCACACCGGCCTTTCCGTATCCAGGTAAACCAGATGACCGTGGATGTACTGGGCACAAATTTCAATATCAATTCCTACGCCGACGAAGCCACGATCAACACTACCCTCCTGGAGGGGGCAGTAAAAATAAACAGTAAAAAGGGCAGCATACAACTGGCGCCGGGCGAACAATCGCAGGTAAGCCCTAATGGGAATGTAAAAAGAGTAACCGGCGTAAATACCGCTGAAATAATAGCCTGGAAAGAAGGATACTTCCAGTTCGAGAGCACAGATCTGACCACCGTATTACGGCAATTCTCCCACTGGTATGACGTGGAGATTGTATACGAAGGCAATATCAAACCCAGGAAATTTTTTGGGATGATCAGCCGTCGCAGCAGCCTGGTGAATGTGCTGAAAATGTTGAATGCCAATGATGTGAATTATCGTTTAGAAGGAAAAAAACTGATTGTACAGGGCGATTAACGCCCGCAGGTGAACAATTATATCAACCAGCATGACGGAGATGTCATGGTAACAAGGATTTATTAAAGCAGATAGCACAACCAAACCATTCTCTCAATCAAAACTCAGCACAAGTATGCAATTACGTACTATTGCCAGTTCCCGGTGTAAAAACAACCGGCGTCCAACCAAACATCTAAAGGTCAGTCAGTTCCTGGCCCTGCTATGTTTCGCCACCACGGCACAGGTGAGCGCAGCCAGAAGCCAGAACCAGGTAGTAAGTTTATCACTGAAAAACGCTACCGCCAAAGAGGTCTTCCGGGAGATCAATAAACAAACCGGCCTCAATATCCTGGCCGATGAAGCCTTGCTGGAAAAAAGCGGCAGGGCCAATATCACGGTGAACAATATGCCTGTAAGTGATGCGCTGAATATTTTTATGCGTAATCAGCCGCTCACCTACAGTATCGAAGGAGGTGCTATCATTGTAAAAACAAAACCGGTGATACAGCCGGCTACTACGCCGCCGCCACCTATTGAAGTACATGGCGTGGTAACCACCGATAAAGGACAGCCTTTACCCGGTGCCACTGTTATGGTAAAAGGCACCAAACTGGGTACCGTTACCAACACCGACGGCAGCTTTAAGATCAACGCCAACCCCGGGGAAACACTGGAAATTTCTATGGTGGGTTTTAAAACCTGGTCCGTGAAGTTTGATGGCAAAAACACCAGCTTTAAAGTAACGCTTTCTGAAGAAGTATCTAACCTCACCGACGTAGTGGTAGTGGGTTATGGTACCACCAAAAAGAAAGACCTCACCGGTTCTATCAGCTCCATATCCAGCGACCAGATGAACCTCGGCGGTGTAACCAGCAACGCTGCGCAGGCCATCCAGGGCCGGGCCGCAGGGGTGCAGGTGAGCCAGTCGAACGCGGCGCCAGGCGGACAAACCATTGTGCGCATCCGCGGCGGCAACTCCATCAAATCCACCAACGAACCATTGTACGTGGTAGATGGTTTCCCTTCTGAAACCGGGAAAGACATCAACCCGAATGATATCGATGATATACAGATCCTGAAGGATGCCTCTTCCACCGCTATTTATGGCGCGCGCGGCGCCAACGGCGTGGTAATGATCACCACCAAAAGAGGTAAAAGCGGCAGAGCAGCTATTCAATATGATGGCTACTACGGTACGCAAAGGATCATCAAGGAATACGATAAAATGAATGGCCTGGAAAATATGCAGGTCACCAATGCAAAAGCAATTGAAAAAGGACAACCTGCCTTTTATACCGCTGCCGACCTGGCCAGTGGCCGGGACAACGACTGGTTTAAATTAACCACACGCCCCGGAATGGTGCAAAGCCACAACCTGAGCGTAAGCGGCGGCACCGCAGAAGACAGGGTGGCCTTATCCGGCAGCTACTTCAAACAGGATGGTGCATTAAAAAATACTTCTTTTGAAAGGTATTCTGTAAGACTCAACTACGATAAGCAATTCGCAGCACGATTTAAAACAGGAGCCAGCGTATACGCCTCACATGCTTATACCAATTTTAAAACCTACGATGGAAACATTGTACCCTCTAACGTGATGTATGGCGTAATCACCGCTTCTCCGGCTATCCCGGTGTACAATGAAGACGGCTCTTATGCCCGCTTCAAGGGAAGGGATAACCCGCTGGCGTGGTTAATGGCGCCTACCAACGACCGGTTTGAAAACAAGGTAAATATTAACGTATATGCTGATTACCAGATCCTGGACGGCCTTAACTTCCGTGTGAACGGCGGTAGCGAGTATACGACTACCAAAGAAGGCACCTATCTTCCACGCGACCTGGTAGACGGTGAAAAAGTACAGGGTAAAGCCAGCTTAAATGACATCGCTGTTACGCGAAACCTGGTGGAAGCTTATTTCACTTACAGGAAAGTGTTTAATACCATCCACTCCTTCAATGTTGTAGCAGGGGTATCTTACCAGTCTGATAAAACCGAAAAACATTATTCGCTGGTGCAGAAATTCAGTACAGACGCATTTCTGTACAAGAACCTGGAAGCAGGTACAGAGCGGTTATCCAGTACCAGCAACCTGATTCCATCCAAGATGGCTTCTGCCTATGGAAGGATCAACTATTCCCTGAAAGATAAATACCTCGCTACCTTCACGGTGCGCCGGGATGGATCATCCCGGTTTGGTGGCAACACCCGTTTTGGGATCTTCCCTTCCGGTTCCCTTGCCTGGAGAGCAGGTGAAGAAGAATTCATTAAAGACCTGAACATTTTTTCCAACCTGAAAGTAAGAGGTGGTTATGGCGTTACCGGTAACGACAGGATCGGTGATTATATTTACATGCCTACATTCGGACCTACCAACGTATCGCTTGGACAAGGCAGCGACAGCTACGGAGGAATTGTTGCCACCCGTTTAGCAAATGCAGACCTGCAATGGGAAAGCACAGCTCAGCTGGATCTTGGAATAGACATGGGCTTTTTCAACAACCGCATTTCCGCTACCATTGATTACTATCGCAAAAAAACCAACAGGCTGATCTTCGATATGCCTATCGGCGACTGGAATGGTTTTGCGGTACAAACCGTGAATGCCGGCAGCATTGAAAATAAGGGCGTTGAATTATCCGTTACTACAGAGAATATCATCAATCATGCATTCACCTGGAATACTACGGTGAACATTGCCTACAACAAACAAAACTGCCTGGACCTGGGCGGCCGTCCTTATATCATTACACAAACGGCTAACCTGTATGGCGGTCGTGGTATGGACTTTACCAAACTGGAACCTGGAAGGGAGCTGAGTACTTTTTATGGTTATGTTTATGATGGCGTGATAAAAACCGGTGAGGCACATCCCGCACAACCGAATTCAAAAGCAGGCGATCCTAAATTCAAGGATATCAGTGGTCCCGGCGGAAAACCGGACGGCGTTATTGATGCCAACGACCGCACGTATCTTGGTCATGCCAACCCGCACTATATCTATGGTATCAATAACAACTTTGCCTATAAAGGTTTTGAACTGAACATTTTCCTGCAGGGCGCACTGGATTACAGCCTGTATAACGGAACCGGTCTTGTACTGGAATCCGGTCCGGGTAAAGCGGCACTGAACAGGTGGACTACCAACAACGAAAACACCGATATTCCGAGAGATGGATACGCGATTGCTTACGGCGGTATGATGAACTCCCGCTTTGTGGAAAGCGCCTCTTACCTGCGCTGTAAAATGCTGATGCTCGGTTATAATATCCCGGTGGCCAAAACTTTTCTGAAAAGCCTGAGAGGCATTAAAGTATATGGCTCTGTACAAAACTTATTCACCATTACTAAATATACAGGATCGGACCCTGAGGTAAACAGCAATCTCAATAGCAGCGGCAGCAACGCCAACCTTTCATCAGGATTGGACTATACTGCTTTCCCTGCGTACCGCACCTTTACCGCGGGTCTTAAATTGAATTTTTAACCTGTAAATTCCGGAACAAATGAAATACGCATATATCGCATTAGCCACCTTGCTGCTCGGCGCCAGTTCGTGCAAAAAAGAGGTGGAACCTAAAGTATACAGTTACCTCACCGATATGAATGCCTTCCTCTCTCTGAGCGATGCAAAAGCTGCAGTGAACGGCGTTTATTCAAGGCTCAAACAACCCAGCGGCAGATCGGATGCATGGATGTATTATGCAGGCTTCCAGGTTACCATTTCAGATCTGACCACTGATGTAGGGCACGCCAGCTCCGGCGGAGATGTAGGCCTGATGTCTGATTGCCAGTGGGCCCCTGTCAATACCTATCTTGCCTTTGCCTGGCAGCACCAGTACAAACTGGTAGCAGATGCCAACATCTCTTTATACTATATTCCTAAAATGACCAGCATCACAGATGCACAGAAAGACCAGTTCACCGCGGAACTCCGTTTCCTGCGCGCATTGGGATATGTAGATCTGACAGATGCTTTCGGGCCGGTGCCGGTGGTAACAGAAGAAACCGTAGCCAAAAATATTGAAGCACCGGATTATGAGGCAGCATTGCCAACCACACCGGTAGCAGAGATCAATAAAATGATCATCAGCGACCTGGAATTTGCGGCCACCCATCTTCCTGTCAACTATTTAAGCAACCCTATCTACAGCACCAACGATATTGGACGTGCCACCAAAGGCGCCGCCATGTCTTTACTGTGTAAACTGTATATGCGTGAACATGAATGGCAGAAGGCACTGGACCTCACTACCGAAATCATGAAGCTGGGCTACGGACTGTATCCAACCTATGCAGGACTATTTGCAGAGAAAAACAAGTGGTGCCAGGAAAGTATTTTCAGCGCCCTCGCCGATCCATTGGTAGATGCCGTGGAAATCATGAACCACTTCGGCCCTATCAACAACCCGCAGGTAACAGACCGGTGGCAGTATTTCGCTTTAACCTGGTATTTCTGGAATACTTTTGCGGCTAACGACGACCGTAAAAAGATGTTCTATTCCGATTATATTGGCACCGATGGCTTACATTACATGCAGGCGCCTCCGGGACAAACCAATCCACCGGATGGTTACTACTACATGCCAGACGTAGCTACTACCAAATTTGCCGATCCTAACGGCTCTACCACTTATTACGATGGGCACGTATTCCCGATACTCCGCTATGCAGACATCCTGCTGTGCAGAGCGGAGGCGCTGAATGAACTGAATGGTCCAAACAGCGAATCCATCACGTTGATCAACCAGGTAAAAGACCGCTCGCATGCTACCAACCTGGGCGCTGCCGGTACCTTCACTAAAGAAACCCTGCGTAATGCTATCTTGCAGGAACGCGGATGGGAATTCTTCTTTGAATGTAAACGCAGGCAGGATCTGATCCGTATGGGTAAATACGAAAGCGTGGTAAACACTTACCTGACCGCGGTAGGAAAAACACCGACTATCAACCTGGCAAGGGATAAATATTTTTCTTATCCACAGGCGCAAACAGATCTTAACAAAAATCTCAGCAACAGTGGCCGCCGTCAATAATGGCTTGCTATCTTTCTGAATTATTCAATACTGCAAATGATTAAATTGAATAAAATACAACGCCTGCTGCCATTGTTATCAATGGCAGCAGCGTTGTTGCTGTTTGCACCCGGTTGTATGAATAGTGGCGGCAACGATATTGTTTCCATTACGCTCAACCCGCAGGGACAAAATGCCATCAAGGTAAAAACAGATATCCTGTGTACCGACACGGTAGACGCAGCGGTAGAATACTGGCCAAAAGGACAGGAACAACAACGCACTACCACGCCATTGTCGGCGCACCGGATCAGTCATACTATTGTGCTCACCAACCTGCTGCCGGAAAAAGCCTACGAGTACCGTATCTTAACCGGTCATGGCAAAGATCTTTATCCCAGCAAAGTTTATACTTTCAACACTTCCGGTTTCCCGGTATGGATGAAAGATATGTTCAGCGTGGTATGCCCCGACAGTTCCGTATTACCGGCAACCTTCAGGAAAGGCTATGTAATGCTTACCCGCCGGGAAGATCCCGGTGTGCTTTTCCTGCTCAATGCAAAAGGAAATGTTACCTGGTACCACCAGGTAAGCGGCACCGGTTTTAAAGTAGCCAGGTTTACAGACAACAACACGTTCCTCACCCTGCTGGGCGGTCCCGGTTATGAAACCAGCTACGGCGACCAGATCCTGGAACTTTCTGTTTCCGGCGATACGCTGGCCAATCTCAAAAAAGGACAACAGGATTTCAAACAAACCATTCACCATGAAATACTGTTGAACCCCAACAATGAGTTTGTAACGCTTTGCGTGGAAGAAAGAATCTGTGACCTGAGCAGTAAAGGCGGCGGCAAACAGGATACAGTAAAAGGCGATGGCATCCTGGTGCTGAACCGGCAAGGCAAACAGGTGTGGAAATGGACCGTGTTTGATGCACTGAATCCACTGGACGATAAAAACATCTTAAAAGAAAAACAAGACTGGATGCACGCCAACTGCATCGCATTTGATAAAGATGGTAACTACCTCATCTCTTTTTATAATAACGGGCAGATATGGAAGATAGATGCCCGCACTGGTAAGCGTCTCTGGACATTCGGAAAAAACGGCGACTTTAACCTGCCAGCCACGGCCCTGTTTGACCAGGCGCATGGACTGCATATCAACGAGCATGGTGAACTGATGTTCTTCGACAATGGCGTGAGCAAAAAAACATCGAGAACGCTTTCCTTTAAACTGGATGAAAACGGAAAAAAGGCGCAGCTTCGTATCAATACCCAACTGCCGCGGGAAAATTATAATGAGAGAATGGGAAGCAGCTATTTAGTGGGCGACACTACCCTGCTGCAATGCGCTACGAAAAGGAATACCGTTATACTAACCAACTTCGACGGAAGATACCTCTGGCTGCTGAGGACAGGCATGTCGTCTTACCGGGCCTCTTTTATCCCGGCGGAGAGACTGGCGCCTTATATTGTTCAGCCAGGCTATTAACAATCATTGTGCACTAAAAAAAATATCATGAGAAGCTTAATTGTGATTGGTGTGATCGGTTGCTGGGGGATAATAGCCATCATATCTTCCTGTGGATCGCAGGTAACAGGAGAAACAAAAGCAACCGCAGCCACCTTGCCTGAAAAAGAAACATACATCAACATCGACATCACCCTGATACCAAATGATCAATTCGGCGAGTCCGTGAAATACGGCCGGGAACTGATGCTCAATACGGCCCGTTATATCGGGCCTGATGGCAGTGCCGGCAAGTATCTTGGCAATAAAATGAATTGTACTAATTGTCACCAGGATGCGGGCACCAAAGCTTTTTCCTTCAACCTGATGTCATCGCACGATAACTACCCGCAATACCGCGGCCGGGAAGGCAAGGTACTTACGCTGGCGGAAAGGGTGAACAACTGCGTCATGCGTCCGCACAACGGCAAACCGCTGCCGCTGGACAGCAAAGAGATGGTGGCATTTCTTTCCTATTTTAAATGGATCAGCACTTTTGTTCCAAAAAACAAACCTTTCAAAGGCGCTAAAAATCTGCATGTCACCTTTCCGGATATCGCCGCCAACCCTGAAAACGGTCAGGTACTTTATCAAACTAACTGCGCGCGCTGTCATGGTCAAAATGGGGAAGGACAATGGACTGCAGATAAAAGCACCTACGTATATCCGCCGCTGTGGGGCAACACCGCCTATCAACCCGGCTCCAGTATGCATCGTGTAATCAAACAGGCGGAATGGCTGAAAAACAATATGCCTTACGATAAGGTAACACCGGGCAAGCCATTCCTCTCCGACAAAGAAGCAATGGACATCGCCGCATTTGTAAACAACGACAAGATCCATAGCAGGCCCAATCCCAAAAGCTTTGACTACCCGCATATCGCGGAAAAAGCAATTGACTACGATCACGGTCCTTTTGCGGACACCTTCTCCGTAGCACAACACAAATTCGGCCCCTACCAACCGATTATCGACTACTGGAAGGCGAAGGGGTTGAAGCCGATTTACTAATGCCGCGGATTTTGTCTTGGCTCAGGATTACGCTGATTATACTGATTTTGGGGATTGATCATTTTGGATTTTTTTATGATTTTGGGAGATGTAAGCGGATGTAATAGTTTGTATAGATTTTTTTTATGATTCGGGGAGACATAGGCGAATATATCCGCTTATGTCTCCCCAAATCATTTTATAAAAACCCACTTATATCTCCCCAAATCATAAAAAAATCCAAAAAAACAAAATCCAGTTAATCAGTATAATCAGCGTAATCCTGAGCCAAGACAAAATTCGCGTATAATATTACCTTACTTTTGCCTTGAAAAAAGGAAGGAATGGCAGTTATAATGAACGAAAAGGGGTATAGCCGTAAACAGGAAATCGTGAACGGGCTGATACATGGAGTGGGCGTTATTTTTGGGGTAAGTGCCTTGCCCATGCTGGCAGGTATTGCCGCCACGCATAATAATACGCCGGGCATTGTAGGCGCCTGTATTTATACCTTCTGTTTTATATTGTTGTTTACGAACTCCACTATTTATCATTTATCGCAGGAGTTGGCCGTAAAAAAGCTGTTCCTGATATTTGACCATATCAGTATTTACTTTTTAATAGCAGGTACCTATACGCCTTTCCTGCTGGTGTATATGAATAATGCCTTTGGGATCACGCTATTGTCGATTTTATGGGGACTTACCCTGGTAGGCGTCTTATTTAAAACCTGGTTTACGGGAAAATATGATATTGTATCCACCATTATTTACCTGTTGATGGGCTGGATCATGGTATTTGGCGGCCGCCGCTTTTTCGATAACCTTCCCCTGCCGGTGATCATTATGCTGGCCATTGGCGGCGGTTTATACACGATAGGGGTTATTTTCTATATCTGGGATAAATACACTTATACACATGCCGTGTGGCACTTGCTGGTGCTGGCAGCGGCTATTTGCCATTATGTGGCGGTATTGATGGCCATGTAAAGCCAGGGAAGTTATCAGCCGCTCAGTCCTGGTTGGTAATTTCGCTCTGCCCACATTTTTTTCCGGTAGTCCGTAGGGTTAATACCGGTGTATTTCTTGAACGTCCTGTTCAGATGGCTTTCGTCTGTAAAGCCCAGTTCATCCACAATTTCGCTCATCCGCATATCGCTGTATTGCAGGCGGGTTTCTACCAGCTTCAGCTTATAATTGGTCACATACCGCTGGATGCTTTCTCCCGTTAACTTCTTCACATATTCACTGATATAATTTGGGGAGATGTTAAACCGCGCCGCCAGTTTTTCTGTACGCAGGTTTTCCGGGTAGTAAATATTCTGGTGGATATAACCGATGATATCGTTGGAAGCTTCGCTGTTTACCGCCGCTATTTCCGGCGTAAGCAACGATACATTACGTGCCACGATGGTGATAATGGTATTTACCAGCTGCTGCACCACTTCGTTGCGCAGGGATTGCTCGCGCGGGTATTCCAGCATCAGCGCGTTAACAAGCGCCCGTACAATTGGTTTGTCTTCCGTATTATGTAAAATACAGCCGGGGAAATGGTAATTATTATGGAAGATAAATTCCAGTTTCTTTGCCCAGTCGCCCAGGTTACTATGGGTATTGCCCGTACGCTGCGCTTCCAGGTAGATACCGTTAAAACGGATGAACAGGAAGCCGGTCCGGCTTTTTATGCGGGTATACTGTACATCCTGCGGCATAAGCAGGAACAGGTTCTCCGCCTCATAGGGAAAAGCATGCTGGTTGTTGTGGAAGGTGCCGGTACCCTTCAGGATATATACCAGTTCAAAGAAATTATTGCGATGCTGGCCCATCGGGCATACATCTTCCTCAATGTATATGATGTCAAACGGCTTAAAAAGATTAATTACTTCCATAACCTATGATTGTACAAAATGTACCCTGATTCGTACAAGGGTATACCTGCAAATTTATTGGAATTTTGACTCATCAAATCACAAAAAAAACAAAATTAAGGATATGAAAGCAATCGTATTAAAGCAGGTAGGCGGTACAGAAAACCTGGAAATCAGGGATCTTCCTGTTCCCGTTATTAACGATAATGAAGTACTGGTGCGCAACCATGCAGCAGGCATCAACCCGGTAGATGTGTTTGTAAGAGCCAATGAGGGCGCGCTGAAAGGATACCTGCAACCACAGGAGGGCGAGGATATTATCATCGGGTGGGATATTGCGGGAGAAGTAACCGCAGTAGGCAAAAATGTGAAGCAGTTTAAACCAGGTGATGCTGTATTTGGCATGGTGAACTTTACCGGTCATGGTAAAGCCTATGCGGAATACGTGGCCGCCCCGGAAAGCCACCTGGCGCTGAAACCGGCCAATACCTCCTACGAAGCCGCTGCTGCTGCTTCCCTGGCGGCCCTTACTGCATGGCAGGCACTAGTAACTTATGGCAAAATAAAAAAGGGCGATAAAGTGCTGATCCATGCAGCCGCAGGCGGTGTGGGACACTACGCGGTGCAAATTGCCAAACATTTTGGGGCTTATGTGATCGGGACGTCTTCCGCCGCTAAAAAAGAGGCTGTGCTCCGTTTTGGTGCAGATGAGCACATCGATTATAACAGCCGGCAATTTGAGGAAGTAGTAACCGATGCTGATATCGTACTGGATTCTCTCGGCACCCCAGGTCACCTCGACCGCTCCCTGGCAGCTGTAAAAGATGGTGGCCGCCTGATCAGCATACTCGCATTTTTCACCGATGAGCAAAAACAAAAAGCAGCGGCTAAAAACGTGTATATACACCGCGTGTCCGTAGTTTCCAGCGGTGATGATATCAAATCCATTGCAGCCTTGCTGGAACAGAGCGCCGTGCACTCTGAAATAGCACATGTGTATGCTTTTGAGGAAATTGCCAAAGCGCATGAGCAGGTGGCGACGGGGAAGACATTGGGAAAAGTGGTGGTGAAGATATAGCCTTCGATTTGACTACAACAATAGCAGATCCGGCTACAGCTGTTTCTTTGATGCTACGGAACTTCGTAGCATCAAAAAAACAGCAAAATGAAAATCATTGTTACAGGTTCTTTAGGGAATATCAGTCAACCGCTGGCAACGGAGTTAGTACAAAAAGGCCATACCGTGGTGGTAATCAGCAGCAGCCCGGAAAGGCAAAAAGACATTGAAGCATTGGGGGCTACCGCCGCCATCGGCACATTGGAAGATGCGGATTTCCTGTCGGCTACATTTACCGGTGCAGACGCCGTGTATTGCATGATACCACCCGGCCTCTCTGAACCCGACCGGTTAACTTACTACAGCCGGATTGCCGGCAACTACGCAAAGGCGATTCAACGGTCGGGGGTGAAGCGGGTCATCTTACTCAGCAGTTATGGCGCCCACCTGGATAAAGGCACCGGCATTATTCTTGGCGCCCATAAGGCAGAGGTAGCGCTGAACGGATTGCCCGGCATCGCCATTACGCATATGCGGCCTACCTATTTCTACTACAATTTATTTAGTTTTATAGCAATGATCAAAAGCGCGGGCGTGATGACGGCCAGTTATGGTGGTGATGACATGATTCAATTGGTATCGCCAATCGATATTGCTGCTGCCATTGCCGATGAACTGGAAACACCCGCTGCTGCCGGCCATAAAGTGCGTTATGTAGCAAGCGACGAACGAACTGCCAGCGAAATTGCCTCCGTTCTCGGCGCTGCCATCGGGAAGCCGGATTTAAAGTGGTCGGTTATCACCAATGAGGAAATGCGAAGCAGCATGGAATCACATGGCGTACCCGCAGTGCTGGCAACGGGACTCCTGGAAATGTATGCGGGCATTCATAACGGTGCGTTAGCAGAGGATTACTATCTGCATAAACCTGCGGTGATGGGAAAAGTAAAACTGGAAGATTTTGCAAAAGAATTTGCGGCGGCTTTCAAAAAATAACAATGGCGAACATGCAACCTCGTAAGATAAAAACGATCAGCGAATTTCACCAGCTCCGGAATTTGCCCAGGCCCCAGCATCCGCTAATCAGCGTGATTAATTTTGAAACGATTAAACGCATACGGGACGACGAGCCCAAAAGCCAGGTACAGGATTTCTATTCTATTGCGCTGAAAAGGGCCGTGAATACCAGGATGAAATACGGCCAGCAGGAATACGACTTCGACGGGGGAATACTTTTCTTTGTTGCTCCCGGACAAGTGTATTCCATTGAAACGCAGGAAGATTTTCAACATTCGGGATGGATTATACTTATCCATCCCGATTTTCTCTGGAATACGCCACTGGCGAAAAAGATAAAGCAATACGAATACTTTGACTATTCAGTGAATGAGGCCCTGCACATGTCAGAAAAAGAAGAAGTAACGATTACCGGCATTGTGCAGAATATGGAACAGGAATATCATAACAGCATTGACAAATTCAGTCAGGATGTAATGATAGCCCAACTGGAGCTATTGCTAACCTATGCAGAAAGGTTCTATCATCGCCAGTTTATAACCAGGAAAATAACCAACCATACTATCCTCGATCGTATGGAAAGCATTCTTACGGAGTGGTTCAATAGTGATTCCCTGGCTTCAAAAGGCTTACCCACCGTTCAATACATTGCCGGCGCACTTAATATATCGCCTGGTTATTTAAGTGCATTGCTTAAAATACTGACAGGGCAAAGCACTCAACAACACATCCAGGACAAACTAATGGAGAAGGCCAAAGAGAAGCTATCTACCACCGGCTTATCGGTCAGTGAAATTGCATACGAACTGGGCTTTGAACACCCGCAGTCGTTCAGCAAGCTGTTTAAAAATAAGATGAAAGTGACGCCATTGGAGTACAGGCAGTCGTTTAATTAAATAATAACAAGCAAACAGCAAAGTATATTACCAAAACCTCACATAAATAACCGACAGCAACAATAATATCGTTACAATTAAAATCACGGAAGAAGGCTTCAGCTTAAACATCTCATAATCCAGTTCAAAAGCTTTGGCACTCACCTTCGGTCCCGCCAGGCTGATAGCCACCATAACCAGCACCGTGGTAAGGAAAGACCATCCCAGGCTGATAAAGAAAGGTATTTCGTATTCGCCCTTGGCATTGTGGAAGGCGGAATATAACACCGTTTCAGGACCAAAGATTTTTACGGCTACCTGGTTAAAGAACAGGGAGGCCGCAAAACCGGTGATAATACCCGCTATGGCAGCTGCGCCACTGGTTCTTTTCCAGAACATGCCGAGGATAAAAGTAGCAAATACACCGGGGCTGATAAAGCTGGAATACTTTTGTACAAAAGTATAACCGCCGGCGCCGCCGATATCCAGCACATCGTTCCAGGTAAATAACACCCCTATCACGATAGCGGCTACAATAGTGAGCCGGCCGGTCCATACCAGCTGCTTTTCATCTGCTTTGGTGTTGATATATTTCTTATAAACATCTAAAGTAAAAATGGTTGAAATACTGTTGGACTTACCCGCCAGCGAAGCTACGATAGCAGCGGTAAGCGCGGCAATAGCGAGACCTTTCAAACCAGCCGGCAGCAGGGTTAAAATCGCAGCATAGGCGCCATCTTTTTGTCCTCCTTCCAGTTGAGGCAGGTGTCCGTGCTGGTACAGCACATACGCTACAATACCCGGCAGCATTACAATTACCGGCATCAGTATTTTAAGCAGGCCGGCAAATAGAATACCGGTGCGGGCTGTTTGCAGATCTGCGCCCAGCGCGCGTTGGGTGATGTACTGGTTACACCCCCAGTAGTTAAGGTTGCTAATCCACTGTCCGGCGATGTACATACCAAAGCCCGGCAGGATCAGGTATTTGTTCACGTAATCCTGTGGCGCGCCAACAGCGGGCTTCTTCAGCATCATATGGAAATGATCGGGCGCCTCCTGTATCAGGATGTTAAAGCCGGCCAGTACATCTTTTCCCATGCCGAATTTTTCGCTCACCACGGTCAATGCCATCCAGGTAGTGGCCAGTCCGCCGATGATCAGCACACCCACCTGTATTACATCGGTGTAGCCAATTACTTTCATACCACCCAGGGTAATCACCACGGAGAAGATAGCCAAAGCCACCATCACTTCATGAAAATAGGCGCCCCCTAGTAGTCCGTTGATAGCGAGAGCGCCCAGATACAAAATAGAAGTGAGGTTAACAAATACATATAAAAACAACCAGAATACAGACATAATCAACGCTACCGTTTCATTGTAGCGCGTTTTCAGAAACTGTGGCATGGTGTAGATCTTATTTTTGATATACACCGGCATCAGGAATACCGCCACAATGATCAGCGCAGCGGCGCCCACCCATTCATACACGGATACTGCAATGCCCACAAAAAAGCCATCCCCGCTCATACCGATAAACTGTTCCGCTGAAATATTGGAAGCGATAATGGAGGCCCCGATGGCCCACCAGGTGAGAGATCCTTCTGCAAGGAAAAAATTCTTGGAAGCGCTAACAGCGCCTTTCTTCTTTCTTTTATAAATCCAATATCCGTAGGTAGCAACAATCACAAAATACAACGCAAATACCAGGTAGTCTTTGAAGACAAGTTGATTACTCATAAGTGGAGCGGTTGATCAGCAGTTTTTTTAACGTGGGTGGAAATACCTGGATATAATTTAACACTTTCCGGCTTGTAAAAAAAAGGATTACCGGCGACACATCAGAAAGTTGCATCTGCACCGGTAATCCATAATATCACTGTTCAAAACTTTAAGGTGGATGGTAAGTACTTGGCAACCAGATCTTCGTAATATGGTCTTAATACTTTCCAATCTGGTGGAGTTGGACTCTTGGAGTACAGGTCGTACGGATTAAACAGATCCACCCATTTAAACATTTCCACATCATGGGCATTCATCAGGTGACCGTAAGCATGTTCCCTGTGCTGCGGATAAAAGGAGTGATAACGCAGCATGTACAGAGCCGGTTCCGGCAAATGATTTTTCATGATCTGGTAAATATATTCGTCGTGTCCCCAGCTCAGGTGTACATTTTCCAAACCGCAGTTAGGTTCATATACACCGTACTTGGTGTTATAATCCGGGTTATTGATATCCGGATTATTTTTGAAGAATTCAGGGAAAACGATTTTATCGGAGAAGGCGCAGCCAACAGGGAAAGTATCCCCTACCACTGCCCATTGCGGTTCGCCGAACAAGCATAATACTTTGCCCATGTCGTGAAACAGGCCGGTGAGCACCATCCAGTCCGGGTGACCATCAGCACGGATGGCTTCCGATGTTTGCAGCAGGTGCTGGAACTGATCCAGGTCTGTATCCGGATCGGAATCATCTACCAGCTGGTTAAGAAAATCGAAGGCATCCCATACCGACATTTCTCTTTTATTGAAAGAAAGAAATTCCTTTTCTTTTTCTCTTACAAATGCATAAGACTGGTAAGTATGATTTAACCGGTAAAACTCCCGCACCGTATCGCGTGGAGGCACTTCATAATTCCGGAATTCAGCAGTGCTTTTTTCTTTGTTGATATTGGCGGGATCTGGATATCGCTCAAGTAAATCATCTTCCCATTGATCCAGTGAAGTAAGTGGTGCAGGATTTGGCTGCCCGTTAACGTTATCCATAATATCAGATTTTAAAAGTTCGTGGAAATGCAGAAAAATATCCTGCTCTAAATATGCGATCTTTTTAAAAATCTTCCGCATAATAGAATAACTTTATTTACTTAACCGATTAAGTAACACGGCCATTATATGGAAAACGTCACCATCAGGATGCTTGCGGAAAGGTTGCAGTTATCTACTGCCACCATTTCAAAAGCGCTGAGTAACAGTCATGAAATAAGCGAAGAAACAAAGCAGCGGGTGCTGGCGCTCGCCGCAGAGCTGAATTATGTACCCAATCCATATGCCAGCAGTTTACGGAAAAAGTCGAGTCATACCATTGCGGTAGTAATTCCCGAGGTGGCCGACAGCTTCTTTGCAGAAGCCATTAATGGTATCGAATCTGTGGCACAGGAGAAAGGCTACCACGTACTCATTTATCTTACGCATGAAAGTTTTGGGAAAGAAGAGGCTATTTTGAAAGATTTCCAGAGCGGACGGGTAGATGGGGTACTTATTTCTGTTACTACGGAAACATCCTCGAAAGCGCATGGATTGGCGCAGCTGGTGAAAGAAATACCCGTCGTATTTTTCGACAGGGTTTGTGAAGAAGTAACAGCCGCCAGGATCACCACAGATGACGCCAATGCCGCTTATAACGCCACCGCGCACCTGATCGCCGGCGGATGCCGTAATATGGGCCTTTTATCAGCTTCACGGCAGCTCTCTATCAGCAACAGGCGGGCAGATGGTTTCCGGCAGGCGCTGGCCGATCATCAGCTTCCGCTTACGGACAACAGTATTCTCTATTGCTCCAATGATCCTGCCGCTACCCAGCAACTGCTGCAAACAGCATTACAGCAAAATCATTACGATGGCCTGATTGCCACTACCGAAAAACTGGCTACGGCGGTATACCAGGCCTGTGAGGAGCTATCTCTCACTATTCCCGGCGATGTACAGGTGATCGGCTTCTCCAACCTGAGCACTGCACGCTTCCTGCAGCCATCGCTCACCACTGTTTCACAACCCGCCTTCGACATGGGGCACGCCGCCGCCACCGTATTGTTCAAAGCGCTCAAAAGCAGCAGCTTCCCGCTGCAGGAGCAGCAACAGGTGATTCCTTCTTCACTGATTATAAGAAACTCTACCAAGTCAGGGCTATAAACAACTATCCCGCAGCATTTTCATATACGCAGTGCCCTTTTCACGGGCAAAGCTGATATTGCGTTCGGGGATGTTTTCCGGGTGGGGATATTGCTGCAATGCTTTCTCTATTTCTGCTTCCCGTAATAAATGCAGCATGGGATAGATGGACCGGTTGGTATAATTGGCCGCATCCTGCAGATCCGTGCCGGCAAACTGGTACAGCGGATGAAAACTCGCCAGCTGGTAGATACCGGTGTACTTCTTTTTATAGATCATTTTTTCCACTACCGACACCAGGTCGAGATAATCACGGAACACGGGGAAGCCGGCAGGAAAAATTAACAACGTAGTAGATATTGCCGGTTCGCTATCCAGCAGCAAACACTCCTGCAACAGCTCATCACTGGCCGCCTGCAGCGATACGGCGCCGCTCACCTGGTACCGGATGCTGTTCTTCTTCACTTCCCTGTTGGCAAAAGGACAGAAGTTACAACCGATCACAAGTTCCCTGACCCAGTTCTGAGTTTGTGTAATGACCGCTGCTGCCTGTTCCGGACTGTATACCATAGCGGTGAAGGTACGGATAACTATCTTCTGGTGATCACCGTGCTACTGAAGTGATCGCCTACTTTATCATGACTGATCACATACTGTGCAGCAGGTAAATAAGACTCGATCATAGGTAAGGCCGGCGCATAATGGTAACTACCACCGGTTTGCAGCGATGCCAGTATTTCCATGTATTTTTTTGCGTAGCTCATATAAGCGCTGTTGCTGCGCTGGTGATGATGCAGGAAATGATTGGAGAAAGAAAGATTGGAGATGATGGTGCCCCAGCTGTTGGGCTCCAGGCGGTATTCCAGCCAATCGGCAGAGCCGAGATAACTTTCCGGCTGTTCAATGAACCGGTCTATTCCATATGCTTTGATGCCCTGTTTACGCAGGTATCTTACCAGGTAGGCATGTTGCCCGCAACCGATATCCAGTACAGGACCTTTGATAGTAGCGGGGTTTAACCGCAACACAGACAGTTGCGTGGCGGGCGTATATTCTGCACACACTACCTGTTTAACATGAGGTTCCTGCTCACTGTTCAATTCTTTTACAAACGGATTGGTGTGTAGCAACCACTTTGTTAAGCGTTGTCCATGCAGCTGTTCCAGGTCATCGAAATTGGTTTGTTTTCTTTTAAGGCGGGTAACAATATCTTCCATTAAAGTAACATATACGGCCTTTAAGGACTCCCCGGCAACGCCGGAAACATTCATATACTGGTTGGCGGCACAAAAAGTAAGCTGGGCCTGGGTGGTGAGATAATTAACCAGCCCTGCTGTCAACCCATCCGCGTTCAATTGCAAAATTTCACGCGGATAGGTGGCCAGCAGGAACCTGGTATAAGGCGTCCACGCCAGTGCAGCGCTTTTTCCGCCATAAAAAAGATTCAGTTCTTTATGATGATCATGTTGTGACGAAATACTTTTTATAATCTCCGGTAAAACATACATGCCTCAAAGGTACGCTGCTTTCAGGTGATCACGGGTAAGTAATCCGTACAAACCTATTGGCATCACGGTAATCAAACTTTGTAAAGGTGCCTACTACCAGCAGCGACTTCTCTCCCACCTGCGGCAGGATCTGTGTAATGCCGCCACTGTTGGCGTTCTGGTCGAGTGTTACGCCGCCAATAGTGTTATAAGAAGGATGAACAGCGCCTTTGTCGGTGAGCACAATCATATTATTGCGCACCAATCCGCTGAACTCCGTGAAGATACCGCTCACGATTACTTCTCCTCCGGGCATTACATGCGCATTGAACAGGTAACCATTGGACCCCACACCCACGTTAAACGTGGGATCTACCACCCCGTTTTCATTGATACGGGCTACATTAGCCAGTTTTAGTCCGCCGAAAGTATTGAAGCGGCCTACAATGATCAGCTTTCCATCCGGCTGGCGGGTCATGTTCAGGATATTCTGATCGGGACCGGCGCCTGCTGAAAAGGAGGGATCAATAGAACCATCGGGGTTTAACCTGGCAATGCGGTTCACGGATTGTCCGTTGTATTTGGTGAAAGTACCTGCTATCAACAGTTTTCCATCGGGCAGGAGGATAGAGCGGTTGATATAACCATTGGGCCCCTCTTTACCCATGTGCTTCGCCAGGTCGTAGTTGTAGGTGCTATCCAGGCTTCCGTCGGGCATTAAGCGAACCAATCCGTTGATCTGTACCGAATCGAGATGTACGGAATCCTGACCGGCAGCGCCCACCAGGTTGTAGTTAGGTTGTACATAAAACCGGAAGAAGCCGGTGAGCAGGATCTTACCATCCGCCTGCACATGCATATTGGCCACCTGTCCGGAAATACCGCCTTTCAGGGAAGACACGGTGATTTCCTTGTTGCTGGGACTAAAGATTTTATCTGCTGCCAGGGAGCCGTTGTTGTTCAGCAGGGCGATACTGTTGACGAAGTTTACGCCTTCATAGTTATTAAATGCTCCTGCCACCAGGTATTTGCGGTCGGCGCCAGGAAGTGCAGCGGCGGTGGCCACAAAGGTATTGGTACCATTTTTCTTGTCCGGGCCAAAAGAGCCGTCTACTTTACCATCATGATTAATCCTGGCCACGCGGTTAAGCTTTCCTTCCTTACCGGAGTTATCGAAGTCTGTAAAATCACCGACTATTAGATATTTTCCATCTTCCACAGGTATAATATCCGAGATACCGCCATTGGCGGCGACTTTACTGGGGAAAAGGGTATCCATCTGGAAAACACCTATCACCCGGAAGAAGGGCCCGAAGAAATACTCCTGGTCCACCTGTGCAGCCACATTACCGGTAGCTGCCTGTGCAGGCACCTTTACGCGCACGGTAGTATCTGTAAGCGCCAGGATGGGCGCACTTATGCCATTAAAAAGAATGGCCAGTTTATCTTTGTTCTTCAGGAATCCTTTCCCGCTGATCAGCACTTCCTCTCCTATGTGTGCACTGGTGGGAGTGATACCGTCTTTATTGATATAGATCGCCGGCTGCACCTGTTCTTTATAAGGATCATCCCCCTTGGAGCTGATCTTATCTTTTGTACAGGCGCCTAACACTGCCAGGAGCACTATTAAATACGTATATTTTTTCATACTGAATGCATTAATGAGTTATTGATTCTGCAGTTCCTGTTCTGCTATCCTGACAAATTCTCCCGGCCGGAAACCAAAGTTGTGCCGGAAGTTCAGCACATGCAATACACCGTTTGTTGGCTGAATGTCGGAGGTCATCACCTGCACTTTCTGGTTATTGGCAAAAGTCACCGGATCATAGGTAATGTCTGTGAGCAACAGCACACGCGCGCCTACCGCTTCCACACCATTATAGTTCTGGTAAATTAACCCGATGTTGAGGATATAGCCACTGTTCATTACGTAATTAATTCCCGGGTAAGCGTATACATTCACTGGGTCAATACGTGCAAACTTATTAGCCGTATACTTCCCTTTGAGCATGTACATTCCCAGGAATTTCTTCCATACCTTAGCGGGAATATCAGCCAGTTTCACGCTGTCTTCTACCATCCGGTAACGGTACTCGTTCAGGTCATCAATAGCATCCACAATACTTTGATCTGTTGGTGTGAAGAAGGTAACAGAATCGTTCTGCAACATTTCTTTGAGCCCGGCTTTTTCCACCACATATGCCACGGTGTCAAAGAGGTCCGGGTTCTGAACCAGGTACTCATAAATAGTTCCTTTATAATGCGGATCCGCAGTACCGCTGTCGATATAATAATCTTTTTTACAGGAAGATAACAACAGGCTTGTCATCAACAGGATGCCGGCTATGGGCAATAGCTTTCGCATAGTGAATATTTTTTACAGTTATTGTATCCAGTATTGATTTCTGGTGACCAACGGATTGTTGTTTACTGCCGATGATGATATCGGCCAGGTCCATGCGCCTTTTTCCATGAGATCCGGTGTGAGGGGATTCTCCGTCAGTATTCTGTCGCCGATTCTTCCGGTGCGGATGAGGTCATACCACAGGTGTCCTTCTCCCATCAGTTCCTTTTCCCTTTCATAAAAAATAGCCGTTTTCAGCGGTTCTCCACCACCGCCGGCATACAGCTTGGCGCCTGCCCTGTCGCGTACCAGGTTCAGCATCTCTATCGCTTCAGCATTTCTGTTTCCCAGGTTGGCCAATGCTTCCGCCCTCAGCAGAATTACATCTGCATAGCGGAACAGGATGAAGTTGGCGTCATAATCCCTGGTAATTGGATTGGTGATCGCGGAAAATTTCAGGAACATCGGTTTCTTTTCTCCCTTGGAAGCATACGGATCATCGAACCACAGGTCTATCCGTTTGTCGGATTCACCGCGGGGATAGACCCTGTCGAGGTGCCTTACCATGGGAGTGATTTCACTATTCCCGTTCAGTCCATCCCGGATAATGGGATCGTGCAGGGTCCACTGGCAGATGAGATAGTGGAAAGCGCCACCATAGTTAGCATCCAGCGACAGTTCAAAAATGCCTTCTTCTGAGCGGCCTTTGAAAATGGTCTGGAATGTTTCTTTGGTGTAAGGCAACAGTTTGTATTCGTTCAGCGCCATCAGTTCTTTGATCAGATCGGCGGTTTGTGTCCAGTATTTCTGTTGATTGGCGGGATCAAAACCGGCGCTCCACATATTGATATGCGCCATCAGTGCCAGCGCAGCGCCTTTGGTGCCGCGTACCGCCCTGTTGGTAGGATCGTCGTAGGAAATCACCATATCGTCTTTACATCCTTCGAGGTCTTTCAGACAGAAGTCCAATACTGTCAGCATTTTCTCGCGCGGCCTCAGCGTAATATCATACGGGTCTGTTTGCAGGGGCACATCTCCGTATAGCCGTGACATATAGAAGTAGATGAACGCGCGTACAAAGCGGGCTTCTGCCACCAGGGCTTTTTTCTCCCTTGAGCTGAAAGCCGGATCTTCAATACCTGGTATCCTGTCGATACAAAGATTGGCGGTAGCAATCGCCTGGTAAAATAATCCCCAGTCCGGGATATCTTCTATACCGTCGCCACCGGCCTGCAGCAGGCGGTTGGCGGCGAGATTGCGGAAACCGTTCTTATCAAACCAGTTCCAGTTACCGGCCCTGAAATCGCCTACATTATATATAACGCCGTTGGTAAATTTTTGCAGCAGCTTTGAATATATACCACTAACCGCCTTCTGTGCATCGCCTCTTGTTTTCCAGAAATCCTTTCCGGAAAGGGTATCCAGTGGCTTTACTTCCAGAAATTTCTTACAGGAGCCCACGCCCAGCAAAAGGCAGAAAAGCATTCCTATTTTAAACCAATGTTTCATCTGAAAATAATTTAAGTGTCATTAAAATTGAGCGCCAATACCGAATGTCAAACTGGTGGCATTTGGGTACCCATTGATATCGTCCCTTCCGAGTGAGGTAACGGTTTCAGGATTAGGCCCAGTATATTTTGAGAAGATGCCTACGTTGTATGCAGTGAGATAAGCACGCAATACCCGCAGCTTCAGCCGCTTCATAAAATCAAAGTCACGGAACTGGTAAGCCAGTGTGATCTGGTTGATTTTGAAGTAAGAGCCATCTTCCATATACAGGCTCTGATCCAGCCTGTTGGGCGCTACCTGTGCATCGTGATCAAAAGAACCTACGATGGCAGGATGCGATGCTTTGTCGCCCGGATTTTTCCAGTAGTCAATCTGATTGATATCATACAGGTTGATAGGACCGGCGGCGGTACCGTCGTTCTTACTCAACAGGTTGGGATACTGCAGGCGGTAGATCCTCGCAGCGATAGCGTTATTCAGGATGCTGCGGTCTGCCAGGAAAGTACAGTTGATATTGAGCGACAGGTTCCGGTAGCTCACCGTATTGTTCAAACCGCCGGTGAACATTGGCTCCGGGTTACCCATGATCACATAGTCGGCGCCATCCAGTGCGTAGTCGCCGTTCAGATCCCTCCAGATAGGATCTCCTGCCTGGAAGTACTGGGTACCGGGACCTTTAAACGCTTTGTAACGCACGCCCCTGATGGGATCTACCGGTACATCGGAAGTATTGCTGTATACGCCGTCTGTCTGGTACATGTAATTGCTCTGCGGATTCCTGCCCACTTTCAATGCAATGCTCTGGTAAGTGTTTTGATCCACTGCTATAAAGAGCTGCGAGCCTCCCGGCAATTCCGTGAGCACGCCTTTGTTATACGCACCATTTATGGAGAAGGTCCACTGGAATCCTTTGGGATCACGGTTCATAATAGGCCGCGTGGTGATAGACAGCTCATGGCCATAGTTCACAATAGCGCCACCGTTGACCTGCATTTTACCATACCCCGTAGAATTGGGCAGCGGTATATCCCGCACCAGGTTGTAGTTGTTCCTGTAATAAGTATCGTAGATGATTTCCACGCGGCTTCTGAACAGGCCCAGGTCTACACCGAAGTTGAACTGGGACGACTTCTCCGGTTCCATGTAAGGGTTCGCCAGCACGTTGTAGTTGGGATTGATAGAAACGGCGTTATTGTAGTTTTTCACACTTTCATATTGGCCCAGTGAATTGAGGATGGTAGCGGTAGGACGGCTGTTAACGCCATAGGTTACACGCACCGATCCATAATCCAGCCAGTTCCAGCGCCGCATCAGGTTTTCTTTATTAAAGTTCCAGCGTACGCCCACAGATGGATTTTTCGTATAGGGGTTATTGATACCCGCTGAAGAGTTTCCATCCAACCGGTAAGCCAGGTCCAGCACATACTTCGTACGGTAGTTATAGGAGAAGAACCCTGCCCACGATGCGGCATGATATACATAAGATACCGGCGTACCATTTACATTTATTTCATTAGCGTTGTTCCAGGGGTTACCGGGATAGAACCGCGGAGAGTAACCACGGGGTCCCCAGTAGTAATCATTCGGACCATTGCGTATATCTTTCACGTGCTGGTCATCTGATTTGATGTTCACTTCACTGAATACGCTGGCATATATGTTATGGCTTTTTTCCAGGTCGGCAGGTCTGCTGCTGTAGCTGTAGTTCACGCCGTTCCTGGTGTTGAGCTCATCGTGCCGGCCTACGAAACCGTATAAACCGGTTTGGTTGTTATTGGAAAACGATTGATTAAACCGGTCCCTGGTATCGGTATAGTAGTCGTAAGAAGTAGTAGAGTTGATACGCAGCCCGTTGATAATTTCATAGTCCACATCCACGAAACCACGGATATTGAGGGTATTGTTATCATCTATATTATTTTCATATCCACTCAGCTGGGGGTTGCCAACAAAGGTAGAAGGGCCGGGCATCAGGGAAGAGGTGAAGGAATTTCCCGCACCATTGTTAGTTAATCCTCCGCCGTTACCACGTTGCTTTTGACCCAGCGCACTGAACAACTGCGCACCAATACGCAGTTTCTTGCTGGGTTGCATATACAACTGCATGTTCAGGCTATACTTATTAAAACCGGTATTTTTCAATACGCCCTGGTTCATCTGGTAAGCAAAGTTGGCCTTGTAGTTCATTTTCAGGTTACCTCCGCTGATCTGTACGTTATTATTGGTATTTAAAGTCGTTTGGTAAAATAATCCCTGCCAGTCGGTAGAATTATTATAGAAAGCATTCAGGCTGTCTGTCAGGAACTGGGAATTGGGATCGCTCAGTATACTGCGGGCGTCCTGCAAATCCCTCGCATTTTTCATGATGGAGTTGATGCGATACCTGCGCTCCGCATTACCCCCAATGGTAGGTCGCAAATTCGGCGGCAGGTTCACAAATAAACTGCTGTTGATGTCGATGATCGGCGTAGGTGAATTACCACGTTTGGTGGTTACCACAATTACGCCGTTGGCGCCACGTGAACCATACAAAGCAGTAGCCTGCGCATCTTTCATTACCACGATGGATTCCACGTCTTCCGGCGGAATTAAGGCGAGCGGGCCAGTGGCGGCGCCTGGTTGCAACATCGACTGCGAAATACCGCCATCGAAATCTACCGGTACGTTATCAATTACCAGCAACGGGTTGTTACTGGTAAGATAGGCATTATCACCGCTGCCGCTTACATCCAGCTGGGAAACCCCTCTAACGGACATGGTACCACGAAAACCCGGCGCACCGGAATTGTTCTGGATATTGAGGCCCGCTATCTTTCCCTGCAGGAGTTCCTGGATATTGGATACCGGCACATCCTGCAGCGCTTTTCCGTCGATTACGCCCGCAGCCCCGGATGATGTTTCCTTGGTACGCTTCTGGTAACCTATGATCACCGTTTCTTTCAGCGACTTATTCTCCGGGTTCAGGGTAATGTTAAGCGTAGTTACACTTCCTGTTTTAACCGTTTCCAGGCGATAGCCGATGTACCGGAACTGGATGGTTTTATCGGGTTCCACCGAAATAGTAAAACGACCGGTGGGGTCTGTAACACCAAGACCTTTATTATTTTTTACATCAATGATAGTTACGCCCGGGATTCCCTCTTTGGAACCGGCGTCCGTTACCCTACCCTTGATGGTAACAGCCTGTTGGGCATATACCCTGTTGCCTGCTCCCGCAAGTAACAGGAGAAGCACAACCAACGTATGTATGTACCGTTTTTTCATGGCACTAATATTTTAATGATTCAGAATACAGTTACCGGTTTAATCGTTGGTAAACTTGGGATTTACTTTAAACTTGAAGATCACGTCCCAGCTGCCCGGTTCAAATACGGCAAAGCCGTAGCCGATACCTGCCTGCCGGCGCACACCATAGGAAATGCGCTCATAGATGAACATGACGCTGGCTTTTTCATTAATCCCCACGTCCGCCAGTACCGGGTAAGGGCTGGTTACATCCCAGGTAACAGTGGCACTGTCTGGTGAAAACTTGCGGTTAAAGCCAAAATTCACAGTCGTACCAACGGTGTTGCTGTAATATCTCAGGCTGTCCCATTTGGTAACATTAAACTTCGACATTTTGATTGGTAAGGAGTCCTTATCATAAAACTTGAATGTCAGTGTATTCTTAGCAGTACCTGTTTTAACGAAATATACATTTACCTGCTCGCTGTTAATCTCATTGTTCTGCATATCCTGCACGCCTATTACGGTAGGATGATTGTAAAGAAGATTATCGGTATTAGGCACTTTCTTTTGCAGGCCGGTGATGTCATCAAACTCGTAAGGCTCATACGGTCGCGGGCGGCGGAGATCCAGCTTTCTTTTCTGGAAAGTTTTCTGTCCTCCTTTATTCTTCACCAGGATATCGAAGGTGTAAATGCCTTGTTTTATTTTGGAGGTATCAGTAGCCCAGAAAACAAGATCACCTGAAGTAGAGCGCATGTCAAGGACCGGCCTTTTTACCTGGATACGTTTGGCTTCAATTTCCGCTACGGTTTTTTCTGTACCACTATAATACTCTTTCCACTGCCAGGTATTCACCTGCTCCAGCAATTCCGGTGCAGGCGTGCCATCGGGGCGTGCGATATTTTGCATTTCAAAAGTGAGTGGCTGCGTTGAATTGTCTGCATTAAATTTTCCGTAGAACACATTGGTACGTCCAAAATTGGCCTGGTACGTATCGCCGTCAAAGTTGGCGTTATTACTGAAATGCTCTTTCTCATCCGGCAACAACTGCTTGTAGCAGCCTGTTACCGTAATCGCCAGTGTGCCGGCTATTAATAAAGTATATACTTGCCTTTTCATTGCTATGGGTTTATTTTGGTGAAGATGAGACGGTGCAGGTTCAGGTTGGCTTTCTTGATCATCACTTTCATCAGGTGTTTTCCTGCGGGCAGATCTGCCGTTCCGAATGCGCCCTGCCAGGTTTGCCAGCCGCCGGTACCTTGTATCGGGATGTCTTCACATACCCTTACTTCATCTATCAAAAGATAAATAAGACCACCGCCATTCCCGGCTATCCTCAGTTCTACTTTATATTTTCCTGCTTCTTTAATATCAACCGTATATCGTACCCAGTCGCCGTCGCTGGTCCAGCCGATATTATAGTTACCACCGGGACTTGTAGCCCCATCACCCTGCGAGCAGTTTTCTGTGCCCGGATCATCGGGACGGTAAGTATGACCGCCATTGGGATTACGATAATTGTAAGCCACTCCCTTGGGGCCTTCGTCATAATCCGCTGCATTCACAATACCAGGTATTTCAATCGGGTAGCCCAGGTACGGTCCCTGCGCCGGCTCCAGTGACCTGGGATAGGCTTTTCCAACAAAAGAGGTAAAGCCGAATACATGCCGGGTTTCTAAAATGTGCATCAATCCGTTGGTAGATTTGATGTCCACGTTTTGCGTAAGCGCAACGGACCAGTCTTTTGTAAACCTGGAATCATTTTTATCGCTGTACTGCAACACCGCGGTGCCTGCGCCCACCGCGCCGGAAGCATTGGTGCTGGCGGTTTTACCATTCATTTCATGACCGTACAAAGATTCAAGGTCACTGCCATCCGCATATCTCAGCGAATCGGCGGTTACCAGTCCACGCACGATATAGCGCCGCAAAAGACTATCCCATACCGTCAGCGGAATACTATCCAGTGTCCAGTTGCCTTTATCGCCGAGGCGTTCCCTGGAAAAATTCACGTTCCTGATGGCTGTGGAAATACTGTTGTCCTGCGGAACAAAAAAAGTGACCTGTTGATTTCTAAGTGTATCGGTAAGCTTTACACGGTCTATCAGTAATAGCAGGGTATCATATAATCCTCCCTGTTGTTTGAGAAAATCATAAGTACTTACCTTCACTTCCGATACGGGCTTTGCATTCCGGTAGTCCTGCATTCCTTTTTCGCATGCAAAACAAGCCGTAACAGCCAGTAGTATTAAATATTTTTTCATGGCAGTGATTTATTATTTCCAGAAAGAATTTTGAACCAGCGCGCTATTGTTGGACAGCGCTTCCTGCGACAGTGGCCACAAGGCGGCGCCCCTGTCCACATCAGCCTGTGTAAGCCTGGTATATTGCGGAATCTTTTTGAAATGTACCAGGTCGTACCAGTACCATCCTTCTCCTATCAACTCTCTTCTGCGTTCCAGCAAAATAGCATCCAGCAGCTCCTGCCCGGCAGTAGCTACGTTTACATTTTTGAGTGCGCGGGAGTTACGGATCTGGTTCAGGTCTTTTTGTGCTTCCGCGGTTTGTCCCAACCGGGCTTTAGCTTCTGCGCGCAGCAGGTACAACTCCTCATAACGGAATACGATTATACAAGACGAATACATTTTCAGTACGGGGTCTTTCACCGCGCCGTTGATTTGTTTCATCTTGTAAAAGATGGGATAAGCTTCTTCCATTTTTGTAAAGAAATAGGTAGGGCGTTGTTCCCTCGATTCGCTATAGATCTTTAGTACACTGTCTTTCGGCACATAAATTTCAGATTCCCTTTTTGGAATATAAGGCTCACGGAGGGTCCAGTCTTCCAGCTGACCGGTAGACGATATTTCTGCGTGGTCAAAGTTCATATCTATCTGGAAAATGTTGGCCCCGATACGTCCGCGGAATGCGCCATCCAGCCTGGTAAGATCGTTCAGGCTCACAAAACCGTAACCGGTGTTCGACTGGTTGTTGATGACGGTGTTGGCATACTCGAGCGACTTATCGTATTCGCCCTTCCAGTTATAAATGTGTGCGAGCAACGTATAGGCCATTCCTTTTGTGATGGTGATGGAAATGTGATGTGATTCACCCTGGCCGCGGTAATCGCCCTGTTGTTCCGGCGACTTCCCATTGTATTTCCAGGGTAAACCATCAATACAGGATTTTGCTTCGGCGGCAGCATAATCCAGTACTTTATCCCATTTTTCACGGGAGATCGTTTTTGCTACTCCATCTGACGGCGCAATTACCAGTGGCACATCTCCCCAGATTCTTACAATATAATAGTAAAGAAATGCGCGGATGTAAATCGCCTGTGCGCGGTCCAGCTTCATATCGTTTTGTGAGTAACGATAATCGGTAGCGGTTACCTGTGGTAATTTTTCTATCGTAAGATTGCATTGTGCAATAGCCGTATAAAATCTTCGCCAGTCGCGCCATTCCTCCATAGTAGAATAACTGGCGTTCAGGTTACTTTCCACTACTGCGCGCAGATCGCCGCGCTTGGTCGACTGAAAATCGCCACCACGCAGATCTCCGTACACCCAGTGTGCATTTTCGTTTGACATTGCAGCGCGCATTAAAGCATAGCAGGCAGATAATCCTGCGCGTGCATCATTTTTAGTCTGCCACATATTTTCTTCTGTCAGGGCACGATGTGAAGGCACATCCAGCATTTTTTTGCAGGACAGCATGCCACCTGCCAGTAATAGTATCACCCCAACAACAGCGATATTTCTCATGATCTTGTTTTTTAACATCAGAATTGAAAATTAAAGCCCAGTGTAAACGTGCGCGGAGCCGCCCAGTTATAATATCCTTCGTCATATCCGAAATAACTCACGGCTTCCGGATCGCCGCCCTTGTACTTTGTCCAGGTAAGCAGGTTGTTACCGGTGGCATAAATACGCAGGTGCTCAACGCCCGAACGTTTCATCCAGTCTGTTTGCATATTGTAGGCCACCGTTAATGCGCGGAGCTTTACAAAAGAGGCGTCTTCGAGGAACAGGGTCTGGTTGGGCTGGTAGGCATATACTGCGCTCCAGGGATTGTATTGCGGTATTTTGCTGTAGTCGCCTTCTACTTTCGACCACCAGCTGATTTCCTTTATCGCCTTTGGATCATCAATGGCTTCCCTGTTGGCAAAGTCAAAACGATCGGCCAATGCCTGGTTAATCACTTTACGGCCAAAGGAATAATTCAGCAGGATGTTCACGTCCCACGCACCATAATGGAAGGTGTTGGTAAAACCTCCGGTAGCAGCGGGCGACAGGCGGCCTTTCATTACACGGTCTGCATCATTGATATTAAAATCGCCGGTTAAATCTGTCCATTTAGGATCTCCTTTTTTCAGGGTTACACCCTGGTAAGTCATCTTCCTGCCTGTTTTTGGATTCACAGGCACCTCATCATCGGAGTTGTAAATACCTTCGTTGAGCAGCAGCCAGTAACGGTCTACCGGTTTTCCTACGAGGAAACGGCGGTTATTGATCACCAGGTCGGTAATCCCGTCGGGCAAAGCCATCAGCTTATTCTGGTTTGTATAGATATTGATACCGGTGGTCCATTGGAATTTCTTTCCTTTCACTACGTCTGCATCGATAGACAATTCATAGCCGTAGTTCCGGATGTCCATACCATTTTTTACGATACCGGTATATCCTTCTTCTTCCAATGTAGGCACCTTCAGTACCAGGTTACGGTCTGTTTTGGCATATACATCCAGCGAGGCGCGTAACCGGTCGTGAAAAAGACCGATATCAATGCCGCCGTTCAGTTGCTCTACTACCGGCCACGAAGTACCCGGCACTACATAGCCGGTGGTGTAGCCGGCGTTAATAACAGGGAAACCGTTGTAGGTAGACATATTAGGCACACCATTCCAACCTGCATCTACGTTATATACCGGTCCACCGGTATACATTTCATCCATCAGCAAACGGCCTACACGGCCCCAGCTGGCGCGGACATTCAGGTTACTCAGCCAGGAAGATTCTTTCAGGAAATCTTCCTTATGCACTTTCCAGGAAGCAGATAAAGTAGGCGATATCAGCCAGCGGTTATCTGCATCGAGGTAGGAGCTGCCATCTCTTCTCACATACAGGGAAACAAAATATTTTTCGTTGAAGTTATACCCGACATTAGTATAGAAAGATGCCAGCCGCGACTGCGTAAAATCTTTGGTGTTAAACATCAGGCGGAAGTTGCCGAAGCGGCCTTCTTTCTGCTGATCTGTACCCGGCTGATAGATCTTCACATAATCGCTGGAACCTTTGTAGGCGCGGCCATAATCATAGCGCCATTTGTCCCACTGGCCATACTGACCAAGTGTTATTTCAAGATGATGTTTTCCCGGGAAAGTTTTTTCAAACTGCAGGGAATTGTCCAGGATCATCCGCCTGTTCAGCCCATCATAATTGGATACATAACTGTTGCCTTCGCCGAGGGCCGTAGGTACAAAGAAGTCGCGGAAATTTTGCCCGTAGTCGATAGCAAAACGGGTGTTCCAGGTGAAGTGCGATAAGAAGCTATACTTCGCATTGGCAATGATACGGGCAGAATTATTCTTGTTCCGGTTAATGGTATTTTCCAGCGCCGTATAATATTGTTGGAGATAGGCTTTGTTGGGAGATAAAGGTGCATCGTAGTTAAAGAGATAGTCTTCATCCCCGGCGCGGTCGCGGATAAATTCATTCCGTTTCCGGTTTTGGTTAGCTACAGAAATATCTGTTGTAAAAATCAGGTTCCTGACGGGCTGGATGTTGATCCCGAAGTTTACATCGTAGCGTTTGATGCCTGTTTTGTCATATACGCCCTGTTGCGAGGATTGCCCGATGCTGAAACGGAAGTTGGCATACGGCGTTCCTCCGCTTACAGCAGCCTGGATACCTTCCGTGAATGCGTTTCTCAGAAAAAGATCATCCCAGTTAGCCGGGCCATAGTAGCGGGCCTGGGAAGAATCTGCCAGGTAGCGGGGAAAGTTACGCCACTGTGTTTCATCAGCATATTTCTGGTAGAAGGGCAGGCGGAAATCACTTTCATATCTGCCATTCACTGCATCTACCGCAGGTTTTAATGATACACCGGCATAAGCATTTACCGACACCCGCATCTGCCCCACCCGGGGTGCTTTGGTAGTGATGTTGATTATGCCGTTGGCAGCATTGGGACCATATTTTGCGCTGGCAGCAAAATCTTTCAGCACTTCGATGCTCTCAATATCATTGATATCGAGGAAGCCAAGCAGGTTGGTTTCCGTTCCCATCCTGTTAAAATCGAACCGCTGAATGTCATAGGCGAAAGCATGCTCCATGATCAAGGGCACACCGTCGACCACATAAGTGGGTTGCGCATAAAACAAATCGCGGTTGCTCAGGAGCAGGGAAGAGGTACCTCTTACAAATACGCTGTTGCGTTTTCCGGGTTCTGCCGAGGGAATTCGTACATCCACTCCCGTTACCCTTCCTATCAGCATCTGGTCGATACTGGTATAGGGAAGTTTTTTAACCTCGCCAATGTCTACTGAAGAAATAGCCCCACTGGTACTACGTTTCAGGAAGAGTTCATTGTTGGGAAAATATCCCAGTGTGTCCCGCCTGGTAGATGTCACTTTGGAAAAGGCAAGTGAATCTGCATTCACACCGGAGGTATCTTTGTTATTTTTGAACAACACATTCTGTGCTTCCGATGATGTACTCACCAGGCACATTGCTGCAAAAAAATAAATACCTCTGTGCAGGAAAAAGTAAAAGTATTTCATACATGCAATATTTAGGAATGAGAATCCCAGGGCGTAAAAGAAGCTTTACACCAGATTAACTATTTTTTGACATGAACGGGCATAGGTTGCCCTGTTCCCTTTAGGGGAATGTCTGTGATTTAGAGATCAGCGTTCGCCATGGCTACTACAGCACAATATCTGCCATGCAAAATGCCTTGTCAGCATAAGCAGGATGCGAAAATAATGTCGACTGTGGAAACATAACGCCCGTGGGTAGTTAGGGGCAGCGGGTGACCCTATCAGGATGTAATGAACGTTGAGTCATGGAAACAAGATTAGATTAATTAACGTGAAATTTTCAATCGGTCTGTAATTCTGGTTTTCAGTAATGGCAGTACTAATGCACAGTGGGGAAACTACAGCAAACACAGGGTCTTACTGGTCATCAGTACTATCAATGCTCTTTAAATTCTGGTTGTTTTTTTAACGCTACTGTACCAAATGTAATTAGCTAAAAGGATTTTTCATAGTTTTTTGTGAATTATTTTTTAAAATTTAATCCGGGAGGTTACACGGCCTTCATCTCCATGAGCCTTTTTTCAAATTCTTCATTCACAATGACGGGGGTAGTCTTCACAGGTGTTAATAATGCAGGACTTTATCGTTATCATACATCCCCATGCGGGTCCAGATCAATATGCCCTATCGGTGGTATAACGTACCAATTCCTCCAATGCCGCCCGCGTGGGTGACGGCGGAAAAGTAAAGAGTATCCGGAATGCTTCATCGCGGTATTCCATCATTTTTTGGGTGGCGTAATCAAGTCCACCCGACTGGTTCACCGTTTCCACTACAAAGTTTACTTTATCCTTGTCGGTATGCTGGTGCTTTACTATATGAAGCATCTTTTTCCGCAGCGCCGGGCCGGCATGCTGAACGGCATAAATAAGGGGGAGGGTTACTTTCTTTTCTTTGATATCATTACCGGTAGGTTTACCGATGTCGGTATTTCCATAGTCAAACAGGTCGTCTTTTAGTTGAAAGGCCATGCCTACTTTTTGTCCGAAGTTGTGCAACAGCTGGATAGTTTCCGGGTTATCGCAGGCGGATGTGGCGCCGGCGGCGCAGGCAGCGGCCAGGAAGGAGGCAGTTTTAGCATTGATGAGATCATAATAATCCTTTTCCTCAAAGCTGAGCTTATTGGCTTTGGTCATCTGGAGCAACTCTCCTTCTATCATTTGCTGAATAGCGGCGGCGTAAATTTTAAGCAGGCCGGGGTCGTTGTTATCAAGGGCCAGCAGTACGCCTTTGGTAAAGAGCTGGTCGCCCACCATTACGGATACACGATTTTTCCAGAGCGCGTTTACGGAAAATGTGCTGCGGCGTTTCATGGCGTCATCTACCATGTCGTCGTGCACAAGAGAAGCGGTATGCAGCATCTCCACCAGGAGTGCGGCGCGGTAGCTGGCATCATTGATGGCGCCACACAACCGGGCGCACAGCAGCACAAACATCGGACGCATCTGCTTCCCTTTGTGGGCAGCAATATCTGCCATGATCCTGTTCAGCAACAGTACATCACTTCGCATGGCATCATGAAAAATTTCCTCAAACCGCTGTAATTCGCTACCAATCGTTTCCCGGGCTAATTGCATATGATCATCACTATGAACGGGGCCGAAATTACGACTTCTGTGGCAAAGTATGACCGGGGACCTGACTTTCTTATTGCCGGAAGCCCAGTACAAAATGTAATTGCTGCATGTGCTTTAAAAAAGCCAGCGTATCCCGCTCCAGTGTACCCGTGTCCGTTATATTCAGCTGCGGCGCATATTCCAGTATATCCTTTACCGTGATGCCGAGTGTTAACTGCTCAGTAAGGAAAGCCAGCCAGGGCGACAGGTCCGTGAACTCTACATGCCCTGTTTCCGGGTGGCGGAACAGCAGCACAAAATAAACCCCTTTGTTTTTCAGCAGTTCTTTCGGCTTCGCTACCAGGTGAACGGGGTAGTTAAAAGATAGCAGCCGGTGCTCAGGATTAAGTACCAGCGGGGTATCCAGCCAGTTGCCGGAAAGGGAATGGGCCGGCGCCGGTATATCTTCCATGTTATACACCTCCATTTCGGCCCACTCAAAAGCGAGGAGGTCGTTGAGAAAGGGGATATCATAAGTATCTTCCCAGTTATGCTCTACCGCGTAAGTATAAAACTCCAGGGGGAGTTTCCATACCTGATACGACTGACATGCATGCCTTGAAAAAAATTCCTTCACCATTTTATTCCACCTGGTGGTGGGAATATGTTTAAATGCAATGGGGAATGCATGCTCCATAGTATCCCGGATCATGTTAAATACCAGCTGGCGGTAGTGTTTCAGCCGGTGCGGCGCTACGCCGGGCAGCTTCACTTTTTCACCGGTTCTGCAATAGGTGGAAAAAGTTTGCTGGATATGATAAGTGTCAGGCAACAAGTTCATCTTTCCGTTTCCATTGTTTATGACAAATATTTTTCAACCTGGTTAACTCTCCCTGCAGTTCCGCCATTTCCGGGATATTAAAATCCCTTTCCAGTAAAACCGGTACGGGTTGCAGGTGCTGAATGGTCCATTCAAAAAGGTCGTACACCGGGTCTATAATTGGTTCCCCGTGCGTGTCAATGATCAGATCAGGAGCTACCTGTTCATGACCTGCCATATGTATGTAAGCAACTTTACTGAGGGGCAGTTGTTGTATAAATGCTTTGGCATCGTACTGGTGGTTGAAAGCATTTACATAAATGTTGTTCACATCCAGGAGCAACTGGCAGCCGGATTGTTTTACCACTTCATTAATAAAATCCACTTCACTCATTTCTGCGGCTACCGGTGTGTAATAAGATACAATTTCCATTACCAGCGGGCGTTGCAAATAATCCTGCACCTGCTGTATACGGCTGGCAATATGCCTTACCGCATCCATCCGGAAGGGAATGGGCAACAGGTCGTACATATGTGCGTTATCACACTTGGAATAGCTGAGATGCTCTGAGTAGATCTGTACGTTGTATTCCCGGAGAAATTTTTTTATATACTGGAGAAACGATTTATCCAGCGCTTCAGGGCTACCGATAGAAAGGGAAAGCCCATGACAAAGCACGGGATATTTTTCTACCACGCGGTGCAGTACCTTCTTCCAGTATCCGCCAATGTTCATCCAGTTTTCAGGGGCAAACTCAATAAAGTCGGGGCGGATATGTTCGCCGCTGATCATCTCTTCAGCAAACTCCCTGCGAAAACCTATACCTACCATGGTCGTACATTTAGGAGGTTAAAATACAGGTAAAGACCGGCGTGCATATGATACCGGTCTTTACCTTATCCGGAAAATCAGCTACCGGATTTTGTACTGTCTTTTTTATGCTTATCTCCTTTCTTACCTTTTTTATCGCCGCATTTTCCTTCACCACATTTACCCTGACCGCATTTACCTTCTTTTGTTTTACCGGCAGCAGCGCTGTCTTTTTTTGCACCACATGACAGTTCAATCGCATTGGCTGTATTGCCGGATGCGCCGGTTAATGTACTTCTTACGGCTGCGCCGGAACCCAGGTTAGTATAACTGCCGGGGTTTGCAGTTACCTGCAATGCAGCCATACCGAGGATAGCTCCGGCAACAAGAGAGCCGGAAAACAGTACTTTTTTGCTGATAGGATTGTTGTTTTTCATCTTCTTGAAAATTTAAGAAACTGGTGAGAAAATATATGTTTCTGACAGACAGACGTGATGATCGTTGTTTATGTTTCGTAGTGGAAAGCTTACGGAAAATTACCTGTTTTAGTTTTCCCGGCAACCAAAAAAAATGTTAAAGGCGGATAACCGGTAAAGAGAGTATGGCAAATGGTGTGATAACCGGCATCACTATTCAGCATTTTATCCTATTTTTGGCCTGTACCCAATGAAATATGAATTAAACTCGGCCCATGAAAAATGAAATGTCGCCTGTAACGTCCGTTTACTTTGTAACATTATTGAAGGCATATTTACGTGGTACTAAAACAAGACAGGAAGTAATAGATGAATTGCGCAGCGTATCCCCGCTGCAACAGAAGGCCGGAGAAGAATCAGACACTGAAGTGAGCAGGTTACTGTTCCAGACTGCCAGTGAAATCAATGAGGATTATTACCAGGATATAGTCACTGCTATTTCGCATGCTTCTGATACCACTCCCACCCGCGAAGGGGTTATTCACCAGCTGGAAGCGATGCTTACCGGCTATATCACCAGGGAGCAGCTGATCCAGTGGGCTACCTGGCACAACGAGCCCGGTACCGACGATGGAGCGGGTTTCTTTGATGATATCGCGGTAGATTATTTTTGTACCCAGCTATTGCATGCTTCTGCCGGTGAACTGGCGTTGGCTCACTACAAACAGGCACTGAGGATTTTCCGGTCGGGGCAGCATAACAGCCTGAAAGACAAGGTGGCGCTGGTGTTGTTATCTGAAAAAGAAAGACAGCGATTTCTCTTTTATCTCAGTGATTACATACAGGGACATACCTCGCCGGAGCAACTGGATGTATACCTGCTTCATAAATTTGGAATGGACCATCATTCCTTTCCCTATATGTCGTCCCTTTCCGCCATTATGCACGATCCCGCCAAATTACCGGCGCTTCTGCACCTCGCCGCCATGGACGAATAAACACATCATATAAATTTAACATGCTAGCTAACCATCAGGCTGCAGCCTCTTAACGCGGAGTTGTCCAGCCGGCCCAGTACTTCAAACCGGCCATCAGCATGGATACGGCCAATGTCTTCGGTGGCAATGAATGCACAGGAGTAAATATTAGCCAGGTCAATTACGTTCATGACGCCCGCGCCTTTGCCGGCAGTAAGCTGGAAAGGATCGTTTTCATCACGCAGCAGTACTTTCATCCAGGGAGGGGTTTCAAACAAGCCATCACATTTGGAATAAGCCTGTGATAACAGCTCCGTCATGCCATATTCCGCATGGATACAGGCTGTTCCCAGCCGTTCTTTGAGGAAAGCATGTACTTCCTCCCGGGTCCACTCCTCTCTTCTGCCCTTCATGCCGCCGGTTTCCATGACGATGGTATTTTTCAGGGAAAGAGTATACTGTTCTGCAAAATCCAGTAACCCGAAAGTCACGCCTATCAGCAATACCTTTTGTCCGCGCGCTTCCAGCGCCTGCAGCTGTTGAAACAACTTATCATGTTCATACAGGTAAAAGCCGCTTTCCGCGTGTCCGCTGCGGAGGGTCATTTCCTGCACCATGCGCACCAGCGAAGAATGCTGGCGCTCCAGGTAGGAAGGTAACAATCCCACTACCACGTAATCGCTCACCGGGCCATAAAACTGTTCAAACGCCGTCATGAAGCTCCGGGTGTAGATCGCAGAGTGCTTCACCAGGTGCCGGCTGTTCACCGTTTGGGTGGTGCCGCTGCTTTCAAAGATCAGCTCAGGCTCAAACTGGCCGCATACGACGGTATGTGATTTGAAAAATTGTATGGGGAGATAGGGGATTTCAAGAATGCTTTTCACCGAAGCAGGCGGGATGCGCAGGGCATCAGTATAGGCCCTGTACAGGTCATTTTCCCGGTACTGGTACTGAAACAGCTCCAGTGCAGCGGCTTCCAGCCCGTTTTGGGTTAATGAAAATATATATTCCGGTGATACGGCGGTCATGTAAAGCTGAATTTAAAATCGCACAAAGTTAGGGAGAAGAATAAATCTATCCGCAGTAAGTAACAATTGTCACAAAAAAACGTTTTGGTATAGATGGATAGCGATAACTGAATATTTGTATATTTCCTAAATTAATGTAGGTTTGTTTTATGAAGAAAATTCTGTTTTTGTTCCTGCTGGCCGGGTTATTTTACGCCTGTAAAAAGGATAAAATAGGCACCAAACCCACTCTCAGCTTCAAAGGATATTCGCTCGACAGCGTGGTAACCAGTACCCAGGTAATGTTTGTAACGCTCGATGTCCGGGATGGCGACGGGGACATAGAAGACACTTTGCAGATAGCTCCTATCTATGATACCAAACTACAGGACACCTTCTATATTGTGAGACGGATGCCTGAAATTGGCGCCAACAGGGGAAACAGCGTAAAAGCAGAAGTAGCAATCCGGCTCGATCCTGTGGATTTCAGAACCTACCAAAGCCCGAGCGACAGCATTCATTTCCTCGTATTTATCCGTGATAATGCCGGGAATATCAGCGACACCATCGCTACCCCGAAAATACCTTACAACATTCCCTGACAAACGTTACATTCTAAAATATCATACATTTAAGGATTCCTTTTACCAAAGGAATCCTTTTATTTTTAGCTTTACTTTTGATTTTTAGCATATGGATAAAATAGAAGAACTACAGGCCAAGATCGCCGAAGCAATGCTTGGCGGAGGAGATGTACGTATTGCTTCCCAGCATAAAAAAGGTAAGCTGACTGCCAGAGAAAGGATACAGTTACTGATGGATGAAGGTTCTTTCGAAGAACTGGATATGCTGGTCACTAACCGTAACCGCGGACTCACCGCCGACCAGGAACAGTTTCTCGGCGACGGCGTGGTAACCGGCTACGGGACCATCCACGGCCGTTTGACTTATGTTTTTTCACAGGACTTCACCGTATATGGCGGTAGCTTATCCGAACCGCATGCCCGCAAGATCTGCAAGATCATGGACCTGGCCATGCAGAACGGCGCTCCTCTCATCGGTTTAAACGACAGCGGCGGCGCCCGCATCCAGGAAGGTGTGGTGAGTCTTGGCGGCTACGCCGATATCTTTTACCGCAATACCAGGGCTTCCGGCGTGATCCCGCAGATCTCCGCCATCATGGGACCCTGTGCTGGCGGCGCCGTATATTCCCCTGCTATCACCGACTTCATCATGATGGTGGAACAAACATCTTATATGTTTGTGACAGGCCCCAACGTGGTAAAAACCGTTACCCACGAGGAAGTAACTTCAGAAGAACTGGGTGGCGCCCAAACGCACGCCGCTAAAAGCGGTGTAACCCATTTTGCCTGCGCGAATGAAATAGAATGTATTCAGTATATCAAGCAGCTCCTGAGCTATGTGCCGCAGAACTGTGAAGAAACCGCACCGGTATACCCCTACGAACCAGGGAACGAAATACGCGATGCCCTCAACACGCTGATCCCGGAGCATCCGAACCAGCCGTACGACATGAAAGAAGCCATCGAGCAGATTACGGATGCCGGCAGCTTCTTCGAGGTGCATAAAAACTTTGCAGAGAACATGATCGTTGGCTTCGCCCGCATTGCCGGCAGGAGCATCGGTATAGTAGCCAATCAGCCTGCCCACCTCGCAGGAGTACTCGACATTCATGCCTCCGTAAAAGGCGCCCGGTTTACCCGCTTCTGCGATGCATTTAACGTTCCATTGCTGGTGCTGGTAGACGTGCCCGGCTTCCTGCCCGGCACCGACCAGGAATGGAACGGCATTATCACCAACGGCGCTAAACTGCTGTACGCACTCAGCGAAGCAACGGTACCCAAGCTTACCGTTACCACCCGCAAAGCCTATGGCGGCGCCTACTGTGTAATGAATTCCAAGCACATCGGCGCCGACCTCAACTTCGCTTTTCCACAGGCCGAAATTGCTGTAATGGGTGCTAAAGGAGCGGTGGAAATCATCTTCAAAAGAGAAATTGATGCGGTGCCGGATCCGGAAGCACGCATGAACGAACTCGTGGCCGATTACACGGAAAGATTCGCAAACCCTTACCTGGCGGCAGAAAAGGGATACATCGACGAAGTGATTAAACCTGAAATGACCCGTATCAAACTGATCAAGGCTTTCAAAATGCTCGAAAATAAAGTGGTAAATATGCCGCGAAAAAAACATGGCAATATACCTTTGTAGCAAATGGCGCCCCGCTTTTTCATACTAAAAAGCGGGGTGCTAAAAGCTAAATATATGCTCCGCAGTCTTTTCAACCTTATTCTCTTCACCTCCGTTTATATTTCCGGATGCGCCATCCTGATGGTATGGCAAACCAACCAGTTGCTGGCACTCGATTACCCGCATAATACCTTTTACCTTTTTGTTTTCTTTTCCACCATCTGCAGTTACAATTTTCACTGGTACCTTACACCCGGCGCCTACTCAGCCTCAGAAAGAATTCTTTGGGGTAACCGTCACCGTACCCTTATGCTCACCTTATGCGGCATAGGCCTGGCAGGCTCTCTGTGGTTTTTCTGGCAGCTGCGCGAGCACTGGCTGGTACTCAGTGGCAGCGCAGTACTCACTTTTTTGTATTCTGCTCCCAAAGTACCGCACAAAGCATTCAGGTGGCTCAGCAAAATAGCCATTGGGAAAACACTGTTCCTCACCTTCGTATGGACCTATGTAACCACTGTGCTTCCGGCGCTGATAGCGGACAACGTGGTCACCCAGCCATTGGTATACCTCACCATACACCGTTTTGGTCTTATCTATGCGATCTGTATCTTATTTGATTACCGCGACCTGGAATCAGATAAGAAAGAAGGCATCCGCAGCCTGATCACTACCCTGGATGAGAAAAACCTGATGCGGCTTTATTACGCTTCCCTGCTGGTAGCCGCCGTAAGCGCAGGTTTAATGTGGCCCTATACCACGCTGCCCGCTGTGGTTACCCTCCAGATACCGGTCATCGCCACGGCCATCATCACCCGGAAAGCGCAGCACACCGATTCCGATTACCTGTTCTACTTCGTACTGGATGGATTCATGGCCTTGTCGGCCGTATTATATCTCATGATCGTTTAACCCGGACGAGCACAATCCGGCGTTTTCCTTACATTTGTCGCGTCACAATCTGCAAATATTATGTCTAAAAAACAGAAATCAATATTCAACAAGGAATCACTGACATTCCTGGAAACGTACCTGAATAACCCGTCTCCTACCGGTTTTGAGAAAGAAGGACAAAAGCTCTGGCTGAAATACCTGACGCCTTATATCGATGAATATTTTGTAGACTCCTACGGATCTGCAGTAGGTATTATCAATCCTAAAGCGGAATTCAAAGTGGTGATCGAAGCCCATGCGGATGAAATTTCCTGGTTTGTAAACTACATCTCCCCGGAAGGCCTGATCTACGTCATCCGCAATGGCGGCTCCGACCAGCAGATTGCTCCTTCCAAGCGCGTGAATATCCATACCGAGAAAGGTACGGTAAAAGCCGTTTTCGGCTGGCCGGCTATCCATACCCGCATCCGCAGCGGCGATGGCAAAGAACCGCAACCAAAGGTGGAAAATATTTTCCTCGATTGCGGCGCACGCTCCCGCAAAGAAGTAGAGGAACTGGGTATACACGTAGGTTGTGTATGCACATTTGAAGATGGTTTCGAGGAACTGAACTACGACTACTACATCTGCCGCGCTATCGACAACCGTATCGGTGGTTTCATGATTGCAGAAGTTGCCCGTTTGCTGAAAGAAAAGAAGCAGCAGCTTCCTTTTGGTCTTTATATCGTGAATGCCGTACAGGAAGAAGTAGGTTTGCGCGGCGCAGAAATGATCGCCAAACGTATTAAGCCCAATGTGGCCATCATCACCGATGTAACGCATGATACCACTACCCCGATGATCAACAAAAATATTGAGGGAGAAATAAAATGCGGCAGTGGTCCCAGCATTACTTATGGTCCGGCAGTACATAACATCCTCCGTGACCTCATCATCAAAACCGCCAAAAAGAACGACATTCCTCACCAGCTACATGCGGTAAGCCGCAGTACCGGTACTGACACAGATGCATTTGCCTACAGCAATGACGGCACGCCTTCCGCCCTGATCAGCTTACCCTTACGCTATATGCACACTACCGTAGAAATGGTGAAGAAAGATGATATTGAAAATACGATCCAGCTGATCTACCAAACGTTACTGAACATTACGCCGAAAACGAATTTCCAGTATATCTAGGCGCGGATTTTGTCTTTCTCAGGATTACGCTGATTATACTGATTAACTGGATTTTATTCTTTTGGATTTTATAAAGGATTTGGGGAGATAGAAGCGGAT
>NZ_JBFUPS010000013.1:0-277738 GCF_041360695.1 Chitinophaga sp. RCC_12
TAAGATTTTATCTCAAATTGATAAATATATCAGCAAAATAGAAGAGGCTGCATCATTTATTTATGATACAGCCTCTTATTTTTATGTTGATATAAGAAGAAGATCAGTAATAATAAAAAGGCTGCGTCTTAGACAAGACACAGCCGTTCCTAAGCATAAACAAATTAGCAATCATCAATTCTTAAATATCATTATAAGCTTTTTAGTTGTTCAGGAATAATCCGATATTGAAGTTGAAGCTCTTAAGATTATCGTTTTGAAACAAGTCATTTTTATTGGTCGCATAAGAATAGGCTGCGCCCAGTAAAATGCCCCAGTTACCGCCGTTAGGGCGTATCAGTACACCTATTTCAGGACGTACGGCAAATCCCCAGTTGTTTTGCGTATCCTCAAATATATTGTAGTAAATATTCTGCTCTGCATACTGCGTACCTATCCCCAACCCCACATAAGGCATCGCTTTTTTACCATAGTTAAAGTAGTAATGCGCAGTAGCCATAACAGGTACGGTATAAATCACCCGGTCCATATCTGTTGTAATAGCTGAATTGCCATCCTTGTAAGTGATCGTTTGTGTAGGAATATATTGCTCGAAAGAATTCCAGCTCACCGCAACACCAAATGATACCGGCGCCTGCTTCAGGAAATAACGGTACTCCGCTTTGCCGCCGGCAAAACTGGTTTTGTCGAGGAACTCGTTGTTGGTGGGAATCGCTATTTCCCAGGATAAACCAAACAGGTTATTGATCCTGCCCTGGGCAAAGCTGCTCCCGGTACCCAGCGTAAACAATAATCCCAGTATAATATACTTTTTCATAATTTTCTTTTTAATGGTAAACTATTGGGCACTCAGGTAAGGCGACTGGGCAAATGCCTGGTCAATACCATCCAGCGCACGTTGCAGGTTGGTGGATGCGGAACTGCCTAAGGCGCCGTTCAGGTTCATCGTCCACGCAACATCCAGCTTCTGGTTAGCCTGCGCATTTTTTACATCAATGATCTCTGCAATCACGCTGCCGGTAGTAACAGAGTAGGTAGTGGCCCAGGGATAATAATAAGGGTAATACCAACCCCAGTCCCAGGGATCCCAATATCCCGGATAACCCCACCAGTAGCCAGGATAAACAATACCCACGGTTACATCTTTCACAGCTACAGTATTAATGCCCAGATCCGGGTTCCGGTTTCTGCCTACATAGGTATAACCTCTTGCTTCCATATTCTTCCTGATCTGTGCTACCAGCGACTTTGCAGTATTGTCCGTAAGGATACTGTCTTTTGGATTGGAGCTGATATAAGCAACGGTATCTGAAATGTAGAACGTTTTATAAGTATTGAACTGAGCAGCCGGGTCTTTGTCCGTTTGCACAACAAAGTTGCCCGAAAGATCTGATAGATCCGGCTCTTTGCGGCAAGCCGAAAGTATTACCAGCGCTGTTAACAGGAGATGATTAAATCTTTTCATTGCGGTTATTTTTGAGTCATAACAATAACTATCCCTTCGGATATCGATCCGTTACCTGTAGAAATACCTGCTATCGTTGTGTGCACAGGTATGCCACCGTAATTATGGTCCCTGATGGATGGAAGAAGTAAAAGTATTTGCATTCATAGTTATGCTTTGAGTTGTTAAAAATGCATCAGTCATTTTTTTACCCGGAAGAATAGTCGATACGTTACCGTATCCTATCCTTAGGATAAAAGCCCGTGTTCTACAGATGGCCGTTACGGCTACACCCTGATTAAGGCGATGTTTGATGATGCTACATAACTATGCTTAGGGATAATGCTACTTATTGCTTTGAACTCGTTCTGTTATTCTTTTAAATGGTTAAGCGCATTTGGTGATCTGGATAATGTCTTTTAATCAATGTCTTTAATGATACTTTTGGTGACAGTATTCCTATAGTAACAGTGCGGTTCGTGGAAATGTTCAAACATATTGATTTTTATTTTTTAGAAATAATTCCGGTGTGTTTGGATACCCATAGAAACAGTAGCAGTAACACAATTGTTTAGTGGACGGTTAATATTTTTATTTTTTGGCAGATATATAAGAAGCGATTATCTTGCAGCTATCACCTCGTTTATTTTTCTCCTGAGCATTCCGCATAGCAGCAATTCATCTTCCTTATTAAGTAACATTTGTTTTCGGCAATGATGCCATTTTATAAGTGGTTAATCACCTTGCATTATAGAATGGTAGGGCATTACGGGCAAATTGTAAAATACTTCTTTTTCGTAACGTGGAATTTAAAAGGTACACATGCGGCGTGTTCACACGCTGCATTATTTTTCTCTCTTCACGGATTTTCCCGGGCATAAGCGATACATCATCTTACGGCATGTTCCTACAAATGAGTCATTCATTTTCCGGACATGAAAGCTTTTTTCTTTTAACATAAAACGAAAGCAAAAGCATATGATGTTACACCGTATATTTTTATTGATGGCCTGCTTTTGCGGCTTCGCCTTTTCTGCAACTGCACAACAGTGGCCGTATCATATTACTACTCAGCAAGGTATCATCGTGGTGTATCAGCCACAGCCGCAATCGTTCAATAATAATAACCTGTCGGCCATCGCCGCTGTGTCCTTTCAGAAAACCGGCGCAGACCCGGTATTTGGCGCCGTATGGCTGGATGCAAAAGTGGAAACAAACAGGGATACGCGCATCGTTACCATGCAGGAACTGAAAGTGGAAAACGTGAAGTTTCCAGGCAATGCAGATACCACAAAAGTGTTACAACTAAAACGTTTATTGGAACAGGAATTACCAAAGCATGATCTCCACGTAACACTGGATGAGTTGCTAAGTGAACTCGCTGAAAATAATCCGGGCGCCGCTGCCGATGCCGCACTGAAAAATGATCCGCCAAAGATCATCTTCAAGGAACAAAATTCTTTACTCGTTACCATCGACGGAGAACCGAAAACCCAACCCGATAAAACACTGGGAATGTTACGCGTAATAAATTCCCCCTTCCTGATAGTGCAGGAAAAAAGTGGTCGCCCGTATTACCTGTTCATAGGCGGGAGATGGTTCAGCGCATCGCACCCCACCAGCGCCTGGACCTTTGCAAAGAAGCCGCCATCCGCCATACAGAAAGCAGGGCAAAAAATAACGGCCGATAATAAAGAAATCCCCATTCCGCTGGACTCACTACCACAGATTGTAGTCAGCACAGTACCCGCAGAACTGCTTCAAAGCAACGGTACGCCCGACTTCGCACCCGTTGCCGGTACCTCGCTGCTCTACATGAGCAATTCTCCGGATAACATCTTTATGCAGATTTCCACCCAGGAATATTATATCCTCCTGTCAGGCCGCTGGTACCTGTCGCGCAGCCTGCAAGGCCCCTGGGATTATGTGGCGCCGGACAACCTGCCAAAAGACTTTGCCAAAATACCGGAAGGCACCCAAAAAGATATCGTGCTCGCCAGCGTGCCCGGAACACCGGCGGCCAAAGAAGCCGTAATGGATGCACAGGTGCCGCAAACGGCCAAAGTAGACCGGAAGAAGGCCACAACTACCGTTACCTATGATGGGGCGCCGAAGTTCTCCGCCGTGTCAAATACGGGCCTGGAATACGCAGTTAATACCGCTTCCACCGTTCTGAAGGAAGGCAATACCTATTATGTGGTAGACAAAGGCGTATGGTTTACAGGCAACAACCCCAACGGCCCCTGGACCGCCGCTACCAGCAGACCCGCTGACGTGGACAAAATACCCGCCAGCTCCCCGGTGTACAATGTGAAGTATGTGTATGTATATGACGTAACCCCGGAGGTAATTTACATGGGCTATACCCCAGGTTATACCGGCTGCTATGTGATGGGTCCTACAGTGGTATATGGCACGGGCTATGCCTACGCGCCCTGGTATGGCAGTATGTATTATCCCCGCCCTGTTACCTGGGGATTCGGCATGTCGTATAATCCCTGGACCGGCTGGAGCATCGGCTTCGGCGTAAGCGTAGGCTTCTTTCATTTTGGTATCGGCTACAATTTTGGCGGCGGCTGGTGGGGACCACCCATTTACCGGCCCCCGTTCTTTTATCCTTACCCGCATGTATATGGCCGCGGACCGGTAGTGATCAATAACATCCACGTCAATAACTTTTACAATCATACCAACAATATTTATAACCACCGCACCGATGTGGTAACACGTGACCGGAACCTTTCCGGCGCTACACAAGGCCGCATTTCCCGCGCTACCCAGGGTAATTTATCAGGGGCCACACAGGGAGCGGTATCCCGCGCGAGGAACGGCAACTTATCCGGCGCTACACAACACCCCCACATCCAGGCCGACCGGAACGGGAACGTATTTCAAAGAAATAATGCCGGCAGCTGGCAGCAAAGGGAAGGCAATCAGTGGCGACCCGCTTCCGATGGCGCAGGCAGACAGCAAATGGAACACCAGTTCCAGCAAAGACAACGCGGCTGGCAGCACAACGAAAACTTCCGGCAATCGTTCCAACGCCCCCAGGGCAACTTCCGCTCCGGCCGATTTCAAAGAAGACATTAACTCTAAAAACGTAGTATATGAGAACACTGATTTCCTGGTTGCTGATGATGAGCATCACGTATAGTGTTACTGCCCAGACCGCTACCGTAGTAAGTAATAACATAGTGGAAGATGACCTGGTTACAACCATCTTCGGGAAAAACAGGCTTTCCCTGCTGGCAGATAACCTGAACATCTCCCGGCTGGAAGAAAGGGCGTTTGAAGAAGCCTTACTGGAATATGAAACAGAGAAAAGCCCCTGGCTGTCGGAAAGGATTGCACTGCTGAAAATGTATAATGAAGAATTCACGTCGCTCGACAATGCAAAATTAAATAGCCTTACCAAACAAATGATCAATAACGATCTTGAGTTTGGCCGGCTGCAGATGCGCTACTTCCGCAAAATGAATAAAGTGCTGGGCGCCACCCGGGCCGCCAAATTCTTTCAACTGGATAACTATATAGAGCAATCCTCCCGGGTATATCTGCAGCGGCAACTGCCCTTTATCAAAGAGTTGGAATCAGACAAGGCAGGGACGGTGCAACATCTGAAAAGTATCACCCGCAGGTAACGGGCATTGTCCGGTTAAAATGAAAGGCATGCGTACAACATCTTCCTTCATAAAAATAAAATGGCTGATCTTCCTCTGGCTGGTGGCAGGAATCTCCCTGTCCGTAACGGCACAGGATCCCCTTTCAAAAAAAATGAAACCACCCAAAAAGAAGATCAGCCTCCACGATTCGTTGGATCATGCCATTGATTTCAGCGATTTTATGATCGATGCAAATGGATTCATACCCATCCCCATCCTGATCACAGAACCGGCCATCGGCATCGGTGGCGCTATCGCCCCCGTACTCCTGAGAAAAAGGAAACAGCCGGCCAGTTACACAAAGCATAAGAACATGGCCGCTATCCCCCCGGATATAACAGGCGGATTCGCTTTTTATACGGCCAATAAAAGCTGGGGCGCCGGCGCTGGCAGAAGTGGTACCATCATTCCCTGGGGAATGCGTTATAAAGCATTTGCCGCTTATATTAATTTGAACATGGACTTCTACAAAACACTTCCCGTAAAAGGAGAAACAGAGTTCGGCGTCAACCTGAAAAGTATCCCTGTTTTTTTGCAGGTACAGAAACAACTCGGCTTCTCCAACTGGCATGCGGGCATACGGTACATGTTTATCAAAACGACCGCGAAACTGGAAAAGTCCATCCTGCCGGATTCATTATTCAAACCAAAGGAAATGGATAACCTCAGCAGCATTGCAGGAGTACTGGTGGAATATGATAAAAGAGACAATGAATTTACACCCGGTAAAGGCACCAAGATGCATGTAGGCGCTAATTTCTCCAGCCATATTTTCGGAAGCGATTTCGATTATACCAACATAGAAGCATACGCTTACCACTACATTCCCATCGGCAATAAAAAGAAATGGGTATGCGGACTCCGGGCGGATCTGCAGCAGGTGTTCGGCGACATCCCTTTCTATTTTAAACCATCCATCGATTTAAGAGGCATTCCCAAAGGGCGCTACCAGGGAAACGTAAACATGCTCATAGAAACAGAGCAACGCTGGAATATTGTGAGGCGATGGAGCGCCGTATTCTTTACCGGCGTGGGTAAAGCGTTCGACGAGTATGCGGATTTCGGATCGGCCGCCTGGGACTATAGCTATGGTACCGGTTTCAGGTACCTGCTGGCGCGAAAATTCGGAGTGTACATGGGTGCAGATATCGCCAGGGGCCCGGAACAATGGGGCTTCTATATACAGTTTGGCAGCGCATGGTTGAAATGACCGCTTAAATTTTTTATATGTCTTACCTGAAAAAATACAGCCTCGTAGTATTCCTGCTATTAACAGGATGCCAAACCCTGAAAGGCCAGGCACTGATCGCATTACTGTTTGGAAAAAAAATCACAAACGACCGCCTGAAGCTGGGAATTATACTGGGCGCCTCTTCCAGCTGGCTGGAAAACGCCACCGGGCAACGCCCCCGCGCCGGGTTCGCTATCGGCGCCTATACCAGTTATGATCTTAACGACAAATGGCAGGTGGTGATGGATATCGTGATGAAATCACCCAAAGGCGCAAAAGACATCCGGTATGAAAATACATTTATCACCCCCGATGATCCGCAGCTGATTGGAACGGAAATAGACCGCAACATTACCTACCTCACCGTGGCGCCGCTGATCCGCTATAAGTTCAGTCCCTCCTTCGGAATAGCGATAGGACCGCACCTGGGCGCAAGGACAAACGCAAAGGACATCTATCAGAAATCAATGGACCAGGGCGATCTTTCGTATCGGTATAACAGCAAAGACCATACGCACCTCGCCGATGCAGGCGCCACCTTCGATGTGCAGTACGTACTAATGAAAGGCAAAGGTCTGCGGCTGAATGCACAATTCAACCTCGGGTTCGTGAATGCTTATAAAGATACTGACATGAGCGCATATAACAGGCAGGTACTGCTGGCGGTTGGAATACCCATCGGTGGCGGTAGCAAATCAGGCAAGAAATAATTCTTATGAGAAGAACGGTCCATCCGTGTCAGCTACATGGTCTTTCGGACATAAATCCTGGTAACTAAAACATCACATATGCTAAACAAAATCGTAGGACTGATCTTACTGGTATTGATCTTTCAGGGTTGCAAACCTAAAGAGGATCATGTACCCACCGATAAAGAAATTAATGACGCATATACGTATATGCTTGGTCGTTATATAGTACTAAGACAGGAGAACAACGACATCAATGTAGAAAAAGTGGGCTATAATAAGATCAAATATAACCCGCTCGGCTCCGCACAGTTCGTAAACCCGAACATGGATGTTGCCTACCTGGAATGTTGGCTGACAGTGGATAGCAGTCATGCTGTAATTTTAAATGTGCCGGAAGTAAAAGACCGGTACTACACCGCGCAACTCCTCGATGGCTGGGGAGAAGTAATCACCAATGTCAATGAACGCAATTATCCGGATCACCCTTTCGGAAAGTTTGCACTGGTGATTAAAGGCACCAATCCCCCAAACATTGGTGATGCGGTAAAGATAGAACTCCCTTCTGCCAAAGCAAAAATGCTGGCAAGGGTGGAACTCAAAGGCTCCCCCCAGGAAGCCGTAAAGCTGCAACAGGCATTCACACTTAACGTACCGGAAGGTATTAAAATTGATCCGCCGGTAAAAGTACCGGAATTTACCAACGCTAAACTGATAGGCGCAGCCATCTTTGATAAGCCGGATGCCATATTGAATTCTTATCCGGACCCCATGCCGGAAGCTGCCAGGTATCAGGCGCTCACAAAAAAGGTAGCAGCATATATGCATACCGGTGATTCCGCTGTTGCACACGTGGAAGAAATTGTGCAACAACAGGCTATTCCGGCTTTCATGGAAGGCGCTAAAGGATTTGGTACGCAAAAAGGCGGCTGGTCGGTGTCTTATGTAGCCGGTAAGTTTGGCAACGATATCATGGCCCGTGATATTATTAATTACGGAGGCCTCTGGGCGAATGTGATCAGTGAAGCCATTTACTTTGTAGGCCTTACAGACAGCGGCAAACAATTGCTAAATGGCAGCAATATATATGAAATCCGCTTCCCGAAAGGGGAATGGCCCGATTCTGCTGTGAACGCGTTTTGGTCGGTAACATTATACAGCGTACCGGATTATCATGTAGTGGATAACAGCTTAAAGCGCTATAGTATCAACAACGTTTCCGGCCTCAAACCCAATCCCGATGGATCAAAAAGTATCTGGCTCGGATCAACAACCCCCCGGCAGCGATGGGGTCAACTGGCTGCCCACACCTGCAGGGAAAGGTTTCGCGCTCACGTTCAGAATGTATGTATCCAAACCGGAAGTACTCGATGGAAAATGGTTTCCGGCGCCAATACAAAGAAAATAAACAAAAAGAAATGTTCTGGTGTTTATAACACAAAGATTCCCTTCTTAAGTATAAACCAAATTGCATCATCTCATCTTTTTATTCCATGCTATGGGTAACCCTGTTTTATCCCATGCGACGGAGATTTTGTGTACTTAAACAAAGGTTTATATGAAACGCTTCCCAATCTTTAACCGGCTACTTTTTGGTGTAGGCCTGTTTTCAGCGATGCTCTCGTTCCAGGATGCATCTGCGCAGAAGAAACCAAATATCCTCGTCATCTTCGGCGATGATATCGGGTTCTGGAACCTCAGCTGCTGGAACCGTGGTATGATGGGATTTAAAACCCCTAACATCGACCGTATTGCCACCGAAGGAGCCATGTTTACGGATTATTATGGCCAGCAAAGCTGCACCGCAGGAAGGGCCGCATTTATTACCGGCCAATGTCCTTTCCGTACCGGGTTAACTAAAGTAGGTTTACCCGGCGCCGATGTGGGATTGCAGAAAGAAGATCCTACCATTGCTGAGTTTCTGAAACCTTTGGGATATGCAACTGGCCAGTTCGGGAAGAATCACCTGGGTGACAAAGATAAATTCCTGCCTACGGCACACGGCTTTGATGAATTCTTCGGCAACCTGTATCATCTGAACGCAGAAGAAGAACCGGAAAATAAGGATTATCCGAAAGATCCTGCCTTCAAGAAAAAATTCGGTCCACGCGGCGTACTTAAATCTACTGCCGATGGTAAAATAGAAGATACCGGTCCGTTAACCAAGAAGCGGATGGAAACAGTAGACCAGGAATTCCTGGCCGCTGCCGTTGATTTTATGAAGCGGCAAAAGGACGCCTCAAAACCCTTCTTTGTTTGGTTTAACTCTACACGTATGCACGTAAATACCCACCTGAAGCCATCTTCCGATGGTCGAACCGGTTTGGGTTTACAGGCCGACGGTATGGTGGAACACGACGATATGGTGGGAGACCTGCTGAAGTTTCTCGACGATAATGGGCTTACAGAAAATACCATCGTTATTTACTCTACTGATAACGGCGCCATGAAATTAGAATGGCCCGACGGCGGCGCTTCTCCTTTCAAAGGTGAAAAAGACATGAACTGGGAAGGCGCTTTCCGTGTTCCATGCGTGGTTCGCTGGCCCGGTCATATTAAACCCGGTACCGTGTTTAATGATATCTTCTCTGCAGAAGACTGGTTGCCTACACTCGTAGCCGCCGCCGGTGGAGAAGCAGATCTGCCGGCTAAAGTACGGAATGGCTTCTCCGCAGGAAGTAAAAACTTCCGCGTGCACCTCGATGGCTATAACATGGTGCCCTACCTCACCGGCCAGGTGAAAGAAGGCCCCCGTACCCAGTTCTTTTATTTCAGTGATGATGGCGACCTGATGGCTTACCGGAAAGATCGCTGGAAGTTTAACTACATGCTGCAGGAAGCAAAAGGAATGAAGGTATGGCGTGAACCAATGGATAATTTGCGCGCGCCTGTATTGGAGGACCTGAGAGCTGATCCATTTGAGTATGCATATGATCACGCATCGAACTATTATGAAAAATGGTTTATGGACCACGCCTTCCTGGTTTTACCATCAGCAGAAGAAGTGGGCGCTTACCTCGCTACCTACAAGCAATTTCCACCCCGGCAACGGCCAGCTTCTTTCAATGTAGAGGAGTTTACCAATGCGTTGAAGGCCGGTACAAAATAAGTGTGTTGTTCGTTAATGTCAAAAAAAGAGGTTGTTCCATTACCCCGGAACAACCTCTTAATTACTTTCAAAGATGACTACATTAGAACAGGTAAAGGAACTCAGAAAGCGTATAGGCGACGACGTGATTGGTCAGCCTGACGTCATAGATAAAATACTCATCGGCTTACTCACCGACGGCAACGTATTGCTGGAAGGACTGCCCGGCCTGGCGAAAACACGCGCTGTGAAAAGCCTGGCAAAACACCTCGACAGTAAACTAAGCCGTATCCAGTTTACGCCGGATCTGCTGCCGGCAGATGTTACCGGCACCGAGATCTATCAGCCCGAAGCCACCGAGAAATTTATTTTCCAGCCCGGACCCATTTTCAGCAACCTGGTACTGGCCGATGAAATAAACCGGGCGCCCGCCAAAGTACAATCCGCACTGCTGGAAGCAATGGAAGAACGGCAGGTATCCGTGGCCGGCAAAACCCATAAAATGGAGCCCCTTTTTATGGTGCTCGCTACCCAGAACCCGATCGAACAGGAAGGGACCTACCCGCTGCCGGAAGCCCAGCTGGACCGGTTTGTGATCAAAATTAACATCACGTACCCCGACCAGGAAAGTGAAATCAGTATCGTAAAACTGGTACGCGAAGAATCAAAAGGAAAGGAAGCGGCAACAGCAGCCATCCCGCAACAGGTGATCTTCGACGCCCGTAAAGAAATCAACGAAGTAAAAGTATCAGACGCCGCGGCTAACTACATTTCCGACCTGGTAAACGGTACCCGCTACCCGGAAAAACTCAGCGATGGTTTAGCCAAATGGCTCAACTATGGCGCCAGCCCCAGGGCCAGTATTGGGCTCGACCGCTGCGCCCGCGCGGTCGCCTGGCTCAACGCCCGCGATTATGTTACGCCCGACGACATCCGGTTTATTGTGCACGATGTACTCCGCCACCGCATCATTCTCAGCTATGAGGCCAATGTAGCCCGCATGAATGCAGATAAAGTAATTGATGAACTGTTAAAGATAGTGGCCGTTCCATAATGGAGAAAAAGAAAAAACATATCGCCGCCGCATATCCTCCGGGAGTAGTCATTACCCTCGATGAAATGATGCGTTTTGAATATTATGTGCAGGATATCCCATTGCTGCCACAACACCCGGTGTATAGCATCCTGGCTGGACGGCATGCCTCCCGGCTCAGGGGAAGGGGACTGGATTTTGAAGAAGTACGTATATACGTTCCCGGTGATGATATCCGGAACATCGACTGGCGCGTAACCGCCCGCACCGGCGTTACCCATTCCAAAGTATTCAATGAAGAAAAAGAAAGACCCACCTTCATCGTGGTGGATCAGACCAGCACCCTGTTCTTCGGATCACAGGAACGGATGAAGTCCGTGGTAGCCGCACAGGTAGCCGCCCTCAGCGCATTCTATACCGTTCGGCGCGGCGACAGGGTAGGGGGCATCATTTTTAATGAAGATGACAACGAATATATTCCATCTGCCAGAAGTAAATCGCATGTGCAATATTTACTGACCTGTATTGCGAAGATGAACGCACAACTGCCGCTGCGCACCAACATAAGGCCGCATACGCCCGCGCTCAATGAAATCCTGCACAGGACCGGCACGCTGGTCACACACGATTACGTAGTAACCGTGATCAGCGACTTTTCTCAAATCGATGATGATACGGTCCGGCATCTCCGGCATATTGCCGCACACAATGATGTAATGCTGGTACACCTCACCGATCCGCTGGATGCACAACTGCCCGCCGGCAGGCTGGTACTCGCCAACGGTAGTAAACAGTTATTATGGAATAATGAATATAAACACAACGGTAACAGGTATACGGAGAACTTTGAAACCATGAAAGCCACGCTAACAGAACGGTTCAGGAATTATCGTATACCAGTAATATTTATGGATACGGCATTGCCCGTAACCAGCCAGATCATGCACTTTTTTGGAAAAACCAATAACTGACAAGTTATGCAACAACCTTTACAACAATTCGGAGACCTGATAGAACCGGCGCCGGTGCCGTTCAGTTTTCATACGCCGGGATGGTATGTGACAGAAGTAGTGTTCATCCTGCTGCTCTTAATGGGCGCATACCTGTTTGCCAGGTACCGGCGGCGCAACAGGTATCGCCGGTATGCCCTGCTGTGGCTGGGCGAACGGATGATTACCCTTCATGCCCAACAGGAATACATGCAGCAGATATACGAGGCAGATATGCTGATGAAACGCATTGCCATGAAAGTATACGGACGTGAAGAAGTAGCCGGCCTGCGCGGAAATGAATGGGTTACTTTCCTGAACCAGCGCAACCGTCGCCGGGATCAGTTTTCTGCGGAAGAGGGTCAACTGCTGGCAGAAACGTTATACAGTCATTCCAAAACGGTGGACAAAACAGAAACGGATCGCTTTATTTCAAAAACCAATAACTGGATACGCTATCATAAAAATGCACCTGGAAATCGCATATAAATGGGTATGGTTGCTGTTACCACTGCCGCTGCTGGTATTTGCACTGCTGCCGCCGCTGCGCAGGCGGCGAACGGCCCTGATAGCCCCGTTCTTTCAGCGGGCAGCAGAAGTGTCCGGTGAAAAGCCCCGGAAGGCCGCCTGGATCACCCGCAAAAGTATCTGGATGTACATGGTGTTGATAGGCTGCTGGATTTGCCTGCTGGCGGCAGCTTCTTCTCCGCGGTATGTAAGCAAACCCGGCAAACGCCCTAAAACAGTGCGCAGCTTTTTAATCGCCGCAGATATTTCTTTCAGCATGGCACAAACCGATTGGGTGGTAAATGGTAAACGCATGACCCGCTGGGAAGCCGTGAAATCACTCATGAAAGAATTTATCGCACAAAGAAAAAGTGACCAGATGGCATTGGTGGTATTTGGCAGCAACGCATATATCCAGGCGCCGCTTACTACCGACCTGCCCATGATCAACTGGCTGCTCGATCAAACAGAAGTAGGCATGGCCGGGCAAATGACCAATATAGGCGATGCCATCGCCTACAGCGTGAAGATATTAAAACAGGATACACTCAAACAAAAAGTCATGCTGCTCATCACCGATGGCGTGGACACCGGCACAGACCTGCTGCCCCAGGACGCAGCCAGCATGGCCGGTAAAGATTCGATTGCCATCTATACACTCGGCATCGGCAAAGCCTCCGGCAGCGGAGGCTACGACCTCGATGAACATACCCTGAAAACCATTGCCCGCACTACCGGCGGCAGGTACTTCAACGCCCTGGATGAAAAAGGACTCAGTGGCGTATACAAAGCGCTGGACCAGCTCACACCAGTGGAATACCAGGAAGACAACTACGAGCCCGTAACCCTGCTGTATTATTATCCACTGGCAGCCGGCGTTATACTTGCGCTGATATTCCAGTTTATTGCCGGCAGCTATCACCTCACCCGTAAATGGCTGCCCTATGCATGAGGCGCTTGAACATACGCACTGGCCCATCAACTGGCAGGAGTTCCATTTTCTGCGGCCGGCGGCACTGTACCTGTTCATACCCTTGTTGCTCATTGTCATCATACTCATTATCGGCAACCGCGAACCACAGAAATGGAAACAATTCATCTCACCGGTATTACGTCCCTATCTTTTTTCGCCGGGTAGCAGCCGCGCTATGTGGTTACCGCTTATTATTTTTTCACTGGGAATAAGTATGGCCATCATCGGTATCGCAGGACCCACCTGGCACCGTACGGTAATCCCCGGGCAAAAAGTACAGGCAGTGGTACTGGTGGCAATGGACCTTTCGGCTTCTATGGACGCCACAGATATTCCTCCCAGCCGGCTGGAAAGGGCAAAACTCAAACTCAGCGATTTCCTGGACGCACATCCAGGCGCAAAGGCCGGCATATTGGCGTATGCAGGCACGCCGCACCTGGTAATGCCTTTTACAACAGATTATAGCCTGGTGAAACTGCAGGCCGGCGTACTCCGCACCAATGAGATGCCCGTGCCGGGCAGCAACACAACCCTGCTCATGAAGTACATCGATACGCTCATGAACCCCGTGCTGGCGCCCAGCAACATATTGCTCCTCACCGATGAGGTGACCGCTGCCGACGCCGCACTCTTCACCAATTACATTAACAGCTCCATTCATCACCTCGAAATATTACTGATGTCGTCGCCGGCAGGCGCAAAGGTGCCGGGCTTCCCACAGGCCACCTCCCGGCAGGATGAAGGTGTATTGCAATCACTCGCCGCCAACCCGGGTATCCGGGTGAACCGCCTAACCCTAGACACCACAGATGTAGGCAGTATCGCCAAACGCATCCGCGAACACCTCATCTTTAAAAAAGATATTAAAACGGATGAAAAAGCCTGGGATGACATGGGGTACCTGGTCATTATCCCGGTAGGATTGCTCTCACTGCTTTGGTTCCGGAAAGGCTGGACCATTCAATGGTGCATGCTTCCCCTTGGCCTGCTGTTCACCAGCTGCAGCGTGAACAGCCGCGAAGCCGATTGGTGGTACACAAAAGATTACCAGGGACAGGTATTGTATAAAAACCAGGACTACGCCCAGGCGGCGGAACGGTTCACGGATCTTACGCATAAAGCCGCAGCGGCTTACAAGGCGGGCGACTATGAAGCGGCAGCGGCTTTATTTGCACTCGACAGCTCCGCAGCAGGGCATTATAACCACGGCCTCGCACTCGCCAGGCTGGGCCGCTACGACGAAGCGATGAATGCCTTTACAGACGCGGCTTCGCTCGACTCGTCCCTGAAAGCAAAAGCTGGCAACAGTATCAGCAAAGTAAGCAAACAAAAAATGCAGGTGGATTCCATCATCAACATGGATCAGCCGGATAAAAAAATAAAGGAAGATAAAAAGAATGGCCCCCTCAAAGAACGCAAACGCGCAGCAGAAGACCCGAGCCTCTCCGCCGACACCAAAGTGAAAGACATGCCCAAAACCGGCGAACGCATGACCGATGAAGTAAAATCCAATATCCACCAGGCACAGGAAGGCCAGTCCGGCGAACCCGGCAAAGATACCAGCGGTAATAACACGATGAAAAACATCATTCTCCGCCGGCCACCGGCCGACCCCGGGGAATTTCTGCATAAAAGATTTGAACTGCAGCGGAAACGTGATTATCAACAGGTAAAACCAGGTACACAACGATGGTGAAATATTATATAACGGTCATGCATATACTGTGCAGCAACATGCTGCATGCCCAGCTGAAATGCTTTGCCAAAGTAGAGCTGGACCGGAATAATGTCTATATCCAGCAGCCGTTTAAGGTTACTTGCACAGTGCTCACTGCCACCTGGTACACACAGCCGCCGGAGTTTGATAATATCCAGATCCCCGGCACATTTGTGGTGCCTTTCACGCATTCGCAAACCGGCAGGTTTACAGATCATGGTATCGAATACTCCGGTATCCAGTTTTATTATATCGTTTTCCCTTATAAGGAAGGCATGTTCAGCGTGCCATCCATCACCATCACCGTAGCTACGCCGCTGGAAGCCGGTGCCGCCAGCAGCAAAGTGGTATTGCATACCACGCCGGTATCTTTTGTGGTGAAGCCGGTGCCTGAAAGTTTTCCGCATAATGAAGAATGGCTGGTGGCCGGCGATGTAAAGCTCGCCGACCACTGGAGCAAACAATTAAGTACCCTGAAAGTAGGTGATGTGATTGAAAGAACGGTAACCACAGATGCTTCCGGCACCCTCCCGCAGTTTATTCCCGCACTGCCCACAGGCAAAGTATCATGGGCAGAAGTGTACCCGGGCAAGGTAACGCTGAAGGATACACGCGATGAGTATACTGCCAATGGTGAACGCGTGCAGTCATCTACCTGGCTGCTCACAAAAGCAGGCACTTTTGAACTGCCGCCGGAAAAAGTTTCCTGGTGGAATCCATACGCTGCCCGCCTGTATACACGTACATTGCCCGCTGTGAAATTACAGGTGGCAGATAATCCGCACCTGGGGATGCTCACCACCCTGGAAGATAGCCTCGCTAAAGCCAGCACACCTTTGAAACCAGCTAAGAAAGGCCCGCGCATGATAGCAGGCATGATCTGGTATAAGGCCTGTTTATATGCACTCGCCGTGTTGTTGCTGATGTGGCTGCTGTATAGAACCGGCCGCTATCTCACAAAAAAAATAAAATACCTTTTGCAGCAATACCACCAAAGTGAAAGCTTCTGGTTCCGGCAATTTATGAAAGCGCCGGCAATGACTTCCCTCTATCAGTGGTGGGACCGCTGGCGGAAAAATGGTGAGTCCCCCGCGGTAGCTGTTACGCTCCGTCAGCAGCAGGAAACAGACGCCTTAAAAGATCTTATCAGCTATGACATGGCCGTATATGGTAATAAACAAGAGAACAATGTCACCATCACGCAACTGAAACATCGTTTCCGCAGTTACCGGAACAAATGGAAACACAAAAAAGATAATTTCATACAGCCCGGTAACCGTCAATGGACAGGAAACTGAAGTATTATTTTTCTGTATCAGAACATTTTTCTTTTATGAGATGTTAATATTCAGACAAGGGAAACTGGTTCTCTTCCACGCTGTAGAAATCCGTTATTAAAGCCAGTCAACATACCCGTTGTATCCTGGGCATAGCAAGCAAGCATCATCCTGACATTGATTCCTTTTAGTGCAGCTATTTGCCGAACCGGCATGCCCTGTCATGCCATAAACGCCAGGATGTCTATGAAAATTTTTTCTATCGTCATAAAAACAAAATCAAAGGATACAATAGTTGGCAAAACCTATGTAGCCGGCAGGGAGTTCTCTCCCTGCCATTCACTTTAATTCATACCAGCCATGTGGAAATATACACTCATATCATTTTCATTTATGCTGCTGGAAGCCACGGCAATGGCCCAGGCAGGAGCCGGTATGAAAATAGGTAACAACGACAAGCACTATAAAGATAGCCTGCGCAGGGCCGGATATCCCTACCGCTTCCCCATCCTGGGAAGCAAGGTGGTGGAAAAAGGGTTTAGCATCCAATACCCGGTAGGCGCCATGCTCAATTTTATGGGCGGGCAACAGGAAGTGAATATCACCGACCTGAAGGTGGGCTTCAACGATGTGGAGCCGGTACCGCTCGACTTTATACAGTTTGGCGATGTAAAAGCCCATATGCAAAGCGCCACCACCAGGGTGGATCTCTGGATCCTGCCATTCGTGGACCTCTATGGGATTTTGGGATTGGTCCAGGCAAAAACCAATGTAAATATTAATGCCCCTTTCCAGTTTTCCAGCGAAGCCGATTTCAAGGGATATACAATGGGACTCGGAACTACACTGGCCGGTGGCTATCATGGTATTATCACCATCACAGATCTTAATTACACCTGGTCGCATCTCGACAAGCTGGATGATGTGGTAAAAACTTTCATGGTCACCCCGAGGGTCGGGTATAATTTTCAGTTCCCGGAAAAGCCCGGAAAATCAGTGGCAGTATGGGTAGGCACCACCGGCTTCTTTGTAAATAAAGGTACCAGTGGATCTATTGATCTGGCAGATCTCAAACCCACGATGGACCCCGCGCAGGCACAAAAGATCATTGACGAAACAGAACAATGGTACAAGGATTTACCCCGCGCTCAACAGGTGGTGGTAAAACGCATCGCCCAGGCCGTGCAGAACAAAATGAATAATCTTCCGGATGATATCACGATCAATTATTCCCTGAAGAAAAATCCTGTTTCTAACTGGAGCCTGGTGGTGGGCGCACAATACCAGTTCAATAAACGGTGGCAGGTTAGAACGGAAGCGGGGTTTCTGGGTGGGCGAAAGTCGCTTTTATTATCAGGAAACTACAGGTGGCGCTGGTGAGATGGATCGGTATCATATTATTGCTGACGGGCCTGCTGCCTGTTGTCGTATATGCGCAGACGTTACACCCCGGAGAAAGTGATGTGATTGAATTTATGGATGGAGATCAGATCCGGGGTAAGGTAAAAAAAATCCAGCGTGGTGAACTGATATTGGACCCGGATAAGCTGGAAGACATGGTAACGATTAAACTGAGAAATATAAAATCAATTACCGCCCGCAGAAAATTATACCGGATAGAGAGTGTGGCGAACATCAAATACCTGGGCATCCTGGAACCCGGACGTGGCCCCGGATGGGTAAAGCTCATAGAAGACCACGATACTACGGAACTGTTCATTGAAGACCTGGATAATATCGAAAACATGGATGATGATTTCTGGAAACGGCTCGATGGATCCGCCAGTCTTGGTTTTTCGTACTCCCGTTCCAGTAATATAGGCCGTGTGAATGAAAGCCACAATATGACCTACAGCACAAAGAACTGGTTGTTTTTAACATCGGGAGACCTGATGTATACAATCGACAATGAGTTTAAAGGAATAGAAAAAGCAGATCTGGCAGTGCAGGCATATATCGAATTCTGGAAGCGATGGTTTGCGGTGACCTCTGTTCAGTTCCAGCGCAGTACGGAATTAGGGTTGAGCGCACGTATGCAGCTGGCAGAGGGCGCGGGGCCCATACTCATTAAAAGCAGGAAAAACGACCTGAGAGCGGCTACAGGATTTTCCATCCAGAAGGAATACAGCACAGACAGTATCAACGCCGGCCGTGCCGTGTCTGCCGAAATTCCGCTGTTCGTGAACTACTACCTGTACAAGCTGGGCACTCCCTATCTCACTATGCAGGCCACGAATTCACTGTTTTTTAGCTTGTCGCAGAAAGGCCGCTGGCGCGTGGACCAGAGCATTACACTGTACTGGAAAATTGTAACGCACCTGAACCTGAACGTGCAGTTTTATTTCGATTACGATAGTAAACCACCGGATGTAAGCGCACAGAAAGTGGATTTTGGAACGGTGTTCAGCATAGGATATTCATGGTAATATTTAACTCATCTCAAATGAAAGGTAATAAACTAATGGTACTATGCAGCATGCTGCTTACACCTGTCTTACTAAAGGCACAGCAGGCGCCTTTACCCGGCGCAGGTCTGTCGCAGGAGGAAATTGCGAAATCCAATAATCCCCTGGCGGAGCTGAATCAGATCAGTTTCCACGATTTTATCACCATGCACCAGCGGGGCACTACGGAGGTATCCAACACCATGAACCTGAGAGGAGTAATGGTGGCAGGCCGGCAGATTATCCGTGCCACAGTTCCGTTTACTACGCTGCCGGCAGATAATAAGATGGGCTATAATTCAGGCCTCGGTGATATCCAGATCTTTGACGCGATCCGCTTTTCTAAAAACGGCGCCTCCACAGATCTGGCAATAGGGCCGATGATCGTATTTCCCACCGGCAGCAACGATTATCTAGGCACCGGTAAATGGCAGGCAGGTGGCGCGTTTGTCGCCATACATCATATCCCCGGCGGACATGTACTCGGTTCACTGGTTACCTACCAGCACTCGTTTGCAGGGCAGTCCGATCGCGAGGAAGTAAGTGTACTGGCCTTTCAGCCAACGATGACTTTCAACATAGCAGCGGGATTGTATGCCCGTAGCGCCGGCGCCATATGGACGTTTGATTTTGAGAACCAACGCACCCTGATCCCATTTGGCCTTGGCGCAGGTAAAGTGTTCAAGGCAAACAATATGATGGTAAACATTTTTGTTGAACCACAACTCACCGTATACAGCGAAGGCGCCGGTCAGCCTGCATACCAGGTGTTTTTTGGATTGAACCTGCAGTGGGCAAAAAAAGCTAAATGATTCTTTTACAACCTCACATAAACTGAATATTATGAAAAAAACACTCCTCTATTCTGCCTTTGCACTATTGATGCTGGCCGCCTGCGGACCCACGTTGAAGGTAACTTCAGACGTGAATAAACAAGCCAGTTTTACCGGGTACAAAACTTTTGCCCTCTATAACCCCGCCGGTCAGAGAAGCCCCATCAGCGAATTAAACAGGGACCGTATCAACAATGGCGTGATCGCCGCTATGGTGGCAAAGGGCTATACACAATCTGATACCACCAGCGCTGATCTGCTGGTAAATCCAATCACCATTGCCAAACAAGGCCAAAACGTAACGGCTAATACCGATTATTATGGCTACGGTGGTTTCTACAGACCTTACTACTGGGGTGGCGGCATGGGCATGGGTTCCAGCAACACCACCTTCTCGGTAGATAAATACATCGACGGTTCCCTCATCATTGACGTGATAGACCGCGAAAAAAGATCCCTGTTATGGCAAGGCGTAGGCAATAGCCAGATCGATGGTCCGATCAAAGATCCGGATACAAAGATCCCTGCCGCCGTAACAAAGATCATGGCGAGCTTCCCGGCAAAAATGTAGTAGCATTTTAGATACAGCAATAAATTAACTGTTATGTTGACAACCCACATGAGAACATGTTGGTGTTTATCTGTCGCATGGTTCTTTTCCCTCCATCTGTCGGCCCGGGAGGGCGCTTGCCCTCCTGGAACGACGGTGCCGTAAAGAAGTGAGTATTGTCTTTTTGTTATCTGTTAAAGAGATGTACAATGATGATTAAAAAAAGGTATTTGCCGTTATTGATAATAGCTGTGTCCTGCAACCAGCAACAACCGCAGCAGCAGGCCGCGGACAAAACAGGACAAGCTGTTTGCTGCGCCGTTCCCTCAAGGTATGCTACCGCCGCTGATAAGAAGGATCCCGGCAACATGGTGTGGATTGCTGGTGGACAATTTATGATGGGCACCGATGAAAAAGATGCATACGACCAGGAAAGACCCGCACATCCCGTTAAGGTAGAGGGCTTCTGGATAGATAAAACGGAAGTCACCAACGAAGAATTCAAAGCGTTTACCGACGCTACCAAATATATCACCGTAGCCGAACGGAAACCCCTATGGGAAGATATCAGCAAACAATTGCCCCCCGGAACGCCTAAACCCGACGACGACTTGCTGGTGCCCGGCGCACTGGTATTTGTGGCCCCGGATCACCCGGTAAACACCGGCGATATTTCCAACTGGTGGAAATGGGTGGCCGGCGCCGACTGGAAACACCCGGAAGGTCCGGGCAGTAACCTCGAGGGCCGCTGGAAACACCCCGTAGTACAAATTGCCTGGGAAGATGCCAACGCCTACGCTAAATGGGCCGGCAAACGCCTGCCCACGGAAGCAGAATGGGAATACGCCGCAAGAGGCGGACAGGCAGAAAAACGCTATGCCTGGGGAAATGATTTTAAACCCGGCGGCCGGTATATGGCCAATACCTACCAGGGGCATTTCCCGGATAAGAACCTGGGAGAAGATGGATTTAAAGGAACCGCGCCGGTAGCCAGTTTTCCCGCCAATCCCTACGGACTGTTTGACATGACCGGCAACGTATGGGAGTGGACCGCCGACTGGTACGACGCTTCCTTCTATAAAAAAATGAATGTCCACGCCGTACAGGTCGACCCGCAAGGCCCGGCCGGCACTTACGACCCGGAAGACCAGTACGCCATAAAAAGAGTGACCAAAGGCGGCTCCTTTCTATGCGCCAATGATTACTGCGTAAACTACCGCCCCAGCGCGAGAAGAGGTACTTCCTTTGACTCCGGCGCCTCGCATATCGGCTTCCGCTGCGTGAAAGATAAAGACAACGGGAAAGAGAAAACTATATTGGTGCAGAATAAATAATACTAAAATACCCATCATGAAAAATGTATTAAGTGGCCTGCTAATGGGCCTGGTCATATTTTCCTGCAACTCTCAGAAAAACACTGCGCCGGCATCGGACAACAAGCAGGATAATGTGGCCATCAGCGATCCGGATACAGCTGCTGTATACGTAGACAAGGATATTCCCGCCAGAAAATCCATCAATACCCTGTTTGATAAAATGGACTACCAACAAGCAGTACAGTGCTACCTGTGGGGACTACCCATCGTTGCTTTTGCGGAATGGCAACATGTGCATTATGATGTATTCGGGGCAAACAGCAACGACCTCGTATTTTATAATACCTATGAAGATAAACTGGGTATCTTAACAGCAAATGCTACCACACCATATATCATGGATTTTATAGACCTGGCCGGAAATGGTCCCACCGTTATTGAAATGCCCCAAGGTCATACAGCCGGTGGATTAGCCGATTTCTGGCAACGCGAACAGGCGGTCATTGGTGAAATGGGCCCTGACAAGGGAAAGGGTGGTAAATATGTTTTAGTGCCACCCGGACAAAAAGATTTTAAAGCCCCCGGATTTTTTATCGTTCCCTGTAATACCATGAATGTGTTCTTTGGTTTCCGGGCACTCGACCCCGATCCCCAAAAGGCAGAAGCATTGGTACACGCCGTTAAAATATATCCTTATGCTCAACGAGCAAACCCTACACCGACAAAAGTAGTAAGCCCCTCCGGTAAAAAATATTTTGGCGGACAACCGGATGGATTGGCCTACTGGGAACGGCTACACGCTATCATCCAGGAAGAACCGGTAGAGGAACGCGACCGCTTTTTTATGGCCTGGCTGGATAACCTGGGTGTAAAGAAGGGTAAACCATTTGCCCCCACAGAAAGGCAAAAAACAATATTGATCGCTGCGGCAGAAAGAGGAAAACAAATGGCCATGGTAAATTCATTTGCAAAACGTTTCGATAGTGTGTATCACTGGCCAGACCGGAAATGGGATTATGTGATGATCATCGGCGACCCCTCCCAGCGCGCAGCCAGTTATGATGAGTTCTTCCAGCGTACTTCCTATTTTTTTGAAGCCGTTACCTACTCAAAAGCGATGATCACCAAAATAGCCAATGTTGGGCAGGCTTACCTCGGCGCCTATGAAGATAAAGATGGCGAATGGCTGCTCGGTGACCTTAACTATACATTGCATGTACCCGCTAACCCGCCGGCAGTAAACTTCTGGTCGCTCACCGTGTATGATTCCAATACCCGCTGCCTGATAGATAACCCCCAACGAAATGCAGACCTCTCGTCCAGGAAAGACCTGATCAAAAATAACGACGGCTCGGTAGACCTCTATTTTGGTCCAAAAGCGCCGGAAGGAAAAGAAAAGAATTGGGTACAAACCTTACCCGGTAAACACTGGTTTGCCTATATGCGCTTTTATGGCCCAACCGCCGCATATTTCGATAAGAGCTGGAAGATGGAGGATATTACAAGAGTGAAAAAGTAAATAACACCTCAGGTATATAAAACAAAAAAGCTCCGTCATAACAACGGAGCTTCTGTAAGCTATTTCCCCACCGGTAAAATTGATTTCTTTACATCAATTACATACGTATCTGTCCACCGGTCGTGCCACGGATGACACCAGCCGCCAAACGCACTGAAAGCATTAAACGGAACTGCACGGCTCAACCCCCTCAGAAAAGCGGTTTTAGCCGATATTTCACTCCCATCTTCATTTACTGCACGGGTGCCCGTGATAAGTTTGCCGAGCGATTTTCCCTTAAATACTGCTTCTATCACACCCATATAAAAGCCATATGCCACCATGGCCAGCAACCTGTCGAGATAGTCCATCCCGGGCGAATCCGCAAAATCCAGCAGATCCGGATAGGCAATCGTAATAGGTATTATTACCACTATCAGGACAATATAAAAGCTGACCAGGTCTATGATGTAATTCGCCAGGCGCCGGCCATGACCAGCCATTTCAAGCGTGGCCTCATCCGTAAAGATGGATTCTTGTGTTTGTAATTCCATAGGTTAAAAGGATTTTAAAGTAAATTATAAAATAATCAGGTGGTTTTTATTTTTCCCCGGAAAAAAAGTCACTTTATCTAAATCATTGTCCCGTTCATTTTCAGGCAAACACTTATCAAAGAAATAACTTTGCAGGAAATTACAACCACGTAAGGAATGCGGAAACAAATGATAACGGTACTGCTAATGATGATCTGGTTTTGCCAGCTATCAGGCCGTTATGTGGTGATGCTCGGGTTTTATGTAAACCAGGAGTACATCGCGAAAAATTTGTGTATTAACCGCAATCAACCACAACTGCATTGTAACGGTAAATGCCACCTGGCAAAACAACTCCGCGAGGAAGACCGGAAAGAACACGAAAGCCCCTGGAGTAAAACAGATAACAGGAGCGAAATATTTTATGCCTGTCTTCCTGATAATAATATTTTGAAACCAGCATTCACTACTGTAAGTACCAGTTACCCGGTATGTGATAATATGGGCGCTCCTGTTGACCAGCCCGCATCCGTTTTCCGCCCGCCCATCGCCCCGGTTTCGCATATGCTTTAAAGGTCTGCAGCCCATGCAGACAGGGCCTTCTATTGCCCGGATCATTCATTCTTATTTCTTTATAACACCATTTAACATGTACCGTATCAGGCAAATTATACTCACCATCCTGGTGATCAGCAGCGGCATCACCGCCTGCAAAAAAGACGACACCACCCCGGCAGCTAATGAAACCACGAAAGCGACACTATCTATTCAGTTTGATAACATCGCAGGCGATAAAAACCTCCAGTTGAATACCGGTACTTATGTGAATGCGGCAGGAGAATCTTTTAAAGTAGACCGCCTGAAATATTTTATCACCAATATCAAAGTGAGGAATGCCGGCGGACAGGAATACACCGTTCCTAAAGACAGCAGCTATTTCCTGGTATCAGAATCAGACCCCGCCTCGCAGTTTGTAAAAGTGCGCGTGCCGGAAGGTGAATATACTTCCCTCAGCTTCATCCTGGGTGTGGACAGCCTCAGCAGCGTAATGGACGTAAGCAAACGCACCGGCGTGCTGGACCCTGCCGGCGGAATGGACGACGGTATGTACTGGGGCTGGAATATGGGCTACATCTTCTTTAAAATGGAAGGCACCTCAGACGCCGCTCCAACAGACCCCAGCGGGCAACACAAATTCCGTTACCATATCGGTGGCTTCGGCGGATACAGCGCACCTACCTTAAACAATAACAGGACCATTACCATCAATCTCACTGCCGGCGGCACCGCAAAGGTCAGGCAGGGCAGGGAAGCAAATATCCACCTGATGGCAGATGTGCTGAAAATGTTCAATGGCGCTACCACCGTTAGCATCTTATCCAATCCCACCGTGATGTTTGGCGACTTCAGCGCAAAAATAGCGGATAACTACAGCCATATGTTCCACCACGATCATACGGAAAATTAAAACTAACGGTCATGGCTAAACTTAGTTGGCGTATCCTGCTGGTACTCCTTTTGTCTGCATGCGGTAAAAATGATGAATTAAAAGATCCGGCCAATACATTTACCGGCTTTCAGCAGCCCGCGGGATTCCCCGCGCCGGTGTATAAGCTGGTCAGTAATCCCATTACAAAAGAAGGATTCGAACTGGGACGCAAGCTGTTCTATGAGCCGAGGCTTTCCCGCAACAATACCATTTCATGCGGCAGCTGCCACATACAAACCGCCGCCTTTACGCATCATGGGCATGATGTAAGTCATGGTATCGACGACCGGCTCGGCAGCCGCAATTCACCACCCATCATGAACCTGGCATGGAATACCACTTTCATGTGGGACGGCGGCGTTTTCGACCTCGACCTGCAACCGGTAGCACCCATCACCAACTTCGTGGAAATGGATGAAACAATGGGCAATGTGCTGGATAAACTACGTCAAACAACGCCCTACCCGGCACTGTTTAAAAAAGTATTCGGCACAGAAGAAATAACTACCGCGCGGATGATGAAAGCACTGTCGCAATTCATGGTAATGGTGGTCAGCGATCAATCGAAATACGACAGCGTAACCCGTAAGCAGGCCACGTTTACACCGGCAGAACAGCAGGGCTATACCGTGTTTCAGCAAAAATGTAACAGCTGCCACCAGGAACCGCTGTTCACGGATCATTCCTTCCGGAACAATGGCATCGGCACGGGTCCAAACAACGATGAAGGCCGGTACCCGATCACACTAAACCCGGCGGACAAGTATAAGTTTAAAGTGCCCAGCCTGCGTAACCTCGCTTACACCGCTCCTTATATGCACGATGGCCGCTTTTATACACTTCAGGGCGTATTAAATCATTATGCAGCGGAAGTGGAGGACGGCCCAACGCTCGATCCGCTGCTGAAAATGAACGCGAAACCCGGCATCACACTCAGCGCAGCAGAGCAGCAATTACTGCTGGTATTCCTCAACACGCTGAACGACCGGAATTTTGTTAAAGACAAACGGTTCTCAGAAGAATCGCAATAAAATGATACGACAGATGAAAAAAATACTATTGCTGCTGCTGATGATCACCACCGGTTGCTACGAAGCCAGGGCCTGTGATATCTGCGGCTGCGGGGTAGGAAGCTACTACATCGGCCTGCTGCCGGATTTTAAAAAGAAGTTTATCGGTATCCGCTACCAGTACAAAACGCTGCGTTCCCACCTGGGTCCCGGTGGCGCCACATCCTATCTTACTACCAACGAAACCTACCAGACAGCGGAACTCTGGGGCGGATGGAACATCGGCAAACGTTTCCGGGTGCTGGGGTTTATACCGGTCAACTTCAACAGCCGCGAAAACCAGGGCGTCACCATGCATAAATCCGGTATCGGAGATATAGCGGTGGTTGGCTATTACCAGCTGCTGGATAAACAGCATACTACCCGTGGCGGCAAACTGCTGGTGCAATCGTTATGGATAGGAGGGGGCATTAAAGTACCTACGGGGAAATATGAGCCAACTGAACATAAGGAAAATGAAGATACGCCCAATAATTTCCAGCTGGGCACCGCCAGCACCGACTTTACCTTAAATGCCATGTACGATGTGCGGCTAATGGACTTCGGGGTAAATACCAACGTGAGTTACAAAATCAATAGCTATAATAAATACGATTACCAGTATGGGAATAAATTCACCGCAAACATACTGGCCTATTATAAAATAAGGGCAGCGGAGAAAGTTACGCTGGCGCCCAATGCAGGGATACTGTATGAAACCGCCGAAAAAGATACGGAAGGAAAAAAGTATGCCGTGGATATTTCGGGCGGACATTCACTGCTGACCACATTGGGTGTGGAAGCCACCATGGGCGTTGTTTCCATAGGTGGAAATTTCCAACCCGTTATTTCACAACAGCTGGCTGATACCCGGATTAAAGCAGGCAACCGCGTAATGGTGCATGTTACTTATTTGTTTTAGTACCCATCTTATAACTATATCCCACGCGGATTACCTGTGTTTCCAGGTAATCCGTGCCGGTGTAGTGGAAACCATTGCCTTCCACCGTTCTGCGGATGCGCAGGGTATTGGCTATATCTGTGGCATTCACAAAAAACTCGTTGTTGCCAATATTCTTTTTTACACCAAGGTCAACTGAAAAACGGGAATATATTTTTCCCTGCGGGATGATATCAGGGGCGAGATAGATCGCTGTCAGCTGTATTTCCACCAGCCGTGGCAGCTGGAACATTGCATTGAATTTAATGTTGCCGGAAAACATTTCCTGCCGCGATGAGGAATAGGTGTTCTCCACCGGGTATTTATTCACCACGGTAAAAGCAGCAATGATGTTCTGGTATCCGTTTAGCAATAGGTTGAAATTTATCCACCGGCTGATCTGCTGCGCCAGGTTGATTTCAATACCGGTGTTATAGCTTTTTCCCGCATTCTGGAATATGTTATAGATCAGTGTGCTGTTACTAACGGTGCTGCCTATGCGTGTAATAGTGGCATCCATCCGTTTGTGATAAAGTGCAGGGTGCAGGTAGCCATTGCGCCAGCTGGTTTTATAGCCCAGTTCAAATGTATTGGTAAACTGCGGCCTCAGCTCAGGATTGCCCACCTTTATAATTTCAGCGTCGTCATACTTTGGAAAGATACGGATGTCTACTTCATTCGGACGGTCTACCCGCCGGTTATAAAAAAAAGATAATTTATGCTGATCATTGATAAGATAAGATAGCCGCACATTTGGAAACGGTTGTATATAGTGGTATCCATCGCTTTTATAGGTACGGTGTTCAGGATTCACATCATACTGCAGGTCAACATACTCCACCCGCATACCCGCTTCTATTTCGAGGTTTCTGTTTTCAAATACAAACATACCGTAGGCGGCGGGTATGATTTCGCCGTAGTTGGCCCAGCCGCCGGCAGTGGTGTCGAGAGGAGACTGGATACCCGGTTTGAATTGCATATTGGTAGGAATATAACGCCGCCGGAATTTAATCCCTCCTTCAAAACGGCCATACTTTAACGGATGCACATAATCGGCATTCAGATCAGCCACATGCTCATCAGACAGGAGTTTAAAAGAATCCAACCCGGTATAGGCAGGCATGATGTTCGTGAAAAAATACTTTTCATCTTCCCGGTGAAAAGTATAATTCAGTTGCACGTTCAACGTACGCCCCGGTTGTTTGAAGGCATGTTGCCAGCCGGCAGAAAAGGTAGCCGTGGTTTTCAGCTCGTCTTCGAGGAATTGCCACAGCCGTTTCCTTTCGCTGAGATCCGTGGCAAAGAAGGGCTCATCACCCCGGTCAAGGATCTTTTCACTGCTGAATAAACCGGATATACTGATTGTATTGTTTTCATCTGGTTGCCAGTCCATACCAGCTTTGCCGGTAGTAATATTGGTGGTCCGGTTTCTTTTCAGCTGCTGCAAAGTATTATCGCCGTGATCATATATTCTTTCGGTAAACTCGTTTTTGTTAAGGGTTTTGGTATAGAGATGATCACCCTGCAGATAAAGGTTTACTTTGTTTTTCCGGTAGTTCAGTGATAGCGAAGGGTTTATTTTGGGCGTTGCGGTGTACTGTGGGCGTATACCCGGAAGATTACCTTTCTTTTCCCATAGGGCGCCCAGGCCGGTAGTAAGACCTATCTTTCCATTAATACCTTCTTTTTTTTCTTTTTTGTAGATGATATTAATGATGCCGGCATTACCGTTGGCATCGTACTTCGCGGAAGGGTTATTGATGATCTCAATTTTTTCGATGGCGGAGGCGGGGATATTATCCAGGCCGGCCTGCCCGCCTATGCCGGTGAGTGCGGTTTGTTTACCGTCGATGAGTATCATTACTTTATCGCTGCCGCGCAGCAGCACTTTGCCATCCTGGCCGGCAGTAACGCCGGGGAGGTTTTTCATCGCCTCCAGCGCAGAACCGCCGGCCTGGCTGATATTGGAAGATAACAGGAATGTTTTTTTATCCATCTTATCCGTTACCGCATCCTGCTTCCCGGTAACAGTTACTTCATTGATATGCGTTACGCCGGCAACCAATTCTATATTGCCGGCATCCAGGAATTGGCTGAGGTGTCCTACCAGCAATGGTTGCCAGCGGGTAGTATAACCCATATAGGAGATCTTCAGCAGGTATTGTCCGCTTGCCAGTGGCCCCATGCGGAAGCTGCCTGTTTCGCTGGTAATAACCCCGGTTACAAAAGAAGAATCGGCTGTTTTGTGTAAGGTTACATTCACAAATGGCAACACGGCTTTACTGTTAGCATCTTTTACCGTTCCGGAAACCGTTACGTCTTTCTCCTGTGCCTGTGTCACAACGCCAGGTAATACCAGTAAGAGAAAATAGATCAATCGTTTCATCCTTGCATACTTTATGATGGCAAAGATGAAATACGATTTGGCAGGAATTTAGAATTTATGCCCATGCCACAGTAAAAATATGAAAGCCGTTTTCAAAACGGTAGCTTTCCTGCCAGCCATGCAGGCGGCATACCTGGCGCACAATGGCCAGCCCTAGCCCGGTGCCGGTGCTGTTGGGAGAGGAGGTGCCAAAACGCCTGAAAAGGATCTTTTCCTCTAACGGAGCTGCACCCATATTGGAAAACTCTAGTTGGCGCTCCGTCAGTGTCATCATCACAGTATCGCCCAGGTTGCTGTGCCGCACGGCGTTCATGATAAGATTCGTCAGCATAATTTCCACCAACACTTTATTCCCTGATAATACCACACCTGGCGTAATGTGCCTGATCACCTGCAGTTGCTTGTCCTCCAGGAAATCCTCCAGTAATGAAATATGATTTTCCAGCAGCGCCGACAGGTTGATGGCTTCTTTCCCGGAAAACTGGCTGTTTTCAATTTTAGCCAGTAGTAAAAGGTTTTTATTGATCCGTGTTACCTTAGATAACGACTGATGTGCCTCGTTAATAAGCTCAGACTGTTCATCCGTTATCGGCTTGCTCTGGTATAAAAGGTCCAGCTTAAATTTTACGATAGACAATGGCGTTTGCAATTCATGCGACGCATTTTGTGTAAACTCCTTTTGTTGTTTGTATACTGCAATATTGCCCGCAATCAGTTTTTCCAGGTGATGGTTAAGCGTTTCAAATTCTTCAATGCCGGTTTTCTCAAATTGAATGGCGTATTGTTTGTGAAGGTCAAACGACTGAATCTTTTGCAGGCTGTTGTAAAAAGGCCGCCACAGTTTTTCCGATATTTTCCGGCTGATAAAAATAAGACCGCCCAGCAGGATGAGGAAAAAGAGGAATGTCACACCCGCAATGGCAATAATGGTTTCATGGGATTCCTCCATATTGGCTTCCTGGGTGAGCCGGAATACTTTTCCGTTGATAGTAAAATAAGTAACAAGCCCCTGGAACCTGTCCCAGCCCTTTGCAGGTATATATTTATTTTTCCGGTAGATGTTATAGGTGGAATCCGGCCGTACTGCTGCAGCGGGTTGCAATTGTGTTTCCGGCCGTAGTTTGTTCCACAGCGTCACACTTTCGGTAAGTTCTTCATTGGTGAGGGAAAGCGCCTGTAAGTTTTGCCGGGTGGTTTCACTCTCAATCCGGTTATGTTCTTTTAATTCATGTTCCCAGATAAAGTCGATGATGGCGTAATACGCGGGAATACTGCATGCCAGTACAATCCCGGCATATAACACAAATGCCTTCATCGATTTGTTAAGCAGCTTATTCATATCTCCCATTTATAACCGGTTCCATAAATTGTTTTCAGATAATTATCACAACCTGCTTCACTAAGTTTTCTTTTCAGGTTTTTGATATGTGCATACACGAAATTATGGTCGTCCAGCATGTCTGCAATATCCCCTGAAAGATGCTCTGCCAGCGCATTTTTTGAAAGCACCCTGTTCTGATTGCCGAGGAAATACATCAGCAGATCAAACTCTTTCCGGGTAAGGAATACCTCCTGCTGATGCACCTGTACTTTTTTTGCGAGCAGGTCCAGCTTTAGTTCGTTCTGTTCAATAATATTGCTGTTCTGAAATTTTCTTCTGCGAATCACGGAATAGATCCGGGCGCTTAGCTCCGAAAGATGGAATGGTTTAGCCAGATAATCGTCTGCGCCTGTCTGCAACCCTTTTATTTTATCATCAATGGCATCTCTGGCAGAAATAATAATAACACCGGTATCTTTATTTTCTTCTTTTATTTGTTCCAGTAGTTTGATGCCATTTCCTCCGGGCAACATCAGGTCAAGTAATATGCATTCATATTCATAAAGGTGGATCTTCTCATACGCCTGCTGGTAGCTCTTCGCATGTTCACACAGGTAATGCTCACCCGATAAATAACGGATAATGCTGTCTGCCAGTTGTTGCTCGTCTTCAATGAGGAGTACTTTCATCTTTCAAAAGTAGGGGCGAATTTTGAATAAATTTGAAATTTGAAAGGAGTACTACACTTCCCACCTGTAACCGGTGCCGTAAATAGTTTTAAGATAATGACCGCACCCGGCCTCCGTTAGTTTCTTTTTCAGATTTTTGATGTGGGCGTAAATGAAATTGTGGTCGTCAAGCATACCGGCAATATCGCCTGAAAGATGCTCCGCCAGCGCATTTTTAGAGATAACCTTATTTTTGTTGCTGATAAAATAGAGTAGCAGGTCAAACTCTTTTTTTGTGAGGGTTACAGGTGCATTATTAATGAGCACTGTTTTAGCCAGCAGGTTAATGGTGAGTTCATTTTGCCGGATAATATTATTGTTATTAAATTTTCTTCTTCTGATAACGGAAAAAATCCTGGCCGATAGCTCCGGTAAATGAAACGGTTTTGCCAGGTAATCATCTGCCCCGGTTTTTAATCCCTGTATTTTATCTTCGTAGGAGTCTTTCGCAGAAATGATGATAATGCCCTCGTCTTTCTCCCGTTTTTTTATTTCTTCCAGCAGCCTGATACCATCGCCGCCGGGTAACATCAAGTCCAGCAGGATACATTCATAGTCAAACATCTCTATTTTTGCCAATGCCTGCTGATAGGTACCTGCATATTCACATACGTAATTTTCACCTGATAAATAAGAGATAATGCTTTGTGCCAGCTGTATCTCGTCTTCTATAATCAGTAATTTCATGGCACTAAATTAAACTTCAATTCTGAATTAATTCTGAATTTACCCGTTGGCGGTATGGGACTAGCGTCACATAGTCATCCTGGGCGTCTTTCTTAATATGTTGTATAACAGCTACTTGTGTATTGTTTGGTACTTTGTTTATCTTTTAGGGAGATGGATAACGGCGGTATCACCGCATTTAGAGGGGTTAATCACGGTGTACAAGGGCCATCGAACTTTTCCCGATCCGTCTGAGCTAATCGACAGGATTGATTTTTCTTTGCACAAAATTAATCTCGTTGAAACATTTATACTTTATTCTCGGCCTCATTTTTATCAACCTTACTGTACTGGCACAAACAGGTGTCATTAAAGGAAAGATCAGCTCCGCCGACGGGCAGCCTGCAGCATTTGTAACAATTGGATTAAAAGATACTAAAAAAGGTACCCTGACCGACGAAGCAGGTCTCTTTACATTGAAGAATGTAAAGCCCGGTAATTATACACTGATCATCTCTTACACCGGCGCTAAAACACTGAACCAATCCGTAACCATTGGCGCAGATGAAGTAACCGCAGTAAATATCGCACTGGAAGCAACCGCCAGCCAGTTGAACGAAGTAGTGGTAGACGGCACTAAAACAAGAACCATCAATAAAAGACCGGTAAGCATCGGCAAATTACCGGTACCGGTAATGGACCTGCCGCAAAGCGTGTCCATCATCGGCCATGAAGTACTGGAAAACCAGCAGGCACAACGCCTCAGCGACGTGGTAAAAAACATCAACGGCGTATACATGGCCTCCATGAGAGCCGGTACCCAGGAAACATTCAATGCCCGCGGATACGGATTTTCCAGCACCAATACCTTCAAAAACGGCGCCCGCGTTAACTCCGGCGCTATGCCCGAAATGAGCTCCCTCGAAAGGGTAGAAGTGCTGAAAGGCAGCGCCGCCATCCTGTATGGTAACGTTTCTCCCGGTGCTGTGATGAACATGGTAACCAAACAACCCAAATTCAATTTCGGTGGTGAAGTAAATCTCCGTGCCGGCAGCTACGGATTACTGAAACCCGCTTTCGATGTATACGGCCCCCTGTCGTCAAAGATAGCCTACCGCGTAAACGGTACCTTCGAAACAGCCGACAGCTACCGCGACCAGGTACACTCCAAACGATATTATGTAAATCCTTCCCTGCTGTTCAAATTGAGCGACCGCACGGAATTAGTAGTGCAGGCAGATTACCTGAAACACGATTTTACCCCCGACTTTGGTACTGGTTCCATCGGCGATACCGCATTGATCAAAGTGCCCCGCAATACTTTTTACGGCGCTCCATGGCAATATGCACATACACAACAAACCACCGCATCTGCCAACATCAAACATAAACTGAACGATAACTGGGCAATAACCGGCAATATCGCTTACTCTAAATATTACAGGGACTATTACTCCATCGAAAGGATCCAGGCAAAAGGCGACAGCACCTGGGCCCGCCCGCTGGGAAGAAATGGTACCAATGAAGATTACTACGCCGCACAGGTGGATTTAACCGGTAACGTAAGAACCGGCGCCATAGAACATACGGTTCTCGCCGGCGTGGACGCCGACAGGTACCTCACAGGCACCTACGGCTACACCGTACCATCCATCAACAAAACCACCGGTATCTACGATATCATCAATGTATACGAACCCAATAAGTTCCCATACCGTACCGATATGCCGGCAGACACGCTGAAAACCGTTCTCAATGCACCGGTAAACAGGTTAGGCGCTTACGTACAGGACCTGATCAGCATCTCTGAAAAAATCAAAGTACTGGCAGGCGTGCGGTTCTCTTACCTGCAAACAGAAGCCCCGGTTACCTATAACTTTAAAGGTGGCAAAACGGCCGGTAAATCCAAATACGATCACGCATTTTCACCGCGCTTCGGCCTGGTGTACAAGCCTATCGCTTCTACCGCAGTATTCGCCAGCTACTCCACTTCATTTACGCCCAACAGCGGCCAGGATATCTATGGCGCAAACCTGAAGCCATCCACTATCGAACAATATGAACTGGGTGTGAAAAATGATATCCTGAAAGGACGTTTGTCCGTTAACGTTACTGCATACCGCATCCGTAATAACAACTACGCACAAATGGCGGCGTTTTTAAGCGATGGCACCACCGTTAACAGTAACACCAACATTAAAACACTGATCGGCGAAACCCTCAGCCAGGGCGTGGAACTGGATATCGCAGGGCATCCTGTAGCCGGTCTGGATCTGATAGCAGGCTACAGCTATAACAACATGACCATCGAAAAAACATCAGGACTTAACGGCAGCTCCATAGAAGGCGAACGCCTGGTAGGTAACCCCAATCATACCGCCAATGCCAGCGCATTCTATACCTTACAGGAAACAAAACTGAAAGGTCTGAAACTCGGCGTTGGATACTACTACCTCGGTCAGCGCTACGCAGGCTGGAACAACACGGTCAATCAAACACAAAAATATAACCGCCTGATTTCTGTTCCCGGTTTCTCTACCCTCGACCTGAGCGCCGGATACGCTTTCAAACGCTTCGCAGTAATGGGTAAAGTATCTAACGTTACCAACACCTACAGCTACTACGTACACGAAAACTACAGCATCAATCCAATACCGCCTACGCAGTTTACGGGCACGGTGTCTTACAAATTCTAATGCGCGGATTTTGTCTTTCTCGCTGATTACGCTGATTATACTGATTACTCGGATTTTTACTTTTTGATTTATAGAGGATTAAGGGAGATAGAAGCGGATACTCGCTTTTATCTCCCTTAATTATTAATCTAAAAATCCAAAAAAATCCAAAAGTAAAAATCCGAGTAATCAGTATAATCAGCGTAATCAGCGAGAAAGACAAAATCCGCTCCAAACAATTTCGCGGCTTAGTTGTTCAGTAGGGAACCGTTTTATTCACTCCTCAAGTACAGCATGATGAACAGAGCAATTATCACTTGCATCCTTTTTATATGCATAAGCCAGTTATTGTTTGCCCAGGACGCCAATTATTGGTCTGGAAACTATGGCCCTGGTGGCTTTTTTACGCCCGGTGCTGTTATTGCTAATAATAAAGATAGCGGCGTTCTTTTTTATAATCCCGCATTGCAGGCGCTTACCAGAAAGAAAACCGCTTCTATTTCAGGAACCGTGTACCAGGTGGAGTCCATCAAAATAAAAGATGGCGCCGGTACCGGGAAAAGCCTGCATTCACGTATCACTTCCAGCGTGCCCCAGATGTTATCCGGCATCGTGTCCCTGGGCCGCAGGAAACCCGTTTATATCGGCTATGCACTTACACATACTGCGGTGCTGAATTACAATGTATCCCAGCAACAGGATACAAAGCTCAATGTGGTTGACGGCAGCGGGAGCCCCGGACTGGAATATTATCTTGGTCAGTACAATTTTCAGAATCTTACCCGGGAAACCTCTGCCCTTATCAGCACAGGGTTTAAATTGTCTGACCGCTGGGCCATCGGTTTTATGGCAGAAGGACAATCCCGTTCCCAGCATTACAGTGAAACCGTTTCCGCCCGTGCACTGATTGGCAGCAATACCTCCAGCACCCTGCCACTGGCCAGTAACGAGGGTGCGTACCAGGTGGATTATCATCACATCGGCTTAAAACTAAAGGCCGGTTTAAGCTATGAAGTAACGAAACATCATTTCGGGTTTTTGTTGTCGTCGCCCCTTATTCATATACGTGGACGGGGAACTTTACTGAGCAACATGGCCATCGCCAATGTCCGTTTCCTGGACGAAGACCCCATCAACCTGCTGGCGAACACGCGGCAGACTAACCTGAAGACGAACTACAAAGTGCCCGCCAGTGCGGCGTTTGGATATGCATATGACTATCGCAAAGGACAGGTGTATATGGCGGCGGAATACTTTCTGAAAATAAAAGACTATAATATCCTCACCCCGCGGCCTGAAATTTTTCAAAGACCCGACACCGGGAATAGTAATTCATCCGCCATTGCATTGCTGGAAATGAGGGAAGGCAGAAAGGCCATTTTTAATATGTCCGTTGGCGTTAGTTACCAGCTGAAGCCGCAGTTAACAGGCTATTGCTCCCTCAGAACCGATTTCAACTACGCCAGCAGGGAGAATACCGATGGCTTTTCGCCTAATACGTCTACATGGGATAACTATTACTGCCAGCTGGGGGTAAATATCAAAAGAAGACAGTATAATCTCCGCACAGGCATTTTGTTGGGCTACGGCCATACCGGCAGTTACCAGCAACCTATTAACTTCGATGATCCGAAAGAGTCTAATCTCCTAACAGGTACCATTGGCGCGGTGCCGGCTACACGCGTTACGGCCGCTTTGATGATTGCCTTTATTCATAACCTGTAATACCCTTAGATCAGCCCTTTCAATATGGCCACACTCTTCGTCAATTCCTCGTTTGAAGAAGAGGCAAAGCCAAGCCGCACGGCATTGGCATGGTAGTTACGGTATTGATGGGCTTTACCATCCGAAAGGAATAACCCCTTGCCAAGGGCCCTTTGTGCTAATTTTTCCAGGTCGATCGATGGGTCAAATTCCGTCCACACGGTCATGCCGCCCTCGGGAATGGTGAAGCTTACTGCATCACCCAATTCACGGTGTAACAGGTCGCAGAAAAGGTTGCGCCTTTTTTCATATACCGGCAAGGCCTTTCTGAGATATCGTTGCAACGTGCCGTCATTTAACAGGCCGGCCATGGCATTGTCTAAAATATGGTCGCCCTGCCGGTCCAGCAGGATACGGACTTTCGCCAGGTGTTCAATAACGTTTTCTGCAGCCACCAGGTACCCCATACGGAAAGCAGGCGAAAAACTTTTGCTGAAAGACCCGCAGTAAATAACCATGCCGTTTTCATCGGCGCTTGCAAGCGGTAATAACGGGCGGTGTTTATAGTGAAAGTCAAAATCATAATCATCTTCAAAAATGATGAAACCATATTCATTGGCCAGCCGGAGCAGTTCCAGTCTTCGGTCCAGCCGCAGCGCTACCGTGGTGGGATAATGATGATGCGGGGTTACATACACCATTCTGACCTTTCTTTTCTTACAGATCTTTTTAAGTTCGTCGACCACCAGGCCGTTTTCATCCACGGGTATGGTAATATGTTTCGCGCCGGCGTGAGCAAAGTTAAGTTCCGCTCTATTCCAACCCGGCACGCCGGAAACAATAACATCGCCTTCTTCAATCAGCGCGTTACATACCAGGTTTACGCCCATTAACGTACCTCTTACCGAAAGAACATTTTTGGCCGTAGTCTTTAATCCCCTGGTTTCATTCAGGTAATGGGATAAGGCATCCCTGTAAAAATAGGAGCCGCCCGGGTGACTGTAACTACCGAATTTGTGATAAAGACCGCTTCTTGTCAGTTGGTTCCGGTAGGCCCGGTACAGTTCTTTTATTGGCGCCAATGCCGGGTCAGGAAATCCGTCGTCTAAATGAAGCTCCGCACTCACCAGTGAAATTTCTGCATAAGGTTTCGGCGTAACAGAAAATCCTGCCTTTTTTTGAACTGCCGCTGTACCGCCATGCCGCAGGACATGGGGCGCCGGTTCCGGAATATGCGACGACACAAACGTACCACGCCCTACATAGCTTTCCAGCCAACCCTGCATCTGCAGCTCTTCATAAGCCTTGGATACCGTAATCCTGTTGAGGCGCAGCAGGGCGGCAACATCCCTTGAACCGGGCAGCTTTTGCCCTGAACGCAGTTTCCCGTTTTTTATCAGCAACAAAAGGGCATCCGCAAACTGAAGATAAACGGCCCTGCCGGAAGAAGGGTCGAAACGCAGGCCATCAAAAAACTGTGCTAAAATTGGACTACCCATTTTATTATAATTGGACTACAAATGTAATCCAATTTATGGGTAGTTTTGATCCGGAAAATAGTACATATGGAGAATATCATCATCAGGAAAGTAACGGATACCGATATGGCGCAGTTGCAACAAATCGGCCGGCAAACCTTTTACGAAACATTTTCGGCCACGAATACCGAAGAAAATATGACTAAATACCTGGAAGAGGGTTTTACGACAGAAAAGCTCTCCGCCGAATTGAATAATGAAGGCTCGTCATTTTATTTTGCGGTATTGGATGATAAGGTAATCGGGTATCTGAAACTGAATACCGGGCAATCACAAACCGAGTTGCAGGACGACAAAGCACTGGAAATTGAACGGATCTATGTGTTACAGGAATTTCATGGCAAAAAAGTGGGGCAAATGCTTTATGAACAAGCGATGCAAATTGCAACGCAGGTAAATGCCCACTACGTTTGGTTAGGTGTTTGGGAAGAAAACCAGAGAGCCATCAGCTTTTACACGAAAAATGGTTTTGCGGCGTTTGATAAACATATTTTCAAACTGGGTGATGATGAGCAAACAGATATCATGATGAAGAAAATTTTAAAATAAGACCAATGATTTTTAACATACAACCTACGTTAGAAAACGAAAAAGTAATGATCCTGCCGTTGCAGCAGGAAGATTTCGACGCTTTATACGCCGTGGCATCAGATCCGGAAATATGGGAGCAGCATCCCAATAAAGACCGCTGGAGAAAAGAAGTATTCGGGGTATTCTTTGAAGGAGCCATGCAAAGCAAAGGGGCCTTTAAAATAGTGGACAAAGCCACCGGGAATGTTATAGGAAGCACACGGTTTTATGAATATAATGAGCAGGAAAACAGCATATTTATAGGTTATACGTTTTATGCCAAATCATATTGGGGAACGGGCGTTAACCATTTGGTAAAAGCGACCATGCTGGAGTATATTTTCCAATTCGTTTCATCGGTTTACTTCCATATCGGGGTAAATAATATCCGTTCACAAGTATCCATTGGCCGTATTGGGGCAAAAAAGATTGCCGAACAGGAAGTGATTTATTTTGGAGAAGCGCCCAGGCTGAATTTTGTGTATGAAATCAGCAGGGAAGCCTGGCAGGGATAAGTGAAAAGCCCCGCCGGATACCGGGTTCTGCAAATTGGCACTCCGTTTGGAACTATAAGGTTATAAATAACAAGATCATGAAAAAGATATTGATTGTCACTTGTTTAGCTATAGCCGGTTTGTTTTATGGGAATACCGGTTCGGCACAGGTCGGGATAAATGTAAATGTGAATATTGGTAATCAGCCGCTTTGGGGTCCTGTTGGATACGACTATGCAGAATACTATTATCTGCCCGATGTGGATGCCTATTATTACGTGCCTGAACGGCGCTTTATATACCTGAACGGCGGAAGATGGATCTTCGCCCCATCATTGCCCGCCAGCTATCATTACGATTTAAACAGGGGCTATAAAGTGGTGGTGAATGAACCAAGGCCATACCTTCATCCGGATGTATACCGCAGTAAATACAAAAGGTATAAAGGTAATTATGGCAAACAGCAGATCATCCGTTATAGCAACGACGAAAAATATTACGTGGTAAAAGGACATCCAAAGAATGGAAAATATAAAGAAGGGAAAGGTAACAACGGAAAGGGCAACAATGGGAGAGGCAATAACGGGAAAGGTAATAACGGAAAAGGACACGGTAAAAAAGACTAGTTTTTCAGCATTATTCCGGCATCCATTGTTGTTGTTTATTTTTTAACTTTTAAAACAACAGTTAACGCCTATGGCAAAACAAACAGGGTTGCTCCGCTTTACCGGTAAGCTGGGCAATATCATTGGTTACCGGAGGAACGGAAATTACTTCGTTCGCACCATGCCGGAAGCAGTAAGGCAAACTGCCGCTACCCGGAAGGCTTCCAGGAACTTTGGCGTTGCTAGCAGGAAAGGAAAACTGATCCGGCGGGCCATCATTCCACAGCTGCATATTCACCACGACGGGGCGCTCGTTAACCGGCTAAACAAAGCCTTGATACAAACAAGCAGTGATAGTCTCCGCGGCCTCGAAGGATTCCGGGTAAACCGCTACACCGGAACGGAACAATTCTTCCCTCATCCGCCAGTGGTTTCACAACAAGGCCTGTTAAAAATACCGGCGCAAAGTTTACCGCCGCAAGGAGAGGCTTCCCACCTGGAAGTTACGGTAACGGCCGTACGTATCTGTTTCCGGGAGCGCCGGATTACCGGCCGTAGCAGCACCACCGTCATGCTCGACTTACACCAGCCTTTCAACGGTTTGGAACTGGAAGCCAATACACCAGGAAAAGGAACCCTGCTGATCATCTTGCAGGTAAGAAGTTTTAATGGAACCATTGCAACGGGTAACCGCCGTTTTTTCGCGGCAGATATAGTAGCAGTAATGGCGCCTGCAGCCACCAAACAAAAGCGTCTCAAGGCCGGCAGCATCCCTGATGTAAGAAAGCGATGGTCCCTTCAGCCAGAACCAATCCGCATCAGTCGCAGGCCCCAACACCCGGCAGCTCAACGACAACGGGAATGAAGCAACGCCATTCTCTCTCAAAAAATTATTTTTTACGCAACGAAGAGCCGCTCTTCGCCAACCCTCATGCGCCTACACAACAAATTGCCTGGTTTTCCATCTGCTTAAACATCACATACCCCCAAATACTCACAGAAACCTGTCTTTTAAGCCTCCTTTTCCCCCGGTTTATTAAAAGCATCTCATCAAAAGAACACCTCCTGATCAAGTCCACCTCAACGACACGTTAAAAGTAATCCTCCTCCATGTCTCTCCCTATCCCACAGTATCTCCCATCTATCTCACAATAATCCCCCAAAGTAAAAATCAAGCAAATAAGTATAATCAATGTAATCCTGCTCCAAGACAATTTCCGGGCCGCCGAAGGCGACCCGGTCATCAGTTATCTACTCGTAATCTTCGTATTAATGGCACTGTGTACCTTTTCCAGTAACTCACCCCCTGAGAAGGGCTTCCTGATAAAATCGTCACCCGGACATTCTTCCATTAAGGAGTCGATATCTTCTGACGCGGAAATGATCAGTATCGGTATCTCCCTCGTGTCAGCATGTGATTTCAGGTGTTTGCATACTTCCAGTATACTGTGGTCCGGTAGCTGACTGTTTAAGATGAACAGATCTGGTTTCTCAAATGACCCTTTCAATAATAATTCAGCATCATTCAAGAAAGATATCTGGTAATGCTTCTTAAGCAATGATGATAAAAGCAATTTTATATCAACATCGCTTTCTGTGATTAGGATTTTCCTGGTCATAGCAATACGATTTGATGTGCCCGTATCATAAACCAATATCGCACCAAAAACGGGAATTTTACTTCTTACTGATTGTTTATCAATAATTTAAGGGTGATGATAATTTTATGTTTTTGGATATTTTATGAAGATAATTTTCTACAATCCGAGGTAGAAACCGGGCGTTACCGGTACATGGATACCAGTTCCTGCATGCTCACCGCATGCGTATTAATAGCTATCTCCGCTTCACCGGATGCAACATGGCATACGTAGCCGGGCATGATGGGTACCGCGCTAAGCTGCCAGGTGTGTTGATGATAAGAAACCGCATCATTCATAACGTTAAGCAGGTGCAATGCTTCATTCAAACCTGTGCCGGCGGCTTTTAATACGGCTTCCTTCCGGGTCCAGTACCGGTAAAAAATTTCCGGTGATGCCGGATCGTTACGGATAGCATCCCATTCTTCCGGGGTAAACTGCTGGTGAAAGTCTTCAACAGATAATGATGTGGGCTTTTCAATGTCAATACCCACATCACCTTTGCCGGCAACCGCACATACCACTATATTACCTGCATGGGAAATGTTGAAATCGGGTGCCCCTTTAATAAACGGCCGCCTGTGTACCGTGTATGCGATATCAGCCAGCGAATGGCCGGGAAGGGCATATTGCAGCAAACGCTTGCCCAGCAAACCGGCATGGGCATCTTCCCAACGTCTGAACCGCTGTATGCCCGCCCTCATACCTTCCGGCAGGGCGGCCACCAGCCCGTTGAAAGTTTCCGCGGGCAGGGGTGTATCATAACAACTGTAATAAACAGAGATAAGGGTCTTCGGCATTTTTTTATCAGGTTAAGAAAAAACGCTCGCAGGTGCTGCACCTGCAATCTACTCCGGAATTTTCACATTTTTTTTGCAATTGCATTTAATATTTCTTGTTAAATTGGCCGCCGTTTAGGAAACATCGGATCACTATTCTCCACCGCTATATGGAGAAGTAAATAGCTATTATTTCATCAGAATATAATTATTATTTATTAATCTTATGTTAGCAATGTCAGCAAGGAACAACCACTATCGCCGGCGGATTACGCTGAATCCGCATTCTCTTTTTTATTTTTTGCTTGTATCCGTTTTATTCGCTAAACAGGGAATTGCCCAGGGAAACAATCATTCATCACCACCTTTTACGGCAAGACTCATTAACATTGAAGCCGCTACCAACACCACGTTTACCTACAACACCCGGCTTCATAACGGATCTGCCGCATCCCGTGTCTATCAACTTTCTGCAAGCCTGCCCGCCGGATGGAACTCCTCCTTTAAAGTAGAAGGCGTACAGGTAACATCGCTGAACATCGATTCAGAAAAGACCCAGGACATCACCCTGGAAATTAATCCGGCCATTGAAACAAAACCCGGCAAGTATAATATCCCCGTGCTGGCCATTACCGGAACAGATACCGCGAAGCTGGATCTCGAAGCGGTAGTGAAGGGAAGCTATGCGGTCACACTCACCACGCCATCAGGCAGGCTAAGCGATGAAGTGACCGAAGGAAACCGGAAAGAAATTCACCTGGTGGTGAAGAATACGGGGACGATTACGCTCGACAACCTCGACCTCTCCGCACAGGCGCCCCCGCAATGGGAAGCGGCATTTGTTCCCTCCACCATTACCCGACTGGAACCGGGAAAAGATGCGGAAGTTACCGCTACACTGAGTGTGCCGGACAAAACACTCGCAGGTGATTACGTCACCAACTTCTCTGTTAAAAATACCAATGCCAACGCCAGTGCAGCTTTCCGTATGATGGTGAAAACATCTGCACTCACAGGATGGCTGGGCGTATTGGTGATAGTGGCCGCACTTGGCGCCGTTTATTACCTTATCCGTAAATATGGCAGGAGATAGCAGCTTATGGAACAACCAATTATTGAAATAAATGGGCTGACCAAATACTACGGCTCCCTGAAGGCCGTGGACAACCTCCATCTCACCATCGGGAAGGGCGAAATATTCGGACTGCTCGGACCTAATGGTGCGGGTAAGTCCACCACTATATTAATGCTCCTCGGCCTCACAGAACCTTCCGCAGGCGAAGCGCGCATCTGCGGGCTAAATGCCTCCCGGAACCCGATCCCGGTAAAACGAAAAGTAGGGTACATGCCCGATAGTGTTGGTTTCTACAATGAACTCACCGCATTGGAAAACCTCACCTACATAGGGCGGCTCAACGGCATCCCGGAAACAGAAGTAACAGGCGTTGCCCGGAATATGCTGGAGGAAGTAGGTCTCGGTGCAGCCATACACAAAAAAACAGGCGCCTTTTCCCGCGGCATGAAACAACGGCTTGGCCTGGCGGAAGTACTGATCAAACAACCGGAAGTAATTATCCTCGACGAACCCACGTTGGGTATTGATCCCACAGGTGTGAGGGATTTCCTGGAGCTTATCAGGCAATTAAACCAGCGCCAGGGCCTCACCATTTTGTTGTCGTCACATCACCTGCACCAGGTGCAGCAGGTGTGTAACCGTGTAGGCATATTCGTTGGCGGACACTTACTGGCGGAAGGTAATATTGAAACGCTGGCGGCCAACTTATTCAACACCGCGCCCTTTATGGTGCAGGTAACCATAAAAACACCCATCAACGATGCCGGCGCACTGGAAAAAGAACTCCTCCAAATGCCTGCAGTCAGTAAGGTAAACGCCGATGGAACCCTGGTGGAAATCTCCGGCCAGGAGAACATTACCCCCGACATTGTGCGTTTCTTTGTGGGCAAAGGTTTTGATGTTACCGGCGTACAGCAGAAAAGCTATGGCCTCGATGAAATCTATCAACAATATTTTGAAAATAATTTAAAGGAAAATACATCCAATGAAAAGTCAGGTGGCTTATTTCAACGGTCTTTTTTCGGCAGGTTCAAAAAGCGTTGAGAAGAAACAAAACAGCGCAACGAATCCATTTTTTGTGATGGTGCGCAAGGAAGTGGCCGATCAGATACACAGCTGGCGGTTTATCATTTTAGCCGGACTGATACTGCTTACTTTCCTGGGCTCCATGTATGTGTCCATGACCAATATCAGCAAAGCAGTGTCCAATGCGGGCGATCCTGACCGGTTGTTTTTATACCTGAAGCTGCTCACCACCACGGATGGTACGCTACCTCCTTTCCACGTATTTGTGGGTTTCCTGGGGCCGTTGCTGGGTATTAGCCTGGGCTTCGATGCTATTAACTCTGAGCAATCCAACGGTACCCTGATCCGCCTGATGGCACAACCGGTGTACCGCGACTCCGTGATCAATGCAAAATTTGTAGCGTCACTGATTGTTGTCAGCACATTGTTCCTGTCATTGAACTTACTGATGATCGGCGGCGGCCTCATTATTACCGGCGTAGGGATTGAGCCTTCAGAGTTTGTACGTATCCTGTGTTTTGTAGTGTTAAGTGTGATCTACGTATCGTTCTGGCTGAACCTTTCCATCCTGTTGTCCGTAAAGTTTCGTCAAACGGCTACCTCCGCATTAACGGCCATCGCTATCTGGTTATTCTTTACGGTCTTCTACCAGGTGTTGCTGAATATTATTGTGAAAGCATTCCTGCCGGATCCGGATGTATTAAGCCAGGATCAGTTGCTGGCCTATAACAGGATTATTTTAACCTTCCTGCGCTTTATACCAAGCCAGCTGTATACCGATGCCACTACCACGCTGCTGATGCCTTCTGTACGCAGCCTGGGGCCACTCACTATGGAGCAGATGGCAGGGGCCATACCGTCGCCGCTTTCCGTGCGGGAAAGCCTGCTGGTGGTATGGCCGCAGGTAAGCGGTTTGATCGCCGCCACTGTAGTATGCTTCGCGCTTTCCTATTATCTTTTTATGCGAAGGGAAATACGTACCTGAGCATCTGCTGTATTCCCCGCGTCACTCGTCCGTTCTGAAGGGTGATGCGGGCAACAGCTCCCGGTTATATAAATTAGGATTCACCGGGTTATCAGACCATGCATAACGGACGTATTTGGGTGCACTGATCTCGTCGCTCCATACTGTCACTTTATTCCCCTCTATTTTCGCATTGGCCGGAACGAATTTCTTATCAGCCCCTGCAATCTCAAAGGTGGATGGCGCCTCGCCATCATTGGTGATCAGCCCACTGCCCGTATCGGTGAAACTGATAACGATGCTGTTTTCCCTGGTAACAGCCGATTGGTAAAGCGGGCCGCTGGAGGTAATATTTTCTTTGTAAGCCACTTTCATGGCGCCAAGAGCCAGGCGTTCACCCACCGCTTTTTTATTATCAGGATGAACGTCGTTCCACTCGCCCAGGTCAATCGCCACCGCCATCGCCGTATTGGGAACCGACAACGCCTTAGCTTGTGACTCCCTCATCATGGCCCAGCTGCTTTCTGTTGGAAGGTAGGTGTAGTCCATAAATCCCGGGAGCTGCACATACAGAAAGGGGAGAGTGCCCTGGTTCCATTTAGCTCTCCAGTCGCTGATCAGCGCCGGTAGCAGCTTTGCATACTGCCTGGGCTCACCGGCATTCGTCTCGCCCTGGTACCAGCAAAAACCTTTTATGGTATAATTGATTTCCGGGAACACCATCGCGTTATATAATGCAGCGGGTTGGTTTTGCAGGTTGATACCCGCGGTTACGCCTTCGCGGGGTAAAGGCCTGAAAACGGCGCCCACTTTATACTGCCAGTCGCCTTTTAAATCAACGGTATCGGTACCGGAGAAAATGCAATAAGGTTTATCCGGTACAAATCCTCCTTTGCCGGCGGTATTGGTAACACGCACCACGAACAGGTTTTTACCTGCTTTCAGCACACCGGCCGGTACCTGGTACCTGCGTTGCGGATACAGGTAAGTAGTGCGCCCCACCTGTTTGCCGTTGATGTAAAGTTCATCCGCATCCACGATCCGTCCCAGGAATACTTTAGCGGGCTTGCCGGCCATCGCAGCAGGGAGTTCTATTTCCCGGCGATACCATACCACGCCATTTAAATCCTTAATGCCCTGGTCTTCCCAGTAACCGGGAATATTAATCCTGCGCCAGCCTTTCGGGCTATACGCCTCGTCGTACCATTTATCGGTTCCTGCCAGTCCTGCGTCTGCCGGTGGTTTCACCGTATTCACCGGTTGCCGTTTGAAGCTGTTGAGATAAGCGGTGTCTTTATTTTTGTTCATCGTTGCCGTGGCCGCAGGGAATTCTTTCAGGCCTTTTTCACTCATCCATGCTTCAATCGGCGTTCCGCCTACGCTGGCATTAATGATGCCTACTGGTACTTTGTATTTTTCGTAGATCTTTTTCGCGAAGAAATAGGCGACTGCTGAAAATGGCCTGGTTTCTTCTCCTATGGCCGGTTTCCAGTAACCGGTGGGCAGGTCGGGGATGGGGCCGGATAAGCCGGTGCCACCTGGTACCAGGAACTGCCTGATCTGCGGGTAGTTCGCTTCCGCAATTTCGCGGGCATATATTACATCGTGAACATTCAGTTGATGCGCCATGTTCGACTGGCCACTGCAAAACCATACATCTCCAAACAGGATATCATGCAGGGTAATTTTATTACCCGCAGTAATCTCCATGTTGTAAGGCCCACCGGCTTTAGTAGGCGGCAAATGCACTTCCCAGTTGCCATTTGCATCCGCCTTCGCCTGGTATGTTTTGCCATTGAAACGGACCTGCACCTTTCCATTACTGGTAGCCCATCCCCACAATTTTATTTTTTCATCCCTTTGAAGGATCATGCTGTCGCGGATAAGCCGGGGTAATTTCAACTGTGCGAACCCGCTGAATACGGCGAGCAGGAATAACTGGAGGAGAATTATCTTTTTCATATCAGGAACTTTAAAACGGAAAGGGATATCGTTATTTTTTAAAAATTGTTTCAGGCGGACCAAGATAGCTTTCTTTCAGATCTCCGAAATCGAGCACCAGTTGCTGCAGTATCACACCGCTGTTGACCATCCAGTATTTCAACGTATGTTTACCGGTGGTGGAGAGGGTATGTTTGCTGGATTGGATGATGATGTTGTCAGCTACCCACTTATTCCAGATGCTGGTGTAAGTGATGGCATCTTCCTTATTGATGCTGATGATTTGCGGTGCTTCGTTATCAATGGATACTGCATATTGCAAACCATTTTTGTTGCTGTGAAAATTCAGTGTGGGAGAGCAATAAGCTTTGACGGTAACTTCACCCTTGCTGTAAGTATAAAAATCATATTCCACATGCGGCGCATTGCCAACAGGTTGTTGCTCTTTTGCGGTAACCGGAAAAGGCGTGATGGCGGAACCGGTTCTTCCATGATCCGGCAAAATCGTCCACGTAATACCGTTTGAATGAATGGCTCTCGTAAAATGATCTGCTGCTATGGAAACGCCTTTTTCTTCCTCCTGGTAAAAAACGTTACCGGTAACACCGCCGGGAATGTTTGCGCGCATCAGCTTGTGCGTGCCCGGTGCTTTTCTTTCTTCCGCTGAATCTGCCGGCAAATATTTCACCGCGGGCATTTTTTGCACCGGAGGTTGCTGCCAGTTGGTATAGCCAATATGCGTCTGGTCCATCATATGGTTCCATTTCCGGTTGTTTAATTGATGATAAGCAACCGTGATCAGCGAGTCTTCCAGGTAGCATGCTTTTACCCGGTCGGCATAGGTATTGGCCATTAGCTGTTTATTCTTAATAGCTTCTTTGTTGAGCGCTGCATAGTAATACAGCTCATTCAAATTGGCGCATGCCTTCACCGGGTGCAGTACTAACTGGAAGTAGGCGTCTTTATACGCAGCGGGTAACAGGCTATCTATCGCGCTGGCTTTTTTCAGCAGTTCGTTGTAATCTTTTACCACCGTTCCCCATTCATCATAGTTAAGCCGGTAGGTATTGGCATCCAGCAACTCGGGTTTTCTTCTGGCATTAAATTTTGTGTAGGCGGCTATGATAGCTGCGATATCTTTTGCATACGGTGTTCCAAACTGGGCGGCAGCCCATTGTTCGGTATATTGCTGAAGGTCGCCGGGGCTGGTCTTTTCCGGGTTCCAGGCATAATCCAGGAAGAAGGAAATGGGAAATTCCATTGGTTTGATATCTCCCACATTTACAATCCAGATTTGCCGGGCATTGAATTCCCAGGCAAGGTGCATTTGCTCCCATACCCTGGCAATTGAATTGGTGTTAAGCCATTTGTAATTCCTGGGAGCCCCTACATAATCAAAATGATAATAGATGCCATAGCCTCCCTGGCGGCTTCTCTCACCGGGTTTGGGCAGTTTGCGGATATTGCCCCAGTTGTCGTCGCAAAGCAGCAGGGTTACATCATCCGGTACGCTCATTCCTTTGTCGTAGTAGTCCTGCACTTCTTTGTATAAGGCCCAGAGTTGCGGTGTTTCACTGGCGGGTTTCCCGGTTACATCGCTGATGATTTTTCGTTGATCAGCAACAATCCGTTCCAGTAAAGCCGTTGCTGTTTCTCTCGACATGGGCTCGTCGCCATCCCCGCGCATGCCCACTGTTACTATCTTTTCATTGGTAGCCCGCTGTAAACCGGTGCGCCAGAAGGCTTTTAGTTTTACGGCATTGCTGTCGTAATTCCACGGCCCGGTTCCATATCTTCTCCATTCATCGTGCGCCCTCATCAATGGTTCATGATGGGAGGTGCCCATCACGATGCCATATTTTTCCGCCATCCGGATATTTAACGAATCATCATCATAAAACGCATTACCCCACATGGCGGGCCAGAGGTAATTGCCTTTCAGCCGGAGGATCAGTTCAAATACTTTTTCATAGAAGCGATGATTAAAGCCGCCAAATTTTTCTTTGCTCCAGTTAGCCAATGCGGGCGCTTCATCATTTATAAAAATGCCGCGGTATTTCACTTTGGGCGCATCGCTGATCGTGATATGCTGTTTAACAAACAACTGCGTTCTTTTTTTTACCGGCACATCTGCCCACCAGTACCAGGGCGATACGCCCAGTTGCCGGGATATTTCAAATACGCCATAAGCGGTTCCCCTGTTGTCGCTTCCCGCAATAATCAAACGGTTGGCAGTACTTTGTATAAGGTACCCTTCCCATTGGTTTTTCAGGGAGATGGGATGGATGTTCCCCGCTGCTGTAAGCGCACGCACAAGCTTGGATCTTTCATTGGATCCGATGATGATCGCGGGGCCATCGGGAATGGTCGCTGATATCGGAAGCTTTACGCCGGTAACCATCTCAATATCCTGTTGCAAACAGCTGGCCGATTGCAACACCGGCTGGCCGTCGTCCGGGTCCACGCAAATCACCGCGCGGGTCAGGGCAAACGCTGCTTTTGATGCGTTATCTGTAATGATCGATTGCGCATCACAGCAAATAGCCAGCAGGCTTATTGTTAAGAAAGATATGATCCGTTTCATCGGCTAAGCGTTGTTAAAAACCAATACTGTTTCCACCATCTACAGGTAATATCACGCCGGTAATAAATTTTGCCGCATCACTGGCAAGGAACCACGCGGCCTCGCCAATGTCGGCTGGCTGTCCCATTGTTCCCATCGGCGTTCTGCCAAATACCTTTGCTTTTCTTTCCGGATCACTGTCCAATGCTTTTGCCGTCATGTCGGAATAAATAAACCCGGGTGCAATAGCGTTCACCCGTATGCCTTTGGGCGACAGCTCCACAGCCATTGCCCTGGTCATGCCGTCGATAGCCGTTTTACTGGCAGAATACGCAATCACTTTAGGAATACCATACTGGGCAGCCATAGAGCTGATATTGATAATGCAGCCAGCCTGCTGCTGCAGCATATTTTTGACTACCTCACGGCTCATCGTGAAAACGGCTGTAAGATTGGTAAGGACTACCTGTTGAAACTCTTCATCCGTTACTTCCGTGAAATCCTTTTTCATGTTGGTACCCGCGTTGTTCACCAGTATATTGATGGGGCCGTATTTGTCAATCACTGTTTGTACAAAACCGGGAAGGGCGGAAAGGTCGGTTACGTCACAGTTGATAGCATGACAATGCGCGCCAAGTTTTTGTTGGGCGGCATCCAGTCTTTCCTGGTTTCTTCCTGCAATCACCACCTCGATTCCCTGTTCCACGAACTTTTCGGCGATGGCCAGGCCAATCCCTGAACCGCCGCCTGTTACAATCGCTAATTTTCTTTTTGTTGGTGTCATCTTCTTCGTTGATTTAATATGCTGTGGTTAAATACCCGGTGCAAACGGGAACCGCAGGCTTTTATAGTACTCCAGTGTTTTGCCTGGTTGTTCGTACGACGCCGGTATGGGCATTTTGCTGAAGGTCTGAAAATACAATATACATGCATTTCTCCACCAGATCGCTTCTTCGTGTTGAATTTTCAGCAACATGTTTACCTGTTCAAATCTTTGTGTATCTACAAATGGCTGTAAACTTTTCCAGGTATCCTGCATTTTACCGGCGCGTTCAGCTCCTTTATAATATTGATAGCACAGTTCTTCCCATAAGCTGTTGCCGCTTTTCATCCGGAAAGTCCAGGGCACATGATGAAACCACAAAAGGTATTTTTCATCGCAGGTTTGCCTGTTTTCCCATTGCGCCCGCGCTGCCGGCTGGTATTGTGCAAGGGCATTGCTGCCGGTAGCAGTGCGGTCAAAGCCTATGCCGGCGCTATCTGCTTTGTGATAATAAACGGGATTCCATTCCGGGCGCTGCTGGTTATTTACCCAGGGCGCGGGTCCGTAATGGTGACTGGTACCCATAATATGATGCAGGCCAAGAGGATTGGAATATTGTACAATGATATCGCGGCTTTCCAGCATCAGCCGAGATGCTGGTTTCAGGAATGTAGGATTATTGGAGTACGTCATCCGCAGCCATTCGTCTGCAATCTGTTCGCTGGACAAAGTATGATCCCACGCGAGGCGGCCGAGTGCATACCAGTTGGCCTGCGCAAACGGATGACCGCACCAGTTGATGTCATTGCCAATATTGGCAACACCGGCCATGCCTGTTAAGGAATGATGATCCAGGCTGCCGTCGATTACTTTGGCAACGGTACTGCCTTTGCCTTTAGCGTAAGTGTCGCTCTCCAGCGTTTCTTTAAACAACGGCGCCAGGAATACAAGGCTGGTAGCCTGACCCAGGTATTCCTGCGTTACCTGGAACTCCATCATCAAGGGCGTTTTAGGCATGGCGCCAAACAACGGATGAAAGGGTTCCCGCGGCATGAAATCAATGGCCCCGTTTTTTACCTGTACCAATACGTTTGACCGGAAGGTACCATCCAGTGGAACAAAATCATCATAGGCCTGCTTGTGGCGGTCTAACGGGTTCTCGTGACTGTAAACAAATGCGCGCCATATAACCACGCCTTTAAAAGGAGCGATGGCATCTGCGAGCATATTGGCGCCATCGGCATGGGTGCGTTTATAATCCTGCGGACCGGGTTGTCCTTCGCTGTTGGCCTTCACCAGGAAGCCGCCGAAGTCCGGCACATAGGTATATATTTCTTTTATTTTTTCCTGCCACCAACGCTGTACGGACGTATCCAGCGGGTCGGCGGTTTTTAGTCCGCCGGTTTCCATCGGCGCGCTGAACCTGGCGGTGAGATAGACTTTGATGCCATAAGGCCGGAGTACATCTGCCAACGCTTTTACTTTTTCCAGGTAAGGTTTGGTGAGCACAAGGGCATTTGCATTTACGTTGGTTACTACGGTGCCATTGATGCCAATGGATGCATTGGCCCTTGCATAATCGATGTACCGCTGATCAATATAACCGGGCAGCGTATGCCAGTTCCATATAGAAAAACCGGCGTAGCCTCTTTCTACGGTCCGGTCCAGGTTATCCCAATGATTCAGCATCCGAAGCCGGATCTTCGGTGCGGAAATAATATTTAACTGCTGGATGGATTGCTCCGTTTGCAGCAGGCGAAGGAAATGAAAGGTACCATACAGCACTCCTTTTTCCGAGTTGCCGCTGATGAGGATGCAACGTTTGCCGTTCAGTATTTTAGAGATAATAACGAATCCTTCTTCACCGGCCTGTTGCAGCGGTATGGAAATCCCGGCGTTGCTGATCAGGGAAGAGGAGCGGGGTGTGCCTGCAATGACAGCGCCGTTGCGGTTAATAGCAGCACCGTGATGAATGGTAGTTTGCAGTAAACCGGATAGGCCTGCCGACAGTTCATTGCTTACAATGTCCATCGTAGGGGATGATCCGCTGGTGATGATGGTGGTAATATTTTCGTGGTAGGAATGCAGCAATGTTTTATTTGCAACAGGTGTATATCTCAGCCAGAGATCATATCCGTTTTCTCCTTTTGTGATGAGAAAACAGCAGAGGCATCCTATCAATAACGTGAGTTTTTTCATACCGGCAATAACTATTTTATGTGGCTGATAAAGCTACCGGAATAGCTCATCATCATCGTGGAATAATTCTTTCATAACGGTTCCAAAATAACGCAAATAGCCGCTTTTTACGCACTATTTTCGCAATCGGTTGCGTAAATATCTTAAAAAAAAACCTATTCCCGTAATTTTTTCAGGGAGGAAGCCCGGATCACCATTTCCGCACGGAGTGTAATGGCATCGGTGGTATACAGGTTGCTGATCCCTTTAAGGTGGTTAATTAAATAGGTAGCGGCGGTGTCCCCGATGCTATTGCCGGAATAGTCCATGGTAGTGAGGTTGGGCTCAATCACCCGGCTGATGGGGTCATTATTAAAGCCGGCGAAGGCAATATCTTCCGGGATACGGAGGCCGGCGGCTTTAAGGGCCAGCATGCAATACACGGCGGCTGTGTCGTTGGCGGAAAATACCGCATCCGGACGCTCGCCGGCGGGCAGGTCCAGGATGTACCTGGCGGCGTCTGTCCCCGCCTGTTCTGAAAGCGTGCTGGTTAAGTAAAGTTTTTTGCTGAAGGCCAGGTGGTGGTCGTGAAGCGCCTGCTTATAGCCGTTCAGTCTTTCCTGGTAAACGTTCCGTAGTAAATTTCCCCCCAGGTGCATGATCCGTTTGCAGCCTTGCCCGATCAGGTGTTTGGTAATATTATAGGCCGCTTCCTGGTTATTGATGCCAACGGAGGTGCTTTCCTCATGAGGGAACACGCGGTCGAAGAACACGACCGGTATTTTCCGTTTGAAGAAAGGCTCCAGGTGGTTAATGTCCTGTGTATTGGAGGAAAGTGAGATGAGAAGTCCATCCACTCTTTTATTAAACATGGTGGCGGCATTGCGTTTTTCCTTCTCCACATCTTCCAGCGATTGCGCAATAATAAGGTTGTAACCATGGCGGTTGGCGGCGTTTTCCATGCCAGCCAGCGCCGACGACATGAAGTGACTGTTCAGTCGCGGTACCAGTACGCCCAGCGTATGCGTATGCCTGCTCCTTAAACTACTGGCAAATGTATTGGATTGATAACCAAGCGATTTTGCGGCCTCCACGATCTTTTTCCGGGTGTTTTTGCTGATCATGGGATTGTTTTTCAACCCCCTGCTCACTGTGGCGGCAGAAACATTCAGGTATTTGGCTATGTCGTATATCGTTACTTCCCGGTCCTCTGACATTTTAGTACAGCTTGTTGCTCAAAGGAAATGAACTTTTTCTGAATAAAAAAATGCAATCGGTTACGTAAATCTGATTTTTTCTTATATTCGTTTCACAGAACAAACCCTGACCATCAGCCAGCGATCAATTTTTTTTACGCAAAACGCCCGTTATGAAACAACTGAATGATCAACCAAAATCAAGGAACACAACTGTAGCGCTCACCTTTTTACGGGCGTCCCTGATCAATTTATAGCTTAATAAAAAGGAGCAACCACGATAGACAGACTCCATCTCTTCCTTTTCCATTTTTTATAATTGTCTAAACGACATTAATCGTTATGAAAAAAACTGAAAAATTAAAGCACAAACAGGGCATAGTCAGGCTGTCAATCAGCCGCATATTGACAATCGCTCTTTTTACCGCCTGCCTTCTAGCCAGGCCGCCTCTTTCATTGGCACAGGATAAAGCGATCCACGGACGCGTTACCGGCGATGGCGGCGATCCCGTTCTCGGCGCCTCCGTAGCCATAAAAGGCACTAACAAAGGACAAACGACCAATGCCAACGGTGAATTTTCTGTGGTAGCCGCCAAAGGTGCTGTCCTTATTATTTCCAGCATCGGATACGCCAGCCAGGAAATCCGGGTGGAAGACAATACCAACATAAAAGTGCAACTTATCCCCGCCACAAAGGATATCGGGGAAGTGGTAGTGGTAGGATATGGAACGCAAAGAAAAAAGGACTTAACCGGCGCCGTAGCCAGCGTAAACCTGGAAACACTGCGTGAAGCGCCCAACACCAATATAGGTCAGTACCTGCAGGGAACCGTGCCAGGATTAAACGTAGGCATCGCTACCGTTGCCGGCGGCACCCCACCCATTTCCATCAGGGGCCGCGTAACACTCAACGGTAACCAGAACGTGCTGATCATTCTCGATGGTATTCAATACACCGGCTCCCTTTCTTACATCAACCCCGACGACATCGCTACCATTGATGTACTGAAAGATGCCAGCTCCACCGCGGTTTACGGCGCACAAGCCTCCAACGGGGTGATACTGATTACTTCGAGGAAAGGAAAGATCAACCAGAAACCACGCATCTCATTTTCTACTTCCTATACCAACCAATACCCAACCGTCGGCAACCTGAAACCATACGACCGGGAAGGATATCTTAACTATCTGAAAGAAGCATTTTACGATAAAGCTTACTTGGGCCCGGATTATACAACACCTAACCCCAACTTCAAAATTGAAGACGTGGCAGATAACAGTATCCGCAGCCCGCAAGGCGGACTGCTGCCCAATAACTACGATTGGTTTGGAGAAGGCACCAACACCGGCACGATCGGGGAAACTAACCTCAGCATCTCCGGCGGCGGCGACCGCGTTACCTATTTGCTGTCCGGCAGCCTGGTAGAGCAGAAAGGTTTTATCATCAACGATAAATTTAAAAGAAAATCTATCCGCGCCAACATCGAAACTAGGCCTTTATCCTGGTGGAAAGTGGGCCTGCTGTCCTCCGCGGCGTTTATCAACCAGGATGGCGCAGAGCCGTCTTTCGGCAGCCTGCAACGCATGACGCCCCTCATCGTTCCATATGATACCGCCGGTAAACTGATACCGTTTCCGATGAATACGCTGGAGCCAAATCCATTCACCACCTATAACGTAGACGACTACGACAGAACAAACTATTATTTCGCCAATATATACACGGACATAGACTTTCCTTTTTTGAAAGGACTCAACTACCGGATGAACTTTGGTAACAACTACCGCTTATCAAAACACTTCTTTTCCAGTATCTATGACGCAGGACTAACAGGAAGGGCCTACAAAGAGTTCCAGGATTATTATGATTATACCTTTGATAATATTCTTACTTATTCCAAAACCTTTGGCAGTCATGATATCACCGCTACGTTATTATATGGCGCCGTAGGAAGAAAGTTCAACAGCACCCTTTCTGAAGCGAGAGGATTTCCGCGGCTGACACTTAGCTACAACAACCTTTCCCAGGGCAACATCCAGCTGGCACAGTCGGATGCATGGGAAGAAAACCTGGCCTACCAGATGGCGCGCGTCAACTATAAATTCCGGGATAAATACCTGCTGACCGCCATACTGCGCCGCGACGGTTTTTCGGGATTTGCAAAGAATAATAAATATGGCACCTTCCCTGTACTGGCACTCGGCTGGATAGCATCAGAAGAAAATTTCATGAAGGGCGTAACGCCGTTCAACTACCTTAAACTACGCGCCGGTTACGGCGTAACAGGCAACCAAACATCGCGCTATACTTCCATTGCAAGGGTAACCACCAGCGCTGCGTATGTATATGGCGATGGCGGTACCACCGCATTTGGTCAGCAGGTAGCCTCATTAGGAAACGATAACCTGAAGTGGGAACGTACAAAGGGAATGAATGTGGGCGTTGACTTCGCCGCCTTCAACAGCAGGCTGAGTGGCAGTTTAGACTATTACCGGAATAATACCTACGATTTGTTGTACAGCGTGGCTATTCCCGGCGTAACCGGCTTTAGCAATATTTATACGAATCTCGGCCAGATCCGTAACGCCGGCTTTGAAGCCGCTTTAAACTACAACGTCATAGACAAAAAGGATTTCAAATGGTCTGCCTCCTTTAATTTCTCCGCTAACAATAACAAGATCGTTACGCTTACAGGTGTGGATGCTAACGGAGATGGCAAAGAAGACGACCTCGTGTCAAGTTCATTGTTTGTCGGTAAATCCATCAAGGCCATATACGACTATAAATTAGATGGGATCTATCAGCTCAATGATACAAGGATTCCAGGCTTCCCGGTGGGCTCCGTCAGGATCGTAGATCAAAACAAAGACAATGATATCACCCAGCAGGCCGACAGAGTGTTTCTCGGCCGGCAGGAGCCTGCCTATCGCATGAGCTTATTGCAGACATTTTCCTACAAAGCTTTTACCCTTACCTTATTCCTGAATTCAGTGCAGGGTGGTAAAGATGGATACCTCGGCAATAACAACCCGTCGTTTTTCCGGGAAGACAACAGCATCAGAGTGAATAACCTGCAGGGCATCGACTTCTGGTCGCCCTCCAATCCAACGGGTAAATATCCAAGGAATATCTCCGGCTCCCGTGCGAAGATTGAACCTAACATGTACCAGGACAGAAGCTTTGTAAGACTGCAGGATGTGTCGCTGTCTTATAACCTCGCCACCTCGCTGCTGAAGAAATTCAAGGCACAATCGATCAACCTGTACGTGAGTGGTAAAAACCTTTATACCTGGACCAACTGGGAAGGCTGGGACCCTGAAGCCAACGACAACGATGGTAATCCTATGGGATTGATCATCGGCGGAAGGCCCGTCCTGAGAGGTTTCACCGTAGGTCTGAGTATTGTTTATTAATCCACGTTGTAAAAATATTTTTTATGAAGACATTATATCGGATATCACTCGTATTAATGCTTTGTTCACCCGCGACTTCCTGTAAGCATGATTTCCTGGATGAAAAAGCGCTGTCGTTCCTCAGTACTTCCAATGCCTTTAAAACAACGGAAGATTTTGATGCATCAGTAAATAACCTGTACGGGTTGGTTAGAAGCGAGTTTTATACCTCCAGCGACTGGCAGCCTATGCATTATCTATACAGAACAGATCTGGCCGTGGAAGTAGCAGTAGGTAGTAATCCTAATCTTTCTGCAGAATTTGGATCAAACGGGGTACTCACCAATAACCACTGGAGCCAGCTATATAAAATTGTAGCAGAAGCCAACACCATTATCAGCCGCATTCCCGCTTCGCAGCTGTCGGATGCCAACAAAGTAATGTTTGAAGCGAAAGCAAAGTTCTTTCGTGCATTGGGTTACAGAACGCTGGTATATCTATATGGCGGTGTGCCATTGGTACTGAATGAAATAATAGGAGAGAAAACAGATTTTGTAAGGGCCACAAAACAGGAAGTTTTAACGCAGATAACAGCCGACCTGAAATTTGCGGCTGCCAACCTGCCCGGGATTACCGCAGTGAAAGATGGTGAAGCATCCAACCTTGCTGCGCAGCACCTGCTGGCGGAAGTATGCCTTGCCAACGGTAAGTTCCAGGACGCGGTAACTGCGGCATCTGTAGTGATTGATGATCCAGCCACCGACCTGATGAAAACCCGGTTTGGTTCACGGTCAACCGTTACCCCCGGCGATGTATACTGGGACCTGTTCCAGGCAAAAAATCAAAACAGGAAAACTGCCAACAATACAGAAGCGATCTGGGTAGTGCAGCTTGAAACAGATGTGCAGGGCGGATCTGCTGTGTCCACCGCCATGGCGGGCAACTACCAGCTGGAGCGCGTACACGTGCCGTTGTACCGCGATATGCGGGTAAACGGGGTGGCATTGTTTCAATGGCCTATCGGCGATTATACCGGTGGCAGGGGCGTTGGTTTTTTACAGCCCTCAAAACATTTTGCCGATGAAGTATGGCAAAGTGATTTTAATAATGATATCCGGAATGCCAATCACAATTTCGTAAGAGAAGTGGTGGCTACCAACCCGGCAAGCCCGTTTTTCGGACAAAAAATTTCTACACAAAATCCTCCTCCGGGCGCTAACATCACTTTTCCTTCAAGGGTGTTTTATCCGTATCAGTCGAAGGCTACCACGCCGTTTAATCACCCTGCTTCACTCTACGTAAATCCGGGTTCATCTGACCCTATCAAAAAATATGAGTTGAAAGCCACGGCAGGCGGTACGTTTGCCGACCAGTATATTTTCCGGCTGGCTGAAACTTATTTGCTGAGAGCAGAAGCCTACCTTGGCCTGGGCAATGCCGGCGCTGCCGCAGCGGATATAAACGTAGTGCGTTCACGCGCCAATGCTTCACCGGTGCTGGCAGGAGATGTGACGATTGATTATATTCTCGATGAAAGATTAAGAGAATTAGGAGTAGAAGAAAAAAGAATGCTGACGCTGATGCGCCTGGGTAAACTGTATGACCGGGTGAAAAGGTATAATCCTTTTTACGGTGCGAATATGGAACCACGCTTTAACCTCTGGGCGATTCCACAGGGTGAAATTGAAAGAAACAGAAGCGCCGTACTGGAGCAAAATCCGGGTTACAATTAGTCGTATTTTTAAGAAGATAAACCTGGATACATGCATGTTAATTTATGGCCGGGGATGTTCCGGTATGTGTTTCGTGGCACTGTTTATATGCTGTTATTCAGCGCATGGATAGGGAGTAGCTGTAAAAGCGCCCGGCCGGTGCAGGATGCAAATAGCGTAAGCCAGGAATCAACGTCGCTCAGGGAGCACATTAGCATCAACAACGACTGGAAATTTTTCCGGTATACCGGGGAACCGGATAAACTGATTTATGATGTGCGCCCGGAGGTGACCGACCGGAACGATAATGTGGTAGCAGATTCCAGGCCAACCGAATCAGTGGCGGTAAACGCCTCCTCGCAGGTGTTAAAGAATTGGATCCTGCCTTCCGGCAATGATTTTATTGCCGATCCTGCCAAACAACATCAGCGCCCGCAAGGTAAACCGGGCGCTGATTTTCCGTTTGTACAAAGTAATTTCGATGATCATAACTGGGAGTCCGTACAGTTGCCGCACGACTGGGCCATCAAAGGACCGTTTTACAGTGAACCCGATGCCATCGTCGGCGGTGGAATGGGCAGGCTGCCTGTTCACGGAGTGGCCTGGTATCGCAGGAAACTGGATATCCCCGCTGCCGATAAAGGAAAAGTTATTTACCTGGACATCGATGGCGCCATGTCTTATACCATGGTTTGGCTGAATGGCCACCTGGTGGGTGGATGGCCTTATGGGTACAACTCCTTCCGGCTGGACCTCACACCGTATATCAATCCCGGCGGGGATAATCAACTGGCCATACGGCTGGACAATCCCACTAATTCAGCCCGCTGGTACCCCGGAGGGGGCATCTACCGCAATGTGTGGCTCACGAAAGTAAACCCGGTGCAGGTGGCGCAATGGGGAACCTTTGTTACCACTAAAAATGTTTCTGCCTCATCTGCTACGGTCGATGTAGTGGTTCAGGTCAGCAATAAATCGAACCATGAGCAGCAGATCGAAGTGATCACGGACATCTTCACTGCCGGGAAAAAAGTAGCAACTATACCTGCATCAGCGGTTACGCTGAAAGCCGGCGCCACGCACAAGGCTGCAGGTTCCGTGATACTGCAACACCCACAGCTGTGGGGGCCGCCGCCAACGCAGAAGCCCCATCTTTATACAGCAGTTACACATATCATCTCCAACGGCAAGCCGCTGGATGAGTATCGCACCAGTTTCGGTATCCGCGCACTTACATTCGATGCAGTAAAAGGCCTCCTGGTAAATGGTGCGCGGGTTCGCATACAGGGTGTTAACCAGCATCACGATCTGGGCGCATTAGGCGCGGCATTTAATGTACGGGCAGCAGAAAGACAACTGGAAATACTCCGGGAACTTGGCTGCAATGCCATCCGGCTGGCGCATAATCCGCCGGCGCAGGAGCTGCTGGATTTAACAGACCGGATGGGCTTCCTGGTAATTGATGAGATATTTGATAACTGGGAAAGGAAAAAAACACCGCTGGATTTCCACCTGATTTTCCCTGACTGGTATGAACCCGATACCAGGGCTTTTATCAGGAGAGACAGGAACCATCCTTCGGTGATTGCCTGGAGCTTTGGGAATGAAGTAGGGGAGCAGTATACAGCCGAACAGGGAGCGGCGATTGCAAAAAAGCTGTATGATATTGTAAAGGAAGAAGACAGCACCCGGCCGGCCACTGCATCTATGAACTATGCGAAGCCGGGTATGCCTTTTCCTGCTGTAATGGATATATTGAGTTTGAATTACCAGGGAGAAGGAATACGGGATGCGCCTGCCTATCAGCAATTGCAGGGCATCCGTACATCCCCGCTGTATCCCGCCTTTCAACAACAATTTCCCGGTAAAATGATCTTCAGCAGTGAAACCGCATCCGCATTGAGTACCCGTGGCACGTATGTATTCCCTGTATTTGAGGGTAACAGTGCGCCTGTTGGTGAAGGAACGGGCGGCAACGGTAAGCTGCAACAGGTAAGCGCCTATGAGCTTTATACGGCTGCATTTGGGGCATCGCCCGATAAAGTATTTGCATCGCAGGACAAGCATCCTTATGTAGCCGGCGAATTTGTATGGTCGGGTTTTGATTACCTTGGAGAACCCACGCCTTATTATTCCGCACGCAGTTCTTATTCCGGCATTGTAGACCTGGCCGGGTTTAAAAAGGATCGCTTTTACCTGTATCAATCCAGATGGCGGCCTGATTATAAAATGGCGCATATCCTGCCACACTGGACATGGCCGGAGCGCGTGGGCGCCATCACACCTGTACATGTGTTTACATCGGGAGATGAAGCGGAGCTGTTCCTGGATGAAGTATCGCTGGGTAGGAAGAAGAAGGCCCCTTATACCTATCGCCTCCGCTGGGACAGTGTTGTTTACCAACCCGGTGTATTAAGAGTAGTGGCCTACAAAAACGGTATGCTATGGGCCGCCGATACGGTAAAAACAGCCGGTGTGGCGGCGCAGTTGCAGCTGATCGCCGACCGGGATAATATCCGTACCGATGGAAAAGATCTTTCATTTATAACCCTTCGTGTGCTCGACAACGCAGGCGTATCCGCACCGCGGGCCTGCAACCGGATCCGCTTTGAGGTATCCGGGCCAGGAGAAATTGTCGCCACCGACAATGGTGATCCGGCCGATCTGCAATCTTTTTTTGCTACAGAAAGAAAAGCATTTAACGGGCTGGCAATGGTCATTGTACGCGCAAAGCCGGGAACAACGGGACCCATAAAAGTAACGGCGCAATCATCCGGCTTAACGCCGGCACAGGTGATATTAAACGTGCCCTAATAGGCAACATTTCTTTAGTAAAATAGAATCGCTATGTTAATGCATGAAACCATGCGCTGGTTTGGGCCGCATGATATCGTCAGTTTAAAAGACATCCGGCAATGTGGTTGTGCAGGTGTTGTTACCGCATTGCATCACATCCCTGTGGGAGATGTTTGGCCTGTGGCAGAAATTCAGCAGCGGAAATCCCTCATTGAAGCCGAAGGCATGAGCTGGACGGTGGTGGAGAGCCTGCCCGTTAGTGAGGACATAAAACGGCGCAGTGGGCATTACCAGGTTCATATAGAAAATTATAAGCAGAGTTTACAACACCTTGCCGCCTGCGGCATACAGGTGATCACCTACAACTTCATGCCGGTGCTGGACTGGGTCCGTACAGATATCAGCTACACGATGCCCGATGGAAGTAAAGCGCTCTATTATGAACGCGCCGCTTTTGTAGCCTTTGATCTTTTTATGCTGAAAAGAAATCAGGCAGAGAAGGATTACAGCGCTGCTGAAATTGAAGCAGCGGAAAGATGGCTGCATACGCACACCGAAGCACAACAAAACGAAGTATTCCGGAATGCGTTGCTGGGACTGCCCGGCAGCACCGGCCGCTTTTCGCCGGAAGAAATTCTGGCGGCGCTGGAAACCTATAAAGATATTGACGCCTCCACATTAAGGGAGCACTTAATTTATTTTTTGAAAGAAGTGGTGCCGGTGGCGGAACAACTGGGCCTGAAGATGGCCATACACCCGGATGATCCGCCTTATGCGGTGTTGGGGTTACCCCGCGTAGTCAGTTCGGAAGCGGATTTACTTGACATTGTGAACGCGGTTCCGTCACCGGCAAACGGGCTGTGTTACTGTACCGGCTCACTGGGTGTACGGCCGGGTAACGATCTTACGGGGATCATTCAGCGATTGGGCGCACACATCCACTTTCTTCACCTGCGCAATACCCGGCGAGATGAATCCGGGAACTTTTTTGAGGCAACTCATTTAGATGGAGATGCTGATATGGTGACTATTGTCCGCGAATTATTGCTGCTGATGCAACAGCGGAATATTTCCCTGCCGGTGCGGCCCGATCATGGCCACCAGATGCTGGACGATTTGAATAAGACCACCTATCCGGGTTATTCCTGCATAGGGCGACTAAAGGGGCTTGCTGAACTCCGGGGGCTGCAAACGGGCCTTGCCCGTGTACTCCAGCAGTGACACGCTGATTAGTAACTTAAAACGAGGGCCGCTCTATCAGTTTGCAGGGATTTTTTAAATGCTGTTTCTTTTTATTAAGCACCATGTTAATGATATCGGTCCCCATCTTTGTAAAATCAGTGGAAATGGTGGCAATACCATTGGCAGCAATTTCTTTAATGGGGATCTCATTATAGGAAATGATGCCAATATCTTTTCCAAGCTTAAAGGATAAGGCGGTGATCCGTTTTACAAGATGCACAAGATCCCCGTCGTGTACCAGTATATATAGTTCCCCGGTTGCCAGTGGCTTATTGCCAACATGTGTAACCACCGCTGAGCGGATACCAGATTCCCTGCAGAACAGCCGGAAGCCGTTCTCAATTTGCTTGAGGTTATAGAAGGCAGGTCCCATTACCAGGACCAGCTTGTTGTACTTGCGACGGATCTTTGTTAAGTGCTGCTGGAGCACCTGGTAAATATCTTCATGGAAATACTGGCAAACAGAAGGATACCTGGCGCCCCAGTCGCGGTAGCCAAGATCAAGAATATAAACCTTCTGCTGCGGCAATTGCTTTAATGAAGCCGCAATGTCTTTATCTTTAATAGGCATAATAATGTACGCCGTGTATTTGCCGTTACTTTGCGCCAGCAGTGTATTAAACAATGCCACATTGTTATGGTGGAAGTAAATATTCACGGTGCCTTTGCCGGCTATCGTATTTTTAATGCTTTCATATATTTCTTCTTTATAGGCCGTCAGGCTGTTGAACAATACAAAGATGTTGTGCCTCGATTGCGTATTGGTGCTGGCTACAAAAAATCCTTTATACTGCACTGCTGATACCAGTCCCGCTTGTTTCAGGCTGCGGAAGGCCTGCATAACGGTTTTGGGGGCAATGCCGGTGTTGTCGCTCACCTGGTTTACAGAAGGGAGCCTGTCACCGATCTTTAACTGGTTGTTATCGATCGCATTGATAATAGATTGTATGATCTGTTGATATTTGGGGGCCTCGGAAGTGTGATCGAGTGAAATAATTGACTTCATATGTTGCGATGTTTATTCTTCAAATAACCAATCCAGGCGCTGAACGCTGTCTGCTGCGACACCGGCGCTGATCTCCTGTTTGCCATCCATAAAGCCCAACACCAGGCAGGCGCCTTTACCCAATATAAGGGTATGCTTCCCCGCATCAAAATAATACGTGTGCAGGTTCACCGGTGGAAGGGATGGAATAGTTAAGGCATGCGCCATCCTGATGGCGGCTTGCCCGTGATCGTCGGCGCTGGCATCTGTTTCGAGATCAGGTGGCCGCAGGTAGTTTTTTTCTTTCGTGTCAAAATATCCTATTACTGCTTTTACCGGTTGTGTATTACTGAATTGAAGTATAGTGCCTTTTTCCTGTTGTTGCTGCATGGAAAAGGGCAATGCCTGCAAGCCGCTTAATGCCGGGTCGGCGGTTTGTATGCGAACGTCTTTGTCTGTAAACGGGCGTTGTTGCGCCACCGGCTGATAATAACCGTTAGCAGGATGTAAGAAGTTAACCTGCGCCGGGTGCAACCGGGTGATTATCGTGTGCCCGTTAGCGTTACTATCATGTGGTGATATGTTTTTGAGTGAATCAAGATGTTGTGTAAAGTGACGCAATTCTGCTTCATAATATGGCAGGAGTTCTACCCATGTTTTATTTTTCCCGTTATCGCCGCCAACGGGCACTTTTCTTTGCTGGGTTTGCATGCTGTTGGCATAGAGATAGGTGTCCTTCGTGAGGTCTGCCAGCTCTTTATAGTGCGCCACGCTTTGTTGCAGGTAGGGCAGGGCTTTCTGCAGGTCGCCGTTATCATGCGAATACCGGTACCGCAATACATATAAGGCCGCCTGTACTTTCGCATTAAAGTAACGGGCCAGCGCCTGGTAGCAGTACATGTCATTTTTTATGCGCGCAAATTCCGCGGAGTTTTGCTGCACGGTGGCAGCTGCTTTTTCAATAGCTGCTACTGCGCGGTCGCCGTGTTGGGTAATTTCCGTAATAACCTGCACAGGTGTTTCTCCGGTATGCGACTGATGTAGCCATTCCTTTTCAGCATAGGTAGTCAGCGTTTCTCCTGCAGGACCGTCGGAATCATAGAGGTCGGCCCATACACGCCACCTGGAAGGATTCACGAGCTGGCTCATCAGCATACCCAGTGTGAGCGTTTGCCGGTTACCGTTAGTAATGCCAAAACGCCGCAAGAGCTTGGGGGCTATTTCCCCGGCCTGTTCATAGGCTTCCAGTATATTTTTGCCGGATTCCTGGCCGCCGAATTGTGTATCCAGTAAGCCGCTCCAATAACGGTTTTCCTCCTCCCGGTTGCGGTGACAGTTCCAGGCATACCGCGCCCAGGCCTGGTACCAGAGCCAGTCACGATCTACCTGCAACAAACGCGGCGTTGCTTTATCCGCGGTATACGGCCAGTCCCAGTAAGATGCCTGCGGATACAGGTGCAGGCCGTTGGCCCCGTGGATGCTATGCATGGCCTGCACGCATTTTTGAATGAACGTAGTGGCGCCATAGCGGAAAGGTTCCAGGTTGGCGAGGATATGTACATTGTCGATGTCAACAGTCAACCGGCTAAGATCCCGGTGCATGGCGGCCCATGGTCCCCGCGGGGTATAGGTGGTTAATGCTTCGCCGTTGTATTTATTTTCGGTATAGAGGTTAGGATATAACGGAAGGGCTGCCTGCATTACCTGTTGCGGATTGGTATCATGTCCGCGCAGCACAATAGGTGGGAGAGTGGTTTTACCTAATGCGTGTAATCCATCCTTTACACCGGGGATAATGGTTTCTGTAAACCATTTCACGTCATCTTCATCACTCATGGCTTCTCCCAATGTTACCAGCAACCCTACGTTGGGATATTCCGCTACAAAGGCGGCAATGGACTTACGGGTGTAATCTGAAATAAGCGGTGTTACCGGCCGTTTGCGGTCCTGTGTAACAAGACCATGCTTTTCTGCAAAGGGTTTCGACAGGATAATATTGTAAAACATCTGGATCACCCATATGCCGCGTTTGTCGGCTTCCGTTGTCAGGAAATGATACATTTCCCTATTCTTCTGGAAGGTGGCGCTGTCTACTTCCACCGCATAGGGATAATCTTTCAGGCGCACCAGTGAGGCAAACGGATGACCATTCCACAGGTAGAGGGAATTCATGCGGTTGGCGGCGAGCATGTCCAGGTATTGAATCCACAATGCCTTATCATAAAACCACGGAAATTCCTGCGGCGTATATGGATACTCATATACATTCCTACCCGGCAGGTAAGTGGTTTTTTGTATACCAATGCAGGTGCCGCGCAATACCATCTCCGGTTGGTCGGTGATATTTAGCCCGGTGGGCAACGCTCCCGCCGTGCGGATCCTGCCGGCCATTTCGAGGCAGCCGTATAAGGTACCGCTGTTGTCGGCGCCTGCTATCAGTGCATGTTGTTTGCCGGTAGTGATCACAAACCCTTCTTTGCCGGGTATGTTGTTACCGGAGAATTTAAACCGGCGTATAGCCGTTTGGGTAAGTGTATCGGACAGTGTACCTATTACTATTGTGGATGCACCCGTAGGCAGATTGCGCTGCGTGGTAGTCTGAACATTGTATCCAACTGCCTGAAGGGCTTTGCTTAATTGTTCCATGCCGTATTGCACCCTGGCAGCAGGGTGGGGGCCGGTTACCAGCCATATGGATTTATTGCGGCCGGCCTGACCGGAGACATATAACGGCAACAGGCCCACGAAAAATAGAATGCTGAAAAATCGTTTCATACCTGTTTAGTTCGTAGTGCTGATATTATTTCCTATTTCTTCCAGTGCCTGGCGGTTCAGTTTTACGCGGACCATACCGATGGGATGAAAACGTTTATCATTATTAATGGCGGCGTATAGTATGGTATAATTGTCGTTTCCTTCCGGTATCAGGCAAAGCGGCGTTCTCATAATATCCCACCACTTTTTTACTTTGGCCTGGATTGGTAAGTAACGTGCAGCGGTCCAGTGAAGACCATCTTTGGAAAGCGTATAGCCCATCATGTTAGGAAGGTGTAATCCGAATCCCTCCGGGCCGCCGTCAAAAATAGCGATGTATAGTCCGTTGGGCAGTTTACTGACAAGCGGGTTTTCAACAAACCAGGGATGAATGGAAGTCACAGGATTTATGCTGCTGTCCATGCGGGTCCACGGCCCTTCCAGGGAAGAAGACCGGGCGAGGCCAATGAACCAGCCTTTGCCTGATTTTGCGGGATAGTCTTCCTGCCTGGCGTAAGGGTAGGCGCCTGCATAAAACGAGAACCATTCCTTCCCAACAGGATATGGAAAGAAGGAAGCCACGCCCTGGCGACCTTCCCAGAGTTGTGTATCCAGGCCGGGTTCCATCACAATACCTTTGTCTGTATAAGGCCCGCCAATGCCTCCTATTCCTTCTTTCACTGATTCCGCGCGCCAGATCCTCCCAAAGGAATGATTCGGCTCAATATCTTTATGTACGGTATAGGCAAGATAATAGCCATACCAGCGTTGATGCGTTTCGTTGTATACGGGGATAAACGACCAGAGTGCAGCGCGACGGTCGTTTACAGGATTATCGTCTGCTGTCAGCGCATATTGCCCGCTGGCCTGGTAAAGTGTTTTCTGCCGTTTCCAGTGTATGGCGTCCGTGCTGGTCCAATGCCCGATGCGTGTTTTCACCCGGTCGTAGTACAGCGGCATACCTGCCTGCCCCGCTCTTTCGGTAGGAAACAAATGATAGGTGCCATTCACCTTTACACAGGCGCCTCCTTCAAAGCCGCCCTGGATGCCGGCTGTACCGGGCATGCCTTCATTGATCACCGGCGTATCCGGACCGTCTATAATATCAAACAGTGGTGTTTCAGTTTTAAAAAAAGGGGAACCTGCCTGTGCATGGTTCCCCTGCGATTGGGACATTTGTTGCCCGTTCTCGTTCACGTTATGATTAGAATCTTTAAGTACAATCCTGAAAACATAGGCGATGTCGGAAGGTATCCTGGTTTTCGCAGGAATCGTGAGTACCAGTCCCTGTTCCTCCATGCGGAAAGGACAATTCTCCAGCGATTTTAATCCCAGCAGCTGCAGCGATTGTATGCCGCCGCCCATACTGGCGTTATTCAGCGCCTTCAGATGCACCGTCTTATTATCGCCCGGCCAGTCCAGGAAAACAGCGTACAGCGTATCTCCTTTACGGGTATAGTGTACCCGTTGGCCCTCTCCGGTGGTTTCTCCGTACACGCTAAAAGGACGGGTACCATAAATTGCTTCGCCATTGGCCCACATCCATTTGCCTACGCGGAACATTACTTCCTGCTGGTTTTGCGGAATGCGGCCGTCGGATGTTGGAGATAAGTTCAGCAGCAGTTGCCCGTTCTTGCTTACCACTTCAATGATCTTGTGCACTATTTCCTCTGGGGAGCGGATCTCCATTCCCGCTGTATATCCCCACGACAGGGCAAAGCCGGTGCCAATGGAATAATCGCAGAGCCAGGGTTGAGTGATAATGTGGTCCGGGTTGCTATTTTCATGATCCACCATCCCGATGCCCTCCGGTATATCATTTCCTTTGTAGGTCATTGTTACGTCCTGTCCGCGTTGCCCGGCATCATTAAAGTAATGCGCCAGGTATCCTTTGATGTATTGCTCCGGGATATTTTCCAGCCAGGAGTCAAAATACATGATGTCGGGATGGTATTTATCCACTACTTCATTACACTTTCCCTGCCACATCTTCAGCCATGCCTCATGCGGCATGGGCGTGCCATATAGTTTGGCATATTTTGGATCTGCCGCTGCCCATCCGGGTTTGGGCTTTACATAACCGTAGTTCAGTTCATGATGCAATGACACGAAAAACTTCATGCCTCTTTTACGGATGGCTTTTTCCAGTTCACCTACCACATCGCGATGGGGGCCCATTTGTTTGGCGTTAAAAGGTGTCAGCTTACTATCCCACATGGCAAACCCGTCGTGATGCTCACCTACAGGCCCGGCAAACCGCGCCCCGCTTTTTACAAACAGGTCGGCCCATTCATCTGCATTGAAATATTCCCCTTTGAACATCGGGATAAAATCATGGTAACCAAATTTTGACAATGGTCCATATAACGCGATATGCCGCTGGTACGTGCCCAGTTTGGAATAACCGGAATCGGCATGCATATGCGAATAGTAATGTTCATTATTATATGCAGGAACAGTATACACGCCCCAATGGCAGTAAATGCCAAATTTCGCATCACGGATCCATTCCGGCACTTCTTTATGTTGCTGAAGTGAATTCCACTCAGGTTGATAAACAATATTTTTTTGAGCAGATGATAACTGGTGAAATAAGATGATCAATAGCAGTAGTAACCCCTGCCGGTATTTAAACAGCATTGTATTCTTCATAACCTGGATTTAATGAAACAGCAGTCAGGATTGTAAGAGGAAGACCAGGTTGATAATAAAAATATAAATAGTGAATGTGACGGGTAAACTTTTTTAATCACCTCAACTTTTACCAAGATAGTGTTTTTTATGAACTATGGTATACTATGGTATACTTTTTTCCAAAATAGATTCCCGGCAACGATGCCGGCAACGATTGCGTAAAAAAAAACGGGTGATATACCTTTTTTAAGTAAATATTTTTCTAGCTTGATCCCAGGATATACTCCTCAAGAATTCCGGGAGTAATTATCAGAGGGGAACAGCGTCTCTGATTGTAAAAGGAAAGACCATAAAAATTCCTTTGTTATGAAAAATAAAAATTCCATTCCTGTCTGCAATGTTATTATTGTCTGATAGACACTAATCTATTCTGTCAACTCTTATTGTCCATCTAAATCATTCAATCAATGATTAATCAGCTACTTCCTGGTAAGCCATTTACCACAGGGGCGATCCTATTACTGCTATTCTTTTATATATGTGCCTGCATCCCTGCTGTATCCGCGCAAACGGCAGCCCCTATCACCGTAAGAGGAAAAGTTTTATCAGATAAAGGAGAAGAAATTCCCGGCGTTACCGTCCGGGTTAAAGGCGTTTCAAAAGGCTCCATCACCAACGCCGATGGCAATTACACCATCCAGGTGCCCAACGGCAAATCGGTGCTGGTGTTTTCATTTATCAGCCACGCCCCGGTAGAAGTACCGGTGAACGACCGCCAGATGGTGAACGTTACCATGAAAAACGGCACTACAGATCTCTCCGAAACAGTAGTAGTAGGTTACGGCACACAAACAAAAGGACATTTAACCGGCGCTATCACTACTATCAAAGCCAAAGAGGTGGAAGACCTGCCGGTGGGCAATCTTGGCGCCGCGCTGCGGAGCCGCGTGCTCGGCCTATCCGTGAGTGGAGGTACCGCACGGCCGGGCTCACAGGCCACATTAACGATCAGGAATCCTGCCACCTTCGCGAAAGATGGTGGCTCCACAGACCCGCTGTATGTAATCGACGGCGTGATCCAGGTGACCGGCGACGGTAAAAATGATGCGGAACAATTCAATAACCTCGACCCCTCCGAAGTGGAAAGTATCAGCATCCTGAAAGATGGCTCCGCAGCGATTTATGGCTCCAGGGCGGCAAACGGCGTAGTGCTGGTAACTACCAAACGCGGCCGCGCAGGCGCGCCCCGGATCAGCTACAGTGGCTCCTATGGTATCAACGATGAAAGCTACCGCACCAAAATGCTCAGCGCTTACGGCTATGCGCAGTATATCAATATCATGAACGGACCCTATGGCGAAAATAAAGACACGACAGATCAGAACGCGTTTTTCTCCGCCGATGAACTGGAACATTTTAAAACAATTAACCACGACTGGCTCGATCCCGTGTGGCAAAGTTCTTCCAACACCCGCCATACACTGAACATCAGCGGTGGAACGGAAAAATCTACCTTTTTTGCCAGCGGATCCTACTATTCGCAGAATGGAAATCTGAGCAGTCTCGATTATAAAAAATGGACCTTCCGCGCAGGCGGGGATATCACCGTAGCTTCAGGATTGAAGGTGGGATTGCAGGTATCCGGCAACTGGTCGGACCAGGTGAGGACCTATAACAAAATAGGCAACGAAAACGAGGAAAATGACTACCGCAACCTGTTGCTCGCACCCCGTTACATCCCGTCTTACGTAGATGGCTACCCGGTGAAAATACCTGGCAGTGATAAACTCTCCGGCTATCATTTTTATGAAATTGAAAGATTGAAAAATCTCTCAGAAACAAAAGATAAAACACTCGCGGTAAATGCATACGCGGAATATGAACTCCCTTTTCTGCAAGGATTAAAGGCCAGGGTGAACTATGCGCGCTACTTTACCGGGACAAACGCTTCACAGATAGGCACCACCTATAAGCTCTATGATTTCAACCGTACCGGCACCAACGCACATATCTATGATGACGGGGCCACGGTGAAATTACCGGGCGCAACGTACGAAAATGGTAACCGGCTCTATTACTCCAATTCAAACGGAGAATCAGAACAGGTAAACTTCACGCTCAACTATGCGCGTGCATTCGGAAAACATAATATCAGCGGCCTGTTCTCTGTTGAAAAAGGAGAAGCCTATGTAAAACAGGAAGATGTATGGAAAGAAAAACCGATAGCCGGTACCAATGGCCAGTTCGGCAGCGCTTTCGGCGCCATCGACGGCAGAACATCAGGAGCGGAATCCGGTACCCTGGGTTATATAGGTCGCGTTAATTACAGCTACGCAGATAAGTACCTGGCCGAATTCCTGTTCCGCACAGATGCTTCCACCCATTTCGCACCCGAAAATTACTGGGGTTCATTTTATTCTTTGTCAGCCGGCTGGGTAATCTCTAATGAATCTTTCTTTAAATCTTCTACAGTTAATTATCTCAAACTAAGATACTCTGCGGGTCTGCTAGGTAAAGATGATACAAAGGCATGGCAGTGGCGGCAGCGCTACAGCTTCCAGGGCGGGAAAGGAGCCGTGTTCGGCGGTAATGCAGATGTAACAACAGGTATGAAGATGGAAGCCTCGCCTAACAGGAATGCTACCTGGAGTAATGAGTTCAAAAATAATCTTGGCATAGACGCGCGTTTCCTGCAAAACCGCCTCTCCCTTACCATGGAAGGATTCTATAACAAAGGAACAGATTTATTGATGGAAAGAACGGCTACGGCGCCACTCACCGTAGGTGGAAGTGTGGCGGCAGAGAACTGGGGCAAGATGGACTTCTTCGGCTATGAAGTAAGCCTGGGCTGGAACGACAGGATCAGTAAAGATTTTAGTTATGGTGTGGATGCCCGTTTTTCCTGGTATGATAACAAATGGAAACAGGGAAATTTCGCCGCTACAGATGCTTACTATCCCTGGAATAAACAACAGGGCCAATCGGATGATAACGGCATGTGGGGATACGATTACCAGGGTATGTTCAAAACCCAGGGAGATATTGATGCTTATGTAAAACAATATAACATTACTTCCGTGTTTGGTACGGAAGCAAAAGATCTGAAGCCCGGTATGTTATACTACCGCGATGTAAGAGGAGCGCTGAAAACAGATGGCACCTTTGGAGGACCGGATGGTATCATTGATGAAAATGACCAGATCCGGCTGGCGAAAAAAGCCAATAACCACTACGGCTTTGGCTTCACTTTTAAAGCCAATTATAAAGGCATCGGGTTCGATTGCGTAATTGGCGGCTCTTTCGGTGGCTGGGCGGAAATTGACGGTGATTCCAGGGAGAAGATGGATAATGCCATCGACCGGAACTTCCAGAGCAGGCCCGCTTACTGGGAAGATATCTATGATCCGGAGATAAATCCCGATGGAAAGTATCCAAACCCAAACTGGGAAAGTATCAGTCTTGACCGTGCCTCTACCTTCTGGAAAGTAAGCGCTTTCAGGATGGGAATGAGAAGTGTGAACCTGAATTACAGCCTGCCGCCGCGCGTTATAAAGGCATTGCGCATCAATAACGCCCGTTTTATCCTGTCGATGTTGAACCCGGTGCAGTTCTTCAATCCGTTCGATTATAAAGCAGCAGAAGGCGCTTATGATGTTTTTCCAAACCTGAGAACTTATTCTTTAGGTGTAAATCTGACACTCTGATTCGTTTACGAATTGATCTATAACGTTATGATAAATAAAATCATGAAATATAGTAAAACATTAATCGCTACCGCCTTCGTGTTGTCGGCGCTGGCAGCCTGTAAAAAAGACTTCCTGGAAGAGAAGCGCGACCTGGGTGGTGTAAACGAACAGGTATTCCAGGACTCTACACTGGCCCAGGCTTACGTGGACTACATATACGGTATGTTCCTGCCTGCGGGTAACGCGCAGTCGCTCGCCTGGAACCTCGCCACCAACAATAACCAGTTTACCCAAACCACAGAGGAACTGCCTGGTGAAACCAACTGGAACAAATTATGGCCGGCTGTTTCTTACCTGAATGCACATGCGTTGCCTTATTTCGGCGTGCCGCTTGCTTCAGGCGTTAACAACAACACCTGGACCAGGATGAAGCAGATCAACCTGTTCCTCGACCAGGTAGATCAATACGGCCTGCCGCTGTATACCCGGAACAAATTAAAGGGACAATTATATTTCTGGCGCGCCTGGCAGTACTTCGACCTTGTAAGACTTTATGGCGGCGTTCCGCTGGTGTTGCACGCGCAGGACCCCATTGTAGGGGCAGGAGAAAATCTCCAGATTCCACGCAGCGCTACTTCTGCATGTATTGATCAGATCTCGGCCGATTTAGATTCAGCCATGGCCATGCTGCCGGGCAAATGGCCCTCCGGCGCCGATTGGGGAAGAATTACCAGCGGCGCAGCAGCAGCCATGAAAGGGCGTGTACTGCTTACCTGGGCAAGCCCGCAGTTTAACCGTAACAACGACAAGGCCCGTTGGAAAAAGTCGTATGATGCCAATCTCGCTGCAAAGTTGTTACTGGAAGCCAACGGATTTGGTTTATACAAAACAGGGAACCTGTCTGATGGCACTGCCTGGGAAAATATGTTCCTGGCAGAAGCCAACAACCCCGAAGCCGTACTGGTGTTCGGGTTTAATAACGTGATCTCCGACCAGGTGCAGAAATGGAACGGATGGGAAAATGCAGCCAGGCCCAAAGAAATATTTGGCGATGGATCCCTGAGTCCTACCAAACAAATGCTGGACGCTTTCCCAATGAAAGATGGTAAAATGCCGGGGCAATCATCCTACACCTATGAGGCTAAAAAGTTTTATAAAAACAGGGATCCCCGTTTTTACAAAACATTCGCCTATAACGGAAGCATGTGGCCATTCAAGGAAAATTCAAAGTACAGGCTGTGGAGCTACCGCTGGTTTGCCAACGCATCTGCCGCAACGCCTGCTTCCACAACAGAGCAGCGCGGCACTAACAGCAGCGGCGTGTATATCCGTAAAGCCACTACCGGTAACGCCAGCAATGCAGTGGGTAACTTCAAAACCAGCGGTACTGATTTTATAGAACTGCGCTTCGCGGAAGTAATCCTTAACCTGGCGGAAAGCGCGATCGGCATGGATAATATCGGCGAGGGACTGGATTACGTTAAAACGATCAGGGAAAGAGCAGGCGTGGAAAACCTCGATGGTGCCTATGGTTTAAGCGGTATCGCCGGCGCTGATCCGGCTTTTGCGGCTGTACTGAACGAAAGGAAAATAGAACTGGCTTACGAAGGAAAACGTTTCTGGGACCTGCGGCGCTGGTTGCTGTTTAATAATGATAATGGCACCTGTGCCCGTTTGGGTGTTCCCCCTTTAAACGGCACCCGCAGAACAGGCATTTTTATCTATGTAAAAAATACCGATGGTACAAAGTATACCGGCGGCAACAACCAGGACCCGCTTTATGCACCGCAACATGGCGGCAGTGGCAAAGTGCTGGCTGATCGTGAGCCGGCTGCTTTCCCGCCGGGCATCACCAACCAGGATGAGTATGTAGATTACCTGTATGATAATTATTTTGAGGTGATAGAGAAAGATGACCTGGATCCGACTAAGAACGACTGGAAGTTTACCTGGTATAATCAATATTATTTCTTCGGATTAAATCAAACGATTCTTAACAATGCACCATACCTGGAACAAACAAAGGACTGGGATGGCTTTACCGGTCCGGGTTCTTTCGACCCGCTTAAATAACGGAAATCAGCTTTAACAACAACCATAACAACAATGAAGAACAGAAAAGTATTTTTGCTGGCAGTAGCAGCAATTTGTGTATCGGTACAGGCACAAGCGCAGTACCCCACCATACCAAAGCGCATACAGGACTCCAGCGAGGCAGCACTGAAAGAAGCGCAACGGCTCTCGGACGAAGCCTGGGCAAAGGCATTACCCATTATTCAAAAGGATGCGGTAAACGGTAAACCTTATATTCCCTGGGCTACCCGCCCCTATGATCTGCCGCAGGCAGATATCCCGGCCTTTCCCGGCGCTATGGGCGGTGGCGCTTATTCCTTCGGCGGCAGGGGAGGAAAAGTATATGTGGTAACCAGCCTGGAAGACCGTGGCCCCGGCACTTTACGGGATGCCTGTGAGCAGGGAGGCGCACGTATCGTAGTGTTCAACGTAGCAGGCATTATCCGCCTGAAAAGCCCGCTTATTATACGCGCGCCCTATATCACCATTGCGGGGCAAACTGCGCCCGGCGACGGCGTATGTGTGGCCGGCGAATCTGTTTGGATTAACACGCATGATGTAGTGTTGCGCTACATGCGTTTCCGCCGTGGGGAAACCTACGTTGGCCGCAGGGACGACGCACTGGGCGGTAATCCTGTCGGCAATATCATCATCGACCATTGCTCTACCAGCTGGGGACTGGATGAAAATATTTCTATCTACCGTCACATGTACAATGCAGGAGACGGTTCACAGGATCAGAAGCTGGCAACCGTGAATGTAACCATCCAGAATACAATCTCGGCTGAAGCGCTGGATACCTACAACCATTCTTTTGGCAGCACATTGGGCGGGGAAAACGCCACCTTCATGCGCAACCTGTGGGCCTGCAATACCGGACGCAATCCTTCCATCGGATGGAATGGCGTGTTTAACTTCGTGAATAACGTTGTCTTCAACTGGCGTCACCGTTCTGCAGATGGATCCGACTACCGCGGCATGTTCAACATGATCAATAACTACTATAAACCTGGCCCTATCACACCAAAAGATGAGCCGGTAGGTCACCGTATCCTGAAACCTGAATCCGGCCGCAGTAAGCTCGGCTATCATGTATATGGCAGGGCTTATGTGCATGGCAATATCATGGAAGGCTACGATAAAGTAACGAAAGACAACTGGGACGGCGGCGTACAGGTGGAAGATGAAGCAAATGCAGGACCCTACCGCGACAGCATGCGGGTGAACAAACCTTTCCCGATGCCATCGTTCCCGATGATGTCTGCAAAAGAAGCATTTGACTATGTATTGAAAAATGCAGGCGCCACCCTTCCTAAACGCGATGCCGTGGATACCCGCATTGTAGAACAGGTGCGCACTGGCAAGATCCAATACAAAACTAATTCCGCTACCGATGTAGGCAGCGAGTTCCTGAAACGCCGGCTCGATAAAGAATCCTATAAAGAAGGAATCATTTCAGATATCAGCCAGGTAGGCGGATACCCTGTGTATAAAGGCACACCGTATAAAGACAGTGATCAGGATGGTATGCCGGATGAGTGGGAGAAGAAGCACGGATTAAATCCTAATGATGCATCAGACGCATCCAGGCTGGCTAACAACGGCAACGGGTACACGAATATTGAACAGTTCCTGAATCATTCATAATTATAAACCCTCCTGAATGGGCTTTAAAGCACTTTCTTCCAGAACATACGTCTCTGCATTCTCCCTGCTGATGTTCATCACCTGTGCTAAATTACAGCACGGGTTTGATGAACACGGCGGAACAGAAAACACGGAGGCATTACCCGCTTTTCCCGGTGCGGAAGGCTATGGCAAATATGCCACCGGTGGAAGAGGCGGTAAAGTAGTGGAAGTGACCAATCTGAATGATGCGGGACCCGGCAGCTTCCGCCAGGCGTTCCTGGAATATCCTGGTGATCCCATCACCATTGTGTTTCGTGTGGGTGGCATCATAGAGCTGCATTCCGCCATTAAAGTACAGCGTTCCAATGTTACCGTAGCAGGACAAACAGCTCCTGGCAACGGCATCTGTCTGAAAGGTCATTCGCTCATCATGAATGGTGCACGGGCTTTGAGCAAAGGAGGTAACCACGGCAATATTATTATCCGTTACCTGCGCTCCAGACCCGGTGCGATGCTGTCCACCGGCGTTTACGGCTTTGATATGGAAAACTGCCACAACGTGATCATTGACCATTGCTCTTTCAGTTGGGCCAATGAAGAATGCGCCGCGTTATACGACACAAAATATACCACGGTGCAGTGGTGCATCGTGAGCGAAGGACTTTACAATGCCGGCCACGCAAAGGGCGTGCGTTCCTATGGGGGCGTATGGGGAGGGCAGTATGCGTCTTATCACCATAACCTCATCGCGCATCAGAATAGCCGTACCGTAAGGTTTAACGGCGCACGTGCGCACGATACAACGGCACTGGTGGACTATCGCAATAATGTGATCTACAACTGGGGGAGTGCAGGCGCCTGTTATGGTGGGGAAGTGGAAATACCTGGAGGAAAGTCGAACGTAAACATTATCAATAATTACTACAAGCCAGGTCCCGCTACTGCGGCCACACGCAAATTTGTGGAGGCCAGCTATACCGCGGCTAAAGCGCTGGGTACCGGGCAATGGTATGTAGCCGGTAATATCATGGAGGGCAGTAGTGGTATGACCGCGGATAACTGGTTGGGAACAGACCTCGCAAAGATCCCTGAAGCAAACAGGGGGGAAGCCCGGTCAGCGACGCCTTTCCCGGGTACAGCCGTGTTGCCGCTGCAAAGTGCAAAGGACGCCTATAACGCGGTGCTCGCGAAGGCAGGCGCCACACAGCCCCAACGGGATGCAGTGGATGCGCGCATCGTAAAGGAAACACGCACTGCTACTGCCAGTGGCGCAGGTTCATCAGGGAAGCCCGGCATTATTGACCTGCCGGCTGCCGTGGGTGGCTGGCCTGCCTACGCAGGTGCAGAGGCGCCGGCAGATACTGATCATGATGGCATGCCGGACGAATGGGAAAAGAAGAACGGCTCAGATCCGGGTAACCCGGACGACCGGAATGTCGTAAATAAAAAAGGATACACCCGGTTGGAAATGTATCTGAACAGTTTGTAAATAATACACCTGATATTTTAACTTGTGGAACCATGACCAATACTTTGGAAAATTTTATGAAGAAGAGATACCTGCTGTTGTTGGGAGTCCTTCTTTTTTGCCAGGCAGCTGTATTTGCGAGGCAGACTAACCCGCCCGATGACACAGCTTATATCCGCACCACCAACCAGCGGGCGGATAAAATTGTAGCCACCCTGGGCGTTGCCAATGCAGATAGTGCCCTGCGCGTACGGGACGTAATCGCGCAGCAATACCGTTATTTAAATGAAGTCCAGGTAAAGCACGACCAGGAAGTGAAGTTGGCTAAAGAACAATTTGCCAATGACAAACCGGCTTTAACGACACAGCTGAAGGGAATAGAAGATGCCACTAACCAGCAACTGGATAAACGGCATACGGCGTATTTGGAAAAGCTGTCGGCTTACCTGACCCCGCAACAGGTAAACCAGGTAAAGGACGGCATGACCTATGGCGTACTGCCGCTCACCTACCGCGTGTATAATGATATGCTGCCCAATCTCACCACGGAGCAGAAAGCGCAGATTATGGCGTGGCTGATGGAAGCGCGCGAGCATGCGATGGATGCGGGATCATCAGAGAAGAAACATCAATGGTTTGGTAAATACAAAGGAAGGATCAACAATTATCTTTCTGCTGCCGGCATCAATATGAAGCAGGCGGAAGAGGAATGGAAAAAAAGAAGTGCAGCTAAGGCTAAATAGTTGCGCATGGCAGATTAAAACGACCGAATGAATAAGCGCCCGATAATTAGTTTTTGTTTAATAGCAATCAGCGCCGTTACTACCGTTTACGCGCAAAAGAAACCCAAACCGGTACCGCCGGTGGCAGTGAATGCCACCGGCAAGCTGGTGTATAGCCCGGATGCACAGGGCAACCGGATACCGGATTTTTCTTATTGCGGTTATATGGCAGGAGAGCAGCCCATTCCCGATGTTCCGGTTCGTATAGTGGTGCCTGTTATAACGGGAGATGCTACTGCAGCTATACAAAATGCGTTGGATGAAGTGGCCGCATTGCAACCGGATAAACACGGCATACGCGGCGCCGTGCAACTGCAGAAAGGCAACTACCACCTTTCCGGTGGCCTCATGATCCGTGCGTCCGGTGTAGTGCTACGCGGCAGCGGCATGGGTAATGATGGCACCGTGTTAACAGGAGAGGGCCGCGACCGGCAAACGCTGATTCGCATTGCGGGACAGCCCGGCCGCGTAACGGAAACTCCGGTTAAAATTACGGATACCTATGTGCCTGTGAACGCCCGCACGGTGCAGGTAACATCGGCGCAAGGCTTCAAAACCGGCGATAAAGTGCTGGTACAACGGCCCTCCACACGGGAATGGATAAACGAACTTGGCATGGACCACCAGGGCGGCGGCATTACCACGCTCGGCTGGAAACCGGGGCAGCGTGATATCAGCTGGGACCGGACCATTGCTGACATAAACGGAACGGCTATCACTTTGGATGCGCCGCTCACTACTGCATTGGATACCGCCTATGGAGGCGGTACCGTGGCGGCGTATCAGTGGCCCGGCCGTATCAGTCAGACCGGTGTGGAGCACCTGCGTTGCCGCTCCGCATACGACACCCTTTACCCCAAAGATGAGGCCCACCGGTGGATGGCCATCACCCTGGAAAATGTATGCGATGCCTGGGTGCGGCAGGTAACCTTTGAACATTTCGCCGGTTCGGCAGTAGCCGTGCTGGAAACAGGCAAACGGATTACCGTGGAAGATTGTAAATCATTGGCGCCGGTATCTGAAATAGGCGGGCAACGCCGTTATACCTTTTTTACTTCCGGGCAGCAAACGCTTTTCCAGCGCAACTACGCGGAATATGGTTACCATGATTTTGCGGTTGGTTTTTGCGCGCCAGGGCCTAATGCCTTCGTGCAATGCGAAGCGCACCTGTCTTTTAGTTTCAGTGGCACGATCGATAGCTGGGCTTCCGGTGTGCTCTTCGATATTGTGACTATCGACGGTCAGGCCATCCGCTTTGGCAACCTCGGACAGGATGCCCAGGGCGCCGGTTGGAGCGCTGCCAACAGCGTATTATGGCAATGCAGCGCCGCCCGGATAGATTGTTACCGCCCGCCAACTGCCAGCAACTGGGCCTTTGGCTCCTGGGCGCAGTTTGCCGGCGACGGCTATTGGGAGTCATCCAATGAACATATCACCCCACGAAGTTTATATTATGCACAACTGGCAGAACGGGTAGGCGCCGATGTATTAAAACGCGCGCAGCTGCTGCCAGTGGAGTCCGAAGCTTCCAGCAGCCCGGCAGCAGAACAGGCGGCGGATCTCACCGCACGCGCTGTTCAACCGGCGCTGGTGCTACCAGACTGGATAGATCAATCCGCCAGCCGTAACCCTATTCCTGTAAAAATCACCGGTGTTAAAACAGCCAACGGTGCCGGTTATACGAAACAGGCAGCTCCTCCTTCTGCAGCACCCATGCACATCGCCAACGGCTGGCTGGTGCGCGGCAACAGGCTGTTGACCGGCAGGCACTACGAAGTGCCCTGGTGGCGTGGCAACACACGGCCTGATGGTATCCGGGAGGCCATGCCGGCGATCACCCGGTTTGTTCCCGGCCGCACCGGTAAAGGATTAACCGACGACCTGCAGGAAGTGGCCGCATGGATGACAAACGAACACTTCGTATCGCTGGAGCATAACTACGGCCTCTGGTACGATCGCCGCCGCGACGATCATGAACGCATCCGCCGTATGGATGGCGAAGTATGGGCTCCTTTCTATGAGCTCCCTTTTGCGCGCAGCGGGCAGGGAAGCGCATGGGATGGACTAAGCCGTTATGATCTCACCAGGTATAACGACTGGTACTGGACGCGGCTTAAACAATTTGCAGACCTGGCAGATGAAAAAGGACTGGTACTCGTTCACCAGCATTATTTTCAACACAACATCATTGAGGCCGGCGCACACTGGGCGGATTTTCCCTGGCGCACTGCTAACAATATCAATCATACCGGCTTCCCGGAACCGCCGCCCTATGCGGGCGACAAGCGCATTTTTATGGCGGCGCAATTCTATGATATTACAGATCCTGTACGCCGTAAACTGCACACCACTTATATCCGCAAGTGCCTCGACAATTTCGCGGATAACAATGGTGTGATCCATTTGATAGGAGCGGAGTTTACCGGTCCGGTTACCTTCGTGGAGTTCTGGATAGATACCATCCTGGAATGGGAAAAAGAAACAGGTAAAAAAGTACTTATTGGCCTGAGCACCACTAAAGATGTACAGGACGCTATATTAGCCGATCCCGTGCGTTCGGCCGCTATAACGGTGATAGATATACGCCAGTGGCATTATCAGCCGGATGGCAGTCTGTATGCACCCAAAGGCGGGCAAAACCTGGCGCCCCGACAACATGCCCGCCTGCTGAAACCAAAGAAAAGCAGCTTCGAACAGGTTTACAGGGCGGTGCATGAATACCGCCAACGCTATGCCGGCAAAGCAGTGGTGTATGCAGGCAGCGCATACGAGGAGCAGTCGTGGGCCGCTTTCATGGCTGGCGGCTCCCTCGCGGGTATTCCCGCCATAGCCGCTGATGGCTTCCTGGAAGCCGCAGCCACTATGCAACCCATAGCACTCCCCGGTTCCCCGCAGGGTCAATGGGCGCTGGGTAATAACGGCAATGTCTATATTATTTATACCAATAACAATGCTCCGGTACAGCTTGATCTGAGCAAAGCCGGTGCGTACCATGTTTATTGGATTAGTCCAGCAGACGGACATCTGATTAAAAAAGAAAAACAGAAAGGTGGTAAACAGGTCAGTCTCGCCAGCCCGCAACCGGGACCGGTGGTAATCTGGATCGATCGTAAATAAGTAAACAAACTGGATGCATGCATAAGATCGCTATTATATTTTTTATTACGTTGCTCTCGGTTACCAATGCCATACGCGCTCAAACAGGCCGCATTACCAAACTGGGCATCTCTTCCAACGGGAGGTATTTTACCACCGGTGGGAATGCGCCCTTCTTCTGGCTGGGCGATACCGGCTGGTTATTGTTTAATAAATTAACCAGGGAAGAGGCGGAGAAATACCTGGAAGACCGCCGTAAGAAAGGATTCAATGTCATACAGGTAATGGTAGTGCATAACCTTGAACAGGTAAATGCCTATGGTGATTCCGCTTTGATCAACAGAAATGTAGCCACCCCGCGTACCACAACAGGTAACGCTTTTACGGATACTGCGCAATATGATTACTGGGATCATGTGGACTATATCATCGGTAAAGCAGCGGAGAAGGGCTTATACATGGCGCTGGTGCCGGTTTGGGGCTCCAATGTGAAAGCCGGTCTGGTAAGCGAACAACAGGCACGCATATACGCTGCATGGCTGGCCGCCAGGTATAAGAACAAACCCAACATCATCTGGCTGAATGGGGGAGATATTAAGGGCAGTGATGGCATGGAGGTATGGAATGCTATCGGCGCCACGCTCCGCGCACAGGATCCCGGTCACCTGCTCACTTTCCATCCGCGTGGCCGCACACAATCATCCCGCTGGTTTCACCAGGCTTCCTGGCTGCAGTTCAATATGTTCCAGTCGGGGCATCGCCGTTATGACCAGGACACTACCGCAGGCGACCTCCATTACGGAGAAGATAACTGGAAATACATTGAAGCCGACTACCGCCAAACACCCGCCAAACCTACGCTTGATGGAGAACCATCGTATGAAGGGATTCCACAGGGATTACATGATTCCCTCGAAGCAAGGTGGAACGACAAGGATGTAAGGCGCTACGGGTACTGGTCGGTGTTTGCCGGCGCAGCAGGTTATACCTACGGTGATAATGCCGTGATGCAGATGCATGCTTCCACAGATAAAAAAGGAAGCTACGGGGTAACAGACGTTTGGTCCGATGCGATCAATGCACCCGGTGCACAGCAAATGGTACATCTGAAAAATTTATTGTTATCACGGCCTTACTTTGAACGGGTGCCTGATCCCTCACTCATAGCTGGCGACGCCGGCGACAAGTATAACCGCCTGCTGGCTACCCGCGGAAAACAATATGCTTTCATTTATACTTATAACGGCCGCAATTTCCAGGTAAACATGGGCAAAATTGCCGGCGACACGGTGAAGGCGTCCTGGTATGATCCCCGCAACGGTCAGGTAACATTTATCGGTAAATTCCCCAACAAAGGCATCGCCACCTTTGATCCGCCCGGCACCCAACAGGATGGCAACGACTGGGTATTAATACTGGATACCTATGTTCCCGGAAAAAAAGTATACCTGTTCACTTCCTTCAGGGAACCGGCTACTGATGGATTACGTTTGCTGTACAGTTACGACGGTTATCACTGGATGAACCTGGGCCGCTCTTTCCTGCAACCACAGGTGGGAGAAAAAAAGCTGATGCGCGATCCTTCTATGGTGCAGGGGCCGGATGGTACATTTCATCTGGTATGGACCAGCGGCTGGAAAAATGAAAAAGGCTTTGGTTACGCCAGTTCAAAGGACCTGGTGCATTGGTCGGAACAACGCGCTATTGATGTGATGGCACACGAACCTGCTACCGTGAATGTTTGGGCGCCCGAACTGTTTTATGACAAAGCGCAGCAACAATTCATTATTATCTGGGCATCTACGATACCGCATCGTTTTCCCCGCGGGCAGGAAGACGAAGATAATAACCATCGCATGTACTATACCACCACAAAAGATTTCAAAACATTTTCCCCCGCAAAATTATTTCTCGATCCGGGATTTAGCGTGATTGATGCCACCATTGTTCAGCAGGCCGCAGGTAAATATGCGCTGGTGCTAAAAGATAATACCCGTCCCGAAAGGAACCTGAAGATGGCATTCAGTAAGCATCCCATGGGTCCATATACCAATGTTTCAGCCCCGTTTACATCCTCCTTTACGGAAGGTCCTGCCACGGTAAAAGTGGGCAGCGAATGGCTCATTTATTTTGATGCTTATGGAGAGAAATATTACGGAGCAGTAAAGACAAAGGATTTTAAAACATTCACCGGTATATCAGACCAGGTGCAGGTGCCGGAAGGGCATAAGCATGGTTCTATCTTCCAGGTAACAGAAAATATACTGGATGTTTTACAACAACCCACAGCCGATACCGTAAGATATACCGGGCAAACCCGCGTTAATGTCGATTATCATCACGGGCAGCTAAGTCCCGCCATGGGAGTGCATAACATCCAGGTGTTGCGGGCCAACCGCGAACATCCTGAAAAGGCCGAAGGTACCGGCTATACCTATAATCATGCGCCAATGCTGGCTTACCGGGATTCAACTTTTTATCTCGAATACCTGAGTGATGAGGTCAGCGAAAGTGTGGCGCCAGGGCAAACACTACTCGTCACCTCCAAAGATGGTTACAATTGGTCAAAGCCCGTCATCATCTTTCCCCTTTATAAAATACCGGATGGCACTACCAAGCAAGGCTATCCCGGTGTGGCGCATAACCTGTATGCGGTGATGCATCAGCGCATGGGTTTTTATACATCAAAAAAAGGACGGCTGCTGGCGTTGGCTTTTTATGGTATCTGCCTTGATGAAGACGACCGGCCCAATGATGGACAAGGCATTGGCCGCGTAGTGCGTGAAATACTCCCTGATGGCAGCTTTGGTCCCATTTACTTCATCCGCTATAACGCTGCCTGGAATGAAAAGAATACGTCTTACCCACATTACAGTGCCAGTCCCGATAAGGACTTTGTAGCCACCTGCAACGAACTGCTGGCGGATCCGCTGGTAACACAGCAATGGAATGAAGAAGCAGACAGGAATGATCCGCTGATACCGCTTAAAAAACAATACAAAGCCCTCAGCTATTATCATTTGCCCGATGGCAGGGTAGTAGGGCTATGGAAAAATGCACTCACCGCGATTAGCAACGATGGTGGTAAAACCTGGCCTGAATCGGCTGTACGGGCGCCGGGATTTGTAAACGCCAATGCTAAAATATGGGGACAGCGTACGGCCGATGGCCGCTACGCCACCGTGTATAATCCTTCCGAATACCGCTGGCCACTGGCTATTTCTGTAAGTAATAACGGTCTTGATTATACGAATATGTTGCTGGTGCAGGGAGAAATATCTCCCCTGCGTTATAAAGGATATTTCAAAGATTATGGTCCGCAGTACGTACGCGGCATCACAGAAAATAACGGTACACCTCCCGGCGGTAATATGTGGATTACGTACAGTATGAATAAGGAAGATATCTGGGTGGCGCGCATCCCGGTACCTGTAACCGATAAAGCAACCGCACCTGTAAATGATGTGTTTAAGCAGATGTCGCCGGACACAGCATTGCAGCAATGGAACATCTACAGCCCTGCCTGGGCGCCGGTAAAAATGGAGCAATCCGCAAACGGCCCGGTGCTGGCCTTGAAAGATGGTGACCCGTACGATTATGCAAAAGCAGAACGCTTGTTCCCGGAAACGCAGCGGGTAGTGGTGGAATTTTCCGTTACCCCTGCACAAAATAATAAAGGACTCCTGCATGCGGAATTGCAGGATACCAAAGGGAATCCCTGCGTACGGCTTATGTTTGAGGCCGACAGCACATTAAAAGCAAAGGCCGGCGCCAAATTTAAAAACATTATGAAGTACCAGGCCGGCGCTACCTATAATATCCGTATTACCCTGAACACTGCCACCCGTTTTTATACCGTTAACATAAACGGGAAAGATGCATTGACGCAACTTACTTTTGCGCCGGTGCAAAGCGTGGCGCGTATGGTGTTCCGCACGGGTATGCCACGGCACACGCCGGATGCAGATACCCCGGCAGAACAAACTTTTGATCTGCCACACGCAGGGGAACCGGAGCAGCCGGCGGTATTTTATATCGGATCGTTGAAAACAACAGATCCCGATCACAGCTAAACTATTCTATCGAAAACAACGCTTATGACTATACGTATTTTTTGTACAACGATTTTATTGTTCGCTGGTTTACTGGCACAAGGTCAGGCTGGAAATTACCGCGCCGGCATTGTTACCGACGAATTTATATTTGAAAAAGCGGCTTTTCCTTCGTGTCATGCTTCTACCATCGCGGAAACGAAGCAGGGCCTGGTAGCCGCCTGGTTTGGAGGCACAAAGGAAGGACATCCGGATGTGGGCATATGGGTAAGCCGTAAAAAGCAGAGCGGTGAATGGACTGTGCCCGTGGAAGTAGCCAATGGTATACAGCCCGACGGTACCCGCTTTCCCTGCTGGAACCCGGTACTGTACCAGGTACCCGGCGGCGATTTACTGCTGTTCTACAAAATAGGTCCTAAAATATCCGGATGGAAAGGATGGCTGCTCACCTCCAAAGATGGCGGCGCTACCTGGTCAGCGCCGGAAGCCTTGCCCGACGGCTATCTGGGACCGATAAAGAATAAACCGGTACTGTTAAGCAATGGTACCTTGCTTTGCCCGTCCAGCACAGAAGGAGACCGCTGGAGGGTACATTTTGAATCAACAAAAGACAATGGTAAAACCTGGGAGAAAACGGCGCCCGTGGATGGTGGGGACACCTACAATGCCATACAACCCAGCATATTGTTTTATCCGGGCGGAAAGCTGCAGGCGCTTTGCAGAAGTAAGAACCGGGCCATACTGGAGTCCTGGTCAACGGACAACGGCCGCACCTGGTCGTCTTTAGCACCTATGTCGCTGCCCAACAACAATTCAGGAACAGACGCCGTAACCCTGCCCGATGGCCGGCAGCTATTGGTGTACAACCACGTACTGCCACCGGATGGACTGGCCAAGGGCCCACGTACGCCGTTGAATGTATCGCTATCAGAAGATGGCAAAAACTGGAGCGCAGCATTGGTGCTGGAAAACTCGCCCATCAGCCAGTATTCCTACCCGGCGGTGATTTATGGAGCCGATGGATTTATCCATATCGTTTACACCTGGAGACGGGAGCGGATCAAATATGTAAAAGTAGATCCGAAGCAATTACAATTGAAAGCAATTAAAAACGGGCAATGGCCTGAGTAACCTGTCACTACTATGAACCGTCGTCATTTTTTAATCAATACAACCGCTGCTATTACTGCCGGACTGCTGTACCGCAAGGTATCTTTCGCCGCAGCACCGGCAGCGCAACGTTATAAGATTGCTGTTTGCGACTGGATGATCCTGAAGCGGCAGAAGCTGGGCGCATTCCAGTTAACGAAAGACATTGGCGCTGATGGACTGGAGCTGGACATGGGAGGGTTAGGCGCCCGTGAAACGTTTGATAACAAACTGGCTGATCCTGCGATCTGCAAACAATTTATAGCAGAAGCGCGCAGGCTTAACCTGGAGATCTGTTCCATCGCCATGTCGGGGTTTTATGCGCAGTCGTTTGCAGAACGGCCCGGTGTAGACCGCATGGTACAGGATTGTATCAATACCATGCAGCAACTCCAGGTGAAAGTGGCGTTCCTGCCGCTGGGTGTACAGGGCGACCTGGTACAACATCCGGCGCTGCGCCCTGCTATTGTTAAACGGTTGAAGGCAGCGGCCGCGCAGGCAGAAAAGGCAGGCGTGGTTATTGGCATAGAAACCGCGCTGGATGCTGCCGGAGAAGTGCAGTTGTTGGACGATATTGGTTCTCCTGCTATCCAAAGTTATTTCAATTTTGCCAATGCCCTGGAAGCAGGTCGTGATCTGCAAAAGGAACTGCGCATACTTGGCAGAGACCGCATCTGCCAGATTCACTGTACCGATAAAGATGGCGTATGGTTGCAGGACAATCCGCGTATTCATCTCCCTAAAGTAAAACAAACACTGGATGAAATGGGCTGGAGTGGATGGCTGGTGATAGAACGCTCGCGTAATGCACAGGATCCCCGTAATGTAAAATGGAACTTTGGCGCTAACACTGCGTATTTAAAATCGGTTTTTCAACAAGTGTGATCCGCGTCATGAAGAAAATAGTAACCACATTATTGCTGCTCGCTGCTGTTGGCGCCCATGCACAGGAAATACAGCTTTTCGATAACGACTGGCGCTTCCATCGTGGTGGCGCGCAAGGCGCTGATAAGGCAGCTTTTGATGATACGCAATGGCGCACCGTGGATCTGCCGCACGACTGGAGTATAGAAGACCTTCCCGGCACTGCGTCGCCTTTTAACCGTGATGCGGTGAGCCAGGCAAGCGGCGGGTTTACCACCGGAGGTAACGGCTGGTACCGCAAAACGTTTATGGTGCCTGTAACACAGAAAGGTAAACGGATACAGGTACAGTTCGATGGTGTTTATATGAATGCAGAAGTGTGGATTAATGGTAAACGGTTGGGTAAGCACCCTTACGGCTATACGTCATTTTATTATGATATTACTGACCGCATCAAGTTCGGTGAAAAAAATGTGCTGGCCGTAAAGGTCAGGAATGAAGGAGAGAATAGCCGCTGGTACGCCGGCTCAGGCATTTATCGTCATGTATGGTTAAAAGTGATAGACCCCTTACATGTAACACAGTGGGGTACTTATATTACCACACCGGAAGTAAATACCGCTACCGCAAAAGTACATGTACAAACTAAAGTGATAAATGAAACCGGCGGCACTGCTGCGGTGAAAGTAGTGACCCGCCTCCTGGATGCAAACGGAACGGAAGTGGCTACGGCAACGGATACACGAGAATTAGCCTCCAGTGCGGTCATTACGTCGGAACGGGATTTCTTCGCACGCAAACCCGCTTTATGGTCGGTGGAATCGCCGGTGCTGTATACCGCGGTAACAGAGGTTTACCGCCAGCAACAATTAACAGACCGCACCGTCACGCCTTTTGGTATCCGCAGAATTACCATTGATGCTGTGAATGGTTTCCGTTTAAACGGGCAACCGCTGAAACTGAAAGGCGGCTGTGTGCATCACGATAACGGTCCGCTCGGCGCAAAAGCCTACGACCGTGCAGAAGAACGGAAAGTGGAGCTGCTTAAAGCCAGCGGTTATAATGCGGTAAGATGCGCGCACAATCCACCTTCCCCTGCTTTCCTTGATGCCTGCGACCGGCTCGGTATGCTGGTGATCGATGAGGCATTTGATACCTGGGAAGATGGAAAGAATCCTGACGACTATCACCTGTATTTTCAAGACTGGTGGAAGAAGGATGTGGAAAGTATGGTGCACCGCGACCGGAATCATCCTGCCATCATCATGTGGAGCACCGGTAATGAAATCCCCAATCGCGAAAAGCCGGAAGTGGTGGAGGTGGCAAAAGCGCTCAGTAGTTTTATACGCACATTGGATACAACCCGGTTCATTACCTGTGGCGTAAACGGCGTCACGGAAGATAAAGATGCTTTCCTGGCTACACTCGATGTAGCAGGTTACAACTATGCAAGGGATAAATATGAAACGGATCACCAGCGGCTGCCGCAACGCGTGATGTTTGCGACGGAGTCTTTGCCGCTGGAAGCTTTTGACTATTGGATGGGCGTGGCGGATCATCCGTGGGTGATCGGTGATTTTGTATGGACCGCTTTCGATTACATCGGCGAAGCCAGCATCGGGTGGTTGGGATATTGGCAGGAGCAGGGCTTCTATCCCTGGAACCTTGCGTATTGCGGCGATATTGATGTTTGTGGTTGGAAGCGCCCGCAGTCGTATTACCGCGATGTATTATGGAAAGAAGGGCAGGTGTCTGTTTTTGTAAAACCACCGCAGCCGTCGTTTGCTACTAATCCGCATAAGGTGGACTGGAGCCGCTGGGAATGGCATGATGTAATTGCCAGCTGGAATTGGGAGAACACCGCGCAACCATTGGAAGTGGAAGTATATTCCTCCTGTGAGCAGGTGGAGCTGTTGCTCAATGGCCGGTCGCTGGGGAAAAAAGCAACCAACCGTTCCAATAAATTCACGGTCACCTGGCAGGTGCCTTATCAGGCCGGCACACTGAAAGCAACGGGTTATAATGGCGGTAAAGCAATAAGCAGTGCGGTATTGAAAACTGCCGGTGAACCAGCAAAGATTAATATGGTAGCCGATCGTACTGCCATCCGGGCAAACGGGCAGGATTTAAGTTACATCACCGTGGAATTACAGGATACAAATGGTGTTCGTCATACTAAAGCAGACAACCAGGTACACTTTGATGTGGAAGGCCCAGGCACTATTGTGGGCGTTGGCAATGCGAACCCACGCAGTACGGAGAGTTACCAGTTGCCACAGCGTAATGCCTGGCAGGGGAGATGCCTGGTGATTGTGAAGTCTTCCGGGCAGGCGGGAAATATTGTTGTAAAGGCATCAGCATCCGGATTGCAAAGCAGCCAGGTGAGCATTGCAGTGAGATGATGTTATCGCAGCATTACCCGGACATCTTTTTTCCTTTCTTCAGGAACTACTTTCAGGGACAATAGCTGGCCATTTTTTAAAACGCCTTCTACTGTGGTGTTGTAAGGCGCATGCAGTTTAAAATGAACGTCCCATGCAGCCGGCCATGCGGGGAAAAGATAAAGGTGTTTACCATCGGTTTGCAGCAGCATTTCCTGCAGTCCGATCATGCCGGAGCCGCCCTGGTTATGATCCGGTGTCCAGTCGAAACCTGGCCCCCAGAAAGCCGGGAAGCGCGTGCTGGCATTCTTCAGTTTTTCGATAGTATAATAGGCGGCGCTGTCGGTAAGGCCCAGCCGGGCGCAGAAAATATTGTCCTGTTTCCAGCCAACGGCGCTGCGGTGTTTAACAGCCGTGGTATCATACCGCCAGGTGTTAATCGCTGTATCCAGTCCGGGTTTCCCGATGCCATATATGCCATAGGGAAATACCGGGTATAGCTGCGGCGTTTCCTGGTTGTTGATCCGCTCCCAGGATTGGGCCGGCGCAATAGTCGTGTAACCGTTCAGGTTACGATAGGAGAGTAACGGAATACGTTGCCGGAACAACTGCAGTTGTGTACGCGTGCTGTCGGAAAGATATTTGCCTGGTAGCTCCAGCATCCGGTTGGTAACGGTACTTAGCCCGGAGATGGTAGTAGCCGAATTATAGGTCATCTTATACGTTTCTGCTGCCGAGCCGGGATATAGCACCAGGTGGCCATTTCCATCCAGCGCTTTTGAGCCGCGTAACCGGGCCAGGTACTGATAATGTTCATCAAAAAAAGTAAGACAACTTTCTATCAGCGGTATATACCGTGAAATATCTTTCCCGCTGAAGCGCTCCATGTCCAATATCATCAGGCAAAATTCAAGTACGGTATCCCACTCGTATTCCAGCCAGTTGTTGTACTCTACGCCTTTATCAAACCAGGAGGGCCGTTTCCATCCATATTCACTGGCGGCAGGCAAACCAAAATGTTCCATTTGTTCGGTGAAGCAGGCGCCGTTATGTCCCCAGTAAAACCGGCTCCTGACGGTAGCATTTCTCAGCGCGCGCAAATAGAAATCAAATTGGGCGGTCATCATATCAAAGTCGCCGCTTTTGAGCATGGGCCAGTATACCAGGCGCTGGTTCTGCGCGGTAAAGGTGCCGCCTCCCCAATTGCGGTGATCCGGTGTAAAAGGAAATTTCTCATTTACAAATACCGGGTCGTATGTAAAAAGCCCGCCATTGAATTTTGTGGGATAAGCCCCATATGCATTACAGCCCAGCATGTACCGGAACAACTGGTAGTTCCGGCCCGCCTGCCATATGGTATTGGTGGTATCACCGCCCATAAAAATATAGCTCCTGTTCCAGTATTGCTGCCACCATGCAGTGGTTTGCTGAAAGGCGGTTTTTTCCGCTGCGCTGGCTATCCGCAGTTGTTCCTGCAATCCTTTGTACCATGCTTCCTGCGTGGATGTTTGTGCGGTGTGCAACAGCACATTGATGTGATGCGACTTTGAAGAACGGATGCTTTGCAACTGCCAGGACGTATACGCGGTGTTGATGTATCGCCCGGTATCTGTACCGGCGGGCTGCATATCAGTGCCCCAGAGGAAACCACCAAAGGTAAGCCCCTGCTGGGGATTCCACAGTTGTGCCTTTACGGGGTTCAATCCCTGTTGTTGTACCGTGAAGTCAAATATCAGCGCATCATTCCGGTTGCGGTGATAGAACAACACTTTCCTGTCATCAAAAGTAACTTCATCGTGATAAGCGGTAACGGCTACCGGTGCGCTTTTATAACCGGAGCATGCCAGCAGCTCCATTTTTGACATTACCCGGTCGCCGGTTCGCCAGTTCTCATAGCGCGCAGTGGCTGTTACCGGCTGACGGCTGTTCACGTCCACATGTACCACCGGGTGATGCACATCTACCCATACCCGGATCTGTGCCTGCTGTTTTCCTTTACTGCCGGTAATAGCTATGTAGCCCTCCCGCAGATGCAATGTTTGCCGGAATTGTGTTCCTTCCTCAAAAGGATTGGGCGTTAATTTTATCCTTAGCCTGCCCTGCTTCAGAAAGGTATTGTTTTCGTCGAAGGTACCGCTGCGCGACAGGTAACATAACAATTCCCCGTTTTCCATCCATACATTCAGTCCTATATCGCCGCCGCCACAAGGCATGGATTCCGCCGCATTCCGGCTCTGGCTGTTCCAGGTAATATTATAGTTGTCCAGTTCCGGGAGCTGGGCAAAAGAAGGAGAGGTGTGAAGAATAGCGGCTGTGATAATAAGATATCGGAAAATAGTTTTCATACAGATAGTGAGAAGATAAAGTTAACAGAACATTTCCTAATATGCTATACCACGGCGTTCCGGCAACGATTGCGTAAAAAAATACTTTTTTGCATAGATATTTCTGTAGCTTGATTGCGGTAAAGGAGAACAGAATTCCATGTTGATGAAAATATTTACGCGTAGCCTTTTACTGTCCGATAAGTGTTACTTACACAATTATTTAACGGCTGCCATACTGATTCCATTTATATTATTGCTACCGGCCACAACGGTATGCGCGCAAGCGCCCGCCGGTATTATCGACTGGGGTGCAGATAAAATGCTGAACACTTACCTGATGCAGCAAATGCACCTGCAATATGCGGAGCGTAGTAACCGGGTGCAGCAGGCCATGCAATCAGTTGCCGGTGTGCAGGCTTACCAGCAACAGCTTCGTACTTCCTACCGCCGGCTGTTGGGCGTATTGCCGGAAAAAACGCCGTTACAGCCAACGGTCACGGGTATACTCCGTCAGGATGGCTATCATATTGAAAAGATCATTTATCAGAGCTTTCCCCAACATCATGTAACGGCCAGTTTGTATGTACCGGCAGGTAAAGGTCCGTTTCCCGGTGTACTGTTGTTTTGCGGTCATGAGGCAGAAGCAAAGGCTACGCCCTCGTACCAGCAAACCGCTATCCTGTTCGCCAGGCAGGGGTTTGTGGTATTGATGATTGATCCTGTTTCACAAGGAGAGCGGCATCAGCTGACAGACAGCACCGGCCAGCCTTCCACAAGAGGAGGGACTACGGAACATACGCTGCTGAATACCGCAGCGGCCCTGGTGGGCTCCAGTGTGGCCGCTTATGAATTATGGGATAATGAGCGGGGACTCGATTACCTGCTGTCCCGCAAAGAAGTAGATACCGCCAGGATCGGTTGCCTGGGGAATTCCGGCGGCGGCACACAAACCGCTTATTTCATGGCCTTTGAAAACAGGATAAAAGTTGCCGCTGTATGCAGCTACATCACCACCCGTGAAAGAACGTTTGAACTGTCTGGTCCATTGGATGGCTGTGTGCAAATCCCCAATGAAGGTAAATACGGATTGGAGATCACCGACTATATGCACCTGCTGGCGCCAAAGCCCCTGCTGGTACTGGCCGGCAGATACGATTTTGTAGACTATACCGGCGCAGAACAGGCTTATAACGAAGTAAAACAATGCTATACTACCCTGGGGGCGCCGGAACGGATACAATTGTTCACGGTAGACGACGGGCACGGCATATCGCAACCCAAGCGCGAAGCCGCAGCCCGCTGGTTCAGGAAGTGGTTGTACCAGGATGATAAACCGGTACAGGAAGGAACCCTTGCCGTGCTGCCGGCCACCGCACTGAATTGCACCATCACTGGGGAATTAAGTAATAGTATCTCCGGAGAAATAACCCTGCAACAACATTTCCTGCAAACCGCTTCCGCGCTCGCCACCCGCCGTATGCAATTTCAACGCACGGCCACTAAAAAAGTGTTTACAGATACATTGCAGCAATTACTGGGCATCCACGCCCGGCGGAATAAAGTGCAGGTGGAACGTGCCGGCACAGGGCAGCAACAGGAATGGGCATACGAAAAGTTATTGCTGCGCAGCGAAAATGAACCGCCGCTTCCTTTTATACTGATGCGGCCACCGGGCAATAGTGTGGTGCAAAAGGTAGTGATATGCATGAACGACGAAGGTAAGCGCACACTGCTGGACAGCACTGCCCTCCTGCAATCATACCTGCAAAAAGGTTATGCGGTGTTATTGCCTGATCTGCGTGGAATGGGTGAAACTGCCGATGGAGCAGCATTCAATCATCCAAAATTTTATAACAGGGAGTACCGGAATGTGATGTCTTCCCTGCATATTGGCCGGCCATTGATCGGCCAACGCGTAACAGACCTGTTGCTGCTGCTGGACTACCTGCAGTCGGACCAGGTGTTTCAGAAAAGCAGGATCGATATAAAAGCCTCCGGCGCCACTGCGCTGGTAGCCCTGCATGCAGCAGTAATAGATCCACGGATCAACCGCCTGCAAATAGATCAATACCCGGATTCCTTTATCACGATGATCCGCTGGATAATGGAGAAGGACCAATACAGTAACATAATTCCGGGCGCATTGCAATATTATGATGTGCCGGACCTTGTGCGGATGATAGATAAGCGTTTAGCTTTTCTGTAAGCAGCGTAGCAACTTTTTTTAATTCTTTTGATAACCTGTCAATGTCGATCAGATCTCTTTTATTACAAAGCCTAACCATACTAAGTGTGGCATCCTGCTCGTCCGGCAGCAAAAATGCCGTTCCGCCGGAAAGCCTTCCCATGGAGGAAATCAGCCTGGATAATACGGATGCTTTTACGGCAACGGATCATCATTGGCGTATAGCCGGCAACGTATACGCGGACCGGCAGCAACCGCATCACATGGAAATTGCAGCCGGCAAAGGCATCCTGGTGTGTGACCTTTCCGGAAATACGGCAGACAGCACAGAGCTGCGCACCAAACTAGTACATGGCGATCTTGACCTGGAGCTGGATTTCATGTTATCTGCTGATGCGGCAGCAAGTATTCTTTTCCAGGGAAAATATGCATTGCAGCTGAAAGATAGCTGGTTAAAAGACAGCGTTACGAACACAGACTGTGGCGCCATTGAAGGAAGACCGCCTGTATTGAACGCCTGCAAAGCGCCGGGTTTATGGCAGCACCTGTCGGTGAGATATAAGGCATTGCGCCCTTCAAAACCGGATAGCAACGGTGTTTACTCCGCAAGCGAAAGCGGCTTTGCATCCGTGGAACTGAATGGCCGCGCGGTGAGCCGGTTGCAGGTCAGTAACACACACGATACTACATTGCGCGATGTACCGGGACCGCTGCGTTTTATCGTACACAAAGGCCCGGTGGCCTTCCGGAATATCCGTTATAAAACCTATGGCAACGATCGCGCAAAATTAGCGGATATGCGTTACCGTGTGTATAAAGGCGTCTATAAAAATCACGATACACTGCAACAGTTAACACCTGTGAAATCAGGCAGCACTGATTCGCTGACCTTTCATACAGGTGATAAACGCGCCCACTTATTAGTGGAAGGAAAACTCCGGGTGCCGGTAACAGGCCAATACATCTTCAGGCTGCAGGCCGGTGGTCCTGCACGCTTAATGATTGATGGAAATGAGATTGCCAACAACGGTGGTACCCGCGACTATCAGCGTGCTTTTTACGGTGATACTACGTTGGAGAAAGGAGAACATACTTTTCAACTCAGCTATGCCAATTACGACGAAAGCCTGGTACTGCTGTATGAAGGCCCGCATATTCCCTTTACCGCCCTTACTACGCCCGCTTCTGAAAGGATGGCAGAAATATCGCCACAGATGGAATATCCTGTTAGGAATGCCCCGGCAGTACAGCGTGGTTTTATAGAACATCGCGGTAAAGTTAATCCATACTGCATAGCAGTGGGTATGCCCGGCGGATTGAACTACGCTTACGATATGGTTAACTATAGCCCTTTAATGGCCTGGCACGGCCGGTACCTGGATATCGCTGAAATGTGGCATGAACGCGGCGAGAAGCAGCTGGAAAAGCCACTCGGCGCTGCCCTTGAACTGGCAGGCACGCCGTCTATAGCAGAGTTGCAGGCCCCGGATGCCCCCTGGCCGGACTCCATACGGGAAGACAGCAGCAGCTATACCAACCGTGGATATAAACTGTTACCGGATGGATTGCCGGTGTACCTGTATACCCTGCATCAATGGTCTGTGGAAGATTACCTGCATCCCCGCAGCGACCGGAAAGGATTGATCCGTGAGGTGACAGTGACCAATAACGGAAGTACTAACGGGAACGCCTGGTGGTTAATGGCGAGTGGCGGCATCATCGAAAAATTACCGGATGGCAGTTATGCGATCGATGATAAACAATATTATATAGAGACAGACTTGTCGCCGCAGATCGTGCAAAGTAAAGGACAATACCGTTTGTTAGTGCCCTTGCCGGCGGATAGCAAAAAGGTGAACATTCAATATTCCATTATCTGGTAAAAATTATGAGAAGCAAACAACATAGGTCCTTTTTGTTGCTCCTGTGGAGTATGCTGCTACCATACCTGGCAGCTGCACAACAGGAGATGAAGGCCAGGGAAGGTAAATATTATGCTATCACAGACGTGCCCATACCAGACAGCGTAGCGCTGGAAGTAGGCGGCCTCGCATTTACACCGGACGACAAGCTGGGAGTGGCCACCAGGCACGGGGAGATATGGCTGATTACAGATCCCTACCAGAAGAAATCAAGGTATCCACATTATGCCCGTTTTGCAGCAGGCATGCATGAAACACTGGGGCTTGCCTGGCACAACGGTTCCTTTTACACCACACAACGCTCGGAGTTAACGCGTGTTACAGATACAGACAAAGACGGGAAAGCCGATCTTTTTCAAACGGTTGCTTCCTGGCCTTTATCGGGCAATTATCACGAGTATTCCTACGGCCCGCTGTTCCTGCCCAACGGAGATATGATCGTTACGCTCAACCTCTCCTGGATCGGGCGCGGTGCGAGTCTTACCAAGTGGCGCGGCTGGATGATGCAGATAAAACCGGATGGCACCATGAAACCTTTTGCCGGCGGTATGCGTTCTCCGGCGGGTTTTGGATTATCGGAGAATGGGGATATTTTTTTTGCAGAAAACCAGGGCGACTGGATCGGGTCCGGAAGGATCACCCAACTGGACTATGGCGATTTTGCCGGTCACCCTGCAGGTATGCGCTGGTCTGGTGAATACGGATCACCACTGCATTTAAAGCCGCAGCAATTTCCGGATTCCATCGGTATCCTGCACGATTTTGCCCGTAAAATACCGCACTTCAAGGAACCCAGCGTATGGTTTCCGCATACACTCATGGGCACTTCTACGTCAGCAGTCATCAACATCGACTCAGACGCATTTGGTCCTTTTAAAGGCCAGCTACTGGTAGGCGACCAGGGACACAGCAAAGTAATGCGCGCCTTCCTGGAGAAAGTGAACGGCAAATACCAGGGGGCTTGTTTTCCTTTCCTGGAAGGGTTCTCCTCAGGTGTACTGCGGCTTGTATGGGGAAGCGATCATTCGTTATTTGTTGGTATGACCAGCAGGGGATGGGCCTCTACAGGGCCGGCTCCCTACGGTTTGCAACGGGTGAACTTTAAAGGCAACACGCCTTTTGAGATAAAGGCCATGCGGGCGCAAAGTAATGGCTTTGAACTTGAATTTACATCTCCGGTAAATAAAAAACAGGCGGTGAATAACCGCTTATTCCAGGTAACAGGATTTACGTATAGCTATCACAGTAAGTACGGCAGCCCGGTAATTAACAGTCAGCCCTGTGCCGTTGTAAAAAGCGAAGTGTCTGATGATGGCCGCCGGGTGAGGATCTATGTAGAAGGTTTACGCGAGGGATATATTCATGCGCTGGATATAACCGGTCTGCAATCGCAGGCCGGCGTACCACTGTTGCATAATACGGCCTATTATACGCTGAATGCTATTCCGGCTGGAAGCGGCGGGATGCCTGGTTGTGCTATAACACCCAAAAGCGCGGCAGCTACTGCCAATAATAACACTGCCTGTGGCAGTGATCCTTCGAAATGCGTAAATGTGCAGCCGGCCAGCTGGACAAAAGGTCCCGATGTAGTACTCAAAATAGGTACCCTGCCCGGTCTGAAGTTTGATCCGGCTGAAGTGCAGGTGCCGGCGGGAAGCAAAGTGAAACTGGTGTTTAATAATAACGATGATATGCTGCATAACCTCGTGATCGTAAAACCCGGCAAAGGAGATGTGGTAGGAAAACTGGCGATGGATATGGGATTGAATGGTTCCCAGCTCGCCTACGTGCCGCGTTCAGCCGACGTGTTGTTTAACACCTGCCTGCTGCAACCGGAAACATCACAGGGCATTTATTTTATTGCACCGGCAACACCAGGTAATTACCCTTACGTATGTACGTTCCCTGGGCATTATACCGTGATGAAAGGAATATTGAAAGTTGTAAAGAAATAAAGTGATCATGCAACGATTTTTCTATGTTTGTTTATGGATATGCGTGTCGGCCAATAGCTGGGCACAGGACAGGAAAGCTGTATTAAGTACAGATAAACTGAAGAAATATGTTACGCTCTTCAACCGCCTGGATACAGGAGAAGTGAAACAATACATCCCGGATGACCAGGCGGTTGCATGGCTTGAAAGCAATGTGCCGTTATTTGATTGCCCTGATAACGTGATCGAACAAACGTACTATTTCCGCTGGTGGAGTTTTCGTAAGCATCTTAAAAAAACTCCTGACGGGTTTATCTTCACAGAATTTATTATTCCTGTAAAACATGCAGGCAGATATAATGCACTGAGTTGCGCGCTGGGCCATCATATTTACGAAGGACGCTGGCTGCGCGATACACAGTATGTTCATCAATATATCCGGTATTGGCTGGAGAAAGACCAGCAGCAGGCCAAGCCGCGTTTCCACCAGTTCAGCAGCTGGGCGGCGGATGCTATCTATAATTATTATCTCGTAAATGCCGACCGGAATTTTGCCCTGAGCCTGCTGGATTCACTCGATAAAGATTACCGGCTGTGGGAGCAGGAGAGAGGCTTGCCCGACGGCATGTACTGGCAGTTTGATGTGAAAGATGGCATGGAAGAATCTATCAGTGGTTCACGTAAAGAAAGGAATATCCGTCCCACTATCAATAGTTATATGTACGGAAACGCCAGGGCATTGTCGCAGTTGGCTGCTATGGCTGGGCGCGACAGTCTCCGGCAGAGATACGTGCAACTGGCGGCACAACTCAAAGCCGGTGTGCAAAACAGGCTTTGGGATGATACCGCTGCTTTTTTTAAGGTGCAGTTGGCCAAAGGCCCGTTGTCAGGCGTAAGAGAAGAAATAGGGTATATCCCCTGGTATTTCAACCTGCCGGACGATCAGCCTGAATATGCAAAGGCCTGGCGGCAGTTAACAGACCGCAACGGCTTTAATGCGCCCTGGGGGCTTACCACCGCAGAGCAGCGGCATCCGGCTTTTCGCACGCATGGTACCGGTGGTTGCGAGTGGGATGGCGCCATATGGCCCTTTGCCACTACGCAAACATTGAAAGGGCTTGCGAATCTGCTTACGCGTTACCGGCATCATGATGGCATCACTGTGAGTGTATATTTCCGTGCGTTACAAACCTATGCGCGCTCCCATCAGAAAAACGGGCAGCCTTACCTGGGTGAATACCAGGATGAAAAGAGCGGCTACTGGCTGAAAGGTGATGATCCGCGCAGCAGCTATTATAACCACTCCGGCTTCTGCGACCTGGTGATCAGTGACCTGGTGGGACTGAAACCACGCGACGATGAGCAGGTGGAGATATACCCGCTGATACCTGCCGGAACCTGGGACTGGTTTTGCCTGGACCAGGTACCTTATCATGGCCGCCTGCTTACCATCCTGTGGGATAAAACGGGTAAAAAATATCATAGAGGAAAAGGCTTCCAGGTGTTTGCGGATGGAACGAAAATATACAGCGGCGCCAATCTTACACCTGTACTAACGCCACTGTCGCGAAAAAAAGCAGCGTTAACGCTTTGGTATGACCGCCCCGCTGCTAAATGGACCGCCGCATTACCCATTGGCAACGGGCGTTTGGGCGCCATGATCTTTGGGGGTGTAAATGAAGAGCATTTGCAGTTCAATGAAGCTACCTTATGGACCGATGGCCCGCGTGAACATGCGCGGCCTGGTGCAGTGCAATATCTGCCAAAAATCCGGGCGCTCCTCGCTGATGGCCGGCAAAAGGAAGCGGAACAACTGGCGGAAGAGCATTTCATGGGACAGAAAAGCGCGCCGCCGGTATCCCGCTATGAGGCGGATTATCAGCCGTTCGGTGACCTTTGGCTACGTTTTAAAGATACACTGCCCGCCGCAACAGGTTACCGGCGGGAACTGGATCTTGCTACTGCTGTTGCCCGTACCACTTATACCGCCAATAACGTGCAATATACCCGCGAATATTTTTCGAGTGCTCCGCATCAGGCCATCGTTCTGCGGCTGTCGGCTAATAAGCCCGGCAGCATCAGCTTCACCGCTGCATTGAAAAGCCCGCAGCCATTGTATACCACCCGGAAAATAAATGACAGCACGCTGGCGCTTTCCCTGAAGGTACAGCACGGCGTGTTGAAAGGAGAAAGCTGGCTGAAGGTGAGTGTGTCAAACGGACGTGTAGCCGTTACAGATAGCAGCATCACAGTTACTAACGCGAACGTAGCTACGCTATATCTTACTGCTGCTACCAGTTACCGCAATTATAAGGATGTTTCGGCAGATCCGGCGGCGCTGTGCAGGAAGGTTATACAGCCGTTATCATCTTACCAAAACATACGCTCCGCACATATCAAAGACTACCAGCAGTATTTCAATACCTTCTCGGTGGATCTGGGCGAGGGACAAACGCAGTTGCCTACAGACCAGCGGATCAGCCGGTTTACCGCGACTACCGATCCCGCGCTGGCCGCATTGTATATCCAATATGCCCGGTACCTGATGATCTCCGGGTCAAGGCCAGGCGGACAACCACTCAACCTGCAGGGTATCTGGAATGATCAACTGTCGCCGCCCTGGGGCAGTAAATATACCACCAACATTAACCTGGAAATGAATTACTGGCCGGCAGAAGTGTTGCATCTCTCCAAATGTGCAGAACCGCTGTTTACCATGACCCGCGAATTATCCGAAGCGGGCCGCCGCACCGCAGCGGAGCACTACGGCGCTCCGGGCTGGGTGTTGCATCATAACACGGATTTGTGGAGAGGAACAGCGCCTATCAATGCCGCCAACCACGGCATATGGGTTACAGGCGCTGCATGGCTGTGCCACCATCTGTGGGAACATTATCTCTACACAAAGGATAAAGTTTTTTTACAGCAACAGGCTTACCCGGTAATGAAAGCCGCAGCTGATTTTTTTGTAAGTTTCCTCGTGAAAGATCCTGCCACCGGCTGGTTGATCAGCACTCCTTCCAACTCGCCGGAGAATGGCGGCTTAGTAGCCGGTCCCACGATGGACCACCAGCTAATAAGAGACCTGTTCCGGAATTGTATACAAGCCAGCGAAATATTGCACCAGGACGCCGCCTTCCGTGAAACGTTGCAGGCAAAATATAAACAGATTGCGCCCAACCAGGTAGGGAAGCACGGACAGCTGCAGGAGTGGTTGCAGGATGTGGATGACCCGGAAAATCATCACCGCCATGTATCGCATCTGTGGGGCGTGTTCCCGGGCACCGATATCACCTGGGATCAATCGCCGTCCATGATGAAAGCCGCCCGCCAATCGCTTCTTTTCCGCGGCGATGATGGCACCGGCTGGAGCCTGGCCTGGAAGATCAACCTGTGGGCAAGGTTCAAAGACGGAAATCACGCGCTCACCATGATCAACAAATTACTTACTCCCGCGGAAGGCCCTACCGGCAAAGCACACGGAGGATCGTATATTAACCTGTTTGATGCCCATCCCCCTTTCCAGATAGATGGAAATTTTGGCGGCGCTTCCGGCATGGCAGAAATGATCGTGCAAAGCCATATGGATTATATTGAACTACTGCCCGCGTTGCCGGACGCCTGGCCTTTTGGACAGGTCAGCGGCATTTGCGCCAGGGGTGGTTTTGTGCTGGATATCCGCTGGCAACAAGGCCAGCTGCAGCAACTAACGGTAACGGCTACTTTAGATGGGCCCTGTGAATTGCGCTATAAAGAACAACAGGTGAAATTTATGGCGAAGAAAGGAAAGCACTACCAGTTGCAGATGACAGCCGGGCAGTTACAAATCATCAAGCAATGATTTCTCTATGAAAACAATTTATCTTTTTACAGCATTTATCTTTTTCATATACACTGCGCAGGCACAGGAAATAAAACCGGAAGCTACGGAAGACTGGTCCACGCAACCGCCGCAGGTGACGCCCGGTAAAAATGCAGGTCCCCCTTCCGATGCCATCGTGTTGTTTGCAGGGGAAAAAGACCTGGACAAATGGGAGCATGCCGACAGCAGCCCGGTGAAATGGACCGTAAAAGGAAGCGAACTAACGGTAACGCCTAAAGCCAAAGATATCCGTACCAAACAGGCCTTCGGCAATATGCAACTGCACATAGAATGGAAAACACCTGATCCCCGGGAAGACCATGGTAATAGTCGTGGTAACAGCGGGGTACTGTTCATGGGACTATATGAACTGCAGATATACGAGAACTATCAATATCTTCATAAAATCTATTACAACGGGCAGGCAGGCAGTATCTATAAACAATACGCGCCGCTGGTAAATGCCTGTTTGCCACCGCAAACCTGGCAAACATTTGATGTGGTATTTGAAGCCCCGGTATTCAACACCGACCGGTCGCTGAAAACACCCGCCTATATCACGGTATTTCATAACGGGGTATTGATACAATATCATGTAGCTATCAAGGGACCAATGGTGTATGCAGGTTACCCGGAGTATCAATATCATGAAAATAAATTACCGCTGGTATTACAGGAACATAACAGCCGCGTGAGCTTCCGCAATATCTGGTTAAGGGAATTCTAAAAATCATCCACATGAAAAAAATATTATACTTGCTACTCATTATATGCTCCGCCACAGGCGCAATGGCGCAGCAAACATATCCCTCGCAGTTAACGGTGGCTAAAGATGGTAGTGGCGATTATAGCACTATCCAGGAAGCCGTGAATGCCGTCAGGGCTTATTCTCCTGTACCACTTACTATTACTATTAAAAACGGGGTGTACCCCGAAAAGCTGGTCGTTCCTTCATGGGTAACAAACATCACCTTCATTGGTGAAAGCCGCGATAGCACGATTATCACCAATGATGATTATTCCGGTAAGCTGGTGGGAGATAAGAAGCTAAGTACTTTCAACTCCTACACCGTATGGGTGCAGGGCAATGATGTGAAAATAGAAAACCTTACTATCCGGAATACAGCAGGGCGTGTAGGCCAGGCCGTTGCATTGCATGTAGACGGCGATCATTTTGTGATCCGTAACTGTAATCTGCTTGGCAACCAGGATACGCTGCTGACTGCTAACAGCAACAGCTGCCAGTATTATGAGAATTGTTTCATTGAAGGCACCACCGATTTTATTTTTGGCCCGGCTACGGCGTTGTTCCGTCGCTGCACTATCCGGAGCCTTTCCGATTCCTATATCACTGCTGCCTCTACCACAAAGGAGCAGGCCTATGGTTATGTATTCCTGGAATGCAACATCACAGCAGGTAAGGAAGCCAGCAAAGTGTATCTCGGCAGGCCGTGGCGTGCGTATGCCCGTACCGTTTTTATCCGATGTGAAATGGGCAGGCATATTTTGCCGGCAGGCTGGCATAACTGGGATAAAAAGGAAAATGAACAAACTGCTTTTTACGCAGAATATAATAACACGGGAGAAGGAGCCGCTGTTGCAGGGCGGGTTCCCTGGAGCAAGCAATTGAGCGCCAGGGAGGCCAAAAGATATGTGGCGACTAATATATTGGGAGGGTGGAATCCTGTTAACAAAGAAAAATAACTGGTATGAACATACGAAAGATAAGCATCTTAATGGCCGCAGGCATAGGAATAGCTGTACACGCTTTTTCGCAGTACTCCTGGACGCGGTTACCTGAAATAGCATCTCCTGTTTTTAAGAAAGATACTTTTAATATCACCCGCTATGGCGCGGTTCCGGATGGTATTACATTGAATACAACGGCGATCAATAACGCGATCACCGCATGCAGCCGGAACGGTGGCGGCGTGGTGCTGGTGCCGGAAGGGCTCTGGCTCACCGGGCCTGTGGTCATGAAAAATAATGTGAACCTGCATCTGAAAAGTGCCGCTACGCTATTGTTTACACCGGATAAGAGCCAGTATGCGTTGGTGGAAGGTCTTTATGAAGGCCGTTCCGCCGCCCGTAACCAATCGCCGGTAAGCGGCAGCAACCTGCATGATATCGCCATTACCGGAAAGGGTGTGATTGATGGCAACGGTGATGTATGGCGCGCAGTGGGCAAAGGCCAGCTAACCGAAAGTGAATGGAAAAAGAAAGTAGTGTCGGGTGGTGTACTTGGAAAAAACGGAAATGAATGGTATCCGAGTGAGCAATACAAAACGGCTAAGGAACAAGGTATGAGTATGCTGCTGGTACCGGGCAGGCCACTGGAGGAGTATGCCGTGATGAAAGATTTTCTCCGGCCCAATCTTGTAGCGCTGAACAATTGCAAAAGAGTATTGCTGGAGGGCGTAATTTTCCAGAACTCCGCCGCATGGTGCCTGCATCCCTCTCTTTGCGAAGATCTCACTTTGCGTAACCTGCTGGTTAAAAACCCGGCTTACGCGCAAAACGGAGATGGCGCGGACATTGAATCATGCCGCAACTTTTTGATAGAAGGCTGCACCTTTGATGTTGGTGATGATGCCATTTGCATTAAGTCCGGCAAAGATGAAGAAGGACGCCGGCGGGGCAAGCCAACCGAAAATGGTATTGTGCGTAACAGTATTGTGTATAAAGCCCACGGCGGTTTTGTAATAGGCAGTGAAATGAGTGGCGGCGCCCGGAACATTTTTGTATACAACTGTACTTTTGTTGGAACGGACAAGGGACTGCGTTTCAAATCTACCCGCGGCCGGGGAGGCGTGGTAGAAAAGATCTATGCCAAGAATATATTCATGAAAGATATTGTGGAAGAAGCGGTATTTTTTGACCTATATTATTTCGTGAAATTTGCTACAGACAGCCAGCGGGATGAACGGCCACAGGTGAATGAAGGCACGCCGGTATTCAGGGATATGGAATTTGATAACATTGTTTGCAATGGCGCAAAGAAAGCAATTTTTATCCGTGGCTTGCCGGAGATGCCGGTGAAGAATATCCGTATCAGCAATAGTGTCTTTAAAACAACTATCGGCAAAGAATTAACGGATGCAGACAATATTGTGCTCGACAATGTGCGGATGGACACACAAGTGCAGCGGGATACGTCTTTCGCCGTTTGGAGTACCTATCAGAAGCAACGGTTGAAATTTCCATTTATAAAGATTGCATCGCCAACGCCGCCTGCCGGCATGAAACAGGCAATGGATGTGCCTTATCGGGAAGCAAGCGGCCGCAGTTTATTACTGGACGTATTTTATAGTAAAGAAAAGCAGCGCAAACCTGCGGTGCTGCTGATCTTTGGCGGTGGCTGGCATTCGGGTGATAAAACCCATAACCATGCAATGGCAGTGGAGCTGGTGAAAAGAGGATACGTGGCTGTATCAGCCGAATACCGCTTATCCGGGGAAGCGCAATACCCCGCGGCGGTGCAGGATCTGAAGGCCGCTGTAAGATGGATGCGCGCGCATGCCGGTGAATATGGTATTGATACCAACCACATTGCAGCACTGGGTTGTTCCGCCGGTGGGCAGCTGGCTGCGTTAATGGGCGCCACCAACGGAGCGACAAAGTTTGAAGAGGGCAACATGGCTCATTCCTCGGCTGTTCAGGCGGCCATTGATATCGATGGTATCCTGGCATTCAAACACCCGGAGTCGGCGGAAGCCGGCGCGGCGTCTGAATGGCTGGGCGGCACCTATGAAGAAAAGCCGGAGCTATGGAAGGAGGCATCTGCCTTAACCTATGCAGGAAGCAACACGGTTCCCATGCTTTTTATTAACAGCTCCTTTCCCCAGTTTCATGCCGGCAGAAACGACATGATGCGTGTGCTGAAAGAACACCATATTTATTCGGAAGCCCATGAGCTGCCGGATACCCCGCATCCGTTCTGGTTTTTTGATCCCTGGTTTGATAAAACAATGGATTATTCCACGGCATTTCTGCAGAAGGTTTTCAGGTAAAACAGCTACTTTAAAAAATGAAACCCGGTTATTTTATATCACACTCAGCTTCTGCGATATCAGTTCTGTTACTGCATTGATGGCTTTCGGAAAAACCCTGCGCAAATCTATATCCTGGCTGGTCAGCAATTGTTGCTGCAATGTTTTCATAAAAATATTTTTTGTTTCTGTCGCCAGGTTCACTTTTGTGATACCGTTTTTAACCGCTTCTTTCAGCTGGTCGTCCGGAACACCGGAGCAGCCGTGTAATACAAGGGCAGCCGGTGTGGCGGCATGGATCTCTTTAAGCAGGCCGATCTGCAGATGCGGAGGTGATTTATAAAAACCATGCGCGGTACCGATGGCGATGGCCAGTGCGTTAACACCGGTTTCTTCTACAAATTGTTTAGCCTGTTCCGGGCTGGTGAAGGCAGCTGTTTGTTCCTGTCCGAGTTTCGCAATATATCCCAGTTCAGCTTCCACGTTCACATCATAACCAGCGGCTACCCTCACAACGGCAGTGGTAGTACGAATATTTTCTTCAAAAGATCTTTCACTGGCATCAATCATTACAGAGTCGAAGCCGGCATCCAGGCATTCACGGATCGTGTGTATGTTGCTGCCATGATCAAGATGCACCCATCCGGTTACGCCATACTGACGAAGTGCTACCCTTGCCATGTTAACGGCGGAGTTGATACCCAGGTATTGCAACGTACTTTCTGATAGTTGCAGTATCAGGCTGCAGTTGGCTGCTTTGGCGGCCATCAGCAAGCCTTTTAGCGTTTCGAAATTATAAAAATTCACGGCCAGCAAAGCGGAGCCCGACTGTGAACATTGCTGTAGTTGTTGTTTCAGGTTCATGCTGGTAGGTAATTAAATTTTTGAATGGCAATGGCGTGGAAGGTATCAAGACTATGAAAGGCCGTAGTGCCACCGGGCGCGGTGGTGTTAATGGCGCCGGCCAGGGCGGCGTATTCAGCGCATTGTCGCAATGAACGGTTACGGATATACTGACTGATAAAGCCTGCATTAAAGCTGTCGCCCGCCCCGATGCAATCGGCAATGTCTGTTTGTTTAAAGGAAGGCTGGTGGAACAGCGAGTGACCATCCCACACATAGGCGCCTGCTTCTCCATGCTTAACCGCTACAACATTGGCATAGGTGCTGATTGTTTGCAGGCAGGAGGAAACGCTGTTGCCGCCGGTAAATGCACATAGCTCGGCGATGTTGGGCAGAAAGACATCTACGTGGGGCAATAATGCCGGCAGGTCGATATCCCACTGTTCTGCCGGGTCCCATTGTGGGTCGAGAGAGGTAGTGAGTCCAAGCATTTTTGCCCGGGCAAAAAGCCGGCACAGATCAGGTTTCAGGGCTGGTTGTAAAAATACAGAGCTTACATGCAGGTGCCGGGCGTTTGCGAGCGTGGCATCTGTAATATCTGCCATACTCAGTTCTTCCATTGCGCCGGGGTACGTGATCATGGCTCTTTCCTGCTCATGACTGAAAGCAATGCTGATGCCGGTACCGGAGGTCCGGCTATATACAATACCGGAAGTATCCACGCCTTTGGAGGATAGTTCTGACAGTACTTTATGGCCGAACGTATCATTACCTATTTTACCGGCAAAGGTAACGGCAGCGCCAAGGGTACTAAGGTTGCAGGCAAAGATGGCGGCGCTGCTGCCCAGGACGAAAGTCATGTCTTTTGCCAGTATTTCTTTGCCCAGAGCGGGCAACGTGTTAAGCTTGTTGAGTATCAGGTCAACATTCAGTTCTCCGACCACCAATACATCAAACGTTGTGTTGTTCATAGCGGTGTTTTTATCAGGCATTGAGCGGATAGATGGCAACACCTTCCACTACGCGGGTGATGGCGCCGTTTACAGAAGGATTGTCCGGCTGAAGGCCCAGGGACAAAGAAGTAAAGAAGGCCAGCAGTTGCAGGGGCAATATACTGCATACACATAACAGATCTTCCTCCAGCAGCAACGGCTGATCGCCCGTGAGCAGAACGGTATCCAGTTCAGGCACTTCGCCGTTAGCCGGCAGTATACCCATTTCCAGGAGTGCCTTGTTACCCTGCTTCATGGAAATGACGAGGTCCTTTTCATAATTTAAAACGTAGCTGTTGTTCGAGAATATATATACGACGAGGGTGTTTTCATCGATGATGGCTTTGGGGCCATGCCGGAAACCGAGGAAGCTGTCGCTTTTGCAAATGACTTTGCCGCCGCTGAGTTCCTGGAGTTTCAGGTGGGCTTCTGTGGCAGTACCGTAAAATGCGCCGTCGCCCAGGAATACCGCGCGCGTAAATTTTTTGCCGGCGATGGTGCGGAGCAGGGCCGTGTAACGGGTGAGCAGCAGCTTCCCATAGGTGCACAGTACTTCCACTTGCTGCCGCATGGCGGCGATGTTATGCAGCCGGGTGATCAGGGCGCCGGTAAGCAGCATGCCGGTATAGCTGCTGGTCATGGCGAGGCTCTTATCATTACATTCCGGTGGCAGCAGGATCATGTGTTGCGGGTGTTGGCTCTGCCAGCCGGCTAGTTGCCCGCTGTGATTGCAGGTAATGATCAGGTGGTAGCAGCGCCGGGAGATGTTGTCTGCCAGTTCCAGTGCAGCGCAGCTTTCCGGGCTGTTGCCGGAGCGTGCAAAGGAAATGATCAGTGGTATCCTGTCGGAATGAAAATAATCGTGCGGGTGCGCTACCAGGTCTGTGGTGGGTATGGCCCGGGTGATAACGCCGGTATGACGGAAGAAGCTGCCTGTGAGCGAAAGGCCAATAAAAGCACTTGTACCGGCACCGGTAAGAATGATGTTGTCCACTGTATGATAGGCTTCTTCCAGGAACGCCGACAGGGCACTGGCTTCGCCGGTCAGCCCGTTCATGATCTTTTCCCATATGTAAGGCTGTTGCGCAATTTCCCGGGCAGTATGGAAGGCTCCTTTTTCTTGCAATGCGGAAGGTTCCAGTTCAAGTACTGATTGCATAGTTAAGATATAAGTGAGTAATACAATACAAATATATCAAAAGGTATATTACTTTCAAAACCTTTTTATTATTTCGGTTAACTTGTTTTAAATTTCGTTTGAAAGAGATTGCACAATAATTTGTAACTTAGCTGGCTTGTAATAGTAAAATCTCAAAATAAATAACTGCAAATGGAAGAGAGCCAAAACGGATCAACTGTAAACAGGAGGAAAGAAATACTGCAGAAGCTGTATAAAAATGGCCAGGTGATCATCAGTGAACTAAGCAAGGAATTTAATGTAAGCGAGGTGACCATCCGGAACGACCTGGACCAGCTGGAGCAGAAGAATATGCTGTTACGGGCCAGGGGCGGAGCTATCAAGCTGGAGAATAATGTGGGAGTGGATCAGCGGATCAGTGAAAAGAATAAAATTCATTACGTCGAAAAAGTGGCGATCGGTAAAAGTGCAGCTGCCCTCATCAGTGAAAACGATACCATGATCATTGATTCGGGTACCACTACCGCGGAGATGGTAAAGCATATGCAGTCTTTCAAAAGCCTGAACGTCATCACCAATGCCATGAACATTGTGAACATGCTTTCCGGCTATCCAAATATCAATGTAATCATCCCTGGTGGCTATCTGCGGCAAAATTCCATGTCGCTCGTTGGTCCGCTGGCCGAAAAGAACCTGCGCAGTTTCCATGTAGATAAGGTTTTTCTTGGGGTAGATGGCTTTGATACCCGCAATGGTATTTATACGCCCAATATGGAAGAAGCCTACCTGAATGAAATCATGATAGAAATCGCCAACGAAGTGATTGTGCTGGCGGATTCCAGTAAGTTTAACAAAAAGAGCCTGGCATTTATCTGCCCTGTAAATAAAATCCACACCGTAGTTACCGACGCCGGTATTTCCGCAGAAGATAAGAAGCGGCTGGAAGACCTGGACGTAAAGGTGATTATAGCATAACATTCATTTCCCCCGCAAAGCTGGAAGCCGCAAAGACGACTGTTTTATGGTCGTTTTTGCGGCTTCCGGCTTTTATATACCTGGTGCCTTCGTTTCCTTTGTTATCTATCTTCAAAATCTTTCTAAAAAAATATTTATTGCTTGTTTTCTATTTAAAAAACTTATATTTACTTTGTTTTAAAATAAAAAACAAGGTTTCGAAGGTTAAGGCGCCTTGAAACAACAAATATCCGCGTATGCACAAATCCCGGCTTTGGCTTTTATATACCGCTATCAATACTGTATTTGTAGGAGTATGGGGGGCTTTTATAGAAATACCTGAAAAAGCCGGCTTCCCGGCAACGCTCGGATATATTGTGTGGACGCTGACCATGCTGCCCTGTGCTATTGCAGCGCTGCGGATAGTGAAGTGGCAACTGGAACATACGCCGCGGGATATTTTCCTGGGGTCTATGGTGGGCCTGCTCGGCGCCGGGGGACAACTCATCCTTTTCCAGGCATTGCGGATAGGACCAGCCTATATTTTATTTCCGCTCATTGCCCTGTTCCCGCTGCTCACCATCCTGCTGTCGGTGGTGTTCCTCGGGGAAACCTGCTCCCGCAGGCAGTGGCTGGGTATTGGTGTGGCGTTGCTGGCCGCATTTTTCCTGGCCTTTCAGCCAGGACAGAATAAACAGGCGCAGGGCTACACCTGGCTGATCATGGCCATGCTCGTGTTTGTGATGTGGGCCACCCAGGGCTTTGTGATGAAGTTTGCCAATAGCCGTATGAAAGCAGAAAGTATCTTTTTTTATATGACAGTGTCGTCTTTACTGCTGGTGCCCGCGGCCATCGGCATGACAAACTTCTCCGGCGCCATCAACTGGGGATGGAAAGGGTTTGGGCTGGCTGTTCCCATTCACCTGCTAAATGCCATCGGCGCCCTGATGCTGGTATATGCACTACGCTACGGCAAAGCGATCATTGTAATACCGCTCACCAGTTTGTCATCTGTCATCACAGTCATTCTTTCCCTCATTATTTATGGAGTAGTGCCGGATGCGGTGCTGACAGCAGGTTTGCTGCTGGCAGCGGTGGCGATCTTCATCCTGTCTGAATAAAAATAAATACGATTAGAAACATAACTGTCCGGGCGTTTATAACGCCCGCGACTATACGGAGTATTGATTTTATTTATTGTTCACCAGCAGTGCATAAAAAATAAAAGCACTGGAAAAACCTCACATAATGACCACGCTAACATGGAAAAAATTCCTTATCGCCCCGGCTATGATAGCCCTCTTTGCCGGATCATGTAAAGTTGATCCAAAAATACTGTCTGCAGAAGCATCGCTCACCAAAGGCGGCCTGCTGGCAGATACCGTGAAAATTACGGTAAACAAAAATGCTGTGCTGATGACCAGTTCGCTCAAGCTGGGTGTGACCTATATGAAAAATAACCTCGACGCCTGGGGTGACGGCCCCTCCATTACCAGGGGGACCAATTTGCTGAAAGGAGCGGTTGTTTATCACAACCAGCATATATTCGGTTTCGGCGCAGATAACATTGAGCCAAGACCCGGTGTATTTGACTGGGAATCACTGGACCTCCGTGTAAACATGATGACCGCCATGCAATCAACACCGGTGATCACTCTTGCCACGGCCCCCACCTGGATGGTAGACCCCGACTGGGCGCCGGGAAAGTATGAAGACAGCAGCGATACGGATTGGAGTAAAGTGGAATGGGCGCCATTACCGGAACATGAAAAGGATTTTGCCCACCTGTGCGCATTGGTAGCGAAACGTTATCCCGCGGTAAAAACCTTCCAGGTATGGAATGAGCTGAAAAGTATGTGGGACGAAACGAATAACCGCTGGGATTATGTGCGCTATACCCGGCTGTATAACCTGGTATATGACTCTGTGAAAGCGGCACGCCCGGATGCCATCATCGGTGGCCCGTATATCGGGATAGATTCCTGGCATAGTGCGCCCGGCAACGCGCATAGCGGCATCACAGATCCCACTTACGGAGAACTGGATAAACGTTGCCTCGATGTAGTAACCTATTGGCTGCAGAACAAACATGGCGGCGACTTCCTCTGCGTAGACGGAGGCGTGGATTCAAAAGACGGGGTTGCTACCAACGTGATCGCCTCTACGAAGAAGTTCAGGGATGCCAGCAACTGGCTGCATTCACAAACCACACTGCCTATATGGTGGTCGGAAGATTATGTGGGCCTGAACACAGATACCACCATTCAGCCCGCAGCACTGGGTTGTATGCTGATACACCACGCATTGGCCGGCGATGCCGCATCACTGCGCTGGGCGCCTGAACAGCAGGAAGGAGAAGGGAATGTAAGCAACTTTTTCAGCAGTACCCTGGTGCCGAACGGTGGTAAACCATTCAGGAATTATTCGCTGTACAAAAATTTTAACACCTATTTTCCGGCGGGTACTAACTTATGCACCACTACGGTATCAGATGAACAACGGGTGATGGTCATGTCTTCCAAAACAAAGATCCTGATGATCAATAAAACGGCGGCCATACAAAAAACAAAGATCAACAACACATTAGCAGTAAACCTGAATCCATACGAGGCAAAATATGTTACATTACCGTAACGCCTATATGAAAGAACAGATCAACAGGGAATGCCCGGGTATTCCGGGTATTCCCCATCTGGCCTTATTTTCAGCCCGTCGCCTTGTACCATGATTGAAATATTTTATATCCTGCTGAAAAATAAACTGACATTCTAAAAACAGATGATTATGGATCTCGACAAAGTAAAACCAAAGCCATTAGCAGATGTTTCGTCATCACCGGAACATATCAGATTACAGGACTACCGGCCGAAGTCGATATTTAAAACGCCGGAAACAGCCATCGTGGAAGCCGCTTTCCCGGTGATTGATATGCATACCCACGCATGGCAGCCGGAGCTGGATGTAAGCAAATGGATTGCCCGCATGGACGACGCCAATATTGAAAAAAGCACGGTCCTTACGTTTGAAACCGGCGCCGGCTTTGATGCCGTTACGAAGCAATATGCAGATTATGCCAACCGCTTTGATCTGTGGTGCGGATTCGACTACACCGGTTACGACCAGCCAGGCGACAGCTGGATTGATCATGCGGTAGCAGAACTGGAACGTTGCCACCGGATGGGAGCAAAAGGCGTAGGAGAGCTGGGCGACAAAGGTCTTGGTGAATTTTATTCCCGCCCTGTAGCCGGATACGGCCTGCACCTGGATGATCCGCGCATGAAGCCACTGTTCGAAAAATGTGGCCAGCTGCATATGCCGGTGAACATACACATCGCAGATCCCATGTGGATGTACCTGCCGATGGATGCCACGAACGACGGATTAATGAATGCCTACGAGTGGCGCATAGATCACACTCAGCCAGGACTCCTGGACCATCCCACACTGATAAAGACCTTTGAAAACGTAGTCAGGGACACCCCCGGTACCATTTTCATCGCCTGTCATTTTGCCAACTGCACCTATGATCTCAGCATAGTAGGGAAAATGCTGGATCAGTATCCTAACCTGTATGTAGATAATGCCGCGAGGTTTGCAGAAACCGCCACCATTCCGCGTTTTGCCAAAGCGTTTTATGAAAAGTACCAGGACCGGCTGCTATTTGGTACCGATCTGGGTTATGATCCTAAAATGAATATGGAATATGCCGCTAAGTTTTACCGTACTGCTTTCCGGATTATGGAAACGACAGACGATCATTTTTATGAACATGAAATATTCACTTATCACTGGCCTTTATACGGGCTGGGATTAAGTGCCGCCATACTGGAAAAAATTTACCGTTTGAATGCTTTGAAGTTAATGCAGTTATGAAGAATCAGCCAGCGATCAACTATTTACAGACTACCTAATACCGTAAGCGTATGTATTTCCAATGTATGAAGAAGGGCCCGTTGACCGGGCCGTCAACCAAAAGACAGCGCAACGACGCTAAAAGAAAATACCTGTATTGTCATGTGTGCCTGATCCTGTTACTGCTTGTTTTCAGTGGACAAAAAAGCGCCGCTGCCAATGCGCAACTGCAGCAAGATACGCTGATACCTGTATCCGGACTGATCACGGATGAAAAAGGAAATCCTTTTCCCGGTGTAACCGTATACGTGCCTTCCCTGAAAACGGGTACTGCCAGCGATGCCACGGGGCATTACCAGGTAAAGGCACCCGCAAAAGGGAACCTCGTTTTTAAGGCCATGGGATATGCATCGCAGGAAATAACGGTGAATAGCCGTAACAGGATAGCGGTGAAGATGGAAGCTGAAAATGCCAACCTGAATGAGGTAGTGGTAACCGGTTACACATCGAAACGGTTATCGCAGATCTCCAGCTCCATAGCCGTGGTTTCCGGAAAACAATTAAATGATGTCACCTCCAATAACGTAGCCAGCCTGTTGCAGGGAAAGGTTGCTGGTGTGGTGGTGCAAAATGCCTCCGGTAATCCCAGTGTAGCCGCTAACGTTACCATCCGCGGATCCAGTTCTATTACCGCCGGCTCCGGACCGCTGTACGTGGTAGATGGTATCATTGGCGGCACCGCCAACCCGAACGATATTGCTTCCGTTACCATCCTGAAAGATGCCGCGGCAGCAGGATTATACGGCGCCAGGGCATCCAACGGCGTAGTTATCATCACCACCAAATCCGGCCAGGCCGGTAAAACACAGATCAGCCTGAATTCCAGCGTGGGCTTCAATAAAATGAGCATGGGCAATATGCAGCTCATGAACAGCCAGCAGCTGTATGATTACCAGAAAAGTTATTTTGCTCCCGCCGATTTTGCAAGGGATCGCCCTGCCAGCCTGTTGTCACAGAACACCGACTGGATGGACCTCGCTTATCGTACGGGTCTTACCCAGAATCACCTGTTATCTGTATCCGGTGGATCTGATAAAACGCAGTTCTATGTCTCCGGAAATTATTACAAGGAAGATGGTATTATCAGGCATACCAGTAACGAAGTATACAACCTGCGGGCCAATATCACCCATCGCATTAATGAGAAACTGAAGCTGAGCACCAGGATCAACGCAGCCTCCCGCAATTTTGAAAATGAAGCTTCCGGAAATTACGGCGCACTGGTATTGTCGAAAATCAATTTGCCCTGGGATAACCCGTATAACGCAGATGGCTCCATAAAGATGGGCACTGAAGAAGGATGGATAGGCCGGGAACACGACAACTTCCTCCACGGATGGCAATTCAATTATGATAAAGGAAAGCAGCTGACCACCTATGCCGACATCAATCTTGATTATTATATCACACCACATCTCACCTTTTCTTCGTATAACCGTGTAAGTTATTCCAACCTGCGCAGTGAACTGTATTATGATGTGCGTTCCAAAGCAGGCAGGGGACTGGGAGAAATGTATAACAATTCCAGCTATGAAAACAGGTTGATTACCTCCAACCGGCTTAATTACCAGCGCACCTTTGGCGAACATGCGCTGAGTGCCATAGCGGTAGCAGAAGGGGAGAAGAACTATTTTGAAAACAACAGCCTGTATGGCAACAAGATCCCGGCAGGATTGCATATCATGGATGCAGCGGCTAACATCCAGAAGTCGCCCTTTGGCCCCGGCAGCAAGTCGGAGAACCGTTTTACAAAAGGACTGGTGCAGGTCGATTATACCTTCCGCGAAAAGTATAATCTCATCGGTGCATACATCAATGAGTCGTCATCCCGCTTTGGGGCCAATCACCGCTCGGCGGGTTTTTACACATTAGGTGGCTCCTGGATACTGAGCAACGAATCGTTTATGAAAGGGCAGCGGTTCATAGATCAGCTCAAAATCAGGGCCAGCTATGGTATTACCGGTAATGCGGAAATCGGAGATTACCAGTCGTTAGGCATTTATGCCTACACCTCACAGTATGCATCCAATCCGGGTTCCGTGCCATCTGTTTTACAAAATCCGGATCTCACCTGGGAAAAATCAAAGACAACCAACATCGGGCTGGATATAGATTTGTTAAAACGTATATCCCTGACCGTAGATGTATACGATAAAACCACCAGCGCCCTGTTGCTGGATGTACCGGTTCCCTACACCAGCGGATATGCTTATGTTACCCGTAACGTAGGCTCGGTGCGCAACAGGGGAATAGAGTTTAACCTGAATACAAAAAACATAAATGGCGCCCGCTTTAAATGGGAAACCAGCTTTAACCTTTCCATCAACAGGAACAAGGTACTGAAGCTGAACAACCATGAAGACATACCTTACTCATCCCTGCAGTGGATCAGCGAAGGCCGCGACCTTTACAGCTGGCATATGCGTAAATGGGCAGGCGTAGATCCGAAGAGCGGCGACCCGCTCTGGGAAGTGGTGAGTACAGATGCCAACGGCAAGCAAACCATTGGTACCACTAATTCATACGATGATGCCACTTTGCAGTACATCGGCAGCGCTTCGCCCGATTTTACCGGTGGTATCAACAACCGCTTTACCTGGAAAGGGATAACGCTCAGCGCCTTCTTCAATTTCGTAAGTGGCAACCAGGTATATGAAGAAAACACGAACGATGGCAGCGAACCTACTTCTAATTCAAGGGTACTGCCTAAGAACCATAACAGGTGGCAGAAAGAGGGAGACATGGCCACAGATCCCAAAGCAGTATACGCCGGCAATAAAAATTCTGACCTGGAATCATCCCGGTTCCTGGAAGATGGCAGCTACCTGCGTTTGCGTAACATCACCCTTTCTTACGATGTGCCGGAATCTTTCCTGCAAAGGATCAAGGTGAATAATGCAAGGATATTTATCAGCGGCGATAACCTCTGGACGCTGACCCGTTTTTCCGGTATGGACCCTGAAATGGGACTGCGCCCATATTCGCAGCCGGCAGGAGAAAGCGGTAACAACTTCCAGCAGAACAGCACTAAATATCCGCTGGCGAAGAAAGTCCTGTTTGGTATTAATGTCACCTTTTAAAAACAGCAGCTATGAAAAGAAATCTCTTTAAATATTATACACTCGCTGCCGCTATTGTAGTCATAACCGGCAGCTGCAGCAAAGACCTGGAGCCGTATAACGGTAAATCGGATGATGCGGCCCTGGAAACGCCGGAAGACCTGCAGACAGCCACCTATGGGGTTTATTCCGGGCTGGTAGACAGGATGTACACTAAAAATCTCAACCAGCTGGGGGAATATCCTGGTGATGATGTGGCATTAAGCGGCGCTACGGGCGACCAGGTATTTTATACCTATACCTATACTCATTTTCCCGGAATGGGAAATACCGAACAGTTCTGGCAGGGCGCTTATAAGGTGATTTATTCTGCCAATGCCATTATTGAAAGAATAAATGATGGCACGTCGCAGCAGCTGGACCAACTGAAGGGAGAGAACCTATACCTGCGGGCCATGGCGCATTTCGACCTGGTACGTCTTTTCGGAAGACCCTACCCGCAGGGCGCCGGTAATAATCCCGGCGTGGTGATCAAAGACAATACAAAAGATGACCGCCCTGCGAGGAGTTCCGTAAAAGACGTATATGCGTTTGTGATAGCCGATCTCAAACATGCAGCCACGTTAATGAAAGAAAATAAAAGTGCGGCCTTTGCATCCAGGGAAGTAGCGGAGGCGTTATTATCGCGCGTGTACCTGTACATGGAAGATAACGCCAATGCTTTGTTATATGCCAATAAGGTGATCAGCTCCAACCGCTATCGCCTGATGGAAACCCAGCCTTATAAAACGTATTTCCGCGTGATACCGGAAGAAAATCCCGAGACGATCTTTGCCATCAGGCATACGGTAGCAGATGACCGGGGTAAAGATGCGATCGGCTCCATGTATTATAATGATCCGGTTACACAATCAACCGGCTGGGGAGAAGTATACGCCTCTCTTGCTTTTGTGAAACTGCTGGACCAGTATCCCGGGGATGTGCGCCACAGCTTTGTGGAGCCACAGCGTGATGCCAATGGCAACATGCAGTTACGCAACCAGACGCCGGTATATTTTATCAACAAATATAACTGGCAGGAGGGGGTGGCTAACCTGAGTTCACCGGTCATCCTGCGGTTGGCGGAGATGTACCTGATCCGCGCAGAAGCCAATGCCAAACTGGGTAACGCGCAAGCGGCCATTGATGATGTGAACCTGATCCGCCGCCGCGCCGGTTTATCAGGTGCCGCGTTATATACCACCGGCAATCTGAAAGGCCGCGCGTCCGTACTGGATGTAGTGCTGGAAGAACGCCGCCTGGAGCTGGCGTTTGAAGCCCACCGGCCGTATGACCTGTACCGCAACAACCGTCCCATGGTGCGCGCCTATCCCGGCTTTCATGGCAGCAATCAGTATGATCAAACCATCCAGCCAACAGACCCGCAGGTGATCAATTATATTCCCGAACGCGAAACCGGCCTTAATCCTAACCTCACTCAGAATCCATGATCATGCTGTTATATTGTAAACGGGTATTGGTGCTTGCAGGGATCTGCTGTAACATGTCATTAGCTGCGCAGCAACCCGCGGTGCTGAAAGTAGCCGCTACCAGCGACTTTACGGTAACCGGCGATGGCAGTCACCCGGATTGGAGCAAGACGGCGTGGATCACGCTGCCGCAACGCAGCGGGCAGTCGCCTGCATCAACAAAAGTAAAGGCCCTGTATTCACCCAACGGGATATACTTCCTCTTCGATTGCGCGGACCAACGGATCAGCGCCTCCATGCAGGCGGATTTCCTGGATCTGTGGACAGAAGACGTGGCCGAAGTATTCCTGTGGCCGGACACGTTGCAGCTGGCTTATTTTGAATACGAAATTTCTCCGCTGAACTATGAATTGCCTATTCTGATATCCAACCAGCGGGGCGACCTGGTGCGCTGGCAGCCATTTCATTATGATGCCGACAGGAAAACGCAGCACGCCACCACCGTACAGGGAGGCGAAAAGAAAAGCAATGCTGTGGTCAAAAGCTGGACGGCAGAATTCTTTATTCCTTTTAAACTCCTGCGGCCATTACAAAATATTCATCCCCGGAGGGGAACTACCTGGAAAGCAAACCTGTACCGGGTAGACTACGACAAAGGGGAAGCGGAGTGGTCGTGGCGGCTGACAGGGAAGAGTTTTCATGAGATAGAAAAATTCGGTTACCTGGTATTTGAATAAATCAATTTTTAATTTTTTAATAGTATGAAGATGATAAAACAATTAGTAGCCTGTATCTTTTTTGTAATGCCGGTTATTGCCTTTGCGCAAAAGGGCAAGCTGGTATGGTCGGATGAATTTAATTATACCGGGCATCCGGATCCCCAAAAATGGCGATATGAAGAAGGCTTTGTCAGACATCGCGAAGCGCAGTATTACACCAAAAACCGCTACGAAAATGCACATGTGGAAGGCGGGAACCTGATCATCAGGGCGATCAAAGAAGAGCCGCTGCGTTTGATCAAGGGCGGCACCAGCTTCGTTACTTCCGACAGCGGTGGAGAATTTACGTCTGCCTGCCTCAACACAGAAGATATTTTTGAATTTACTACCGGCAGGGTGGAAGTACGGGCCAAACTGCCACATGGCAGGGGCGTGTGGCCGGCTATCTGGACACTGGGTAATAACATGGCCTGGGGTCCCGGTGATTCTACCCAGGTGTATTCTGAAATTGACATCATGGAATTTGTTGGACATGATCCCAACAGCATCCATGCCAACATCCATCCGGGTTATGATGGCGGCAGCCGTGGCGGAAAGATCACCGTGGAAAAACCCTGGGAGAACTTTCACGTGTATGCCATTGAGTGGTATAAGGACCGGATCGATTTTTTCTTTGATGACCAGAAATATTTTTCTTACGACAAGAAAGATGTGCCCGAAGGCAAATGGGCCTATCATGTGCCACAATACCTTTTGCTGAACCTGGCCATAGGCGGTGACTGGGGCGCGGAACAGGGTATTGATCATACCATCTTTCCGGCAGATTTTGTTATTGATTATGTACGCGTATATGAACTGAAATGACAAAAAAAAATGAACATGAAAAAAAATATCAGCCGCCTGATAGCGGTGCTTCATTTGTTGCTGTTGCCCGTGATACTGCTCGCGCAAAAAGGCGATCTTAAACTGCTCGACTGGCAGCCACGCAGTCAGCTGGTAGTGAAACAAACCAGCGTGATGAAGCCGAAGTTCCCGGTGATAGATATTCATAACCACCTGGGCGAATTAAAAAATACCGCGCACTACCTGTCGGAAATGGATAAAGCCGGTGTGATAAAATGTGTTAGCCTGGACGCTTATTCTGCCGGTGACAAATACCTGGATCACCTGAAGGCTTCACAAGCCGTATCAAAAGACAGGTTCCTCGTATTTTTCCGGCCCGACTTCAGCCGGATTGATGAACCCGATTTTGGTATAAAAGAGGGAAAGAAACTGGAAGCAGCCGTGAAAATGGGCATACGGGGTGTAAAGATTGCCAAGGAACTTGGGCTGATCATAAAGGACAAAAGCGGGAAGCTGGTGCCGGTAGATGATCCGCGCATCGATCCCTTCTGGGAGAAATGCGGTGAGCTCGGAATCCCGGTACTGATACACGTGTCTGATCCAAAAGCTTTTTTTACGCCGGTAGACCGCTATAATGAACGGTACGATGAGCTGGGCGCACACCCGGACTGGTCCTTTTACGGGCCGCAGTTCCCCTCCAAAGAGGCCATACTCACGCAACGCGATCATATCGTTGCACGTCACCCCAAAACTATTTTTATCGGTGCACATGTAGGCAACCTGCCGGAGGAACTGGAGCGGGTATCCGGTTGGCTGGATAAATATCCCAATTTATATGTGGAGATTTCTGCGCGCATCAGTGAGCTTGGGCGACAACCGTATACCGCGCGCGATTTCCTGATCAAATACCAGGACAGGGTATTGTTTGGCACAGACACGCCTTGTGATGCAGCAGCCTATCGTATTTATTACCGTTTCCTGGAAACAAAGGATGAATATATAGATCCGTCGCCCAGTCATCATATGCAGGCGCGCTGGATGATTTATGGATTGTACCTGCCGGATGAAGTATTGGAGAAGATTTATAACGGGAATGCTTCGAAAATACTGGGACTGTACAAAGGAGGAAAGTAATCTGAATAATTAAGTGGGATACAGGGATGGCAACTGCCATCCCCGTATCCCACTTATTGTATTTTTATTAGCTGTCAAGAAGCTTGATTAACTCATCTGTTATTCTATCTGCGAAACTATGTTTACCTACGGAAAAACAGTAGGATGCGGCAGGTATATAGCAACAGTCAATACCCTCATATGTCTTATGATGGACCTTGTCTATACTTGTTATCCAGACCACTTTCTTTTTATTTTCTTTAGCGTACTTCATCAGTGATTTGAGCTTACCGGGATGAGCAACATATTGATTACTCCACTTAATTTCCAACACAAACAGCGGCTTTTGATTAGGGGTCACCATTACCAGGTCTACTTCCCCTCCGGGCCAGGCAGCAAAATGAAGCGGTACATCGCCTCTATGCAGCCACTGGGCAACAATAGCGGTTTCCACCATTTGACCAAAATGATCATCTGTAAAAGAAATTGGAGCGAACAAGGCGCAACGCATACTGGGATTGGTCAGATAGATTTTGAACCTGCTATCCCGTTGAAATCTTTTTGTATTGATACCAACAGGATATAGGATTTTTATCAAAAAAGCAGCCTCCAGGTATTCCAGGTATTTTCTGATAGTTTGTTTATCTACGCCGGATTCCTGCGAGAGACTTTCCAGGTTGAACTCATTACCGGAATTATAAGCAATAACGTTGAACATAGAGTTTAGCTCCTGGACATCTCTTATACCATAAAGACTGGGAAGATCCCGGAGTAGCACTTTGTCAATAATATCACTCCTGATAAACCTACCCGGGTCCTGTTGAATATCTTTATTAAAGATTACTTCCGGATACCCACCGAAATTAATATAGGCAAGGAAATGCCCATTAAGGGTGTCCCAGTCATCTGTGACATCCAATATCTGGGGAGGGCGGGTATCCAACCATTGGTAGGCCTCTTGTCTGAGCAGGTAAGTCAGGTCTTTCAAGTGAAGATATTCCTGAAAGGTAAGTGGCGGAAGCATAAAGTCTGTAAACCGACCAGCTCCTGATTCATTGCTTTTTAGTTTTAAAGCTGCCGCCGCTGATCCCGAAACTACGAACCTGACCTCGAAATAAAGATCCACCATAGATTTCAGATGCTCCTCCCAGTTTTTGAGATATTGAATTTCGTCAAAGATTACATACAGATGGTCAGTAGTTGTATCATTGAGCGCTTTTTTGCACAATGCCAGCAACTCCTCCAGTGATATATTATTATAGATCGGTGCATCGATGGAAAGAAAACAGATTTTCCGCGGCGGCACACCATCAGCGATCAGTTGCTGGATTACCTGATAAAGTATCACTGTCTTTCCTACTCTTCTGGGACCCATTAAGACGGTGGCTCTCCTTACCGATAAAAGGGTGATTTGCTGATACAGTTGATCGAAGTAAAGCCGTCGCTTTAAAGGAGCGTAATTAGAAGGAATTTCGCTCGTATCCCACCAGGGATTTTCCAACCTGATCCTTTTAATAATTAGTTCTTCAGAAACCGGTCTGAGCTTAGCCATTTTCTTAAATTATGCTTATTATTGGCAAATATACCAAAATAAGGATAAATAAATGTTCTAAAAAGTATAAATATTTCATTTTTAGAACATTTATTTATTGATAATATCTGTCTGAATAGGCTTTCATTATCAACACATCGTCAATATCCCGAAGAAAACTCGAATTAATGTTGAAGGAAAAGTAGATGAAATCTGAGTAACGCTAGTCAGAGTGCTAGGTCATTCTACAACGCTCCCACCGTTTCTATAATAACAGTAATATCGCCCACACTTTTATTGTCAGTGGATGTGGCGATACAGTGAAGCTTAAACAGGTTATCAACATACGCTTCCTGCTTAACATGCAGCACCACCGCCTCCCCGGAAAATCCCAGGTTATCGGCCAACAACGTCATTTCCCTGACATACATTTTTAATGATTTGTTGCCGGTGATGTGATGAATATACCTGGCCGCCAGATCCAGCAGTGTATTCATCAGGATAGCCACCGGCATCGCCGGGAAGTGAGGGAAATGTCCCGCACAATAATTATCCTGGATTTTACCTAATGAGGCAGCCGCCGATAAGCCGGAAAACTGTACATCAAAGAGTGGTTTCTTTTGATGATATGGATTCGTTATGCCGAAATCAGGTGTTTCTTTATGAAAATTGTAATACAGCCGTTCGAAGAGGGCATGGGGCACTACATGGAAACTGGTTTCTATTCCACAGATAAGCTGATTGTCTTCATCCAGCAGGCAGGCTTTTATGCTGGCGATTCTTTTACTGAAAAAAGTACACGTGGCGGTGGCCACTAATTTTTTTCCCGTGTAATGTATTTTCTCGACGGCCCTTTTATAGGTTCCCCGGTGGGCGAGATAGTAGTGCTTTTGTTTTACTGGGTTGGTCAGTGCACAGCATACGGATCCCAGGATAGCAAGATGCCTGCATGCTTCAGCCGCGGCAATGGGGGAGATCTCTTCTCCCAGCGGTTGTTCTGCTTCTATTGTGGCAGTTACAAAATTATGTTCATCCACACGTACCTCTTTCAGGGCATAATAAGGCTCATGAACATCTATCAGTTTAAAGATCTCCTCCTTTGATAATACTTTGATTGAATTTCCGGTATGGGTTAACTTGATCGCTTTGGATTGGATCTCCACCATATCGTCACTTTTAATTGTTTGAAGGCTTTCCATAGTTTATGTGTTTCGGTTTAAATGGTTATCTGAGGATGCAAAGGGATATCACCGCCACCCGATGCGGGTGGTTTGCCAGCTGCAAAAATGCCTGGTAGTTTACCTGTATAACAGGAACTATATCGGTATGCGGCAATGCAGCATATAAGGTGATTTTTGGAAACCGGTGAGGCGCTCCATGGTTATTAATTGAGTAAATGATTACAAACAACTGGTTTTTCAGGTAACGGTAAATGTCTTATGGTAATGATACTTTTACAGCGGGTAAACATGCTGTATTATGCAGCCGGTGAAGGATGCAGGGTTTCAGGAATAGCTATTTACGGTCGTTACATAGGATATCAGTCGATATTTAAAATTAAATAGTTTTGTCAGAAAACCAAAATGAAAACCAGGCGGGAATCAGAATGAATAAAATGAATAGCTGTATCCAAATAACATCTGAACGTAATATATTTGTCCGATTGACAATAATTTATGAAATTGGCTGGTAAAATTTAGTATTTTACCAGCACAGTGACTGTTCATTATCATAAGCAGATGGATATTCTGTCGCGGCAACCATAATAATAAAAGGGAGTCCATCTTTTCAAGTCAACCAATAAATGCCGGTTACCATCCTGTTGTTCCTTTTATGACGAATAATCCTAATTAAAAGCAGGCGCTCTTTGATTGCCGGCTTCGTGGTTATTCATTTTTTTAGTATTTCATATAAGCGGGGATGCAGTTGATTAAATCGTTTGAACGTGACCAACCATACGGAGAGGCAGAACTGCTGCAACGGCTTGCTGTTGCCGATGAAGCCGCGTTTTCTGTTGTTTTCAGGGAATACTATGCTGTTTTGTGCGCTTTCGCACAAAAAATTATCCAGGAAGCGGCCGATCCGAAAGACCTGGTAAACGACGTGTTCCTGAAGTTATGGAACAGGCGGCAGGTATTTGAAGATGTCCGGCACCTGAAGGATTTCCTGTACAAATCTACCCGCAATGCGTGTTTTGATTCCATAAAGGTGGCCATTCACAGTAAAGAACGCCAGGCTGTGTTTCTCGGCGCCCAGGCCGACTGGGAAACTGCTGCTGATCTTGAAATGATCCGCCTGGAAGTATTCAATGAACTTTATCACGAAATCAACCAGCTGCCGGAACAATGCGGCAAAATTATACGCATGGGTTATATAGAGGGATTGAAAAACGATGAAATTGCCCGTGAGCTGGGGTTATCTGTACAAACAGTGAAAAACCAGAAATCCCGGGGAATAATGCTGTTAAAACGCCGGCTCCCGCCTGAAGTTTTTGTCATTCTCCTGCTGATGACAACTCATTCCTGATTTTTTTTCGAATACTTTGGTACGGTAAGAATATCACGTCGTATTAAGAGAAAGCGCCGTGCCAATATGGATGAACCAGCATCAAATGCCTTTTATATAGCCGCCCTGCTCAGCAAGCATTTAAAGGGAGCCCTGACGCCGGAAGAAGCGGTGGAGTTACATGCATGGGTGGCTGATAACAATCAACACCAGCAGGTATGGGAGGAAATTAATGATGCCGGCGTTCAACAGGCCGCGGTAAAGCTGATCGCCCAGTACAATGAGAACGAAGCGCTGGCGCAGTTCCTGGCCAGGTATTCACCAAACGCACAACCAATCCCCCGGGAGCGCGTTCATTTCCTGCAACGATGGAGATGGGTGGCTGCTGCAGCGGCTATTGTATTTATGGCCGGCACCTTCTATTGGTTTCAGTCCCAAAGACAGTCCCCTGGCGGTTTTGCCGGTAATGCACCAGTAACAGACATCGCACCCGGAAAAAATGGTGCCATCCTGAAATTAGCCGACGGTTCCCGCATTGCGTTGGATAGTCTGCAAAACGGTGTGGTAGCCACACAGAACGGCACCAGGATCTTATTTGATAACGGCCGGCTGGTGTATGGCCCTGGCGGAAAAGAAAACAATGAAGTTGCCTATAATATCATTACGACCCCGAATGGTCGCCAGTTCCGGGTAAGCTTACCGGATGGTACGCAGGTGTGGTTGAATGCCGCCAGCTCTATCCGCTATCCTACAGTATTTGAAGGTAAGCACCGGAATGTGGAGATCACCGGGGAGGTTTATTTTGAAGTAGCACAAAATGCACAGATGCCATTCCAGGTAACCGTGCCGGATAATGTCCGTATCGAAGTACTGGGCACCCATTTCAATGTAAATGCCTACGCAAATGAAGAAAGCCCGCACACCACCTTACTGGAGGGTTCCGTGAAGGTACTGTCGCTGAAAGCACAGACGCCAGATCTTTACCGCAAGGGTATTGTGCTTCGGCCGGGGCAACAGCTGCAATTGTCAGAAACCCCCACAGTGATCAGCAATGCAGACATCGACAAAATCATGGCCTGGAAAAACGGGCTTTTTGATTTTGATGGAATGGATTTGAAATATGCAATGAAACAAATCGCACGATGGTACGATGTAGAGATCGTATACAAAGGGGCTGTGCCCGATATTAAATTTTATGGAAAGATCAGCAGGAACATAAGTCTGGCTGGCCTGATCAAAGGCCTGAACAGCACAGGGGTACATTTGAACATTGAAGAAGGAAAAAGACTGGTAGTCACACAATAATCATCATCATAAAAAAGATCATCAAACAGGGTTAGTCGAAAAAACAAAAAGCCGGAAGCAGTAGGAGCGCTTCCGGCAGGTAGCCGGCTAAACTTAAAATTTCGGTGTAACGAATTTTTTATCAACCAAACCACAACCAAATTTATGCAAAAAATCGCTCATGTAGAACGAAAGGGATTTCTATTGCCGGTCCCTATACAAATATTGCGGATTATGAGAATTACTACCTTCTTCCTCTTCGCCTCCTTACTGCATGTTTCCGCAAAATCTTCATCCCAGGCGGTCACTATTTCGGGGAAGGATATGCCTCTGAAGAAAATCTTTGACGCCGTTTACAAACAAACCGGTTTCGTGGTATTCAGCAACGACCGGTTGATGGAACGTGCGATCCCTATTACCATTAACGCCAGGGAAATCCCTTTGCAGGAGTTCCTGGAAAATGTATTTAAGAACCAACCATTAACTTTTTCTATCGACAGTAAAACCATCTTTCTCTCTGAAAAGCCTTACCAGTGGGAGTATGCTACGCTTTCAGATTCTACGGTGATTCCCCTGCTGAAAGGTAAGATCCTGGATTCAACCGGTTTGCCGATACCGGATGTTACCGTAGCGGTACGCAATACAAAGCTGATGGCCGTTACCGATATCCAGGGGGATTTCTCTTTTGTAAATGTGCCGCGGAATGCTACGTTGGTAGCCACTAACATTGCTTACCAACGAAAAGAATTAAAGCTGGAAGGAAGAAGCGCGGTTACGTTCCGGCTTTATGCGGACATCAGAAAACTCGGGGAGGTACAGGTAGTAGTGAACACCGGGTATCAGGCGCTTCCACAGGAACGGGCTACCGGATCATTCGGTGTGGTTACCGGGAAGCAGCTGGCACAGGTGCCGGTAGTAAGCATCCTGGAGCGGTTGCAGGGCATGGTGCCGGGCGTGGAAATTTCCACCAAAACCACGGCGGGTAAAAGCCGTAACGGGTCGGTAAGAATCCGTGGCTTGTCTACCATTAAAAGTGAGTACACAAAAGTAAGTTTGGATCCTTTGCTGGTAATAGACGGATTCCCTTCCCAGGTATCTATCGCCAACGGCGCGCTGGACCTGCTCAATCCGGATGATATTGACCAGATCACTTTCCTGAAGGATGCGGCAGCGGCTTCTATCTGGGGCATCCAGGCAGCCAACGGCGTAATTGTGATCACCACAAAAAGAGGAGTACGCAACAGCAAACCGGTTTTCAGTTTCTCCACTACGATGGGTACCAGCAGTAAACCAACTCTTGGATATGGAGAAATGATGTCGGTATCACAATACGTTGACCTGGAAAAAGAACTGCTGGATAAAGGAAGATATTCTGATCCGGTTCCGCGAAGTGCGCCGGGAAGCTATTATCCGGAGAATGGCAGCCAGGTGCAGGCAATTTATTTCAGGAACAAACGCGGAGAAATAACAGATGCCGAGATGAACGCACAACTGGCTGCATTAGGCGCTACTGATAACCGCTCGCAGATGGAAAAATACATGGTCCAGCCGACCACTACCCAGCAATATAACCTCTCTGTTTCCGGTGGCGGAGTAAACAGCTCTTACTTTCTGTCGGGTTATTTTTATAAGGAAGATCGTGTTTACAGAAATAATACGAACAGGGGATATTCCCTCAAAGCAGGGAACACCTCCAGTTTGTTGAATGGACGCGTTACAATAAGTACAGATCTGACTTTCGGGAATACAAAGGATAAGATAAACAATGCCGCTGTAAAGGCGATGAGCACTGTGTCGGGCGGTATGCGGCCTTACGATATGCTCAAAGATGCATCTGGTAACAATATTTATTATGATCTGCTGACCATTCCGTCAACCGCCAGGTACCTTGAAAACAAGGGATATCTTCCGTTTCGTTATTCTCCTATCGACGAACTGCAGTATTCCAACGTTTATAATACCGCTAATAACGTGGCATTGAATCTGGCGGTAAACGGTAATATCACCTCCTGGTTAGCAGTTAATATTTCAGGAAATGTAGGCAGGATGTTTACGGAATACGAGCAGTACTGGGAACCGGACAGCTACGATGCCAGGATGCTGGTGAATAAGGCTACCAGTTTGAGTCCCAGCGGCGCCCGCGTATATGGCGTGCCTCCGGGCGGCAGGCTGGATCTTGCCAACGGGCAGGGAAGAAGTTACAACCTGCGTGGGCAGATCAATGTAAACAAAAACTGGAAGGACCGGCATCAGCTGAATTTACTGGTAGGTAATGAAATCAGGGAATCCTATAGTAAAAGCAGCGGGGAAATGCGCTACGGTTATGATAAGTCTATCAACGCTTTTCGCAGCGTGAATCCTTTTGTCGGATATACAGATATCTATGGGATCACACAGAGTATCGGCGCCACTACCAGGCCGGTCACAGAAAAGACCACCAGGGCGCTGTCGTACTACGCGAACGGATCTTACACATTCGACAATAAATATACCGTTTCCGGAAGTGCACGTTTTGATGACTATAATTTACTGGGTGTGGAACGGCGTAAAAGGGCCATCCCGTTATGGTCTGCCGGCGCGAAATGGAACCTGGGCAAGGAAGAATTTCTCCGTAATATTACCTGGATAGATCAGTTGTCGGCACGTTTTACCTATGGCTTCAGCGGAAACGCGCCACAGGGTTATGCGCCGGTTACTACTATCAATATACTCGGTGCTGACTATTATACCAACTACCCTTATGGTGTGATTGCCACTCCCGCTATGGAAAACCTTGGATGGGAAAAAACCAGGATGATGAACTGGGGTCTCGATTTTTCCCTCTTTAAAAACAGGGTATTCGGTTCTGCAGAATATTATAAGAAATATACGACAGATATCATCTGGCAACTGCCGATCAACGGTACCTACGGTTTTATATCTACTTTATTTAATACGGCCAACCTGGAAGGTCATGGGGTGGATCTGGGAATCAATGTAGTGCCGGTTCTCAGCAAGAACTGGAGATGGACGGCCAGCATCAATATGTCTTATAATACGAACATTATCAAAGATCCACGTTTCGAAAAACCGACTACTTACTTTGCGCCGGAGATGCTTTATTCAGGTTATCCCACAGATTACCTGTTTACCTACGCCTGGGCAGGATTGGATAATACCGGTCAGTCATTGATTTATAATGGTAAAGACCGTTCAAAGAAATATACCGTAAATGAGTATCCGTATGAAAACGTCCGTGTCTATGCCGGGCGGACGACTTCTCCCTGGTTTGGAAGTTTCAGTCACTCGGTGCAATACAAAGGCTTCGACCTGAACGTACAGTTCCAGTGCGCTTTTGGTGGTGTTTTCCTGAAACCTTCTATCCAGGATATCGGATTCAGTAATAACCTTTTTGTAGGAAGAAACGGGGACCTGGCCAATCGTTGGAGAAAGCCGGGAGATGAAGCTTTTACCAATGTTCCGGGACTGGAATTCGGTGACAATACCTCTTTCTATACCAGCTCGGCCCGTTACAGGGAATCAGATCTGTTGGTAAGAAGCCGCAGTAATATCAAATTGCAGCAGGTGATGCTGTCTTATACTATTCCTGCTACTTTACTGGGAAAAGCAGGACTGAAAAGCCTGACCGTTTCAGCGCTCGCACGCAACCTCGGAATGATCTGGGCAGCCAATAAGGAGAAGCTGGACCCCGATTATCTCTATACCACCGGCAATAACTACCAGCTTCCTCCATTAACCAATTATTCTTTCAGAGTTGCACTGAGTTTCTAATTCATTAAACCGAAAAGTATGCGTCACTATACAATAGTTATTGTTTTTTTATTACTGGGTGCCGGCATGGTTTCCTGCCGTAAATATGTGGAAGAAGTGCCCATACAGGGCCAGCGTGTGCTGGTGTATACAGAAGACTACCGCGCTTTGATGAATAACCGGGATCAGCAGGAGAGCGCCTTTGGTTCAGCCCCGCTTGTGAGCTGTGATGACGTGGAGTTCCGTGCGCAGGAGATCCAGGATAATATTAAAGGTAACACTGTTCAAACGGCCACCTATACCTGGCGTAAACCCGTTTACACGGATCTTATGCAGGACAATGACTGGAATTCCCTGTATGCCGGTATGTACACTTACAACGTAGTAATTGACGGCGTAATGGACAGTAAAGGAGGAGATCAGCTGTTGAAGCAAACGATCCTGGCGGAGGCGCTGATGCAAAGGGCCTTTACCTACTTTAGCCTGGCTAACCTGTATGGAAAGCAGTATGATGCTGCTACTGCGGAAACCGATCCTGCTGTGCCGGTATTACTAAAGGCTGCTCTTTTTGTGGATTTAAAACGGGCAACGGTGAAACAGGTATATGAGCAGGTGCTGAAGGACATCACGGCGGCAATTCCCATGCTGCCACTCAAACAGGATATTAATTTCAGGCCCAATAAGGCGTCGGCTTATGCGCTGTTAGCCAAAGTATACCTTAACATGCGCGACTTCACCAATGCCGCTGCTTTTGCTGATAGTACGATGGCGTTATCAAGTACCTTGTACGACTATAATTTAGCCGTTGCCGGAAGTACCTATTTTTTCCCTTCCCAGTTCAACGATAAGCAGATCCTGCTGCGGAAAGTGCCCCGTGGAATGTATAGCGCTCCGCAGTTAAGTCAGGCAATACTGGACCTGCTCGGAACAAAGGATTTGCGCTATCAGCTTTTTGTAAAAACCGGCACTTCGTTTTATCCTTCATTTACGGGGTTAGGCTTCTGGTCGCGTGAAAAATATTCAGGCGCCCCGGATAAGCCCGCAGTGGGCCTATCCGTAAATGAAACCTGGCTGATAAAAGCGGAATGCCTTGCCCGTGCAGGCAAAACAGATGAAGCTGTGGGTATGCTGAATACGCTCCGTAAATTCCGTTTCCTGCCCGCCGATTATGCAGATCTTACCGCTGCTACTGCAGCAGAAGCATTACAACTGGTAGTGGAGGAACGCCGTCGCGAATTCTTCGGCACCGGCCTGCGTTGGTTTGATCAGCGCCGGCTGAACAAGGATCCGCAGCTTGCAAAAACCGTTACCAGGTCATTCAATGGCAACACGTACACATTGGCGCCCAACAGCAGCGGCTACGTATTTCCACTGGCCAATATACTCATCACCCAGAACCCGGAAATGGAACAGAATCCATAGACTGTACATCTGCAAAAAAAATTATAAAATAAATGGCATCAAGTATCCTCAGAATTGAAAAGTTGTCCCACCGGTACAGTACTTCCTGGGCCATCCGTGATATTAATATGGAAATAAGCCCAACAGGTATTGTTGGCTTGCTGGGCTCAAACGGTGCGGGAAAGTCGACCACCATGAATATTGTGTGCGGGGCGCTGAACCAGACCGAAGGCGATGTTTATATTAACGGCGTTAACATGAAAGAGCATCCGCAACAGGCCAAAAGGGATATCGGTTTCCTGCCGCAGCATCCCCCGCTTTACATGGATCTTACGGTCGACGAATACCTTAGCTACTGCGCCGGTCTGCGGCATTTGCCAAAAGATAAAATGAAATCCTCCATAAAGGAAGCCAAGGAACGTTGCGGGGTGGATCATTTCAGCAAAAGACTGATCCGGAACCTTTCCGGCGGTTACCGCCAGCGGGTAGGCATTGCACAGGCTATTGTACATCAACCCAAACTGGTAGTGCTGGACGAGCCTACCAATGGGCTGGATCCTAACCAGATCATAGAGGTACGGTCGCTGATCAAAGAAATCGCCCGCGACAGGGCCGTGATTTTTTCTTCGCACATCCTGTCTGAAGTACAGATATTATGTAAAGAAATCAGGATGATCGAAAACGGGAAAATTGTTTTCTCAGATACAATGGACACGTTTAATAACTATGTAGAACCACACAGTGTACTCGTGCATATGGAGAATCCCCCGGTGGAAGCAGAGCTGTTAAAAATTAATGGTGTTACCCAGGTGGAATTTCTTACAGAAAGACAATTGCGCATTTACTTCAATGGTGAACAGGAGATCACGGAAAGGATCATCGCTGCGTCGGTACATAATGGCTGGCGACTCCGGGAGATCAGCCTTGATAAAAGTGCACTCGACGAAATATTTAAGCAGTTATCCCATCCATCATCAAAACAATAACGGATTAATGAAGACGATATTCAGAATAGCCAAAACAGAGTTACGCACCCTGTTTTACTCACCTATTGCCTGGTTTTTAATGATTGTATTTCTCATCCAATGCGGGGCAACGTACCTCGGCGTAATGGAAGCCATCGCCAGGGACCAGGATGCGGGCGGGAAATTTTTCGGCAGTGTAGGGGAATTTGTTTTCCTGAGTAACCGGGGCGTATTAGGAGGCGTAATGCGCAATTTATACTTATATATTCCATTGCTCACAATGGGGCTGATCAGCCGTGAAACCAGCAGTGGCACTATTAAACTGTTGTATACTTCGCCTATCCGCGTGAGGGAAATTGTGTTCGGGAAATTTTTGGCGATGATGATCTACAGCTTGTTGCTGGTGATGATCTTTGGGATCTTTGTTACTTCCAGCATGTTCCAGATTAAATCGCCGGATACCGGTATGCTGTTCAGCGCCATGCTGGGGCTTTACCTGTTGCTTTGTGCCTATTCGGCCATCGGGTTGTTCATGTCGTGTCTCACCACTTACCAGGTGGTGGCTGCCGTATGCACTTTTGTAATGATAGGCCTGTTATCCTATGTAGGCACGCTCTGGCAGGATATTGCATTTGTGCGGAACCTGACTTACTTTCTGTCTATTTCAGGTCGTACGGGGAACATGCTGCTGGGGCTCATTACTTCAAAGGATGTGATCTATTTCCTGGCCATCGTTTACCTTTTCCTCGGGCTCAGTATCTATAAGCTGAAAGCCGGCATGGAATCCAAACCGGCTATTGTAAAAACCGGGAGATATGCTTTTGTGATAGTGTCCACACTTGCCGTTGGCTACTTTAGCTCCATCCCTTCAATGGTGGGCTATTATGACGCCAGCCGTGGCAAACAAAGAACGCTTACGCCCAATGCGCAGAAAATTATAAAAGAACTGGGAGATGCTCCCCTGGAAGTGACGGCATATAATAACCTGCTGGGACGCCACTGGGACCTTGGCAGCCCCGATTCATATAACCGGAACCTGGGCCGTTGGGAACCCTATACCCGGTTCAAACATAACATTGAACTTAAAACGGTCTTATATTATGATTCGTCCTATGAAAATCCCGGTATGTACCGGTACTACCAGGGCAAAACATTGGACCAGATAGCCAAACAATATGCAGATAGCAGGGATCTTTCAATGGATCAGTTTAAAACGCCTGCTGAAATGCGGAAGGTGATTAACCTGAAACCGGAGTTGAACCGGTACGTAATGCAACTGAAGTATAAAGGAAAAACCACGTTCCTGCGGGTGTTTGATGATAACCAGGAATGGCCGGGCGAAACGGAAGTATCGGCTGCATTTAAGCGTTTGCTGCAGGCAAAGATGCCCAAAATAGTTTTCCTGACAGGGCACCTGGAGAGAAGTATAAATAAGCTGGGAGACAGGGAATATAAAGTGCTCACGAACCTCACTACCTTCCGTAACTCATTGCTGAACCAGGGTTTTGACGTGGATACACTATCATTGGAGTCGCAGGATATTCCCACTGATATTTCCGCGCTGGTATTGGCCGATCCGAAGGTGGCCATCACAACGGCTGGTATGGAGAAACTGCAGCGATATGTAAACAATGGCGGAAACTTATTGGTGGCAGGTGAGCCTGGCAAGCAAGCCATATTGAATCCTTTTCTGCGGCAGCTGGGCGTGCAATTGATGGATGGTATATTAGTGCAAACCAGCAAAGACCTGCAACCGGAGTTGATCACACCTTATCTCACTGCCACAGTCGCATCGTTTTATCCGGCGCTGGCGCATAGTCACCACGATAGCGCCATGGCTTCCATGCCGCGGGCAACAGCCCTCTCTTACAGCGATACCGGTGCATTCACCATCAAGCCATTGCTGGTAACGGATATAAGAAATTGCTGGCTGAAGAAAGATAACCTCGTAACCGATTCAGCGGAAGTGGTCTTTTTACCGGAAAGGGGCGACGAGCGCAAATCTTTCGCCACAGCGGTTTCCCTGACACGGAAGATCAACAATAAAGAACAACGCATTATTGTAACCGGTGATGCCGATTTTATGGGCAACGCTGAGTTGCAGCGTTTTAATTTAAGAAATGCAAATTTTGTTTTTAACACCGCCTTGTTCAGCTGGCTCAGTTATGGCGAATTCCCGATCGATAGCACCCGCCCTAAGCCGGAAGATACAGCCGTGCTGTTAACAAAAGACCAGGTGAAGTTCCTGCGGATTATTTACCTGTGGGTGTTACCCGGTATCCTGCTGGCATTCGGCGCTATATTGCTCATCAGACGGAAAAGGAAATAGTCAGGGATAGTTTTAATTTTTATAAGATGATTTTTAACACCGATAAGCAAACCCTTACTGATCTCAATATACTGGGGAAACCGGGAGCTGATTCTATCTACACGGTTTTTAACCATACCAGCACACGCGGAGGCGCCGCTGTGCTGGAAGATATGTTCAGGTACCCGCTTGCGGAAAAAAGCGCTATCAATAACAGAAGCGGCAAGATCCGGTTTCTTCAGTCTGTTGATGCCGGTTTCCCTTTCAGCAGCGGCTTGTTTGACGCAATAGAAGGTTACCTGGCCGTGCAGGACGACCGGACCCGTTTATCGCCGGAGGGAAATACCCTGGCAAGGAAATTTAACCACCTGATAGCGGCCGATACTAATTTTAAAACGGTCAGCGACGGGGTCCGGTCGGTGATAGAAATGCTGCATACGCTGCAAGGGTTTTTTATTGATATGACAAAAATGTCCGCTGATCACCCATACCTGCCGGATATCGCTGAAATGAAAAAACTCCTGCAAGACCCGGCATTGGAGCTGGTATTGCAGGAGCCGGCGGGAACGAAATTGCCTTATGAAAAAGTAGTAGCCTATGATCAGCTGCTCAGGTTCCGGTTCAGAAATGAACTGGGCAAAATGTTGTCGCTGATCTATCATTTAGATGTATATATCACGGTAGCCAACGTGGCGGCGCAAAGAAAGTTTATATTCCCGGTTGCATTGGATGCCGGTAGTCACCATATACGGCTGGAGGGCGTTTACCATCCCCAGGTACCGAAGGCGGTGCCCAATACGATACATATTACCCCGGAAAACAACGTCGTTTTTTTAACCGGGGCCAACATGGCGGGTAAGTCCACCTTTATGAAATCACTGGGCATAGCCATGTTCCTGGCGCATATGGGCTTTCCCGTTCCTGCGGAGAAAATGGAGTTCGCCGTAAGGGATGGTATTTACACCACTATCAATTTACCGGACGACCTTTCCTCCGGAAGCAGCCATTTTTATACGGAGGTGTTGCGGATAAAAAAGATCGCCAGGGAGCTGTCGAAAGCCAGGAACCTGTTGCTCATCTTTGATGAACTTTTCAGGGGCACCAATGTAAAAGACGCCTATGAAGGTACGGTGGCAGTTACCGCTGCCTTTGCAGAAAGAGAGAATGGTGTTTTTGTCATTTCAACGCATATCACCGAAGCGGGAGAAGTGCTGAAAGAGCAGTGCAGTAACATCCAATTCATTTTTCTGCCTACCCGCATGGAAAACAACAAACCCGTTTATACGTACCGGTTAGCGGAGGGTATTACCACCGACCGGCATGGGATGATTATTATCAAAAATGAAGGTATCCTGGATATCATCGGCAAAAAGAAAGATAAAAATAAGGACGTATGAGTTTTCTCGCAGACAAACAAACGCTTGATGATCTGAACATTCCCGGCAGGTACAACAACAAATCCATTTACCGTATATTCGACAACGTTATAACCGGCGGTGGCAGAAAGTTGCTGGATGATATGTTCCGGTATCCATTAACAGATCATCTTGCGATCAATGAACGCAGCAGTATATTTCAATACTTTGACAAGAACCCTGCTGTACTGCCTTTCAGTGGCGAATCATTTAGCATAGTAGAAAATTATCTTACCACCGGCGCCGGTGCTACCATGCCGGCCGCGGCGTGGAATATAGTATACAGGAAATTGCTTAAAACGGTGATCCGCGATAACAGCTATGAGTTGCTTGTTACAGGGCTGGAAAAAACGATCACATTGTTAATAGCCTTTCGTGATTTCATTTACAAATTAGCCGAACTGGGCGCCTATGGCCCTGTGCAGGAACAGGTCGAAAAAATCCGGCAGATCTTTAACGACCGGCGGCTGCTGTGGCTCCGGAAAGAAACAGATGTAAAGAATATTCCGCTGCCAAAGCTTATAAAATACGACTACCAGTTGAGAACGGGATGCCTGGAGGAGATGAAGACCGTGATAGACATTATTTACCAGTTTGATGTGTATATAGCCGTATCCACTGTGGCGCGGACAAAGCACTTTTGTTACGCAAGCGCTTTACCCAAACATAAAAATGTAATCAATATCAGCGGATTATTTCATCCCTCAGTGGAGCATGCGGTGCCCAACGACATTTCATTTCATCCGGCATCGAATGTTGCTTTTCTTACCGGGGCAAATATGGCGGGGAAGTCAACATTTATGAAGTCGTTTGGTATTGCCGTTTTTTTATCACACATGGGGTTCCCGGTGCCGGCAACGGAAATGGAGTTCTCTGTAAAAGACGGGCTCTTTTCTACTATTAATGTCCCCGATAACCTGGAGCATGGCTATAGTCACTTTTATGCCGAAGTATTGCGGGTGAAAAGTGTAGCGGAGCAGGTAGGAGCGTCAAAAGATCTCGTGGTTATATTCGATGAGTTATTTAAAGGCACCAATGTAAAGGATGCTTATGATGCTACGCTCGCTATTACCGCTGCTTTCTCGGAACACACGAATTGCTTTTTTATCATTTCCTCGCATATTATTGAAGTAGGCGAGGCCCTGAAAAAGGAGGATGGAAGCTTCCGTTTTTTATACCTGCCCACGGTGATGGAGGGAAATGTGCCCAGGTATACTTATCAATTAAAAGAAGGTATTACAGCGGATCGTCATGGTATGATTATTATCGGGAATGAAGGGTTAATAGCATTGATCCTTAAGCGGGAATGAGTTTTATGCACGATCATAAATTTACGATATGTCGTATATTTTTTATTAAATAGTTTCGCTTATAATGTTGATTATGAGATGATTGAGAGGTGGCATCTTTGTTGTCTTACCGGGCGGAAACTATTTAATTTATGAAACCGTCACCGAATCTATTATCTCCGGAAAACCACGCATTAGTATTAATTGATTTTGAAGGCCAGATGGCTTTTGCCACCAAGAGTATTCCGCTCAGTGAACTGCGTACCAATACCGCTATTGTTGCCGGCGCTTCAAAGATCTTTAATATCCCTACCATTGTAACAACAGTTGCCGAAGAAACCTTTTCAGGCCCTGTATTTCCTGAAATTGAAGAATTTTACCCACAGGCTACTTCCGGGTATATCGACCGTACCTCCATGAATACCTGGGAAGATGAAGCCGCGTATAAAGCCATTACCGGTACCGGTAAAAAGAAGCTGGTACTTGCGGGGCTGTGGACGGGCGTTTGTATAGTAGGTCCTGCGCTGTCGGCCATAGAAGAAGGCTATACTGTGTATGTTATTACCGATGCCTGTGGCGATGTTAGCCCGGAAGCGCATGAACGCTCCGTGCAACGCATGGTGCACGCAGGCGTTAAACCCATTACCGCTATTCAATACCTGCTGGAATTGCAGAGAGATTGGGCCAGACAGGAAACGTATGTAGCCGTTACCGACCTGATGAAAAAGTATGGTGGTTCTTATGGCATAGGCATTCATTATGCCCATCATATGCTTAAACACTGATTTCTTCTGTAAAATCCTCTACCAGCTTTGCGAGTTTCCAATTTCTGTTTATGGCAAAAGTCAGCAATGCTGATCATGCTCCTGCTGATCGGCCATGCAGGTTTCACACAATCATTTAAAGGGATGCGTTTTGATGAGAATTACGCCTACCTGCGTGATTCTGCACCTACCTTTTATCGCCAGGTAAAATATACTTCCCTCTCTGCTGAACATAACATATACATTTCTTTCGGCGGATCGGCGAGGTGGGAATATGTTGATTTTAATAATGAAGACTGGGGGCGGCTGGGAACAGGTCACAATAATTTCTTATTGCAGCGCTACGACCTTCATGCGGATGTTCACTTCGGAGAACGCATCCGGGTGTTCACGCAGCTGCGAAGTGCCTGGGAAGGAGGTCGTAAAAACGGTCCCAGGCCTATTGATGAAGACCACCTGAATATTCAGAATCTCTTTGTTGATGCACAGCTGTATAAACGTAACACAAAAAGCCTTACTGTCCGTGCCGGCCGCCAGGAACTGGACTATGGCAGCGGGCGGCTGATCTCTGTCCGTGAAGGGCCCAACCTGCGGCTCTACTTTGATGGACTTAAATTAATGTATGCCACCCCAGGTTTTACCGCAGACGCATTTGCAATGGCGGCAGACACGGTGAACACGGGTACATTCGACAATAAGATCAGCAAGCAGGTAAACCTGTGGGGACTATATGCGAAGCGTATTTTCCCCCGGGCTGGCAACCTTGATGTGTATTACCTCGGCGTCCGGCGGGATCTGGCAGTTTTTGAAGAAGGCGCTGCAAAGGAAGTAAGACATACACTGGGCAGCAGGCTTTGGAAATATGGCGGCGGCTTCATTTACAATTTCGAGGCGGCATGGCAGTTCGGGAAGTTTGGCGTTGCGGATATCAGCGCCTGGACCGCTTCCGCAGATATCGGCTATATGTTTGAATCTGTGAAAGGCCGGCCAACGATCAATTTACGCAACGACTACATCTCCGGCGACCGCAATAAAGGCGACGGAAAACTAGGCACCTTTAACCCGCTGTATCCCAAAGGAGGATATTTCGGATTCAGTCCGCAAATAGGCCCGGTAAACCTCATTGATATCCATCCTTATGCGACTGTGAACCCGGGGCCTAAACTGCTGTTGCAGGCAGATGTGGTATTCAACTGGCGTTACTCCCTGCAGGATGGTGTATATCGCCCCAGTGGCAATTTTAACCTGGCAGGCGCTTCTTCAGCAAAAAGATATATAGGTACCGCTTACCTCGCAAGTGCAGTATACACGCTGAACCGCTTTATCTCGCTGAATGCCGGTATACAATATTTTAAGACAGGCGCTTTTGTAGATGATCTGATCAAAGATCATAAAGACGGTTTATTCATCAACACCCGGGTTGCATTCAAATTTTAATAAGAAAATAAATTATTCATCATGAGAAATTATAATAGAAATCTTTGGACAACAAAAGTAAGAAGCCTGTTACCAGTAGCTTTTGCGTTGCTGCTGGGAACCTCAGCATATGCCCAACAAACGGCAACCGCAGATACCACTGTAAAAACAACGGCGATCGGCACTTCAAAGATCTGGGGAAAGGTAGATGGGATTGCCATCGAAGGATTGGTCCAGGGGCCTTCAGCCGCTGAATCTCCTTTACAGGTAGCTTGTGTGTTCGAGTACACGGAAGGCGATATTTTTAATCCTCCTGCATTGCCCGCCGCGCTGAACGGCATGGTTCACCTGGATGAGGCGCTGCACGGTCAAATTACAGCACTGCGCAAAACAGGCAGGTTTGCCGGGCATGCATTGGAAACGATACTGATTACGCCCGCTAAAGGCGCATTGAAAGCCCCGCGTTTATTACTGATCGGCATGGGCAACCGGAATAATTTCACGCCGGATCTTATGACCTCCGTGGCAACTGTAGCCATGCGTGAAGCACTGAATTTAGGCGTGACCAGTTTTTCTTTTGCCAGCGATATCAAAGATGGCGGTATTGATTCTCCTACCGCCCTCGTTGCTGGTAATGTCACCAAAGGCATTATTGAGGCATACAGAACGCAGCTCTATCTCCATAAAAATAATTTAGCTGCCCCGAAAAAAATAACCAAAGTAATACTGCTTGCTGGCCCCTCATTTTTCGTCACTGCCGGCGAAGGAATCAAAGAAGCCATTGCTTCATTTCATAACTAAAACAGACGATGATGAAAAAGGCCGATTTAATTCTTTATAACGGTAAAATCCATACCGTAGACAGGCACCAGCCTTCGGCAACAGCAATGGCAATTAAAGAAGGCAAATTCATAGCTGTGGGAGACGACGCCACCGTACTCAACGGGTTTCAGGATACCGGTACGGTGCTGATCAACCTGAAAAACAAAAGGGTGATACCAGGATTAAATGATTCGCATATCCATTTAATCCGCGGTGGCCTGAACTATAATCTTGAATTAAGATGGGATGGCGTCCCTTCCCTGGCGGATGCATTGCGCATGCTGAAAGTGCAGGTGGCGCTAACACCATCGCCGCAGTGGGTGCGTGTAGTAGGCGGGTGGACTGAATTTCAGTTCGCCGAAAAAAGAATGCCCACCCTGGATGAGATCAATGCCATTGCGCCGGATACGCCGGTATTTATTATGCACCTGTACGACAGGGCACTGTTAAACCGCGCAGCATTGCAGGCAGTTGGATTTACAAAAGACACGCCGGCGCCGCCGGGAAGCCGTCTGGAGAAAGATGCCAAAGGCAATCCCACCGGGCTGCTGCTGGCAGCGCCTAATGCACTCATCCTGTATGCCACACTCGCCAAAGGACCGCGGTTGTCGTACGAACACCAGGTAAATTCTACCCGTCACTTTATGACGGAGTTAAACCGCTTTGGCATCACCAGCGTGATAGACGCCGGTGGCGGCTTTCAGAATTTCCCCGATGACTATAAAGTTATCAGTGAACTGAATGACAAAAAACAACTGACTGTTCGTATCGCTTACAACCTGTTCACACAACGGCCTAAACAGGAGCGGGAAGACTTTGAAAACTGGACCAGTTCTGTTACCCTTCACCAGGGAGACGACATGTACCGCCACAACGGCGCCGGCGAAATGCTGGTGTTTTCTGCCGCCGACTTTGAAGATTTTCTCCAGCCGCGGCCGGACTTGCCCGATACAATGGAGGAGGAGCTGGAACGGGTAGTGAGGCTGCTGGTAGAAAAACGCTGGCCTTTCCGTTTACACGCCACCTATAACGAAAGCATCACCCGGTTTTTAAATGTTTTTGAGAAAGTAAACCGGGAGATTCCTTTTAACGGCCTTCCCTGGATCTTCGATCATGCGGAAACCATTGATGAGCGCAATATTGACCGTGTACGGGAACTTGGCGGCGGCATTGCCATTCAAAGCCGCATGGCTTTCCAGGGCGAATACTTTGCCGATCGTTATGGACCTGCCGCAGCGGCGCATACGCCACCGGTTAAACAAATGCTTCAATCAGGCGTACCCGTTGGCGCAGGTACCGACGCCACCAGGGTTAGCAGTTATAATCCATGGGTAGCCCTGTACTGGCTCACTGCCGGCAAAACCGTAGGAGGGTTGCAACTGTATGGCGACGGAAATAAATTAAGCCGGGAAACCGCACTGGAACTGTATACAAAAGGGAGTGCATGGTTTTCCGGAGAGCAACAAAAGAAAGGCAGTATCAGGGTAGGACAGTTCGCCGACCTGGCGGTATTGGACAGCGACTTTTTTGAAGTGGATGATGAAGCGATTAAATCTATTGAGTCCATCCTTACCATTGTTGACGGAAAGGTGGTATACGCCAAGGACGATTTCGCTACCCACGCCCCGCCAAGGATACCCGTGTTGCCTGACTGGTCACCCGTGAAAAACTATCCGGGTTACTATAAAGATGCTGCGGTTGTTGCCAAGGCGCCAGCTGCTGAAGCGGTTGCTGCTGCCGGGATACATAGCTGTAAAGGCAGTTGCGACGTTCACGGGCATCATCACGATATTGCCCGCAAGAGCAACATCCCTGTTAACAATTACACCGCATTCTGGGGTGCATTTGGTTGCTCCTGTTTTGCATTTTAACGCGCATATTATGAACGATATTATCACCTCCCTACTTTACTCCGACCTGGGCAGCACCTGGAATAATGCTGCTATGCTGGCATTCCGCTGCCTGCTGGCGCTGGAGCTGTTCAGGGTACATGGCATGAAAAAGTTCCGCGTAGTGAACGGGCAAAAAGAGCATGTACCGAACCCGCTTCATTTACCGGAAAAGCTCAACGCACTGGTGGCTACGTTTTCAGATACCGTAGTGCCTTTCCTGGTAATGCTGGGCATCGGGACGCGGCTGGTAATCCTGCCCACGATTGGAGTAACCGCCATCGGTTATTTTGTGGTACACCGTAACGACGACCTGGAAGTGCGCGATGTGCCTTATATGTATACGCTCTCTTTACTTTTTTTACTGGCGCTGGGCGCCGGCACCTATTCTTTGGATAACTTTTTATTGCTTCAATTATTTAATTAAAAAAGATGATTACACGTATTGGTATTAAACCAGAACACCTTTCTGCTGTAGCCCATTCGCTGGGAAAAATAATGGCAGATGAATTCGTTCTTTACACCAAAACCCTCAAAGCACATTGGTGTGTAACAGGACCTGATTTTCACAGCAAGCACCTGTTTTTTGAATCCCAGTACGGGCAGATGGAAGAAATAGTGGATGATGTGGCAGAAAGGATCCGGTCCCTGGGCCATTTCCCGCCGGCGACCCTGAAGGAATTTTTAAGCCTGACGCACCTCACGGAGCAGTCGAGGGAAAAAAATGATGCAACAGGGCACATCAAAGAACTGCTGTCGGACCATGAAAGTATACTGATCCGCCTGCGCGAAAACATAGACGGCTACGTAACCGCATTCCATGATGCAGGAACCAGTGATTATATCACCGGGCTGATGGAAAAGCATGAAAAAATGGCCTGGATGCTCAGAGCGCATCTTGAATAGCGTAAAATTAAACACCACAAAATTAAAACATGACAGAAGCTACACACAATATCAATTGGGTAACATTTTTACTTGCATGGGTAGCGGGTTTTTGCGATACCGCCACCTTTGTATCGGGAGATGGCATTTTTTCTGCACACGTGACCGGCAATTTTATTGTGTTTGCGGCGCAGGTGGCAACGGGTGGCGATCACATGGAGTCCTGGATGAAACTAATCACCTTTCCGGTATTTGTACTCGCTGTAATGGCCGCTGGATGGGCGGTTGAGAAAACGCAGAAAAAGTATAAAATACTCCTTGTGGAGGGCATCGTACTTATGATTTGCGGAATTGGCGCTATCTTGCAGCCCATGTTAACGGGAGTGGAAGAGAAAGTAATGATCTATTCAATTGTGATGACTACTGCGGCAGCAATGGGGCTGCAAAATGCTTTTGGAAAATTATTTGCCAAAGAAACACACGGACCAACGACCATGATGACCGGCAACGTTACCCAGGCCTCGCTGGATCTGGGAAACCTGATCAGGAAGGGCCGGAGCGGCGATGCCCTGGCGTGGAAGGATTTCCAGGGCCAGGTGTTCACCATCGGGGGATTTTTAGCCGGTTGCGTGATTGGCGCAATAATGGCTAAATGGCTGGGACTCAGTGCTATCCTGCTACCGGGAGTGGCTGTTGTTGTTTGCTATTTGCAGGGAGAGGTGATGGCGCGTAAATTTGCGCCATGAGGAAAATGATCCGGGGGAAAATATGGATATGGATGTTGCTGGGACTCGCAGTTACCGGGGAAGCCTACGGGCAGTCCGCTGCAGGCCCCGAAACCATAGGCCGGTTGGTTCAAAGCCGTAAAGGAGATACCGCTACTATCACCGCCTGGATGAAGCGGGGAGAATCGTTCCTCGACAAACCGGGATCACTGGAGCCTGATATGAAAATGGCTTTCCAGATCGCCGGCCAAATGGAAAAATTAAGCAAGGAGCTGAGATACCCGGCAGGGCTTGGGCTGAGTAAACTGTTACTGGCAAAAGCCTACCGGGAATCCGGGCATTCCGGCGAAGGCAGAGCGTCAAGTGAAGAGGCGGTTCGCCTTTTAAGTGTTTATGGAACACCCAGGCTAAAGGCAGAAGCAATATTGGAGCTGGGGGGCAGCTATTCCAATTCGGCGGAAGACCTTCCGATAAAGATCAGTTTATACAAACAGGGCATCGATATTTATCAAAGCCTGGGCGACAGTCTTTCTGCGGCCAAACTTAATGAGTTCAGGGGAGATCTGCTAAAGCTGAACGGTCAGTATACAGAGGCACTGGAGGTGTTAACAGCTACTTTATCCGTTTACGAACAAATGGGATACCTGCGCTTACAGGGAATCTATTCGATAATGGGTGAAATCCATCACGAGTTAAATAATTTCACTCAATCACTCCGGTATAGTTTACTTGCGGTGGAAGCCGGAAAAAAGACAGGGGATACGGGACCAGTGATGTCTACCGTATATAACCGTGTAGGTGTGAACTATTACAGCATTAAATATTATGACGAGGCGATCGATTATTTCAATAAAGCATTAGCGCTGGCCCGGAGCAACCGGGACACCGGCAGTATTAAAACCATGCTTGTCAATATTGCAGACGCCTGCCGCAATAAGGGCGAGTACAGAAGAAGCCTCGACACCATGTTTGTCAGCGCCCAATACGGGCCTAATGTCGATGAGGTGATAGGGATGCTGGAACCAAGCCTCTACATGAAGGACTATTTGGCACTCATGGAATTTGACAAAGCTGCACCTCACTTCAGAAGCCTGGTAAACTCCTATAAGCACTATAGCCCGTCCGACAGGTTCAGCCAGATTATGCGTCTGGGAATCATTTATTACCTGCAGGCGGTTGGCCGTTTTAGTGAAACGATTCCCTATCTCCGGAGTTATGCCCACTACAAAGATAGCATACCACTGGCGCTTGTACGGAAGGTGGAAGGAGAGTACCTGTTTTACAGAACTGATTCGGCAATGGGTAATATTTCTTCAGCTTTCAGCCATTTCAGGCAATATAAATTGCTTTCCGATTCTTTAACCAGTGTTGCCCAGGCGAAACAACTGGGAGTACTGCAATTACAGTTTGAAACCAGGCAAAAAGATAAAAATATAGAATTACTTATGCAGAAAAGTGCGCTGCAGGAGGTGTTGTTGCAAAACGAGAAAGTATTCCGCAATGCATTTGCCGCAGGTGTAGCCATGCTGGTGCTTTTCTCCGCATTAATGTATAACCGTTACCGGCTGAAGAAACGTTCCAACCTGGAGCTGGAAAGTAAACAACGGGAAATAAATGATCAGAACGAAGTGCTGAAAAAGCTGGTGGAAGAAAAAGAGTGGTTATTGAAAGAAGTACATCACCGCGTTAAAAATAATTTACAGATTGTGATCAGCCTGCTCAATACGCAGTCTGAATACCTGGATAACGCAGATGCAATAGCTGCCATCCGCAACAGTCAGCACCGCATGTATGCGATGTCGCTCATTCATCAGCGGCTTTACCAGGTTGATAATCTCGGGAAAATAGATATGAAATGGTACATGGGGGAATTGATTGGTTATATGAAGGAGTCGTTTGAACAAACAGATAAGATTTCTTTCACTACCGAAACTGATCCGTTGCTGCTCGATGTTATCCAGGCAGTGCCTATTGGGCTGATCATTAACGAGGCCGTGAGCAATTCGATCAAATATGCGTTTCCGGGTGGCCAGGGAGGCAATATTTATGTTTCATTGAAACGTACAAACGAAGCCGGTTGTTTGCTGCTGATTTCAGATGATGGTATTGGCTTTTTGCAGGAACAGGATCCGGAGAACACATCGCTGGGAATGAGCCTGATGCACGGCCTTTCCGGTCAGCTTGATGGCAATTTCCGTATATCGGCTGCTGTGGGCGCCGGCGTAAGAATCAGGTTATCCTTTCAATGCAGGACCTTTAGTACCATAAACAGTTAAAACGCCCGCAGGATGAGTTTAAAAGAGAAAATACTGATCGTCGAAGACGAATTTATCGTTGCCAATGATCTGCGTATTATGCTGGCGAAAGCCGGTTATACCATGTGTGGGATTGCTTCTTCTGTAGAGCAGGCCCGCGAGTTAATTGCGCTTAAAGATCCCGACTGGGTGCTGCTCGATATTACGTTGAAGACGCCGGTGTCGGGGATTGAACTGGCCAAAGAATTGTTTCTGCAGAAAAAACCGTTTTTGTTTATCTCTGCAAATACAAACCAGGCTACGCTGGAAGCAGCAAAAACAACACAGCCATATGGATTCCTGGTGAAGCCTTTCCGCGAGCGCGACCTGCTGGTGATGCTGGACATTGCCCGGTACCGTTATAGCGCGGAGCATGGTGTTGCTGAAAATAATACGACCGTTGTAAGCGATGACGACAACAGCTTTCCCGACATTATTGGTAAAGGAGCTGCATTGAAAAAGGCCCTCGAAAAAATCCGTGCAGTAGCCCGCAGTAACAGCTCTGTATTGTTACTGGGAGAAAGCGGAACAGGAAAAGAACGGTTTGCGCAGGCCGTTCACAAAGCTTCCAACCGGAAAAACAAACCCCTGGTAACGGTAAATTGCGCCGCCTTGCCGCTGGCTCTTTTAGAGTCGGAATTATTCGGTCATGAGCGGGGAGCCTTTACCGGCGCCGGTCAGAAACGGATCGGTAAGTTTGAACAGGCGGGAGGAGGTACCATCTTCCTGGATGAAATCGGTGAATTATCTTTAGAAGCGCAGGTAAAACTTCTGCGCGTATTACAGGAAAGGGAAATTCACCGCCTTGGCGGCGATATGCCCGTGCCGGTAGATGTGCGGGTGATTGCGGCAACCAACCGCAATCTTGAAAAAGAAGTGGCCGAAGGAAGGTTCCGGCTGGACCTGTATTACCGGCTGAATGTATTTCCGATAGCGTTGCCGCCTTTACGCGAAAGGGCAGAAGATATTCCGCCGCTGACCGCTTACTTTCTTAAAAAGTTTGCACTGGCATTGGGAAAACAGGTACCGGAAGTGAGTAAGGAAGCCATGCAATCACTGCTGGAATACCGCTGGCCGGGCAACATCCGGGAATTAGAGCATGTCATTGAACGGCAGGTTATTCTGACGATGAACAATGAGATCACTGATTTTGATTTGCCGGTACACCTGGAAAAAAATCCGGGTTCCACCTCCTTTGAAACGATGGAGCAGATGGAGCGGAACCATATTATGAACGCATTAAAACTATGCAAGGGCCGGGTTTCTGGCGTTAATGGCGCTGCCGAAATGCTTGGGTTACCTGCGCAAACTGTATACTCCAAAATGAAAAAACATGGAATTGAATCGGGTTACAAATAGTATTATTTTTTGAATGCCGTCACATGGAAAAAGAAACAACAAGGATAGAAGCTTTCAGCGATGGGGTTTTCGCCATTGCCATCACTTTACTGGTATTGGAACTGCATGTGCCGTTGATGGAAGAAAACGGGAAAGGAGATTCGTTGTTGAAAAAGCTGGCCGCGGAATGGCCTTCTTTCCTGGCTTTCAGCCTGTCTTTTTTCAGTATTTTCATTATGTGGGTCAACCATCATAAAATCTTCAAACAGATCTACCGGCGCAATACCCCGCTGATGTTCGCCAACGGGCTTATCCTGTTCCTGGCTACCTGCGTTTCCTATCCTACGGCATTACTCTCCCGTTACTACCATACTTCCTCCGTTCATATTGTAGTGGCCATTTATACCGCTTTATTTGTATGCATTAACCTGGCATTCAACCTGCTTTGGTGGATCGCCAGCCAGGACCGGCAACTGTTAAGACCGGACATCACCGACGACGGTATTAAGCGTATAAAAAGGAATTACCTGTACGGCATCCCGGTGCATACCCTGGCCTTTATCCTTTCCTTCGTGCAACCAACAGCTGCGTTGTTTCTTTGTGTGGCCTTGTGGATCTACTGGGCTTACACTTCCGGTAAGCTCGATCTTAAAGGAAAATAGTTTCACGCTTCCCCGTCTTCTTTGCCGGTAACAAAATGTTCTTTTTTAATGCCTAACCGCTGCATTTTTGATATCAGGGTAGTTGCCGGCATCTTTAATTTTGTAGCAGCGCCATTGGGTCCTGAAATTCTTCCCCTGCATATTTTAAGCACCTTCAGAATATACTCCCGTTCTATTTCTTCCAGCGGCAGGATCTTAAAAGCTTTGTCATTTAAACTGCTTTCTGCACCAATTTGCTCAGGAAGCTGGATCATTTTAATGATGCTCTTATTAGTCAGCAATACCGCGCGTTCAATAAGGTGTTCCAGTTCACGGATATTACCCGGCCAGGCATAGGAAATTAATTTTTCCATTGCTTTTTGGGAGATGCCCGAAATTTTTTTCCCGGAGTTCCGGGAGAACCGTTCTATAAAATAAGAGGTGAGGGCGGGAATATCTTCTTTTCGTTTCCGCAAGGGAGGTAAGGTAATAGGGAATACATTTAACCGGTAGTATAAGTCGCTCCGGAAGCGGTTTTGCGACACTTCCTTTTCCAGGTTCCTGTTGGTGGCGGCAATGATCCTTACATTCACACTAATGGTTTTTCCACCACCCACCCGCTCTATTTCTTTTTCCTGCAATGCCCTTAATAATTTCACCTGGAGCTCCGGTGGCAATTCTCCGATCTCATCGAGGAACAAGGTGCTGTTATTCGCCAGTTCAAACTTCCCGATACGGCGGTCGGACGCACCGGTGAAACTTCCTTTCTCATGGCCGAATAATTCGCTTTCTATGAGGTTCGCCGGCAATGCAGCACAATTCACTTTGATCATGAGCTTCCCCCGGCGCGGAGACGCCTCATGTATGGCACGGGCAACCAACTCCTTGCCGGTGCCGGTTTCCCCGAGTAAAAGTACGGTAGCATCTGATGGCGCTACCTGCGAAATTAAACGGAAAATCTTCTGGATTTCGGGTGAATGACCAATGAAGCCTGAAAAGCGGTTGGCCGATTGTTCGGCTATCAGGTAAGCCTTTTCTTCTTCCAGCTGTTGCCGGTACCGGTCTATTTCCTCCATCTGCTGTTCTATCTTTTCATTGGCCAGTACATTGCACATACCAGTTCCTAAAAGGTCTGCCACGCCGGCGAGCAGGTTGAATTTTTCAGCTGAAAAGGCCCCTTCGTTATTTGAATAAAGAAATAACACACCCCTGTCCTCGTTGGCATTGGTGATTTTAACCAGCATCATTTCTTTGATGCCGAGTTTAAACCAATAGTGAACATAGGGCGCAATATCCTTTTGCCTGGTGAGTGCAGCAAGTTGAAAAATCACCGGCTGATCAGCAGACAACGCGAGGTTAAAAACCCCGTCATTCACAGGATGCTGGCGGTGAATAATGGGACTGTCCACCTTACCATTTTCCAGTTTCTTATCCCGGCTATGCAAAAACGGATAGTGCGTCGTAGCGTCTTCAGACAATAAACATAAAGTATAATACTGGCTGTTAAACAGGTCCAGTATTTCATTATTGATGATATCCCACAGGTCGGCCCGGCTGCGCACCGCAGCAATTCTGCCGGCTACGCAAAGCAAACTTGCCTGTTCATTTTCTTTTTGAATAAGTTGATTTTCAAAGATGGCATTCTTGTCCACATGACTGCCCTGTTCCATATCCACCGGACCCGTATGATTGGTTTTCTGCATCATCGAAAGTACTGAATTTCATAGAGCCGGACAAGAAAGCGATATCATAATATTACGACATGTCGTATTTTTTAAAACTAATTAATTTCATAAGAATTTGATTGTTAATTGATTAAAGCTGGGCACACCGTTTGACTTGCCTGGGCAAAACAAACCAATAACTATGAGCACAAAAGAAACTACACAGCAGGTGCCTGCGGTAGCAAATGATCCGGCCATTTCAAAAGACGTCAAAGCTTTTTTAAGTGTGCTGAATGTACCGGGTGCACCGGGACTGGAAACACTTTCCGTAAGTGAAGCCCGCCAGGTGCTGATCAATGCGCAGGCGGCTGCGGATGTTGACTATTCCGGTATTGAAGAAAGTGAAAAGACGATCAGCGCCGGTGGTTTTTCGATCAAATTAAATATCGTAAAACCAGCAGGAAACAAAGAACAACTCCCGGTATTCATTTTCATCCATGGCGGCGGCTGGGTATTGGGCGATTATCCCACGCATAAAAGAATGGTAAGGGACCTGGTGGTGTTATCCGGTGCAGCAGGCGTTTTTGTGAATTACACACCTTCACCCGAAGCGCGCTATCCCCAGGCGGTGAATGAAATTTATGCAGCCACCAAATGGGTAGCGGAGCATGGCGCTGAAATTGGTGTGGATGGCAGTCGCCTTGCCATTGTAGGCAACAGCGTAGGTGGCAATATGGCTACCGTAACAGCGATTAAAGCCAAAGAAAACAAAGGACCTGAGATCCGTGTACAGGTGCTGTTCTGGCCGATTGTTGACGCCGGCTTTGAACATGATACCTACAAAAGATTCGGACAGGACCGTTTTCTGACCACGCCTTTAATGAAATGGATGTACAATCAGTACACTACGGATCCTGCAGAACGTGAGCAGGTGTACGCATCTCCACTTAACGCTACGATCGATCAGTTAAAAGGACTTCCTCCTGCCTTAATACAGGTAGCCGAAGCGGATGTGCTCCGTGATGGCGGTGAGGCTTACGGCCGCAAACTCGATGAAGCCGGCGTAGCGGTAACCACTGTTCGATACAATGGAATGATCCACGACTTCGGATTACTGAACGCTTTGGCAAACATTCCCCAAACAAGATCACTTTTTGTGCAGGCCGCAGCAGAACTTAAAAAATACCTGGGGCTGAAGTAAAGCGTCCGCTTTTATAAACCCGCTGAAATCATCTTTACAAATTTAAAAACAACATCATGAAATTAACTTTATCAGTTGCTGCTGTCCTCGCGTTTTCGCTAATGACTGCCGTTACTTCCGCTCAAAATAAACCATCTGCCAGGGCTGAATACATCGAGGTAGAGCCCAATGTAAGATTACATGTGACCGATCTGGGGGAAGGAACCCCCGTTGTGCTTATTCATGGATATCCATTGAGCGATGCCTGCTGGGAATACCAGTACCATGCCCTGGTAAAGGCCGGCTACCGGGTTATTGGCATTACTTTGCGGGGATTTGGCTTATCCGACAAGCCTTATGGCAAGTATAACTATGATCAGTTTGCAACGGATATTAAAACAGTACTCGATAAGCTAAACATTAAAGATGCCATTCTTGGTGGTCATTCGATGGGCGGAGCGATATCACTGCATTATGTCGCCAAATTTAACGCGGCACATATTAAAAAACTGGTACTGTTTGATGCGGCAGCTCCCTGCCACACAAAGAAACCGGATTATCCTTATCCGCTGTTCACCAAAGATCAGATTTCCAGCTGGATTGAGTTGCATAACAACAACCGCCCGGCCTTATTTGATGCCGTAGCGGCAAAGTTCACGCTGTCGCCAACTTCGCTGACACCAGGTTTGGGTAACTGGTTGGGAGGTATTGAAGCACAGTCTTCGCCATACGCCACAGAACAGGCGCTTATTGCACTCAGGGACGAGGATCTGCGATCAGACCTGCCAAAAATAAAGATACCTACACTCATCCTGCATGCCACGCACGACAGCATCGTAGCCTACGCATTGGCAGAGCAGATGAAGGCCGGTATAAAGAATGCAACACTGGTGCCTTTTGAGAAAAGCGGGCATGCTGCATTTATCGAAGAAAAAGATAAGACCAATGCTGAGTTGATCAAATTTATCAAAGAATAGCAGCGGTAGTTAATGTAACGGGGGTAAGCCGTTGGGCGCAGTCCCCGTTGCATTAAACGTCTTCTCTGGTTGTGAAAAATTCTGCCGGGTTTACGATATATTTATTATAATTGCAGCACTGGTTTCTCCTTACCAGCGTACGCGTATGGTTAATTATAGCAATTATTCCGATCCTGATCTGGTCTTATTACTTAAGGAAGGAGACCGGAATGCCTTTGCAGAAATTTATCACCGGTATAAACTGGTACTTCACCATCACGCCTGGAATAAAACCCGCAACGACATTGATGCACAGGATGTGATCCAGGAGATTTTCTCTAATCTCTGGGTAAAAAGAGAGGCCATTCAGATTGAAAGTAATTTATCCGGTTACCTGTACAGCAGTGTGAGGAATCATATCCTGAACCTGTTTGCGAAAAAACAACTTCAGCAGAAATATATTGACTCCATACAACATTATTCCCAACATGGAACGGCTGTTACCGATCACAAGGTGCGCGAATCTATGCTGGCAGCGGCAATTGAGAAAGAAATAGCCGATCTTCCGCCAAGAATGCGGGAAGTGTTTGAGTTAAGCCGGAAACAGCACCTGAGCCATAAACAGATCGCTGAAATCATGGGCACTACCGAGCAAACGGTGAAAAAGCAAATGTCTAATGCCTTAAAACATCTCCGTAAAAAAATAGGTTTCTTTGCTTACCTCTACCTGCTCTGGATGCTGAAGCACTAGGTACTGGCGGTCCGCTTAAAAATATTTTTCTCCCGGCTATACCACTTGCAGCCCTCCAACCTGTCTTATGATGTATAAAGCACTTTTTTAAAGCTAATCATCAGAAAATTGGACAACAGCATTGTAAAAGTATCACACCTGTCTCATAAATACAGCCGGGACTGGGCCATACGCGATATCAACCTTGAAATCAGCAAGCTGGGCGTACTGGGCTTACTGGGTTCAAACGGCGCCGGCAAATCAACCACCATGAACATCCTGTGCGGGGTACTGAGCCAGACAGAAGGTACCGTGGAGATAGATGGGATCGATATCCGGCAGCATCCGGAAGCAGCCAAAATGAGGATAGGCTTCCTTCCTCAGAACGCCCCGCTGCACCTTGATCTGACGGTTAGTGAATACTTAACGTATTGCGCTTACCTGCGCAACATTGATAAACGGCAGGTAAAGGCGGCAGTAGCGTCGGCGATGGAAAAATGCGGTGTTGCCCATTTCCGCACCAGGCTTATCAATAACCTCAGCGGCGGCTACCGGCAGCGGGTGGGCATCGCTCAAAGCATCATACACCGGCCCAAACTAGTTGTGCTTGATGAGCCAACAAACGGGCTGGATCCTAACCAGATACTGGAAGTACGCAAGCTGATTAAAGAAATCGCCACGGAAAGGGCCGTTATTTTTTCTTCTCATATTTTATCGGAAGTGCAGGCGACCTGCGATGATGTACGCATGATTGAAGGCGGAAGAATGGTATTTGCCGATACCATGAAGGCTTTCAATAATTACATTTTACCAAACTCCCTGCGCGTTTATATGAACAATCCGCCGCCAATTGAAACAATGGCGGCCATCCCCGGGATCACTCATGTGGAACTGCTGAATGATGGTGGTTTCAGGATGCATTTTGACACTACTTCATTGGTGTCTTCTACTATTATTCAACTCGCCGTTGACGATAACTGGCAGCTCACGGAAATTATGCTGGAGAAAAGCAGCCTGGACGAAATTTTTGCACAGTTATCAAATAAAACTTCCTGAACCTGTTATGACTAAAATATTTAAAATAGCTAAGCTGGAGCTCAGCGTACTTTTTTATTCCCCTGTTGCCTGGCTGGTGCTGGTGATTTTTATGGTGCAATCCGGGATGGGCTTCTTTGGAATGCTCGGCAGTTTCCAGGAGTTGTTTATGATGGGAGAAAAAGCGGATAATTTAACGCAGCTGCTCTTTCCCGCTACCAATGGGCTGTTCGATAAAGTGTTGCAAAATCTTTATTTATATATCCCGCTGCTTACCATGGGACTGATAAGCCGGGAAATCAGCAGCGGTTCTATCAAATTACTACTATCGTCGCCGGTAAAAATCAGTGAAATCATTTTGGGTAAATACCTCGCCATGATCTATTACGCGCTGATGCTGATGGCTATTTTAGGCATTTACTGTGTGATTGGTATATGTGTGATTAAAGATGCAGATACTGGTTTGATCGGCGCAGGGTTGTTGTCTTTGTTCCTGCTAACAGCCACCTACGCGGCTATCGGCCTGTTTATGTCGAGCCTGACAGGATACCAGGTGGTGGCCGCCATCAGTACCCTTGCTGTATTGGCGGTGCTGAAGTATATTGGAACGGTAGGACAAAGTATTGATTTTGTAAGAGACCTTACCTATTTCCTGTCTTTATCAGGACGAACGGAAAGTATGTTGAACGGCCTGATCACCTCCAGGGATATCATCTATTACCTGCTCATTATTTTACTTTTCCTGGGTCTTACAATGCTGCGGTTTAAGGTGAGCCGTGAGTCTAAACCACTCGTCATACAGGCAGGCAAGTATGTGGCGCTTCTTGCATTTGTTTTGCTGGCAGGATATTTAAGTGCAAGACCCGCCGGTATCGGCTACCTGGATGTTACCGCGCAAAAGTCCCAGACGCTGACACCGGCCAGCCAGGCGGTTGCCAAACAGATCGAAGGCCCACTCGTAATCACCACTTACGTAAACCTCCTGGACCAGCATGTATACGCCGGGCTGCCGGTATCACGAAACACGGACCTGTCGCGTTTTGAAGATTTCCGCAGGTTTATACCCGGTATCAAAATGAACTATGTTTATTATTATGATGCTACGGATCTTGCCAGTAATCCCAATATGATTTACCAGGGAGATATTACCGGTTTGAATACAAAACAAGTGGCTGAAAAGGTGGCGGACAACATAGGAGTTGACCTTGACGATTTTTTAACACCCGACCAGATCCATCAGATCATTGACCTGGCGCCGGAGGAAAATACATTTGTCCGGCAGCTCAGCTACCGCGGCAACACCAGCTTTCTCCGGCTGTATAATGAAAATAACCAGTTCCCGGAAGAAGCGGAAATTACGGCTGCTATAAAGAAGCTGGTGACGCCACGCCAGCAGATTGTTTTTATAGAAGGGGATGATGAACGCAGTATCCGGATAAAAGGGGACCGGAGTTACAACTTGTTCAGTAACGCCAGGAAAACCAGGAAGTCGCTGATCAACCAGGGCTTTGATGTAATAAGCGTAAACCTGGATGTGGCGGATGTGCCGGAAGGCACAACGCTGCTTATACTGGCAGATCCGGCCAAACCTTTGAGTCAACATGCCGACTCCAGTGTGCGCCGTTATATAGCCACGGGAGGCGATATGCTGATTACAGCAGAACCTTCGCACCGCGAGGTGATCAATCCTTTCCTGCGTCAGTTTGGTGTGCAGCTGTCCCCGGGCATGATGGTGAACCCCGACAAAAATGCGCCTGCCGATCTTATCCAGGGGCGCATTGCCACAGAAAATAACGAATACCTGGATCAGCTGATGTACATGAATGCAGCTGTAGCCATGCCTTCTGCGGCCATGCTGGAGGTAACAGACCGTATTTTCACCGCGGATACCGTGCTGCAAAGCAGTGCCCTGGGCTGGAACAGGAAGAATGGATTTGATCCTTCATCGTCGTCGGTATCCTATCAACCCGAGCTGGGAGATCTGAAGGGAAGCAAACCGTTAGTCCTGATGCTCAAACGTACACTAGCCAACAGGGAGCAAAAGATCCTGATCAGCGGAGATGCTGATTTTATGAGTAATAATTCCATCCCGCAGGCATACAATTTCCCATTTATTAATGGCATCTTTAGATGGTTCAGCGATGGCCGGTTCCCCGTGAAGGTGAGCCGCCCGGCGCCGCAGGACGATGCCATTTTAACCAGCAGACAGCAATTATCGGTTTACCGGTCAGGAACATTATGGGGAATACCTGCATTCATGATCGCCTGTGCTGCAGCGCTTTTGATCAGCAGGAAAAGAAAATAAAAAAAATATACCTCCTTGGGAGGTGTGGATTGTCTTACATAATATACGCAGGTTATGAGCGAACTAACGGAACAACAAATCCGGGAGATGCTGGAGCATTACAGGCTGGGAGAGGCCACCCCGGAGGAATTGGCGTTGCTGGAGTCATGGTACCTTACCTACCGGGAAGAAGGGGCGGCTGCTCCTGATATGATAGCGCGGCTTGCTGCCGTTGACCAGATATGGGAGCGGCTGGAAAATGAATACCGCCCGGTCAAACGCCTGTTTGGATGGCGGCGTAACCTGGTGGCCGCCGCGGCTGTTGCAGTTTTCATGTTAGGGATAGGCGCTTATTTTCTTTACCGCCCGGCGCATACACCGGCAATTTCTGTCAGCCAGCTGGCGGAGAGTAAGAAAGATATTCCTCCCGCCACAAACAAAGCAACCTTATCTGTTGCCGGCAGTGGTACGATGGTGCTGGATTCTTCCAGAACGGGTATTGTGGTGAACAGCGGCGATGTAAGGTATGATGATAACACAAAGCTCAAGGGGGATGCCGCATTAAGCGATGGTATCCGGATGCTGACCTTGCAAACGCCTAAAGGAGGTACCTACCGGCTGGTATTGCCCGACAGCTCTGTCGTTTGGCTCAATGCAGCTTCGCGTTTGGTTTTTCCTTCGAGCTTTGGTGGACAACAGCAGCGGGAAGTGGAGTTGCAGGGAGAAGGCTACTTCGAGGTGGCAAAAAATAAAGCGCAACCCTTTATCGTAAAAAGCCGTGGGCAAAAAGTGGAAGTGCTGGGAACACATTTCAATATCAGCAGTTATACCGATGAGTCGATTACCAAAACAACCCTGCTGGAAGGCAGTATCCGTATCGGTAATGTAGTATTGAAACCCGGGGAGCAGGCGCAGAAAACTGACGCCGGAATTAAAACCATCCTGGTAGATACAGAGGAAGCCATCGGCTGGAAAAACAATTATATCGTTTTCCAGAATGAAAAGATCCAGTCGATCATGCGTAAAATAAGCCGCTGGTATGATATGGAAGTAGTGTATGAAGGAACATTGCCAACCGATGATTTTGGCGGCCGCGTAAGCAGCCGTGCCTATGTTTCACAGGTGTTGAGAAAACTGGAACTGACCAATAAAGTACATTTTAAAATTGTGGGAAGAACAATTACCGTCACCAAATAATAAGTCGCTGCAGGTTTGAAAAATAGCCAGATGTGGTTGCACACAACTGGCTGGCGCCTGGCAGTATTGTCAATAAAATTCCTGATTGTATCAACTATCAACCAAACAAGACAAATGTATAAAAATTATGCGATGAAATCCGGCATGCATCATTTGCATGTCCGTAAAATCCGGCTGATCATGCGATTAACGTCCTGCTTACTGTTCATTATGCTCTTCAGCGCGTCGGCCACCTTTGCCCAGCAGATATCACTCAAGGAAAAAGACGTGGCTATCCGGGTGATCATTACAAAGATCCGGCAGCAGAGCAATTATGAATTTGTGTACACTACCCAGTTGTTGGAAAATACCCACAAAGTAAGTATCAATATAAAAGCGGCTGATATCAGAACCGTATTGGACCTGGTTTTAAAAGACCAGCCACTGTCGTATACCATCGATGATAATACCATCATACTGAGAGAAAAGCCGGTAGGCGCCGTCGCGCCGGCGATCAATTTCGTTGATATCATGGGATTCGTTTCCAACGACCAGGGCGTGGGCCTTCCCGGGGCCACCATCCGGTTGTCGGGCACCCCCATATCAGTGGCAACCGACCAGGGCGGGCTGTACAAAATACTCAGGGTACCCGACGATGGCCGCCTGATATTTTCTTATGTGGGTTACCAGTCCGATACTATTGCCGTAAAAGGCAGAACAGCCATTAATGTGCTGCTCAAGCAAGCGTCCATTGAAATGAAGGGTGTGGCCATCGTTTCAACCGGTTTGCAGGAATTGCCAAGAGAAAGAGCCACGGGGTCTTTTGAAGTCATTTCTAAGGAGCAGCTTCAACACAGCACCGATCCTAACCTGATCCGGCGGTTGGAAGGGATTACTACCTCGCTGGATTTCCGTAACGATCTTCGTCCCATCAATTCAGCTTCGCCCAATGCCAGGCAGTCTCCATTGGCCAACCTCACCATTCGTGGTAAAAATACCCTGAATGACGCAGTGAACGCAGACCTGAACGGTAACTACAGCGGTCAGGTGCTGGTGGTGATCGATGGTATTGCCAGTCCGTACTCCATCGACCGGGTAAACCCTAATGATGTAGAGAACGTAACCATCCTGAAAGATGCCGCTGCCGCCTCTATCTGGGGCTCCCGTGCCGCCAACGGCGTTATTGTTATTAAAACAAAACGTGGCGGATATAACCGCGCTCCACGGGTTACCTTTAACAGCAATATTAATGTCACCGAAAAGGTGGACCTGTTCTACAATAGAACAATGAGCGTTTCTGATTATATTGATGCACAGGCAGCTTATTTTGAACAGCAGAACCGGCCATTGCCGGATCTGAGCATCTCCCACTTATACGGCCAGGAAATAAAATCACCGGTAGCAGAAATTGTAGACGCCTGGAAGTTTAAACATACACTGACCGACGCGCAGGCCAACGCGCAACTGGATGCTTTAAGAAACAATGACATCAGGAAAGATTATGATAAATATTTTCTGAGAAATGCAGTTACCCAAAGTTATTCCCTGGGAGTAGATGGCGGCTCCGAACGCTTTAACTACCGCTTGTCCGGCGGATGGGACAAGACCATCAACAATACAAAAAATTCGGACTACGACCGGATCGCACTCGGTTATTCCATGTCCGTTAAACCGCTTAAAAAACTCGAACTACAGGGAAATATTTCTTACAATGTTCAGCAATACAACGAACAGGCCCCGCAAAACAGGATCACCGGCGCCACCGATGCCACCTTTTATCCTTACTCACGCTTAGCCGATGACCAGGGCAATTACCTGGAACTTGCCAAACTTTACCGCCAGGGTTTTGCCGCTGCGGTGGACAAAGAGTATGGCGATAAATTTTTAAGCTACCGCTATGTGCCGCTGAACGATATCAATGAAGGATACAACAAGCTGAAATCGCAGAATCTGAACCTGGGCATCAACGCCAATTACAGGATATCAAACGGGCTTACCGCACAGCTGACGTATAACTATAACACTGGCAGAAATAATGATAATACCCTTTACCGGCAAAACTCATTTTATATGAGGAACCTGGTCAATTATTTCACCACTTCACCGGCGTCTGTTGATCCCCGGACACTGGAACCAGTGGCGCCTTATAACCGTCAACTGCCTTTAGGCGGCCAATACACGATTATGGAAACCACCTCCAGCAATCATACTTTCAGGGGGCAGTTGAACTTTGACCATACCTGGAAAGAAAAACACCAGTTGTCGGCCATTGCTGGTTTTGATATGGCCCAGTCTTATAGTCTTGCCGCCAGCAACGGTTACTACGGCTATGATGAAGGCACCTTGTATACCAATAACAAGCTGGATTTTAAAACCATGATACCAATTGCTTTTGCAGAAGACTTCAGCGGGTACAATGGTGAATATATTCCCAATCTTTCAACCGGGTTTATCGACAATAAAGTGCGCACTCTCAGCTACTATGCCAATGCGGCGTATACGTATGATGCCAGGTATACGCTTTCAGGTAGTATACGCAAAGATCTTTCCAGTGAATTTGGCCGTGGCACCAACCAGAAAGGGACGCCATTCTATTCTGTAGGCGGCGCCTGGAATATTCACAACGAAAGTTTTTACCACTGGGACCTGGTGCCTTCATTGACCCTCAGAACAACTTATGGTTATAACGGAAACGTAAACCCGCTGATTATTGCGAGGCCACTGATCACTTATTCCACGCTCAATGGTACCAATAATCTTCCGTATGCGTATACTTCCTTCGGCACCGGCATCACCAACAGCCAGTTGCGTCCGGAGCGGACAGGCGTGCTCAATATAGGTGTCGACTTCCAGTTCAAAGGCAACCGGCTTTCCGGTAATATCCAGTACTACAGCAAGAAAACGACCGACCTGATTGCCGGCGGCGCGCTCGATCCCAGCACAGGGTACACCAATATCAATTACAACACAGGCAACCTGCAGGGACATGGGGTAGAGCTCACACTAAACTCGCTGAACGTAAGCGCAGGGGCGTTCAAATGGAACAGCAACCTGTTGTTTGCCTACAACCGCGTGAAGGTAACAAAGCTGTTTGCCACGGCTACCAGCCAGGCCGGTGCGGCAGTGAGTAACAGCACCGGTTCTTATAACGAAGGCTACGACCTGTCACGATTGTTTGGATATCAGTGGGCGGGCCTGGACCCTAAAACCGGCGATCCGCGGGGATACCTGGATGGTAACATTGTAACCATATCCAATTCCCTGGAAGGAGACAACAATTACAAAGCTATTCAGAATGCCCCGCTGGGTACCCTGAAATATTTTGGCAGCGCGGTTCCGGTGTATTATGGGGCATTCAGGAATACATTTTCCTACGCTTCTTTTGCGCTGTCGGCCAACCTGCTTTACAAACTCGGCTACTATGTACGCCGTCCTTTAGCGCAGGTGGTTAACTATGGCAACCTGTATTCCGGTAATAGTTTGCAGGGGGAAGAATATAACAACAGGTGGCAGCGCCCCGGCGATGAAACAAGCACGAATGTGCCGTCGGCCGTCATGTCGACGGGTAACCCCAACCGGGATAACTTTTACTATTACTCGGCCATCAATGTAGTGAAAGGGGATCATATCAGATTACAGGAGATCAACCTGTCTTATACCCTGAAAGTAAAGCCTGGAAGCCGTATTAAAGATCCAAGAGTATATACCAATATCAGCAACCTGGGTATTATCTGGCGCGCCAACGATAAAGGGATAGATCCGGAAGTATTCGATTATCCTTTGCCGCGTACTTATAGCCTGGGATTTTCAACTAACTTTTAATTGAACGAGTCATGAAAAATTATATAAAATATATTCTTTTGACAGTGTGTGTGCTCACCGTCACCGGTTGTCAGAAATATGTAGACATCAAAAAAAGTGGGTCGCAATCTTTTATTGAAACAACAAAAGATTGCCAGCTGATACTGGATAATTATGATCTGTTTAATATCAATTATCCGATAGACGGGGAGATTGCTGCTGATGATTATTACCTGGATGATAACCGTTATAATTCAGATGCGATTACACTGGAAGATAAAGCGCTGTATACCTGGCAGCCTAATGCTATTCGTGCGGCGTCAACACAATGGGTGGCCTCTTACAATAAGATCTATCATTGTAACCTCGTCCTGGAAGCCCTGGAAAAAATTAAGGACACAGACCAGCCGGCAGTGATCAATAACCTGCAGGGCAGCGCCTTATTTCTGCGTGCCTATGCTTTATGGCCTTTGGCACAGGTATATATCAAACCTTATGGCGCCGCTACCATGCAGGAACCTGGCCTTCCTATCCACAGGCGTTCAGATATCAACGATGTTCCGGGCAGGGGCACCGTAAAAGAAACTTATGATGCGATCGTTGATGATCTTACCCGGGCGGCGGGTTTACTGAACAATACTTCCGGTATATCTTCCCGGCCAAACAAAGCAGCAGCACTGGCCATGCTCGCCCGCGTTTATTTATCGATGGAAGATTATCCCAACGCCTTATCCGCCGCCGATGCAGCGCTGAAGCTCAAAAGCGACCTGCTTGATTATAACACACTTGAGTTGGGCAGCTATAATCCTTTTCCGCGTTTCAATAAAGAAGTAATATTCCATTCAGTGATTGACTATCAAAACAGTGTGCTGGAAGTAGGTTTTGGTGATGAGAATAAAGCGTTGATAGACCCTGTGATTATCAGCGCGTATCAGAACGATGATCTTCGTAAACAATTGTTGGTGAAGGAGAACCTGGATGTGCCGGTACCTTCAGGTACGTATCGCTTTGTCGGTAACTATGAAGGAGCAGTAGGTTCTTCCGCTTTGTTTAATGGTCTTGCGGTAGATGAATTGTACCTGGTACGGGCAGAATGTTACGTCCGGGCAGGGCAAACCGCTAATGCAGTGAGCGACATGAACACCTTACTCGCCACCCGTTGGGCAACGGGAGCTTATCCAGGCTTTACCGTGAGCAACGCCACCGATGCGCTTCAAAAAATCCTTTTGGAACGGCGTAAGGAACTGCTGATGAGGGGACTCCGTTGGACGGATCTGCGGAGGCTTAATAAAGACACCCGTTTTGCAAAGAACCTTTCCCGCACTGTAAATGGAACGGCATACAGTCTGCCTGCCAATGATGCCCGTTATACGTTGCTCATACCGCAGGAAGTGATCACCAATTCCAAACTTGCACAAAACATGCGTTAGCCAGTGGTTCACGTGAATTCATAAATTTACGATATATAGTATTTTTTTGAAAAGAGGTTTTGTGATAAAGTGCTGATTTAAAGGAAGGTATGCAGTGGTATGCTTCTTGACTACCAGTACATCATTATGAACAACAGTATTTTAGGATTGCACCATATCACCGCTATTGCGGGAAGTGCGCAGGGAAATTTAGATTTTTATACCAAAGCTTTGGGTTTAAGGTTGGTGAAGAAAACAGTCAACTTTGACGATCCCGGAACTTATCATCTTTACTATGGTGACGAAAGCGGATCTGCCGGAACGATCCTTACCTTTTTTCCGTGGGAAGGAATTGGACAGGGACGTGAAGGTGTTGGAATGGCTACTGAAATTGGGTATGCGGTTCCTGCCGGGAGCCTGGAGTTTTGGTTAGACAGGTTTGCAAAGAAGCAGGTGAAGACCAGCGAAATTGCGGAGCGTTTTGGTGAGCAGTTTCTTTCTTTCCGTGATCCGGATGGTTTGTCGCTCAGCCTCATTGTTCCTAAAGCAGAAGATAACAGGGTACCCTGGGAAACGGATGAAATTAAGAAAGATACTGCTACCAGGGGTTTTCACAGTACCACGCTTACCTTACGGAAAATGGAGGAAACCGCGAAAGTGCTGACCGATATCCTGGGTTATCGTTTTCTTTCTCAGGAGGGTAACCGGTACCGCTTCATTACAGACACCGTAAATACAGCGGCCATCATTGATTTATTGGAAGTTCAGGATGGCCAGAGAGGGATAAATGCTGCAGGAACGAACCATCATGTGGCTTTCCGTGTAAAAGATGAGCAGGTGCAAATGGAGCTCCGCGAAAAAGTACTGAGCAAGAATTTACAGATTACCCCAAAAATTGACAGGGACTATTTCTTCTCGCTGTACTTCCGGGAGCCGGGCGGCGTCCTTTTTGAAATCGCTACAGAGAACCCGGGTTTTACAGTTGATGAACCTTTAAATGAACTGGGTACCCATCTGATGTTGCCTCATCAACATGCGCATCTGAGAGGAGATTTAGAGAAAGTGCTTCCAAAATTAGTATAGTTATGCAGGAAATATTGACAGCAGGAAAGCGCCTTGATGTGGCGGAGAAGGTGCTGATCATGGTACATGGCCGTGGCGGATCAGCGGAGGATATTTTATCGCTGGCGACGGAACTGAATACAGCGGCATTTGCACTTATTGCTCCACAGGCGAAGGGCAATAGCTGGTACCCGCAATCTTTTTTGGCGCCAAGGGAAGGAAATGAACCGTTTCTTTCTGATTCCCTGAAGGTGTTGGGAGATATAGTGGAAGATCTTGAAGAAAAAGGATTCTCAACATCGCAGATCTTCCTGTTGGGATTTTCACAAGGTGCGTGTCTGACACTGGAATTTGCGGCGTCCAATGCTGCAAGGTTTGGCGGTATAGTGGCTTTTACCGGCGGGGTTATAGGAGATCATGTTGACCACCGTAATTACAACGGTGATTTTGATGGGACACCAATTTTCATTGGAAGCAGTGATCCGGATTTTCATGTACCGGTGAGCCGGGTGAAAGAAAGTACCACCTTACTGGAGGCAATGGGAGCGAAGGTAACCGAAATCATTTACCCCAATATGGGACATACAATCAGCCGCCAGGAAATAGCAGCCGTAAACAAATTGATCTTTCACGATTAACGTAATTATAAAAAAGGATTTTCTAAATTTATGAACCCGGGCCAATGAACCAAAATTCAGGAACAGACGTTTAACTATTTATTTACCCTTTAGATCCTTTTCCTATGAGTATTTTAGGTATTGTACACACCATTATCGCCATCGTTGCTTTATTATTTGCTGTAGCGGCCTTGTTGAAAGAAGGTATCATCAACCCTTTCTCCAATGCGGGCAAGACATATAGCATACTGACGGTGATTGCCTCAGTCACTTCCTTTGGGCTTTCCAAAGCAGGTGGCTTTAATCCCGGGCACGGCATCGGGATACTGATACTTATTTTACTCGGAGTGGCCTATTTGCTGGGGCGCAAAGCGTCCGGCAAAAGAAGTTTATTGCTGATACAGGTGCTTTGCATGACGCTTACCCTGTTTCTTTCCCTGATACCTGCCATAAACGAAACCTTACTACGTGTGCCGGTGGGGCACCCGCTGTCCGACGGACCTACTTCTTCAATTGTGCAGAACTGCATTAAGGTGTTGCTGGGATTACTGGTGGTAGGACTGGTACTGCAGTTTTTTAAGGTGCGGCAGCCAGTGAAGTAATCGGACGGGATGGAGCTATTTATAAACAGCCTCCGGGGTCACTGACCCGGAGGCTGTTTTAGTTATATCTGCAGCGTTCCCGGCGGTGATCTTATTTGCCGTCAATTTGTTAAATTGTAGTGAGGATCACTTTTTAAATCGTTTCATGTCCGTAAAAACCATCGGTAGTTATACCCTGTTGCTGCAGCTGTCACTCTTGTTAGCCTGTTGCCTGGCTTCCTGCAGGGATGCGCTTTCCCCGGAAGTTCCCGATCATCCCGGGCTTGTGGATGCTATTATTGACTCGACGAATGACCTGTTAAACGTAGGTAAGGTCCGGGAGTCTGTCCATTACTTCGACTCGGCCTTCCAGCAAATTCATGCTCCCGGACCAATTGATCAGTGGAAAAAATATGGTTTCAAGGCCAATTTCTATTTATACTATGATTTTAACCTGAAAAAGGCCAGGTCAAATGCAGATAGTATGACCCTTATTTTAAAGAGTAAAGTGCAGCAATATAAACCTGAGTATGCCGCCGCGATCTTTGTCCAGGGCCATGTTTTGATGGCAGAAAGAAGATATGCAGAGGCTTTTAAACGCTATTACGATGGGAGGAGCTTCGCCAGGCAGTACCTTGACAGTTGCAGTTATTACGACTTTACCGGCCGGTTAGGTTTGGTCAGGTATAGCCAGGGACAATACCTGAAAGCAATTCCTTATCTGAAGCAGTCACTCATTGAAAATGCCACCTGCAAAACCGATGACGGATTCAATAAGCACTTTACATTCGGACAAAGTACGCTGACCGCCATTGCGCTGGCGTATGAATTCGCCGGTATGCCCGACAGCGCTGTTTATTACTACCGGGAAGGACTGGCTTTTATTGACCGGAATGCTGATAAATACCCCGAAAGAAAAACTTTTATCGAAACAGCCCGTGGGATAATTTATGGCAATCTTGGTGGCGCCTTTGTCAAGTTGCATCAGTATGAGGAGGCAGAGCGCTATTTAAAGGAAAGTATACAGATCAACAGCGTTCCGGATCATGACTTCCAGGATGCGCAAACAGCAAAGCTGAAGCTGGCAGATCTCTATATCAGGACTTCCCGGTTGAAAGCCGCCAATGAGCTGCTGGACCAGGTGGCGTTATTCCTGGGTGAAAAAGGAAATAACCCTACCAAAGAAGGCTTACGTATGAGATGGTATAAAATAAAGTGGAGTTACTATGACAGGTCCGGTCAATACTTATTGGCCTATCCATACCTGCAGGAGTTTCAAAAAGCCCAGGATTCTGTCGATCAGATTAATGCCGGACTAAAGGACATCGACATGGACATCATCTTTAAAGATACCGAGCAGCAATATAAACTGGCTTTATTAAAAAAAGATAATGAATTGAAATCGGGATATCTGCTTGCATTTGTGGTTTTTTCGCTCATGGTGGTGATAATCCTGGGAGGAGTATGGTATAGCCTGAGACGTTCGAAAGAACTCAATAATAAGCTGGGCCAGAAAAATGAACAACTTCAGATGGCGCTTCGTTCCCTGGAGCAAAGTCAGCTGGACAATACCCGCATCATGAAGGTGGTGGCACACGACCTGAGAAACCCCATAGCAGCGGCCGTCAGCATTTCTACCTTGTTGCTTGAAAGTAAGCAGTTGCAGCAGGGAGATAAAGAAATGCTTGAACTGATGAAGACTTCCAGTCTTCACTCACTGGATATGATAGCCGACCTGCTGAACATGAATATCACCGCAGCAGGATTGAAGAAAGAACCTGTTGAAATGCATACCCTGCTTCGTTACTGTATAGACCTGTTAAAGTTTAAATCGGCTGAAAAGCAACAAATGATCACCCTGCATACCAAAGAAACGGTGATCAATATAAACCGGGAAAAAATCTGGAGGGTGGTCAGCAATATAATTGCAAATGCGATAAAGTTCAGTCCCAAAGGCGCCGTGATTAATGTTGCACTGCACGACCGGCAAGACACTGTTTTGATCAGCGTAGCTGATCATGGCATAGGGATTCCTGACAATTTGAAGGATAGAGTTTTCAGTATGTTTACAGACGCCAAAAGGCGGGGAACATCGGGAGAGCAATCTTTTGGCTTAGGTTTGGCTATTTCCCGGCAGATCGTAGAAGCACATGAAGGCAAGATCTGGTTTGAAAGCAATTCCGATGCCGGTACTACCTTTTATGTAGAGCTGCCAAAAAGATCATAAAGAAAAAGAGTCGTCTTTTGAGACGGCTTATATTATTATACACTGATATAAATTTCCATGGGGAACTGCAATGCCTCTGTCCATTTTTGCATCGTGCTTATCATGATGTAACCGAAGCATTAAGATTATTGCTTCAAAACGGAAAACCCGTCATGAAAATGTTCAGGCTGGCCTCCGGAAACCCACAGTTGGCTTAATCCATATCCTTTCAGACTGCTATCTGCCATAAACACAAAAAAAAACTTTCCTGCTATCCTGGTAGAGCCGGAAGTCTTGTCACGGTCAAACCGCAATGTTCCGGACTCCCGGGCGTAATAAGAAGTCGTCTCCAAAAGAAGCCCCGACCCGGCAGGAATATGCACCTGTCCGTTTATCAGAAAGTTGAATTGTGCAATTCCGGTATAGCCATTTTGATAATAGTCAATTCCTTTCCAGGTGGTGCCTTCTATTACCTGTTCTGTTTCTGTTTTATTGATTTCACTGTGGATAATTTTCCAGGCTGATTGACTAAACGTAAAATCTGTCAATTCCCCTTCTACAGCAATCTTTGCCGACACCTGTGAGGCTGCCGCGTTAAATCCAAACGAGATAGTGCCGGCATTTTTGTCGACAGTGTATTTGCCGTTGTAAGTACCTGAATATTCCCTCCAAATCAAAGTACCGTCCTCTTTAAAAGTCATATTAAACGGTTCTGTTACCGGCTTGCTTGCATATTTGAATTCACCACACCAGGTTTTGTTTCTGAAAAGTTCACTATACTTATCCCCCTGGCCGGGATTATTATTGCTTTTACTACAACCGGCTATTGCCACGATAGCTGCTATCAATAGCAAGGCAACGAATAATTTGGTTTTCATCACTAAACATTTAATAAAATGCAAAAAAGAAATAGCTGCTACCTGATAATTAAGGTTAAACGGTATGTGGAATTTATGCTTTTTACTACAGCGCTGACAGGGGCAACCAGCAGTTTACGGGTTTCATTTATTATTTGGCGCAATAGGGGATGTAACTGGTAAAGGTAATAAAAAGATAGTCAAAATACTTCTTTTCTCCTTAATACGTTTTATACACCACCTTACAACCCGTTAACCCTTTCAAATGGGCATGTTCTATTATGTAGGCATAAGTCCCATGCTGGCGGGTTTCTTTTATAATTTCTCCGGTCTGTTTTTGCTGGTAGCTTTCAAATAAACGGCCATAAGCAGCGCTTCGTTCGTCGTAGTCAGTAATAGTCAAGGGTAGCTGCCAACCGGTATTGGAATAGCGCCGTTTAAACTGCATGCGGTCTTTTTCCTTGCTGAAGCAGGAGTAATATACATTTCCATCTTTTTCTTCCAGGGTAAATTCAAGGCCGGTATTTAACTTTTTCTTCCGGTAACTTTCCGGTGAAAGATGGTATTCTTCAATCAGGAAGAACGTTTTATTAAGCATTTTATAAACCCTTAACCAGTTGGGACTATATGCGATGATCGTATCCATATTGTAGTCGAGCGACACATTGCCTGCTTTAACGGGAATGGTTTGCTGGTATGTTATGGCATGCTGCCTGGTATCAAAGCCGAAATCTGCCTGATTGTTATCGGTGATGGTAACAGTTGAATATGCTTCCGCATCGAAAGGAATATAGCGCTCCCAATCCCTTTCTGCGGAAGGTTGTTGCCTTTTTATTAAAACAGCCGTCAATTGTCCGGCAGTATTAAACTGGTATTCCAATGAACGTTGTTTTTCATCATCCGGGCTTATAAAAATTGATTGTACGTTAGCGTAATCCAGGAATTGAAGGGGGAGGTAATGATCTTCAAAAATATGGTGAAGCATAAATTCGTTCATCTGGCTGGGTACACCAGGGGCAATGGGATTGGTTTTAGCAGGATGTATATACCGTTCTATTTTAAGTGAATCGATCTGGAAGCGGTCATATTCATATGAATTGAGCGCTGTTGGCCGGTTCTGCTGATCCGGCATCTCTATCATTACATCGGAAGTTGCCGTTGTTTGCGTTTGCCAGAAACGAATAGTATACTGTTTCTTCTCATTTCCTTCTGAAGGATTGATAAAACAAAAAACAAACCTTCCCTCCGGATAGGGCGACGGTGGAGTAGTTGATAATGCGGTATTCCGCTTCTCCAGGTAAGCATATCTTTTTTGCAGGAATGTTTTGTTGTCAGGACCTTTCGCCAGTGCGGCGCTGTCGGTCAACTGGTAGCGGGAGGCAGCACTGCTCAATACCATTTTTGCCGTTGGGAAAGAATAAGTTTGGAATAATAACGCGGTAACACGTCCGTAATAATACACCAGGAGGATCTTATCACCTTTTGCATTATTGGTTACTACCGTGTCTTCGTTGTAATCATTATTGTCCAGGAGGTGTGCGTTTTTAAATCCTTTTTTTGCCAGGTATTGTTTAACGTTCTCACCGGCATTGAAAGTACTTTCCAGGTCTTTTATGGAAAGCGTTTGTATGGGGGCCGTTTGGGTTTTCTGTGCAAAGCTCTGGGAAAACAAAGAAAGGACGCCGAATAAAATAATCAGGTGTTTTTTCATAGTTATTAAAAGAAAGTATTGACCTAAGCTAACTTAATAGTTAAGATTGCCCAAAAAAAGTTTGATATACTTCCCGGAAAGTTCACCATGTTGCAGGTGTGGATTTATAATCTTTAGATAGTAAATTTGTAAAAAAGTAATAATGGCTGATATCGGTACCAAACGGATAAAAAGGAGTGAGGAAATAACCAGTCAATACTTCGCGCTGTTGGATAAGCACCTCGATGACCTGGTGAAGGGGAGAGCGATGGAAATGATGGAGCTGAATGAAATCGCAGCTGAGTTATTCGTTTCCCATAAGCACCTGACCGATACTATCAGGCAAACAATGGGAGCTCATCCCTGTCATTTCTACGATCAGAAAATTATTGAAAAAGCCAAACAACTGCTGCAGGAAACCAACGCGTCTATTGCGCATATCGCCATCACCCTGACCTACGACCCGTCTAATTTTTCAAAATTCTTCAAAAAGTATGTAAAGTTAACACCTGATCAGTGGCGGAAAAATAACCTGCCGGGTTGAAAGTTCCGAAAAGTTCACCACGATAAACCTGCCGGACCTGCAGATCTTTGCCGTAATTAAAAACAACTCATATGGCAAGAAACGATTTAAATGGAAAAGTGGTTTTAATCGCGGGTGGAGCGAAGAACCTGGGCGGACTATTAAGCCGTAATTTTGCAGAAAAGGGGGCCAGACTGGCCATTCACTACAACAGCGAAAACACAAAGGCTGACGCAGAAAAAACACTGGCTGATGTACAATCCCTGGGAGCGGAGGCATTCCTGTTCCAGGCAGACCTCACTGACGTAAATAACATTGTTAAATTCTTTGATGAAGCTATTGATAAATTTGGCGGAATAGACATCGCCATCAATACCGTTGGCAAGGTGTTGAAGAAACCTTATGTAGATACCACCGAAGCGGAATACGACAGCATGTCCGACATCAACTCCAAAGTAGCCTATTTCTTTATCCAGGAAGCGGGTAAAAAATTGAATGCCAACGGTAAGATATGTACCATCGTTACCTCTCTGCTGGCGGCATTTACAGGATACTATTCCACTTATGCCGGGATGAAAGCGCCAGTGGAAGATTTCACCCGTGCCGGATCAAAAGAGTTTGGCAGCCGTGGTATTTCAGTAACGGCGGTGGCACCCGGGCCAATGGATACCCCGTTTTTTTACGGACAGGAAAGTGCGGAGGCCGTAGCTTATCATAAATCAGCTTCTGCATTAGGCGGACTTACCGATATCAAAGATATCGCTCCTTTGGTAGAGTTCCTGGTTACGGATGGCTGGTGGATTACCGGGCAAACCATTTTTGCAAATGGTGGATATACAACACGGTAATTTTATCAATATAAATATGTTCTCCGGTATTCGCTGGGCGTTTGTTCTTTAACTTCTTTAAACTGTTTACTGAAATGCGCCCAGCTTTTATAACCACTTTCATAACATATATCCAGTATCGGCTGCGTGGTGGATGTAAGCAGCTTACAGGCATGGCTGATACGTAAATCCCTCAGAAAATCGAAATATGTTTTTTTGATATTTTTTTTAAAGAACCGGCAGAAGTTGGGCACGCTCATATTCGCAATACCCGCCACTTCTTCCAGGGTCACTTTTTCGAGATAGTGTTTAAAAGAGAAATCAATAATTTTCTCAATAACCGGGTTGAGCACATTGCCGGTGTCGGTGAAATCTTCTGTCAGTATTTTATATTGGGTGGAATGACCTATCTGATGCAGGCATTGCAGTAAAAGCATCAGCTTATCAAACCCTTTTTCGTGGTGTATCTGCTGCATGCTTTCCGATACGTCCTTTTTCAGGGCGTGTTCCAATTGTATGCCGTTGTTCTTTTGCAGCAACGATTGGATCGTTTTCATTTCTGCCATTTGCAGCAACCCTTCTCCCCAGCAATCCCTGGTGAAATGTATAACCAGGGCGGCCCCCCTCATTTTAGGATGACTTTTCCTGAACCAATGCGGAAGATTACCCGCCATGAAAAATACATCGTTCACCGTGTAGTCGCTTACATAGTCGCCGATCATGGCGGTGCCATGTCCTTTTAATATCAGGATCAATTCGTATTCAGGATGCTTGTGCCAGTTGGTTTCAAACTGCGGCGTTTCATAAATACGGCAGGCAAAACTCTGGCTGGAGTCATTGGTGATTTTTTGAAGAATCGTTTTCATGCAGGCTTAAGATAACCCATCTTATCATATAAATGACTGAATTTATCAAATTATTGATAAGATAGCATATTTTCTTTCAAAAATAACGGTTGATAACCTTTTAAATTCAGGCAATATTTGCGTATTAAAACACGGATATGAAAATAATTACTGGAAAGAAAGAATTTTTTAGCGGCATTACTGCCGTGCAATATGAAGGACCACGTACAGATAATCCTTTAGCTTACCGCTGGTATGATGAAAACAAAGTCGTAGCCGGCAAATCCATGAAAGAGTGGTTACGCTTTGCGGTCGCCTACTGGCATTCCTTTAACGGAACCGGCGCCGATCCCTTTGGCGAAGCAACACATATTTTTGAATGGGATAAAAATGCCGACCCCATTGAGCGCGCAAAAGATAAGGCCGATGCCGCTTTTGAACTGATTACCAAACTCAATCTGCCTTACTATTGCTTTCATGATGTAGATGTGGTTGATTACACCAACAACATCGCAGATAATGAAAAGCGCCTGCAAACGCTTACGCAGTACCTGAAGCAGAAGCAGGAGGAAAGCGGCGTTAAGTTGTTGTGGGGTACCGCCAACCTGTTCAGTCATCGCCGCTATATGAACGGCGCCGCTACCAATCCCGATTTCCACGTGCTCAGCCACGCCGCAGCCCAGGTAAAAGCTGCGCTCGATGCTACCATCGCACTCGGAGGAGAGAACTATGTTTTCTGGGGCGGTCGTGAAGGCTATATGAGCCTCTTAAACACAGACATGAAGCGGGAAAAGGAACACCTGGCCAGGTTCCTGCAGGCGTCAAGAGATTATGCACGCAAAAATGGCTTTACAGGTACCTTCTTTATTGAGCCTAAACCATGCGAACCTACCAAGCACCAATATGATTATGATGCAGAAACGGTGATCGGTTTCCTCCGTCAGTACGACCTGCTGAATGACTTCAAACTCAATCTCGAAGTAAACCACGCAACACTGGCAGGCCATACTTTCCAGCATGAGCTGCAGGTAGCCATAGACGCCGGTTTACTCGGAAGCATGGATGCCAACAGGGGCGACTACCAGAATGGCTGGGATACAGATCAGTTCCCGACCAACCTCAACGAACTTACCGAGGCCATGCTGATTATCCTCGAAGGCGGTGGCTTTAAAGGCGGTGGCATTAACTTCGATGCGAAGATCCGGAGAAACTCTACCGATCCCGCCGACATTTTCTATGCGCATATTGGTGGCGTCGACAGCTTCGCCCGCGCACTGATCACTGCCGATGCCATCCTGGAGAAAAGCGACTACCGGAAAATACGCCAGGATCGTTACGCCTCTTTCAATGTTGATACAGCCAAAGCTTTTGAATCAGGACAGGCAGGCCTGGAAGAACTGCGCGCCTTTGCAATTGCCCAGGGAGAACCAGCAGTGAAGAGCGGCAGACAAGAGTACCTGGAAAATGTTATCAATAATTATCTGTAGAACGTTTTTATAAAACACCTTCCTGACTCCGCCGGTATTTACCCGGCGGAGTTTTTTTTGCCTGCAAATGAGTAACAAACAACCGGTCAAAACATTTTTACCCTTCATTTCAACATTTGTACCTGCCGGTTGGAGGAGCGCGGAATTATCTTACCGCTACAAAAAACCACGTTTGTCAAATGTTACTAAAATCTATTGTTCTTATCTTTTTATTTTTTAGCCTGACGATACAAAACGGGCTTGCCCGGCAAGGCGGTCCTGGCAGGAAGCCGCCCGCTGAAACAGATTCCACACGTTTTTATTCGGAGGTAAATACCTATGTCAACCCTGTTTTACCGGGAGATCATCCCGACCCAACCCTGCTGAAAGTCGGCGACGACTTCTATCACTGTGGCTCCTCTTTTCATTTCAATCCCTACCTGCCCATTTACCACTCCAAAGACCTGGTACATTGGAAAGTGATCAGCCGTGTATTGCCGCCGGTACATGCCGGTATGGTGGCAGATCGTCCCAGCGCCGGTGTATGGCAGGGCGCCATCACTTATTTTTATGGCTCATACTGGATCTATTTTTCTTCAGGCGGACAATGGTTTTCCAAAGCATCGTCGCCCGAAGGCCCGTGGACTGCCCCCGTGCGGGTGAAGGAGAACCGGGAAACAGGGCCGCTGGGATATGATAACTCCATTTTTGTAGATGATGATGGAAAGCCATACATGGTAATTAAAAACGGTCAGAAGGTAAACCGGCTGCAAGCGCTGGGGCAGGATGGCCAGCTTACAGATTCGGTGATCAACCTCGACTGGATCAATGCGAACCTGCAATACAGCTGGGCGGAAGGTCCTGTGATGTGTAAGCGTAACGGGTATTATTATTACTTCCCGGCCGGCGATGTATCCGGCGGACAGTACGTTTTGCGGGCAACGGCCCTCACGGCTGATTCCACCAGGTGGGAGCGGTTAGGGGATTTTTTCAAACCAAGTCCCGACCCGCACAATACTTTTCCCCGTCCTAATCATATTTCAGCGCCCGTTCAACTGGCGGATGGTACCTGGTGGACGATCGGGCAGAGTTACCAGAAAAGAGGTAACGACGACTGGTCAGGTATGGGCAGGCAAACTTCCTTGTACCAGGTATTATGGGAGGGCGACCGCCCCTGGGGCGCCCCACCGGTAAGCGGACCAGTAGTAAAGCCTGCACTGGATAACAATAACACACCCTGGCGCAGCGTGCATACCGATCATTTTAATACCGACAGCCTGGGCCTTTGGTGGCATTTTTTAACCAGGCCTGCTGCTGCGCACTACTCACTGGCGCACCGGAAAGGTTGGATCCGTTTATCTCCCGACAGCGGCAGAACGCACCTGCTGCAAAAGGAAACCGACCATTTCTATTCGGCAGTCACCCGGGTGGACATTGGCGCGGGCGAGCCGGCAGCACATGGTGGCATCTACCTCACCAATGGCAACCAAAGTGTGTTTGCCCGTCTTTATTATTCCAACGGACGCATTGTATTTCAATTGGATTCCGCGTTGAGGGAGCTACCCTATAATAAAGGACGCCAGGTTTGGCTTAAACTGGAAAGATTGGAACATCAGCTGACCGGCTTTTTCAGCTCCGATGGTAAAAGCTGGACACCCGTTGGCGCCGCTGTCAGTGCAGTGCCTTTGGATAAAGTTCAACCTAATTATAACAGTTGGGTAGGCACCAGCATTGGTTTGTTTGCGGAGGGCGGTCCGGTTGATTTCGACTTTTTTGTTTGTAAAGATGGATTTTCTGCCCTGCCAGCTGCAGGAAGCAGCAATCACTATGGAACCTATAAAGTAAAACGGGGAGATGATTGGGTAGTCACTAACGCTTCCGCACACGGTGGCTGGCTGATGATATCAGGAGTGGACTTCGGCGCCGCCGGAGATGCCAAAGCGATTGAAGTCACAGCTGATGCAACTAAAAGTGGTGAACTGAAGGTATGGATAGATGACCTGAAGAACGGCCGGCAAATTGCCGGCGTCCCCATCAAACCCGGTAAACTTTCCGGGCATGCTCCTTTGCTGAATAAGGATATTTCCGGTCAGCACGACCTCTTTATTTGGTTTCCCGCAGGCGCCTCACAGGAAATATTTATTAAAAGTATCCGGCTGCTAAAAACAGGAAAATAAACATCCCGTTTTTTTGTAGCGAACTGATTTCGCAGCTCCTGACAGGGCCATCTGCGCTTTATTTAGACATTATTTCCATCCTTTTGGAGATTCGTGCCATTCATATATACATGGCTATTGTAGATTCGTCTGTTGCTTTTCCTTTCAGCTCCACCTGATAGGCTTACGCATTACCGTTATGAAAAATTGTCAATTTAACACTAAATGATTACTTATGAAATTTGAATGTCCCCCGGGGTACCACGTCCCGATATAATCATTTTCAGTTCCATCACTTAATGGGTAGCATCCGATAATTACTTTAGGGGTTCTGCTTTTTATCGCATCTCATTGTTCCCGCCGGGTGTGCCGGCGTGATAGTCATGTACTGGCTGTCAGAACCCCTCATTGCCCTAACATTAAATATTTTGAATTCCATGTTTAAAATGATTCTTTCGCAAAAGTCGTGGAAATGGCTTGTCGTGACAGCAGTAATGCTGTCAGGTACGCTCACCTGTGCTTCCTTACAGGCCCAGGATACACGGGTAGTACAGGGAGTAGTGCTGGATGAGAAAAAGACGCCTGTTCCCGGTACCACCATACAGATAAAAGAAACGAAGATTAGTACCAGCACAGATAATGATGGTAAATTTCTCATCCGCGTTCCTGCCGACAAACACATTCTTATTTTCAGTTTTATAGGAAAGGCGCCGCAGGAAGTAAACGTCCGTAACCAGTCGACCATCGCCGTTACCCTGAAAGACAATGTTTTTGGTCTTGAAGATGTGGTGATAGTAGGTTATGGGCGGCAGAAAAAGGAAAGCGTTGTTGCTGCCGTTTCCCAAACTACCGGTAAAACGCTGGAAAGGGCCGGAGGCGTGTCAAATATCGGCGCTGCCCTCACCGGCAATGTACCGGGTCTTATTACCGCCCAAAGTACCGGCTTGCCCGGTGAGGAAGATCCTCAACTGATCATCCGCGGTCTTAGTACCTGGAATAACAGTAACCCGTTAATATTAGTAGATGGTGTGGAACGGCCCATGTCCAGTGTCGATATCGGCTCCGTAGAAACGGTGACGGTTTTAAAAGACGCTTCGGCAACGGCGGTATTTGGTTCACGGGGCGCCAATGGCGTTATCCTCATCACCACAAAAAGAGGAAAGCTCGGCAAAGCTTCTATCCGGGCTACGGTGAACAATGTCGTGAAAGCGCCATCCAAACTGCCCGGAAAGGCAGATTCGTACGACGCTTTGCGTACTGTTAACGAAGCCATAGAATATGAGCTGGCATTAAAACCTGAAAGCTGGAATAACTATTACCCACAGGCAATTCTGGATAAATACCGGAATCCCGCCAACCTGGAAGAAGCCGAACGTTATCCTAATGTGGACTGGGCAAAAACCTTATTCAAGGATTATGCTACGTCGCAAAATGCTAATCTCAATATCAGCGGCGGTACCCGTTTCGTAAAATATTTCACCAGCGCAGATTTTCTGCATGAAGGCGATCTCTTTAGAATATACGATAACAAACGCGGATACAAACCCGGTTTTGGTTTTACAAGATTAAATGTCCGGTCCAACCTGGATTTTCAATTAACGCCCTCTACACTCTTCAAGGTAAATCTCTCCGGATCATATGGTGTGCGGAAAAGTCCCTGGGGATTTTCGGGTAATCAGTATGGTTCCTGGATCGACGCTTACACTACCGCGCCGGATGTATTCCTGCCGGTATATGCGGATGGTTCCTGGGGCTACTATGCGCCAAATGAGGGACGGGCGGAGAATTCCGCCAGAAGCCTGGCAGTGGGCGGTATTCAATACCAGACCACTACACGCATCACCACCGACTTTACCGTAGAACAGAACCTGGATATGCTCGTGGACGGACTGAAACTCAACGCCACCATTTCAATGGATAATACCTTCCTTGAAAGCGACAGGGGAGTGAATGACCTTTACCACGATGTACAACGCAAATGGATTGATCCTGCAACGGGAAATGTATTTTATAAGAGTGCTTTTGACGGCGTCACCAATTTCGATTTCCAGGAAGGCATCAAGTGGACACCGGCAGCAGGTGCGGTTTCGGATAATCAACGGCGACTGTTTTACCAGTTGCAGTTAAATTATGCAAAAACGATTGCGGACGATCACCAGGTAACTGCCATGGGATTGCTGAACCGCAATGTTACCGCCAACGGCAGTATGATACCCTCGTACCGCGAAGATTGGGTATTCCGTGCCACTTACACGTATAAAAACAAATACACCCTCGAATACAATGGCGCCTATAATGGCTCGGAGAAGTTTGCACCTGATTACCGGTTTGCCTTCTTCTCGTCAGGCGGTGTAAACTGGATTTTATCCAATGAGCACTTCATGGAAAATATAAAATTCCTGGACCTGCTGAAATTCCGTGCCTCTTATGGACAAACGGGTTTTGACAACGTAGCAGGCCGTTTTCTGTACATGACAGAATGGGCATATGGTGGACGCTCGCGGCTTGGAACTACAGGCGAAGGTGCGGAGCAAAGTCCGTTTAACTGGTACCGTGAATCTACCGTTGGAAATCCGAATGTGCAATGGGAGCAGGCGGAGAAAATGAATGTTGGAGCCGACTTTGAATTATTCAAAGGTTTCGTAAAAGGTAAAGTGGATTTCTTCGAAGATAAACGTTCCAAAATATTGCTTGCCAACAGGTCGTCTGTGCCGTCTTATTACGGCACCACTCCCCCGGTAGCAAATCTTGGCCGCGTAACATCGCGGGGTTATGAGGTGGAGTTACATTTCAGTTATCCTGTCACAAAACAGTTGCGGCTGTGGTCAGACCTGAACATGACTCATACCAAAAATAAGGTGATTGAAGCCGACAATCCTGAGCTGCTGCCGGCTTACCAGAAATCGGAGGGCATGCAGATCGGGCAGGCTTACTCTTATGTGAGCCAGGGTTACTACAACACATGGGATGAACTTTATGGCAGCACCATGCATAATACCAACGACAATCAGAAGCTGCCAGGCAACTATTACATCGTGGATTATAATGGCGACGGCGTAATCGACGCGAGCGATAACATTCCCTATGGTCATAGCGGATGGCCTGCCAATACTTACAACGCCACGTTTGGCGTGGACTGGAAAGGGCTCAGTGCTTTTGTACAATTCTATGGGGTGAATAACGTAACCCGCCAGGTGGTATTCAACAGTTTAGGTTCCCAGGGCCACACGGTGTATAACGAAGGCAGTTATTGGTCGAAGGACAATACCAACGGAGATGTGCCCATGCCACGCTGGCTATCCACACCAGCAGGCTATTACCGCGGTACCCAATATATGTACGACGGTTCCTACCTGCGCTTAAAGAACGCTGAAATTGCCTACACACTCGATAAAGGATTTATAAAACGGATAGGTCTTGAATCACTGAGAATATATCTCAACGGCAATAACCTGGCCGCCTGGAGCAAGATGCCGGACGATCGGGAATCAAATTTTGCAGGTACCGGCTGGGCATCCCAGGGAGCTTATCCTACAGTGAAGCGTTACAATCTCGGCGCCAATTTTACTTTCTAAACATGACCTTTATGAATAAGTATACAAAGATGTTGTTGGCTGCCACAGGGATCGTAACGATACTTGGCCTGGCATCCTGCAAGAAGTTCCTGGATAAGGAACCACAATCTATCGTGTCGGAAGAAAATGCCTTTAAAACCTTTATCGGTTTCCAGGGCTTTACCGAAGAACTTTATCACTGCATACCGGATTTTACCAATGCCTACTGGACCAATTCCTGGAACTGGGGAGAAGATGAAATTCAATCTACCGCACGTGATTTCCATTTTATCATAAAAATAGACAATGGTGATTTCTGGGGCTGGCAGTCGCAGTTTGACGGCTGGCAGGCCGGCTGGATGGACCGGAATAATACCAGTACCAATGACGACCGTTTTGCAAAGTCGATGTGGAAACTGGGATGGTACGGTATCCGGAAAGCCAATATGGGACTGGAAAATATTGATAAATTAACGGACGCCACACAGGAAGAGAAAGACCTGATTAAAGGGCAGTTGTTGTTTTTCAGGGGATGGTTTCATTTTATGTTCATCCAGTATTTTGGCGGGTTACCATACATCGATAAAGTACTTCCGGGTGATCAGAAGCTCACCTTACCACGTCTCAAATACAGTGAATGTGCGGATAAAGCGGCGGCCGATTTCAGAGAGGCGGCCAACCTGCTGCCCGTAAACTGGGACAATACCACAGCAGGTAAAAGAACGCTCGGAAAAAACCAGTTGCGCATTAATAAAATTATGGCGCTGGGTTACCTGGGGAAAAACTATTTATGGGCAGGCAGTCCGCTGATGAACTATGTATCTGCCGGCAGCAAAACCTACAACGCGGAGTATTGCAAAAAGGCGGCAGAAGCATTTGGTGAGTTATTGCAATTGTGCGAGTCCGGAGATGCGCCTTACAAGCTGGTAGAATTTTCGAAGTACTATACCAATTTCTATAGCGCCGGTCAGAACTGGTTAATGCCAGGCGGTACAGAAGCTATTTTCCGCGGTCCTTACTATGGTGCGCATGGCTCCACTTATGGCACCGCCAAACAATACGGTCCGGCTTTGCTCACAGAAGAAGCCATCACCTTTGTGCCTACAGCCAATTATGTGGACTATTACGGCATGGCCAACGGCCTGCCCATCAAGGATATTACAAAGGCTGATCCAGAATCAGGATACGACCCCGCTTATCCGTGGAGAGGCAGGGACCCGCGTTTCTACAATGATATCGTTTTCGATGGGGTTAAATGTGTGCAGGGCGCCACTACCGATGAAAGAAACCGTTACGCCAATCTTTATACAGGTGGAACTTACCGCGACATCAGCACCGGCAGCCGCTCCGGTTACCTGCTCTATAAGTTTATTCCTATCACTGCCAACAGGTTTGATAATGGCTGGAGCTACGACAAAGCGCTGAATATTCACCTGCCGTATATGCGCCTGGCGGATGTGTACCTGATGTATGCCGAAGCTGCCGCACAGGGCTATGGCGCCGCCACAGGTAAAGCCGGCAACTATGCTAAAACAGCATTAGATGCTGTGAATGTAATCCGCGACCGCGCGGGCGCCGGCCATGTAGCCGCAGCCTTCACCGCCTCCCTGGAGGGCTTTATGAGCGAAGTACGCCGGGAACGGGCCGTGGAGCTGTCTTTTGAAGGCCATCGTTTCAATGATTTAAGAAGGTGGATGTTGCTGATACAAAGCCCATACACACTGAAGAAGTCGGTGGAATTTGACCGGTCGTCCTCATTCAGTACTGTAGATCCAATGAATAACCGGGTACTCAATTTACGCGAATCCGTTATCCTGGAACGCAGGTATACAGAGAAACACTACTGGCTGCCGTTAAAAAATTCAGATGCCAATATGTACCTGGAATTTCCACAGAACCCGGGTTGGTAAAACGTGCAACCCTTACATGTATCGTTTACTGTTAATTTCAAAATTTCATGAATCAGATAAAAGCATTAATAGCCTTTGCAGCGCTGATGAACCTGACGCCGGTTTCGCAGGCGCAGGACACCACGGCAAAAACTACCACTGTTATTCCTCCCGGTAACCCGGTACAGGTAGCCTTCCGGAAGGTGGATAAAAAAGACCTGTCAGGAGGCGTTTCAGTAGTGGATGTGGCATCACAAATGAAACTAAACTATATGACTACCAGCCTGGAGAACATGGACGGCTGGATAAATGGTTATAATGGAAATAGTATGTGGGGGATGGGTAGCTATCTGCTCGTCATCGACGGAGTGCCCCGTGATGAAGGAAATGTAGTGCCCACAGAAATTGAACAGATCTCTTTTCTCAAAGGAGTGAATGCCGTGGCGCTTTATGGCAGCAGGGCCGCCAAAGGAGTTATATACATTACCACCAAAAGAGGTAAAGCAGGCAACCAGCGGATTGATATCAGGGCCAATGCCGGCGTAAATGTACCCAAAGCCTATCCCCACTACCTGGGATCGGCGGAGTATATGACGCTTTATAATGAAGCCCGCCGCAACGACGGACTGGCCGAGCTGTATAGCCCTGAAACGATCTACCAGTTCGCGTCAGGTAAAAATCCATACCGGTATCCCAATGTCGATTATTACTCCGATGAATATCTTAAACAATCCTTTGGCCGCTATGATGTAACCACGGAGATATCCGGAGGAAATGACAAGGCGCGGTATTATACCAATATTGGCTACCAGACGGCCGGTTCGTTGCTCAACTTCGGTGAGGCTGTGAGCAATGGCAAATCCGACCGCCTCAACCTGCGCGGTAATGTGGATGTGAATCTCAACCAGTATATTTCCTGTAACGTGGATGCCACTGCGATTTTCTATACCGGCAGGGGCGTAAACACCGACTACTGGCAAAGCGCTGCTACCTTGCGCCCGCATCGTTTTTCCCCGCTCATTCCGCTGGATATGATCGAGCCAAATGATGAAGCGTCCAATGTATTTGTGAAGAACAGCAATCACATTATTGATGGGAAATATTTGCTGGGCGGAACACAGCTGGATCAAACCAACCCATTTGCCGCCATTTATGCCGGTGGAAACAACCGTTACATCAGCCGGCAATTCCAGTTCAACACCGGCGTGAATGCCGATCTGAGAAATTTACTGAAAGGCCTTTCCTTCCGCTCTGCGTTTGCAGTTGACTACAACACCTCTTATAACCTGGCTTTTAACAATACCTATGCGGTATATGCGCCCACCTGGAATACCTATTCCGGGGTGGACCTGATCAGTAGCCTCACGCAATACGGACAGGATGCCACTTCAGGTGTGCAGAATGTAAGCAACAGCTGGTACCGGCAAACGATTTCTGCTTCCGGTCAGTTCAATTATGTGAACTCCATTGACAACAGGCATAATCTTTCAGCCGTATTACTGGTAAATGGCTTCCAGCAATCCGAATCAGCCGTGTACCACCGTACCAGCAACGCCAATCTCGGTTTGCAATTGGGCTATAACTTAAACCATACTTACTACATCGATTTCAGCGGCGCAGTCATTCATAGCGCGAAGCTGCCCGAAGGAAACCGCACCGCTTTTTCGCCTACCGTATCGCTGGGGTGGCGGCTCAGCAATGAGCCCTTTATGCGTGGTGTAAGGGGAGTGGATGATCTTCGTTTAACTGCTTCCGCAGGTGTGCTGCATACCGACCTCGATATTGCTGCTTACTATTTATACCAGGGTGTTTATACCACGCAGGGAAGCTGGTTCGGCTGGAAAGATGGTACCGGCGTACAGGCCACGGAGTCAAGAAGGGGCGCTAACCCGGATATGCGTTTCCCAAAAAGAGAGGAGATCAGCATCGGCCTGGAAGGTTCTTTCTTCCATGAATCTTTAAAACTGGATGGTAACTTCTTTGTCAATAAAATTACCGGCAACATTATCCAGCCCAACGTGTTGTTCCCTTCTTACTACACCACCGGCTGGCCATCATCTTCTTTCATTCCCTATGTAAATTATAATGACGATAAACGGATGGGAGTTGATTTCAGCCTCAGTCTGAATAAGAAGCTGTCTGATATTAACTATTCCGTCGGGCTGGTAGGTACTTACTATAAAACGATTGCCACAAAACGGGCGGAGATTTATGAAGACAATTACCAATACCGGCAGGGAAGGCCACTGGACGCCATATGGGGACTGCAAAACATGGGCTTCTTCCAGGATGCGGATGACATCAAAAATTCTCCCTCCCAAACTTTCGGCCAGGTAAAACCGGGCGATATCAAGTATAAAGATCAGAATGGAGATGGGGTTATTGATACCCGCGATGAAGTATACCTGGGCCGTGGGGGCTGGTTTGGCTCACCGCTTACACTAGGTGTGAACGTAAGTGTGCAATGGAAGCATTTCTCCTTCTTTGCGCTGGCACAGGGTCGCTTCGGTTCCTATGGAATGAAGAACAATTCCTGGTTCTGGGTAGATGGAGAGGATAAATATTCTGAAGTGGTAAGAGACCGCTGGACGCCCGAAACAGCCCAGTCAGCGAAATATCCGCGGCTGACCACCTTCAACAGCGATAACAATTTTCGCAATTCGGATTTCTGGTTGTACAAGGCTAACCGCATCGACCTGGCCAAGGTGCAGATCTCTTATGATATGAGCGATCTGATTGGCAATAAAAAGATCGTGAAGGAGATGGGGGTGTATGTGAGTGGCTTCAATTTGCTGACGCTTGCTGCCGAGCGCAAATTGATGGATATGAATATTGGTAGTGCACCTCAAACCCGCTTGTATAACCTGGGAGTAAAAGCTATGTTCTAATGATGCCTTTCACCCAATCAAGTTTCCACTTTATGAAAAGAAATATTATCATGCTGCTGGCATCGGTTCTGCTGCTAACCAGTTGCAAGGACCTGCTGACACCGGAAATTGAAAATAACCGGGACCTGAACCCGGGAAATTATAATCCTAACGATGCCGGACTCCCGTTTGGTGTGCTGCTCAACGGTTACAACCGCATACCAACCAATTCATGGTCGTTTAATGATGTAGCCACAGATGATGCGGTAACAAATGATCAGAACAACGGGTTCCTGAAAATGGCCAATGGCCAATGGACCGCCAATAATAATCCGCTTAACCAGTGGGAGAATGCTTATGCCGCTATTCAATATCTTAATATCACACTGCGGGATGTTGACACCGTGAAGTGGGCCGCTGATCCTGCTGTCAGCAAATTGTTTGGTATGCGGGTAAAGGGAGAGGCCTATGGCTTGCGCGCCCTTTTCTATTATCACCTGCTGCAGGCGCATGCCGGCATGTCTGAAAGTGGCGCTGTACTTGGTGTGCCCATCAACCTGGAAGTGCAGGGATCCAATGCTGATTTCAATAAGCCCCGGAGCAATTTTGATGCGTGCATGAAGCAGATCTACAGTGATCTGGCACAGGCGGATCAGCTGTTGCCAACCGACTACGAAAACATTCCCAATGCGTCCCTTATCCCTGCTAAGTATGGCACGGTGACAAAGGAACAATACGATCGTGCCTTTGGCGCTGCCTTCCGCGGATTTCTCACCGGCCGTATTGTAAAGGCGATTCGGTCGAAAGCAGCGTTACTGGCGGCGAGCCCTGCTTTCAGCACCGGCACCACCACCACCTGGGCAGACGCTGCGAATTACGCCGGCGAAGTAATTGCCCTGAAAGGCGGGATAACTGCCTTGTCCGCAAATGGCCTCAACTGGTATTCCAATGCTTCTGAGATTGCAGGGTTAGCCGATGGCGCCAATCCTTCTGAAATACTCTGGAGAAACAATTATGGCGATAATCGTGACCTGGAACAAGCCAATTTCCCACCGAGCTTGTTCGGCAATGGCCGCATCAATCCAACGCAAAACCTCGTGGATGCTTTCCCGATGGCGAACGGGCTTCCCATTACGGATGCCGCCAGCGGTTATGATGCTGCCAATCCCTATGTGGGCCGCGATCCCAGGCTGCGGATGTTTATTTTAGTTAATGGCGGCACCGCAGGTCCAAATAATTCCGTGATCTCCACCGCGGCAGACGGCGCTACCAACGATGCGCTGAATAAAGTAGAAACTTCTACCAGGACCGGCTACTACCTCCGCAAATTGCTGCGCCAGGATGTGAACCTCAATCCTAATTCGGCGAATAATCAACGGCATTACAAACCTCATATCCGGTATACAGAAATTTTTCTCAACTACGCAGAAGCTGCCAATGAAGCCTGGGGACCAACAGGCAGTGGCGCCTTCGGATTCTCCGCTTATGATGTTATCAAAGCTATCCGCAAAAGAGCAGGGGTAGGCACTACTAACGGCGATGCATATCTCGAAGAATCAAAAGGCAGCAAGGAGCAAATGCGCACGCTTATCAGGAATGAGCGTAGAATTGAACTGTGCTTTGAAGGCTTCCGCTTCTGGGATCTTCGCCGCTGGAAGGCAAACATCGCCGAAACGGCTAAAGGCGTTAGCATACGCAACAACAGTTACGCTGTGATTAACGTGGAAAACCGCCAGTTCCAGCCGTTCATGATCTATGGTCCTATTCCCTACGGCGAAACATTAAAGTTTGGGTCGTTGGAACAGAACAAAGGCTGGCGCTAACAGCTCCTGGTACATAAATAATTTTCTTTGATTTTTGAAATTAACAAAGATGAAAAAGTTCTTAATACCCATCATGCTACTCGTTGTGTCAACAGCATGCAATAAAGAGGTAGAATTCCCGGATTATAAATACCAGACGGTGTATTTCGCCTATCAGTACCCCGTGCGAACCATCACTTTCGGGGAAGATATATTCAGCACGGAACTGGACAACCAGGGCAAATGTAAAATCATGGCAACAACCGGAGGTGTTTACTACAGCAAAAAGGATCTGCATATTGGGATCGCGGTAGATAACTCCCTGCTGGGAAACGGCTTGCTGTTTGGCGCCGGCAAAGATGAGATCTTAGCGATGCCCGCTAACTACTATTCGCTGGCGGCAAATGAGATTGTTATCCCGGAAGGCGGCCTCACAGGCGGCGTGGAAGTACAGCTCACAGACGCTTTCTTCAATGATCCAAAGTCGATCCGGAATACCTATGTGATCCCGCTGCGCATCAATAATAAATCGGGCGCTGACTCTATCCTCAGTGGGAAAGACTTCATCCTTTACGCTATCAAATATGTGAACACCTGGCATGGCAACTATCTGCGCAGGGGAAAAGATGTGGTGTCCGGAAGTGTAAACCAAACAATTGTTAGGCATAAAGAATATGTTGAATCAGATGAGGTGAATAAATTGAACACGAAGTCCAGGAAGGAACTTGAGTTTCCGTTAGTGTATAAAGACAAAGACGGCAATAATATTTATTGCACACTGCTGCTCACTTTCGACGACAACGGTAAATGCACCATTTCGTCTGCCACCAGCGGTTTCACAGCCACGGGGAGCGGCCAGTTTGTAAAAAGAGGAGAAAAGAACAGCTGGGGCAGCAAAGACCGTGATGCACTGTATCTCAATTACCAGGTGTCCTTATCGGGTATGCAGGTGTCTACATCAGATACGTTGGTATTAAGGGACCGGTCCGTAACCATGGAAACTTTTACACCGGTGAGCAAATAATTTTCTGCCTACAATTAAAGTAATTTATATGCATCAACATCATAAAATAGCAGTTGGCTTTATGGCATTCATGGCCATTACTTCCTGCAGTAAATATAAAGCGCTTGATTTTAACGTGGACAAGCCTGAAAGTATTGCGCTTCAGGAAGACATAGACGCTTACCCCGCCCTGAAAAGCTATATTAACCGTGTGGCGCAACCCGGGTTTAAATTGGGTGTGGCGCTGGGTTTACAGGAATATCTTGACAAAGGCGTGATGTACCGGTTAGCCAACAGGAATTTCGACGAGGTGGTTATAGGCTACGATATGAAACATGGCGCCGTAGTACAGGCCGATGGCAGTTTAAACCTGGTAAAAGTAAAATCATTGCTTCAATCTGCCGGCGAAGCGGGAATGCAGGTATATGGTCATACCCTCATGTGGCATGCCAACCAGAATGCCAGCTACCTGAATGGATTGCTTAGTCCTTTGCTGGTAACATCCCCCGCCTATCAGAATGACTTAAATCTTGCAGCCCTGAAGGATAAAACCTTCACCGGTTGGTCCCTGGCCAATCCGGGGGCGGGCATTTCAATAGCGGAAGGTGAAGGCATGGGAACCGGGAACAAAGCCATTAAGCTGGTGTCAAAAGGCGGCTCATCGTCAGCTGCCGATCTGCAGCTCGTTACCCCGCAGGTTGGCGTGAACAAATCGCATAAGTATGAAGTAGTGATGTATATAAAGTCGGATGCAGCGGGTGAAGGAAGGATTTCTTTTGAAGGATTAAATAACAATACGCCATCGATCGACTGGACCAAATCAGGTACGCCTTCCCCGACTTTTACAACCGGGATTTCGTGGAAAGAAATCCGCTTTACTATTGATGATTTTTCCGCCGGTAATATTAAACTGCATTTTGACTTGGGCTATAAAGCCGGCGTAACTTATTATATTGACGTCAACAATTTGTACATCTACGATACGCAAGGCGCACCCGTAGTAAACAACCTGGTGGCCAACGGCGATTTTGAATCCGGAGGTGGCTGGGGAGGCTGGGGCGGCAGCTCCACCCGCGGCGTAACTGCTGACGGTATGGGTGTTGGTAACAAAGGCAAGGCTTTTTATGTGACCAATCCTACAAAAGGCGCCAATTACTGGGACGTGCAAACCAGCTATGATTTTGCAGCGCCGCTTGCTAACGGAGAAACTTACGAATTGAGCTTTTGGGTAAAAGGAACCGCCGATGGCGTAATCCGCCCGGAACTGCAAAGCGCCAACTATTCGTCCAATGGGTACGGACAGGTGGCGGTTACTACCGCATGGAAGCAGGTAACTGTCGCCACCACCGCTACCGCGGCCGACAGAACACGATTGATCTTCAGCTATGGTGAATTTGCCGGTACCGTTTACATTGATGATGTAGTACTGAAAAATTCCAAAGCCACCGGTGGATCAACGACCATCGTGGAAAAAACAGCTACAGAGAAAAAGTCCATTCTGACAGCTGCACTCGATAAATGGATGGATGGCATGGTGGGAGCCGGAAAAACAGCAGTGAAAGCCTGGGATGTTGTGAATGAACCCATGGATGACGGTAATCCATATGAACTAAAAACGGGTATTGGCAGGCCGGTCATAGCGGCCGATGAGTTTTTCTGGCAGGACTACCTGGGTAAAGACTATGCAGTAACTGCATTTAAAATGGCCCGCCAATACGGCAATCCGGGCGACATTCATTTTATCAACGACTACAATCTTGAGTATAGCCTGGATAAATGCCGTGGCCTGATTGCGTATGTCAACTACATAGAAAGCAAAGGTGCAAAAGTAGATGGCATTGGTACGCAGATGCATATCACCACTACCACCAGCAAGGAAAACATTGCCGAAATGTTTAAGCTGCTGGCCGCTACGGGCAAGTTGATAAAAGTTTCTGAACTGGATCTTGGTGTGGGGGTGAAAACAACCGAGGCTACTGCTGAACATTACAAAGCGCAGGCGGAGATGTATAAGTATGTCATTGATAAATATTTTGAACTCATTCCTGCGAAGCAACGTTACGGCATTACCATCTGGAGTCCTTTGGACAGCCGGGCGGGTTCCTTCTGGCGGCCGGGCGAACCAATCGGATTGTGGACCGAAGGATTTGTGCGGAAGCTCTCGTATGCTGCAGTGGCAAAGGCACTTGAGGCCAATGCAAAATAACAGGAAGCCCTATTTTTGTTTTTGATAAGCATCCCCGGCAATAGAAGCCGGGGATTTTTTTTGAGGAAGGGTTATTCGCTGCTGTTCTCTTTTTTAACCTGCGCTATAAATTCAGAGGGCAGCATATTGTATTTATTCTTGAATGATTTAGCGAAATAGTTAGGCGTGGAAAATCCCACCTGGTAGGCGATTTCGGCAATGGTCATATCGCTTTTTTGCATGAGGGTCATCGCTTTTTCCAGCCGGTAGGAACGGATGTATTCAACAGGTGTTTGCCCGGTGAGCTCCAGTAATTTATTATACAGGGAGCTGCGGCTCATGCCAACCTCTTTACTGAGGCTTTCAACAGAAAGCTGGGAATCGGTGAGCTTCTCTTCGAGATGACAAACGATCCTGTTCAGCAGTTTTTCATCTGTTGATTCTTTCTGCACTTCGGGGGCATGCACTTTTATTTGTTTGGTATAGGTGTTTTTCAGGGTATGATTGAGATGCAGCAGGTTCCGGATCTTCGCATGAAGTATCTCAAAATTAAACGGCTTAATCAGGTAATCATTGGCGCCGGTTTCCAGTCCTGAGATCTGTTGTTCTTCATTGGTAAGTGCGGTCAGTAATATCACCGGTATATGGCTGGTTCTTTTGTCTGATTTCAGTTTTTGCAGCAGGCTGATACCATCCATTTGCGGCATGGTGATATCACTGACAATCAGATGCGGATGCAGCGCCAGTGCCTTTTGCCAGCCGTCTTTGCCATTGGCTGCTTCTATTACCTTGTAGCTGTTGCGGAGGTTATCTTTAAGATAGAACCTGAAGTCTTCATTATCTTCTACCAGTAATATCGTTGACATCTCTGAGAAACTTTGTGCGGCGGGCGATACGCGGGATGCCTCCGGTAACGCAGTATCTTCCTGCTGGGATGCTAAAACTGTGGCCAGGGGAGGGGTTTTCTGCTCGGCTATTTTTAACGGAAGTTGTATGGAGAAGGTAGCGCCTTGTCCGGATTCACTTTCCACTTCAATATCTCCCCCGTGCATTTTTACAAATTCCTTTGTAATGGATAACCCGATACCTGTGCCCTGGTTAAGTATAGCGGAACTGGTATTGGTTTGGAAGAAGTGGTCGAATACTTTTTCTCTCTTATCTTTCGGAATACCAATACCCGTATCTTTCACTGTAATGAGCACCCATTGTAAGCCGGGAGTAGTGGGCTTTTCCAGCAACTGCAGTTCCACCATCACCGCATCTTCTTCCTGGGTGAATTTAAATGCGTTTGAAAGCAGGTTAAAAAGAATACGTTCCATTTTATCATGGTCGAAGAAAACATACAGGGAGGTGGTTCTGCTGCTAAAGGTGAAACGGATGTTTTTCCGTTCGGCAAAGTCACTGAAAGAGTCCGTTACCTCTTTTATAAAAGATACCAGTTCTCCTTTTGCCAGCTGCAGTTTTAGTTCGTGTTCCTCCATTTTCCGGAAATCCAGCAGTTGATTAACGAGATTGAGCAGCCGCCTGGAATTGCGCTTGATCATATTCAGTTTTTCCAGCCTGTTGCCGGTTTGTTCACTGGCAATTAATTGCTCCACCGGCCCGAGGATTAAGGAAATGGGTGTCCTGAAGTCATGACTGAGGTTGGTAAGGAATTTAATTTTCATCCGGTCCAGCTCACGGACACGTTTTGTTTCCTGTTTTTCCTGCTCGGCCAGGAACTTCTTTCTTATCCTGGCTATTCCGCGGTACCGGCTGTACAACAGCAGGGCGCAGATGGCGGAGATATAAAACAGGTAGGCATAAATGGTTCGCCAGAAAGGCGGCCTTACATAGATCTTTATCGTGGTGTCCTTTGTATTCCATACCCCGTCGTTATTGCTTGCTTTCACATGAAAGGTATATTCTCCCGGATCCAGGTTGGTATAGGAGGCGGTATTGATAGTGCCTGTATAGTTCCAGTCTTTATCAAATCCTTCCAGTTTATAGGCGTAATAATTTTTCCTGGGGATGGTATAATTCAGCGCTACGAAGCTGAGGGCAAAGTTTTGTTTGTATTCAAGCCTGATTTCGCTGGTAACCGAAATGTGATCTTTGATGGGACTGTCTTCCCCCGGGATCACTGATTTGTTGGACACTTTTAGGTCTGTCAGGAGAACCACCGGCACATTCCTGTTCACTGTTAACCCGGAAGGGGTGAAGTAATTAAAGCCTTCCAATCCGCCGAACATGATATCCCCGTCAGACAGCCGTAACCCGGACGTATGTACGAAGTTATTATTTTGCGCACCGTTGTAATGGCTGTAGTTCCTGATTTTTTTTGTGGCAGCATTAAAGCTGCTGATGCCCGTGTTGGTACTTAACCAAAGGATGCCGTCTTTATCTTCCAGGATCTGGTAGATGGTGGTATTCTGCAGCCCGTCTTTTTCGTCGTAATTGATGAATCGCCCGGTGGCTTTATCGAACAGGCTCAGGCCTCCGCCATAGGTGCCTACCCATATATTTCCGCGGCTGTCGCGCAGTATCACCTGCACTTTATCGCCTGCCAGCTGGCTGTTGCTTTGGGTATAGATATCCCATTTGTTGTTGGCGGGATGATAAACGCCGATTCCCCCGCCGTGTGAACCAATCCAGATGTTGCCTTCTGCATCTTCTTCAATGGTCCTGATGTATCCATTAAACGGGAGCTTTTTTTCTTCAGGTATGCCTGGTCTGGGATGCGGACTAAATCTGGCAACAACTTTTTCATTTCTTAATATATTCACACCCTCACCGTTGGTACCCACCCAAACGTCGCCCTTACTATCTTCCTTTATACAAAAAACATCATTGGCGTTCAGGTTGTCCGGGCTGGTTCCTTTTACCAGGTGTTTATAATTGCCGGCGCCGTTGGAAATCAGCAGACCATGGGCGTAAGTGCCAATAAACAGCTTTTTGTCCTGCGTGTAGTGAAGCGCCATGATGGACACGTTGTTGTTTGCCGGAAGCGGGATGTTGACTGGCTGGGCTTTCCCGGTATTACGGTTGAATTCAAACAAACCTCCGCCGTCGGTGCCGATCAGGATATTTTCCGCACTTTTTTCTGCAAAAGCACTTACTATCGACGACTTGCGGTCGGATGTATGAAAGATAGTGCCGGGCTTGAAATTGAAGAGGTTCAGGTTTTTATCGTATTTATTCACGCCGCCGCGAAAGGTGCCTATCCAGTAAATTCCCTGCCGGTCGATATAGGTGCATCTGATCGACTGGCTGGTAAGGCTATAGATATTTCCATTGTCCGGAAGATATTGATCAACGGCTTGTGTCCTGGTATTAAGCACCATGAGTCCTTCCTGTGTACTGATCCACAACTGGTCATCGTCGTCGGGCTCAATATTGTTCACCTGCACATTGCTGATGGGCGCATTCCCGGTGGATGTCCGGTAGGGGGTAAATCCGGAGCCGTCTGGTTGCAACATGCATAGGCCGGCTAAGGTACCCACCCAGATCTGGCCGTTTTTGTCGGCTGCAATGGCCTGTATATCATTATCCGGTGCGCTGGATTTCGCTGCTGTGTTGAATACCAGCTTTAAGGCGCCTGTTGATGGGGAATAGCAGTAAAGACCAATGGTAGTGCCTATCCAGATTTGTTGTTTTTTGTCGACCAAAACACAGCCCAGGGTTTTTGTTGCTTCCTGGCTGTCTTTTCCCGTATCGAGTTTGATCCTGGAAATATGGCGGGTAACAGGATCAAGCTGAAAGAGGTTCTCATACTGCGCTATCCAAACCTTTCCTGAAGTATCGCTGCAAATGTCCATGATAACAGCGTTGGAGGGCAGTTCAGGCGTATTGGCGTTTACCGGGAAGTGAATAAAAGCATCCTTTTTGCGGTCATACAGGCTGAGCCCGCCGCCACTGGTGCCTATCCAGAGGTTGCCGTTTTTGTCTTCATGAAGTACCAATACCTCGTTTGCCCTGAGGCTGGAAGAATCGCCGGGATTGTGCCGGTACGCGGTAAAATTAGTGCCGTCAAATTTATTCAGGCCATCATCCGTGGCAAACCACATCAGGCCGTAGTGGTCTTTGATGATATAATTTACCGCATTGGACACCAATCCGTCTTTTGCGACCAGCGAGGTGAAATTTATTTTCTTTGTTTGCGCCCAACCTATCTGAACCAGGAACAGTAAGCAACAGAGGAACGGGAATTTATATTTAAACATATCAGGCAGTCGTTAAGAAACAAGATGTTGGTTGAACTATTCGTACATGGAACTTTGCCGGGACTATTTCATCACCCAATTTAAGTATTGTAAAGCAATCTTAAAAGTGTTACGGGTGTTTATCTGCGCCGCGCCGGTCCCCTGATGGTTTCTTGCCCTTAAAATGATTGTCTGTAAGACAATTGTGCTATCAATTTCAACAAATGAGCTATCAGCAGAAAGGTAGTCCGGTTATTTTTGTTTTATCGTTGGTCACCGCCTGCCATGCAAAACGTAAGTGACGAAATGTCTAGTGTGGACAAAACGGCAGCAGGTGATAGTATAATTTTTTGAAGATGCTTATAGATCTAACCGCGAAAGGTTTGAAAAGATTCCTCGTTATGGCCCTCTTGTTTACAGGTACCGCTCTTCAGGCGCAGCAGTCTGATAATGGAGACGGTACCTTTACAAATCCGATTATCTGGGCTGATTTTCCGGACAATGATGTGATCCGTGTGGGAGATACCTATTACATGGTAACCACCACCATGTATTTTTTCCCGGGTGTTCCTGTGCTGAAGTCGAAAGACCTGGTGAACTGGGAGTATGCTTCCAATGCGGTGGAGCGGTTTAAACAACATACCTTTTATGATTTAAACGGCGGTAACCGGTATGGGAAGGGCCAATGGGCCAGCAGTATCCGTTATCACAATGGAAAATTTCACATTCTCTTTCTTACGCTGAATGAGGGCGGCTTTTTATGTACTGCCCCCAAAGCCGAAGGTCCCTGGGAGATACGGAAGTTGCCGAGACCTTATTACGATGCGGGCCTTTTTTTCGATGACGACGGACGCACCTATATCGCGCATGGTTATAATAAAATATCAGTCACAGAAGTAGATTCCAGCCTGGCTCCCATCAGCAGGGACAGCGTGGTGTTTGACAAGGTGCAAAGACCCGGGCTGGAGGGATCGCATGTTTACAAGATAAACGGGTACTATTATATCTATGCTACTTATGGTGGCGGGGATGGTTATCAATGTTGTCTCCGGTCAAAAAATATCTTTGGCCCTTATGAAGAGAAGATTGTGTTAAAGGACGATATGAACCTTCATGGCAGGGGTGTTCACCAGGGGGCATTGATTGAAACGCAGAAAGGGGAATGGTGGAGTGTGATTTTCCAGGACAGGGGAGGCGTAGGAAGAGTGCCCACGCTGCAGCCGGTTCAGTGGGTGGATGGCTGGCCCATGGTAGGGAAAGATGGCCGCGCAGTGGTTACCTATGCCAAGCCCAATACAGGTATCCTTTCACCCGTGCGGGTGCTGCCCACCAGCGACGAATTTAATACAGATAAGCCGGCCATTCAATGGGCCTGGAACCATAATCCAAACGACAGCGCCTGGTCGCTCACCGCGCGAAAAGGTTATCTGCGGCTGATTACAAGTGGTATTGCCGCCAACCTTCCGCAGGCGCGGAATTCCCTGGCCCAACGGATATTTGGTCCCTTCTCCGATGCCACCACGGAGTTGGATGTGAGCCACATGCAGGCTGGAGATGTGGCAGGTCTTGCGGTATTACAAATCCCTCATGCACTCATTGGTATAAGGGCAGCAGCAGGCGCAAAGTTTATTGTAATGGAAAATGCGGGGAAAACCATTGATAGTATTGCTTTAGGGAAAAGGAATGTTATCTTCCTCAAAGCGTCGGTCAATACGGTTAAAGACCAGGCTCATTTTTCTTATAGTTTTGATAACAAGGTGTTTGTTCCCATTGGAGATACGCTGAACATGAAGTTTGACCTGAAGATGTTTACCGGCAACAGGTTTACGTTGTTTAACTATGCCACTGTGCGGCCGGGCGGGTATGTAGATTTTAACTGGTTCCGGATGGATACCCGCCAGGGGCCGCCCAATCTCTTTAAAGCGGCTTCATTCATCCAGGCGGAGATGTATGATGAAATACACCTGGCGCGTGTCACTGCCAGCAGGGATTTGAGCCATCCCGGTGATCAGGATATCTCCAATTTAACCAATGGTTCCTGGATCAGGTTTAACCAGGTGGATTTTGAAAAGGGATACCAACAGCTCCTGCTGCGGGTTTCTCCCGGACAGGGGCATGTTACTGTGTATGTTGACAAAGATTCCGGGAACCCTTATGCGTCCATCACGCTGCCTTCCACGGCGGCTAAGGAATATAGCACCATCTCTATCCCTGTTAAAAAGCTGACGGGAAAACACCGGCTGACTTTTAAGTTCACGGGAGATGCGGGATCGCCGGTGAGTCTTAACTGGTTTTCTTTCACCAACGCCACGCCCGGAAAGAAGGACAACGCCACCAGCGTTGTTTCCGGTTTATAACTGCTTATGTTGAATTTATTTTATTCACTTAAATCAAAGAAAATGTATTGTACACCGGGAAAAACATCGTTTAAGTACCTGTTGTCCGTGATAGTTATTTTTTACATGGTTGCCTGTAGTCCGCCACGTGCCGGACGTGCGATCACAGAAGGAACAACCGGAAAATATGCTTCCCGGCCACTGGTGTCTCATATCTATACTGCCGATCCATCGGCCCATTATTTTGATGGTAAAATATTTATCTATCCATCTCACGATACGGCAACAAACACAACAGAGAATGATAATGGTGATCACTTCAGGATGGCCGACTATCGTATCCTTTCCATGGATTCCATTGGAGGAAGGGTAACAGACCATGGTGTTGCCTTGAAAGTAGAAGATGTGCCGTGGGCTTCGCAGCAACTATGGGCGCCGGATGCCGCTTTTTCACAGGGTACTTACTACCTGTATTTCCCCGCAAAGGATAAGCAGGGCTTATTCAAAATAGGCGTGGCTACTTCCCCGCGGCCCGCAGGCCCTTTTACAGCAGAAAAGGAGCCGCTTAAAGGAACCTACAGCATTGATCCGAGCGTGTTCCGGGACGATGACGGCTCGTTTTATTTATACTTCGGAGGTATCTGGGGAGGGCAGTTGCAAAACTGGAACAACAACCGGTACGATTCTTCCGCAAAGCTGCGTAATAAAGATGAGACAGCGATTCTTCCGCGTGTGGCCAAGCTTTCGCAGGGAATGAAAAGCCTGGAGGGGGAGCCCGCAGAAATAAAAATAACAGACAGCAATGGTAACCTGTTCCTGGAAAAAGACAATGACAAACGTTTTTTTGAAGCCGCCTGGATGCATAAGTATAATGGGAAATATTATCTCTCTTACTCAACAGGGGATACGCATAATATCGTGTATGCGATCGGGGATAACCCATACGGACCGTTTAAGTACCAGGGGGTGATACTGAAACCCGTTGATGGCTGGACGAACCATCACTCCATTATTCAGATTGGCGATAAATGGTATTTGTTTTACCACGATACGCAGCTGTCTGGTAAAACACATTTAAGAAACGTGAAGGTAACTGAGATGAAGTATAATAGTGACGGTACTATCCAGCCTTTGAGTGCATTTAAATAAAATTGGAATAACCACTTCATGAACAATTTTCATATGAAATATACCAGCTTTGCTGCTATTACTTTGATCGTTATTTCGGTGAGCTTTTGTTGCCTCGCCTACCGTCAACAACCCGCTGCTGCTCCCGGAACGGGCGGGTTGAAGGATTACTACAAAAATTATTTTCCTATAGGCGTGGCTGTTTCCGCCCGTGCCCTGCGAACAGATGAAGCGGGGTTGCTTATCAGCCAGTTTAATAGTCTCACGCCCGAAAATGCCATGAAGATGAGCGTTGTCCATCCCCGTGAGCAATGGTATAACTGGAAAGACGCCGACTCCATAGCGGCATTTGCCCGTAGCAACGGGATGAAGCTGCGGGGGCATACATTAGTCTGGCACCGGCAGGCGCCGGAGTGGATCTTTAAGGATGCCAGCGGACAGCAGGTGTCTAAAGAAGTATTGCTGCAGCGGTTAAAGGATCATATTACAACAGTAGTGAAAAGGTATAAAGGAGTGGTGTATGCCTGGGATGTTGCCAATGAAGTGATAAGCGACCAGCGGGATGAATTTTACCGGAATTCGCCCTGGTACCAGATCTGCGGTGAGGAATTTATTGAGAAGGCATTTCAGTGGGCGCATGAAGCCGATCCGGAGGCGTTGTTGTTTTACAACGATTACAATGAAATTAACCCTGTAAAGCGAAAAAAAATAATGCAGCTGCTGACTGGCCTGATCGCCAAAGGTGTGCCAGTGCATGGTATTGGCCTGCAGGGCCACTGGGCCATCAATGAGCCCTCCAAAGAGCAGTTGGAAAAGACTTTCGAAGATTTCCTCACCCTGAACCTGAAATTACAGGTCACTGAACTCGATATCTCTGTTTACGCAAAGGAGCATGAAATGCGGGAAAGGCAACCGGGTGACAGCGCCTTTGCTTTTACTGCTGCCAGGGAACAGCGGCAGATCGAACAATTCCGTATGTGTTTTGATGTTTTCCGGAAGTATAGTAATGCTTTAACCGGCGTAACATTCTGGAATATATCTGACAGGTACAGCTGGCTTGATAATTTCCCTGTACGTGGCCGGAAGGATTATCCTCTTTTATTCGACAAGGATTTGCAGCCCAAGAAGGCGTTTTGGTCTGTTGTCAGGTTCTGACGACTGTTCCGGGGCGTATTTTCTGTAAACAGATCAACAGGCGGTTATTTAGCCCGCCTTCACAGTAGCCGTGCATTCGTCCACCAGGCCGATCGCACGGCTACTGTATTTACAATACATAGGTGGCGCCACCGGGAGGTGGGTCCGTGATATAAGCATAAAAAGCTACAACATAGCCGGCACGCGGCCCTCAAACCAAAATAATGTAAATTCGCATTGTTTTATATACACCGTTTTATGAAGCAATCTATATTACCTGCCAATCATCCTACTGCTGATTCACAAAATACGATGGAGCAGGTGGCTGTTATGCTGTATAACCCGGACGTGGCAAATATTAATGGTAAAATTGAATTGCGGCAAAACTTATTCAGCTTCCTGCTGGAAGGCCAGAAGAGCGTTCAATACGCCGGATCACAGGTAACCATCAACCCGGATCAGTTCTTACTGCTTTCATCCGGCAATTGCCTCATGAGCGAGAAAATTGCAGCGCCTGGTGGTCGTTACAGGAGTATCCTGCTTTTTGCGGATAATAAAGTGCTGGCAGATTTCTTCCTCCGTCATCCCCAGGCTCCGGCGCAAAAAAAACAGGAAGCACCTTTCCTGGTGTTTGAGAAAGATGCATTTCTGATAAACTTCATTGAGTCGCTGGGTTTTATTTTAGCTTCCGGTGTGCCTCCATCCGCGGAATTGCGGAAAGTGAAACTGGAAGAATTGCTGCTTTATTTAAGTGAGCATTATCCTGAAAAAATGCAGGGGCTCCGCAATTTTAACGATGAAACTGACGATGATTTGCTGATCCGCCAGGCTGTTACAGCGAACATGTATAACACCGTGACCGTTGAAGAGCTGGCCTTTCTGTGTCATATGAGCCTGTCTACCTTTAAGCGGCGCTTTGCCAGAATTTATGGCACCTCGCCCAATAAATGGCTGCTTGAAAAGAGAATGCAGAAAGCGGCCCAACTGCTTAAACAAGGCGAATGCAAAGTAAGTGAGATATATTTTGAACTTGGCTATGAAAACCTGTCGAGCTTCATTCAATCATTTAAACAAGTACACGGAATAACCCCCAAGCAGTTCCAGCTGTCAAATTGAACGTTTAGCGATACTTTTTGAACGTTGCGCTATCTGTTGCCGGCCCTCCTCCGGGCTACCTTTGAGTAAAAATTATAAAGTTATGGCAACACTAACAACAGCTACGGCATCCGGCAGCGGCGCCCTGGCGCAGGCATTCACCCTGAAGAGCAACGAGCTTGGAGGCCAGTTAACCGGCAAACAGTATTTCAATGGCATGGGGTTCTCCGGCGAAAACCAATCCCCGCAGCTTTATTGGGAGAACGCCCCGAAAGAAACGCAGGGTTTTGCAGTAACCATGCATGACCTGGACGCTCCAACCGGCAGTGGCTTCTGGCATTGGGTGGTTTTTGATATCCCGGCTGATGTACACGAACTTCCGCCGGATGCGGGAAATCCGGCAAAGGATTTACTTCCGGAAGGCGCCGTGCAAAGCAATACGGATATGGGAACTCCCGGCTACGCAGGGGCTGCACCTCCCGATGGCCCCGCACACCGTTATGTGATTACGGTTTATGCCCTGGGCAAAAAACTGGAACTGGATAAAAGCGCCACCCCGGCGTTAGTAGGTTTCAATATACACTTCGCTACCCTCGCCAAAGCTTCGCTGCTGGTGTACGGACAAAAACATTGATGCAAGGAAAAACATCGGGAAAATGAACAAAAAGTATTTTATAACACTGGCAGATTACAATACCTGGGCAGATAATATTGCTATGGGATGGCTGAATCAAATCGATGATGAGCAATGGAATCAGGCTATCATCAGCAGTTTCAGCAGCATTCAACAAACCGCCATCCATATTGCCAGTGCTGAAAAAATCTGGGTGGACTTCTGGAGAAAGGTTCCTGATCCGGTTTATTTATCTGCCGGATTTAAGGGCACGAAGAATGATTTAATAGAAATTTGGGGAAAAGCATCCGCCGGTCTGAGAAATTTCATAGCAGAATATCCGGAAGAAAGTTATCTGCAAAAAGTTTCCTTAAAAAAACCGAATGGTGAAGAAGACCAGATGGAGTTTGTGCAAACATTTCCTCACATCATTAACCATTCTACCTTTCACCGGGGACAATTAGTAACCATGCTGCGCCAGGTTGGCTTCACAAAGCTGTCTTCAACCGACTTGTTTACCTTCTACCGTTTACACTGCTGACATAGGGTTGTCACACGGCCGGAATAGCTTTGTACTAAACAAAACGAAGTACAATATGAATTTATCTTCCATCCGTATTATTACTGCCGATATTAAACGCCTGGTGCAGTTTTATGAAAGCATCACCGGAGTGCCGTTTAAATGGTATACTGATGATTTTGCCGAACTGCGAATGCCTCTCGGGACCCTGGCTATAGGAAGTACCCGCACTTTAGCTCTTTTTGGAGGAAATGAGGTGGCTACGGCTTCCAGTAACAGGTCGGTTATCATTGAGTTTGGTGTTGAGGATGTTGATGACAAATACCGGCAGTTGGCCAGTTTGCTAGGCGAACAGGTGGTGCAGCCACCAACCACCATGCCCTGGGGGAATCGCTCACTGTTATTCAGGGATCCGGATGGCAACCTGGTTAACTTCTTTACCCCGCTGACGCAGGAGGCAAAGAAAAGAAACGAAACAACAATGTAGGGAAAGCCTTTGAGCTGATATTTATTTCCCCGGTTTTATTAAAATATGAAAGCCGCTACCGGAGCGGCTTTCATATTTTAAATTGGTACATTCAAGCTACACCCGGATCTAAAAATAGATAATTCCCAGCTCTCCGTCTGTTTCAAGAATGGTGGCATTACCTACCTGGTGACTTCTGAGTATTTTAACCGGTGGATTTGTGTCTCCATAGATACCTGTCAGTTGCGCATATTTTTCGCCATCCTGTTCTATTATTGAAACGGAATTTCCATACTCGTCACTGCCTCCTTCCCCAAAAGCCATTTTCATAGTGTAGGCGGTAAGGAAAAGGTCCCCCGCCTGCAGGTTTTGCAGCTGAAGCTGTCGACCGGGAACAATCGCGGTAATCAATAAGGTGTTATAATTATAAGGGGTTGCCTTTATTTTATTCAAAAAGGTTTCCTTGCTGATATTATTTTGCAGATAACTGTCACTTGCCGGGAGAAAGATGGTGTATGGCCGGTTGGTATGCGCTATATACAGCAGCACAGAATCGTAGACCCTTTTATGGACGTCGGCATAATTGCCGCCAGCGAGCACGGGGTAACCCCGTACGAGCGTATCCATATAAGAGAACGCAGGATCCAGGTGCAGCCAATCCTTTACGGTATTGACTGCATAGCTGGCCTGCCTGATAGGGAAAGGGACAGGAAAAGTATCTGAAGGGCCATCATAAGTATGCCATGATAAAGGTCCGGTATCTGCATTTGCAGGTAGTTTAACAAGAAAGGTATCACTACCTTTTTTTGAAACAATTTTTAACGCAGCGTTTCCGATATAGAAGAAATTATCACTATCCTGTCTGCTGAAATTCTCCGTGTATAAAGCAATGGTGTCTCCTGCAAATGCATAGCTGGGCCAGTAGTTTTTTATTAGCGGGGTGGGATTTACCGCTATTTCAGGACCATCTGCACTTTTAAATTGCTGATTACGGCTGATCGTTACCCGGGTCCGGCCATTCAGTACTTTGGCGGGAATTATGAAGGAGATGCTGTCTGCAGACCGGTTCAGGATAGTGCCGGGGCGCCCACCGATAAATACTTCCGTAAGCAGGCCATCCTGTATCAGCAGGTGGCCGTATATCGTGAGCCGGTCTCCCGTTTGTGCAAACGTTCTGCTGACCTTATTGATCACCGGTGTTTGTATAGCCAGGTCATCTGCCGGAGGCTGATCTTTCTTACAAGCAATCAGCAAAGACATTAGCACAATGCCGGGTAAATGTTTAAGTAAAAAAGTTGTTTTCATTATTGCGGTTGTAAGGTCAGAAATTGGTGATGGTAGAGAGGTTGATGGTTTTATTTACATTACCATCTACCGGTTGGCGATAACCGCGGAGGATGACTGTATAACATCTACCGGGTTCCAGTGGTACTGATTTGCGGACCAGGGTTCTTTCTTCACCCGTAGTTTCATCCTGGTACATGATCCGGATGGCGGGCTTGGGACCGGGAGAAACGGTGGCATAATTGCTCACGCCACGGAAGGCAATGTTTTTGATAGCATCAATCGTGGTGGTATCAATCTTCATATATACTGCGCCCATATCAGGAGTCAGATGTACCAGCCTTATTTTTGCATGGTCAGGATCTGGTTGTACGTCGTCATGGGTATAGCGTATTTCATAAAACCCCAGGCTATCCAGCAGGTAAAGCGTATAATGTTGACGGTTTTCAAATTTTAGCAGGGTTTCCGAAATTTTACGGGCGTTGTCCGGCAGATTGGTGGTATCAGTAAATCCAATTTTGAAAACGCCGGTATCCGTGTAAGTGTATTTCGAAAAATTAAACGCGCCCACCAGTCCATTGCCGTTATCATTATAACTACGGGGTCCATAAGGAGCATTATTCACCAGCACCATGCTATTGGCGCCATAAAAATCCGGTACCCCATTGTATACCATCAGGTAGGCAAGGGTAGGAGAGGCCGGTAGTTCGCTATCTTTCTTACAGGATATCAGTAACCACCCTGTTGCCAGGGCCAGGAGAAAATATTTTTTTATCATTGTTTATTGACTTTAAATGTCCCGGTTATTATTTTCCAATGGCTATTTTTACTATTCTTACATCTGCGCCACAGCACACATTGTCATAGCCTACATACAGATCGCCGAATTGATCAAATACGATCCTGTTTGGTCTGGCGAGAATACAGTTGTTGCCCGGATGTGCATCCTGCATAAAAGCTCTTTGTGACTTATACTCCGGCGGAATAGGATTTTGCATAGGCCCGCCTGCAATCAGGGCAATCGTTTCTGATCTGAGGTCCATTTTGTAAATAGTGGTGAACCCAAAAACAATATTCCCGTCGAAATCGGTATCGTAGGTAGTAATAGTATAGGGTAAGCCTACTTCTTTGAAAGTGCCGGTTTCATAATCACTGCGTTGCCCCTCTGGTAATCCCACAATGGTGGAGGCTTCCCGGGTGTCCAGGTTTACTTCCGCAATGTTAGTACCCCACCCGGCGCCGTTGCTAAGAATATAGAGTTTGCCATTGCCTGCCATCACCATGTTTGTGGCGTTATAAAAGCGTACTTCCTCACCAAATCCATCACTGTGTTCCATGAGATTGGTGTACAATACAGGATGGTAGGTAACGCCATCTGCGTCTTCAAAATCAAATACTTCCCTGCTAACTTTACCCATTATCGTTTTAATAGAGCCATCGGGTTTAAGCACCCGGAACAATGTTTCCATATCCAGGAAATAGAGATTTCCATTTTTATCAAAAGTAAGTCCGTTGGGAGAAGTGATCATCGCTGAATCTGCAGGACCATCCTCCAATCCACGGTAGTTCATTACTGTATTCGAGTAATAAGCATCTATACTGCGTTTGTTATTACCGGCAAGGATGGTTACTTTACCGGTGGCGGGGTCTAAACTCTGGATCAGCGAGTAATCGGCTGGTTTTTCGTCAGGCGTTGCAGGCGCTACTGTAAACAGGTTCTTAAAATATAATTTGCCGTCGGGCCCAGGTTTCATATCAACGGTATTGGCTGCACTGGGGCTAAAATCAGTTATTCCCAGTTTGAGTTTACTACCGGCGGTGGCAAAATAGTCATCGCCGCCCCCTGCTATGGTGGTTACCATTCCATTTTTGATCATGCGGATGCGTAAGGAGTTATCGCTCTGCTGAAAATCGATGAAGTAAAAGGTTTGGGTATTGCGATCATAGGTCAGCTGCTTCACTACGTTTACCACTGCCTGTCTGGAAGGACCGTCTTTCAGCTCAACAGGAAAAATGTATTCGTATGCCCCGTCACTGTTTTTCACGCTATCGGAATACGAGAAGAGGTAAGGTATTACTGTTACCTGGTTTGGAATAAGGATGTTCGGCCGTTTTACCACAAATGGAAGGGCGGGTTTTGCAAGTCCGTTCACGGAGAAGTAAATATTACCCGGACCAATGTGAGCCGCCTTGGGAACAGTGATATTAAAGGTGTCCATAGGTACCTGCACATGTTCTCCGATTGATGTTAAAAGCGTACTGTTGCCTTTACCGTGGGTGAGTACCTGGGCTTCCACGTCCGAAATGAATATTTTGACGCCTGCTGCCGGATCTCCTATTTTGGCATATACCGTAATCGTTTCATCGATCTGTGCTTCCGTAATATTGACACCAGCCTTCACTACCTTAATAATGCCGGATTCGTTGTTTTGAAGATCCAGTTTTTCCCTGAATTTATTGCAGCAGCATAAGAGGAGCGGCAGCAGGAGCAGGTATACAGTGGGTGATTTTATTTGCATATGGGTACATATCATGACAATCAGAGAATAATGTTTAAAGCGAATGAATAGTAAGGATGCTGGTAGTATCTGCGATATATAATATCTGCCTGGTCAAAAGGGATTACCTGCCCGGGCTCAGGTGCAATGCCTTTTAATTTATCAAAGTGATAGTTGTGTTTCCAGTCCTGGTAAAGCAGTACAGGCGTATTCAGCATATTCTGTACACCGGCGCCTATGCTCCACGTTTTATTGATACGTTGTCTCCATGTCAGGTCCAGCTGATTTCTGGACTTCATCATGATATCGGTATCCGCCCTTTTTCCCTGGTTGGCGCCTACTGCATAGATGTAGTCGGCCGCATGGTTATAGGTAATGGAGATTTTTGTACCGAGGCCGGGGTTTTCGTAGTTGAGAGCAGCGTTGATCAAATAGGGCGACTGGCCCTGCATGGGTCTGGACCTGGTGCCTTCATAACCCACATACTGCGGCATGGAAGGTACATCCACATTACTTTTGAACCAGGATCCATTCAGGACCACCGATAAATTGCGAAAGAAATTACCTGAAAGAAAATCCAGGTTCTTTCGTAGTTCTGCTTCTATGCCATATACTTTAGCTTTGCCGGTATTCACATATACAAATTGGTCAAAACCTTCACTAAAGATCATCCTGAAACGTTCAATAGGCCGGTCGAGTTGTTTATAAAAGACGCCCACGTTTATCAGTTCATTATTGCTGGCACCGCGGGGATACCATTCCAGTCGCAGTTCGGTGTTATGAATATTTACTGTTTTCAGATCCGGGTTGCCGTTGTAGGTTTCCTGGTCCACGTAGTTAACGTATTGCATGGGTGCGGCTTCCCGGAACTCGGGACGGTTCAGTGTTTTGCCATAACCGATGCGGATGATCAGGGAGCTGTCTGCCTTAAAGGAGGCATTCACAGACGGCAGAATGCTGGTGAGCGGCTGATCTACGATAAGCGGATACGCGGCGAGGCCGTTTTCGTAGGATCCCAGGATACGGAAGTGATTATCTTCAATCCTCACGCCGCCAAATATATTAAGACGCTTCTGTAACAGGTTAATATCGGTACTGATATAACCTGCTTTCAACGTATTGTCTGCATAGTATTGGTTATTGGGGGTTGTTTTTTCCAGCCACCGGTAACCGGTTCCATCAGTGCGGAACATAGAGGGGTCAAAATAATGTTGCAGGTACTTCTCTTCAACGAGCTGGCCATTTCCCATTATCTCCCCGTTGTCGCCATCATATTTTGAACCCCGGATGGCCAGGTTGGGGTCGTACAGGTTTACACCGTTTACGATTATAAAGATCCGGTTATTGAAATTCCTCATTCTTGACTGGTAATAGGCGCCTGCTTTAAATCCCCATACATCCGTAAGCCGGTAATTCAGGTCAGTGTTTGCCTGGTGGGTTTTTTCGGTAATGTCATTGAAAGAGCGTGATAGCGTATAAAAAGAGATCAATTCAGTGCTAAGGGCCCAGGGGCTTTCTCCGGTATTGGATATCTGCCTGTTTAATGTATAGTCCCGGTTGTCTGGCTCCTGCTTATGGATAGTGGAATAGCCTGCATTTGCTTTCAGTTCATTTCTTTTATTTTTTCCAAAAAGGTATGTTCCGGCAAGTTGGCCGGAGTATAAGGTATTTTGTACATAGTAAAGATTAGTGTGGCGAAATTCCTGACCCGGGTAATCATCCAGTTTGCGGTAATCTTCTACTGCAATACGCTGATTATTTACGTTAAAAAAATTATGAAGCGCCAGTGTAAGCCGGTCGCTGACCTGCATTTCATTATCCTGTATTATGGAAATCCTGGCAGCGTGAATACCTTGTGTGAGCTGGCCGTTATAGAATTTATATAGCGAACGTTGTTCTGAAAGTCTTTGTTCATGGGTGTTTGAATAAGAAACAGCGCTAAGGTTTTTCAGGTATTTCCGTCCTGTTTTCCAGGCATCGTAATAATTGAGATTCAGCCGCAGGTCCGGTAACGCCTTATAGGTTTTATCCAGTACATAAACATTTTTGAACTGCTTTGAGTATCCGGCATTTTCAGCAGGAGAAAGATGATTAAAATTTGCTGCTCTTGGTATCCCGGAGGGTAGTTTGCGCGTACCATCATCGAAGCCCAGGAAATCATATTTACTGCCTGCATAATCCCAGACCTTATCGAAGGTAGAACCGGGACGGTACTGGGTAGAAAGCTGAAGATCCACCTGCCGGGTCATCTGGCTTTTCTTGGTATATATTTTTACAAGTCCCCCTGAAAACTCCCCGGGCAGATCAGGAGAAGGAGATTTATACACCATAATGCGGTCAATTACGTTACTACTGATTACATCATAAGAGAATGAACGGCTGTCGGCATCATTGGCAGGGGCGATTGCGTCATTGAGATAGGTAAGGTTATACCTTTTGTTTAACCCACGAACGATAACAAAATTATCTTCTGAAATATTTACGCCGGGCACTCTTTTTACCACTTCAGCCGCATCACGGTCAAGTGTTCTGGCTATTTGCTCGCTGGAAATGCCGGATACTACGGATTTGGCATTGTATAGTTCGCGGATCAGCTGTGCATCTGTGGTATTGGCCACCCTTTTTCGTTTAATGGCTGTTACCACTACAGTGTTGGCGGTAGTGGATTTCACCTGTAGCTTTACATCCACGGTGTTATTTCCGGCTTCTATCCGGATCATCTGATGGGCGGTGCCGTAGCCCGTATAGGTGACTGTCAGGGTGTATTTACCGGCTTGTACACTATTGATGTTATAAAAGCCTTTGTCGTCGCTGACGGTAACCTTGCTGGTTCCTTCCAGTCGAACCGTTGCGCCCGGCAAGGGCTGTGCATTTTCGAAATCAACAATTCTTCCTTTTAATATACCTTCTGCTGACGCTGTTTTTTTTTGAGGAACCGGGTTGGCAGCAGCCACCTTTCTCACAGCAATATTTTTTCCGGCCACGGAAAATGCAAGACCATAGTGTTCTTCCAGGTATTGTAATACTTTACCGAGGCTCGTTTTTGTAAAGTGCACGTCGCGGACGGTGATGCTGTTTAATACCGCTTTGTCTACAGAGAAAGTATAGTCCGTTTGTTTTTGTATGGATTCGAGTAACGCAGATACGCTGATGGCGGCAGATGAATACTCAACTTTAGCTGTAAGCCCGGAGAATTTTTCCTGCGCCTGTAGCGTATAAATGGTACAACACATCAGCAGGCATAAACACCCTCGCTTTAATTGTATAGGAAGGGACTTAAATAGCAAAAGAATTTCATTTGCCTTATAGTACATAGAAAGCATACATTAATTTATTTTAAGAATAGATTATAGCGGGGATGTGGCCCTGCTACTGGCGTTGGTTTAAGGCATATTGTACACAGTGATATCCTCGCCGCGTTGTTGCATGTAACAGTTGGAGATGAAAAGTATATTATTTAAGATCTCGCTACTGCTCTCTTTCCGGAAGATGGCCGTTATCTTTTTATCTGACAGTGCTGATTGCGTTCCTTTTGCATAGTGTATAACCAGGTGATATCGTGCGGCTACCCTTTGTACCGCATCCGTGAGCGGCAGATCATTAAACACCAGTGAACCGCTCGTCCATTCTTGTGGATCACTGATTTTAATCTGTTGCCGTTTAAAGGTATGGCTGCTTTTTTCGTAATCCATCACGTCGCCCGGGTGAAGCCTTGTAGCCATTTGATCAGCGCTGTCAGCAGATGCTACTGTAACCAGTCCGCTTACCAACGACACTCTCACTGCTGCTTCGTGCGGATAGGCCTCAATATTAAAGGTGGTACCCAACACACGGGTAGCCAGCTTACCTGTATACACCACAAATGGCTGGGAGGCATTTTGCGCCACATCAAAAAAAGCTTCTCCATCCAGTTTTATACTGCGTTGCCCTTTGCCGGTAAATGGCGTATAGGATAATTTACTGCCTGGCGCCAGCCACACCTTACTATTGTCAGGTAATACAGCTAGTTCGGGATTGTTATGATCATTATAAATGGTGGTCCAGGTAATGGGCGCCGTATGGTTCCTGTTCGTAATAAACCAATATGTAGTTCCTGTTACCATCAACACTACCGCCGCCGCTACGCGCAGCCAGCTTTTCCGCCATTTCCGCGAAGCACGTTCAATAGGAATAACCTGCTTCCTCCCATATGTTTTCATTTCCAGTTGCGTTAGCATCCGCCGGGTAATGTCTTCGCCGATATTGTCAGCAGGTAGTTCCCATGATTGTTCCATGAGGGAAATAAATTCCTGGTGGTCCTGTCCAGCCAGGTACCTAAGCACCTGCTGTTCTTCCTGTGGTGTGCATGTTCCATCAAAGTATTTACCAAGCAATGCTTTATCTATCATTATGAAGTGCATTTAAGATCCCTGCTAATAATAACACAGCACTGTCAAACTAAAACCCTACCGCGAAAAGTGGAGTTAACATGGAGATAACATTGGCGGGTGGGCGTGTGAATTAATCATTATCTTTTATAAGAGGAGCGGCAAAAGGTAAAACTTTTCCAACTTTGTGGCTCCCCGATAACGGGAAGTATCAGCAATATGGATATGCAATCACTTCACCTGGAGGAAAGGTTTAAGCGGATCTACCAAGACAATAAAGACCGCCTTTATCATTTTGTAAAACGATATACTAAAGATACCCTCGTGGTAGAAGACCTGGTGCAGGAGTGTTTTATTAAGGTATGGGATAACCTGCCCTCGCTGAAGGATGATGCAATGATCTATCCCTTGTTGCGCACCTATGTTTACCGTATTATAGTGAACCACAATCAGAAAGAAGCAAGACGTTTGTTACGGGACGCTGCCTTTAATGAGCAGCAACCGCTTGCTGTATCTTTCGAAGAAGACCTGATATTCAAAGATGGCTGGCGTAGTTTTCAGGAGGTTATTAATACCTTACCGGAGAAACGTCGTAAAATATTCCTCCTGAAGCAACAACATGGTTATACCCACCAGGAAATTGCAGATCAGTTGAAGTTGAGTGTAAAAGCGATTGAAAAGCATCTGCACCTCGCTAACCAGGTACTACGCAAGAAGTTTGTTGCGGATAAATTGGTGGTGGTATTGATATTATTAGGCATGCAGGCAGCGTTTATGTAGCGCAGGTAAAGAGAAATGTATAAGTTTTACCGTTAAATGTTCAAATGAATAACGAAGGGCTGATGGAACTTTGTGTCATAAAACTTAATGATTATGAACACAACAAAACAGCTATCAAAAATCGTCCTGGTGACCGGTGGCAGCCGGGGTATAGGGAAAAGCATTGCATTAAATGCGGCTAAACGTAATATCGGCGTCATCCTTACTTACAACAGCCATCCTGAACAAGGCCGGGCGGTAGCGGATACTATCAATAGCAATGGCGGAAAAGCTGTTGCTTTGCAGATGGATGCGGCTGAATTCAGCTCCATCAATGATTTCGTCAGCCAGGTACAACAGGTGCTTAAAAAAGAATGGAACCGGGAAGACTTCGACTACCTTGTAAATAATGCAGGGATAGCCCAGCGAACACTCATTAAAGACACTACTCCGGAGATTTTTGACCAGCTCGTTAACGTAAATTTCAAAGGCGTATTTTTTCTGACGCAGAACCTGGTTCCCTTGATGAAGGAGGGAGGGCAGGTGATCAATATTTCATCCGGCCTGGCCCGCTTCGCTTTTCCCGGTGTTGCAGTGTATGGTGCACTCAAAGCGGGACTAGAAGGACTGACCAGGTATTTTGCCAAAGAATATGCGGAAAGGAAAATTCGTTTCAACAGTGTGGCTCCCGGGGCCATTGACACGGAGTTTGGCGGGGGGAAAGGGGATGAAAGTCACCGCCAGCAAATTGCCGGTATGACAGCCCTCGGTCGCCTTGGCGAGGCGGATGATGTAGGTGCTTTTGTTGCATCACTTCTTTCAGACGACAGCCGCTTTGTAAACGCGCAGCGAATTGAGGTTAGCGGCGGTATTTTTATCTGATGAGCGACAAGGGCAATCTGTCAGATTGCTCTTTTTTTTGTTAATTTACTTTATGGCAACACCAACGAAGTATATCGACATCAAATCGATTTCGGAATTGCATGATTTTTTTCATTATGATAAGCCACTGCACCCGTTAATAAGTGTAGTGGATTTGTCTAAGGTAGACCGGTCGCACCGGAAGGAAGGCGCGGCATACCGGTTGGATTTATATTCCATTGCCTGTAAGAAAATAGAAGGCTCCTTTAAGTATGGGCGTACTTCCTACGACTTCTCAGAAGGCTCATTGATGTTCACCGCTCCGCAGCAGGTTTTATCGCCCGGCATAGAGAATAAGGTGGAAGGCTGGGCCATTTATATTCACCCTGATTTTCTGCACACCAGCAGGGGACAAAAGCTAACCGGCTATTCTTTTTTTGGTTATGATACCAACGAATGCCTGCATATTTCGGATGCTGAAAAAAGTGTGCTGGAAGATTGTCTGAAGAATATCAGCAGGGAGATCTCGATGAACCTGGATACTCATTCACACCATCTTATCCTGACTAATCTTGAATTGATGTTATCCTATTGTGCAAGGTTCTACGACCGCCAGTTTTTTACAAGAACAAAGGCAAGCAATGATATTATAGAGAAATTTGACAGGATTTTGAATGACTATTTCGCCCAGGATGCTCCAATAGCGTCCGGTGTCCCGGATGTGAAATATTTCGCTTCGCGTCTTCATCTCTCCGCCAATTATCTTTCGGATTTATTAAGCAAATATACCGGTAAGTCGACACAGGAGCACATTCATCTGAAGTTGATAGACAAGGCTAAATCCCTGTTGTGGAGCACCGACAATGCTATTGCAACAATAGCCTACGAGCTGGGATTTGAACACCCATCTCACTTTACAAAATTATTTAAAAGCAAAACCGGTTATTCACCAAGGGAATACCGGAATTTGAATTGAATGAACAAGGCCCGCTTTGCAACGGGCCTTGTTCATTCAATTATTTAACTATTTGCATACATCAGGCACTCAAGTCAATAGGCAAGGTATAGATACGTTTACCTATTGCGGCATAAATTGCATTACATAATGCAGGGGTGAAGGGCGGCACGGGAGGTTCGCCAATACCGGTTGGCTGGGCATCACTTTCTATGATGTGCACATGTATTTCTTTCGGTGACTCCGGCATCCGGATAATCTGGTAGCCGTCGAAGTTGTTCTGTTCCACCTGTCCGTTTTTCAGGGTAATAGCACTCTTCAACGCAAAACTGGCTGAAAATTGCGCACCTCCTTCAAACTGCGATTTGATCCGGTCAGTGTTCACCGCTGTACCACAATCGACCGCATAATGGACGCTCGGAATCGTGATTTTGTTATTCGCATCTACCTGTACTTCCACCACGCAGGCAACGTACGTTAAAAAACTCCGGTGCGCAGCAAAGCCAAGTGCAGATCCTTTGGGCATTGTTTTTCCCCAGCCGGATTCCTTTGCAACCCGTTGGATAACGCCTTTCATCCGGCTGATTTCCCAGGGGTAATTGGCGATATCCTCTCCATAATTCGGATAGGTGGTTTTCACCAGTTCCTGGTTGAAGGTGATGTTACGGTCTTCCCCTAAAAGGTCAATGGCATTGGCAACAGCGTCCATTCCCCTTGCTTCCGCTACTTCGTCGAGCATGGTGGTAATCGCAAATGCCTGGGGAATGTTACGCACGGATCTCAGCCAGCCTATACGCATGTGTGATTTGGCATCATGCGTTTCTATTTGTATGGCGGGTGCGTTATAGGGGAAGTCTGAAGCACCCAGCGCCAACTCTCCATCACTGGGTTGCACCACGGAAATATCTTCTGTGGCCGAAATGGAGGGATAGGCAATGTGATGATTCCAGCCACTGAGCTTATTGTCGTGGTCAATAGTGGCAACAATGCGTTGTACGCTTAAAGCATGGTGGTAATCGTGATGGATATCGTCTTCCCGGGTCCACTGCACTTTGATGGGGAGACCGGATTCCTTTGCCAGTATAGCCGCTTCCAGCATGAAATCAGGTTTGGACTTGCGTCCGAAAGCACCGCCCAGCAGGGTAACATTTATCTTTACCTTTTCTGCTGAAAATCCCAAAGCTTCCGCAATGGCATCCCGCGCTCCCTGTGGGTTCTGCGTGCAGGCCCAAACTTCGCAGGTGCCATTTTTTACCACTGCGAGCGCGCAGGGCGGCTCCAGGGTTGCATGGGCAAGATGTGGCGCTACATAGGTATGTTCAATCACTTTTTTAGCTACTGATTTTGCGGCGTTAAAGTCGCCCCGCTTTCTGCGCACCGTTCCACTTTTCGCAACTTCCAGCTTTAATTCCTCGATTTGTTTGGCTGAATCATAGGTAGCATTAGGTCCCAGGTCCCATTCCACTTCCAGCAGATCGCGGGCTTTGATGGCCGCCCAGGTATTTTCTGCAATAACCGCCACGCCACTCAGGGGTTTTGTTAAAGTAGCCGGAAGACCTGCGCCCTTGATGGCAATAACTTTGATCACCCCTGGTATGCTGCGGGCTTTTGTATCGTCAAATGACTTCACAGAACCGCCTACTACCGGGCATCTTTTTATAACCGCCACTTTCATGCCCTCTGTTACAGCATCTATCCCAAAAACGGCTTTGCCACTTACAATATCGTGCAGATCCACGATAGGGGTGGCTTTGCCAATCATATTAAAGCGGCTGCGATCTTTCAGCTTCACATTGCCCGCAGCCGGAACCGGTAAAAGATTGGCGGCGTCCACCAACTCACCAAAATCCAGTTTCTTATTAGATTTTTGGTGAATCACCTGGCTGTTGGCCGTATCGCATTCTTCCACCGGCACCTGCCATTTTTTTGCCGCCGCCTGCATGAGTAAAAGTTTGGCGATTGCGCCTGCCTCACGCATCGGCTTATAGAACATTCTTATGGAAAAGGAGCCATCTGTATTTTGATTGCCATATTTCTTTTCGTCGCCTTCTGCCTGCACAATCTGAACCTTGCTCCAATCGGCTCCCAATTCGTCTGCGATAATCAGTGGGAGGGAAGTCCGGATGCCCTGGCCCATTTCAGAGCGGTGGGCAATGATGATCACCTCTCCGGCCGAAGTAATGCGTAAATATACATTGGGAGCTAAAGTGGCAATCTTTTTTCCTTTTTCATTACAGCTAAAAATACTCACACCCAACACCAAACCTCCTGCGAGTAAACTACCTACTTTTAGAAAATCTCTTCTGGAAGCTCTGAAGATTTCCGATGCTACGGCATCGGTGTTCTTCTCAAATGGAGATATAACCTTCATGGATCTGTTCTTTTTGAATGACTGATTAATTAGACAGTAGCAGCACTTAGTATAGCTGCTTTAATCCGGTTGTAGGTGCCGCATCTGCAAAGATTGCCCTGCATAGCCTGCTCCACTTCCTGTTCGGACGGGTGCGGATTTTTTTTCAGCAGGGCTGCTGCATTCATGATTTGCCCGGTTTGACAATAGCCGCATTGTGGCACGACCAGCTTTTCCCAGGCTTGTTGAACAGGATGATCCCCTTCTTCCGCCAACCCCTCAATGGTGGTAATCTTATCGGCGCCAACTGCGGAAACAGGATAACTGCAGGAGCGGATTGCCGTGTCATTGAGATGTACGGTGCAGGCGCCGCACAAAGCTTTGCCGCAACCGAACTTGGTTCCTTTTAAGCCAATGATATCCCGCAGCACCCATAACAATGGCATATCTTCTAACACATCCACTTCGTGTGTTTTGCCATTTACATGAATTGAATATTTAGCCATATTGCTTTATTTATTTAATCTTGATCTTGCGTTGGTGGGTATACAGCGCCTGACAGGTCATGATCGCGCCTTAACATGAAAACAAATCTATTGATTAATATACTTAGGTAGTTAAGAAAAAGAAACGAATGATTATGATAATCAATCAATCGTCCTTCATCTGACAAGCAGTTATATCGATATTGAATATAATGAAAAAAGGTAACAATCTGTATTCTTACAATAAATAAGGCGGCGCGATATATCCGGAGTCTGATTTCACTTTTAGATTTTATAAAGATGTTATGTGATGGCGACTATGTCACATGATAACCGGCACATTAAGTATAAGCGTTACACAAGGGATAAGCCACGTAGGCATGGTGGCCTGTTCGTTGCCGGAGCTGAACTTTTGATCATGGGACTACCCGGCCTGTAAAAATAAGGGGCGGTTCGATGATTCCTTAGAAATGAATATTTTATAAAAAAAGTATACCTAATATTTTGAAAAATAAAATAATTAAGTACTTTTGCACCCCATCGAATGGGGAAATACCGGTAAAACGGGACGTAGCGCAGCCCGGTAGCGCGCTTGCATGGGGTGCAAGAGGTCGCTGGTTCGAATCCAGTCGTCCCGACTTGACAGGACAAATGGGATTTATTCTCGTTTGTCCTGTTTTTATTTTGGGCAATTTCCCTGTCGACGACAAAATAAATGGATATTTGAAAAAAAGCCGTCTCCTATGTTTGCAGAAACATGGAGACGGCTTTTTGTTTTTTTGGACGAAACCCAATCCTGGTCAATTTCATTAGAAAGTAAACCTTACAAACGGCACCGGGAAAAATCCCTGCTGGTAATTGTTTACGACTTGTGCGGTACGGGCGTTCCATTCCTGTCTGAAAATATTATTGTTATTGGTAACGTTTTGCAGGTCCAGCGAAATTTCTAAAGATGATTTTCTGTATTCCTTCCGGTAGGATAGCTTTACATCCGAGCGGAAGTAAGCTGATTGCCTTAATGAAAAAGCCTCTTCTTCAATAAACTGTATTTCGCCGTCCGCAATAGATGCTGTAATGTCCACAGGTGAAAGATAGCGACCTCCGACAGCAGAGATCTTCATCGAAATGCTAAAATATCTTTCCCTGTTGAACTTCCATTCCTTGCCTGCAAGGGCATTGATCACATAACCCATATTAAACGCCGTATTTCGCAATACCCCATCGCTTCCCTGGTATTTGGAATCAAACAGCGACGTGGTAAGCAGGTAATAAAGCCCTTTTGAAAAATTCCTTTCAAGGGTAAACTCAACACCGAAATTTCTTCCCTTGCCCTGGTTGATAAGACTGTCCCGCAATGTAGGAGTGGCCTCTGCTCCAAGATTGACGGTCGAAAAAGAAGACGGATGACTTTCCACAGGAAGGTCATACAACGACTGGTAATAAAGTTCGGTCTTCAGGTTTGTATTATTGTTTAATTTCCAGTTGTGTGACAACACAGCATGGTTGCTTCTTATAAACCCTAAAGATTCATTTGTATACAAGTGGCCGGACGGAGTGGATGTTACAACCGTGTAATTTAGTAGGTTGTTCATTTGGCTGTGCATTCCGAAACCGAAGCCTAAAGTATGCCTGTTGTTTATTTTAGCATTTAGCCCGATTCTTGGCTCTATGCTTTGGCTCCGGGAAATATCCAGATATTGGTAGTGCATCCCTGCAATAAATGTCCACACATCGTTCATCCTGTATTTCCATTGAGCGTAGCTCTGCAACAGGTCCAAACCGCGTTGGCGGTCAGCAATTACCAGGTCGTGTAAGCCGGCGTAGATCCGTTTGTTGAGTATGGAGAAGTCGGTATAGTCATTGGAAACCCCTGCAATAAGGCTATGCCTTGCATTTAACTTATGATTCAGCTGAAAGACAGCAGAATATTTTTGCGTGGAGAATTTCCAGTGCCAGTCGGGAATAGCGATATCAGGTTTTACCGTACTGATAGAATCCCTGTCAAACCATTCGTTCGTACTGCTATAACCAACTGTTATTTTCGCAGTAGTCTTATTGCTGAGCAGATGCTCGTAACTAAGTCCTGTAATGTTGGTTTCGTAATCGGCAAAACGATTGGAGTAGCTATTTCCATAAGCCTGTCCGCCGGGATCATAATCTTTGCCAAGGCTCACAAATGAACTTCTGCCCCATATACCGAACAAACTCAGGTTTCCTTTTGCCCCGACTGATGAGTGTACTTTATAATTTACATCGTAGTAGTCGGGTTGCCCGCCGCCAGTACCAAAGTTGAGCCCTAACTGCCGGAATACAGAAAGGGTGGAATATCTGGCATTTACGAGGTAGGATGCTTTTTTACCTTTCCCGATCGGCCCCTCTGCTCCGGCTTCAAATCCGTTGAAACCTACTTGTCCTACAAACTCATGCTTGTCTTTATTTCCATTTCGCAACCGTAAATCAAAGACGCCTGCAACAGCGTTACCATATTGGGCGGGGAAAGCACCTGATATAAAATCAGACTTAGCTATCAGGTTGTTGTTCAGCATGCTTACAGAACCTCCCATACTGTTTAGCGCACCGAAGTGGTTAGGATTTGGAATATTAAGACCTTCAAACTGCCATAGCATAGCATTGGGGGAATTGCCCCGTATAATGATGTCATTTCTTGTGTCATTGGTGGATACCACTCCGGCAAAGTTTATAGCCATCCGCGCAGGGTCGCCAAAAGAACCGGCATATCTTTTGGTTTCTTCCATATTGAACGTGCGGACGCTTACAGTAGCCATTTCATTGTTGGGTGATTTCCTGTTAGAAGCGCTGATGACCACTTCATCCAACATCTTAATTTTTTCGCGCATTACCACATTATTAAGTTGAAGTTCTTTCCCTGCGGTGATCAATAAATCGGAAAGAAACAAGGGTTCGTATCCTGCAAACATAATGATAATAGATTGCCTACCTAAAGGAACTCCCATAAGCCGGAAACTTCCAAGCGAATCCGAAAACGTATTTATCCCCGGGTAATTTGCCATTTGTATTGTCGCACCACCGATAGGAGCGAACGAGGCCTCGTCAACTAATTTCCCGTTTATAGTTTGTGTTTGGGCTTGTACATTGCTGAAAAAGGCAATGAGGAACACAGCCAATAAAGTGGCCTTATAATAGATTGATTTTGCTGCCATAATTCGCTATATTTATCTCAGGAAATTATTTTGGACAAAAATCTACAACAGGATCTTCCTGTTCATTGATCTGGGTCAATAAAGAAAATAACCTGGGAAAACAGTCTATTGAAGCCGGCTAAGTTTATGTTTGAAAATATTCATCAGTATTTTTTGCAATTTTTACCCAACCTTTCTGCCAGGGCGTGGGAGCCTCTTACTGAGCTTTTGGTAGTGAAGTCTTACAAGAAGGGGGAAATTATCAGTGATTTGGGTGCCGTAAACAAATGGGTGTCCTTTATTGAGAAGGGGGCGGTGATCGCATTTGATTTGTCTGACCGGAAGAAGACCGTCTATGAATTCTTTTTTGAACATCAATTTACAGGAGATTATGAAAGTTTTTTGACGTCCCGTCCTGCTAATTATGGAATAGAAGCCCTGGAAGATTGTGAATTGTATCATCTTCATTTCAACAGCCTGCAGAAGCTGTATGAAAGGTTTCCTGAGTATGAACGCATTGGCAGGCTCATTGCAGAAGCCCAGTTTTTACGTGTTACCCAAAAAAACGCCAAATTGATGGGAGAAAAGCCCGAAGAGCGGTATTTGAATCTTATAAAAGAAAGGGAAGAGTTGATTCAAAGAGTACCGCAGTATTACGTGGCATCTTATCTTGGAGTTACGCCCGAAGCATTAAGCCGGATCAGGAAAAGGCTGGTTTCAAAATAGTTGAAATACTGCATCATAGGTAGTGTTATGTATCCTGTATATAGAATACCTTCCAGCAGCTTTTCAAGTGTTTTGTGAGACCTCCATCCTAAAGCTAAGCAACGATTAGATCAGTTCCGGAAGAATCAATGACGCCAGGGAAAAGTATTCAAACAGCAAAAACCTGACCAGTGAGCAGTTCCTTGCTGTTTGAATAAGATGCTCCGATTCAGTACATCAAACGTTTTGTAAACAATTGTTTAACCTGGTTCGACCCTGTTTTGGATAATACCCGGACTTAGCAGAATTCATCAAAGATTGCTTTTAAATCGTTGGCAATTGAATTTGGATCCCGGCCATCAATCCGATGTTTGAGAAGGAAGTAAACCAGTTCTAACTTGCCACTACAATTGAAGGTTTAGAACCTAAGAACAGTTTTACCTAAAAATATTTACCTTGTTATGAACAATATATGGAAACAATAATCATTGCAGAACGCAAGAGAAAATATATAGCAGATTTGATCATTTTTGCTATATTATTGGCTGGAGGACTGATTTCTATTATACAATATTCAGCTTCATTACCATCCATTATTTTTATCGTCTCATTAATCATCCCTTCAGTTGGAATAGTGAAATATTTATGGGATGTGCCATCACAAATAAAACTATCAAAAGACGAGATGGTCATATATTATGGCAGAAGTATTTTAGAGGATGTAGATGCCCGGGGCAGCTTTGCTTTTCCATCAATTGTAAAACTTAAATGGGAAATTATCGCAGACTTTGATGTAAAATCCTATACCTACTGCATTCCGGATAACGGTGGTGATAGAGGAGCCATCACAACGAACTATGAGTATCTTATTATAACCCTTAGTAATATAGACAACCTGAATCCAACCAGCAACCAGAGGTATACAGTCGTATTAAATCGCTTTGAAAAGACACCGGAGGAAATTCTAGCCATTTGTAAACAATTTCAAATGGAATGTTCCTGATCCTGTACCGTGCGTTTTCCATTCCTAATACCAACCCACATCTATACTTCTGCAGTAACTTTAGCATATTTGTTCCTGTATTCTATAGGCGTTAGGCCGGTTACTTTTTTAAATGTATCCCGGAAAGCTCTGGTATCGGTATACCCTACATCAAACATTACTTCGCTCACATTTTTCCGGGAAGCCTCAAAGAAGCGCTTAGCAGCCTCTATGCGTACTCTTTGTATATATTCCAAAGGAGTATTGCTTGTTGCCTGTCTGAACCTTCGCTCGAAGGTCCTTCTCCCGGAATTAACCATGGCCGCTAACTCGTCTATCGACATTTTCTCGTTGTAATTCATCTCTATGTAATCCTGAACCTTCATGATTTCTTCATCGGCATGTTTCTTTTGCCCCTTAAACACTGTAAATACAGCCTGGCTGTTGCGGCCAATATCTAAGGCGAAGCTTTTTGAAATTAATACGGCCGTTTCCCTGTCGGAAAATTCTTCAATCAGGTATAGGATCAAATTCCAAAGGCTGCTGGCACCTCCGCTACTATATATGTTTCCTGCTTCAGTAATAATAGCGCCATCCACTACCTCAATTCCAGGGTACCGCGCCCTGAACTCGTCAAGGAAGGCCCAATGCGTGGAGCACTTTTTGCCGTTCAACAACCCGGTCTCAGCCAGCAGGAATGCGCCTAAACACAAACTGGCAACGCTACAGCCCTTTTCATACAATTTCCTGATGTGTGGAATGGCGTCAGCATTTATTTCTATTCCGTCAGCAATATTGCCATATACAGGAGGAATTATTAATAAATCCGTTTTACTCACATCCCGGAGCAAGCGGTCGGTCCTTATCGTGTATTCACCGTCGTTTGCCGAAACAAACGGGGTAAGGCCAACATATTCAACCTCAAATATCGCCTCTTTTCCCAGGGCCATAAGAAAATCATTGGCTGTCTTAAAAGCACGGTAGGGTGGCGTTACCGCTTCTATTACGCCCTTCTCCGGTGCGAAAACTGATATTAACATAGACGCTGTAAAATTAAAAGTAAAGATAATACATCCCTGTCATTTTCACCCCCCTAATTTGACGCATTTATGTACCCTCAGTCCCATGTATTTAGACCACCTTTGTCTCATCGAACTAACAATTAAAATTACACCTCATGGCAAAGAAAATCTTTATCAATCTACCGGTAACTGACCTTAAAAAGGCAATGGAATTTTACACCAAAATTGGTTTTACCAACAATCCGGCTTTTACGGATGATACTGCCGCCTGTATGGTACTAAGTGAAGAAATTTATACAATGCTATTGACTCATGACAAGTTCTCGCAGTTTACAAGCAAAAAAATCATTGACACTAAAACAGACATTGGGGTGATCAACTCCATTTCAGTCGACAGCCTGGACGAAGTAAATGCCATGGCAGATGCTGCTTTAAGTGCCGGTGGCAACGAGCCCAATTCGCCAAAGGACTACGGGTTTATGCAGCAAAGAAGCTTTAGCGATCAGGATGGTAACCATTGGGAGGTATTATATATGGATATGAGCAAGTTCCCCGGTTAACCATGATGTAGGCCGAAATCCCAGCCCGTTAGTTAACATCGTTGACATATACTATATCAGTTTGATATTAAGTGTTCAAAAATAAATTATAAAAAAATGAAAAAGGCTAAAATTATTTTTTGGGTATCAACTGTTTTTATATTCCTGTTTGAAGGCATCATGCCCATCAGTACCTTATTGTTTGCACCACAGTATACCAATGCAGGAACCAAGCCACTTGGCTATCCCGATTATTTTGCAGTTGCGCTGATCATTCTGAAATTTTCAGGCGCATTAGCTATATTGTTGCCCCCGATCCCGGACCGGTTAAAGGAATGGGCCTATGCAGGACTTACGTTCAACCTGGTATTCGCTACTATCAGTCATGCCGTTGTAGATGGGAACATAGGGTTTATACTATTGCCTGTGGGTGTGATGGGTGTGCTGGCGCTATCTTATTTTAACAGAAATAAAATGCAGATCGCTAAGAGCGGGAGAAAGGAGGATGGTGTGGTAATGCGGGGAAGCATAGCTTAAAAAGAATGTTCCCTTAAGCCATGCAGAAGTAAGTTCGAATTTTGTACAGTAGTCAGGGCGACAAAGAAGGAGCTGTCTCATAAATAAATGAGGCAGCTCCTTTTTATTTTATCCACGTTCTTCATACAGGACAGCAAAATGCCCTGAATCTATCTTTTGCTAAATAATCCATTGGTTATAGATATTCCTGCCATCCACGGCTGTTGCCATACATTCCCGCTATTCTTCCTCACGCTGGTTTTTAGGATCAATTCGACAAAAAACTGAACAAAATTTAAAGGAGATATTTCATTTCTTCGCACGATCTCAGAGCTGAATATACCAGCGGCATGCGCTGGAAGAAAGTATGAGACGGTCGTTCAAAGCATTGGAAATAACCACTAAAAATTTAAATAAGTTCTACAAAAAAGCGTTATGAGTAAATTATTTTTATCGTTGCTGGCAATGATGTCTTTTCAGTTTTTGTTTGCCCAGCAGGATCATCTGACCAAATTTCCAAAGGGATCCACACCCGGCGAGGTGGGCAAACGACTGGCCTACCACTTCGTGGACGGCAGGCATGAACTTTATGCAGGAAGGTACATTCACTATGCCGAAGTTTGCACCTGGAATGGTGCCTTGGACTACGCTATAAAAACAAAAGACCAAAAGCTGATCAGGCTTTTACAGGATAAATTTGAGCCCTTCTTCTCCCGGGAGAAAGTATTGCTGCCTCCCATGAATCACGTGGACTACAATATGTTTGGCAGCGTTGCGCTGAAACTCTATCAGGTAACAAAAGACGAACGTTATAAGAAAATCGGACTGGCCTACGCCGATACACAGTGGGAAGTGCCAAAGAATGCGAATCCAGATGAAAAAGCCTGGGCCGATAAAGGATATTCTTGGCAAACCCGTTTGTGGATCGACGATATGTATATGATTACTGTTGTACAAAATGAAGCCTATAAAGTAACCGGCGACCGTAAATATATTGACAGGGCGGCAAAGGAAATGGTACGCTACCTGGATGAGCTGCAACGCCCGAACGGACTTTTCTATCATGCTCCGGATGTTCCATATTACTGGGCAAGAGGAGCTGGCTGGATGGCGGTAGGCATGCCCGACCTGCTTCGCGAGTTGCCTAAGGACCACAAAGACCGCCCGCGGATTATGGAAGGGTATCTTACCATGATGAAAAGTCTGAAGGAGCACCAAAGGCCCAACGGAATGTGGAACCAGCTTATTGATGAAGCTGATTTCTGGCCGGAAACATCCGGCACGGCTATGTTCACTTATGCGTTTATTACAGGCGTTCAGCAAGGATGGTTAGATGCGGCCGAGTACGCTCCGGCAGCACGAAAAGCATGGACCGCTATGGTTTCGTATATTGATGAACGTAATAATGTAACCGAAGTTTGCGTTGGCACGGGCAAAAAGAATGATAAACAATATTACCACGACCGCCCACGTAATGCGGGTGATCTTCACGGCCAGGCGCCCTATCTCTGGTGCGCAGCTGCACTTTTAGGAAAATAGTTGGAGCGTTTTATACTGCCGTTGGTGTTGGCGCCCTGCACAGGGGGCATGACACCAACGGCTTATCCTGAAAAGCTGTTTTCGCGTACCTGTGATTTAACACCTCCCTTTTCTATGCTTTCTTACTTTGGAATGATTCGACAAAAAGTTGAATAAAACGTATCAAAAAAGAATTTTTACTTCGCGTTACAGAATTAATATTAATAATTATCCACAAATATGTGTGTCCACTTATGAATTGGCCAGGAGTCGCGCCGGTGAATATTCCACGTATCTCAAAGAATGAAAACTTTCAAAGAACTACGTGCCTTGGCGGCGTATGTATATTATTCTATTAATCTTTTTAACGATTGTGGCTATTAAAACAAGTACGGATCTGTACAACCAATACAGCATTATAAATTTCACCGCGATAACGACTAACTGATCATTATGGAGAAAAATTATACAGCAACCAGGAAAAGCAATGCCTCTTCTTTGTGTAAGATGTTCTTATTGCCTGGATTATTCCGGGCTTTATTGTTTTTGCTGTTTCCCTTTTGCGTCCATGCACAACATCAAAGTATAACGGGCAGGGTTACTGACTCTCTCGGTCATGGAATAGCTGATGTTACAATTGCCGTTAAAGGAACAACCGTGTTTGCAAAAACGGATGTATCAGGTAATTTTAGCATTCAGGCTGCCAAAGGAGTGCCCCTGAGAGCATCACACGTAAGTTATGTCAGCAGGGAGGTGATACCGGATGGAAAGCCTTTGATTATTATACTGCAACAAGCCACCAATGACCTGAACAATGTGGTGGTGATTGGTTATGGCACTATGAAGAAAAAAGATCTTACCGGGGCAATAACTTCTATCCGCCCAAATAAGATTGCAGACGAGAACCCTAAAACAGTTCAGGATATCATACGCGGAACACCTGGTGTAAGTGTAGGTTTCGATGCCTCTGCAAAAGGAGGAGGTACCATACGAATCCGCGGGCAGCGTTCCGTTTATACGGATGGCGGACATAATGATCCTTTGCTGATACTGGACGGTATGATTTTTTATGGAGAATTGTCTGAAATTAATCCCGATGATATTGATCAGATTGACATCCTTAAAGATGCGTCAGCTGCTGCAATTTATGGCGCGAAATCAGCTAATGGGGTTCTTATCATCACTACAAAAAAAGGAAAAAAGGGGAAGCCGACTGTTAATCTGACAACCAATTTCGGGCTTTCCGATATGGCCGCAAACAGGAAGGTTTTTGGCCCCGACGGTTATATGAAATACCGGCAGGACTGGTACATGGCTGGTACCTACGGCATCAATTCAGCAACAGGAGCCTATGAACCTTATATATCAGAAACGGCAACAGCGGGTAAGCTGGGATACTATGAAATGCCTACCGATGAAACGCTGAAAAAATATGGTATCACTATCGACGAATGGAGAGCTTATTCAACGAATACAGGCAACGCATCTGATAACGAAATCCGGGCTAAACGGTTAGGTCTTCAATATACAACATTGGATAACTATCTGAAAGGTAAAACCTTCGATTGGTATGACCATAGTTTCCGTACCGGTTTTAACCAGGATTATAACCTCAGCGTATCCGGCGCCAGTGATAAAATAAATTATTATTTGTCTGCAGGTTATTTGTCTAACCAGGGAGTGGTTGTGGGTGATAATTACAGGGCAGTGCGCTCCAACTTAAAAGTGGACGGCAAGGTCACCGACTGGCTGGATATTAGCGCCAATGTGAATTTTCAGGACCGGTCCGACGGAAATATTGCGGTTAACTGGGGATCACAGATTATTAACAACAGTCCTTTTGCATCTTACAGGGATGAGGATGGAAACCTGGAAGTACATCCTATGGGCGATGAAATGACTGCCAGTAAAGGGTATAATTTTGATTTCAATAAACAGTATATGAAACTGGAAAGAGGCTATACTGTTCTGAATACCATTCTTTCTGCCAAAGTAAAACTGCCTTTTAATATCAAGTACTCTTTTAATGTATCTCCCAGGTATCAGTGGTATTATAACCGCTATTTTGAATCCTCGGAACATCCCGACTGGCTGCCAATTAATCATGGTGTTGACCGGAACTGGGGAAAGCGTTTCGACTGGTCTTTGAATAATACGATCAGCTGGGAAGAAACTTTTGCCCAAAAGCATAAGGTAAATATAACCCTGGTCCAGGAAGCAGAAGAACGGCGGTACTGGAGTGATGCTATTAATGCACGTAATATTTTGCCAAGTGATGCATTGGGATTCCACGAAACTTCTACCGGCGATCCGCTTAACAGCAGTTTTAATACGGACGATTCTCATGAAACGGCTGATGGTATGCTTGCGCGTGTGTTTTATTCGTATGACGACCGTTATATGCTGACAGCCTCTGTACGCCGTGATGGCTATTCTGCTTTCGGTACTTCGAATCCGCGGGCCACCTTTTTTTCAGCAGCTTTGGCCTGGACATTTAGCAATGAAAAATTCTTTCAGTGGAGTCCATTGAGCAATGGTAAATTGCGCTTGTCCTATGGACAAAATGGAAACAGATCGCTTGCTAATCCCTATATAGCATTGGCAAATCTTGCAAACGGCGCAACCACTCAGGGATACGTAGATGCCAGCGGTAATTATATCCAGTATTACTATTTAAGAATTGACCGTATGGCAAATCCCAATTTGCAATGGGAAAAAACTACAGCATATAATATCGGACTGGATCTCGCTTTCTTAAATAACCGGATCTCCGGTACGCTCGATTATTATTACATGCCCACCACTAACATGATCATGAGCCAATCGTTGCCGGATTTTTCAGGATTTACGAGTATCACTACCAACTTAGGGGAAGTACAAAACAAAGGTTTCGAAATTTCAGTCAACACACAAAATATAAGAACACCCAACTTTACCTGGAATACCACAGTGGGGTTTTCGAAATATAAAAACACGATTAAGCATCTTTATTACCGGTACGAGGATGTGTTAGATGCCAATGGAAATGTAGTGACCTCCAAAGAATCTGATGATATATCCAACGGATGGTTTATCGGACAACCGGCCAGTGCCATCTGGAACTACCGCGTAACGGGAATATGGCAGGTGGATGAGGTTGCGGAAGCTGCTAAATACGGCCAACGCCCCGGGGATCCTAAAGTAGCCAATAATTACACGGCAGATGATATTAAAAATGCTGATGGAACGACAACGGCGGTTTATAATAATAAGGATAAGGAATTCCTGGGCCAGACTACACCACCTACTATGTGGTCGTTGCGAAATGATTTTACCTATAAAAACTTCAACTTCTCATTCAATATCTATTCTTATTGGGGCAGTAAAAGCTTAAGTACTTCTTACCTGAACCAGGACAATAGTGTTTCGTTGGTTACATACAATGCCAATACCTATCAAAAACAATATTGGACGCTTGATAATCCGAGTGATTTTTTTGGGCGGCTGGATGCGAGAGGTCCTTCCGGAGTTGCTGCCCCCAGCAGAGTATTCGATCGTTCTTTTATCAGGCTTGATAATGTAACAATTGGTTATACAATGCCCCGTAAACTTATTTCACGGGCAGGGATTGAAAACCTGAAGCTATATGCAACCGTTCGCAATGTAGCTGTCTGGAGAAAAGATAAAAACTGGGATTACTGGGATATAGAAACTGGTGACATTGCGCCGAGAATTTACACGCTTGGATTAAATGTGACATTCTAAACTTTTACGCAGGGGAAATAAAAAAATCAAAAATGAAAAATAACTATATAGGAAAAATTTTCTTCCTGGTGATGGCATCAACAATGATTGCCGCCTGTAGTAAGAAATATCTTAAACCGGATCCTTTATCTTTTTATGAGCCCGAAACTACTTTCTCTACCAAGTCGGGGCTGGATGCTGCCATAGGGATGTGTGACAAGCATTTGCGGAGCTACTGGAGCTACATTACGACCAGGGATATTTCGGTACCCATTAACACAGAGTATATGTTGTCAGACATGGCGGTAGCGGGTAAAACAGACGATGGAAGCATCTTTGCGGATGTAGCTACCCGCCTTACGCCAACTGACGGCATGTATACTAATGATGTGAATATGCTGAGTTTTTTCTGGGGAGAAACTTATAATGGTATCAAGTATGCCAATACAATCACCTCGTTTATTGATAAAGTTCCCGGCCTGGATGAAGCTACAAAACGTGAATATATTGGCAGGGCTTACTTTCACAGATCTTTTCGTTATCTCGCCCTGTGCTTTCAGTTTAACAATGTTCCTTTGATAACCCAAATCCCTTCTTCTCCAAAGCAAAACTATAAAAGCACCAGTCGTGAAGCTATTTTAGAAATGATCACTAAAAATATGGAAGATGCCGTGCAATGGGTGCCTGATCAGTCCAGTATGTCATATATAGGCATGATTAATAAAGGCGCCTGCCGCCAGTTATTGATCAAATGCTATCTGGCTACTGGTCAGTGGGACAAAGCAATTGCACAAGCTGATTCTTTAATTAATAATTCGGGTTATTCCTTAATGACAAACACATTTGGTACGTTCGAAAGCCCGCTGGAAGGCACCTGGCATATTACGCGGAACGTGATATGGGACCTGCACCGCCCTGTGAACAAGTGTATCATGACAAATAAGGAAGCCATTCTTGCTATGCCCAACCGTGATAATACAGATGCCGCAATAAAAATGCGCACCATGCGGAATTGGGGTCCGATGTGGAATATCTCTACCTTAGTGTCGCCTGCGGGAAAATTTATGCAATGCTACGCTTCATCAAGCAGCTCCTACCGGGCCAACCTCGATTATAACTCGGCTGTTGGTCGTGGTATTGCAATGATTAGCCCTACCTATTTTGCACAACACGATCTTTGGAATGTAAACGGAATTAATGATGCCGGGGATCTACGACATAACAGCAGCGTGGGCAACTGGGCCAGAATGGATTCCCTGAAATACAATGATCCTTCAGATGCATTGTATTTCGGTAAAAACCTGCGGCTTTATAATGGCAACAAGCTTTTATGTACCGATACGGTGCGTAACTGGTTCGATTGGCCGCATTATAAAGTTTTTGTAAACGATCCTGATCATATTGGCAATGCTGCAAGTAATAACAATAAGGGCGGGGCGGCCGACTGGTATTGCTATCGTCTTGCGGAAACCTATCTGCTCCGTGCCGAGGCCCAATTTTATAAAGGGAATATAGGCGCAGCTGTAGCAGACGTAAATATTGTAAGACAAAGGGCAAAATGCCAGCAGCTATACACTACTATTACTATTGGTGATATCGCGAATGAACGTGCCCGTGAATTATGGATGGAAGAATGGCGGCACATGGAACTAAGCCGTATGTCATATAGCCTGGCCTTAAGTGGTAAAGCAGACGAATGGGGGAATACTTATAACGTGAATACCCTTTCAGAAAACAGTTATTGGTATCAGCGCATACAGCATTACAGCAATTATTACAATAAAAACAAAGTAACTGTAAAGGGCAGATCCTATACCATAGCACCACATAATATCTATTGGCCCATTCCCCAATCGGCGATCGATGCAAATTTGTATGGGAAACTACGCCAAAACCCCGGTTATAACGGTTATGGTCAGAGCGTGGAAATGTGGACGAAATGGGAAGATGCTGTTAATGATGAAAATAAGAATTAAGAAGAGAGATACAGTCATGGTCATCTCCCAGGGTAATGGAAATACTTGGACGCCTTCATTTGAAAGCGTCCAAGGCTTACTTACTCTCTTGGCAATGAATCAAAGTATTCGAGTGGCGACATTTTGAAATACTTCTGAAAGTTACGACTGAAAAGACTTTGCGAGCTGTAACCTATCATTTTTGAAATTTCGTAAAATGAAAACTCATTTTTAGCAATTAAATCGGCGGCTTTTTTAAGACGCGTGATGTCAATAAGTTCTTTTGGGGATAGCGAGGATAAGGATTTGATCTTGCGATATAGTGTGGTGCGGCTCATGAACATGTGTGCGGCAAGCATGTCAATATCAATATTGGGGTCTTCAATATTTGTTTTGATATATTCATCCAGTTTCTTTAGAAAGGCTTCATCTGTTTTTGAATGCGCCATTACCCTCACATCCTCAAAAGGCGAACTGGCAAAATGGTCCTTTATCTTACGGCGGTTTTTAAGCAGGTTAGCAATCTGTACCTGCAGCAATTCTGATGAGAATGGCTTCTGTATATAAGCGTCTGCGCCTACCTCCAGTCCTTCGATGTGGGCTTTATACGTGTTTTTAGATGTTAATAAAATGATGGGGATATGGCAGTATTCCACATTGGATTTGATGAGCCTGCATAGCTCAAACCCGTCAATTCCCGGCATCATAATATCTGATATGATGAGGTGAATAATTTCTTTGTCTAAAATGGTTTGTGCAATTTCTCCATTGGTGGCAAGATGTAACTGGTAAGCATCTCTCAAAACCATAGATAAGAATTCCAGGATATCTTCATTATCGTCAATAATAAGAATATTTTCGGTCATACTATTTTATCTTTTTCCAACTGCTTAACTGAAATTCAATTTTTTGATGTATGGGCAGTTGCAGTTCAAATATAACTAAATCAGTTTCGCCGGAAATCAATCGCAACGAGCCGTTGTGCAGCTCTGTGAGCGATTTGGCAAGCGATAGCCCGATACCGGTTCCCGGCTTATTATTTCCACGTACCCTTACAAAGGGTTCAAATATCTGGTCTTTAAATTCTTCTGGTATGCCTTTGCCATCGTTGTGAAAGCTGATCTTAAAATATTCATCGGAATCGCTTACCGTGTTTATGTTAATCGTGGCCCTGGTAGCTGCATACTTGATAGCATTTGACAGTATGTTGGTACCTATTTTAATGAGCGCCTCCCTGTCTACAAAAGCCGTGAAGGGTTTTTCCGGTAATGCTATATCCAGTTCAATATTGTTGGCGGCAGCCTGTGCTTTAAAACCCGCTACCAGGTCGGTTATCAGTCCAACAATATCTGTTTTTACAAAATTCAGGCTGAACTGGTCCGCTTCCGTTTTTCTAAAGTCGAGTAGTTGACTGGCCAGCTCTATCAGGCGACGGGTATTTTTTTCAGCTATGGCGAGCGTTTTCTTAACATCGGGGTCTTGATCAAATTTTTTGCTCAACCATTCTATAGGCCCCGCTATAAGTGTAAGCGGCGTTTGTATTTCATGGGTAATATTGGTAAAAAATTCTATTTTGGCCTGGTAGATTTCTTTTTCCTTTTCATGTTCAAACAACTGTAGCTTTCGCAAATTTTTACGCTCCAGGTATTGACGATACAAACGGTCCGTGATGAATATTATAGCGCACAAAAGCAGCAGGTATAAAATATAAGCGAAGTTGCTTTTCCAGAAAGGGGGTAGAATTTTGATGAACAGCCGTCGTTCCTTGCCGGTCCAGCTTCCGGTGTTGCTTTCAGCCTGAACAATAAATTCATAAGTGCCGTGGGTAAGATCCGTAAAATATGCTTTGCGGTTAGTATTGAGATAGGTCCAGGGCTGATCAATACCTTTCATAAGATATTTATACCGGGTTGCTTCAGGCGACGAAAAGTTCAACGCCGCAAATTCAATACTAAAATTGTTCTGATCATATTTCAATATAACGGTGTCTGTGTATAAAACAGACTGGGAGAGGGGGCTGTTATGCCCACCAGGCACTGCTTCTATGTTATTGATTTGGAAACCTATAATATAGGTAGGCGGGCTTGGTTCTCTTTGGTTAAATAAAACCGGGTCAAAACCAATCATTCCTTTAACAGAGCCAAAGTACATTTTACCATCGGTATGTTTATACGCCGAGTTGTAGTTGAATTGGTCCGTTATCAGCCCGTTGGCTTGCGTGTACACTTTTACCTGTTCTGTGGGCAGATCAAAACAAATAAGACCTTTGGATGAGCTGATCCACAAATGTTTTGAATTGTCTTCCAGGATGCTGTATAATACATTGCCTGGCAGCCCGTTTGCGGTTGTATACCTTTTGATGGTTTTCCGGTCAAGGCTTAGTTTTATAAGCCCACCGCCGGTTGTGGCAAACCATAAAGCATGGTTGCTGTCTTCAAAAATATTGTACACGGGGAATTCGTTAATGGTCTTTCCCTTAGTAGTATCTCCAAAATGTAAATTCCCGCGGCGACCGGTTTTGGGATTATAATAAAATGCGCCTTCCTTTACACTGCCTGTCCAGATATTTCCTTCTGAGTCTTCAAATATATCATAAACATACGTGTTGTATGGTATCTGGCTAATGCGCTTAAATGTTTTGTGTTGTGGGTCATACTCAAATAGTCCGGCATTACGGTATGCAGTGCCTACCAGTAGTTTATTGTTTTTTGTCCGGTAGATTGAAATGACAAAATCACTTACCGGGCCGTTCCTGTCACCAATAAGTTTAAACCGGTCTGTCACCAAACCTCTACGCGTATCCATTATTTCCATGCCCTGTAAAAATGGCCCGATAAGTAACTCGTTCCCCCAGGATAGCAAGCCATGTATATTGGAGTAAGAGATGCTTCCTTTTTTGCCTGTGGCTGTATAGTTTGTAAATATGCCTGTTTTTAAATTCAATTTGTTAATACCTGCATCTTCGGTGCCCACCCACAAGTGGCCGCTGCTATCAGCACATATCTCTCTTACCGCATTTCCTGAAATAGCATTGGCACCCGGTAGCGGATAATATTTTTCAAATCGTGCATTGACTTTTGAATAGTAATTTAACCCGCCAAAAAAAGTACCGGCCCACATACCACCCTGGTTGTCCCTGCATACTGCATAAACAGCATTGTCTGCCAGGGCATAGGGGTCGCCTGGCCGTTTTCTCAGGCTTATGCTCTTGTTGGTGGCTAAGTCGTAAATGTAAATTCCCGATTCAGTGGCTATCCAGTATTGCCCGTCATTACCCGTTGCTATATCGCGGACAAATATGTCTTTATTTTTATCGGCATCCAGTGATAAAGATTTGACGATGCCTGTTTGGGTATGGTAGCTTTTTAATCCCTGTTTAAAGCAACCTATCAATAACTCGTTATTACTTACAGGGTATATTTTGCTGATAGACCGGGCATTTGCCGGGGCACTTTTATCAACGATCCTAATCTTTGTACCAGGCTTTGTTTTTGGGTTGTAAATATGAATATTACCATCATTATCTCCCATCCATAGATTCATATTTGAATCCAGCGCAATACAGGATGCCCTTGTTTTTAAATCCTCCACCCGGTTCTCTGCCTGTATGTATTTGTATAGAGAAAACTGGATGAGAAACCAAAGATTGTTATCCTTGTCTATTACAAGATTATTGGTATATTCTTTCGGGACGGTTTCCAGCTCGGTGAGTACTTCTTTGTACGGGTTATATTTAAAGATGCCTTTGCCGGTGGCTATCCAGATTATCCTGTTTTTATCCTCAGCGATAGAATTGATAACATCATTTCCCAGGCTGCCGAATTTATCGTTATTGTTTTTGTAGGCTTTAAAAGAATACCCGTCAAAACGGTTCAAACCACCACGGGTTCCTACCCATATCAACCCTTTACTATCCTGTATTACAGCGGTCACCGCATTGTGCACCAGCCCGTCATCCACCTGGTAGTGCTTGAAATAATATTGCCCATAACATGGAGAAATGGTGACCGGTAAGAATAAATTCAGCAAAACAATATAACCGAGGAATTTCATAATACTGAATTCAAATATAAATAATGATATCAAAATACTATGGGTTTTAAAATAAAATTGTATCACTTGATGGCGGTGCATGCTATATTTGGTACGATTCGTCAAAATATTGAACAATCCGGGGAGGAGTATGGAATGGTAGTTAGGAAATAGGTTTAATACCTAATTTTGAGTAAGTTTAGTCACAGAATAAAATGGTTTTCCCGTCATTCTAAATCATCTCTTATGAAAATCAATGTAAATGGCACCGATTATACCCTGAACGTGCCGGCTAACACCAGCCTTCTTGATGCCTTAAGAGTAAATTTAAATCTCACCGGTAGTAAATACGGCTGCGGAGAAGGCGCATGCGGTGCATGCAAAGTGCTGATAGACGGTCATGCTACACCTTCGTGTATTACCCCGGTAGCAAGCGTGGAGAACAAAATTGTTATCACCATAGAAGGATTGGAAAAGGACGGTCAGCTGCATCCTTTACAACAGGCGTTTCTTGATGAAGACGCCTTCCAATGCGCCTATTGCAGCTCCGGTATGATCATTTCAGCGGTTGCTTTAAAAACAAAAAATCCAACACCCACCAGGCAGGAAATTATAGAAGCAATGCAGGGAAATATTTGTCGCTGCTGTGTTTATCCACGTATTATAAATGCCATCAGCAAGGCTTAACGTTCAAAACCCAAGGTTATGAAAAATTCAGTGGAAGGAATCAACAGACGGAATTTTCTGAAACTGCTGGGCGGCGGTATTGCGGTTGCCCTTACCTATTCTGATCTGAACGCATTGTCGAAACACACTGCTTTCGTTCCTCCCGGCGATGACGCTATCGCCGCCTGGGTACACATCCTGGAAAACGGAACAGTAACCGTTTACACCGGCAAAGTGGAAGTAGGACAAAACATCCGTACTTCCTTATCGCAGGTGGTGGCGGAGGAGCTGTCTGTTCCCGTGAGCAGCATTGAAATGATCATGGGCGATACCCTTCTTACGCCCTACGACCGGGGCACCTATGGTAGTCTCACTACGCCTACTATGGGACCAAAGCTACGCAAAGCGGCCGCCTCGTTAAGAGAGGTGCTCACGGATATGGCTGCGAAACAGTGGAATGTAGCCCAACAAACGGTGGCCGTTAAAAATGGCCAGGTTATCCATGCCGTATCCGGTAAAACGGTGAGCTTCGGCGTTCTCACCAGGGGAAAGAAGATGCTCTTAGCTGTAAACGACCAGGTGCAGCTTACTCCTGCTGAAAAATGGAGCGTAGCCGGTACACCCGTGGCAAAGGTTAATGCGAAAAGCTTCGTTTCAGGAAAGCATCAGTATGTATCAGATATGGTAATGCCAGGTATGGTGTATGGGAAAATGCTCCGTGCGCCGTCTTATGGCGCATCCCTGGTTGCTGCTGATGTAGAAAAGGCGAAGATCTCCCCAGGTGTAAATGTTGTTAAAGAAGATAACTTCATTGGCGTAACTGCCCCTGATCCTCAAACAGCCACTAATGCTTTGGCCCGAATAGAGGCCCGCTGGAAAACTACACCGCAGCCTTCCAGGGCGGAAATTTTCACTTATCTTAAAACGCACGCACAAGACAAGGAAAGAAAAGCCGGGGAGGCCGTTGATAAAGCCTTTGGAGCAGCCCCGGTGCAGGTACAACAACATTTTGAGGTGCAATATATTGCCCATGTGCCATTGGAGCCGAGGGCGGCGCTGGCGGTGTGGGAAAATGGGAAGCTGACCGTATGGACCGGCACGCAACGGCCTTTTGGTGTGCAGGAAGAACTGGCGGAAGTATTTTCCATTCCGAAAGATCATATCCGTGTAATGATGCCGGATACCGGCTCCGCCTATGGCGGAAAACACAGCGGGGAAGCTGCGGTGGAAGCGGCGCGCCTTTCCAGGGCCGTAGGTAAACCGGTAAAAGTAGTGTGGACCCGTGAAGAAGAATTCAAATGGGCTTATTTCAGACCGGCCGGACTTATAGAAGTAGCCGCCGCAGCCAGCAACGAAGGACTTTTGGCGTCCTGGGAGTTTCATAATTACAACTCCGGCGGTGCGGGTATTGAAATCCCTTATGAAGTGCCACACAAGCACATCCAATACCATCCATCTGATACACCGTTGAAACAAGGCTCTTACAGGGGCCTTGCCGCTACGGCCAACGTCTTTTCCATAGAAAGCGTGATGGACGACCTGGCCCGGCAATTAAAACAGGATCCATTCCGGTTCCGGCTTAATAATTTAAAAGAGGAACGATTAAAACAAGTGTTACAGGCAGCTGCATCTAAATTTGACTGGACACGGCAAAAGGAAGCTGGTCGTGGTTATGGTATGGCGTGTGGATTTGTAAAAAATGCCTATGTAGGAACCTGCGCGGAAGTAGCCTATAATAAATCCAACGGGCAGTTGCAATTGCTCCGGCTCGTAGTGGCTTTTGAGTGCGGCGCCATTGTGAATCCCATGCACCTGGAAAATCAGGTGATGGGTTGTGTGTTGCAGGGACTTGGTGGCGCTTTATTTGAAGCCGTGGACTTTAAGGATGGCCGCATTTTAAACCCATCGCTTTCCAGCTATCGCGTGCCCAGGTTTGGAGATATTCCGGAACTGGACATTGTGCTTGTTGACAGAAAGGACATGCCGTCTGCAGGAGCAGGTGAAGCACCGATTGTTGGTGTTGCGCCTGCCATCCGTAACGCGATTGCGGATGTTACCGGCGTAAAGCTGAATACGCTGCCATTGCTGCCGCATGGAATGACATTAAAAACCCCCAGTTTATCATCCAATAAATAATTTTAAGTTTGCGGGTGATAAAATCCGTCTTCCGGTATATAGTATGGACCAAGTTCACCATCGTATGCAAACAATATCAGACCACACATTGCTCAATATGCTCAGAAGTGAGGATAGTGCTTCTTTTGAGGTATTGTATCAATACTATTTTCCAACTATTGCCGCATATATTATTAATAACTATGGACAAAATGAGGATGCGGAAGATATTTTCCAGGAAGCAATGATTGTATTGCTTCAAAAAGTGCGGCAACCTGATTTCTTACTTACGGCCTCCCTGAAAACTTATCTTTTTGCTATTTCCAGGAACCTCTGGCTGAAACGTCTCCGGGATAATAGGTTATTACCCGTAGAGGATGTATCCCTGTATCCGTGCGTAACAGCGGACTTTCCAATGGAATTACACCAGGAGAAAACCGTCGATGAAAAAGTACAATCCTGGATATCCAGGATTACAGGGCATTGCCAACGGCTTTTAAAAGCCATCTTTTTTTACCGGGAGCCCATGGAGGTATTAATGAAAAGAATGGGCTGGAAAAACAGGCATACTGCAGCCAATCAGCAATATAAATGCATTCAACAGGTTAGGAAAATGAAAGCAAAAGAAGAAAGCATATAGTTTTTGGGTGATAAATCTTATGAACGGGTATTAATAAGAAATCACCTTTAAACAGTTTAATTATGTCTGTAAGAACAAAAATCACTCTTTGTATTGTCTCTTTAGTATTAACAGGTATTTGCCTTTATCATTTCTTTGGTTGATTAAAGAACAGTTAGAATGAAAACAGCTGTTAATATTTGGGGAATAAGGGAATATAAAGGAGATGGTAAGAGCTGCCCTGTTGTTCCCGCTCATCTGCCCTGGTATAAGAAAGTGGCCTTAACATTTTTCCGCTTCGGGGTATGTCCCCTTTGTATTACTATGAGTGTATCGTATAGTATCGGCAGGTTTTTCAGGGGAATGAAAAAGTGAAATGTTGCCGGGTGGCCCATCTGCAAACAATTTTTGTTTATGAAGGTGCAATTGATTATTTTTTGTATAAATAGATGCATCCCATATGTCATCAGGCTTCCTCAAAATACCTGTCCCTGCCGCTTCCCGTGCAGCTGCAAACCAAACGGTTCCCCGTAGTGGAATTGCCTATCCGGCCGTTATAGCGCCACCTGTATTACAACAACAGGGGATCATGCAGCTCAAAATTGACAAGCTATTGGACAACGGAAGTGATAAGCAGGCGATTGAACGTTATATGAAAGGCGCCGTGAATTCACGGGGCCAGACTTTTGAACAGGCGGTGGAAGAAGTGATGGTATTGTTCCCGGCGTTGAGTGAGAAGTTGGCAATCTCCCAAACCTGGCTTTTATTAAAGGAGTCATTGCCTGGGGAAAAAATTGATGTCATAACAGATTGCATTATCCGGTTGTCTAAAGACGTGAATACGATCTTTATGGAACATACGCCCTATCCCAACCTGAGATCGCATGACCTCAGGCCGGACAAGCCTTTTACCATTCCGCAAAGCGAGAAAAGCCAGGCGCGCTCGGAGGCACTGTATAAAGAGATTGATAAGGAAGCGAAACGCTTGTTTGAACTGGTGAAACAGAATGATAATGGGGCAAAAACGAAATTGGGAAATTTGCTGCGTTATGATAAAGAGCACGACACCTATAAAGGATATATGCTTGGTGTGCTTATTATGGATGGGCAAGTGTTTGCTACCTGCTCCGGTGGTCAGTCGGCCGGTTTTGAGCTCATCGCCAAGTCACTGGGGATGCAGTACGTAAGCTCCGTAATGGATGTGGAGGAAGCAAGGGGAATTATCGTCAAACAAATAGGGCAGCATAGTTTTGGAACCGGGGAGGAGAAGAACATTGTAAAAGAACATACGGGGAGCGAAGAAGTGAAAACCGGGCTTGCCGGTACCTGTGCAGCCCCGAAGCTGATCTGGTCTATCATTGACGGAGGCCATGTGAAATTGCATCCTACCACTATGCAGCATGCATCCATGACGGAAAGATGGGTGTCTCCACTCAATGCCGACAGTACAGTTCCTATAATTGATGCACATGGCAAGATTATAAAATATGGCAGTGGTGATATTGTACCTTCCTGTAAGGCTTGCCAGCATTTAATGCATGGACTGGAAGATCGTCTGCTACGGCGGCTGGGCGACAGCAAAGAAATGAAATCACTCTGGGAAAAGGAAAATTCTGCAGAAAATATAGAAAAGAAAAGAGTGGCAAAAGAACAAAAGCAGGCGCTGGACAGGGAATATGAAAGCCAAACCCTGACTGGAAACTCAGGTGAAGTACAGGCATTAAACCTCGCCTTAGAGAATTTATTAAATACCATTATAAAAGGGGACGATTCCATTTTGAAAGACGAACTCAGTTTCCTGAGAAGCAGCACCGACAGATTAGAAGAGTTACGTTTTGACCTGCGGGCTTTTGCAAAGATCCCACTGGGTGATAGCAGGGCAGCTGTATTGGATACCCTGGAACGGCTGAAAGAAGGACAACGCGTTATTGCTACCATGGTGGACGGTATCAATCAATATTGGGCAACGCAAGAAAAGCCGGCAGCGGTATCATCCGGAAAAGGTGGCGCAACCACGAAAAAGAAGGGTGGAAAAAAATAACAGGTAGCCACATTGGCGATTGTTTTAAGAATACGGGGCATCTCAAATACTCTTGAGACGCCCCGTATTACTGTTATACCTGCTTAGTTATCCCACCAAACCTTTGTACTCTGGATGGCTGTCTGTTGCGGTTGTGCATTCGTTAATATCTCGTTTTGCGGATATAACAACCGGCGGGGGATATCTATCAATGCCCCATCTACTTTCTGCAATTTTGGAAAACCTGTTCTTCTCCAGTCGTTATACGTTTCAAAGTTGAAGATATTAGCTACTGCTTTTTCCTCCATGATCAGCTGTAGCGCGTTGCCGGCGGTTAGTTTGCGGCGGTTTACATAAGCAGTGGCCGCGGCGCTGGCTGTATCAATCCCGAGTTTGGACAGATGGGAATTGATCGCATTTACATACACCGGCTGTGCGGCGGCATAACCGCTGGTGATCAGCAGGGCCTCTGCCTGTATGAACAGTGCTTCAGAATAATTGAAGATGTAATTGGACGATGCTTTGGCGCCATAAAAGGCAGCAGGGTAAGAGTACTTAGCCAGGTCTCCTGTGGGCGTACCGATCTTTCTGCCGGTAAACAGTCCCGTTGCCGTGGCGGGAGCAATCATCTTTGGCAGCCGCGGATCATTCCGGTTGCGTAAGGTATCAATCAGAGTGGCATTCATCACGTAGGTAGTTACTGGTGTAAAAGTAAGGTACCAGATGTTTTCCGATCCTGCCGCACCGGAGTAGGTGAACTTAAGATCATCGTTGTTGGATGTCATGCCTTGTTTTAAAGCAGCTATCGCGCTTTCGGCCTGTACTTTGGCGGTATACCCGGGTGCTTTAGTGAGGTGTATATAGTACCTCGCTTTCAGCGACCATGCGAGCTTGCGCCAGGCGTTCATATTGCCGTTGTAGAAGTAATCGTCGCCTGTTGGGCTCTTTGGACTGCTGTTTTTATCGATATTGGCTATGGCATCGGTGAGCAGCGACTGGATACTTTTGTAAATATCTTCCTGTTTATCGTAAGGTACTGTGAAAACGCCGCTGACAAATGCTTTAGAATAAGGAATATCTCCCCAGAAATCGGTGGCGGTACCAAGGGTGTAAGCCGTAAGTATTTTGGCAATGGCCGCATAGTTCCAGTTGTTATTTGCTTCCGCCTTTTTATTCAGCGTGATCAGGTTGTTGAGCGAGGTGACGTAGAAGTTGGACCAGTCGCCATCCATATCAATATTAAACAGCTGGTAACTGCCCACATAAGGATTCAGCTGGTTGGCGGCTATGTTTTGCACATAGTTCTGTATAATGATTCCCGCATTGCCGCCATGGATATTGTCGGAAATGTTCAGTTCCGCCGGCGCCAGGATCAGTGATTCCTGTACGTCTATCGGATTATTGGGATCGGTGTTTATATCCAGGAATTTTTTACATCCCTGTAAACAAAGACCTGTAAGCAGCAGTATATAAAAAGACTTTTTCATGTTGATAAATTTTAGTGGTGCCGGCATACTAAAAACTAAATTTCAGTGAGAAGTTGATAGAGCGCGATGTAGGCGTGGAAAACGCATAAATACCCTGTGAGCTGTTGCCTGTGCCATAGGAACTTACTTCCGGATCAGCACCGGTAAAATGCGGACTGTAAATCCAGAGGTTCCTGCCGGCTACTGCCAGGGAAGCAGTTTTGAAAGGTGTTTTAGCCACGAAGGAAGCAGGCAGGAGGTATGAAATACTTACATTCCGCAACTTGATATAAGTACCATCCTGGATGGTAGATTCGTATTGCCTGGTCTGGTAGTAGGTTTGCGCATCTACTGCTACGGTGTTGGGCTTCCCGTCTACTTCACTGATTCCTTTCACCACCATTTGGCCGCGGGTGGCAGTTACCTTTGCAGTGCCGTAGTAGAAACCGGCCGACTCAACATCATTTTGCACATCGCCGCCTTTTTTCATATCGAAGAAAAAGGAGAGGCTGAGCTGTTTATAACGGAAGGTATTATCCATGCCGGCCAGCCAATCCGGGTTAATATCACCCACAATGCCTTGTTGCGGATCTACTACCGGTAGTCCACCGGCGTCGATGAGCAGCTCCCCGTTGTCGGCCCGTTTATAACGGTTGCCAAAGAAGATGTTATAGGGTTCTCCTTTGATCAAACGTCCCAACTGGTCAACGCCCGGCGCGAGGGAAAGCACTTCGTTTTTGATCTTCGAAAAGTTCAGGGTAACATTCCAGCTGAAATCTTTTGTCTTTACAGGAGTGGCGCTCAACAACAGCTCTATTCCTTTGTTGGATATTTCTGCGGAGTTAATAGTAGTGCTGTTGAAACCGGTTGAAGGGGGGATTTGTGACCCCGGAATGAGCCCGCTTTTGGAACGACGGCTAAAATAAGATCCTTCAAAGCTGATTCTGTCTTTCAGAAAACGCATTTCAAGCCCTGCTTCATATTCATTGAGCCGTTCATTGATGAGCGTTGGGTTACCCAGCGCCGTTGTCAGTAAAAACCCTTGCTGCCCCTGGAATGGGAACTGGAAAAAACCGGCGTTTGTATTCCTGCCTGCCTGCACATAAGGGGTAGATAACGCATATGGCCCTACGCCGTCGTTGCCCACCGTAGCATAGCTCAGGCGTACCTTTCCGAAGTTAATGACATTGGAGGCTTTAGGTCCGAGGAATTCGGAAAAGATAAAGCTGGCAGCGGCAGATCCGTAAGGGTAGAAGTTTTTATCGGGATTGAGCACGGAGCTGCCGTCGTACCTGCCGGTTAAAGACAGGTTCAGGAAGCGGTTGTACTCAATATTAGCCTGGGAGTAGAAGCCCACTTTTCTGAGCTGGGTGTAACTTTCAGTACCTGTGATAGTGGAGCCGGACGATAAGTTATTAAAGTCGTTAATATTGAGCCCGGTGCCGTTAATATTCATATACTGGCTGTAAGTAGTATAGATATTATTACCGACTAACAGGTTTACATTGAATTTGCCAAATGTTTTCGTGGCGCTGATGATCAGGTCATTATTGAATTGCCGGAAGTTGATGTTCTGGTTCCTGATTTGTCCTGTGAGGCCAATCTGCGGACTTGGATGTTCTATATACTTATCAGACTCCGTGTAGATATCCGCGCCAAGTCTTTCTGTAATAGTAAGCCAGCTGGTAGGAGTGATGTTGGCGGTAAACACCGGGAGAAACCTGTTGACTTTAGAATCATTGCTGATGTTGTCGAGCGTCCACAGCGGCATATTCCTGGAATAGCGGTAGCCGCGCTGGCTACCGTCCGGCAGGAGCACAGGGTAAGGATTCCAGGATACCGGTTGCAGCAGCAGCACAAATAAAGGCCCGTTGCTGGCGCCTTCCGGCAGCCTTTCCTGGTCGGAGTTGTTGTATCCCATCTGGAAAGTAGTGCTCACATATTTGCCTATTTTGGAATTGTACTTTGCAAAGAAGGAGTGCCGCTTAAAATCATTTCCCGGCATTACACCTTTCTGGTTGAAATAGGAATAACTGAGAAAGTAGTTGGAATTATTGGTACTGCCGGAGGCAGAAATAGTATTGTTGGTAGTAATACCCGTGCGGAAAAAGTCGTACGGATCGTAGGTAGGTGCGGGCTGGCCGTTTACTTTAAGGGTATCCATGAGAGGTCCCCAGGAAAGGCTTGTTTTCTTGTCCGCATCCTCACCGTTATAAAAGATACCGGTGGTACCTTGTCCATATATATTTTGCCGTTCCGGCAGGAGCGGATGCTCAAAAGAAGCATCTGACGAAAAGTTGAATACCGGTTTTTTATCCACACCGCCGTTTTTGGTGGTAATGAGTACCACTCCCCGGGCGCCGGAAGATCCATACAACGCGGTAGCGGCGGCGCCTTTCAGGATGTTCACATTTTCAATGATAGCAGGATCAATATCTGCGATACGGTTTACGCCGGAGCCCGCGGCCCCGCCGCTGATATTGCCGGTTTCCGTGTTATCTACGGGCACGCCGTCGATTACAAACAGCGCCTGGTTTTCCCCGGTGGGAGAAGAGTTTCCCCTGATCACAATGCGGGAGGAGGCGCCTGCATTTCCCGAAGAACTGGTGATCTGTATGCCCGGCACCTTGCCGGCCAAAGTATTGACCAGGTTAGGTTCCTTGGTTTTTAACAATTCTTCTCCGTTCAGCTGCTGGGAACTAAAGGTAAGGTTGCGTTTTTCCCGTTTTACTCCCAATGCCGTTACTACCACGGCATTCAGCGCTGAGGTGTTGCTGGCTAAAGTAATGGCAAACGTTGTTTTGCTACCCACCGGTACTTCTGCTGTAAGAAATCCAACACTGGAAATGACCAGCGAATTTTTTTCATCCACGGTTAATTTAAACGTACCGTCGGCGCTGCAGGTGGTGACGGCCTTCCCGCCTTTCTCCCTGACGGTGGCGCCTATAACAGGCATGCCGGACGAATCGGCGACAGTGCCCGTAATCGCTTTCTTCTGCGCAGATGCAGACAAGGAGAAGAAAGCGAGAAAACATACCACATATAACGGTATGAAGCATCCTGATACTGCTGATTTTGCTGATAGTGCCATTTGAATAAACGTTTGGTTGACAAGTTGAGGGCTGCATAGAATAGTTAGCGGAATAAAAGTAGGTGTAAGCCGTAAACATGGATTCAGAATAATTAACCGATTGTAAACGTATTTTATCCCAAAAGCCGGTAGAGTATTAATATGCGTCTATGTTAAATGTCATATCGACAATAATATGAATAAGAGAGGGTGTGTGGGTTTTTATAAGCGTTGTTTGGACACTAATTGGGGGAGATATGCCAGCCCTGGTATTTAAATACATGGTTAGTTTGCCGCTGGTTGTCTTGAGGCGAGAATGCCTCGGAATGCCAGCTATTAAGAGAAATATATTAAATTGTAATTATGAAGCTTGCTATTTTCATCTTGTTTATCTGTCTGATCAGTCTATGTATTGCCTGCAAAGTTAAACCGGGATTTGCGAATGAAGAACTGCAGCAGCCCACGGCCAATGATTCTCCAATTAATAGATATACTAATACTTTAACCACCCAATTGAGTCCTGTGAAAATTGAAATTAAGCCCAACGCTATCATTAGAATAATATCTGCCGACCGGGAATTGAATGATTCAACATCAGATGATGCGATAATTACCCGATGTAAGGAATGGAGTTTATCCTCAACAGCCATTACTACTATTTTCAAACATGGGCGACCCATCAGCATGCACGATTTTCACTATTTATACTATGTCTTACCGTGCGAGGTAAAGGGCATCGTACAAATTGATAGTAGTATGTATAAATACAGCGTAAATGCCGGATCATTTTTCACCATTTCAAATAGAGACACTACCTGCTATTTTGAATGCAATTCACCGCGGTGCGGAAAATTCTTTCTAATGGCCGGAGAGGATACTGAACAATAGATTTCCCTTTTAAAATACTATAACATTTTACTCCGCAGTTGTAGGATCAATAACAGTAGCCACCTCACTGACAGCATTCGCCGGAAATCCTCCCTGCTTCGCGTGCTCACGAACCATTTCTTCATTAGGGGCAATGTAAACGCAATAAATTTTATCAGCAGTCACATAACTATGGATCCATTGAATTTGCGGACCCATATTACTTAAGACGCCACAGGAAGCTTGTGAAATAGCTTTCAACTGTTCTCCTGAGAGTTTACCTGCACCAGGAATTTCGCGTTCGATAACATACTTAGGCATAATGGTAGATTTTAGTTTTTTATCCTATGAAGTTAAATCTTGCTTCTTGCCGGGGTTTTTACAGGTAGTGGAGTAGTAAGAAATGTACATCCTAAATATAAGCATTTATTCTAAGAAATCGTTCAGGTAAAACCGAAAAGCGGCCGCAGGTACAATACCTGCGGCCTTTTTATCAAAACAGCTCCTTTAACGTTTATATACGCCCACTTCCGCCAGCGCAGAAAAATTTCCATTCTTATAATCCGACCGCACAATCACCCTGAAATACCTGAAACTCACCGTTTCCGCCAGGTCTATGTATTGCTTATCTGCTGCAGATAACAAGGTAAACGCGCCCAGCGGTTGCCAGGTGGTATTATCGTCGCTCACTTCAATTTCAATCAGTTTCAATGGTCCGTCCAGCGGGGTACGTTGTGTGAAGGTAAAGCCATAGGCCTGGTTGAGGGTACCCATATCTACTGTAATGGTACGCGGATAAGTAAGACCTGCAACTTTCGACATGTGCCATACGGTAGATGCTTTGTTATCGATCGCATTGGCGGGCCCGCGGCCGGAGGGTTCGTCATAGTCAGATGCGGTGGCCGTCCACCCTGTTTTGGCATATTCCACCGGCGGGCCCTTTACCGCAATCGCCTCGTAGGCTGTTTTAAACAGGTCGATAGCGCTGGAATCCGGCAAGTATACCGTAGTGTAAGCGAGATCGGTATTATCACTGAAAAGAAAATTAGACAGGGTGGTGGTATTGGAATCTACCGGTACGCTGATGTGCTGCACCGTACCACCAGCATCTGTATAGCTTATTTCTGTACCTGTTACGTGGGTATCTGCGCTTCCCCAGGTAATGGCTACTTTGCCGTTGGAGTACAGCGCGCTTTTAACAGGTCTGGGTAATAATGAGCTGATATAACGCTCACCATACACCTGACCAGTGGTACTTACTTTTATGGACTTGTTTCCCTCGTCATCAAAAGTATAGATATCGAAAGAGTAAGCGCCTTCGGCTACCGGGGAGAGGATTACGTTGATGGTGTCTACATCATATTGTCTTTTCAACACCATATCCAGGGAATCACTTTTGTTATTCCAGTAAATTTTGGCTTTAGTCACCCTGGGATCGCTGACCAGCCACGACAACTGGATCCGGTTATCACCGGGAAAAACCTTTACGGAATCTACTGAACCGGCGTAGGGGATTTCTCCGTTTTTAATGAACTGTTTGTAGGTGTCGTCCATTTTGCTGCAGGCAGCAAACAGCAGGAGCAGCGCTAATGAACAGGCGTTATATATTTTCATGATCAGTTATTTGTGTTTGATGATAACATTTTACTTCACATTGCCCCAGAAGGTAAGTTCTGCGATGTAGATATGATCCAGCGCACCCCATACTTTGACGGTTTTAAAGCGCAGGTATCTTACAGGTGGTACATCGGGCGGAAAATCAAAATCTTCTCCATCTACAGTGGCAAATTGTTTGTCTTCCGTGGTGATGGCACCATCGGGTGTACCAGATGGTTTTACAGATTCAAAACCAGATAGCAATACCCAGTTGTCCCAGCTGCCATCGCTGGATGGATTGTTACTGCCCCAGACCTCATATATTTTTGGATCGCCGCCGGTATAAGACCCGTCGGCGGTGCTGCCATCACGGTGATGTAACTTGAAGCGGCTCAGGGTAGCAGTAACGCCCATGTCGATCGTAAACCACTGCGGCAGGCCGCTGCCTGGTTTGGTATGGAAGATGGAGGTACCGGCGTTGCCCAGCTTGTCATCCCAGAGATAGGGAATTTTACTGCTGATGTGTCCTGCATAGGTATCCGTCGGAAGATCTACTTCTTTGAATTTTGTTTTCTCCAGTTTCTGTTCAAATAAAGGCGATAGTTCAGCATACAGCGTATCGGAGTGATTGTTCCAGCGGTCACGCACAAAGGCGGCAAATTTTCTTTTGGTAGTATTAAAGCCCCTGGCGGCAAACGTGCCTGCTTTTCTTTTGGTATAAAATGTTTCCGCCGGTACCAAGTCGTTTGTGGAATCAGCCGCCAGTACGGTAATCACCACATCAGCTTCTGAATTATTTACGAAGTTGACCCTTACGCCGCCGAAGGTAGCAGCGAGCGTCAGGTGCTGGAATACTTGTTTTACCGGTGGCGTAAGTGGTTTTACGGAGATGGTGACCGGCTCCGACATATTTTCGCCACGACTCACGGCATAAAGTTTCACCGGGTATTCCAGTGTGTCGGGAAATCCGTCTATGGTCAGCATATGCTGATAGTAAGATGCTTTTACTTCCCGCTCAATGCCTGGCCGGATGGAGTACACGGCTTTTATGTACAGGAGGTCTTTGTCTTTCGGGCGACTGTAACTGATATTGGCGCCGCCGGCAATACTTTCGGCGCTTACGTTGGTAACTGGTCCAGGCGCCTGGTCTTTGTTAAGCGGCTGAACGCCGTCCTCTTTACAGCAGTATAAACCAGCACAAAGCAGAGCAGGTATGATATATTTTTTCATAGTTAATTTCTTTTTTTGTAAACAGATTACCAGCCGGGATTTTGATTGATCTTTTTATTACTTAGCAACTCTGATTCGGGTATCGGCCATAAATAATCCCTGGTGGTGAAAACCTGGTTATAGATCACTTTTTCACGATAATAAGCGGTGGCGTCTTCCTGCGCCAGATCCCACCCGGTAATGGGTTTGTTAAGTTCATCCACAGCTTTCTTCCATCTCCGGAGATCCCAATAGCGTTGTCCTTCAAAGGCTAATTCAATCAGCCGTTCCCGTTGGATGATATCACGCATGCCCTCTTTTGTGGTGAACTTGGCAGGGTTACGCGCATAGTTGGTCCAGGCGCTTTCCACGGATGTTAAGCCAGCCCGCTCGCGGATAAGGTTGATATACCGGTACACCTCTGCGCTGGGGCCATTGACTTCATTTTCAGCTTCTGCATATAGTAGGTACAGGTTCGCCAGTCGCAAAATAGGCCACGGATAGTTTTGAATGGTGTAGGTGGTGCCATCGCCGATTACGTTGTTGAAGTTCACCAGCTTTTTAGGCCAGTAACCGGTAACGGAGTACGACGACTGGTTCTGCGCACTGGCTGGTTGTCCTTTTTTGCTGGATACAAAAAAGAGATTGGCGTTGTCGTTAAACAAACCCTGTCCGTACCAGATGCCACCATCAAATCCCAGATCGGCATAAAAGCGGGGTTCCCGGTCGAAATGAAGGGCTGCGGTCTGATAACCTTCCTGCAGGTCGTACCGGTATGCATGCGTGCCGGTACGCAGTTTAAAACGGCCGTTATAGTCCCATGTCTTATCTTCTGTGATCGGTACACCATGATTGGTGTAAAATAGCTGCGCTATTTTCAGGGTAGGGGCGATGTTGCCCACGGTGGCGCTGTTAGCCGTTTTAGAAGGATCCAGTCCGCGCGGAGTGGCGCTGGCTTGTATGCTGCCGGCCAAACTATTGGTATGGCCCCATATGATTTCGGGATTCCATTTCTCACATACGGCATTGCGGATACTGAGTTCTATCCGCGTGGTGTCCGAAATTTTATACTGAAAGAACTGCGGATTGAAGGTATATAGTTTGTATCCCTGCGACTCGCAAAGCGTGAGCGCAGCTTTGCAGGCAGCGGCGGCGCGTACCCATTTCTGCGGATCATTGGTTTGGGCAAACAGCAACCGGCCATCGGGACCTTTAAAACCGGCGTGGTCGGAGTTGCCGTTAAACAGCGGGCTGGCAGCCAGTACCAGCACCTGTGCTTTTACCGTTAATGCAATGGCTTTGGTAACGCGGCCCAGCTCTGATACTTCATTCTCTATTTTGTCCGGCAGTTGTGCAGCAGCTTCGTCCAGTTGCGAGGCAATGTAGTTCACACAGGAATCTACCGGCTCTCTGGCTGGATATACTTCCTCCTCGCCGGCGCTTACAGGTACGTTGTTTTTGATGAGCGGAACAGGGCCATACATCTGGAACAGCCAGAAATGATAATAGGCTTTCAGGAATTTTGCTTCCCCTGCCCAGCGTTCTTTTTCGGTGCTTTCCATATCGGGCACCTTACCAATGTTTTCCAGGAAAATATTGCATTGCCGGATCCCTTCAAACAAGTCTTTACCACCGGCAGTACCCTGCCAGTAATTCATATAGCAGTTCACTACATTCTGGTTGCCACGGGCAATCTGCCAGGCATTGGAGGTATTGGTAACGGGCAGCCAGTATTCATCTCCGGCGGCATTAGACGGATTACCATCAAAGTTGCCCAACGCCGGCATATAGGAATAGCAGGTAAAAAGAAATCTTTCGGCAGTAGAACGGAGCCGGAAGGCATAGTCGATGGTAGCCACGTTATCCGGTACTATGTCCAGGTATTTTTTACAGCTGATGAAAAGCTGTGGTAACGTAACAATGAATATCAGGCAGATGATCTTTTTCATAACATGCAGTTAAAAGAATAAGAAAGCGGATGTTTAGAAAGTGGCGAGTGCGCCAACGTTGAATACCCGTTGTACCGGGTAACCGAGGCCGTTACCGGCCATCTCCACATCCCATAGTTTAAACTTGCTCCAGGTAAGCAGGTTGGTACCGTTGGTGTATACACGTAAAGTTCTCATATGCGCCCATTGCCGAACGGTATAACCTATTTCCACCTGCTTCAGCCGGATGAAAGCGCCATTCCGCATAAACCAGGTACTTTGCTGGGAGTTGTTGTCGTTGCCAATGGCGGTAGTGCTGAGCCGTGGCCATAAAGCATACAGGTCGCGGTGCTCTTCTGACCAGTGACTGTCGGCGTATGCCTGCAGCAGCTGGTTCTGTGGTTTACCGGACAGTGTTTCATTATCATAGTAATAGGTCATGAAAGGCGCAGTGGCGCGTGCATTGATCCAAAACGATTCCCGGCCCAGTCCCTGGAAAAATGCAGAGAGATCGAATCGTTTATAGCCTACAGAAAACCCGAATCCATAAGTGATTTCGGGCGTGGTGGGAAAGCCCAATGGCACCTGGTCGAGTTGGGTGATTTGCCCATCGCCGTTTACATCATGATATTTGATATCTCCGCCGCCATATTCCCCAAAATTCTGGCGGGGCGATTTTGCTGCTTCCGCATCATCTACAAAAAGCCGTTCCGCGATGTATCCCCATTGCTGGGAAATGGGGTAGTTCACGTGCAGTTTCCAGGGTGCGCCATCGTACGAAGGTTCTTCATACGTGGTGAACTTGCTGGTGGCATAGGTGAAATTGGCCCTTGCCTGGATCCAGAAGTGCTGGTTGAAAGAATGGTTGTAATCGGCGGAGAGATCGATTCCTTTTCCTTCGGCGGCGCCCACGTTGGCGCGGGGTTGGGCGGAAAGTCCCATAGTGGCTGGTGTGGCAGTTCTGGTCATGAGGATATTACTGCGTTGTTCCTGGTAGAAGTCGGCCATGATATCCAGTTTGCCAAACAGGCCCAGCTCCAGGCCCAGGTTGGCTTTTTTAGCAGTTTCCCAGCTGATGTTAGGATCTGCATATCTCGAGAGTGAAATACCTGGCCGGCTGTAGCCATTGTCGCGGCCAAATACTGCACTTTTGCCGGCGTCGTTCATGTTTACATTGGAGAGGTACATAAAGCGGTCGTTTGGATCACCGATCGCATCGTTACCGGACAACCCGTAAGTAGCGCGGAGCCGCAGGTTGGAAATCGCATTTTTATAAGGCTCAAAGAATTTCTCATTGGAAATGCTCCAGGCTACGCCCGCAGAAGGGAAAAATCCATAGCGGTGCGATTCATGAAAACGTTCCGACCCGTTATAGCCAAAGTTCAGCTCCACATAATACCTGTTCTGGTAAGAGTAGGTGCCGCGTCCTGCCAGGCCCACGTTGCGGAAGGGCAGTGACGCCTGCAGATCCGCGCCGTTACCGGTAAGATTGTTACGTACCATAAACACAAACAAACCACTCAGGGTATGATCCTTGTGAAAAGTGCGGTTATAATTAAGTGCGGATTCCATATAAAAACTGGAGTTCACTGTTTTGGCGCCGGGTACATAATTCAGGTATTCTGTGCCCAGTTCTTCGTTCTGCAGTTCCAGTTTAAAGGTGTTTTGTAGTTTATCATAAGAACCTGCCTGGTACCAGAAGGGGCTGTAGGCACGGGTTACATCAAAATAAGTATTGCGTGTTACATTTACCATCGTCCGGAAATTCAAACCTTCTGTCAGCGCCGATAAGTTTTGTTTTACTTCAAACTGCGCCGCCATCATAGAGCGGGAATAATTTTTATATCCCTTTACCATGTCGGCATATGGATTCAGCAGATAGGCGTTGGTGCCATCATCATAATTGCCGAACATAATATGCTGAACATACTGGTGGTCTGCATCTGCCGGGTAATAGGCCGGGAAGTACACGGGATTGGTGCGCATTACCTTTTTGTACAGGTCTGCGCCTCCGTCGATAGGACCGGTGTAGTCGTCGAAGGAGCCGCTTAAACGAACCACCATCTCGGTAGATTTGGTGATGTTCACGTTTACATTGGAACGGAGCGAATAATTTTTCAGGTCGATGTTGCTGTTAAAATTATTCCGTTTATCTACGTTCAGTATGCCATTGTCTTTATTGAAAGAGCCGGCCACATAATATCTTGCCGCAGTGCCGCCACCGCTTACATTGAGGTTGGCGCGCTGGTTGGTGGTATAGCTCTTGAAAAGTGTGCCTCTCCAGTCGGTAGCCGGATACATGTAAGGATTAATGCCGGCAATGGTGTTATCAATTTTCTGATCTGTGTAAGGTAGCTGCCCGAGTGGATCGCGGGTGAGTACCGCTTCATTATTCAGCCGCATATAAGTGATGGGATCTGCCAGTGCCACATTGCGGGTAGGGGAGGCCAGGGAATTTTCCAGCCGGACAGTGATGGCGGCTTTCCCTTCTTTTCCTTCCTTGGTAGTGACCAGTATTACACCATTGGCAGCGCGGCTGCCGTAGAGGGAGGTGGCGGTGGCATCTTTCATGATAGAGAAGCTGGCAATATCATCCGGTTGCAGCCGGGCGAGGTCTGTTACGGTGAGTTCTATACCATCTATCAGTATCAGCGGATCTTTTTTATAGCCGAAGGTAGTTACGCCGCGGATGAAAAAATCCGCGTTATCCTGGCCTGGTTCGCCGCTGCGCTGGTAGCCAATGACGCCCGCAATGCGGCCTGCCAGTGCGGTAGTCAGGTTGCTGGCCGGCACTTTTAATTCAGCGGGGTTAATAGTGGTTACGGCGCCTACTACATCCGTTTTTTTCTGTTTACCAAAAGCCACTACTACTGTTTCTCCCAGCTGGTTGTAGGAAGGCCGCATGATGATATTGATTACCTCCCTGCCATTTACCGGGATCTCCTGTGAGGTGAAGCCTATCATGGAAAATATCAGGGACGCGTTGTCCGGTACTTTCAGGATATACCGTCCGTTGACGTCGGAGGCGGTGCCCACCCCTGGCTTATTCTTTACAGCGATGGTTACGCCTATCATGGGAACGCCGCTGCTGTCTGTTACCAGTCCCCTTACTTCCTTGTCGGCCACCGGGAGAATGGCGTCAGCAGAGGCAGGCAGCCGGAATAAAAGCAGCAATATGGCTACTATACCAACGTAAAATTTGTCTCGCATAAATTGTTTTTAAAAGATGGATAAAATTCGTGTATACGTTTCCGTTACAGACATGGAAAGGCCATTTCCACCGGTATTTTTATCCGGTGGATCAGTGGAATAGCAACTGCGGTAATCACCTTTGTTCAGGAGAATGTTGCCAGTACACGGCTATGCGCCGGATGTTTTCATCAGGAGATAATAATTCATAACGGATTTTTTGTGGCGGTCAATTTTTCTTGTAATCGATTGCAAGCGTGGTTAAAAAAAACATACATCCTTTCCGGCGGTTGCTGCCGGAATGTTAATCTCAGTACTTTGTCTTGGTCATTATTCTTTTCCCCTTAACAAACATTGCTTCATACGTGGATCACAAATAGGGGAATGTTTATCATCTGGTTGTGGGCAGGTGCTGTTTTAAGCATATAGGAACTGTTGCAGCACCAAAACAAAGATTCCATAATATTGCGCGTAATGCAAGTTTTACAGGTTGTAAAATACAACCTGTATAGTTGTGTTTTACAAACGGCCTGACTGACAATCCTGCTAACTTATTGTATATAAAGTATTTGAAAAAAGTACCGGATCAGCTATTATTTGATTGTTTGACGTACTTTTAGAAAGCAAAACTTTTTTTACTATGAATATTGGTCAGAAAATTGCCCGCCTCCGGGAAATCCGGGGCATTAAGCAGGCTGATCTGGCGCGTCGGTTAGGCGTTACACAACAGGCATTATCTAAAATGGAGAATTGTGAGTCGATGGATGATGAACGGTTGGAGAGAGTGGCTTCCGCCCTGGAAGTATCGCCGGACGTCATCCGTAATTTCCGGGAAGACGTGATCATCAACAATGTGTATGACCAGAATAATACCGTGATCAATTACCAGTTTAATCCCATCGAAAAAATTGTGGCTTTATACGATCAGCTCCTGGCTACAGAACGGAAGCGTATTGAATTGCTGGAAGCGATGTTGAAGCAGGAGCAGGAAAAAAATCGCTGAAGCGTAATAAATACCCTTTAACAACCGCATGGTTACCTTTAACAACCATCACTACGATAAACACCCATGATAACAACACAGCCTTGTAACACCGTTACAAGGCTGCATTTATAAAGCATTAGCCCCGCTTGCCGCCGCGGCTTATTAAGAAAATGATCAGGCCCACCACCACTGCTACGGCTAATATGCCGGTCCACACGCCTGCTTTGAATATTCCGCCTATAACTTCACAACTGCTGAGTAAAAGTACCAGGCATGACAGTAACAAATAAGGGAGGTTTTTCATATCATTCAGTTTTAATGTTATATACTACCAGACATATCCTGTACCAAAAAATATTTGCAAGTGTCAGAATAATTAACAAGCTTTAGCAGATCAACCAGAATAGCATGAATACAGGGAAAGCCTTCAGATCGGGGCTGCACGTGGTGGCTTCCCATTCCTCACTTTGGGGACTCTTTCTACAGGGTGACCGCCACGCTTTCGCCGGCATATACGATGCACACATCGATGACCTCTTTCATTATGGCATGCATTTCTGCCAGGATAAGGAAAGGGTGAAAGACTGTCTGCAGGACCTGTTCCAGGATCTCTGGATCAGCAGGGAACACCTGACTGCCAATATCGGGAATGTCCGGTATTACCTGATCAGCAGCCTGAGAAGACGGTTGCTCCGCGCATTGCGTAAAGATCGCCGGTACCAGCACCGCGAATCATGGGAAGCCTTCGAATTTGAATACACCCTTCCGCTCGAAAACCAGTTAATCCAGCACGAAACCATAGAAGAACAAAAGCGCCTCCTCCAGGAAGCCCTCAGCAACCTCTCACGGCGCCAGCGTGAAGCCATCTATCTCCGTTTCTTCCAGAACCTGAGCTATACTGAAGTCGCAGATATCATGTCCATGCAGGTAGATTCTGTATATAATACCATCTCCAAAGCCATCGGCATCCTCAAAAAGAACCTCCCGCTACCGCTCCTGTTGCTGCTTTTGGGCAAATAAAAAATATTTTTTAAAAAAGTGATGAGATTTTGAGCTTAACCTGCTCTTTAGGTAAAAGCACGTTCTCTTGGCAGCCAGTAACTATTTATCATACACGGCCCGGGAGTTTGCGATGGACGAGGACTTTCAGCAATGGGTGCTACACCCGGAGCAAAGGAATGTGTTCTGGGAATCATGGCTCAGACAACACCCGGAAAAAGAACCCGTCATCAGCGACGCCAGGCAACTCGTGCAAAGCATCCGCTTCCGCGACTATTCCCTGTCCGCACCGGACAAGGAACAACTGTGGGATGCCGTGCTGAATGGACTGGAAGAGGAGGAAGAAGAAGCAACCATCCCAATACGTCCGTCTATCTGGAGAAATGTGGGTAAATATGCAGCGGCCGTGATACTCGGTATCCTGCTCACTGCAGCCTGGTGGTGGTGGAAGCCTGCCATACAGCAACCGGCCATCCTCAGCACTTATACCCGGCTGGGAGAAACCAGGCACCTGATGTTGCCGGATAGCTCAGAAGTTACGCTGAACGCCGATTCCCGCCTGCTGTATGCTGTTGCCGGAAACGGGCAGCGCGAAGTATGGCTCGATGGAGAAGCCTTTTTTCATGTAAAACATACCGCCTCCAAACAGCAGTTTATTGTGCATACCTACGATAACCTCGACGTGGAAGTGCTGGGAACACAGTTTAATGTAAACAGCACCGGTAAAGAAATAGTAGTAGTACTGCAGCAGGGAAGCATCCTGCTCAATATAGGCGAAACCAGTAAAGGAAAAGCCGCAGCGCTGTACCTGCAGCCCGGGGAAATGCTCCGGTACAACAAACAGGACGGCGACTATACCAAAAAAAGTGTAGATGCCATACACTACACCTCCTGGCACACCGGCCGGTTAATTATGGATGATTTTACACTGGCAGATGCAGCCATCTTCATGGAACAGGTGTTTGGTAAAAAACTGATCGTTCGCGACACACAACTATTAAACTATAAAGTATCGGGTTCAATGCCTATCGTTTATAACGCCGATACTATGATGACACAGCTGGGTAAGGTTTTCCGTATGCAATTCAACCAAAGAGGCGACGAAGTCTGGATCCATAAACCGTAACATTCGCCGCTCAATTTTATAGATGTCTTATTCTTAATCGTTAAAACCTGTTCAAGATGAAAAAAGGTTTACGTGTTTTGCTGATGCAAGCATTGGCCCTGTATTTCCTGTCCCAAACGGTATCAGCTCAGGAATTGGCTGATGCCGGCAATCAGCCGGTTCCCCCCGCCACCGGTAACAGTGCGGAAGCACAACCAGATGAATCATCCCTGAAAACAGTTCTCCACCTCATCGAAGAACATTTCAGCGTATCCATCGCCTACAAAAGCAACCTGGTTAAAAACAAAAAGATACAATTGTCGGTAGCTGCCTGCCAGTCGGCAGAAGAAGCCCTGGGCAAGGCCTTGTCGCCCTTTAACCTCCACTTCGAAAAGGTGCGGGAACACTTTTACATGGTCACAGAAAAAGCCATTGTTCCTGCTCCCACAGAACCCGCCGGCATACAGCAACAACACCCGGTAAAGGGCGTGGTAAGGGATGAAAAAGGAAACCCCGTGGCCGGTGTAACGGTTCGCATCGCGGGCACCAGCATCGGTACCGTTTCCAACGCCGACGGTTCTTATACCATTTCCGCCCCGGGAAGAAGCAGTGACGAACTGGATATCACTTTCATCGGGTACGAAGCACAACGTATACCCGTTAGCGGTAGATCACTCATCAATGTTACCATGAAAGAAGGTTCCAGTGCATTGAACGAAATAGTGGTTACCGGTTATACCACGCAGAAAAAGAAAGACCTGACAGGCTCCGTGGCGGTAGTGAATATCGATAACCTGAAAAAACAACCTTCCGGCCAGGTAACAGAACAGCTACAGGGACAGGCATCAGGCGTTACCGTTATAGGCTCCGGTCAGCCGGGCGAATCCCCGCAGATCCGCATCCGTGGCGTGAATACCTTCGGCGCCAATTCCCCGCTTTATGTAGTGGACGGCGTACCTACCACCGATATCGCAGACCTCAACCCCAACGACGTAGCCAGCCTGCAGGTATTAAAAGATGCCGGCGCTGCTTCCATTTATGGTTCCCGTGCCTCTAACGGAGTGATCATCATCACCACCCGCCGCGGTTCCGGCAAGGTAAAGGTGGCATACGACGGCTACTATGGCCGGCAATATCCAAAGAAAGGTAACGTATGGAATACCCTCAACCCGCAGGAACAGGCCGACCTCCGGTGGCTGGCCTATAAAAATTCCGGATTAGATCCCGGAACAGAACTCTATGGCAACGGTACAAAACCCGTTATCCCGGATTACATCCTGCCATCGGGCGCAATGGAAGGAGATCCTTCCGTTGACCCATCTCTCTATTATGTAAATCCAAACTATACTGACCTCGACGATTATAACAGCTTCTACCAGATTTCAAAGGCCAACAAAGCAGGTACCAACTGGTACCGCGAGATCTTCCGCCCGGCGCCTATCACCAGCCACAATGTAGCGGTGAGCGGCGGCGGCGATAAAGGGAACTATCTCTTCTCCCTTAATTATTTTAATCAGCAGGGAACTTTAATGAACACCTACCTGAGAAGATATACGGTACGCTCCAACACCCAGTATAATATTACACCCGGTATCAGGGTGGGAGAGAACCTCGCTTTTTCCATGTCAGAAAATCCTTCGGTAGATATCAATACGTCGGATGCCGCTATTGGTCATGCTATGCGCGAACAAAGCATTATACCGGTATATGATATCAAAGGTAACTTTGCCGGTTCCTCCGGCGACGCACTGGGAGACGCTTTTAACCCTGTGGCGATGCAATATCGTACCCGGAATAATAAAGGCCTTAATACCCGTTTGTTTGGTAATGTATATGGAGAAGTGGACTTCCTCAGGTACCTGACCTTCCGCACCAGCTTCGGCGGAGAGGTAGCCTCCGGCTGGTCACACTCTTTCCTGTTCCCGCAATATGAGAACAAAGAAAATTCCACCAGCAATTCCTACACAGAAGGATCTGTGAACGCACATAGCTGGACCTGGACCAACACCCTTACCTATCACCAGACGTTTAATAAACACGACCTGAAAATAATTGCCGGTACGGAATCTTTTGATAGCCGCAACCGCGCAGTAGGTGGTACCACGAAAGATTACTTCACTTTCGATGATTACTTCCCCGACCTGAGCACCGGCACCGGCACGCAAACCAACTACAGTAACCGGGCATCGGAAGGACTGTTTTCTATCCTGGGCCGCGTTGATTATTCATTTAACGACCGGTATCTTTTAAGCGCTACCATACGCCGCGATGGTTCCTCCAAATTTGTAAACGACCATTACGGCACCTTCCCCGCTATTACCGCAGGATGGCGTATTTCCCAGGAAGAATTTATGAAGAAGATCAGCTGGATCACCGACCTGAAGATCCGCGGCGGATGGGGAATCATGGGCAACCAGCTCAACCTCAGCGTTAACAACGGCTACTTCCTTTACGGTGGTAACCGCAACTCTTCCTATTACGACCTGGCTGGTGTTAACAATGGCCTCAATGCCGGCTTTGCAGGCACACAAATCGGTAACCCCGATGCCAAATGGGAAAGCGATGTGAATGCAAACATTGGTATCGATGCCAGTCTCTTTAACGGGCAATTAGATTTCTCTGCCGACTACTACCGCAAAGATATCAAAGACCTGCTCTACAATCCTGAACTGCCCGGACTTGCCGGCACCGGGGCTCAACCTTTTGTAAATATTGCCCGCATGAAAAATGAAGGATTCGACTTCTCCATCGGCTGGCATAAAAATATCAACAAAGATCTGCAGCTAAACATCAGCGGTACACTCACTACCTATAAAAATAAAATCGTGAAAATTGCCGACGGCGTAGACTACTTCGATAGCGACGGTCGCCGCTTCGATGGCAGCAACATCATCCGCAACGCAGTAGGACAACCGGTTTCCTCTTTCTTTGGATATAAAGTGATAGGCTTCTGGAATGAAGAATCTGAAATTGCAGCAGCAGATGAACAGGCAAAGAAAGTAACCAACAGCACAGACGCCATTTACCAGGAAGGCGAAGGACTGGGACGCTTCCGCTACCAGGATGTGAACGGCGATGGTATCATCACACCGGATGACCGTACCTTCCTCGGCAATCCTAACCCCGACTTCTCCTACGGCATCAACCTGGGCGTAACTTACAAAGGATTTGATTTCAGCATCTTCCTCTTCGGTACACATGGCAACCATATCTGGAATAACGTACGCTGGTGGCGCGATTTCTATCCATCCTTTGAAAGTGCTAAAAGCAAAACTGCCCTGTATGATTCCTGGAGACCCGATCACCACAACGCAACAGCGCCTATCCAGGAAGTGGATGGATCTACCAGCACACAAGGCGTTCCCAATTCCTATATGGTGGAAAACGGCGCTTATCTCCGGGCCAAAAATATGCAGCTCGGATATACCCTGCCCACTAAACTGCTGTCGGGTATACACGTAGAAAAGCTGCGTGTTTATATACAGGCTGCCAACGTATTCACCATTACAAAATATTCCGGACTGGATCCTGAAATCGGCGGTTCCGATATCACCGACTTTGGGGTAGACGAAGGCGCATATCCCAACCAACGGCAGTTCCTCATTGGTATCAACCTGGGTTTCTAACAATTGCTCATTTAAAAAAGTAGGATCATGAAATCATTATATCATATACTATTGAGTGCGGCCATTGCAACTCCCTTCATTTCCGGTTGCAGCAAGAGTTTTCTCGAACGCACCCCGCAATCTTCCCTGGAAGAATCTTCCCTCACCAATAAAAAGGGTGTAAATACGCTGCTCATAGGCGCCTATGGCGCATTGGACGGGCAGGATTTTAAAGATGGCGATATGGTGAATATCTCCGGTGGCAGCGGTTTTGCCGTATCTCCCGATAACTGGATCTATGGCAGCGTATGCGGGGGAGATGCCCATAAAGGCAGTGATCCCGGTGATGCCGCCGCTATTTTGCAAATCGGCACCTTCGTGGGAAATGCTACCAACGGCTTCTTCAATGATAAATGGCGCGTAAACTATGAAGGCGTGCGCCGCTGTAACTTTGTATTGCACATCCTGCCAAATGTTACAGATATGACGGAAGATGAAAAGAAAGAACTGGCAGCGGAAGCCCGGTTCCTTCGCGGACATTTTTATTCCGACCTGAAAAAGATGTTTGATAATGTTCCCTGGGTAGATGAAAGTTCCAACAGCTACAACAAGCTCGATGTAGATGAATATAAAATACCGAACGACAAAGACGTTTGGCCGATGATTGAAGCGGATTTTAAATATGCAGCTGAAAATCTTAATGAAATACAGGATGTAATAGGTCGCGCTAACAGCTGGGCCGCCAAAGCCTACCTGGCTAAAACATTGCTCTATGAAAAGAAATATGCGGAAGCCATGCCCATTTTTGAAGATGTGATTGCGCACGGCGTTACTGCCAAAGGAACTCCTTACGCCCTCACTACAAAGTTCCATGATAATTTTGATGCTTTTACAGAGAATAACAGTGAAGCAGTGTTCTCCATTCAATACAGCGCCAACGATGGTTCCGGCGGCACCGGCAACGCCAACCAGGGCGAAATGCTGAACTATCCTTACAACGGACCTTTCAGCTGCTGTGGTTTCTACCAGCCTTCACAAGACCTGGTGAACTCTTATCGTACCGACGCCAACGGGCTGCCCTACATCGATGACTTTAACAGTCATCCTGTGAAAAACGACATGGGACTAGCCAGCAGCGCCGCTTTTACACCGGATGCAGGCAACCTGGATCCTCGTCTCGACTGGACCGTTGGCCGCCGCGGTATTCCTTTTCTCGACTGGGGTAATCATCCTGGTATGAACTGGGTGCGCGACCAGCAATCCGCTGGCCCTTATGCTGCCATCAAAAACGTGTACATGCAGGCTACCCAGGATAAGTTTTACGATGGTAATGGCTGGGCGCCCGGCAACGCCATCAACTATGTACTGATCCGCTTCGCCGATGTGCTGCTCATGGCCGCCGAATGCCAGGCCCAGGCCGGAAGCCTGGCTACTGCACAGGACCATGTCAATACCGTTCGCACGCGTGCTGCAAATCCTGTTGGCTGGGTGAAAACATACCTGAATCCATCACACCCGATGGACGGATATACCAACACGCCCGCCGCGAAATACAACATCAAAGCTTATCCTGCCGGCGCCTTTACCGCCAACGGCAAAGCATGGGCCATCAAAGCCATCCAGTTTGAACGCAAGCTGGAACTGGCAATGGAAGGGCACCGCTACTTTGACCTGGTACGCTGGGGCATCGCACAAACAGAACTGAACCGCTATTTCAGCTACGAAAAAAATATCACCACCGACATCGTAAACGGCAACTTCACCAGCAAAAACGTGCGGTTCCCTATTCCGCAACGCCAGATCGATCTCAGTGTTAAAAACGGTACGGCTACGTTGAAGCAGAACGCGGGGTATTAAGCGGATTTTGTCTTGGCTCAGGATTACGCTGATTATACTGATTAGCTGGATTTTTACTTTTGGATTTTATAAAGGATTAAGGGAGATAGCAGCGGATATTCGCTTCTATCTCCCTTAATTATTATTTTAAGAAAATCTAAAAATCCAAAAAAAATCCAAAAGTAAAAATCCAGCTAATCAGTATAATCAGCGTAATCCTGAGCCAAGACAAAATCCGCTCTGAGCCTCTGCCCATTCGAGGCCACCCGCCAGTTGCCGGTCGCTGAATTCGATGTGGATTACACGGCGGTTATGCCCGTTGCTGCTGCGTCCGGAGGCATGCATCAGTAAAGGCCGCATGATCATCACGCCGCCTTTGTTTACGCGGCAGCTAACATCCGGTGTTTCGTTCAGGTCAATACTGTCTGCCCGGTAAACACCTTTGGCATGTGAGCGGGGCAGTACTTTTAATGCGCCGTTCTGTTCATCCGTATCATCGAGATGAATGCGGAGGGTATAGATGCTTTCCAGGATGTCTGTCGGTGGCTGTACTGCGAACTGGCCGGGTTTCACGGTCCAGGGGCCGTAACCGGCTACGGAGCGTTTTTCTGTTACGGAAATAGTGAGGTCCTGGTGCCAGGCCACAAACCAGTTGGATTGCCCGGGCTTATCAAAATAAATGGATTTAACCGGCACATGCTGTTCGCCAAACAGCTCCCGGATAATTTGCCTGATACCTGGTGTAAATATCAGCGGGGTGATGGCAGGAACCTCCTGCAAAAAACAACGGATGGCAAAGAGGTCGTTGGTTTTCCGGAATAGGGGACCGGTAGGATCCACGCCGTCGATCAAAGCAATCATTTCCTCTATAGCACTTTCCGGAAATATACCGGGGATCACCGTATATCCGTCCCTGCTTAATTCCAGCCGGTGTTGTGTGATGGCTTCGTTCGTCATGTTTCAATTATTCTTTTGCAAATTACGCGAATTTTGTCTTTCTCGCTGATTACGCTGATTATACTGATTACTTTGATTTTTACTTTTGGATTTTTTTCTGATTTTTAGATTAATAATATTTAAGGGAGATAAAAGCGAATATATCCGCTTCTATCTCCCTTAATCCTTTATAAAATCCAAAAGTAAAAATCAAAGTAATCAGTATAATCAGCGTAATCAGCGAGAAAGACAAAATCCGCGTTATTTAATCAGCGTAATACTCCCTTTAAACTCGAATTTCTCGCCGCCTTCGCATACGGTTTGCATGGAGTAAATATAAGTGCCCATTGGCGCTTCCTTGTTGCCGCTACGGCCGTCCCAGCCGGAGGCAGGCGAGTTGATAGCGAAGTGGGTGTTCTCAAATACAAGGGTACCCCAGCGGTCGTAGATGCGCAGCCACTCAATTTCTTTTACACCTTTTCCTTTTGGATAGATGCGTTCATTTCTGCCATCATGATTGGGCGTGAAGGCGTTGGGCATAAAAACGGCGCCCTGGTTGCAGAGGATGTGCAGCACTACTTCGTCGGCAGCTTTGCAGCCATACGCGTTTTCTACTTCTACCCGGTATTTTGTGGTGAAATCAGGCAGTGCCTGCACCCGTGCACAGGTAGCACAGTCCAGGAATTCCGCAGGAGTCCAGCGCCAGCGGATCACATCATTGCTGGCATGGGCTGCTAGGTATACGGGGATGCCCGCCATAATTTCACGGTCTACACCAGCATTTACGGTTGGAGCAGGATTTACTTTTACAGTAAGGGAAGTTTTATCGGAGAAACAATTGTCTTTGTCGAACCCGGTTACTTCATACACATATTGCCCTGTGGCGTTGAGCGTGGCTACAGGCGCAGCGGAGGAGGGTTTGTCGATTCCGGTGCCGGTCCACGTATAATAATCTGTACCCGATACCTGCAGCGGCAATTTATCACCGAGACATAAAACAGTATCAGGCGTTGCCTGTATCTGAAAGGGCTGTACTACGCGTATTGCTACTTCATCGTTATTGATACAGCCGTTGTTGTCGGTTACCTTTACCTGGTAGGCGGTGGTTACCAATGGAGCGGCCGTAGGTGTAGCGATGGTGGGATCGTTTAGTCCGGTGGCAGGAGTCCATTCATAGGTGCCGCCGCCGCCGGCATGTAATACGGTGGTGTTACCAAGACAAACAAAATCTGCGGGGACGCTGGCATTGATATCCGGCAACGGTAAAATATTTAGTGGATGTATTACCTCGTCCGTGCAGCCGTCTTTGCTGGTAACAGTGAGCTTTGCCTGCACCAGGCCGGGTTGGGAATAAGACAAGGCCGATGGTTGCTGCACATCACTGGTGGTATTATTACCAAAATCCCAGCTCCAGGTAACGTCATTCGTTTTGGTAACGCTGCCACTGAAGGTAACCGGCACGTCCTTGCACGCTTTATCGGGCGCGCTGATGGCAGCTAACGGCTTCGGGTATACGTTTACCGGTACCGTTACGGTTTGTGTGCAGCCGTATTTAGTGGTGGCCGTCATGCCGAAGATGTATTCGCCGGTTTTGTCCAGGTGAAATACCGGTGTGGTGGTATTGATATCTGTAGGAGTAAGTGCGGCATCATAGGTCCAGGTATAAGCAGGGGTAATACCCAGTTCATCTGCAGAATAGCTATTAAACTCCGGTGCAAAAGTAAGCGTACCCGCATCGCATATTTTTGTGGGAGAGGGATTCAACTTAATATCCAGTTGATCTATTACTACCAGGTGATCAAGGAAGGCGCTGCCTTTACAACCGGCATCATCTTTCAGTAATAGCCGTGGTTTATAAATGCCAGGTTCGGTGAAATGATGTTTTATTTCGAGCGACGTGGTTTGTTCAACGTTACCATCCGTAAAGTCCCAGCTGAAGGTAGTGGCATTTTCCGGTTTGATGGTAAAGGTGATCTCTTTTTCCAGGCAACCACCGTCGGCACTGGTTGCGATGGTGGCGTACGGCCCGGTAACGATCACTATCTCGCTGTATTCATCTTCAGTGCCGGCTTCTCCGTATACCTTTAATTTTACGGTATAATGGCCGGATTCTGTGTAGGTATGTACGGGATCACTTTGATTAGAGGTACCGCCATCACCAAAATCCCAGGAGCTGTTCAGATAGTTGAGGGACCGGTTACTAAAACGGAATATCATAGGAGCGCATTTTCCGCCGTTTACAAATTCTGATGTGTAAACAAAACTTGCGGCAACAGATGCCACTTTGATATTTTTGGTTACCTCGTCCGTACAGCCGTTATTGTCATTTACTTTTATAGTTACAGGATATGTTCCTTTATTGGGATAATTATGGGTTACATCCTGCATGGCATTGGAAGTATTATTGTCTCCAAAATTCCATGTTACCATAGAGATATTGCCACCCACTTCACTCGAGGTGTTGCGGAAAAATACGTCTGTACCGGGTTTTACTATATAGTTATCTGCTTCAAAATCGGCTATGGGGCCATTCACCTGGATATACCTGCCATCAAATGTATTCCTGCAACCTTCTTTATCCGTAATAGTAACGGAGGGTTGGTAATAGCCGGATTTGTTATAGGTATGTTTGAAGGGAGGGGTTGTAAACGTCTGCGGAGTGCTTCCGTCCCTGAAATCCCATTCCCATTTTACAATTCCACTGCTGTTACTGACATTTGAATTATCAGTAAAGCTCATTTCGGTGCCGCGGCAGGAATAGGGAACGGGGAAATTATAATCTGCAACAGCGCCGCGTACGTTTACATCAATCGAATTACTGGTGTCTACACAGCCGAGATCATTGATACCAATTACCCTTACGCGATATTTACCGGGTTCCATGATGTAATAACCAAACGACTGGGAAGAATTATTGTGAAAATTGCTAAGATCGTTTAATTGCCAGTAGTAACCAGCTACATCATAATAGGAAGGATCAGCTTTAGTAATGGTGGTGGTCAGCGCCTCGCCGGCGCATAATATGGTTTTATCAGTAGTGATTTCAATCGGGGATTTAGTATATATACGCGCCATTACTTCTTTAAAAGTGGTGCAATTGCCCGCTGTTGTAGTAAGTTTAATAATATAGGTGCCGGTTTTTTGGTAATAGTGTGAGATCTTATTGCTGCTCACCGTATAAGCGGTATCCTGCCCGTCGCCCCATTCCCATTTCCAGCCGGTGGCGCCCAGAGAACCATCGGTCACGGTGATTACATTCCGGTTCGCACAATCCACATCGTCTATCGTAAACCGCGGGAAGGGATCAACAGTAGTGATGTATGCCTTTTTGGTAAGCGTAGCAGGGCAACCGCCGTTCCATACGGTAAGTGTTACATCATATGCACCGGGTTCACTGTATTCATGTTGAGTGCTTTTATGGCCATCTCCTGCGCCGTCTCCAAATTCCCAGAACCAGGCATCGGCAACATCAGATTTGTCGTTAAAGGTAACCATAGAATTCCCACAAACGACAGGTGCATTGGGAGAACTGAAATCTACCACTGGTTTTTTAAATACCCTGACGTCGTTGTAAACTTTTATTCTGCCTGTACAGCCTGCCGTGGTGGTATATTGGAGATATGTTTCGAAGATGCCGGATTTTTTAAAAATGTGGTTTGGTGTGGCTTCATGGGACACCGGGCTGCCATCCCCAAAATCCCATTCATATTTTGTAATGGGATCATTATAGTTGCCAATGGCGGTAAAGCCGGACGACATGCCTTCGCAACCACTGTCATTATAGGCGATGGCAGATATTTTTGTAGTATAAACCGTCACCGCACTGTAGCTGTTCATAGCGCAACCGTTGCTGCTGGTGCCGGTCAACACAATTTGGTAAGCGCCTTCTGCCTGGTAAATATGAGAAGGGTTTTGTTCGGTGGAACTTTGTCCGTCCCCAAAATCCCATTTCCAGCTGCTGGCGCCGGTTAAATTGTCTTTGAATTTGACGGTAGCCGGTACCGTGCAGGTTGGAGGACTTTCTATCAGCAGATTCCCTGTAGGAGCGGGATTAATAACCGCTTTTTTCTCTACTACTTCTTTACAGCTTCCATAGTTGGCGGTTAGCCGTACCGTAATAGTGCCGGCACTGCCATAGGGCATATAGGTGGCGTTGTCGAAGTTGCCGTAAGCGTTTTGTCCATTAAATTCCCATAAGGTGCTGTTTGGAGTAACCCCGCTAAAACTGGCATTAAAGGTGGCATATTCGTTAGAACACATAAGCGCCGGAACAATAATGTCGGTACCATAGTTGGCGACGTTGATATCGTTTACTTCTTTTGTATCACTGCATCCTCTTTCATTGGTAACCGTGAGCTTAATGCTGTGCTGCCCTTTGTTGAAAGTATGTTTGGCGGGATCTTTTTGAGTACTGCTGCCACCATCATCAAATTCCCATTTATACGAAAGGGTCCCCGGACCTGTAGAAGTGTTTTTAAAGAACACATCGGCCGGACCACTGCACAAGGTTTTTTCTGTTACAGTAAAATCAGCATTTATAGCAGGGGCTACATCTACTGCCTTATCCAGTACTTTGAAATTCGTGCAGCCATAGCTGTCAGTTACACTAAGTACTACACTGTAAATTCCTGGTTTGCTGTAAATGTGATCAACTACGCCGCTGCCGTTCTGTAAAACTTCGCCGTCGCCAAAGTCCCAGCTGAAGTTTTGCAGGCTGCCTTCCGCAGTGGATTTATCCGTAAACGTAGTCGTAAACGGCGCGCATCCTTTGCCGGAAGACACGCTGAAGTTTACTGCCGGCTTTGCCCTTACGGCGATATAGTTTGCTTTAACGGCCGTTTTCGTACTGCCATCACCAAAGGTTACTTTCAGGGATACAGTATACTTTCCGGTTTTTACATAGGTGGCGCCGGGATTTTTTTTGGTAGAAGTAGTTCCATTCCCGAAGTCCCACAGCCAGGCGGTGGGGTTACCGGTAGACAGGTCGGTGAAACTGGTAATGAGCGATTCACAATCGCTGATGGCGGAAGCAGAAAAGTCGGCGTTTTGTTGCGCGACTGCACATAAACTGGTAACAAAACATAGCACAAGGGATACAACAAATTTGCATCGGACAGGGAAACGGTACATCGGACGTATAGGTATAAGCCCTAAAAATAGGCTTTTCCGCGGATATTTGCTTTGCCAGGCGGGTCTTGAATATTATGTTTTCGCTATACGATTAATGCTTAATTTTAAAGGTCTTAAAAGCAGCGTTTTATGTCACATTTGTTTAGCCCTCTGCAATTGAGGGAAGTTACGTTCCGGAACAGGATAACGGTGTCGCCTATGTGTGAATATTCTTCTACCGATGGATTTGCCACCAACTGGCACCTGGTGCATCTTGGAAGCCGGGCAGTGGGTGGCGCAGGGCTGGTGCTCACGGAAGCCGCAGCCGTATCCCCCGAAGGCCGTATTTCCATTCACGACCTGGGTATCTGGAAAGATGAGCACATACCTATGCTGCAGGAAATCACCTCATTTATTTCCGCGCAGGGCGCCGTTCCCGGCATTCAGCTGGCGCATGCCGGCAGGAAAGCCAGCACAGTAAGACCATGGGAGGGCAGCCACGCCCTGCCTGCAGAAGACGGCGGGTGGCAGGTAGTGGCGCCCAGCGCCATTCCTTTCAACGACGTATATCCTATGCCGGTAGCACTCACGGAAACAGGCATACGTAAAATAAAAGATGATTTTAAGGCCGCCGCTATCCGGGCTCAGAAGGCCGGCTTCCAGGTAATAGAAATACACGGCGCGCATGGTTATCTCCTGCACAACTTTTTATCTCCCCTTAGTAATCAACGTACAGATGAATATGGAGGCAGTTTTGAAAACAGGATACGGTTGCTGGTAGAAACAATAGAAACGGTACGGGAAGTGTGGCCGGTGCAATATCCTTTGTTGTTGCGTATTTCGGCTACCGACTGGGCGGAAGGTGGATGGAACCCGGAGGAAGCTGTAAAGCTGGCAGCAATTGTAAAAGGGAAGGGGGTAGACCTGGTAGATTGTTCTTCCGGCGGACTGGCCGCACATCAGCAAATAAAAGTGGGACCTTTATACCAAACCCCTTTTGCAGAGAAAATCCGGAAGGAAGCCGGCGTTGCCACCGGTGCAGTAGGATTAATTACCACAGCTGAAGAAGCAGAATCTATCATTGCCGGGGGGCGTGCGGATATGGTATTGATGGCGCGTGAAATGTTGCGTGATCCATATTTCCCGATGAGGGCGGCCCATGAACTGGGGGCTGAGATCAAATGGCCGGTGCAATACGAGCGGGCAAAACGAAGAAAGTAGCAGGCAGCCGTTAGCAATTCCTGCTAACGGCTAACCGCTAAGAAACTATTTCAGTATCGCTTCAATTGCGTCCAGTTCTTCTTTTGTAAAGGCGGTATTTTTCAGTGTATCCAGGTTGTTGTCCAGCTGGGCAACAGAGCTGGCGCCGATCAATACGGTGGTGATCCGTTTATCTTTCAGGATCCACGCCAGCGCCATCTGGGCGAGGGACTGGCCGCGTTGTTGCGCCAATACATTCAGCTTTTTTACTTTCTCAATTCTTTCAGGCGTTACTTCACCTTCCTGCAGAAATCCTGTTGGTTTGCTGGCGCGGGAGCCGGCCGGGATACCATTCAGGTAACGGTCTGTCAGTAATCCCTGTGCCAGGGGAGAGAAGGGGATGCAACCTACGCCGTTGGCTTCCAGTACATCCAGCAGTCCGCCTTCTATCCAGCGTTCAAACATGCTGTATTTGGGCTGGTGTATGAGGCAGGGCGTACCAAGCGATTTCAATATCTCTACAGCTACTTTTGTTTGCTCGGCAGTATAGTTGGAAAGTCCCACATACAGCGCCTTGCCCTGTTGCACAATGCTATGCAGCGCTCCCATTGTTTCTTCAATGGGGGTAGCCGGATCCGGGCGATGAGAATAAAAAATGTCCACGTATTCGAGCTGCATACGGCGTAAACTCTGGTCCAGGCTGGAAACAAGGTATTTACGGGATCCCCAGTCGCCATAAGGACCAGGCCACATGGTATAACCTGCTTTAGTAGAAATGATCAGTTCATCCCGCAGGTGCCCGGTGAAATCCTGTTTCAATATCCTGCCGAAATTCTCCTCCGCACTACCAGGTAATGGCCCGTAGTTATTGGCGAGGTCAAAATGAGTGATACCCTTATCAAAAGCGTTATGAATAATACTGCGTCCGTTCTCAAAATTATCAACAGAGCCGAAGTTATGCCATAAACCCAGTGATACGGCAGGCAGCTGTAAACCGCTCTTACCGCACCTGTTGTAGGTCATATTGTTATACCTGTCTGCAGCGGGTGTGTAATGCATGGAATTTTAATTTTAGGGAGACAAGATAGAAAAATAAAGCGGATTTTGTCTTGGAACACTGATTACGCTGATTATACTGATTAGCTTGATTTTTACTTTTGGATTTTTTTGGATTTTTAGATTTCTTACAATAATAATTAAGGGAGATAAGAGCGAATACTCGCTTCTATCTCCCTTAATCCTTTATAAATCCAAAGTAAAAATCAAGCTAATCAGTATAATCAGCGTAATCAGTGTTCCAAGACAACATCCGCTTTAGCTCAGTTCCTCCACCGGTACGCGCGGAGCAGCTTCCTGCTTCAGCTTATTGCTTTCCTTCAGTTTGGCTGGAACCGGGCGTATTTCCCAGACGATTCCCAGGAAACCCAGTGTTTTGATCACATAGTAGGTGATATCAAATTCCCACCAGTAAAAGCCCTGTCTGGCTGCACTCTGGTAGTAGTGGTGGTTGTTATGCCAGCCTTCTCCCAGGGTGATCAGCGCCAGGATGGCACTGTTGCGGGACTCATCTCCGGTATAATATCTCTTATTACCAATTTTGTGCATAAGAGAGTTAATGGTAAAAGTACCATGATATAACAGTACGGTGCTCAGGAAAAAACCGATCAGTAAAGTAGATAACCCGGCGGACCAGTCGAACCAACCAGTACCATTTACTTTATTGCCCACAAAATACACTGCTATTGCCAGTACCACTGCCGGTATCATATGCCATTTATTCAGCCACAACAATTCCTTCGCTTTGTGGTCCTTGATCAGGTCGAAACGGGTAGGCTTGTATTCAGGGCCCATGATCCAGCCGATATGCGCGTACCAGAATCCGTAAACATTCGCCGAATGCGGATCTTCCGGGGTGTCGCTGTGTTTGTGGTGAATACGGTGATTGGCTGACCACCATAAGGCGCCCTTCTGTAAACTGCTTTGCGCACCTCCCGCCAGGATAAACTGGAAGAACCGCGACGTTTTAAATGCACGGTGCGAGAAATAACGGTGATAACCAGCCGTTACAAAAAACATACGTACTACATACAGTACACCGCACAATATCCAGTCAAAAGCTGTTGTACCGGTGAAAAATGCCAGTAAGGGCACCGCGTGAATGCCCATGAAGTCTGCCTGGTGCCACCAGTTAGGTGGCTGTCTTTCTTGCTTGATCGCCTTATTCATTCCACAAAGATAATTTCCGTCTTTTATTAAATAAATGATTTAAATCATTTGGACAAAGTTAAGTGCTTTTCCCCGGTTTTTGCGCGCCTATATTCCGGCGAACATTTTACAACCGGATGTGTTAGAGAGAAACGTAGTACTATCCTTTCATCACGTTAAAGTAATTATTATGTCACAATTCATTTCGGCTATCAGGAACAATGTGAAGTATTGGTGGTTGTACCTGCTCAACGGGATCATATTCCTCATAGCAGGTTGCGTTGTTTTCGCCAATCCCTTCAGCAGCTACGTATTGCTAAGTATATTCTTCAGTGTCACCCTTTTCGTGACAGGGATCTTTGAAATAGCTTTTGCAGCCGGCAACCGCAGGGGGCACCACGGGTGGGGATGGTCGCTGGCCTCAGGCATCATAGATGTGGTGATAGGCTTTATCCTGATGCTGTATCCCTCGGTAAGTATGGCTGTGATCCCGCTTTTCCTGGCTTTCTGGTTTCTGTTCAAAGGTATCAGCCTCATTGGATTCTCTATCCAGCTTCAAACAGATAAGGTGCCCAACTGGGGCTGGCTGCTGGTGGGAGGAATCGGGCTTATTATTATCGCTATCTTTATTCTCGATAACCCCGCACTCGGTGTGGCTACTGTACTCGGACTGATGGCCGCTGCCTTCTGGGGAACCGGTATCCTCAGCATTATCTTCGCTTTCCGTCTCAAACATGTTAAAAAAGAATTAAAAGAACACGGTCTTTAAAAAAAGATACGCCGTAGAAGCTGTTACAGCGAACCACAAAGTAATTCACCACTTTGCCGTTCGCTGTAACAGCTTTATGCTGTCGGCATTTTCTGTATATTCGGTGCTGCTAAATCTATTCTCTTCCGATGAAAATCAACAGAATCTATGCTATCGCGTCCTTGTTATTATGCACCGGGATGCAGCAGGTAATGGGCCAAACAGTATCTAAATATGATGCGCATGAGGCTTTTTCCCCGCTATTCTATCCTGCTCCCGGTAACGAATACCGCAGTGCAGGCGGACAACCAGGACCAAAATACTGGCAGAACGCAGCAGATTATAAACTGGCCGTAACGCTCGACACGGCACAACATCGTATAAGCGGCTCCGTAGTCATTACCTATAAAAATAACAGCCCGGACCAACTGCCCTTTTTATGGCTGCAGCTGGACCAGAACATTTACCGGGAAGATTCCCGCGGCAGCGCTACCGTAGCGGCTTCCGGCGAACGCTTTGCCAACCGGAGCTTTACACAGGGCTTTGAGTTGAAAAGCGTAAGCGTAGTTGCCAACGGCAAATCCGCCTCCGCCAATTACCTGGTAAATGATACCCGTATGCAGGTGAAGCTGGCAGATGCCCTCAAAACAGGCGCCTCCGTGCAACTGAAAATAGATTACGCCCATACCATCCCGGAATATGGCACCGACCGCACTGGCCGCCTGCGCACCGCCAACGGATGGATCTACGAAATAGCACAATGGTACCCGCGCATGGCCGTATACGATGATGTTCTCGGATGGAATAATATCCCCTACCTGGGCGCGTCGGAGTTTTATCTGGAATACGGCAACTTCGATTATACCATTACAGCTCCCGCCAGCCTGCTGATAGGCGGCTCCGGGCAACTGCTGAATGAAGCGCAGGTGCTGTCGCCGAAAGAAATGAGCCGGCTGGCCAAAGCGCGCAACAGCGATGAAACCGTGTATATCCGCGACAGCGCAGATGTAAAAAACAATACCGCCAAAGGAAACCGTACCTGGCATTTCGTATGTAAAAATACCCGTGACGTAGCCTGGGGCGCCTCCGCAGCGTTCATCTGGGATGCCGCCCGCATTAACCTGCCCGGTGGCAAAAAGGCGCTGGCGCAATCACTTTACCCGGTAGAAGTAGCCAGTAAAAACGGCTGGGGCAGATCCACCGAATATGTGAAAGGCTGTATAGAACACTACTCAGATAAATGGTACGTATATACTTACCCGGTAGCCACCAACGTAGCAGGCGTGGTGGGCGGAATGGAATATCCCGGTATCGTTTTCTGTAACTGGAAGTCCACCAAGGGCGGCCTCTGGGGCGTTACAGACCACGAGTTCGGACACAACTGGTTCCCCATGATCGTGGGCTCCAACGAACGTAAATACGCCTGGATGGATGAAGGCTTCAACACCTTCATTAACGGTATTTCCACTAAAAATTTCAACAGCGGAGAATATGCTGCCCGTCAAAGTATGCAGAGAGCAGCCCCCATGCTGTTTTCCGCCAATGCGGAAGCCATAATGAATACTCCGGATGTTATCGGTCTCAATTACAATGGCATCGCGGCTTATTATAAACCCGCAGCAGGACTGAATCTTCTCAGGAATGAAATCCTGGGTCCAGAACGTTTCGATTATGCATTCCGGGAATATATTAAGCGCTGGGCGTTTAAACACCCTACACCGTGGGACTTTTTCAGAAGTATTGAAAACGCTGCCGGTGAAGACCTTAGCTGGTTCTGGCGCGGCTGGTTCTTTAATACCTGGAAACTGGACCAGGCAGTAAAAGATGTCAAATATGTAAAGAACGACCCTGCCCAGGGCGCGCTCATTACCATTCAGAACCTGGAACAACTTCCCATGCCGGTAGTGCTGGCAGTAACAGACGCCAACGGTAAAACAGATACCGTTCATCTGCCGGTGGAAGTGTGGCAACGCGGCAGCAACTGGACATTCCGTTATCCTTCCACTACTAAGCTCACCAGTGTGATCATCGATCCTGCAGGCAATTTCCCCGATATCAATCCTGTAAATAACAGCTGGAAAGCAGACACCGGTAAACCTGTACCCGACGGTACTACGGGAACGGCTATATTAAAAAAATATATCGATGCCATAGGCGGCGCCGATAAGCTGAATAGCATAAAAGACCTGTTGCTGGAAGAAGATGGAGATATTGCAGGAACGGCTATTGAACGCAGTGTGCAGGTGAAACAACCCGATAAAATGTTGCAGGTGGTAAGCGTTCCGGTGAATAAGTTAATTGCCTATAAGTTACTTATCAATGGCAATAACGTGAGCATGGCCCGCATGGGGCAGGAGGTGCCACTTTCACCGGCGGACAAGGCTATCCTGAAGGATAAAAACAGCCTGTTTCCCGAACTGCAATACCTTAACCATGCCGGCGATGTTAAGCTGGAACTGGCGCCGTTGACAGCCGACGTAAATAACGCAAGCGCCTATGTTATCGGTGTGGCTACTTCCAACGGGGCATTGCTGCGCAACTACTACGATGTGAAAACGGGCCTGAAAGTACGCACTGTTTCCCTGCCGGGACAGGAAGGCAATGAAAAGGAAACCACTACTGATTACACTGATTACCGCAACGTGAATGGTGTACAACTGCCGTTTACCATTACTACCAATACAGGCGGTTATGACGCGGTGATGAAAGTGAAAAAGGCGGCTATTAACAGTGGGCTGGGAGATGATGTGTTTAAATAATTGCCGCAGGCCACTCCCTTACAGGCGGCATAAAGGTGGCATACTTGTCTTAAAGTTAATATCTTCGCGGCAGTACTAACGTCATGAACGAATGAAACAACTCCGGCCGGTAATGTTTGTGGGTACGGCTTCCGATGTAGGCAAAAGCGTGATCACCGCGGGATTTTGCCGTATTTTCAAACAGGATGGATATACACCCGCGCCTTTTAAGGCCCAGAATATGTCGCTCAATAGCTATGCTACACCCGATGGCCTGGAAATAGGCCGTGCGCAGGCCGTTCAGGCAGAAGCTGCGGGGGTGCCATGCCACACCGATATGAATCCCGTGTTGTTGAAACCTACCAGCGACCGCAATGCGCAACTGGTGCTACACGGCAAACCAGCTGGTAATCAGTCGGCCTGGGAATACTTTATGGAAGACGACAAACGTGCGCTCTTTGAAGAAGTGAAAGGGGCGTTTGACCGCCTGTCGCAGCGGTTCAATCCTTTGGTAATGGAAGGGGCAGGCAGTATTTCAGAACTGAACCTGCGTGCAAAAGATATCACCAATATGCGGATCGCGCTGCATGCGGGAGCAGCGGTGTACCTGATCGCGGATATTGACCGCGGCGGTATTTTCGGCAGCGTATATGGGACTATCGCCCTGCTGCCGCCGGAAGAAAAGGCGTTGATCAAAGGAATTATCATCAATAAATTCCGTGGCGATATCCGGTTGTTTGAAGACGGACGGGCGATGCTGGAAAGCATTACCGGCGTACCCGTAACCGGTGTACTACCTTACTATCACGATATTCATATTGAAGAAGAGGATGCGGTTTCATTGCAGCTTAAGCAGAAACGGTTTGCCGCCGGTCAGATAAATATAGCCATCGTACTGCTGCGGCATATGTCCAACTTCACCGACTTCAATGCGCTGGAAAAAGATGAGCGCGTAAATATATTTTATACAGATAATCCGGCAGAACTGTCGGCCGCAGATATTATCATCCTGCCGGGCAGTAAAAATACGATTGCCGACCTGGTCTCCATCAGGAATAACGGTACCGCTGCCGCAATAACGGATGCGTATAAACGAAATAAAGCAGTGATCGGTATTTGCGGTGGCTACCAGATGATGGGACAGCAGGTAGCGGATCCTGATGGTGTGGAAGGTCCTGCCGGCAGTATACCGGGACTGGGGATATTGCCTGTTACTACCGTGCTTACAAAAGAAAAGATCACCAGGCAAAGAAGTTTTTATTACCGGGATCAGCCGAAAGTATGTGAAGGATATGAAATTCATATGGGAGATACCACCGCCGCAGTGGCTTCCCCGCTGAACACGTTTACAGATGGCGGCACAGACGGGTATTTCCTCCGGGCCAACTGCTGGGGTACTTACCTGCACGGCATCCTCGATAACGACACTGTGATCAACGACCTGCTGGCGCATTGCGGGAAACCCGCAGTAGTAAAGGAATTCGATTACCGCCGGTTTAAGGAGGAACAATATAACAAACTGGCAACACACATCCGTGAACATCTGGACATTCCGGCTGTTTATAAGGCACTGGAATTATAATAATATTGCATTATGATACAAGGACACGGTGATGATGGTTATCTGTTTGCCCAACAGGTGAAAGCTGATTTCAGCTCCAACGTATGGTATGGCGGTTTACAGGAAGGATTGAAGGAGCATCTCAGGAGTAAAGTAACGGGCATAGATCATTACCCGGATGCGGGTGGCTCAAAGCTCCAGGGCATGCTCGAAAACCAGGCGGCCCTCCCCGCCGGCAGCATCCTGGTTACCAACGGTGGCACAGAGGCCATTTACCTGGTGGCACAGGCGTTTACAGGCGCCACTACCACGGTGGTAGCACCCACTTTTTCGGAGTATGCAGATGCGTGTAAGCTGTATGGGCACCAGGTGTTGTACCTGCAATGGGATAAGCTCACACCGGGTACCGTGTTCAGCAGCGACCTGGTATTTATCTGCAATCCTAACAATCCTACAGGGCAGACATTGGATGAAACAGCGCTGCAACAACTCATCGCCCATAATAAGCATACGGTGTTCATCATTGATGAAGCCTATATACAGTTTACACTCAATGCCGCTACCATGCTGCCGTTCCTGCACCGGTTGCCAAATGTACTGGTGCTGAGATCCATGACTAAAACCTGTTGTATCCCGGGCTTACGGCTGGGGTATATGGCAGGAAGGAAACAACTGCTGGACCGTGTCAGGGCTTTCCGGATGCCATGGTCGGTGAACAGCCTGGCGCTGGAAGCCGGCTATTATATCGTGGAACACCCGGAGCAGTTTACCATTGCGACCGACAGCCTGTTGCAGGGAACTTTTCATTTGTGGGAGAGTATCCGTAAGATGCCGGAGTACAAAGTATATGCATCGCATACGCATTATTTTTTGTTTGAAACATTAACCGGTACCGCCGCTACATTGAAAGCATGGCTGATGGAGAGATATGGCCTGCTGATCCGGGATGCTTCCAATTTCTACGGACTGGAGGCCGGGCATTGCCGGGTTGCCTGCCGCAATGCCGCCGACAATCAATTACTGACTACTGCTTTGCGCCAATGGACCCTGTATTAAAATTCGTATTGCCGCTACTGTTAGGGTATATCGCCGACCTGCTGCTGGGAGATCCCCGCAGCTGGCCGCATCCGGTGAAAGTTTATGGCTGGCTGATCAGCCGGGGCACACGCTGGCTGAACAGGGGAGGCGCCCGGTTCTGGAAGGGGGCCTTGCTCACGGTTACCCTGTGCGTAGCAGTATATATAAGTTTTTATTTTACGCTTATAGTACTATCGGGGTGGCCGGTAGTGTACTATGCATTCAGTGCAGTGTTTGTTTTTTTCGCGCTGGCTAACAAAAGCCTGCTACAGGAAGGCAAAGAAGTATTTGCAGCTTTACATCACGAAGGAGTGGAAGCCGGCCGCAGGCGGCTGTCGTGGATAGTTGGAAGGGATACCGCCCATCTTTCACCCAATCAGATCCGCATCGCGGTATTTGAATCGATGTCTGAGAACCTGAGCGATGGGGTAGTAGCACCGCTGTTTTTTTACGCCGTGCTGGGGCTACCCGGCATGATGTTGTATAAAATGATCAATACCCTGGATTCCATGATAGGCTATAAGGACAAGGAATACCTGTATTTTGGACGCTTCGCTGCGCGCCTGGATGATGTAGCCAATTTTATCCCGGCCCGTATTACGGCGCTGCTGATGATCCTCCTGTATGGAAGCAGCCGTGCCTGGCATTTTATGATTAAATACGGACCGGCACACAGCAGCCCCAATTCAGGATATCCCGAAGCCGCACTGGCAGGTATCCTGGACTGCCGCTTCGGTGGTCCCAACCTCTACCAGGGAGTAGTGGTAAATAAACCTTACATCGGTGAAAATGAACGCAGTATTGAACATGGAGAATTCAGCAAGGTAATGTACCTTAATCAGGCAGTTACTTTCGTGATGATCATCAGCATTATTGCCGTAAAATATTATTTTATATGGACAGCACAGCAGTAACCCCCCGACAGGAAAGAAACGAAAGGATCAGTATTTTAAGCTGTGGCTGGCTCGGGAAGCCGCTGGCATTGCACCTGCAGGCCGCAGGTTATGCCGTAAAGGGAGCCCGCACCAGCATGGCAGGCGTACAGGAGCTGCAGGCCCTCGGCCTCGAAGCGTATACGGTGGTATTGTCAGAAGACGTGCTGACCGGCCCCGATGCCTTCTGGGATGCCGACATACTGATCGTAAATATCCCGCCGCGGAAAGAAAGAGGCAAAGATGCACATGTATCAGAAATAGCACTGTTGCGCAGCTTTATAGCCACTACCCCCATCAGCAAAGTTATCTTTGTGAGCTCCACTTCTGTCTATAAAGACATCAACGGCCTGGTAACAGAAGAAAATGATGAAATCCCGGACACTCCCAACGGGATGGCGCTACGGGAAGCCGAAAGCCTCCTGCTGGAGTCAGACGCATTTGATACCACCGTATTGCGCTTCGGCGGGCTCATTGGCTACGACCGGCTGCCGGATCAGCGCCGGATCATGGAAGGCCGGAAAGCCAACGGCCAGCCCATGAATGTCATCCACCGCGATGACTGCATCGGTATTATCCGGCAGGTGATAGAAAAGAAGATGTGGGGAGAAGTATTCAACGCCTGCGCCAGCGGGCATCCGCAACGCAGCAACTATTATAAGGCAGCCGCGCAATACCTCGGCATCCAGATGCCACGCAGATTACCCGCCGAAGAGGAGCCCTATAAAATTGTAGGTTCCAGTAAACTTAGAAACGTGCTGGGATATAGTTTTCTGTATGATGATCCGCTACAGGTGTTTAATAATATCAATGTTTAAGGTACCAACACCTGTCCATCCGGGGGCAAAATGAGACAGAGTGACCCGTCCTAAAAAAACTATACACTAAAAAAAGTGTTATGTTAGTAGAACAAGGTCTTAACAATTCCGATTTAAGGACAGATCCTCATCAAAAGTGTAGTAAACAATTGATAAAAGAGGTAGTAGCAAGCGTAGAGTCAGGAATAAGGCGAGAGGTCGTATGTGAACACTATGGCATATCAGGGTCCAGTTTAGCAAACTGGATGCGTTTGTATGGCTCAGAAGATTATCATCGTAAGAAAAACCGTTCCTTTACAGCCCAGCAGAAAAGAAGTATTCTCCAACATATTGAAC
>NZ_JBFUPS010000014.1:0-149026 GCF_041360695.1 Chitinophaga sp. RCC_12
TTAAATGGCTTGAGTCCAATACAATATCGAACTCAAGCCGCCTAATCAAAAAAGTCTAAACTTTGGGGAGCAGTACAAATATCCGCTTATATCTCCCCAAATCATTTAAAATCAAAAAGTGATCAAATCAGCGTAATCAGTGAAATAAGTTTAATCCTGAGTAAGACAACCTACGCTACAATCGCCATTATCTGAAGGGTTTAAACGAAACGTGTTGCGCCAACGCCAGCATCGGCCGGTCGCCTTCACTATCGCCGTAGGCGTATATTTCGCGGAAGTTTTCCAGGCGGTAGGCTTCGCGGATGCGGTTCACCTTTTCTTCGCCATTGCAGTTGATACCCTGTATTTTACCGGTGATGACTTTATTTTTTACTTCGAGACGCGTAGCCAGGCAAATGATGTTTTCTCTCCGGCACCACGGCGCTACCCAGTCCTGTGCGGAAGCGGATACTACTACCACATGATGACCCTGTTGCTGGTGATTTCGTATAGCCGCCAGCGCTTGCGGGCGAATTAAAGCCGGCAGCTTTTCCCGGCAGAAGCTTTCACAGCCTGCAGAAAAATCGTGGGCAGACATCTCCCCAAAAAAATATTCCAGCACTTGTTCTTTCATCTGCTGCGCCGGCATCATTTTTAATTTGAAGCGCAGCAGTGGCGGCAGCAATTGAATGACGCCGGCATACATGGCGGCGCGGCCCCTGTGATGGCGGATAATTTCCCATAGGGTGTCCCTGGTAGTAATGGTACCGTCAAAGTCGAAAAAAGCGATGGTCACAGGGAGAGTTTTTTGAAAATACCTTCCGGTATTAATTTGATAATGAGCATAATGTATCGCCAATGCCACTTTACATACAGCACATTCTTTTTGCGGTTCACTGCTTTGAAAACAGCGGTAGCTACTGCTTCCGGTTGAGCTGTGAGCAGTGGTGGGAGCGTCAGGTGCTGGGTCATACGGGTGTTCACAAAGCCCGGTTGCACACTCATCACGTGAACGCCACTACGAAAAAGACGGTTCCTTAATCCGCTCAGGTAAGCGGTGAAACCAGCTTTCGCGCTGCCGTAGATATAATTGCTCTGGCGTCCTCTTTCACCGGCTACAGAGCTGATACCCACAATAGTTCCCTGCTTCCTGGCCGCATAGCTTTCGGCTACGATGTTCAATATAGACACGGCGCCGGTATAATTGCTGTTGATAACGGTGGCGGCTTCCTGCCAGTTTTGCTGCGCTTTTTCCTGGTCGCCCAGGTAACCAAAAACGCAGATGGTGATGTCCGGTGGAACAGGGAGGCTGTTATAAAAAGCAGCATGCGATTGGTAGTCGGCAGCATCAAACACATGCGTGGTGGCTTTAACGCCATAACGTACCTGCAGATCCTGTTGTTGAGGAATCAATGCGGCAGTGTTCCTGCCGGCCAGTTGAATATCATATTTTTCAGACGCAAACTTCCGGGCAATGGCAACGGCCATGTCGGAGCCTGCGCCAAGTATTAAAAGGGTAGGCATGAGTGTACTTGGTTAATCAGGGTAAACTATTTTGTCAATAATAAACGCTCCGATTGCAGGGATTCAAAACGCGCGTTGTTGTTATATTGTTTTACAATTTCGGCAAACCTGCCGGCATTAGGATAACTGTTCCAGAAAATTTCCTGCTTCATCCGTGCATCCTTCGACAGGTACAAACGACCGCCGTATTGCAGTACAATTTCATCCAGCTCATCCAGGAATTCAAATAATCCTTTGCGGATGGGGAAGTCCAGCGCCAGGGTATACCCTTCCATCGGGAAGGAAATAAGGCTATCTTGTTTACCAAATACCTTTAGTACTGCGAGGAACGAACCCCAGCCTTTATCGCTGATCCGTTGCAGGATAGCCACCAGGCCATCTTTCTGTTCCAGGGATACTACAAACTGGTATTGTACAAAGCCTGCCTTGCCATACCCGCGGTTCCAGTGAAGGATGGCGTCCAGCGGATAAAAGAAGGGTTCATAAGGGATTACCTTGTGCATCACCTTCTTATAATTCTTCCCGTAGTATAACCAGTTAAACGCCTTTACGGTAAAAGTGTTCAGCACAAAGGAGGGAAGGTTGAACGGGAGCGTGAGTTTTCGTTTAGCCGGAAGGGTAAGAGGGGCTTTCTGTTGCTCCGCACTGAGTTCTTCCGGGGTGGCATGTTCGCCCACAATCAGGATACTCCGGCCAAAAGAATCGCCTTTCTGGAGGCAATCGATCCACGCCATAGAGTAGGTGTAGTGTTTATATTCATCAAACAGCCGGATCACTTCTTCCAGGTTTTTCGCCTTCAGTTGTGTCTGGCGTATATAGGCAGTAGCCACTTTTTTAAGGCCGAATTTCACCCGCGTGATCACGCCGGTAAGACCCATGCCGCCACAGGTAGCCCAGAAAAGATCGTCGTGTTGGGTGGCGGAACAGCAAATGGTTTCGCCGTTGGCGGTGAGTACATCCATATCAATGATGTGACCGGAAAAGGCGCCGTCTACATGGTGGTTTTTTCCATGTACATCAGAAGCCACTGCTCCGCCTACGGTAATATATTTAGTGCCGGGGGTTACCGGTAAGAACCATCCTTTCGGAACAATAATATCCAGTATCTGGTCCAGCGTTACGCCTGCCTGTACATCCATGATCCCGTTGGCCGTGTCAAAGGAAAGCATCTTATCGTATTTCAGCATGGATATGCTGTGCTTCCCCAGGGAGGCATCGCCATAACAGCGGCCATTGCCCCGTGCAATCATGTGGGTATTGGCCACCACGTATTTGCGAAGTTCATCTTCCTGGGTAAAAGCATTTTCGTCGCTGTCAACTGCAGGGAAGTTCCCCCAGTTGGCTAACCGTTTTTGCATTATTCAAAAAAAGTTTTATCTGTCGGTAAATAAATTAATACATAAAAACTCAGGACCCACAGGAGGATGGTTAATTGAATAAAACGGTCTTTATATAGGATTTTGGTTGGAGAACCAGTACTGTTCTGTACGTAAGTTATTTGCAAATATCGTAATAATCCGCCAATTACAAACAGGGTGGTGTAATAAAGACGGTAAGTATGGAACCTGGCCTGGGTTTCAGGAGAAATGGTATACATCAGGTAGGCAACGATGATAACCGCAGAAACAAGCGCCAGCATCACGTTCAGGAAATCCATGTTGTAACCCCGCGACGCTTTGCGCATGTCTTTCCCGGAATCGAGTTTGATCAGGATGTCGTCCCGCCGTTTGGCAATGGCCATAAACAGCGACAACAGGAACACCATAATCACCAGCCACTCCGACAACGCCACCTTGGCGGCTACACCGCCGGATTTAACCCGCAGCACAAATCCGGTTGACACAATGATAATGTCAAGAATGGAAATGTTCTTTAAGCCAAGGCAATACAGGATGTTTAGCACAAAGTAAATACTCAGCACAAAAACAAACTTTTCTCCCACCATAATGGCCAGCGCATACCCAGCGAAAACGCAGATAATAAAGAGTGCAATGGCGGCCGACCGGCTGATGGCCCCCGAAGCCAGGGGACGCATACATTTTACCGGATGCAGGCGGTCTGCCTCAATATCGCGGTAGTCGTTCAGTATATAAATACTGCTGGCAATAAAGCTGAAGGCGAAGAATCCCACCAGGACATCAAGCAGTTTATCAGTATTAAAGATTTCACCCGCAAAGAACAGGGGAATAAACAGGAAGGCATTCTTTACCCAGTGTTTGGGTCTCAGCAGCTTTAAAAATTTCACGGAACCTGGAGTTGTTTGGTAGTTAGATGGGGCTAATTTACAATTTATTCAATTACTTTTGCAGCCATTCATATTACTGAATAGTCAGCAATTACAGCGAATCCCAATCTACTATGCCGAAATTTTCACTGAACGGCCGTCGCCCGGCCATTGCCGAAAGCATTATTATTATCGCACTGGCCCTGGTGCCGTTATTTGTAACATTCCCGTACCGCGTTAATATTTTTCTCTCCTGGGAAGGAGCTTACCGGATATCATCCGGGCAAATTCCTTTCAGGGATTTCGGATCACCACTTGGTTACGGCTTCTGGATCTTCCCGGCCATCTTCTTTAAACTATTCGGACCTGAACTCATTTCCCTGGTAAAGGCGCAGGTGCTCCTGAATATCATGGCCGGCTTTGCTTTCCGGTCCATCATGAAAAGTATGGGCGTGCAACCCGGTGTCAGGTTGCTGTCTGTGCTGGTATTTGTGTTGTCCTATTCCTTCTTTAATTTCTGGCCCTGGTATAATCATACGGTGATTGTATTTGAACTGGTGGGACTGAGCTTCCTGTTCCGGTCCTTCTTTTCGGATAGCCGTTTACGTAGTTACCTGTTGATGTCCGGTGCTGCCTTCTTTATTTTCCTGTCTGTTTTCACCAAACAGGATGGCGGTGGAATGGCGTTTATGTTAAGTCTCCTGTTCCTGGCCTATAACAGTTTCCAGACACGCCGCTGGCTGGACCTGCCCATCTTTGCTGGTATGTTTGCGGTGATTGCCGCCATCATGATCCTGCCGCTGATGCCGGGATTCGGATACTGGTTTAACCACGGGCAGCCGCCACACAGCTCCCGCCTGGCCTTCAACGACTTCACAGACGAAATATTCGGCAGCTCCAATTGGATCAAGGCATATGTGGTGCTGGTAGTGCTGTGTATTGTGGCCAAGGTGAAAGCATGGGGCTCTTGGTTGCAGCAGCGCCGCGAGGTACTGTTTGCTTTGCTTACACTGGGTATATTGGGCGAAGCCGCCATTTTCCAGGTAACAAGCTACACCCCGCCGGATAACAATATCTTCTTCCACAGTTTCGCGTTTGCCTTTATCGCTTCTTATTTATTGGATTTACTAAAGATAAATATCAACTCGTTCCGCCCGTTGTTAGGGGCCACCTTCCTGGTGCTTTTCTGGTGGTCTGGTACCTGGTGGAAATACATAGGCCGTTTCACGGACCGCTTATTTCCGGCACAGGAAACCGTGGCAATGGGAACGCCCGGTCATGAGAATGTGGTAAACCGGCATAACTTTATGCTGAATAACGATACCACCGATGTGCCGGTGTCGTCCTGGGTTTTCTCAAATCTCCGTCCGTTCCGCAAAATATACATGCCCGCTTCCACGGTAAAGGGAATGGAAAAGATCATGGCGCTGCCGGTCGTAGCCGAAAAGAGAGGGGATATCAAAGTACTGAACATGTCCGAGCTGACTCCGCTGGCCGCCGCAATGCCTTATAAATTGGAAACCGGTCCCGATTACCCGTTATGGTATCACCTGGGAGTAGGGATGTTCAACAGGCAACTGGCCACCTTTACTCAAAAGGTAAGAGACCATCATTACGACCTGGTAATATATGAGTACGCCCCTAACTTAAACAACTTTTACCCCTTTGCATTGAGGGGAGAACTGAAGCAATATTACCACCAGGTCGACAGCTTCCTTGCACCCAGAAGACCTACTAATGCAATTATTGAAGTATATATTAAATAAATAATGTAACTTATAAGGTCATCCGGCAAAAATACTGCCCGTTATTAATTACCGCATATTAAAATACCATCATTATAAAGTAAAAAGCAGCTTCAGAAGAAGCTGCTTTTTACTTTATAACAAATTGATAATCATTAATATGACACTCTTATGTTAAAGTGTTGTTCCAATCAGGCAAACACCCTCATTTTAGCTCTTTTTTAATTAACCAGTAAAATAACTTTTACCGGTTAATAATAAGATTTATCTTCGCTGTAGCATCCAAAAAAAACAAAAAAAATCAGCGTAATCAGCGTAATCAGTTTAATCCTGGGAAAGACAAAATACGCGCTAATCAGCAATCCTGGGAAAGACAAAATCCGCTCATGGCATCCTCCAAATCCATCACATCACTCCGGCTCGACGGCGGCATCCTGTGTCTCGATTTTGTGAACACGATCGACAACCGCAAGAAAGGAATATCGCACGACTATCTCAACGGCTTCAAAGAGCTGTTGCAATGGTATGGTCACACCCGTGCTTTATCTCCCAAAATTATCCATACCCTGGAACGGCTGGCGAAGGATTATCCGCAGAAGGCAACCATGGTTTTTGAGAAAAGCATTGTTTTAAGGGAGTTGCTGCACCGGTTGTTTATGGCAGGTATTGCCCGGAAGCAACCTGCTGCGGCCGACAGTATGCAGTTCAATACCTATATCGGGGAGGCCTACGGTAATATAGAAATCAGCTGGCAGGCAGGCGTTGGCACTTTGCAGTTCAATGCCCCTGTACTGGAGCAGGTATATTGGTGGCTGGTAAAATCGGCAGTGGAATTGTATACCTCCGGCAAGCCGGCGGAAGTAAAAGAGTGTCCCGCTTGCGGATGGCTTTTCCTGGACAAAAGCCGCAACGGCTCCCGCAAATGGTGCAGTATGAGCACTTGCGGGGATGTAAGTAAAGTAACCCGGAACTATCAGCGTACCAAAAGAAAGAAACCATGAACAAAAAGACAGGCGTATTGTCCTCCAAAATGATCTTTTGCCTGTTGGCAGTATACATCATATGGGGTTCCACTTACCTCGGGATGAAGATAGCGACGAAAGTAGTGCCGCCGTTTTTGTTGTCGTCGATGCGTTTCCTGGTAGCAGGAGGGCTCTTGCTGTTGGTAGGTTGCCTGCGGGAGAAAACCTGGCCCGGGCGCAGGGAGCTTGTCTCTGCCTGTTTTGTAGGCGTGCTGCTTATTGGCATCGGGAACACCACGGTGGCCCTGGCCGTACATCATATGCCTTCCGGCATTGTGGCGCTGATAGTAGCTGCCATGCCCGCCTGGATCATGGGGATGGACTGGGCATTTTTCAGCAAACAACGCCCTTCGGCCATGACTATGCTGGGGATCGTGGTAGGGTTTATTGGTCTGTTCCTGTTGTTTAACCCGTTTGTTCATCACGAAGCACGACAGTTTCCTTTATGGCCGGTAATCGTTATCGTGGCGGGAAATATTGCCTGGGCGGTTGGAACGCTGCTGGTACAGCGGCTCCCGATGCCTACACAAATTACCAGCACCGCTATCCAGATGCTGGCCGGCGGCGTATTTTCCCTGCTGATGAGCTTTGTGCTGGAACCCGGCGGACTTGCTACCCTGCCTTTGATGACTGCGGAAGCCTGGCAGGCTTATCTTTATCTGGTATTGATCGGGTCATTGGTGGGATATACTTCTTACAGCTGGCTATCGAAAAATGCGCCGCCGCGGCTAACGGCTACTTATGCTTATATTAATCCTATTGTGGCCCTGTTCCTGGGATGGGCTATCGGTAATGAAGCGATTACTTCGCTGGTAGGCATTGCCGCTACTATCGTCATCTGCGGTGTAGTGCTGATGACCCTGGGCCGTAAGTCAAAATAGGGTAGTAGAGATATTTCTACTTCCTTTTCCCCCTGATAATGTTTATCTTGCATTTTCACACATATACAGGTGTAGCCCTTATCCGCTCCGGATAAACCCTGTTGATGAACCATAGCCATTGTAGCAGCATTGTATTTATTTATATATGTAGGTTCCGCTCTTTTGGGTGCATTTTTTGTTTTGTTGGGTGCTATTCCAATTGAATGTAATTAGATAATAGATTATATAAACTGACTATGCGAAAGACCATTATTGTATCGAACAGGCTGCCAGTAAAGATTTCGGAAACAGAGGGGGATTACTCCCTTCAACCCAGCGAAGGGGGCCTGGCAACAGGCCTGGGCTCCATCTACCGCGAAGGAAATAATATCTGGATAGGCTGGCCGGGACAGGAAATCACAGACCAGAAGGAACAGGAGAAAGTAACAAAAAAGTTGCGCAAGATGAACCTGATGCCGGTATACCTGACACAGGATGAAATCAACAACTTCTACGAAGGCTTTTCTAATGAAACACTGTGGCCGGTTTTCCACTATATGGCTGTTTATGCCCACTATGAACAATCCTATTGGGACGCTTATTACCAGGTTAATAAAAAATTCAGGGATATTATTATGAAAGTAGCTGAACCCGGAGACACCATCTGGATTCATGACTACCAATTGCTGCTGCTGCCCGGAATGATCCGCGCAGAGATGCCGGAGATCTCCATAGGCTTCTTCCAGCACATCCCTTTTCCTTCCTTCGAATTATTCCGCCTTATCCCATGGAGGGCCGAAATCCTGGAAGGGATGCTGGGCGCCGATCTGATGGGGTTTCATACTTTTGATGATACGCGCCACTTCCTGAATGCCGCCAGCCGCATCCTGCCGGTGACCACCACCGCCAACGTAGTGTCTTATAACGACCGCGCCATTGTAGTGGAAACATTTCCAATGGGGATCGATTATAACAAGTATGCAGAAATGGGCAATGACCCCGAAGTACTGCAGCAGGTAAAAAACCTGAAGGAAAACTTTCACAACGACCGGCTTGTGCTTTCCATCGACCGGCTGGACTATAGCAAAGGAATCCTGCAACGGCTCCAGGCTTTTGAACTGCTGCTGCAACTCCATCCTGAATATATCGGCAAGGTGGTGTTGTATATGATTGTGGTGCCTTCCCGCGACCAGGTGCCCCAGTACAAAGAGCTGCGCGATGAAATAGATAAACAGGTAGGAAATATCAATGCCCGTTTCCGTACGCTGGCCTGGCATCCTATCCAGTACTTCTACCGTTCATTTCCGCTGGAAACACTATCAGCCCTCTATAATTTTGCAGATATCTGTCTCGTAACACCTATGCGTGATGGGATGAACCTCGTCAGCAAGGAATATGTAGCCAGCCGTAATAACGACGATGGTGTATTGATTCTGAGCGAAATGGCAGGGGCATCTAAAGAATTAATAGATGCCATCATCGTCAACCCAAATAACATTGGCGCCATTACCCGCGCCATCGTAGACGCGCTGAACATGCCGCTCGCGGAACAGCAACGCCGCATGAAACAAATGCGCACCGTGGTTGCCAAGTTCAATATCAGCCACTGGGTGAAACTATTCATGACGCGCCTGCAGGAAGTAAATGAAATGCAGCAGAACATGCTGGCCCGCCGCGTAAACCAGGAAACAGCAGTGCTCATCCGGCAACAATATTTCAACAGTAAAAAACGGATCATCTTCCTGGATTATGATGGCACATTGGTGGGCTTCCAGCCCAATATAGATATGGCGTCTCCTGATCCTGATCTGTACCAGCTACTGCGGGAACTGGCAGCCATACCCGGCAACGACCTGGTAATGATCAGCGGCAGGAACCACGATACACTGGGAGAGTGGTTCGGTCATCTCAACCTCGATCTCATTGCAGAACATGGCGCCTGGCAAAAAACGAAAGCAGGGGAGTGGTACCAGCTGCCAGGCCTCACAGATAAGTGGAAAAAGGAACTGCTGCCTATCATGGAACTGGCTACCGACCGTACACCCGGTTCCTTTATCGAAGAAAAAAGTTTCTCCCTGGTATGGCATTACCGCAAAGTGGAATCGGGCCTGGGCGAATTACGCGCCAATGAACTGATGAATACCCTGCGCTACTTTACAGTGGAGAAAGGATTGCAGGTATTGCCCGGCGACAAAGTAATAGAGGTAAAGAATATCGAGATAAATAAAGGTAAAGCCGCCCTGAGCTGGCTGAATCATAAAAAGTACGATTTCATTATGGCCATGGGCGATGATGTAACAGATGAAGACATCTTTAAAGCGCTTCCCAATAAAGCCATCACGGTGAAAGTAGGCAGCCAGGTATCTGCTGCACAGTATTACTTACGAAGTTATCATGAAGTACGGCATTTGCTGAGAACATTACGCAACAGGGAAAGCGTGTAAATAATAAAAGGAGGGGAGCACAAACTCCCCTCCTTTATTTTATGTATAATCGAACTATAGAAAAATGGGGGTATCCAGTTTCATGGCAATCCGGTAGGCGGCATTCATCAGTCCCACATGACTGTAAGCCTGCGGGAAATTCCCCCACTGGCTGCCGGTGGCAGATTCCACATCTTCACTGAAAAGCAACAGGTGATTAGAATATTGCAGCAGCTTGGCAAATTCCCGCTGCGCATCTTCCAGCCGGCCAACGCAGGCAAGTGCTTCCACATACCAGAACGCACATACGAGGAAAGTGGTTTTGGGTTTACCAAAATCATCGGAGTGACGGTAACGGTAAAATAATCCTTCCGGTGTTTTCAATTCCTTTTCCAATGCGATGAGATGATCGCGTGCCCGTTCAGAGGCAGGATCCAGGTAATTCATCATGATCAGCTGAAGGGTGCTGGCATCGAGGTGCTGGCTTCCGGCAGCGTTGGTATATACTTTTCTTACCGGGTCGTAGCAGCTTTCAATATGGGCGGCAGCGCGGTTTTTCAGTTCAATGGCCTTATCCAGCAGGGATTGATTACCAATGGTGCGAGCCATTTTTTCAGCGGCTGCGCAGCCGGCCCACTGGAACAGGTTCGTGTAGCAGTGAACGTTAGCCATATTCCTGAACTCCCAGATACCTGCATCTTTCTCATCAATCGTTTTTTCTATCTTCTTCAGCAGCAGCTCAATCCACCGGTCAGAATCCTTTCTTTCTGAAAAAATAAAACGGTGGTCAGTATATAATGGAAGCATGGAAATAAGCACCTGTCCATATATATCATTCTGGATGTGCTCAAAGGCCTGGTTGCCGATGCGTACCGGTTTATTTCCCATGTAACCATCGAGGTGTGGCAGGATGGTTTCCGACAGGGTTTTTTGCCCTGTAATGCCATACAGTGGCTGATAGCGGAAATCACCGGAGAAAGAGATATCGGTGATGTAACCGAAGTATCTTTCCATTTCTTCAAAATGACCAATGTGGTTCAGGGCAGTGATAATATAATAGGTATCACGCATCCAGCAATAGCGATAGTCCCAGTTACGCCCACTTTCAGGAAACTCGGGTAAGCTGGTGGTGCTGGCTGCGATGATGGCGCCGGTATCTTCATACTGGTGTATTTTCAGCGCTAAAGCAGAGCGGATCACATAAGGCTGGAAGTAATTGGCAATGGAAGAATGCTTGATCCATGTTCTCCAGTAGGAAATAGTTTCCCGGAGAAACCGTTCCGCGGTACTAGCCAGTGGCGCTTCGAGCGGATGGCCGTAAGTGAGAATCAGGTACCGCGTATCATTGAGTACAAAAAACTCATCATCGATAAGGTAACTGACAGCAATGTTGGTAGTGAGACGGATGTTTTCTTCGCAGCCTGTAAATTCAATATGACTGCTGCCTCTCATAGGGCGCAACTTCGACGCGCCATAGTCGCAGGTAGGCTCACAGGTTACCCGGATCCGGGGCGAGCCTTCCAGTGGTTCCACTTTCCGGATCAGCATGAGCGGCTTAAAAAAACGTTCATACTGAAGGAAGCGGGGCGCAAAGTCGGTAACGCGGTAGCTGCCTTCTGTAGTGGTAATTTCAGTACACAGCACATTCGTGTTTTCCAGGTAATACTGATGGGAAGAAAAATCTGCCTCCGGTAAAATAGAGAAGCAGCCACCTTTCTTCGTATCTAGCAGTCCGCCGAAAACAAAGGAGCTGTCCATGCGGGGCCAGCAAAGCCAATCGATGTTTGTATCCTTATTTACATGCGCCAGAAATGCACAGTTGCCAATAAGTCCTGTCTGATAGGTGTGTCTTTCCATATGGGCCTTACGTTTGGTTTGAATTACATTTTTCTCCCGGAATTGTTCATCCCCCTGGAACAAAAGCTGTTCCAATAATATATCCGGGACAATTATTAACAAAACATATTCCTGTTGTATTCTTGGTGGAAACCCTTATTTTTAAGTATAAAGTTCCACAAAGATGCAAACATTGAAAAAGCAGCAATACCTTCCTCATTTTATAGCGCCGGTAAGCAGTGGGGATACCAAGACCTATCTGCTGGCGGGCGACCTGGGAGGCACCAAAACCAACCTGGCCTTGTTCAGCAGCGTGAATGGAGAACTGGAGCTGATCCGGCAGGAAAAATATGCTTCGCGTGATTATCAGAATTTTTCAGAGATAATTAAGCACTTTCTCAGTGGATGCAGCGATACCCCGCCGCAGCGTATATGCATTGGCGTAGCCGGGCCTGTGGTGAAGGGAAAAGTGGAACTGACCAACCTGAGCCGGGAACTGAGTGAAGAAGAGATCCGGCAGAGCACGGGTGTGCATACGGTGGCGCTGATCAACGACCTGGAGGCTACCGCCTACGGGTTAGCCACACTGGCGCCGCAGCAGCTTACCACCCTGCACAGGGGCGCATCGGAGCATAATGGGAACATGGCCATTATAGCGCCAGGAACGGGGCTTGGTATGGCAGGATTGTATTGGGATGGCCAATATCATCACCCGTTTCCCACAGAAGGTGGCCACACCGATTTTGCACCCAGAACAGACCTCGATATTTTATTGCTCAGGTATCTCCAGGAAAAATATGATGTGGTGAGTTGGGAGCGTCTTATCAGCGGCCCGGGTATAACCGATATCTATGAGTTCCTGCGGGATATAAAAGGCATGGAAGAACCCGCCGAATTGCGGGCAGTGATGGACGCCGGCGATGCGGCGGCTGAAATCAGCAAAGCCGCTGCAGCAGGACGGATTCCCGTTTGTATTAAAACGATGGAGCTGTTTGTCCGCTACCTTGCCAGGGAATCATGCAACCTGGTGTTGAAGATGAAGGCCACGGGCGGCCTGTTCCTGGGCGGGGGAATTCCGCCAAAGATAGCGGCGCTACTGGAAACAGGTGAGTTTTATCATCATTATATGCAGGGCGACCGCATGGCTGAATTGCTGGCCCGTGTACCGATTCATATTGTGAACAACGATAAATCCGCCTTGTGGGGCGCGGCATTTTATGCCGGATTATTAAAAGAATAAACTTATTTTTGGGAGATAGATAACAGGAAATGGTGTCTTCCTGACCCAAACCGTCAGCCCAGGGCTGTCTGATGGCGCCTACAAATATTATAATGGTAGCAAAGCTGCCATATAATACTGCTATTTGTAGGATATGAAACAAACGAAATCTTTGCTGGAACAATTGTCCGTGGCTAACCAACTGCTGCGCTGGACCGTATTGGTAACACCTGTTGCCATTATAGTCGGATCTTTAGTCGCCCTGTTTCTCTGGCTGCTGGATGTAGTCACCGATCTCCGTATGGAGCATGAGTGGCTGATTTTTGGTCTTCCGCTGGCGGGTATACTGATCTACTGGCTCTATCGTATCGGTGGAAATGACGCTGAGAAAGGCAACAACCTGATCATGGAGGAGATCCACCAACCTGGTGGCGGTGTGCCTGCACGTATGGCGCCGCTGGTATTGGTCACCACGATTATCACTCACTTATTCGGCGGCTCTGCCGGGCGGGAAGGAACAGCGGTGCAAATTGGCGGTAGTATGGCCGGCCTGATAGGTAAAAAGCTGGGGCTATCGGCGCCGGATATACGAATTTTACTGATGGCCGGGATTGCGGCTGGATTTGGAGCGGTGTTTGGCACGCCACTTACGGGCGCCGTGTTTGCGCTGGAAGTACTGGCCATTGGCGTAATGCGTTACGAGGCATTGATACCCTGCCTGATTGCTGCCGTTTTCGCGGATATTGTATGCTCCTCGTGGGGTATTAAACATACCCATTACCATATATTGTATAAGACTGATCCCTTTGTGAACTGGCTGCCTTTTGTTCACCAGGACCTCTGGTTACTTGCGAAAGTGATCGCAGGCGGTGTGTGTTTTGGTTTGAGCAGCCTTTTATTCTCCAAACTTATTCATAACATTAAGCATAACGCCAAAGCCTATATTAAAGTACCCTGGATGATTCCTGTGGCAGGCGGCGTAGTAATCATATTACTGAGTTACGTGGCAGGAACTACCGACTACCTGGGACTGGGCGTTCATGGAAAATCTATCAGTATACTGGCTGCATTCGATCCCGGAAGTGGGATTAACGACTGGAGTTGGCTCTGGAAGCTGGTTTTCACGGCCATTACCCTGGGAATGGGTTTCAAAGGGGGAGAGGTGACTCCCCTGTTTTTTATAGGCGCTACCCTGGGTCATACGCTGGCGCTCCTGTTCAACGCACCGGTAGACCTGTTTGCAGGCTTAGGCTTTATTGCCGTTTTCGCAGGCGCCACCAATACACCCATTGCCTGTACCTTAATGGGCGCAGAATTATTTGGCACCGACCACATTTTATACTTTGCAGTGGCTTGTTTTACGGCCTATTATTTCAGTGGGCACACGGGTATTTATGGCGCCCAGCGACTGGAAGTAAAAAAGTTGCGCTAACAATTTTGTCAGTACCATCTTTTTACGTCAGCAGCTTTTAAATTTGCTGAATGACGAATATAACAGGCATGCACCATGTCGCCATCCAGGCGAAAGACTACAAGGCTACAATTAAATTTTATGAGTCGCTCGGACTTAGTTTGTTTCACAGCTGGACCTTGCCGGAGTTCAATATTGAATACGGCGCGCTGCTGCGCATTCCCGGAACATCTTCCTTTGTAGAAATATTTGACAAAGGAGCGAATATCCCCACCCAGGGTCGTCGCGGCGTCAACGGAGAAACACCGGTAGCCGGCGCCTTACTTCATTTCGCGTTTACCGTGAAAGACGCCACAGCAGCTTATGACGCAGCTATTGCCGCCGGAGCTACGAGCTGTGTGCCGCCATCGGTGCTTGTTTTGGGCGAGCCACCTATGACGGTGTATAATTCCCTCGTGTATGGATTGGATGGTGAAGTAATTGAGTTTATTGAAACACTTCCGGGCTGATACTGTTATGCTTTAGATACATAGATCTGTACCTGTTTTGGCGCGGCTATTTCCGTTTATTTTGCGGAGTATAAAATGAAAAGCATGCGTAGATTTCCCCTCAGGAATATTCTGATAGCTGCTGTAGCATTGGCTTTAACAGGCACCTTATTTATTATCTTCAAAAGTATTGACATGGAAAAAGAAACAAAAACGCCGTTGTTCATTAATCCTCCCAGGCTATATGATCCGGCTCCCAATGCGTATTCACATATCGCGGTAGTGCCGGCGGGAAATACTTTGGTTTTTATTGCCGGTCAGGGCGGCGAAACCACTGATGGCAGCCTCGTAAATGATTTTAAAACACAATTAAAGCAGACGTTCAGCAACCTGGATACGGCGCTTAAATCGCAAGGCTTGAAGTTCAGTGATGTTGTGAAACTAACCACGCTGATTGTGGATCACAATGAAGAGAAACTCAAGATCCTCACGGAAGAATCCCTGCATATCTGGCCCGACAAAAAGTTCCCCGTAAATACGCTGATTCCGGTTCCGCGGCTTGCACTGGATAGTATGTTGGTGGAGATAGATGCGACTGCGGTAAAAAGATAATGCTGTAATCGATAACGCGTAGCTGCTTCAGAATAAAACCGTTTGAATGGGAGTGAACTGATCACTCATTTATTCAAGCGGCTTTTTTGTGCGCGACAGTACCGCCTGTAATTGCGAAATCCCATCAGATATGCAGATATGATTTTTATATGCGATTCTCAGCAGGTTCATTTTTAGTGAATTACCCCTTAAAAGTTGCCTAATAACCAGGGTAACTAGAAGCTTTCTTTTTAACCTTTAAGGAATTCAAATATATCCTATAATACGTCTTATGATTGGTAGATATGGAAAATGTTGTAATATGTTTTTAATTTTTCGCAAAAGGCATTCAGTTTGACAACTTTAGTAAGTGCTAATTGTGAAGATATTTAACAGAACATATATATAACTGATGATAAAATAGTATGGAATACGGAATTTTTCACGTCATTACAAAAAATGATGTACGTATAAATTCCTATTGACTATGAAAAGTGATGTATTTAGGCACTTAATCCCGAATGAAAGTAGTTACCCGTCTGTCTGCGTTAACTGTGGTAACAATCCCAAAAGAAAGGCTCTACAGAGAGAAACAGGAGATTACATTTTTACTCCTTATCGTGAAATTCCACGGCACCTATTACAGGTTACTAAATTGTATCCCTGGTTGAATCTGGACAATTTCAATGAGGAAGAACTAGACCGGATGCACAGGATTATTTTAATGCGCCCTGCAAAGGGAGATTTAAACCGCCGTACTTTCCTGCGCTTCCTGAAGTATCACAGCGTTTACGGCACCAGTCCGTATGGTACAAGTCGAATTTTTTTAGGAGACGGTATAGCCAAAGACCCACACAAAAAGGATAGCGCGGACGTTCCGCCTACCAGTATTCGGTTTCTTGATGACGGTTATGTACTAATTGCGCCCGCAGGTAAGCGGTATACGCTAAGTGTACGCTTTGTGGAATCACGGGTATTTTATCGAAAATTAGCGGCTTATATAGCCCTTCCTCATCTGGACGTAACAGACCGCCTTTGACAACTCCCGTAAAGTAAAACGGGAGTAACTCTGCCAACAACTACGGGCTAACGCTTAAAACGCGTTCGTCTTATGAATTATGTTCACGCTATTGATTGGTTACAAATCCACGTCAAATGTCCTGTTACCATACAGGCAAAGGATAATTTTACATACCATACCGAAAAAACCGATTATCAAACAAGACAATTCCGGGAGGTGTACGAAATTAGCGTACTAATGCCCTCCGGTGCCTATGAACGGTGTGCGGTACTTGCTTGCAAGCCGCACGCCGCCTTCCTGGGCGGTGATATGGGACTGCTCAAAATCGAAAACAAATTTTTGTATCAGTCAGAGCTGAAACAGTTTGTAATTGATCTACTGGAACAGTACCATTTTAAATTTCACGCCATCAGTAGGTTAGATTTAGCCCTCGATTTCACCACCTTTAATGGTGGCATGGTACCGGAACAACTAATAAAAAACTTCCTACAAGAAAAGTACCTTAAAAAGCATAAAGCAAAGTTTACTATAGTGGGTGACCATATGGTACGTAATAGTTATGAATATCTGCGTTTTGGGGCTAAAACCAGTGAGATAAACTACTACATGTATAACAAATCTAAAGAGCTGGAAAATAATAAAGATAAGCCGTGGATACGCCAAATGTGGCAACAGGCGGGCTTTAGCCCTGATGCGCAAGTATGGCGTATTGAATTTAGCATGAAAAGTTCGTGCAAGGAATTAATTGATTTTGATTTTGGAGAAGTCGTACCGGTTAAGGCTTTAGCCATCATCGAGAGCGAAAAAAGTTTTATACTTTTTCGCACCCTATTTTTCAAACACTTTTCCTTTGTGGAAAATAACAACGGTACCAGGAAAGACAGGATGGAAGATGTAGACCTGCTAACGCTTGATAAGCCTAACACTGTGGTGTTACGGCTTACTGAAAAGATGGAAAGTTCCCGAATGGATAAAGTAGTAATAAAGCGGATGGAAGCCCATAACCAGTATATAAAGACCATAGATAAAAACTACTTCTTGTACGGGGCTAAAATCCTTATGGAATACCTGATACAGCGTAATTTAATAGAATGGTATCTGCGACACTTCCCCGGTGGCAGTGCTGAACTTTCGGTGCTTGGCAGAAAGGCCGGACTAATCAATGATGAATATCTACAGCAACAACTTTTTGAGTAGGTTATAAATTCGATAGTATGACGCCCATTAGAATTAATGTATTGACACATAAGGATTACCGGGTAATTTTTGGGGTTTCTGAAAAGACCGCTAAAACCTGGATTTCCCAGGATCGTAAAAAGCTAGGAATTAAGCGCATTACAGACCATCATTTAAAAACACTTTACGGAATATCGTTAGAGCCTGAAAGGGGCGAATTAGGGGTTAAAAAGGGCTAATTTGGCCCGTGTTAGTGTCTGCCTGTACGTTGCTTAATGGTTCTTTGTTGAAAATTAAACAAATGAAACTATTAAGCAATTTTACAGGAAGTTCTAAAGATGATATCTACCTGCAAAGTTCCGCCCATGCCGTGGGATTTTGGCTTTCAGATGCGGCCGGTCTTGACTTATCTACTATCAATCTTAAGATTGATTTCTTTTCAAAGAATCGCGGCTCTAAAGAGATTTACCCGCGTATGCCGCTATCTGTGGCGTTTGAGATGAACACTTTTGAAGAGGGCTTTTACCTGCATGATGCCAACATTGCAAAGGGTATGATAAAACTTTCTCCGGATGGTTCCCTACACCTGGAAGAGGGGGAGTACATTAAAATCAGCTTTGAAGGTGCAAAGGAAACAAATGTGATGAACATTAGCAGCATTGACGCGCCTATTCTTTCGGCTACTTACAAGGCCATTAGCGCGGTCACCATCACAGGGCAAACCAAAGATTTGAATGTCCAGGATAGTTCTATGTTGCATTTACCGATTTCAAAAATCGATGAAATAGACATTGTTTATCCTTCCAAAACTGTGAAGTATTCCGGTATTGAGCTGGAATACCTGGGACGGGCTATAAATGATCTGGTAAGCGTAAACGTTGCTGGTACTGCGGTTGTGGCAGGATTTGAAAACTATGTAAGCCTTTCATGTTACGATGCCTATAAAGTAGCCATCACTCCTAAGACTTACGACCCGTTTGTAATCTTCACTGAAAAACACAAATCATTCTAGTATGTCATTTCTCGGAAATTTATTTAAACGCAAGCCTGGCGGCACCGTGCTAGGTAACATCTTGCGAAAAACCGGTTCTACCGTGGCGGGGATCATACCTTTTGTGGGTGGTGTCGCTTCTAAAATTGTCGGCCAGGGTGCAATGATGATTTCGCAGGAAGATGCGGACAAGCGCGACTTGTCGGACGCTGATTTTATGGCGAAATATGGCGTGCAAAAGGACGGCCGCCCTATACCGGTATTCAATACAGCAGGGCAAACACTGTTAACCACTGCGGGAGCTGGCGCGGTGGCGGGTGCCAACGCTGCAATTACTGGCCTTGAAGCTCAAAATGATGTATGGAAGTACCTTAAATGGTTGCCAGTAGTCGGTTTAGCATTCCTCATTTACAAAGTATACACTAACAAGAAAAAGCGTAGATAATGCAAAAGATAAAAGAATTTTTCGCCACTACACCAGGTAAGGTTACAGCTGCTCTTGCTGCTGTCCTGGTGGTTGTTTATTTCATCAAACGTAACAAACGCAGATAATGGCATACTATAACAATAACCGGGGCTATTCCCGTGGGAGTTACGGGAAAAGGGCAAATTATACCTACTCCGGTAGGCCGACACAAAAAAGAAAAAAAAGCGGCTGCAAGATGCGCAGCGGTTGGACTTCTCGTAAAACCGGTGAACGTGTTGATGATAACCTGTTGACCGGCTGGAATAAAAGCCGTACCCGTGGCTTTATTACATTTATTGCCATTCCTCGGAAAGAGAAGGAAACGAGCAATGCAAATTTTGAACATTGGGTTGTTAGCGTTCAATTTTCCACCGGTAAAAAGACGTTTACAGGGTTTTACAACGTGAACCGTAGACTTTTGACAATTCCCGATTTGCAGATGGTTGCAAATCCCAATGCCCCTAACGGCGGCTATTTCGGCACCTTCAAAAAAAGTAAGTAATGAAAAGTTTGTTTAAAGTTCTCAAATATGCAGGCATAATTATTATTGTCCTGGAAGCCGTGAAAACGGTAATGACAAAGGTTTCACAGGAATACCCTGAATTGATGGAATCTAAAGGAATTGAAAATGCTAAGTAGCTATGAATTAAACCTGTTGTTAGCCGTTGAACAGCGGCTTTCCTTTCCTGCTCTAAGTTTGGTTAAAAGTATCGCCTTTGAAACGGGCGGTACTTTCAACCCTGCAATTAAGAACAAACAGAGCGGCGCTACCGGGTTAATTCAATTCCTGGAAAGCACAGCGGAAGGGATTGAAAAAGGGCTTTACCTGCGTTTGCCACATATGACATTCCAGGAACAATTAGGCTATGTAGAAAAGTATTTTTTGCAATGGAAAAAAACCTTTCCGCTGCCGCCCCGTGAGGCGTTTGACGTTTACGCCTTAATGCTTCACCCTGCACTTTTCAATAAACCGGATGAAACGGTTTTCGCTATCCAGGGTACAAAACGTTTCGACTGGAATCGTGCCTTTGACCTGGACGGTAACGGTACAATTACGAAGGGCGAGGTTAAAAAAAAATGGACAACGGCCACAGACAAGCTAATAACCGGTAGTCGTATTCCTATTACAACAGTAACAGCAAACGGCTTTATCCTCATATCTGTTGCCGTTTTCCTGACCGCTATGTATTACATTTTAAATTTACCACGATGAAAAAACAGGACTGGAAAAAGTACCTGATTTATGGCGGGTTGATCTTTATAGCTTATAACCTGTATAAAGGTGTAAAGGCTGCTGGTACTGCTGTTAGTAGTCTTGCGGAGCTGGATGCCCTGGCAAACGCTAGTAACGTAAGCAAAGAGCGGATTGCTGTTTGTAAAGACGTTGCGAGCAAGGTTGAAAAAGCTATCTGGAATTATCATGATCTTTTCGGTATCCTTCCAATTACTGATTGGAAATTTAACGAAGATGAACCCGCTGTTATCCAGGCTTTGAATAGACTAAACACCACGGAGGAAGCGAAACTCACCAGCCAATTTTACGCGCAGGTGGCGCGGGGTAATAGCCTCAATGCTGATGTAAAGAAATATTTAAACAGCGGTGAACAGGCGCAAATAAAGATTACTGTTTTAAATTCTTTGGACTAATGAATAATAATTATATTTTCTCTGATGATTTTTTCGCACACATCAGAGCGCCTAAATACCAACTACAGAAGGTTTCCACGGATACAAAGGGACTTGGTATTTTCCCGCCACTGGATGAAATAAAAATTTCTTTTGTTGAGAATGCACAGATATACTATAGTGCTGCAGAACGTGGGTTAACAGTATACAGTCAGGAACTCATTACGGATAACAACGGGAATGTAACCGGTGCTGTTATGTATATGAATATTCCCGCGGCAGTTCCGCGTGTGCAGCGGGTAAAGGGTTTGGTAATCCCCTGGGCTTTGTCCGAAAAAATAACGCCCTGGGATGTTATGGGTATGGAAGGTAACTTACATGGCCTGGAAGGTTTGAACGGATATAGAGATGATGCTTTTTACGGGCAATGCGTGCATTCCTCGTACTTTTCGCATGATGGAGAAGGTGAAAGCCACCCCTCCGGCGTTATCAGGTTTGGGATAATGTACCAGGTACCACAACCACGGAGAAGTATATACGAAAAAGACACCTATACGTATACTGTAGACTACAAACATTTATACGTTTCACCTGTACACATTTCCGGTTCACTTGTTGAAACATTGAAAACCCAGTGCTGGCCTGGCAATTTGGACTTTTCTATACTGCACAGACCCGCAGGAACTTATGAAGTAGAAAAAAAAGGGGAGCATATTTTGTTTCGTGTTCTGTAGAAACATATATTTGCCGTGTCAAACAACTATCGAAATACAATAACAGCCTGGTCGCCGCCCTGGAATCTTATTAAGTTCTGGGGCTTGGCATCGGGTTGCAAGTACCCGAAACCTTCGGCGCCACGGCAACGATGTTGTTTGACAGTGACCAAGCCCCTTTTATATGAACAACCAAAGCACCCAAAACGTCACCAAACAGCGGCGCCCGATTGAATTGCATGAATGGTTCACGTATCATCAAGCAACTACACATCTTTGGCGTATCACATTAGGGCCTACGGGCCAACCAGAATTTCACACGCTTCCGCATCAGGTACAGCGTTGTTTCTTAACCTTTACCACGCTTTTGATTCCTGTTATCCAGGAGCATATTTCCATTTTTACTGATATTAAATTTTGTTCATGTGAAATCCCACGTATTGAACTTGCTGATATTTACACTCAATCACAGGCACATAACTTGTTTGAAAGAATGTATCAACGGTCTATTTCCTTACCTGGATATAAAAAGTTATCAAGTATCGAAAAGGAGAATGAAACGCTTTTTTATACTGCGATACAAGACCTCATTACACTATATTACAGCCCCCAAATCACGCTGGACCATTGTTTGGAACCCCGGCCGAGGGGGGAAGGGGGGTGACGCGGCCGCAGCGTCCCCCCGGTTTGTTTTTTCGCTTTTTTAACCTCTCAAAATAAGCCTATGGCTGCATTCATTGAAGTATTCCGGTATAATAGCGATTACGGTTTTTACCTGGTTTTCGATTGCTACGAGCAAGCGGGTTTTGCCATGCGAGAAATAATGAAAAAGGGTGCATTTCGTACTGAACCGAATTGTTATCGGTTTAAGGTGTCTACCGATCAAAAAGGCCAGTACGGTAGCGTATTTAGTGACCTTTTATTTTATGCAGATGATTGTTTTCCCTGGGTAGATTTCCTCACAGAAATTTTTGATAGAAAGTACAAGTGGGCACAAATTAAACTGACCAATGAAGCAACTATAAATAATTGGGAAACCGTTGCCGTCGCGCCGACGGTCGCCAGAGCGTTAAAACTTTGGCGGGGGCTGGGTGTCTACCTGGCCTCCATTTTCATTAAAAAAAAGGCTGTAAAGCCTACTACTGATACACAAACAATAGGGATTTTTTACCACAACTAACAACAGGTAATAGGGATTAATTCCCCGGGTGCTGTATCTACTTTGCCCGGTATTATATTAACTTAATGTGATAGTATATTAACGTAAAAAAAGCTAGAATGGACAACCAGGAAAGAGAAAAATTTGCCTTAGAGATAAGGCTGGCTACAGCTGATTTCTTAGTGCGGCTGCGTGATTTTGGTGTGCCTATGCAGTATACCAATATTGAGTTTTCCGTACCTGTAGGGCATCTACCAAACTTTGGCACGGGTCACAAAAATATTACGATAGGTGATAGATTGTATGCAAAGACCACCGATACAATAGTAATAAGAAACGGAAAAGAAGTTGTTATCTCAGCTTTGATTACTGTTCACGAAGAAACACCAAGGCAGACGCCTGGAATGCTGCCAGGTGGTTATTGAAAGATCGTTGTATAATAATCCACTATCTCAGCGGGGCGGCGATTTGTTCGCTGCCTCTTTATTAGTGCCTGGTGCAATCCCCTGAAACCCTTTACCCTGGCTGCTGAAAATTTGCTTTCTCCAGGACATGGACGGCTGCCAGCCATAGGCGCGAGTTTTAGGACTTTTGACCAGGCTAATGGCCTATGAAACCCGCCATAGGCAGCACCTTTCGATTTTGACTTGTCCAAAACAGCTTTTTTTGACAAATTGAACAATTTTTAATCAGAAAACGTTATAACCGGTCATGGCGAAGTATAAGAAAATACGGCAAATAGCACGGCCACTAAATAAAAAACACCTACAGGAATACTTTGAGGACGGAGAAATACAAATTATTGAAAGCTGCCGTAGGCGCGTTTACGCGCAGATTGCCCGAAAAAGTGTTATGGATAAGAACGAGTTCAAAAGAAGATTTTCTGATCAGGTGTATAGCAGGGAAAGAACGGACGACCTTGTAAACATTGTTTTTGAATACTTCATTGAAGAGTCGCTAATTGTCCACTTAGGAAATGATCTATACGAAAATTCATAGGGCCGCCGATCTAGCGGCCTTTTTTTATACCTGGTAGTAGGGTAATAGCATCTTCACAATTTCAGCAACGGGGGCTTTTTTTTGGCTGAATCCGTTTTTTATATATCTTCGGCGTGTTATTGACTTCGTTAGTTCTTTGGCTTGTTGGTAGATAAAAAGGTGTGCAAATCCGTATCCAGTAAAGAGAAGCGCCCGTATGACTAGGAACTTTTATGTTCCTTTTTTATGGTCTGGAATAGTCTTATAATTTATATTATGTTAAGTAAAATAACTCCTCAATAAGACTTCTTTAATAAACATTAGTGAATTCAAAGTTATTAGCTTCGGGGGCAATGACGGTTTTTAGGCCGCTGTCGGCTGATTGAATTAAGGGATGGGTTACTTTAAGTTTCCTCTTCCCTCCCATGCAAAAAAAACGTACCACATCGCAGATCGATTCTTCCGTTTTTTAACGGTAGCTGTTTCCGTTTATTATTCTTTCAATTCTGATTAAACACTCATTGTCTGCTCTTTCTTTAGCAGATAGCTTTGTAAGGCTTTGCTACACAATGGTTCGGAAAAACTTTATACAATCAAGTACAGAACCAATAGGCGAGAATGAATAATTATATCAACTAATTTTTACCCCTTAAAATGTTACAAAATGAAAAGATGTTTTTTCTTCCTGCTACTCACTATGATTGCCTGCTCCAAAACCGGGCCCACCGGTCCGCAAGGCGAACAAGGTATCCAGGGTAAACCTGGTGGAACGGGTGCTCAGGGCCCCCAAGGGCCGCAGGGAAACGCAAATGTTCAGGTATATGAGAAGGACATCTCTACCCTGAAATGGACAGCAGCGGGTACTTACCTTTACATGCAAATTCCAGCCCCCAATGTATTAACAGAAAACGTGCTGAATACAAGTACTATCCTGGTATATGTTTACACCTCTGATTTCAACGGTTGGGGCATCGTCCCTTATAACACGGAAAGAAACATCAGGGTTACTGCAGAAATTGGAGTGGGATATGTACAGCTAAGGAAAGATCAGAATGGAGTCCCCTCAACACAGTCATGGCATTCTAAAATAAGACTGGTGATTATTAAAAATACGGCAACAAACCAGTTGACCCGTCAACAGGAAATCAATATGAATGATTATCCGGTCAGTTTGTTAAAATCATTAGATTAAGTCTAAATATATTCCGGTATTTAACCAGCGGAAGAAGCTTCCGCTGGTATCATTCAGAACCATTTCCGGATACGAACTCCTATCCACACTTAGATTCCGCCAGCACCATTGCAATATGATGCCTATAGTTTTATAAGCCCGCTTTTTATGGCGTACAGTACCAGCCCAATACGCGTTTTAAGATCCAGCTTTTCAAATAAGCTATCCCTGTAGCTTTCCACCGTGCGTGGACTGCAAAACATTTTTTCTGCGATCTCTTTGTAAGTAAGCTCGCTGGCGGCATACTGTAAAAACTCAATTTCACGGGGGCTTATTTTGATATCGAATGCCTTGTCTCCTTCATCCATATGCGCTATTTTAAAAAAGACCTTACTGGTAGCCCAGTCAGGATAATACATTCCTTTATTGACCAGCGCATACAGGGCCTTTTCCAGGTCGGCAGGGTGTATATTTTTATGCAGGTATCCCCTGGCACCAAGCTTAATCATTTTCACCAGGGCATTGTCATCGTCCTGTACAGATAAGGCCATTACCAATACTTCGGGGTGATTTTCCTGCAGCCATGCAGCGGTTTCAAATCCGTCCATTACAGGCATAGAGATATCCAGCAGAACAATATCCGGAATGTTCTTCCGCTGTTTAAACTGGTTAATTAACGCCTGCCCATTCTCCGCTTCATATAATATGTGAAAATCGCGGAAACCTTCCACAATGGAAGCAATTGCTTTGGCAATTAACAGGTGGTCATCTACTACTACAATACTGTACTTCATATAAGGGGAATAGTCCATTTTTCAGTAGGTAGATACAGGGTTAAAATAGTTCCGTTTCCGGGTGTACTTTGCAGCGTAAAATCTGCTCCAATCTGCTGTGCTCTGCGCTTCATGTTTCCGAGGCCAATGCCATTGGGTATTACAACAGTATCAAATCCCTTTCCATCATCAGAGGCCTTCACAAGCAAATGACCATGCTGCAGATCAAGCTGAATAAAGATCCTTTTGCAATGTGCATGTTTCAGGCTGTTTTGAATAAATTCCTGTAAAATACGGAAAAGAATATTTTTCTCCGGCGAAGGAATCGCTATTGTTGATACATTACTTTCCAGGGATAAATAACAAATACCGGCGGCATTCACCTGCCTGCATTCATTTTGCAGCAAGGTAATAAGATCGGCCTCTGCCAACTCCGGATTGTTGAGTGTTTTCGAAAGCTGTCGCAATTCCGCCAATGATTCAGTGATGATATTACCAATGGTGTCTACTCTTTCTGTAATCTCCGATAGCTGCCTGCCTTGTAACAATTGACTCGTGTATAAAAAAGCCAGGGTAAGCTTTTGGCCCACACTATCGTGGATTTCACTACCAATTTGCTGCATGGTACGACGCTGTATTTCCAGTTGCGCATGTAGCAGCTCCCTTTGATGCTGTTCCAGGATACTGGCCTTTTCCATATTATGTTTTAGTTTCTTTTGCTGGAACTGAAACATAAAGATGATGGTGCCGGCAATAAAGATTAACAGTATTACACTTACCAATATAATGAATATGGTCATTTCGGCTTGCTCCATATCATTGCAAGTATAAATGAAATGTACATGAGATAATTCAACCCAAACTGAATATACCAATAAACCATGAATATTGCCGGATAACGGGTTCTCAGGGTATTATGCAACCCGTAAAAAGGCAGTGTGCCCATGTAGAAAATCAGTAACCCCAAACATACCCAGAACATCAGGTTAGTCCTAAATTGAAGCACCTCTTCACTTGCAGCAAGCCGTGCAAAAAAGGCAATAATAAGTATTAACAACATGATATTACCAATAGTATAGGAAAAGGAAAAGAACCATAACTTTTCTTCACTCAAATAAGCAATATCAACAATCCAACTGGTAATATAGGCAGCTGCGGCCACCAGTGGCCAGTTTTTGAGCCTCGCCATGTTATACTTGTAATATTGCCGGAAAAGCCAATAAAAAAACAGAAACTGCAATGGGATGCCAAAATATAAATACAGTTTACTGTTTAGCGCTACGTCTCCCCTCACCTCCCTGATATATTTACCCGCCAACTCTACGATTACGATTGCCGCAAGGTATATCGGAAACCACTTCCAGTGAGAATGGCGCAATTTCTTCCAGTAAACAATACCGGTAACGCAGGCTAATAACTCCACCAGATTGAGCCCCCATCTGATAAACTGGCTATGATCCATGTTGGCTGATTAATAAGTTCCAAATATTGCTTTGTTTGAAGGCGGGGGAGCCATATCTCCATGATTCTTTGTATAGGCGGAGCTTGTAAGGGACAATATGAACATCTCCTTTTTTTCTGCCGACAATCGCGCCAGTTCTTCCTGCCCCTGTTGGGTAAAATATTCACTGAAACGTTTAGGGCTTGTACAGCTATATGTATTTACCGGATCAAAATCCACCTGACTATCTCCTTCCGCAAATGTTGGAACCATAAACAGCGTGTGCTTTTCCCCATAATCGGCAGGTAGCTCTTTGAAATCGTTTTTCGTTTTCATGGTACTTGAATCCGGGTATTTACCATAATAGATTCGTATCCCTAGCTTCATATCACAGTTACTTCTACAGGCAGCGGCTTCTATTTTCCAAATAAAGTTTTTGATAGTTTCCAGATCAAACCAGATGGAATGAGTATCCTCTCTATTCATCAACGCGGTAGCTACTCCGCTCCTCGCTGCTACACGTGACTTTGTTTTATCGCCGTTGTAGTCCTCCGACATAACCTTTGCAAGGTTGGCATCAATGAGGCCTGTAAGCGGAATATTTGAATAATCCTTGCAATGGTTACAGCGCTCCGTTGGCACTTCCGGTCTTGTTGCAACCAGGTAAATAACTGCGCCGAGCAGCGCAATGTTGGTAAAAACGAGGATAGTTTTCATTTAAAGAGGTTTTAAAGTGGATGATTAGGATAACAATCAAAAGTATAAAAAAAGGAGACTAAAAAGGTAGTTGTAGTCGCCCGCATAACATCGAATTACGGTTTGATAGCTTTAAGTGTTTGAACCAGTTAAATATACATATTGTGAGATCAACAACAGTTTGGGTACTTAAGCACGCTGTCTCCGTCTTTTAACGGAAGCTGCTCCTCGCTGTTTATGGGCGTAAGTATGATTTGATCCTCCTCCATTCACCCACTCATCCGAATGTGCTTGATTTTCTGAAGCAATTGCACAATCTTTAAGCGCAATCAAGATCCAATCCATGAACGTAATAACAAAACAACTATGGCTGCCGCTATTGCTGGCAGGTACTATTGGCCTGCAGCTACAGGCACAGCAGAAGAACAATAAAGTCAATCCGGCCGCCAAAGAGGAAACGACGCCGCAATGGTCCGTTGTCCTGAACCCGGATACGGCCGTTACCACCTTTCACGATGTAACAGTAAAAGGTCAGAAGATCCCTTACAAAGCCATCGCGGGCACGCAACCAGTATGGGACCAGGATGGCAAAGTACTGGCGGGTCTCTTCTATACTTATTATGAAAGGACTGATGTAAAGGACCGCGCAGCAAGACCGCTGGTCATTTCTTTTAATGGTGGCCCCGGCACTCCTTCTGTATGGATGCAGATTGCCTATACCGGCCCAAGATTACTCAATATCGATGACGAAGGATACCCGGTACAACCCTATGGCATACACGAAAATCCGGAAACCATCCTGGATATCGCCGATATCATTTACATAGATCCCGCCAACACCGGCTTTTCCAGGCTTGTAGGAAAAGATGTGCCCCGCGAAAAATTCTTCGGGGTGAATGCAGACATCCGCTACCTGGCAGAATGGATCAACACTTTTGTGTCCAGGCAAAACAGATGGGCCTCCCCCAAGTACCTGATCGGTGAAAGCTATGGCACTACCCGTGTTTCCGGCCTGGCGCTGGAATTGCAGAACGCGCAGTGGATGTATCTCAATGGTGTGATCCTGGTATCCCCTACCGATCTGGGCATTTCCCGCAACGGCCCTGTAGATGCGGCATTGCGGCTCCCTTACTTTGCCGCCACCGCATGGTATCACAAAATGCTGCCGCCGGACCTGCAACAGAAAGATCTCACCGCCGTGTTACCGGAAGTAGAGAACTTCACCATCCATGAATTAATACCGGCCATCAGCCAGGGTGGATTCCTGGAAGATCAGCAAAGAAAAAGCATCGCTTCTAAAATGGCCCGTTACTCCGGTTTACCGGAAAAAGTGATCCTGCAACATAACCTCGACGTACCACCGAATTTCTTCTGGAAAGAATTACTGCGTGATAAAGGGTTTACCATAGGCAGACTGGATTCCCGCTACCGTGGCCTCGACCGGGAAGATGCAGGCAATGGTCCGGATTACAACGCCGAACTTACTTCCTGGCTGCATGCGTTTACACCAGCCATTAATATTTATCTCAGGCAAGAGCTGAAATTCAATACCGATCTCAAATACATGATGTTTGGTCCCGTGCATCCGTGGGATAAGAACGGCGACAACACCGGCGAAAACCTCCGTGAGGCCATGGCCGCCAACCCCTACCTGCATGTAATGATCCAATCAGGCTACTACGACGGCGCCTGCGATTACTTCAATGCCAAATACAGCATGTGGCAAATGGATCCAGGCGGCCGTCTGAAAGACCGCCTGTCGTGGCGCGGCTACCGCAGCGGCCACATGATGTACCTCCGGAAGGACGATCTGGCAACAGGGAATAACGATATCCGTGATTTCATCCGGGCGTCCCTTCCCAAAGCCGGACAGGCAGCGAAGTACTAGTACGCGGATGACCGCGAAGGTTGTCTTGAGCACTGATTACGCTGATTATACTGATTTAGGGATTGATCACTTTGGATTTTAAAGGATTAAGGGAGATATAAGCGGATATATTCGCTTATATCTCCCTTAATTATTGTTTAAGAAAATCTAAGAAATCAAAGAAAATCCAAAAGTAAAAATCCAACTAATCAGTATAATCAGCGTAATCAGTGCTCAAGACAACCTTCGCACCGCCGAAGGCGGTCGCGGCTTTATATTTTATAGGTTACGCCTAACGTCAGGTAGATGTTGTACAAGGGGAAATCCATTCCTTTAAAATCGTCGGGGAATATAGGGCGCAATCCCCAGTTGAGGTTGCCGTTGATGCTGAGCTTTTTACCTACGCGATAGGCAGCGCCGCCTTGTAAACCTGCATCAAATGAACGGACTTCTGTACCAAAATCGAAGGTGGCTTCTGTGATGTTTACTTTCTCTCCTAAGGATCCGCCGTTGCGGATATATCCGTCCGAAACATTACCGTGGAAGTTGGCGCTGAACAACCAGGCCACGTAACCGCCCATGTTAAAACGCCACCTGTCATTGGGCGTATATACCACACTGATGGGAAAAAACACATATGCATTACGTACCGTGGTTTCGTTTTTACCGGTAAAGTCTCCTTCAAAACGGCCACCATCACTGGTGGTAATGATAGTAGGAAAATACTGCACTTCATCTTTGGTAAACATTCCTTTATAATCCAGTTTCACCGCTACAGCAGCACCCCACTTTTTTGTTTTGCGGTACGACAGCTCATAGCCCAGCGAAGGAGAGAATTCAGGCCGGTAGGTTTCGATTTTACGGATAGTGTTGGGCAAGCCTACGGGCGCAGTACCACCAAAGTTAAACCCCGCCAGGATGCGATGTTCGAGTACCGGTTTAAAGTGGTGCGCATTCGTTTGCCCGTGCCCGTTATCCTGTGCCAATAACGGCGAGGCAGTGGCGAGCATGCCTGATATCAATACTGGTATTCTTATATTTATCATCATTTGTAATCTTTTTATACTACCCGGTTACTTTATCACTTCCAGGCTATCGAGTACCAGCCTGCTACCGATAGCACCTTTATAGGTATCGCCATCTTTGCTGGAAGAAGCTACAATTGCCATCATCATTTTCTCTGTTCCTGTATATGGCTGTACGGTTTTAAACGGAATGTCAAATCGTGTCCATGTGCTGTGAGGACCGCCGTCCGGTATACTGGCAGTGGCTACTATCCTGTCTGATGTGTGGATGTTGGTGGCATCCAGCCTGGTGGTTCCTTTGAACAGCACTGCATATAAAGAACAGCTGTCTTTCATGCCCGCAATAATATTCCCGGCTTTATCCTGGTATTGTTCTCCCGGCTGATATTTATAGTAACCCACGAAACGCAGTGGCTTACCTGAATAGGGCTCCCCGAATTGCGTGGCCGTTAACGGCGCCGTCATGGCATTTCTCGAATCAAATACACCTATAAAAAGAGAACCGGCAAACAGCTTAATGCCTAACAAGGCGGACAAAGCCGTGCCTTTGCGGGTCACCAATTCAGCGGCAGACTTTCCGTGGTAGGCGTCGGAAGTGGCACGCAGCGGATATTCCATCGGATCTTTCTTTACGCCAGATAAGGCAATGCCAGGGTTACCGGATGACCAGAAAGTACTGCTGCCATGTTCTTCTACGTACTGGTATTTATCTTTATCCTGCAACAGCCAGGTTTCAAAGTCCCATTTCCATATGCCCATCCCGCCAAATTCAACCTTGTAGGTCTTCTTATTTCCGTTAGCGGCAGTAACAACATACTCGCTTACCCGTGAAGAATCCAGGTGCAGTGAGTCGCCGGATGCCGGCAATACCGTAGCTCCCGCCGAAGTGGTAATAGTGGGGGTTACACCGCTCTTAAATGCAGCAGGTGTAAGGTTCAGCATGATCTTTTTGTTTGCCTGATCAATAAAAATATCTGCAGTGAGATATTTTTTTTCAATGATAAATGTTTCAATATCTGCCTCCGGGTTAATGGGAGCGTCTTTAATGCAGGCGTGTAACAAAATAGTCAGCGTGGCCAGATAACATAGTTTCCTTATTTTCATGCCGTTATTTGGTTAAATCACTAGAACAACTTCCAATTGCCAAAAGTTCAATCATGATTGACAAAATAAGAATCAGGCGAACATTCATCTACGCAGCCAAATGCGTCACCGGCGTGCTGGTAGTGCTTGGTCTGTCGTGGTTAGTCAATTACAACGACATCATCTGGGTGCTGATTTCTGTGATGCTGGTACTGTCTCCTGACGGATCAGACGCAGTAACGTTAGCGGTTACACGCATTAAAGCAAATGTGGTAGGCGGTATATCGGGATTCCTGTTGATATTAGTGCATCCGAATATGTTGATGATGATGTGTGCTGCGGTATTTATTACAGTAGTGATCTGCAACCTGCTAAATCTTGAAGCGGCTACCCGTACGGCGCTGGCGGCCACTATTATTGTGATGACCCACGAGGCAGGTGAACATGTATGGGATACTGCCGTGGCAAGAGTATTGTCTGTATTGGCCGGTTGCCTGCTTGGACTGCTGATTACGTTCATCTTCCATAACCGTTATACCAAACAAACCGCTGAAATGATCCTTCCCAAACCCGACCGCGGCGGGGAATAAGATGATACAGAATTACTTCAGAATCGGCTCCTATTTTTGATGTAATAAGGAGTGACGCATGAAGAAAATGATAATATCAACAGGTTTGGCGTTGGGCGCCCTCACCTGCTCTTATGGTGCTGATGCACAGGAAACAGATTCCCTGCCTGCCGGAAATGATTCCATCCGTTTTACCTATCCTGTGCAAAAGAGCCAGCTGCCTGCCTGGCAAACAAAACAATTTCATACCACTATCGCGGGTGTTGCTGTTCCGGTGGCAATGATCAGCTATGGGGTGTTTGCGCTTAATAATCCAACGCTGAGGGACCTGAACTCCACTACCAAAGCGGAAATCAAGGAAGACCATCCTCAATTCCGCACGCATATTGACAACTACCTGCAGTATGCTCCCGTTGCTGCGGTTTATATCCTGAATGCCGCCGGCATCCAGGGAAAACACAACCTGCGGGACCGCTCCATCATCCTGGGGATATCCGCTGTAATTACTGCCGGTACCGTGGAAATTGTAAAAAATCGTACCCATGAAGAGCGGCCGGATCACTCCGACTACCTTTCTTTCCCTTCCGGGCACACTGCTACGGCTTTCGCTGCTGCAGAATTTCTCCGGCAGGAATACAAAGACGTATCCCCCTGGTATGGCGTGGCGGGCTATTTAGCTGCTACCACCACCGGTGCTTTGAGGATGTATAATAATAAACACTGGCTCAGCGATGTGGTAGCCGGTGCCGGTATAGGCATACTGGGCACCAAAGCCGCGTACTGGATGTACCCCTGGATACAGCGGCAGCTCTTTAAGGATCCGGCGCACACGGCGACTAAAATGATCATGCCTTACTATAACCCACAATTTCACAGTGCCGGTCTTAGCTTTATCTTCTTCCCCCGCTAAGTAACTTGATAAGTAAATGATATATCACAACGCCTATAGGGCGCTGTGACGCTGCATCCGTCCCGGATGTGAAAAATACGTATATTAAAATATTAATTGGAGTGTTAACTAAAGAATACATGGGGGTTAACCCCTAAAGCTGGCCTGGTTACAAACACCTGTTTTTTGGCAATACGGTAAAGTTGCAGGTTTATCCTGAGAAATTTTGTGATTTAATTGTTAACGTGCAAAAAAAATGTTCATTTTTGCAAAAGTACCTGTGAAAAACCATTGACCGGTGTAAAAATATCATGCTTTCATTAACATAGAATTTACATTTACCTGTGCAAGACCGCTTATTTTAGCATTGTCAATATGATAAAATAAAAACCCTTTGACCTGGAAGCGACTCAAAATAAGACTGACGCCCTGTTTAATAATCCCCTCCTCAAAAGCTGTTAATTATGTACGTTCCGGTAATCATTTTCTTTTTTTTCCTGTTGTGGTACATTCATTTCCGTACCCAAAGCTTCCGCGGCGCGGCCTTCAAGGAAAAGAGGCCAAAGCCTGTCGCAGGTGAAGATGCCATCCATGCCGTCAGGATAGTAGGCGTTTCCAATAGTGTATTCAGCGTATCCAAATACCTCCGCAGCGTGAAGAACCTGTCGGACAACCGGTTTATGACTGTGGCAATTGACCAGGTGATCACTACCACTATGGGCACCACGCACCAGGCCCGCCTCATTGAAAATCTTGCGCCCGGAGAGGAACGGCGGCTGGGACATACGGATCACGTCAGGGATGGTAAGCACCAGATTTACATCGGGTATGAAATACTGTGGGCACGGTACACCCCTGCCCCGGTATGGCACAAAGAAAAAAATACTGATACCACATCTCCCGCAAAATTATATAATGAAATGCTCAGGCAGCACCAGGACTCGCTGATACAGGAAATGGAGGACAAAAAAGATTTATTGTCCTGATAGCTGTGCCGTTTTCCCCCTGAAGATGCTTAACCATACCATAGAAAAGAAAACGCCCAGTGTAGCGCCGGCGGTCACATCTTCCAGGAAATGCTGGCTCATATACATCCGGGAATATCCCACCAGCATAGCCAGCGCCAGGTATAACAGCGACCAGTACTTATTTTTTGCATAATAGGAAAGCACGGTGGCGGCAGTGAATGCACATACGCTGTGCCCCGAAGGAAAGCTTCTGAAATTATCAAGTACCGATACGCCGGGTACAAAATAAATTTCCTGTAAACGGCTGGCAAAATAACGGTGAGGGCGGGGAAAGCCAATCAATGCTTTCAGCGTAAAACTGATAGCGGCGGTAAACAGGTACGCGGTGGCCAGCATAACGCCTGCCCGCCTGTTAATGACCAGCAGCAATAATGAAATGAGAACCGCTGCGGCAACGCTTCCCAGCTCTGTTATCCGGGGAAATAGGAAGTCGCCCGCCGGCGTATGCAGTTTATTAATAAAAAAATAAGCGTCCTGGCGACTAACTACCAGCCGCATTACCAGCACAGTAACGACTAACAGGGCAAATGGCCATACCAGCCATTTCAGTTGCTGGTATACTTTAATGAAATTATTCAGGAAGGCATTCATGGGATCACGACTGGGTTAATCGGCGGTGATAATTTATTTGTCCGAGATGATAATTAAGATGTGTACTCAGATGTACGAGGAAATGACCGGTAGACATCGTTCCCGAAAAAACCTTTTCCGGATACGTTTTTTCAAGATCTTCTGCTGTTAAACCCGCTATAACGGTAAGGATTACACGACGCGTGGAACTGATCAGCACCAGCAGATCTTCCGTGGGTACATTCCTGTCGCTGAACTCCAGGTCCCTGTTGCGGATATAGCCTGTCTTTCCCAATACCGCGCCTATATAATGCTGCAGGTTACCACAGAGATGCAGACAAAGATTCCCGGCCGGATTCGTAATACCGGGAGGAATCTGCCAGATGCCGGCAGCTGTTTCATATGCGGCAATCTCCTCCTCTAGTTTGCTGAGATCCCGCTCAAATAAATTTATTAAAATTCCGGTTACCATATGTTAAAGATAGGAAAAGCCGCTAATCATCTTTTGATATTATTATAAAAGTTTTCACTAAACATAAACTAACCTGCTTTTGTTTTAAGTACATAACTCAGCAGGATGACTAACGATAGCAGGCGCGAACTTACTCCCTTCCAGGAGAAATGGCATAACATTATTTTTGAGGCGAGCACACCGGCCGGCCGGGCGTTCGATATTATCCTGCTCATTGCCATTCTGATCAGTGTTGTTATTGTAATGATGGAAAGCGTGGCGCCTTTGCAGGAGAAATTCGGACATCTGTTTCATATACTGGAATGGGTATTCACTATTATTTTCACGCTTGAATATCTCTTCCGGGTTTGGTGCAGTTACCGTCCGAAGGCATATATTACGAGCTTCTACGGGCTTGTGGACGTGCTCTGCATCCTGCCTACCTATGTGGAAGCTTTTTATGGTGGTGCGCACTTCCTGCTCACCATCCGGATACTGCGGCTCATGCGGATCTTCAGGATATTTAAACTGGTTCCCTTCCTGAACGAAAGCAAACAACTGTCGTTGGCGCTGCAACAAAGCCAGCGTAAAATATTTGTTTTCCTTTTTTTTATTGGATTGCTAACCGTTGTATTAGGCGCTGTGATGTATGTGATAGAGTCTGACCATAATTCAGGGTTCACCAGCATACCGGTAAGTGTGTACTGGGCAGTGGTTACACTCACCACGGTGGGTTACGGGGACATTGCGCCTGTAACGCCAATGGGGCAGGCGTTTTCAGCGCTCATTATGATTATGGGTTATGCAATTATAGCGGTACCTACCGGGATAGTGACGGTGGAGATGAGCAGGATACGCAGTCGCGATGATGTAGATCGCAGAGTTTGTCCGCATTGCATGCGTGAAGGACACGATGCCAATGCGGACTTCTGCAAATACTGCGGTAATAAACTCTGAATTATTTTACACTGAATAAAGGCTGTACGTCTATCATTGCTTTCTGGTAAGCAGCATCAAAAAGTTCCCATTTACCGGAAATGCCGATGCGTATAGTGCGGCCATCTATCAGGTCGAACTCGGCAACTCTTTTGTTAAAGCCCTGTTTACCTCTTCTGAAATCTGTTATCTCAGATAACGGAAATTCCAGGGTAATTTTTTTACGGGAAAACAACCAACCGATGACACCAAATAACAAAATCATCACCATTGGTTTGGCTTCAAGAACAATTCTCTCGTTTGTAATATACAATGTACCTTGTTTTGCGTTGAACCTGGTCTTCATGTACACCGCATCAATTTTGAATAATATGGTTTCCTGTGGGTTAAGGGGCCATTTAACTTTAATCTGCTTCATGGTAAGTGAGAATATGATTAAATGCAAAAATATAATTTTATTGTGAATCTAAACGCCAAATATGATCCTTACTTCGCTTCTTGATAACGATTTCTATAAATTTACCATGCAGCATGGCGTTATCAAATTATTCCCGAAGGCCCGTGCCCGTTATACGTTCATTAACCGTGGACAGCATGCCTTTCCGCCCGGCTTTGCCGAAGCCCTCCGTGAAGCGGTGAATAACATGCAGCTACTACAGCTTACCCCGGAGGAAAAGGATTACCTGGCTGTTACCTGTCCTTACCTCGACCCTACCTATCTCGATTTTCTGCAGGGCTACCGCTATGATCCGGCCGAAATTCATATTGCACAACAGGGCGAACACCTGGAAGTACATGCCGATGGCTACTGGTACCGCACTATCCTTTGGGAAGTGCCGCTGATGTCACTGATCTGCGAACTCTATTACCAGCTGACCGGCCAGCAGCGGGTAGCCGATGAGGAAGTGATCCGCATTACCCGCGGAAAAATTGAAAAATATAAAGAGATGGATATTACCATCGCGGATTTTGGCACCCGGCGCCGGCATTCCCTCGCCGTTCATAAGCTGGTGGTGAAAACGCTGCGTGAATATGGAACAGGTTGTTTTATTGGCACCAGCAATGTACACCTGGCCATGCGCAATGGGGTAAAGCCCGTAGGCACCCACGCCCATGAATGGTTTATGTTTCATGCGGCTAAATACGGCTTTAAAATGGCCAATATGCTTGGATTGGAAAACTGGGTACAAGTATATCGCGGGGACCTGGGAATAGCGCTTTCGGATACGTACACCACCCCCGTTTTCTTTGAGCAGTTTGATAAGAAATTCGCCCGGCTGTTTGATGGCGTGCGGCACGACAGTGGCGATCCACTGTTATTTGCAGACCGCACCATTGCGCATTATAAAGGTAAAAATGTAGATCCGCTCAGCAAGACCATCATTTTCTCAGATGGCCTCAATTATGAGAAAGTAGCGGATATTGCCGCTTACTGCCGGGGAAAGATCGGGATGTCGTTTGGCATTGGCACCAATTTCACCAACGACGTAGGGTTAACGGCCCTGAATATTGTAATTAAAATGTATGAAGCCCTGCCAGAAGATGCTGCCCGGTGGTCGCCTGTAGTGAAGTTGTCTGATATAAACGGGAAATATACCGGTGATCCAAGGATGATCGAACTGGCAAAGGAAATGCTGAATATTTAATGATGCACCGTTTCCGGATTTGTGTACCTGCACCAGCAGTTACGCAAATCCGGAAACCCCTCGCCTACCAGTTACCCAGGCCGATGCCCGTGTCGCCGTCGGCCACATTTCCGGATTCAAAGCCTTTTTTAAACCAGAACATCCTTTGTTCGGAAGTTCCGTGCGTAAAGGCGTCCGGTACTACCTGGCCGGTGCTGGCCTGCTGCAGGCGGTCGTCGCCTACTGCGCTGGCGGCATTCAACCCGGATTCTATATCTCCCGGATCCAGGAAAGGTTTGATCTTATTGGCACGGTTGGCCCAGACGCCCGCGAGGAAATCCGCCTGCAGCTCCAGCATCACCGATAATTTATTGTATTCTTTTTCGCTTAACCGGGAGCGCATGGATTGTAATTTATCGCTGATGCCCAACAGGTTCTGTACGTGATGCCCAACTTCATGTGCAATCACATAAGCCTTTGAGAAATCGCCCTTTACACCAAATTGTTGCTCCAGTTCATTAAAGAACGAAACGTCCAGGTATACTTTACGGTCGGCCGGGCAATAAAATGGGCCCATCGCTGATTCCGCAAAGCCGCAGCCGGAATTGGTACCTTTTTCAAAAGACACCATACCAGGTACTTCATAGGTTTTGTTGCGCTCCTGGAATCCCTGCTTCCATACCCTTTCGGTACTGCGAAGTACTTTAGAAGACATGACCTCGAAAGGACTTGCATTTTCCTTCGTTAGTTTTTCAGATGTTCCCGCCTGCTCCTGGCCCGGGGCTACCTGTTGAACAGCCTGCATTACCTGCTGCGGGTCCTGCTTAAAGATCAATGCCAGCACTATAATGACAAGGGTGCCAATACCGCCGCCAACACCGATCTTGCGCATGCCGCCACCGGACCGTTTCTCGACGTTTTCGCTCATTTCTTCATCATCAAGACGCATAGTAGATTTTAAATTTAAGGGGTGAAGATTCTTACCCGAATGTACATTTTTCATTGATAATTCCACTCTTTTCCCTCCGGGTAAACAAAAGCATTTTTTACCTGTTAAATAATCATTGCCATTACTCACTTCTATAAACACCCGCGCATATGAAAATAAAGCAGATCCTGCTCGCCACCAGACCAAAAGGATTACCTGTAGCCGGCAACTTTGAAATAGTAGATGCCATATTACCGGAACTACAGGAAGATGAAGTAATGGTAAAACCACTGTACTTTTCTGTAGATCCGTATATGCGTGGCCGTATGAACGACGCCAGGTCCTATATTCCCCCGTTCCAGGTAGGCGAACCCATTGAAAGCGGCGGCGTGGCGGAAGTAACGCACAGCAAAAGCTCCATATTTAAAGCTGGCGATAAAGTAATGAGCAGTGGCCCCCGCCCCTTCCTGCCCTGGGCAACGGCGGCTATTTTCCCCGCCGGGCACCTGCGTAAAATTGACGACAGCATCCCGCTTACTTATTACCTCGGTCTCCTTGGCGTACCGGGGTTAACCGCCTACTTTGGCATGACAGATATCGGCAAGCCCAAACCCGGGGAAACCGTGGTGGTATCCGGCGCCGCCGGCGCTGTGGGCATCATTGTAGGGCAAATTGCAAAAATAATGGGCTGCCGCGCAGTGGGTATTGCAGGCGGCGCTGAAAAGGTAAAACTGCTGACGGATACCTTTAATTTTGATGCCGCCATCGATTACAAAGGCAACGCTAACATAGAAGCCGCAGTGGCCGCAGCCTGCCCCAATGGCGTGGATATTTATTTCGACAACGTAGGTGGCGATATTTCCGATGCGGTGATCAAACAGCTCAACTTCTTTGCCCGGGTGCCGCTATGCGGGCAGATTGCCTTATATAATTCCACAGAAGTGCCTATGGGCCCACGTATCCAGCCTATTATGGTAACCCGGAGCATTCTCATGCAAGGCTTCATTATCGGTAACTACGCCAGCAGGTTTGGCGAAGGTTTCAAACAGCTGTCCGAATGGGTGAAGGCAGGAAAAATAAAATATACCGAAACCGTGGAAGAAGGATTTGATCATCTGCCGGCAGCATTACTCGGATTATTTTCAGGAAGAAACAGCGGTAAGATGGTAGTGAAAGTGTAATTTTGAGTATGACAAATGCTGTTGTTCATACCCGTGTAAAAAAAGTAGCCGCCGGAAGTATTACAGATGCCAGTGATACACTCGCTACAGAAGATCCACTCGAAATAAGACTGGTGCATGGGCCTTCCCATAACCGCCGGCAACAGAATATTTCCGTTACCATGCGTACGCCCGGTGAAGATATGGAACTGGCTACCGGCTTCCTCTTTACCGAAGGGGTGATCCGTGACCAGGCTGCTATCCAGGAAATTATTTTGTCGGAAGATAATAACGGCAGCGTTGCCACCGTTCACCTAAAACCATCCATAGTGGCGCAACTTGGCAGCACCCAGCGGAATTTTGCCGCCACGGCCGCCTGCGGGGTATGTGGCAAAACGGATATAGCATCCATTCATACAGGCGTTCCCGTTAGTAGTGCCACCCTTCGCCTCACCGCCGGGAAATTATTCGGGCTACCTGCCATACTAAGAAATGAACAGGAGCTGTTTGCCTCTACCGGCGGATTACACGCCGCCGCACTCTTCAACAGCGATATGGAATTACTTCTGCTGCGGGAAGATATCGGCCGGCACAATGCCGTGGATAAGCTTATTGGCGCAGCTCTTCAGCAACCATTAACGCCGCTGGACCAATGTATCCTGCTACTCAGCGGCCGCGCAGGATTTGAACTGATACAGAAAGCCGCTATGGCAGGAATACCTGTTATTGCAGCCATAGGCGCACCTTCCAGCATGGCGGTAAAAATGGCCGTCGAATGGAATATCACGCTGCTCGGCTTTCTGAAAGATCAACGTTTTAATATTTACAGCGGAGCAGAAAGAATTGACGTTAAATAAATTCACCTTTATGGATAGTGCAGAAAACCCGGTGCGGTTCACCGGTATTAGACTGGGACCTCCCAAACAAGTAGCCGCAGGCATCCCTGCAGTAGTGTCCAGTATGCGACACATCCTGGAGGAAATGAATGCCTTCCGCGGAATGAAAGCACTGCTGGAACTTAACCAGAAAGATGGATTCGACTGCCCGGGCTGCGCATGGCCTGATCCGGATGATGAAAGATCCGGCATCGCTGAATATTGCGAGAACGGCGCCAAAGCTGTTGCCGAAGAAGCTACTACCAAAAAGCTGCTGCCGGACTTCTTTGCACAGCACAGCATCGCGGAACTCGGTGAATTAACGGATTACGAAATAGGCAAAAAAGGAAGGATAGCCCAACCCATGTACCTGGCGCCCGGCGCCACACATTATACACCCATCGCCTGGGCAGACGCCTACAAAATCATTGCCGGTCATCTTCATAAATTACCTTCACCGGATGAAGCTGTATTTTATACCTCCGGGAGAACCAGTAACGAAGCGGCTTTCCTGTACCAGCTGATGGTCCGCGAATATGGCACCAACAACCTCCCCGACTGTTCCAATATGTGCCACGAATCCAGTGGCGTAGCGCTGAGTGATGCAGTAGGGATAGGCAAAGGATCTGTTACCCTGGAAGATATACACGAGGCTGAGGTGCTTATTATACTGGGACAAAATCCCGGAACTAACCACCCGCGCATGCTCACGGCTTTACAAAAGGCAAAAGCCAACGGCGCTACTATCATATCTGTAAACCCTTTACCCGAAACCGGCCTGCTGAATTTTCTGAATCCACAAACCGTTAAGGGAGTATTAAACATTAAAACACATCTCACGGATATTTTTCTGCAGGTAAAGATCAATGGAGATATGGCCCTGCTGAAAGCTTTGTCGCTGCTGCTGTTGCAGGAAGAGGAACGTGTACCCGGCAGCGTATTTGACCAGGAATTTATAGCCGCAAACACCCTGGGCTACGATGGTTATATCGACCATTTGAAAACGCAGTCGCTCCCGCAACTGATCGCCGACAGCGGCGCAGCGCCGGAACTGGTACACCAGGCCGCACAGGCCCTGTTCCATAAAAAGAAGATCATCGCCTGCTGGGCGATGGGACTTACCCAACATAAAAACGCAGTAGACACTATCCGTGAAGTGGTGAACCTCCTCCTGCTGAAAGGCAGTATCGGTAAACCAGGAGCAGGCACCTGCCCGGTACGCGGGCACAGCAACGTGCAGGGCGACCGGACCATGGGCATTTACGAGCAACCATCCGCGGCCTTCCTCGACAAAATTGACGCCGTATACGGATTTCAGCCGCCAAGAGCACACGGCTATGATGTGGTGAATGCCATCAACGCCATGCACCGCGGAGATGCCAAAGTGTTTATGGCGATGGGCGGCAACTTTCTTTCGGCCACGCCGGATACCCTGTATACCGCGCACGCACTGCGTAACTGTGACCTTACCGTTCACGTATCTACGAAGTTAAACCGCAGCCATGTTGTGCACGGCAAAGAAGCCCTGATACTGCCCTGTCTCGGTCGCAGCGATAAAGACATCCAATACGGCGAACAGCAGTTTGTGACCTGCGAAAATTCTATGGGCGTTATCCAGATGTCGAAAGGCAACCTGCAACCGGTATCCACCCATCTGAAAAGTGAACCCGTTATTATCTGCGAACTGGCTATGGCCTTGCTGGGCGAAAAATCGCGCGTACCCTGGGCGGACTATACGCGGCACTACGACCATATCCGCAACGATATAGAAAAAGTAATTCCGGGCTTCGATAATTACAATAAAAGGGTAAGGCATCCGGGAGGATTTTACCTGCCCAACGGCGCACGTGACGGACAGTTCAATACCTACAGCGGCAAAGCTAATTTCAATATTGCGGAAGTACTCACTACGCCGCTGGCCATCGATGAGTATATGATGATGACCATCCGCAGCCACGATCAGTTCAATACCACCATATACGGGCTGGACGATCGTTACCGTGGCGTATACCATGAGCGGCGCGTAATATTCATGCATCCCGCCGATATTGCCGCCGCCGGATTTCACCCGGGCGATGTGGTGGATCTCTATAATTATCACGGTGGCAAAGAGCGCGTAGCATATGGCTTCATTATTGTATCTTATCACATACCTGAAAAATGCACTGCTACCTATTTCCCGGAAACCAATGTGCTGGTGCCGGTAGACAGCGTAGCAGATAAGAGCAATACGCCAACATCAAAACTGGTGATCATTAAAATAAAATCATCGACTATAAAAAACTAACGCATGCAACCCATTATATGGCAGGCACTATTATGGCCGGCAACTGAATATTTTACATTGCAGGAAAATGGAACGGGGAGGCTCGCCACTGGTTGTATCAACGGAGTAAGGGATCAGCAACCATTTTGTATTCATTATAAAATAGAGATCACCGCATCCTGGCAGGTGTCTTCCTTTCACATTAAACAGGAAGGGCTTACCCCAACAGAGCTAAAGCTGACCTCCGACCTGCATGGTCATTGGTTTGATAAAGATAATAACCATATCGACGCCTTTGATAACTGTATCGACATTGATATTTCACTGACTCCTTTCACGAACACCCTGCCGGTGAAACGCCTGCAGTTTGAGTTGCAGGAAAGTAAACTGCTGGATATGCTGTATATCAACCTGCCGGAATTTGAATTGCAGAAAGTGCAGCAACGCTATACCCGCATTGGCCAGCAGGAATACCTGTATGATAATGTATCTACGGATTTTACAGCAGCATTACCGTTTGATGAAAATGATATTGTGACAGATTACCCCGGTATTTTCCAACGCATCACTTATTAAAGATCAAGGCTGTTTCACGGACCAGCTCTGCGAAAATATCTGCCGTGCTCCAGGCACGCGCCTTTCCGGCTGCCTGTCCGGCCCACATATTTACAAACGCAGTATTATCCAGTTCCCTGGCTACTTTGCGGATCGGCTGCGTTAACGCATTCTGGTAAGGATATTCATTAATGGGTAACCCGGATGCTTCTATTTCTGTGATCAATGTATTACGAACACCCCTTGCCCAACGACCGGAGACTGCCCGCGTAAGTAGTGTATCCGTATCCGTTATATCAGCCAATGCGGCTTTATGTGCAGGTGTAGCAAGACTTTCGTGGGCTCTGAGGAACAGGCTGCCCAATTGAACGCCGGCGGCGCCCAGCATTTTTGCAGCGGCTACTCCCCTGCCATCCATTATTCCGCCGGCTGCTATAACAGGCACGTGCACACGATCCACAATTTGCGGCACCAGCGCGAATGTGCCCGTTTGCGGCAGGGCTCCCGGCAGGAAAGACCCGCGGTGGCCGCCGGCTTCAATGCCTTGTGCGATCACCACATCAGTGCCTGCCGAAGCGAGTATGGTCGCTTCTTCCACTGAAGTAGCCGTTCCCATCAGCAGCACATGATGCTCCTTCAGCAGCCTGAATCCGGCTTCATTAGGCATGCCAAATGTAAAGCTCGCATGCTTTATACCTGCTGCCAGGATAACGGGAAGCTGGTCCCTCCAGGAATAAAAAGGTACTTCATCGAAATTCACCGGCGCAGCGGCAAGCCTGTTGGCGCCATACAGGAATTGCAGGAACTCCTGCATATCATCAAATGTTTTCCGGTCGTAATGCTCCGCCGGCTCATAAACAAAGAGGTTTACGGCAAACGGTTGTTGTGTTAATCCCTTCACCTCCCGGATCAGCGCCGTTATCTTTTCCGGCGGCAGTCCGCCTACCGGTAAAGAACCCATCCCACAGCTGTTGCTCACGGCAGCTACCATGGCGGGTGTGGTGATTCCCAACATGGGCGCCTGTATCAACGGATAAGTGATCCCCAGCATACGGGTGAGTTCATTCTTCCATTCCATGACACAAAGGTTTGGTACTATAAATTTACGGAATGAAGGGGTTTCCTCCGCATGATTTTAGCGGAAGTTCAGCACCGTAGGCGCACGCAGTGCAGATACATCAAAGCGGAAATCAACGATGGTGGTAATTTCCAGCATCAGCTTTTTCATGGGGGCCGGCGCATTGGGATAATAATAGCCGGAAACTTTAATGGTGTTCAAGGAGAGGTTTTCATTACGTACCCGGAAACCGCCTCCCAGTCCGAGGTAAACCGGGTTGCGAAGCAGGTCATCACTTTTATTGGTGATCATGGATGCCTGGAGCGCAGTAAAGAAATTAAATTTGAAGCCGAGGAATTTCAGGGGACTATAGTATACGGTTTCCGAGCCCAGGTTCAGGCGCTGATAGCCGTTGATCATGGTATTTTTATACCCCCAGATGCCGTATTCCATATTAATGTTGAGGGGCTTATTAAAAAACGGATTCGGGCTGTTGAGGTAGTCGGCGTTCAGAAACTGCCGGAACCGTGATTTCCGGATATTCAGCAACCGGCTGTAATATTCAAGGCGGGCATGTATTACGCCGTCTTCCCAGGCATTATTAAGCCAGAAAGTACTCAGCCCGATAGTAGAATTAAAGAGGCCCTGGTTCCTGGTGGTCCAGAATTTCTGCGCTTCAATACCGGTGTAGATCCTCCGCCGGTCCTTCCAGCTTTCCCAGCCGCTGGTGGCGCTGATGTTATATCCCAGGGGAATATCTTCTGTACGGCCAAAACCGAAAAAGTAGTGGGCTTTAAAATAATCAATGCGGTAAGCCTGTAGTTCTAACAGGTACAGGCGGTGGTTATTATAAACGGGATCATCTTTATACCGCATCTGATCCGGCTTTCGCTGAAAGGATAAATTATAGTGCCTGGCCAGCACCGCGAAGTTGGGCTTCTTCCCGATGGTGCCGTCGTGTTTATAATTATTGATAAAGTTATAACCGATCCAACCATCTATTACAGCGTAAACATAGTCGCGGTAAATGCTGTCGCCGTTTTCGGGTAATGAACCCCGGATATTAATGGACCAGTTCTTCGACAATGCAAAACCGCCCACCAGTTTGGCGGAGTTGCGGTACAACGGTTTGTTCAAATTAATAAATACAGCTCCTTCAAAGGCGTTGGTATCCAGCTGGGCATAATTATTCAGGGTAGTATAGCCCAGGCTCACATCTATAAAAGATCCCAGGAGGTTATATTTCGTGTACCTTACTTCCGTGTTCCAGGTGGGAGAATAATCGGAGCGCCACTGCATTCCGACCCGGAGTCCCTGCCCGGCGCCAAACAGGTCGTTGTTGGATACGCTGGCCCTGATATCTTTTGCACTGAACTGCGAGATGTCTACGCCATATTCAAAGAGATCTTTTGTAACTACTTCCACATCGATTGAATCGCCGTCGTTATTTTTTACATATAAACGGGCATCCTGTATAAAAGGCCGGTTACGCAGGTAACGTTCGTTATCGGCCATTTCAAAGGGATCCAGGGGCTGATTTTCCCGGAAGAACAAGGACTGCCGGATCACCCATTCCCTGGAATCGTAGTGCATCCGGTTGGCCAGATGGATCAGCTTCATGCTGGTGGTGAAAGTGGTATCATTGATATTCCGCGGACCAAAAACCTTTACTTTCCTATAGTAGATATTTCTGATCACTTTGCCCGCAAAGGGGGTAAAATACGCCTCACTTTTGATGATGGTGCTGTCGTTATCATTGGAATGTGCCTGAACATCCTGTTTGGTAATGCGTTTTATGAGCGATTGCCGGTACTCTTTATTACGCATGGAATCGCGGTATTCCCCGATTTTTTTGAAGAGGCCACTACTTTTATGGGGGACAGTGTCCGCTGCGAGCGGTGACTGTTGGCCTTCTGCGTATAAACAGACAGGACTATGCAGGCCAATCAGCCAGCATAAGACAGTTAGTGTAGGCCATATTTTGAAATAATTCCTCAATTCTAGCAGCAGGTAACAAGTATATCGAAAAAAAATGAAATAGCAGCAACTGCAATTATTGTACTTACCGGAATGATAATTGTGTAAAATTGAACGGATTACCTGGAAAAGTGTTACAGATATTATTGTTCACCTTAAAGTTTTAGTTATGTTACGCTGGGCACTCATCTTTTTTATCGTCGCTATTATCGCAGCAGTATTTGGTTTCGGAGGCATCGCCGCCGGAGCAGCATCTATCGCCAAGATCCTGTTTTACATTTTCCTGGTGTTATTTGCTATTTCTTTACTGACAGGACTGCTGCGGAAATAGGAATTGAACCGCCTTCGGCGGTTGTAAATTGTCTTGGAGCCGGATTACGTTGATTATGCTGATTTTATTGATTTGATCAACTTAGATTTGGAAGATAAGGAGGATACTGCCTCCACTCTTTTAAAATCAGTTATAAAATCCAAAAGTAAAAATCAAACTAATCAGTATAATCAGCGTAATCCTGAGTCAGACAACATCCGCAACTACTTCATGATGCTGGTTTCCCAGCCATCATACTCTGCATTTACCTGCTGGGCCAGTTCCCAAAGGCTCATTACCACACTGTCGATGGTGGCTTCACTGGCTTTGTCCGAGCGGGAAATACATAATTTATAAGGGAATTCCGGATTATCTGTTTTCTCTTCCCGGGCCAGCGCAAAACCATTTTCCTTGATGTGCTCCCAGTAAGCAATTTTATCTTCTTCTGTTCTGAAGTGAATCCAATGCTCAATGATACGTTCCTTTTCTGACGCATCCCCATGCTGGCGCAGCATACGGAGTACCTTCCTGTTTTGAATGCGCTGAAACTCGTACACATCAGGAAAGAGAAAATCAAAATATAGCTCCCAGTTATTATCTTCCTTTACGCCGTAGTCGTAACGGTAATCAGGAAAATTAATCATTGCATCCGCAATGAATTTATCATGCAGCAAAGTGGTGCCTGAATAAAAGTAAAAATCACGTACGCCATTTGAAAAAGTGCGGCCTACAAAATGCGCATCCAGTTTGGTTTGCAGTTGCTCCACCAAACTATCCTCAATTTCACCCATGACGGCAAATTCATCATTCTGCGGGAATCCGTCCTCACGTGGATTGTTAAGATACACTGTTATATATATGGCATTCGGCTTTTCCTTTAATGGTGCAAATCGTCTCAGATCAAGGTCAAGGCCTATTACTGCTGGACTTTCTTCAATATGGCACGTATAAATATCCCAGTCCGGTCGGTAATCCTTATGCATATAAAAAAATTAAAATAACGCAACAGCTGGCTGTAAAGATACGTTGCTCTGTAATACAATGGAAACGATAAACTTGTATTGACCTCTTTTTTATCCACAAAATTTAGCGTATGCTATGCGTTGGCCTCCACTCAATTACACCGGTTACAAACCAGGCTTAACACTAATTAACACTTGTGGTATTTTCTCTGCATATTTTCTATAACCGGCTACCACAAGGGATTCTGCACAATTCTGTAGTTGAAACAGTGGACTGTAAAGGGTTCCAACCAACCTTTCATCCTAAAAACAGGCAATTCTTCATTCATAAAAGGTAATTTTACAGGGCTATAAATTGTTGGAAGCTATTATGAGAAAAATTGTATCGTTAATTACAGGCTGGCTGTTATTGTTTTGTATTACTGCTGTGGCGCAACAACCGGGTGGAAAGGCCGCCCCCGCCAGTACGGGCGTTATCTACGGCAAATTGCTGGACGCACAAACCGGCAAACCTATTGAGTACGCATCTGTAGCGTTGCTGCGTCCCGACTCCTCCGTGCAGACAGGTATGCTCTCCAAAACCAACGGGGACTTCAGTTTCGAAAATATTGCACTGAATAAATATATCCTGAAGATTAATTTCATCGGTTACGAAACCATATATAAATCAGCGGTGCTGTCGGCTAAAACCAGCAGCTTAGACATTGGTAACATCAAGCTGAAGGCGAATATAAAATCACTCGCCGCCGTGAATGTAGTAGGCGAGAAACCGGCCTTTACAATGGCCATTGATAAAAGAGTATTTAATGTAGAGAAGAACCTCGCCAGTATCGGCGGTACTGCCACCGATGTATTAAAACAGGTCCCTTCCGTGAATGTAGACATCGACGGAAATGTAACCGTGCGCAACGGCGCTCCCACCATTTTTATTGACGGACGCCCCTCTACCCTCACATTGGACCAGATCCCCGCCGATGCCATCCAGAATATCGAAGTGGTAACTAATCCTTCTGCCAAGTATGATGCGGAAGGAATGAGCGGAATCCTCAACATTGTATTGAAGAAAAATAAGAAAGCAGGGATCAACGGCGCCGTAAATGCCGGTGTTACTTCCCTCGGCAGCACCAATGGCGGTATCGACTTCAACCTGCGCCAGGAGAAGTTCAACTTCTTTATTAATTATAATTTCCGTAACCGCAAATCTCCCATGACCAGCCGCCTTTTCCGTAAGAACCTGGGCGCTGATACCACCTCGTATACAGAGCAACTGGAAGATGGTGACTTCTACCGGAAATTCCAGACCGGCCGCATCGGGTTCGATTGGTTTATCGATAACCGCAACACCATCACCATATCTGAAAACATTACCGGCGGTAATTTCAACCGGTACAATAATCAAATACTGAATGAACTGGACGACAAGCAACAAAAAGTACGCTATGGTACAGGTATCAACAATACGCTGAACGGATTCCGTAACTATACTACCCAGCTGGGTTACAAGCATACGTTTGCCAAAGAAGGTGAAGAGCTAACCGCAGATTTCACCTATAACTACGCCACCGGCGACAACAGTTCCAATTACTCCCTGCAGTATTTTGATCTCTCCGGGCAACCGATCTATGATCCTAAAAAGCCTGAATTGCGCTATGGCAGCGGAGAAGGAACTACTAAATATATTACTGCGCAGGTGGATTATGTAAAACCGCTGACAGAAAAATCCAAAATTGAAATGGGGCTGCGCAGCAACACCCGCAAGTTTGATAATTTCACCAATACCTACGGGCAGAATTATCCTTCCGGCGATTTCTCACTGGATACTGCGCTCTCCAATAGCTATCATTACCAGGAACAGATCAATGCGGGTTATGTAAGCTACACCGGCGCCAAAGATAATTTCGGCTACCAGGTTGGCTTAAGGGCGGAACAATCGAACTATGACGGAGAAACAAGACTGGGAGAGAAATCTTCCTATAAGATCAATTATCCGATCAGCCTGTTCCCGAGCATTTTCCTATCGCAGAAATTTAAAGGCGATCATGAGCTGCAACTGAACTATAGCCGCCGGATTCGCCGGCCCTGGTTCCGTGATCTGCTGCCAACCATCGACTACAGCGGGCAAAGCGCCAGCACCGGTAATCCGCAGCTGAAACCGGAGTTCACCAACTCCTTTGAATTGTCTTACCTGAAAGATATTGCGCATAAACACAACCTGCTGGTATCCTTATACTACCGCAATACCAACAACGCTATCACTGATTTTTATGTGGATACTACCCTGAACCTGAATGGGCAGGACCAGCACGTATTGCTCTCCTATCCTATTAATGCCAGCACCCGGAACTCATATGGTGCGGAATTTACGCTGAGAAGCCAGCTCACAGAAATATGGGACCTGACCACCAACGTAAACCTGGCACAGACAAAGATCGACGCCACCAGCAATGGCAGCAATCTCTCCAACCAGGGCCTTACCTGGTTTGGTAAATTGAACAGCAACACCAAGCTGCCGTGGAACCTCACGCTCCAGGTCAGTGCCGAATATGAATCCAAACAAATCCTGCCACAGGGCGAAAGAGAACCTAAATGGTCGGCCGATGCCGCCATTAAAAAAGACCTCCTTAAAAACAAAGCGTTGTCTATTTCCCTGGGGATTGCAGATATATTCAATACCGATCGCAATCTTACCTATACCACGACCAGCTTTTCCGAGCAGGAAAATTACCGCAAACGTGCCACCCGGGAGCTGAGGCTCAATGCTACCTGGCGCTTTGGTAAAATGGACACGCATCTTTTTAAAAGAAAGAATAACAAGTCCAAAGAAAACAACAATGGAGAAATGGGTGGAGGTGATAATTTTTAATTCGTATTTTGTCGTTGCAAACAACACTTATGGATTCTATTTATCACACTATTACCCTGCGGTTCCTTGCGGAGCCATCAGACGTAAACTTCGGCGGGAAAGTACATGGCGGCTCTGTTATGAAGTGGATTGACCAGGCAGGTTATACCTGTGCTGCCAATTGGAGCGGGCAATACGCCGTTACAGTATATGTAGGGGGTATCCGTTTTTTTAAACCCATCGCCATCGGCGACCTGGTGGAAATAGATGCTAAAATCATTTATACCGGCAATACCAGCATGCATATTTCTATTGATGTATTTGCAGGCAATCCCCGTCAGCAACAGAAATCCAAAACCACGCACTGCGTCATGGTTTTTGCAGCTGTGGATGATCACGGCAAAACTGTACCCGTACCCAAGTGGACGCCACAAACAGCCAACGAAATCAGCATGGAAGGCTATGCCAAAAAACTAATGGACCTGCGTAAAGACATCGACGAGGAAATGAGACCCTACATGTAGCGGGGATCGTCGCGGATTTTGTCTTACTCAGGATTACGCTGATTATACTGATTACCTGGATTTTTACTTTTTGATTTTATAAAGGATTAAGGGAGATAGAAGCGGATATATTCGCTCTTATCTCCCTTAATTATTATTTAAGAAAAATCAAAAAATCTAAAAAAATCCAAAAGTAAAAATCCAGGTAATCAGTATAATCAGCGTAATCCTGAGCCAAGACAAAATCCGCGCGCGTTAGCTCGCAAACTGCATATCGCTCAGTGTCCGGTATAGGCCGTCCAGGCCTATTAATTCGCTGTGGGTGCCTTCTTCTACGATGTGGCCTTTGTCAAGCACGATTATTTTGTCGGCCTGGCGTACGGTGGCCAGGCGGTGCGCAATTACGATTGATGTGCGGCCTTCCATCAGCTTGTCCAGCGCGTCCTGCACCAGTTTTTCCGATTCGGAATCCAATGCGGAAGTAGCTTCGTCCAGTATCAGGATGCGGGGATTTTTCAATACCGCCCTAGCAATAGCAATACGTTGGCGCTGTCCGCCGGAGAGTTGAATGCCTCTTTCCCCTACTACCGTTTGAAGACCTAACGGGAACCGCTGTATGAATTCCCAGGCATTGGCTTTTTTCGCGGCTTCCTCCATTTCTTCGGGTGTGGCGCCGGGCTTGCCGTAGGCAATGTTTTCTGCGATGGTGCCACCAAAAAGGAAAACGTCCTGGGGCACTACCGCCATTTGCGAGCGGAGCTGCGACAGCGGAAAGGCAGTGCTTTCCTTGCCATCAAACAGGATGCTGCCGTTTACCGGATCGTACAGGCGTAACAGCAAGGACACGATGGTGCTTTTCCCCGCACCGCTGGGGCCTACCAACGCCACTTTCTGATCGGCATACACATCAAACGATACATCGTTCATAATGGTAAGGTCCGGGCGGGAAGAATAATGAAAGGACACATTGCGGAAGCTGATCTGGCCGTCCAGCTGGTTTTCCGGCGCAATAGCCGTTACCTGGCTGATATCTTCCGCCGGTTCATCCAGTATTTCCAGCAGGTGTTCGGTAGCGCCGATGCTCTTCTGCAGGTTGGTATATACTTCCGCCAAACCCGCGATGGAACCGCCGATAAACAGGGAATACAACACAAATGACAGGAGGTCGGAAGTAGGCATCCCGATGGAAACGCCCCTCCAGATCACTGCTACCAATGCGCCAAAAATACCCATGATAATAAAGGAAGAAAAGGCGCCGCGGAATTTCCCGCTTTTCATACCCAGCCTGGCGGCTTCATTGGTGCGTTGACGGTAGCGCGCAATTTCAAAAAATTCATTTGCAAAAGCCTTCACGTTCAAAACACCCTGCAATGTTTCCTCCACTACTGTGTTGGAAGCTGCTACCTGTTCCTGCACCTGTTTGGAAAAGCGGCGGATAAATTTGCCGAAAACCACGGCGACTACCATCATCAGCGGCAAAATGGCCAGCATAAAGATGGTCAGATGAGGCGAGGTGACCAGTAAAATAACCACGCCTCCAATGATGATGATCATCTGCCGGATAAATTCCGCCAGGGTAGTCGTAAAAGTTTCCTGTAATAAAGAAATATCTGAGGAAATACGGCTACTAAGCTCACCCACCCTTCTTTCCAGGAAAAATTTCATCGGCAGGCGAATCAGGTGACTATAAATAGTTTGACGAAGCGTGGCCAGCGTTTTTTCTGTTACATTAACGAATAATACAACGCGAAAAAAAGAGAAAATAGCCTGTGCTATCAGTACGCCAATCAGCAATACGCCGGCTTTGTTCATACCGTTAAACAGGTATTCATTACTTTTCGGATCTACCAGGTTGCCCAGCAATTTCGGAAAGGCCAGGCCGGCTAAACTGGAAACCAGGAGGAAAATAAAACCTAGAGAAAACTCAGGCCAGTAGGGTTTTACATAACGGAACAGGCGGAATGTTTTTTTCAGAGCGGCTACCTTTATGGGTTGCTTTGGTGCCGGGGGTGTGGTGTCGTTTTGCATTCGGATATAGTCTTTATTAATAGAGGTAGACGAAACGTATCCAAATATATTGCAAAAAGCGGGATAAAATTTATAATGCCTCCGGGGATTGCCTTTCCCTTGCCGGAAAAACAAATACCAGAGGCATTATATGTACGGTTAAGGCCGTGGCGCGTTTTTGGATGAATCTGCGGCACCGGTTCCAAAACGGGAAGAATCTTCTCCTGGGTTAATAGCCCCTGGAGGCATCTGTGCGCCGGGCACGGTGTCTTGCTGTATCATACCGGCTGTATCCATTGTATTTACCGTTGAATCGGTTCCGGACTTATTGCCGTTTCCGCATGCAGCGAGCATTACAGCCGATATACCTGCCAGCATGAGCATGTGTGTTACTTTCATAAACTGAATGTTTAAGGGTGAGGTAATTCATTTATCAGTTAACAAAGCGTTGTCCCTAAACAAGCGTAACAGCTTACTGCCGGGTTGAATCCGGTTTGGTTTTGGTAGTGTCTACAGGTATAACACTGGTACTGTCTACCGCAGGCATAGATACCGCAGCGGAATCGGCTTCACGGCTGGCCTCTTTGGAACTGTTACAGGCAAACAGGAAAATGCTCAACATTCCGGTTAAACAGAGGACTACACATGATTTATAGAAAAAGGCTTCCATGTTGGTCTTTTTTATGGTGATAAATCTCATTCGTAACAGGCATTAAAGCAAACAGTTCAATATCCTGTTACAATTGATAAAGGAAAGAATTGTGCCAACACGTACATTTGTAAGTATATATTTTGAGACGATGAAAGATGTATTGCATATCATAGAAGAAGACCAGATACTGAAAGTGTTGATAGCGTTGGTGATGGGTGCATTGCTGGGTCTTGAAAGAGAGTATAAACGAAAGGCTGCCGGTATGCGGACCATGACCCTCATATGCATGAGCAGCACTGTATTCACCATCCTATCTGCAGAGTTGGGATATCCTCATTCAGCAGATCGCGTAGCCTCCAATATCCTTACCGGCGTGGGTTTCATTGGTGCAGGCGTTATTTTTAAAGGCGATTATACAATAGATGGAATTACTACTGCGGCATCTATATGGATTGCTGCCGCTATTGGTATGGCCGTTGGTATGAGCCAGTACTGGCTGGCCGTTTCAGCCCTTGCCGGTGCGCTGATCGTATTGGTTTCACTGGAGTTTGTAGAAAGAAAAATTGCGGATATAAATGTTAAACGTTATTACACAATTTTTTTTCATGAAGAAAAATTTCCACATATGGATGTTGAAAATATCCTACACGATTTTAAACTGAAGCATAAAAGAATGATGGTCGTGAGAAAGGAACATATTGTGGAAGTCAATTACGCAGTCAGGGGCAGCAAAGAAAGTATGGAGCAGTTTGATAACTTCCTGCTGACGAACCCATTTATCTCCCAATACGAGATACAGGCAAACCCATCGTAAGATTTTTAATTGAGTATTATGCCATCATATGCAGATCTGCCTTTACATTACGGCCAGGTTCCACCCTGGCTGGCCAAGCGGATGAGCCTTCTGGGCGGCGCTATTGTAGAGGCTATTGTGACCGACTACGGTAAAGGAGAAGTGATTAAACGGCTCAGCGATCCCTGCTGGTTCCAGGCGCTGGGCTGTGTGCTGGGCATGGACTGGCATTCATCAGGAATTACCACCAGCGTAATGGGCGCGCTGAAAAAAGCGATCAATCCCCGTTCTGCTGAACTGGGTATCTATATCTGCGGTGGCAAAGGTCGCTACAGTAAACAAACACCTGCTGAACTCACCGCCATTGCCAACAAAACCGGCTTACCCGGCGACCAGCTCGTGTATAGCAGCAAGCTCACCGCCAAAGTAGATAATACCGCTGTTCAGGATGGCTTCCAGCTATACCTGCATTCCTTCATTTTATCAGATGACGGCGAATGGGCGGTAGTGCAACAGGGAATGAATGATGCCAGCAGTATGGCCCGTCGCTATCACTGGCATTCATCCGCCTTTCAGTCGTATACAGAAGCGCCGCATACTTTTATTTATGGGCGCAACCAGGGCAGGATACTTAACCTTACCGACTTACAGGCCGGTGCTACCAAAAGCGGCATCCTTCAGCTTACAAAAGAAAAACCGGTGCACCTGCTGCCCGAAATACGTAATCTTGTAATGCCCTCCCATCATGATGTGAGAGCGGAAAACGTGAACCTGAAAAGGCTTGGTAGCGTGCTCGCCCTGGCGCATGATACCAACCCTGCGGATTTTGAAGCACTGTTGATGCTGGAAGGCGTTGGCCCTAGAACGCTGCAATCGCTTACACTGGTGAGCGAAGTGATTCATGGCACCCCTTCCCGGTTTGAGGATCCCGCCCGCTTTTCGTTTGCACACGGCGGAAAAGATGGTCACCCTTTCCCGGTGCCCACCCGCATTTATGATGAAACCATTCACACCCTGAAAGAAGCGCTGCACAAAGCTAAGATCGGGGAATCGGATAAGAAGGATGCCATCAAAAAACTGTCGGCGCTTTCTCAACAGATTGAAAAAGATTTTGAACCGAATAGCAATTTTGAGAACGTGATAGAACAGGAACGCCGCGATTCGTGGAAATATGGTGGCAGAACCGTTTTCGGGAAAGCCGTAAAACCTCCTGCGCCCAAAGGCGGCGATCAGTTAACCCTTTTCTGAGCAGATCAAATAGCTGAATCCATGATCAATTACAATGAACTCACCGTTCCGGAAGCCACCGTTATACAAAAGGAATTACGTGACTCCGTAAAAATAACACCGTACAACGGCCCTATAAACTATGTGGCCGGAGCAGATATTTCTTTCAATAAATTCAGTACTACTGTATATGCTGGTATTGTAATGATGGAATTTCCATCGCTAAAACCGGTTGGCTACAGTCTTGTAAAAAAAGAAGTGTTGTTCCCTTATGTTCCCGGTTTCCTCGCCTTCCGGGAAGTTCTCGCCCTGCTGGATGCCTGGGTACAACTGCCCGTAAAACCGGATATCCTGGTGGTGGATGGTCATGGTATTGCACATCCCCGCCGTATGGGCATCGCCAGTCATTTCGGAGTGCTTACACAACAACCCACCATTGGCAGCGCCAAGAAAAAGCTGTTTGGTGTGTATGAAGAACCTGGTATGGAGAGAGGCAGCCGGACGCCGCTAACGGATAAACAGGGACAACAACTGGGTTATGTACTGCGGAGTAAAACCAATGTGGCGCCTATTTTCGTGTCACCCGGTCATCTGACAGATATTCCAGGCAGCGTGGAAATCCTTATGCAATGCATAAAAGGCTATCGTTTACCCGAACCCACACGGTTGGCGCACAACGCGGTTAACCAATTCCGGACGGGAGTAATTCCCGAAGGATGGACCAGCCTTTGAATAAACGTAAAGGCTGCAGCTAAAACTTTATCCACGCAATATTTGCTTTTTTCTCCAGGCCCTTGCGCGAAATGAGTACCGTAGCATATATGCGTGTTTGTGCATTGTAATCTGCTGCGCCCATCATACAGGCATATCCTTTTGTTACTTCCGGTGCACCGAAAAGAAACAACCGGTCCATCTTTCCTTTATAAAAACGGTAGCAGACAAAGTTCGCGTCTGCCGCGTATTTCAGGGGCTTACGCACTTTATCCTGTCCGCCGGTGTCGAGGTATTGGAGATAGTCATTGAAAAGTACAAACGATACATCCGGCGAAGGGATATAGTCGTACGACAACCAGGTGTTGGTATTCAGTGCGGCGATTTTATTGCGGAACACCCACTCACTTTTACTGCGGCGCTGCAACTGGAAAGGCTCACAAACACCCGTGATCACCTGGTATTTTGAAACGGCCAGTGTGGAATTTTCCCTTCCCGCTGTATCCAGTAAAGCAATCCCAATATCTCCCAGATTCGTGTGTAATTTATTCAGCTGTGAGTTACCCTGTTTAAAAAACGAGAGACTTTCCATCAGCAACGTGCTGGTTCCGTCTTCGTTTAGGTGTATCTGTTGTGGTGTGCCTTTGTATTCTTCTTTGTAATTGAGGTTCTGCTGCACGTTACGGGAAAGCTCCGGAAACGACAGTTGCACATGTTTCTTCAGCTTACCGGTAGATTCCTTGAAAGTGTTCATGATGATGCCGGAATACCCGTCTTTTTGTTGGGAAGATACATACAGCAGCATCCGCAGCTGTGAAGCAGCCACCTGGATTTCTCCGCCTACATTTCCCAAGCCGGCAGTATAATCCAGCACCTCGTGTGCAAACGTAGCCGAATCGGGCGATAACATGGAGAAGAGCACCTTTGCTCCTGCGTCGCCGTCTTTTCGTTTAGCGTTAAAGCCCACTGTACCCAGGTACACTTTTTCCTTTCCTTTCACTGCCATATCGATATAACTGAAATAGCTATACGAAGAGTCGGGCATGTAAAACAAGCCACTGTTAATTAGCTCATGCCCCGGTGAAAAATGCATGACCCGGATACGTTCGCGAACACTGTCATTTTTCTGAACCGGCGCCCCTGAAAATAAAGCCACAGCATAGTAATCGCTGTTGACATCTTTCTCTACAAATATATCATGGGAAGCGAGATTATCATCTACAAATACGCTGCGGTGCTGTACGCTGGGCAGCTCTCCCAGTTTATCTTCCCGCAGCAGTTTCCCCGTTTCACCATCCAGTATGAGACGGTACATCACGGGGTTGTATTTTATGAGTTGTTGTAAAAAAAGTACCGGCTGACCGTTTATTTCAAAGATGCCATCTATTTCAGTAGACTCCAGGTCTGCCGCATTCCATTGACTGGCATGTACGGTGTCCGCACTTTTCAGAGCCCGGGCGCTGTCGTAAATATTTACCAGCAGCCCGTCCTTTTTAGAGAAATGCAGGTACACCGTGTTACCGTTCCTTAACTGCAACAGTTTATCCCAGCCATCTCCCGGCTCGGCGAAGTCAGGTCCCAGTGCTACTACCGGTACCTGGGCTATGGCGAAACTGCTGATCAGTAAAGCCCCTAAAAGGACGGACCATCTCAAATAGTTCATTTTCTTATTAATTAATAATTTCAAATATATGAAATTATTTAAATTAATAAGATAGATCACTGCCTAATGCCCTTCGTGTTCTCCGCTGTTTTTCAACTTAGCCAGCAGATCATAGGCGCCTGTTATCACTACATCCCCGTCCGGCGCCTCTTCGTGGAAAGTTACTTCGGTATAACCCAGTTCACTGTTTCCCTTTTTAATCTCCAGCATATTGAAATGGAAGGAGCTGTCCGTTCCCGGTTTCTTTACGAACACGTACGCCTTGTTGTCGAAATTCACCACAGCAGCATCAGGCAGCGCCTTTACGGCGGCAGCGCCGGTTTCAATCATGGCTTGGAGATAAGTACCTGGCAACAACTGTGTATCTTCTTCCTCCAGGTGACAATGCACCCGTACCGTACGTTCGGGGCTGATTTCGCGGCCAATCAGGTGAACAGTGGCCGTACGCGGCTTACTTTCATTGGCCAGCGTGAAACGTACCAGCTGCCCGATCTTTAACCTGGGCACATCTTTTTCAAATACCGTCAGCTCCGCATGCAGATGTTCGGTATTCACAATGCGGAAGAGTATATCCGCCGGCGTCACAAACTGGCCCAGGTTCACGTTTACCTGTGTTACATAGCCACTGATAGGCGCATACACATTAACCGTACGCTGAATCGATCCTTTTTGCAAGGCAGGGAGGTTAATATTCAGCACGGACAGTTTTTGCCTGATTCCATTCTCTTTGGCTTGCAGGGTTTGCCAGCTGGCTTTGGCTTGCTGCAGCGTTTTCAGGGCGTTTACATTTTCTTTGGCTAACTCCTGCTGGCGGTCGTGTTCCTTTGTTGCATATTCCAGTTGGCTGCTTACTTCCAGGTAATCCTGTTGTAACTGGATGTAGTCGAGGTTTTCCAGTACCGCAATTACCTGCCCCTGCTTCACTGGCATTCCCTGTAATAAACTGGTTTGCTTTATAAATCCACCCATTGGTACCGAAATGCTTACCTGTTGCTGTGGCGGTACATCCAGCAGGCCATTTACTTTCACGGCGCCACTGATCTGCCGGTTCTCCGGTTTACCATAAGTAATACCTGCTGTTTTAAATTGTGCCGGAGTCAGCTCCACAACACCGGGTTCCTCTTCATGATCATGCGCATCTGCAGTAGCAGGCGTTTGTTTATTGCCGCAGGAAAGTAAAATGCTGGCGATAACGGTAAAGGCTATATGTTTTTTGAATAATTGCATAATGATATTTTTTTTGTTGATGACCGGCGGGATACTACAGCTTACTGCTGGCCGGCCAGATAAGCCATGTATAATTCTGCCTGTTTCACTTCATTGCGCGCCAGCAGGTATCCTTGCTGTGCAGTAAGCCCATGTTCCAGGTTAAGAAAATATTCAGCGTAGCCAATATCTCCGCTGCTGTAGGATTTTTCAGACTGCTTCAGCAGCAGCTCTGCATTTGGCAGTGAAGTGCTTTCATAAAACTCCAGGCTGTTCCTGTTTTTGATAAACTGCTGTACTGCCTGCTCATATTGGGATTGCAGTTGTATCAGGTTATTATCAAACTGTAAACTGGCCGCCTGCTGCTGCTTTTCCTCCGCCCGTACTTTTGCTTTGAGAGGCCCTATCCAAACGGGCAGCGCCAGTCCTACCTGGAACCCCTGGAAGCGGTTGCTGTTGGTAGCCAGTGGGGCGCCGGAAGCATTCAACGGAGTGCCGATAAACGACTGGTTAAAGTAACCCACCATGATATCCGGCAGTATCGCGGCTTTCAACAGCTTCTTTTGCTTTTCGGCAACGGTTACCTGCTGCCTCAGGTATTGCAGCTGCGGATTGGTCACTATGGCGGCGGAATCACTTACAAGGGAAAGTACGGCATCCGGCATAGCCGTTTCCGTTATTGTAACGGGCTTGTTGGTGCCCAATAATGCCTGCAACCTGGCGGTATAAATTTTAAGATCAGCCTCGTTCTGACGCAAGGCGTTCTTTACTTCGTTGAGCCGTCCTTCGGCAGCGATTTTCTCCAGCATCCGGCTTTCACCGGTACGGTACCGCAGGTCCGCGCTGCGGGCAAACCTGGTGAAGATACTATCCTGCCGGAGGATCAGGGCTTTCACCTCCTGGAGATACAGCAGCTGTATGTACACCTGTTTTACCTGATACACGAGTTCATTCTGCGTAACCGCTTTCTGCCAAACTGCTTTGTCCACCTGCGCATGATTCAGTTCCTTCCTGGCGCCGAATACGGTTGGGAAAGGAATGGTTTGCGTAACACTGTAGTTGTTATCATTGGAAACATAACTGTTTGTTTGCCCGTACTGCAGGTTCACATCTGTTTTCGGGATCTCCCCACTGGTGCCTGTCATTTTACGGTAGTAACCAATGGAAGCATCGGCAGATTTTAACCCTTTGTTTTGCTGCAAGGCCAGCTGTACAGCTGTTTCCAGCGTGAGTACCTGCGACTGTGCAGTAACTATTGCAGGCAACAGCAGGCCTGCTAATATCCAGATCTTCATAATGTATGTTTTGAAAAACCTTTCTCAAAATAGATGTATAAGCACGGTAACACCAGGAGGGTCAGCAAGGTAGAAGTAATCAACCCTCCTATTACCACGGTGGCCAGCGGGCGTTGCACTTCCGCTCCTGCGCTGGTGGCCAGGGCCATCGGCAAAAAGCCGAGAGATGCCACAAAGGCGGTCATCAGTACCGGCCGTAATCGTGTAGCCGTTCCATTTAGTACCACGCTGTTGAGGTCCTGCAAACCGGATTCCTTTAGCCGGTTGAACTCCCCTATCAGCACAATACCATTTAATACCGCCACACCAAAAAGCGCGATGAATCCTACGCCGGCGGAAATACTAAAAGGCAAACCACGCAACAGGAGCGCAAAAACGCCTCCTATGGCCGACATGGGGATAGCGGTAAATATGAGCAGCGATTGTTTTACAGAATGAAAAGTAAAATAGAGCAACCCAAAAATCAGCAACAATGCCACAGGTACGGCCACGGCTAAACGCCGGTTGGCTTCTTTCAGATTTTCAAACTGTCCCCCGTAACGGATAAAATAACCCGCGGGAAGCTTTACTTCTTTGCCAATGGCGGATTCAATATCGGCTACTACACTTGAAATATCGCGGCCCCGCACGTTAAAGCCTACGATGGTACGTCTTTTAGCATCTTCTCTCTGCACCTGGTTGGGTCCCGTCGTCATTTTTACTTCCGCCACTTCCTGCAATGGCACCTGGTTTCCGGATGGTGTGGTGATGTACAGGTTTTGCACATCCGCCAGCTGCTGCCGGCTTTGCTGGTCCAGCCGCAGTACCAGGTCGAAACGCTTCTCCCCCTCATATACCAGTCCGGCGCTCTGGCCGGCGAAAGCGGTGTTGATGGTTTGATTGATCGTGGCTATGTCAAGTCCATAGCGGGCTATTTTGTCCCTGTCGGCTGTTACCACTATCTGTGGCAGCCCGCCGGTTTGCTCTACGTACAGATCTTTGGCGCCGGGAGTGCGGCTTACAATACGGCCTATCTTGTCGGCCAGTGAAGCCAGCGTAGCGAGATCTTCTCCAAAGATCTTGATCCCTACATCCTGGCGCACACCTGAAATCAGTTCATTGAACCGTAACTGGATAGGCTGTGAAAAACCAAAACTCACTCCTGGTATCGCTTCCAGGGCTTCCTGCATTTTGTTGGCCAGTTCTTCCCGGCTGCGGGCGCTGGTCCATTCCTTTCTGGGCTTCAGTAAAATGGTGAGATCACATGCCTCCATCGGCATTGGGTCGGTAGGAATTTCAGCAGCGCCTATTTTGCCGATCACTTCTTTCACTTCAGGGAATTGTTTTATTAATATCCCAGAGGCCAGGCTAACCTTGTCGATGGTTTCCGACAAGGAACTACCGGTGAGCAGTCTTGTTTCCACGGCAAAATCCCCCTCTTCCAGGGTAGGAATAAATTCTCCTCCCATCTTACCAAATAAAAATAATGCGATCACGAAAAGTAGTATAGCCGCTCCCGTGACTACTGCCTTTGCGCGTAATGCACCGCGTATAACGGGATCGTATATACGCTGAAAGAAGCGCATAAGCCGGTCGGCTACTGTTACTTTATTATCGAAATTTTTACTCAGCATCAGTGCGGACATCATCGGCACATAGGTGAGCGACAGGATGAAAGCGCCGAGAATGGCAAAGGAAACGGTTTGCGCCATCGGCCGGAACATCTTGCCCTCAATGCCGGTTAAAGCGAGTATGGGCAGGTATACAATGAGAATAATGATTTCACCAAAAGCGGCCGTGCTGCGGATCTTACTGGCGGCATCAAATACTTCAGTATCCATTTCCTGCTGTGATAAACGTACCAGCTGACCGGTTTTATTCCTGCCGGCAAGGTGATGTAAGGTCGCCTCCACTATAATCACTGCACCATCTACAATCAGTCCGAAGTCGATAGCGCCGAGGCTCATCAGGTTGCCCGATACCCCGAACAGGTACATCAGGGAAATGGCAAACAACATCGACAAGGGGATCACGGAGGCTACAATCAGCCCTGCACGGAGGTTTCCGAGGAATAGTACCAGCACGAATATGACAATGAGCGCCCCTTCTACCAGGTTCTTTTGTACAGTGCCTACGGCCCTGCCTACAAATTCGCTGCGATCCAGGAACGGTTCTATTACCACGCCGGGCGGCAGCGTTTTCTGTATCTGCTCAATCCTTGCTTTCACTGTTTTCACTACCTCGCTGGAGTTTTTCCCCTTCAGCATCATCACAATGCCACCAACGGCCTCCCCATTTGCATTGCGGGTAAGCGCACCATAACGTACGGCATCTCCCAATTGCACGGTGGCGATATCCCTGATCAATATGGGCAATCCGTCGGGGGTATTCTTCACCACTATCTTTTCTATATCCGTCAAACTGCTGATCAGCCCTTCGCTGCGGATGAAATAAGCGTTGGGCTTCTTGTCGATATAAGCGCCGCCGGTGTTCTGATTGTTCCGTTCCATGGCGTTGAACACATCGGCGATGCTCAGGTGGTAGCTGCGAAGTTTGTCGGGGTTGAGCGTAACCTGGTATTGCTTCAGCAATCCACCAAAACTGTTTACTTCGGCCACGCCGGGTGTTCCCAGCAGTTGCCGCCTTACATACCAGTCCTGTATCGTACGCAGTTCTCGCGCATCAAACTTCTCCTCGTACCCTTTCCGGGGATGTAGTACATATTGGTAAACTTCCCCCAATCCACTGGAAATGGGCGACATTTCCGGGGTACCAATGCCCGGAGGGATACTGGTTCTCGCCTCGCCCAGCTTTTCACTGACCTGTTGACGGGCCCAGTAAATATCTACATTATCATGAAATACGATGGTTACAACCGACAGTCCAAACCTGGAAATAGAGCGTATTTCCGCCAGTTCCGGTATTACCGCCATCGTTTGTTCAACAGGAAAGGTAATAAGCCTTTCTACTTCCTGGGCTGCGAGGGAAGGCGACTGTGTGATCACCTGCACCTGGTTGTTGGTGATATCCGGTACGGCATCTACCGGTAAACGTAACAGGGAATACACGCCAAATGCCGCCAGGGCACACGTAAATATCCCTATCATTAACTTGTTCCTCACAGAGAAACGAATGATCTTATCCAGCATGATTGATTCAATAAGTAATAAAATGACGTACCATAGCCATATCTACGCCGGTAAAGGCATGGATATGCTCATAGCAAAAACATCTGTAACGGATTAAACCAGCTGTGGGGGCTGCCAGATATTATCTGATAAGGAAGGAAGCGGGTTAACGGGCAACACGGGGTAATCTATACTGATCCGTTGCGCCATAAAATAAACCGTGACGGCCACACCGGGAGTAGCCTGTATATTACAGCAACTGCATACGCACAATGGCGAGCAGTAGTCCGGTTGTGTTTCATGGTCGTGGGAAGTGGCGAGTTGTACAACTGCACTATGGTTTGCCGGCTGGTAGTCGTTGCAGGGAATGCACGACAGCAGCAGGATATAACAGCTTAGTATGTAAAGTAACCACTTCATCTTTACAAATGTAAAAATTAAACTCAAAACGCCGCCGGAAAAAACTGCATCGCAGTTGCGGCTGAGATGATTTTATATTACGATTTGTACTTAAATTAGCCGCATGAATTGCCTGATCGTAGACGATAATAAGCTGGCGCGTACCGCCATGAAGCAATTAGCCAGTCATGTGGAACAATTGCATGTGGCAGGTGAGTGCAGCAGTGCTATGGAAGCATATAATTTTTTACAGAAAGAAAAGATAGATCTGCTGTTGCTGGATATAGAAATGCCCGGTATGAGTGGACTGGAGCTTACCCGCAACCTGGGAAAGAAACGCCCGGTGATCATCTTTACCACGGTAAAAAAGGACTATGCAGTAGAAGCGTTTGAGCTGAATGTAGCCGACTACCTGATTAAGCCCGTACAGCCTGCCCGCTTTATCCAGGCCATTGAAAAGGCACGTGAAATCACCGACAGCGATCACCGCGAACTACAGGTATCCGATACCGAGTTTGTGTTTATACGTGATAATGGCATCCTGAAGAGAATAAAAACAGAAGATATTCTTTTCCTGGAAGCAATGGGCGACTATGTAAAGTTAAATACCCCGCAGAAATTCCACGCCATCCATACTACGCTGAAAGCACTGGAGGAAAAACTGCCGGCTGCTAAATTCATGCGTGTGCACCGCTCCTATATCGTGGCGCTCGACAAAATTGAGTCTATTGAAGATGGCACCATCATTATTAATAAAAACGCGATTCCTGTAGCAGATGCCTACCGTTCTGCATTGAATAATAAACTGAACCTCCTGTAACTCAACGACACTTTCCCCTTTTTGACCGACAGCTGCTGCCTGTTGGGCCATTAGTATTACTATCACTTTTCCGGCGGATGTACCTTTAGGTCGTCAAACAATTGATCACTAAATAAAATATACAGCCATGAAAAAGTTTGGTATTGTAATCGCCGCAGCTATGTTGTTTATGAGTGCATCATCTTTTGCACAGACCACTGCGCCTAAAAAAGAAACAAAAAAAGAATCGACTGCAAAGGCGCCTGCTCACAAAACACATGCGAAGCATCATCATACAGCAAAACCTGCTGCTGCTCCGGCTGCACCAAAAGCGAAATAGTCATAGTCCTTTGTCAACATAATTAGCCTCAGCGAATTATTACGCTGAGGCTAATTATCTGAAGGAAGGAGCAATAAAATTGCTACTTTTATTGAACCGGCTTTCCTATATCAGCGTTTTATATGTACTAAACTGTCATGCAGCCTAAAAGAATCAAATATTACCTCCTCGGCCTGTTCATTACCGGAATGATATTATTTGTTGTGCTGCAATTCAACTCCGCAAACAATATCCATAAGCTGATTAAAGGCAATGAGCAGCTGTTACAGGAGCTTAATGTAAAAAACGAACTCCAGAAGCTGCAAACCAATATGGCCAAAACCGACAGCAAGGTACGCGGCGCAGTGATTTCCCAGGACACCATTCATATTACCGGCATCGAAGCCGAAATAGCCATTATCAAGGCCGATCTCAAAGAGATCAATAAAATTATCAGAAACGACAGCACAGAAAAGTTACTCACCCAGCTCAACTACCTGGTAGATGAAAAGAATGCCTTTAACCTCATGGTACTGGATACTTTTTACAGTCAGGGTAAATGGGCGGCTGAAAAATTAATTAACAACCAGAAAGGAAGGCGGCTGGGCGAAGCCATCAACGGCATTCTGCGGCAACTGGACACCACCCGGCAATCGGAGGTGAACCGCACCACCCACCTGATAGACAGCAGCGGGCAAAAGGCGCAGCGCTGGGGTACCGTGCTGGTATTCTTTGCCTGTTTAATGAGCCTGCTGGCATTCCTATATATCACCAGCCGGATCCACCGGCAGGAACAACTTATTGAAGCGCTGGATGAATCCCAGCGACAGGAGAAAAAACTGGCCACCATAAAAGACCAGTTCCTGGCCAATATGAGCCATGAAATACGAACGCCCATGAATGCGGTGCTGGGCTTCACCAACCTGCTCAAAGCCCAGCCGCTCAACGATAAATCCAAAGAATATGTAGGCGCCATAGACAGCGCCGGCCAGAGTTTACTGGAAATCATCAACGACATCCTGGATATCTCCAAAATTGAATCTGGTATGATGCGCATAGAAGCCACCTCTTTTAGTCTGCGCAGCGTGCTCCATGGCGTAAATACCATGTTCAGACCCAAAGCCGAAGAAAAACAACTTCAGCTGGCTGTGACCATTGAGGAAGATGTACCGGATATTTTATATGGAGATGTAATGCGGCTGACACAGGTGTTGGTGAACCTCACCAGCAACGCGGTTAAATTTACCGGTGAGGGCGAAGTACGCATACATGTGGCGAAGGTATGGGCAGAAGAGAATGCAGTTCGTATATTATTTACCGTTAGTGATACCGGTATTGGCATCGACCCTTCCATGCAGCAGAGTATCTTCGACCGCTTTCACCAGGCGGAAGCCGCCACCACCCGAAAGTTTGGCGGAACAGGGTTAGGACTGGCCATCGTAAAACAACTGATAGAATTACAGAATGGCTTTATTTCAGTGGAGAGCAAACCCGGTGAAGGCGCTACATTTAAAGTAGAACTCCCTTATACATTGGGTGAATCATTATCAGAAGAAGGGCATCATTATTTTACAGAGAACGACCAACTGCCGCTTCATCCGGATGTACGGCTGCTGGTGGCAGAAGACAATAAGATGAACCAGAACCTGCTTCGTCATTTGCTGGGCAGCTGGCAGTTGCAGTATAAAATTGTAAACAATGGCAGGGAAGTGTTGCAGGCATTGGACCGGCAGCACTACGACCTGGTGCTGATGGATATACAAATGCCTGAAATGGATGGTTACACCGCCGTACAGGCCATCCGGCACGAGCTGCACTCCACTATTCCCGTAATAGCCATGACAGCCCACGCTATGACCGGAGAGCGCGAAAAATGCCTGCAGATGGGCATGAACGAGTATATCTCCAAGCCTATTATTGAAGAGGACCTCTACAGAATGATCCAGGTATACATTGGTAAGCTACCGCCCCGTGAACTGCCGGCTGTTTATCACTTATCGAATGAAAATGGCGTCCAGCATCTCATCAACCTGAATTATCTCCATGATCTTTCCAAGGGCAATACCGAGTTTGAAAAAACAATGCTGGAGCAATTCATTGCCCAACTGCCGGAAGAACTATCGTTGCTGAAACAGGCAGTGATAGCCGAGGACATTGCCGCTATACGCGCTACCGCGCATAACCTGAAAACAACCGTTTCCTTTATCGGTTTGCAGGATCACCTCTATCCTATCCTGGAACCACTGGAAAAACTACAGGAAAACAACTACCATCCCGGTACGGTTGCCAGCCAGTTCAATACCCTGAAACACCTGTGTATACAGGCTGTACAGGAGGCCATCCACATCCTGTTATAACTCCCTGCTGTATATTACCGTACATTTTCCCCTGTTCAACGACAGTAATTCCCTGTTCACCGAAACATCCCGTCAACACCGCCTTTGCTGATGTAATTTTACTACAGAAACTATAACAAAACATTCTTCATCTAATCATTTTAAAAAGACAATATCATGAAAAAAAGCCTGATCGCCGCTGTAGTAGTAATGAGCATTTCTGCTGCATCTTTCGCACAAGCACCAGCTGCTAAACCTGCAAAGAAAGCTGCTAAAACTGAAGCAAAAGCTGAAGCAAAACCAGCTGCTGACACTACTAAGAAAGCCGCTAAACACGAACATGCAAAGAAAGCTGCTCCTGCTGCTAAAAAAGCATAATGAGTACATACAGCGTTTGAGTTAATTGTCCCGCAAGTCTTTCCGGCTTGCGGGATTTTTGCGGAGGTTGTCTTTCTCGCTGATTACGCTGATTATACTGATTAGCTGGATTTTTACTTTTGGATTTTTTCTTTGATTTTTTAGATTTTCTTATAATAATAATTAAGGGAGATAAAAACGCAATACTCGCTTTTATCTCCCTTAATCCTTTATGAATCCAAAAGTAAAAATCCAGCTAATCAGTATAATCAGCGTAATCAGCGAGAAAGACAACCTCCGCAAAAAAAAAGAGTCCGCTGTCAGGCGGACTCTTTCCAATAATATCAATACGCGGTTTATTGTTTAGCACCTAAACCGTCCAGTTTCTTTTTCACTTCTTCTACTTTTGCAGTATTGTTTTTGATCGCATAGATCTTCTGCAGTGCATAGAGGCAGCTTTCGTAAGTTTGTTTGTCGCTTGCATCGAGGCTGCTGGCTTTAGCGGTGAAGCCTGCATCAGCTTTCTCGAAGAAAGGCAGTGCCTGACCCATCAGTCCTTCTACTTTTCCCTGTAATTCTTTTGCTTTAGGAGAAGTTTGTTGTTTGCTGTCCAGGCCATTCAGTTCTTTGTTGAAAACAACTGCGCGGTTAAAGTACAGAGCACCCAGCTGGAAGTTAGCGGTAGCATCGGCAGGATTCATTTCGATCGCTTTCTTATAGGCTGTTTCTGCTTTACCTATCAGTTCTTCGTAGTTAGCTGGTTTAGGAGCATCACCGCCTTTATCATCGCGGGGATTAGCCAGGTTATCTACACGGATAGCGTAATCCAGTACAGCTGCCTGGTCGGTTGGATTGTCGGCGATTTTCTTTTCCAGCATCGTCAGTAATTCGTTGGTTTTACCTGTTTTGCTGTAGAAAGCCATTTCCATATCGTTGAAGCGTTTATCTTTAGGGAATAAAGCTTTAGCCTGTTCGATTGTTTTCAGCCAGTTTGCCTGGTCGCCTTTTTCTTCATACAGCTGACCCAGGATTACATAGAGAGCAGGTTCGCCTTTGAACTGCAGATCGGCTGCTTTTTTCAGGTAGGTAAAAGCATCATCTTTTTTACCGGCCTGGTTGGCAGCGTAACCAACGTAGAAAGTGAGGGCAGTATCTGCAGGAATAGAGCCACCGAGGTTTTTGCTGTTGTAGAAGTCAGCTACTTCAAAAGCCTGTTTGAAGTTATACAGGGAGGAGTCCCATTTCTGCTCATTCAGGTTAGCATAACCGGCGTTGGCAATAGTAGCGTATACATTGAACAACGGCTGGTTCATTTCCAGCACGGCTTCTTTCATTTTAGGATCTATCTCCAATGCTTTTTTGAAGGCGGCAAAAGCTTCTGTTGCCAGTGCAGCGCTTTTCTGCTTGGTGCCCATAGCTTCCAGGATCTTACCATCTACCAGCCATGTTTTAGCGTCGTTCTTGGTCTTTTCATTCTGTAATGCTGCGTCAATATCCGCTTTGGCTTTTTCCAGATCTTGCTTCTTCAGGTTCTCATCCGCACTGCTAACTTTTGCCCGTTGTGCCATAACCGATACACCGGCCGTGCAAAAGAGAAGAGATACCAATAATTTTTTCATGCTTTTGTTTTTTTAGTTGCTGATTACAATAAGAGTATGGTGCTCCAATAAATAGTAATACAACCAGTAGTATAGTTACCACTAAAAGCTGGCTGTATTTTTTTTATCAGAAACCGGTAACAGACCGGGTTAAGGACCTGTTACCGGCTATAATTTTATTTATTCTTCTGTAGTGTCAGTAGCTTCACCGTCGGTTCCTTCCGGTGTATTGTCATTTTCACCTGCTTCAGGTGTTTCATCACTTGCTACAGCGGGCGTTTCGCTACCTTCTTCGCCTTCTTCCAGTAGTATAACTTCTTCTTCCTGTTCATCCAGTCGTGCTACAGCCGCAATTTCGTCGTTGTCATCCAGGCGGATCAGGCGTACACCCTGTGTGGCGCGGCCGGCTTCGCGGATATCTGCAACGGCCATGCGGATGGTGATACCGGACTTACAGGTGATCATCAGGTCATGTTTCTCCGTAACATCAAGAACAGCTATCAGGTTACCGGTTTTTTCTGTGATGTTAATGGTTTTCACACCTTTACCACCACGGTTGGTAATACGGTATTCCTCGATGTTGGTACGTTTACCGAATCCTTTCTCAGAAACCACCAGGATGGTTTTCTGTTCATCTTCCTTATTAACACAAACCATACCAACCACCTCGTCGTTGTCGCTGTCTACCTCAATACCTCTTACCCCGATGGCGCCACGACCGGTGTCGCGTACCGTAGCTTCTGGGAATCTGATAGCGCGGCCGCTCTGGATGGCCATCATGATCTGGCTGTCACCGGTAGTCAGTTTGGCTTCCAGCAGTTCATCGCCTTCATTGATGGTAATGGCATTCACACCGTTCTGACGCGGACGGGAGAACTCTTCCACCATCGTCTTCTTGATGATACCCTTCTTGGTACAAAGTACAATATAATGGTTATTGATAAAATCTTTATCACTCAGGTCTTTAATATCGATGATCGCGCGGATCTTATCATCAACCGGGAGCTGGATCATGTTCTGGATGGCACGGCCTTTACCGCTCTTTTCCCCGTCCGGAATTTCATAGACCTTCAGCCAGTAGCAGCGGCCTTTTTCCGTGAAAAACAGCATGGTATGGTGCGTAGAGGCCACGAACAGGTGCTCGATATAATCTTCATCACGGGTTTTACCGCCGATGGCGCCACGGCCTCCGCGTTTCTGCTGACGGTAATCGTAGGCAGAAGTACGCTTGATATATCCCAGGTGGGAAATGGTGATCACCACATCTTCTTCTGCGATGATATCTTCTATCCTCATTTCACTGGCGAGATACTGGATTTCTGTCTTACGTTCGTCACCAAATTTCTTCTTCACTTCTTCCAGTTCTTCGCGGATGATCTTCATACGTAAAGATTCATCAGCCAATACTTCTTTCAGGTAAGTGATCAGTTTCATGATGTCGTCGTATTCAGCGCGGATCTTATCGCGTTCCATACCGGTCAGACGTTGTAAACGCAGTTCCAGTATAGCTTTCGACTGTAATTCAGACAATCCGAATTCCGTCATCAGCCCTTCCCTCGCAATATCAGGTGTAGCGGCGGCGCGGATCAGTGCAATCACCTGGTCCAGGTGATCCAGTGCGATCAGGTAACCGGCGAGGATATGCGCTTTTTCTTCTGCTTTACGCAGGTCGAAGCGGGTTCTTCTCACCACTACTTCATGACGGAAGTCGATGAACTCCCCGATCATATCTTTCAGGTTCAGGATACGCGGACGGCCTTTTACCAGCGCCACGTTATTGATACCGTAAGATGTTTGCAGTTCGGAATATTTAAATAACTGGTTGATGATTACATTGGAGATCGCTTCTCTTTTCAGATCAATTACCAGGCGCATACCTTCACGGTCACTTTCGTCACGTACATCGGAGATGCCTTCAATAATCTTGTCATTTACCAGCTGTGCAATTTTCTGGTGCAGTACTGCCTTATTGATCTGGTAAGGCAGTTCGTAAATCACCAGCTTTTCACGGCCGTTTTTAGCGGTTTCGGAGGTAATTTTACCTCTTACCACTACTCTACCCCTGCCGGTTTCAAAACCCTGTTTAACGCCTTCAAAACCATAAATAACACCCCCTGTCGGGAAATCCGGTGCTTTAATGTGTTTGATCAGCTCTTCTATAGTGATCTCTCTGTTTTCAATGTAAGCGATAGCGCCATCCACTACTTCGCTGAGGTTGTGGGGCATAATGTTGGTGGCCATCCCTACCGCGATACCGGAAGCGCCATTCACCAGCAGGTTGGGAATGCGGGTAGGCAGTACCGTAGGTTCTTCGAGCGTGTCATCGAAGTTGTTGGTAAAGTCCACCGTTTCCTTTTCAATGTCTTCCAGCATGGCTTCTGCGATCTTCTGCAGGCGGATCTCCGTGTAACGCATAGCAGCCGGCATATCGCCATCTACCGAACCGAAGTTACCCTGTCCGTCCACCATGGGATAACGCATGCTCCAGGGTTGCGCCAGTCGTACAATGGTGTCGTAAATGGAAGCATCACCGTGCGGGTGATACTTACCCATTACCTCACCCACAATACGCGCTGATTTCTTGTAGGCCTTGTTACTGTGGTTGCCGAGTTCATTCATTCCGAATAAAACGCGCCGGTGCACAGGCTTCAGACCATCTCTCACATCGGGCAAGGCACGGCCCACGATCACGGACATAGAATAATCTATGTAGGCCGTTTTCATTTGCTCCTCGATATTTATCTGGACAATTCTCCCTTCCTGATGATTTTCCGTATGCTCTGTCATTTTGTGTGTTGATTTACAGTTTTTTCTGCGTAAAACAGATAAAGGCAAATATAGCCATTTCAGCCCTTATTCCGGCCTAAAAATCAAAGAATGTGAATAAAAAACGCCATAGGGATTAACGCTTATATTGCAATATCGATATATGATTGATTTACACAATGAATGACAACCATTTATATAGCATTTGTGTTATAGTAAAACAACCCTGATTTTGATTTAATTGCAATATGTTAAGACGCATTAATATATTAGAATATAAATATTGGCAAAGTATTTGTTTCTAAGAGGCTGATAATCAATTGTTCGAATCAACGGAAAACATATATATAATAAGAACAAATCCGAATTTGCTTAAAAATTCGAACATTAGTATAAAAAGTGCTGTTATTCCCCTGATTCTTAATCACTTTTCTAAAGAAGACTATGAAGAACATACTGTTGTTTGGAGCCGGTAAATCGGCCACCAGTTTGATCGACTATCTGTTGGCAAATGCACCGAGGCAAAAATGGCATATCACTGTAGCCGATCATGATCTTTCGCTCATCAAATCCAAAACAGGAAAATCATATTATGCTACCCCCGCTGCACTCGATATTAAAGACAGCGCGGCCAGACAACAACTCATCCGGGATACCGATCTTGTCATCTCCCTGTTACCCGCCACCCTGCACATTTTAGTGGCCAAAGATTGTCTTACTGAAAAAAAGAACCTCCTCACCGCTTCCTATATCGACGAAGAAGTACGGCAACTGCAACCCGAAATTGAAAAAGCAGGGTTGCTCTTCATGTATGAAATGGGACTGGACCCCGGTATCGATCACATGTCGGCCATGAAACTCATTCATTCCATCGAAAAGAAAGGCGGACAGATCTTCTCTTTTAAATCCTACTGCGGGGGCCTTATCTCCCCCGACAGCAACGATAATCCCTGGCAGTACAAGGTATCCTGGAATGCCCGGAACATTGTAATGGCAGGCGTTTCCGGCGCTACCTACAAAGAAAAAGGAAAGGTAAAGGAACTTAGCTACGAACAACTGTTTGATCATACCAAAACGATCCAGGTACCCGGCTTTGGTAAACTGGCCTTTTACCCCAACCGTGACTCACTGGGATATATGCAGGCGTATAAGCTGGAAGAACTGGCCACTTTTATGCGCGCCACCCTCCGGTATCCCGACTTCTGCGAAGGCTGGAACGCCCTGATGAAGCTGGGCCTGACAGACGACGGTCATAAGATTGCCACGGATAAACTTACGTATACTGAGTGGGCCACTACATCCGTTAAAGAAGGAACAGGTACCCCAGAAGAGAATATGGCCCAGTTCCTGGGCGTTAGCACCAAGTCCAAAGTGATCCGCCAGTTAAAATTCCTGGGATTATTAAATACAGAAGTCATAAATTTAGGGGAGCAAACCAACGCAGGCGTTCTCCAGTTCCTGGTGGAAAACAAACTTAAAATGGAGCCCGCCGATAAAGACATGATCGTAATGATGCACGAGATTGAGTTTGAACGCCGCAACATGGCCACCAGGATGCACAGTTACATGATTGTTCAGGGCGAAGACAGCATACATACCGCAATGGCTAAAACAGTGGGACTTCCGCTCGGCATCATGGCCAAAATGATTCTCCAGGATAAGGTAACATTAACAGGACTACAAATACCGGTAATGCCGGAAATATATAACCCCGTTCTAAAAGAATTAGAGGAGTATGATATCAGATTTGAAGAAAGCTTTGAATAAGCGCAAAGTTATTTTTTTCCTATGATGGACTCTAACCGGGCACAAGGACTTGTGATACCTCCCCTGAAGTGGGGAGGTTTTTTATTTTTACAGGATACTTAATAATTCCAGCACGCCTTCTGTAGCGGGCTTTTCAATCAGGTGCAGGTTATCCGCTTTTCCTACTTCGGGAATTTTCCGGTCGATGATATACACCGGCACGTCCGGTTTTACATACTGCAACAGGCTGGCGGCGGGATATACCTGCAGGGATGTTCCCACCACCACAAACACATCGGCCTCCCATACTTCCCGCGCAGCCTTTTCAATCATAGGCACCGCCTCGCCAAACCAAACGATGTGCGGGCGCAGCTGTCCGCCGTCTTCTGCGAGGTCGCCCATTTTAATATCCTCCCGGATATCATAGATCAGCGCTTCGTTATTCACGCTGCGCATCTTGAAAATTTCCCCGTGCAGGTGTAGTACCGTAGTAGAACCTCCTCTTTCATGGAGGTCGTCAATATTCTGGGTAATGATCCGCACATCATACTTTTCTTCCAGCTTTGCCAGGCCTGTGTGTGCAGCATTGGGAAGCGCCGCCTTCACATCCTGCCGGCGGCCATTGTAAAAGTCCTGTACCAGGGCGGGATTCTTCTCCCAGCCTTGCGGAGAAGCCACTTCATACACATCATAGCCCTCCCATAATCCATCCGTGTCTCTGAAAGTCCGGAGGCCACTTTCTGCGCTGATGCCGGCTCCGGTCAGCACCACCAATCTTGGTTTCATGTGAATTCGTTTATAGGTTTACGTTAGCCGGGGTTTTACGGGATTTCCATCTCCCTATTCCTCTTTTTATAAAAATAAAAATAAAAACAATACCAACAATCAAAGGCCATGCACTCAATATACCCAAAGCAAAAGATAAAAGCCCGTTCCAGCCATCTTTAAACGACAACCACGAGCGTTGCAGGAATCCCGGCGACTGCGGATCTGTATTGGCAAACGTCTGGTAATACTCCAGGCTGATATTGCTGTACGCCACATGATGGTCCATGTACTGCAACCGGCCCTTTGCGGATTCTATTTCTTCACGGATGCCTTTCAGCTGTGCCTCCACTTCCAGTATTTCTTTTACATTCTTCGCCTGCTGCAGGATCTGCACATAACGCTGTTCTACTGCCAGCCGTGCTTTCATGCGCGCGTCGAGGTCAACATATTCCTCCGTTACATCAGTGGAGGTAATACTTTTTTCATCTACCCGGGAGGCGCCGCCGGTGAGGCTTTCCACGCATTGTTCAAAAGCGGCCGCCGGCACTTTTATGGCTACCTCATTCCGCCATTGCATACTGGTATTTTCCTGTTTTTCACTGGCAATGTAGCCACCGTACTTTTTAACTGTATCGGCTATACGTTTTTTACAGGCTTCAAAGTCGGAAGTGGAAAATCGGAGCACCGCATTTTTTATTATTTTTTGAGAGATGGGTAAGGCAGGTGCCTGATCAGCTTCGCTTTCAGACAGGGGAAGCTCGTCGCTGGCTACTGCGGCGGCAGTCATGTTGGCTTCCGTTTGTTTGAATTCAGTTGCAACCGGCGCGCTATGGTTGCGGCAGGCCGGTAATAGGGCCACTGCTGCGCAAAGGGCTAATATGAAGGGATGTTTCATGAGCTGGAATTTTCTCTATGATGAACATCTTTCACGAATTCCATAAACGGCGAAGGTTATCTTCCATAAGAAAGATAACCTTCGCCGTTCATATCTCTGGTAAGTACCTACTTCTTCATACCACCCATTTCCATGATCGCCTCAAACTCTTCGGGCTTCACATCACACACGGATAAGCGGCCCTGGCGGATAAGCGACAGGTTGGCTAATCTTTTTTCAGTTTTCATTTGTGCCAGCGTCACGGCCTTTTTAAATGGCTTTAATGGTTTAAGATCTACCACCACCCAGTTTGGATCGGGTGTAGTGGGATCCTGGTAAGCTTCTTTGGCAACAGTGGCCAGGCCTACTATTTCCATCCCTTCATTGCTGTGATAGAACAGTACCTGGTCGCCTTTTTTCATGCCCCGGAGGTTGTTGCGCGCCTGGTAGTTGCGCACACCATCCCAAAAGGTGATCTTATCTTTTACAAACTGATCCCAGGAATATTTAAATGGCTCAGATTTCACCAACCAATAATTCATATAGCAATTAATTTTCGTAATCAGATAGTTGGAATTACCAGCCGCTGGCCAATACATCTGCAATGTGCATCACTTTGATGTTGGTACCGTGTTTACGGATATAACCATCCAGGTGCATGAGGCAGGAAAGGTCGGTGGAGATCAGGTAATCGGCTCCGCTGGCAACGGCGTTGTTTACTTTCTGTTCGCCCATTCCCATAGAAATGGGTTCAAACTTAACGGAGAAAGTACCGCCAAATCCGCAGCATACTTCGGCGTCGTTCATCTCTTTCAGCTCCAGTCCTTTTACTTTTTCCAGCAGTTTGCGGGGGCCTTCTTTGATATGGCATTCCCGCAGTGCGCCGCATGCATCGTGATAGGTGGCTACGCCGTTGAGGGTAGCTCCCAGGTCTGTTACATGCAATACGTCGGTAAGGAATTCGGTAAATTCGAAGAGGTTTTTCTTCAGCAGTTTCACATCATTATGTGCGGCTGAATTATCGAACAATTTGCCATAGTAGTTTCTTACAAAACCGGTACAGGAACCGCTGGGAGCAACGATGTAGTCGAAGGTTTTAAAGTCCTTTACAAACTTGGTAGCTACGGTACGGCATTCATCCTGGTACCCGGCATTGTAGGCCGGCTGACCACAACAGGTTTGTTCCGTGTTATACATTACATTACATCCCAGTTTCTCGAGTACCTTCACCATATTGAAGGCGGTTTCAGGAAACAGCTGATCTACAAAACACGGTATAAATAACTGTACATTCATCTCTATAGCTTTTAGCGATTAGCCCTTAGCTCTTAGCTAACTTTCTTTGCAATGCAATCATTTTCAGTGCAGTAATGGCAGCTTCTTCCCCTTTATGGCCATGGGCCCCGCCGAGTCTGTCCTGCGCCTGCTGTTCGTTATCTACCGTCAGAATTCCAAATATAACAGGAACGGGTAACTGAAGGTTCAGTTGAAGGACACCTTCTGTTACGGCTTTACACACATAATCGAAATGAGGTGTTTCGCCACGGATCACGCAACCGAAAGCAATAATAGCGCCAGGCTGCTTGCCGGTGCCTTTGGTGGTTTCCCAGTATTGCTTACAGGCGTAAGGTAGTTCGAAAGCGCCAGGTACAATTATTTTTTCTGATTTGGTGATGTTATACTGTTTGAGGGCCTTTTCGCAGCCGTTTACCAGTTCATTCACGATGGCATCATTCCATTCGGTATACACCATAACAACACTGGCATCCTCCAGGTTGAGAATGCCAGCGTCATTTAATAAGCTCTTATTGTGCTCGGACATATTCTATAGCTTTGGGCTGTTGGCAGTTAGCTGTCAGCTAAAAACTAACAGCTAACTGCTAATAGCTAGTTCTTTACATCTCCCAGTCTTGCCAGGTATTTATCCATTTCACGACCTTCGTTGGTGGTAGGAAAATTCTTTTTGATTTCCTGATAGATAGCGATTGCTTCCTGCGCCTTACCAGCTCTTTCCAGGGCCTGGCCCGCACGGAACAGGTATACGGGGGCAGTCAGTTCATTATCGTTATAGTGACCTGCTTTCTTGTAGGATTCAATACCTTCTTCAGCTTTATTCAGCTCCATGTAAGCGTCGCCGATCAAACCGTAGGCAGTGGGTTGCAGCAGCAGATCATTTGAACTAAAAGATTTCAGCATGTCGATACCTTTCTGGTATTCGCCCAAACGGATGTAGCAAACGCCCGCGCTGTATTTAGCGAGGTTGCCGGCTTTGGTGCTGCCGTATTTATCTGCTACCTGGATGAAACCGTAGTTATTACCGTCGCCGTTCAGTGCCAGTTTGAATGAATCTACCGCGAAGTAGTTTTGCGCATGAAAAATCATTTCCTGTGCTTTATTTTCATTAGGCTGTTTTACAAAACGGTTATAAGCGAAGAAACCGCCTACCACTACTACTACAGCCAATACGGCTATAGAAATAACATTTTTGTTTTTATAGAAGAAATCTTCCGCCTTGTGCATGGATTTCTCCAGGTCAAAATCTTTTGTAGGTTGAGGCACGGTGGCTTTATCTTTAGTTTCTGCCATTGTAAGGTGTAATTGTGATTGCTTGGTTATTAAATATAGGGTTTAGCTTTAGGCTTTAAGCCTTTAGCAGATGCAGCTTTGCTACATTTACTAAAGGCTTAAGGCAGATAGCTAAATACATTAGTCAACGATGAATGGATAATCTTCCTGAACGTAAACGTCTTTCAGCAATTCATCATCGGCTGGCCACGGAGATTCTTCTGCGAATGTTACACACTCTTCAACTTCCACTTTTACGCGTTCGTTGATTGCTTCAATTTCTGCTTCGGTAGCCCATTTATTTTTCTGAATAACTCTCAGTACTTCGTTGATCGGATCTTTCTCCTTGTATTCTTCGAGTTCTTCTTTTGTGCGGTATTTAGCGGGATCACTCATAGAGTGACCACGGTAACGGTATGTTTTGATTTCCAGGAGGGTTGGACCGCCGTTTTCACGACCGCGTTTCACCGCTCTTTCGATACCATCGTGTACTGCTTCGCAGCTCATACCATCGATAGAATCGGCCGGCATTTCGTAAGCATCCGCCAACTTATAGATATCCAATACGTTGGAGGTACGTTCTACAGAAGTACCCATGGCGTACATGTTATTTTCACAAATGAAAATCACAGGGAGCTTCCAGGTCATGGCCATGTTAAAGGTTTCATGGAGGATACCCTGACGGGCAGCGCCATCACCAAAGAAACACAACACGACGTTGTCTGTTCCTTTGTACTGCTCTGCAAGTGCCAGTCCGGCACCTGTACCTATCTGAGCTCCAACAATACCGTGGCCACCGAAGAAGCCATGTTCTTTGGAGAAAAAGTGCATGCTGCCTCCCTTTCCTTTCGAACAACCGGTTGCTTTACCATACAGTTCAGCCATACAAGCTTTAGCGGAAATTCCTTTTGCAATTGCCAGTGCATGATCGCGGTAGGCCGTGATGAATTTATCCTCCGGCTTGGTAGCTGTCATCGCACCAGCAGCAATTGCTTCCTGTCCTATGTACAAATGACAAAAGCCACGGATTTTTTGCATCCCGTACAATTGGCCTGTCTTTTCTTCAAAGCGGCGCAGCAAAAGCATCAATTCATACCAGTACAGATATGTCTCTTTGGTGAATTTCGTCTTCACGTCTGTTTTAGTTTGCACTCTTTCTAAATTTGTTCGCAAATATAACAGGAAAATCGTAAAATATAAATATCAATTCTAATTCCCATTAAATTATGCAATTTCATCAATTTCAAACAGTTTTGCATTTATTTGCACGGGAATCACAGGGAAGTTCCCATTAGAGCGGTTTTTTATCACTTATACAATTGATAATTTTCGCATATTATTATTTACGAATAATCTTTTTCTTTGCTTTATATAAATAAAATATTACTCGTCCAGTTCAAAAACTACAGCCAGGCGACCTTTTCCTTCGGGCACAGGATCGTGGGCATCACCGGCCGCAACGGTGCCGGCAAAACAAACCTGCTGGACGCCATCTACTACCTTTGCTTCACCCGCAGCTATTTTACCAGCAGCGAAAGTCAGAATACCCAGTACCTGACCAACGGCTTCCGGCTGGAGGGCTATCTTGAAAAAAATAACCAGGAAGAAAAAATCGTCTGTACCCTCAAAGATGGCCGGAAAGAGGTGAGTCTTAACGACGACCGGTACGACCGCTTTTCCCGGCACATCGGGCAGTTTCCAGCCGTCATGATCGCCCCGGACGACGCGGACATCATCCTGGGAGGCAGCGAGGAAAGGCGTAAATGGCTGGATAGTCTCCTCTCCCAGCTGTATCCCGAGTACCTCGACCACCTCATCATCTACCAGAAAATATTATTACAGCGGAACACGCTCCTGAAAAATATGGCCGCTACCGGGCAGAACCAGGACAGCCTGCTGGATGTATTCGATCTGCAGCTGGTAATGCATGGCGTACCGGTGTACGAAACCCGGAAAGCCTTTCTGCAAACCTTTATTCCGCAGGTACAGCGCCTGTACGATTATATTGCCGGCACCCACGAAGTGGTAAATATCCAGTACCAGTGCACCCTGCAGGAAGAAGATTACGCGGTGCAGCTGCACCAGTCCAGATACCGCGACATGCAGTTACAGCGCACTACTACAGGTATTCACCGCGACGACCTCCTTTTTTTGCTGAACGGCCACCTGATGAAAAACAGCGCTTCACAGGGGCAGCGCAAAAGCTTTTTGTTTGCCCTGAAGCTGGCGCAGTTTGAAGTGATCCGTCAGCATAAAAAATTTCCTCCGCTCCTGTTGCTGGATGATATATTCGAAAAGCTTGACCAGGAAAGGGTGAGCCGCCTCATTGCCCTGGTAGCCAGCGATAATTACGGCCAGGTGTTCATTACCGATACACACGCAGGGCGCCTGCAACAGGCATTTGCAGGCACCGGCGAAGCCATACAGCTGATAACAATATAGCTTTTAGCTTTCCTCCGTAAAGTTGATCACCAAAAGCTAAAAGCCCGTCACAGAGAACCAAAAAATCACTAGCTTCGCACCATGCGTCATGGAACCACCAGTATCGGAGATGCGCTCCGGGAATTTATGAATAAGAGCAGGATGAAACCCCGTCTCACGGAAGTACGCATCCAGGAAAACTGGGAGAAACTGATGGGTAAAACTATTGCCCGCTACACACAAAGCATCCAGCTGATCGATCATACACTGATCGTTACAACTACGGTGGCGCCGCTAAAACAGGAACTAACTTATTCGAAAGATAAGATCATCAAGCTGGTGAATGAAATGCTCGGGGAGAACATTGTAAAGGAAGTGATGATCCGGTAGGTATCAGTTGGAGGCAAACTGGTGAATCAGTTCGTTGATATCGCTCATTTTCAGGGTGGTTTGGAGGTTGACGATCAAAAAGTCATTTTCGTCCTGCACCAGCATCACCACATTACCCAGTTCATCGTCTTTCCCTTTGTTGAGTATATGGATCAGGCTTCCCTTTTCCCTCACTTCCATCAGCAAATCAAAATTTTCATTCCGCTGCAGGTTACTTTTCAGATCAGCGATATCGTCGTTGCTCACCGTGCCGCCTTTCACATTGGAAATGGTGTACATCTTTACTTTGCGCACATTTTTAAGCGCATGTTTCATTGTCTGGGCATCTGCATCTTCACTATCAAACGACAAGCATAGACTTCCAAGCCGCATAGCGAAATTGCCAAAGCTGATGGTATGTGTTTCCGCGCTTCCCCTGTACTTGTTACGGAACTCCCGCAGGCATTTATCCTGGGCCTTTACAGCAGTGGCAGACAACACGATACAACTGGCGGCAATGAGTAATGATTTCATGGGGGTGGTTTTTAAAAGTTATTTCTTCTTCACATTTTTTAGTTTATCCATTCCCTGGATATTCACGCCGTTGGCGATCTGTGATATTTCATTGAGGTCCATGGTGCCTACGAGGCTCATGGCCAGGAACTGATCGGAACTGCCTACGAGCATGACCAGTTCATTGATATTTCCTTTCGCATCTTCTTTGACGAGGAACTTCAGGTCGCTGTCTTTGTCGCGTACTGTCATCAGCTCTTCAAAGTCGCTGCCCAGGAAGGCCGCGGCCTCTTTGTATAACCGGGGACCATCTTTCGTGGTTTCCTTTGTAAGGATACGGAGTCCTTTCAGTTTCTGGATCACCTTCATCATGTTTTTGGCATCTGCATCGCCGGCATCTACTTTGGCGAACATGCTGAACATCTTGGGTGTGATAGTGATCACCGTGAAACTGCGATCGTTCTCGTACTTCTGGAAAAACCGTTCTATGACGCTTCCCTGCTGCGCGAAGAGGTGAAAACTGGCAAAGACTGCCAATAGTAATAACAAGAATCGTTTCATCTTTCTAAATTTATATCAGGTTTTAAAATGGCCGTTAGTCTTCCTTGCCTTCTACCACAGCAGTAGCTTCATTGAAATAAGACAGCTGCTGCATCTTTGAGGTGCCTTTGTGCAGGTTTTTAGCCAGCAGCTGTAAAGCCCTTTTGGTTTCGTCCAGCGCTTTCTGCGGATCGTTCAGTTCCTGCTGCTCCAGGGCTACCAATACCTGTTGTTCACGCTGCTGGTGCTGTTTGAGCGCATAACCGATGCCTACCGCCACCATGATCACGGCCGCATACTTCATCCAATGCCGCCAGGGCGACAGCTTCACCACTTTTACCGGCGGCGCTTCCCATACTTTTTCCGCCTCCCGGTGAAAATACCCGAACAAGGGCGCTGCTTCCTGCAATACTTCCGGCAGGGCTGAATGTGGCGTACTGAAAAAATCCCGCAACACCGCTTCCTCTTCGAGGGAAGTTTCTCCTTCCCAGTACTTTTCCACCAATACAGTGATTTCTTTATAATCCATATACCTGCAGGTTTTGTAGTTTCTCGCGTACCGTTTTACGGGCACGGTGCAAATTCACTTTAACGTCGTTCATGTCTATATCGAGTATGTCGGCGATTTCCTGGTAGGAATGCCCGTCGATATCCCTCAGTTGAAGGATGGTGCGGTACTTTTCCGGCAGGGCGTTGATAGCCACATGCACTTTTTCCATTACATCGTTCTGTTCTGTTACCGCATGGGGACTTTTCTGCTGCGTTGCCGGCAGCTCTCCTGCCCTGTCCAGTTCATCAGACATCCGGTATTTCCTGGCTTTGATTTTATCCAGGGCCAGGTTCCGGGTGATGCGCATGCACCAGGCCTCCATGTTTTGCAGTTCCGCCATCTTCTCCTGCATGTCCCAAACTTTCATTAGGGCATCCTGGGTGATATCCTGCGCGTCTTCCTCGTTGCCCAGCAGGCGGAACGCAAAGCGGTAAAGCTTTGGCCTGACTGGAACTACCTGGGTAAGGAATCGATCTAATGACATGCAGAATAGTGCGTTTTGAAAGAAGACGACTGTAAAAAGAAGATGTTACAAAGATGCCGATATTTTTTTGCGAATTTTGTCTTTCTCGCTGATTACGCTGATTATACTGATTTCGGGGATTTTGTTTTTTTGATTTTATAAAGGATTAAGGAGATAAGTGGAGATATCCGCTTTTATAATCTAAAAAATCCAAAAGACAAAATCCCCGAAATCAGTATAATCAGCGTAATCAGCGAGAAAGACAAAATCCGCGTTAGTCGAGTTTGATCCGCGGGTCGATGAGCGTATAGAGCAGGTCGGCCAGCAGGTTGACGATCACGAAGATGCCGGCCGTAAAGAGGATGGCTCCCATTACCACGGGGAAGTCGAATTTATCCAGCGCCTCCACGGTTACTTTGCCGATGCCTTTCCAGCCGAAGATGTATTCCACGAAGAAGGCGCCTGCCAGCAGTTCAGCGAACCAGCCGGTGATGGCGGTGATCACCGGGTTGAGGGCGTTGGGCAATGCGTGCCGCCAGATCACTGCGGAGCGGGAAAGGCCTTTGGCGTAGGCCGTGCGGATATAATCCTGGTGCAATACATCCAGCATGGCGCTGCGGGTGAGCTGCACGATGATGGCCAGCGGGCGGATACCAAGGGTAATGGCCGGCAGCACCAGGTTGCGCAGGTTAAGCACCCTGCCTTTGAACGGATCCACATCAAACAGGTTGCCGGACATGTGCAGGCCAGTATAATCGCTGAGTACAAAGCCAAAAAGATAAGCCAGCACGATGCCGGCAAAAAATGAAGGGGCGGAAATACCCGCCACACTGGCGAATACTGCACCAGTATCCATCCAGGTATTTTGCTTTACCGCCGATAATACGCCCAGGGCGATGCCGGTGATGGTGGCAAACACCATCGCAGCTATGGCCAGCAGCAACGTACCCGGCAATGCCTCCGTTAAAATATCCCACACCTGTTTTTTTCCCTGGTAAGAGCGGCGGAGATAGGGTGCTTTCAGCACCAGGAGTTTATTGTTTGATATATGCGCCACCGTTAGATAGCGGAGATTTTCATCCGCTTCCTGTTGGGTATGAACCCCAACCGGCAGCAGGTCGTTCAGGTAATAGAGGAACTGCGTCCCCACCGGCTGGTCGAGATGCAGTTCCCGGCGCACGTTTTCCAGGGAGGCCACGTCGGCCCGCTGCCCCAATGTAAGCCGCGCCGGATCGCCGGGCAGCACATTGAACAGGAAGAACACCAGCACCACTACGCCGAGCAGTACCAGCAATCCGTATCCGGTTTTACGAAGCAGAAAACGAAGCATATATTATTATGGTATATCGTTATAGTGCCATTTCCCTTTAATGGTACCTTTGTTCAGCAGGATCAGTGCAGGGTTACTTCTGCCGGCGGTTTTAATGGCTACGCCATCCATCTGCACAAATGGAAACTCCAGGCCATGTTGTTGTTTGAAGGCAGCAATTTCTTCTTTGGTGGAAGCGGTTACTCCATATATAACTACCTGCTGGTTTTTCCATTGCTGTTGCAGGGCTTTTATTTTTTCGTCCCATCCGCTGCCGGCCTTTTGAGTATTCAATACCAGGAAGAGATATACCGGTTTGGTTTCAGACAGGATGGCTTCCGTTTGGTTCACCCCATCGAGATCGGTGAGAATGAAATCCTTGATGGCCGGTTCTGCATTTCCTTTCTTCACCAGTTTATCTTTACGGTCCACAAACTTCCAGGTACTGTCTGACCACGGGTAGTTGTCGGCAGTAAATTCTTTCTTCTGCCCATCCTTTTCATAAATGAAGATCATCTCATACACGTCTGGCGTAGCGCCCGGCGGCAGTTTCATCTTCTCCGGAATATTATTACCTACTTTATACGGCAGGCAATCGAAGAGCGGAAGGTGTTTTAAAGTATACCGCTGGATACCAAAGGCGAATAAGGCCGAGAGCAACAGTACCGCGCCGGCTCCTTTAAAGAGTGGCTGTATGGTGTTCCGGTAAAAGAAGATCACGAGGATCATCACCAGCAGGATCACATCTTTCCAGAAGGTTTCCTCAGCGGTGAGTTTGATACAGTCGCCGAAACAGCCGCATTCACGGATGGTACCGCTGAACAGTGCATAGCCTGTAAGGAAGGTAAAGAATATTATGAGCAGCAACAGCAGTACAGAAAAGACCCGCATGCGGTAGCCGATGAGCACTGCTACGCCGGCAATAATTTCGAAGGCATTCATGATAATAGAAAATGCCAGGGAATAGGGAGAAAGGAAGGTAAGGTGCAATACCTCGAAAAACTCCTCCATTTTATAGCTGAGTCCTAACGGATCATTGGCTTTAATCAGACCTGAGAAAATGAATAACACCCCAACGATTATACGTAACAGGTTAAGGATAATCTTCATAAAATAGTTTAATGGTTAAGTGATCCGTGAAGATAAGAACAATCAGGGTTTACCTTCCCGGGAAATTGATGAGCGTATCTGAAAGTGAGTTGACGGCGCGCCAAATCTATTTCTGAAATTGAACTTCTAAATTCCTAAATTCGGCAATGATTGATTTTCCTTCTTAGATTTGCAGGCAAAATAAAGAATTTCGGGTAAAAGGCCGGAACTATGTGAAAATTCAGGAGCAAGAGCCTGCATGCTAACTTCTTAACGCATTCAAATGAAACCAGACCATGTCCCCGTAACAACAATGTCTTCACCGGTAATAAATTGCAGGGGGCAATTGTTATCCCTGGCTACCCCTGCTGTAATGGGTATTATTAATGTTACCACCGATTCTTTTTATGAAGGCAACCGCATGCATGAGCTGCACCAGGTGATGGAGAAAGCGAAGCAACACCTGGAGGAAGGGGCTGCCATACTGGATCTGGGCGCACAGAGTACCCGCCCCGGTGCGGAGATGGTGGGACCGGAAGAAGAGATTCACCGGCTACTTCCGGCGATACATGCCATTCTGAATAAATATCCTTCCGCAATTATATCTGTAGATACCTGGTACGCTGCGGTGGCGGAGAAAGCGGTACATGCCGGCGCGGCTATTATCAATGATGTAAGCGCCGGGGATATGGATGCGGAGATGATTCCGGTTGTTGGTCAGCTGCAGGTGCCTTATATTGCGATGCACATGCAAGGCAAGCCTGCCACCATGCAAAAAAATCCGCAGTACAACGATGTGGTTTCCGAAGTGCTCGATTACCTGAAGGAAAAGCTGGCGACCTGCCGTGCCGCAGGTATAAAGGACTTTATTGCTGACCCGGGATTTGGTTTTGGAAAGACAATTGATCATAACTATGCCCTCCTGAAACACCTGCGCCTGTTTCATGATATACTTGGGGTACCTGTGCTGACGGGCATTTCCCGTAAGTCGATGATCTATAAACTGCTGAACATAACCCCGGCCGATGCCTTGAACGGCACTACCGTATTAAACACCATTGCCTTGCAACAGGGCACGCATATATTAAGGGTACACGATGTAAAAGCCGCTGTGGAAGCGGTAAGGATTACGGAGAAAATGAATGGATAATTTAATCTTGCTATTTTTACAACTATGAAGGAAGTAATAGAATTTTATGGAGTTGAGTTTCGATGGCTGGATCTGCTGGACCTGCTGATTGTAATTTTTTTGATCATTCAGTTGTATCGTTTATTAAAGGGAAGTCTTGCTTTTAATATTTTCGTAGGCCTGTTAATGGTATATGCTGCGTATTTCCTGGTGAGGGCGTTAAAGATGCCTATTCTCACCATTATCCTGCAAAACTTTATCAATGTTGGTATCATTGCGATCATCATCATTTTCCAACCGGAGATCAGGAAGTTCCTGCTGGTGCTGGGCAAGAAAACGCCGCTGAGCAAGGACAGTTTTTTAACCAAATTGTTCCTGCCTGATAAGTTTAAGAGTTATAAGGAAGAAGAAAACATCATTAATGAAATTATTGTGGCGGTAAGCCGGATGCAGAGCACCTTTACCGGGGCTTTGATGGTAATTGCCACCACCTACCGTTTGAAATTTGATTCCGCATCCAGTATTCCTATTGATGGAAACGTGAGTGCGAAACTCATTGAAAGCATTTTTGAGAAACACAGTCCCCTGCATGATGGGGCGCTGATCATTGTGGGCAATAAGATCCTGGCGGCCAAAGTGATCCTGCCGGTATCTGAGAATCCTAACCTTCCTACCCGTATAGGGCTGCGTCACCGGTCGGCGGTGGGCATTACGGAGCATAGCGATAACCTGGCGATCATTGTTTCTGAAGAAAGAGGGACGGTATCTTATGCGATCGACGGGGTACTCACCCAGGATGTGTCGCTGGAAGACCTGAAAGTAAAGCTATACGAAGTATTGATAGATGGATATGCCTGATCAGTTCACGCTTTAAACATGCTTCATCTACGCCTTATCTACGCTTCATCTACGGCGATGAGGTGGACCTGAAGAAACCGCATAAAAGGAAAGCCCCCTGCCAAACGGCAGGGGGCTTTCCTTTTATGCGGTTATAGTCAATTACTTACCAGGAGTAGCGAATTGAGAAGGAGCCGGAGCGCCTGCTTTAATATCTACTAACTCTACGTTAAATACGAGAACAGAGTTTCCAGGAATTACCGGAGGACTTCCCTGTAAGCCATAAGCTAATACAGAAGGAATTACCAGGGTAGCTTTGGAACCTTTTTTCAGGCCGCTTAAACCAGCATCCCAGCCTTTGATCACGAAACCGCGACCGATAGGGAACTTAATGGGTTCTAAAGGCATGCCCGGGCGCATAGTTGAATCCTGGCTGGAATCAAATACTTTACCGGTAGTGAGCTTACCAGTGTAGTGTACATAAACGGTATCACCTGGGTTAGGTGTACTGCCTGTACCTTCCTGGGTTACTGCTACGTAAACGCCTTCAGCGTTTTTAGTGGCGTTGATCTTGTTCTTATCCAGGTATTCTTTAATAACTTTTTCGTCTTTTTCTTTCTGGGCAGCAGCAGAATATTTGTTTTCTACTGCGAAAGTGATTTTCAGTTTATCACCTTTTTTACCAAATGGAGGACGCTCCTGGGCTGGTAATGAATCCCATGGAATGATAAAGGTAGCGCTATCACCTTCGTGGAGGAGGGCAATACCTTCCATCAGATCGTACTTATTCTGTGGTTTTGCCACCAGCACCGGAATTGCAGCACCTACCATTTTGCGGGAATCGCCCAGCAGGGAGTCATTGATACGCTGGGTAACATTCACCAGGGCAGTATCGCCTAATTTCAGTTGTGCTCCGCTGCCGGATTTGTGAACGATATACTCAATACCGCCCGGTGTTTTTTTAACACCTGTACCGCAACTGGCTAAAAGAAAGCCTAAAGCCGCAGTTGCAACTAAAAACTGATTGTTTTTTTTCATTTGATTGTATTAGTAGGTTGAAATACTTTATTTACAGTTTATTGTAACAGGTCTTCGTTCTCTTCCACGGCTTTGATAAAGCGGTCCACTGTTTTTTCCAGCGGATCGGTGCTGCGGCCTCCGGAAGCGTTGAAATGCCCTCCCCCGTCGAAATATTTGCGGGCGAAGGTATTTACGTCGAAGTCGCCTTTTGAGCGGAACGACAGCTTCACTTCTGAGTTGCGGTCAATGATCAAAGCGGCCATCTTGATACCCTGTATAGATAACAGGAAGTTCACGAGTCCTTCGGTGTCTCCTGTCTGGAGGTCGAACCGTTTAAGATCGGAATACGGGATGGCCAGCATGGCGGTATTATATTCATAGAACACTTCCATGCGGTTCAGCAGACTATGTCCGAGGAAGCGCAGGCGGTTTTCCAGGAAGTTATCATAGATCGCTTGGTGGATCACCTCATGTTTCAGTCCCCTTTCCATCAGGTCGGCTACCATACGGTGTACGGCTGCAGAGGTAGATGCAAAGCGGAAAGAACCTGTATCTGTTACAGTGCCGGCATAAATGCACTGTGCAATTTCGAGGTTAATATACTGCTCATCTCCCAATTTATATATAGTTTCATAAACTAATTGGGCGGTGGAGCTGGCTTTGGTATCGCTTATACCATACTCAAAGCTGGGCTGTGGCTCCAGGTGGTGGTCTATCAGAATTTTGATACAGTCCAGTTTTTCCAGGTGTGGCGCCAGGTTTTTGGTGCGGTAAAGTGCGTTGAAATCCAGGCAAAACAGGAGATCGATGCCTTCCAGCGCCTGAATGGCCCGGTCCATAGAGGATTCGTAGTCAATCACGTCGTCGGCTCCTGGCATCCATTTCAGGAAATCCGGAAAATTGGTAGGTGAGATTACAGTTACCTGATGCCCTTTCTGTACTAAGTAGTGATACATTGCTAAGGAAGATCCCATGGCATCCGCGTCTGGCTTCTGGTGCATTGTAATCACCACTTTCTTAGGGCTCTCCAGCAAAGGCTTAATTTCCTCGATCGGCTTCATTAAAAAACTGTAATGTTAAGAGTTGATTTCCAATCACAACAAGTGGTTGAAACAGAAAACGAAGTGCGAAGATCTTTATTTGAGCCAGAATTTCAAAATTTTTTACCACTAAAGAAAATGTAATTACTTTTGCGGCCTAATCTGTAATTCGGAATTAAACATTATATGAGCAACAGAACATTTACTATGATCAAGCCTGATGCAGTAGCAAACGGGCACATTGGCGGCATTTTAAACATGATCAACGCTGCAGGTTTCCGCATCGTAGCCATGAAAATGACGCAGTTATCTACTGCTAAAGCAGGTGAGTTTTATGCAGTACATGCGGAAAGACCTTTTTACGGTGAACTGGTAGAATTCATGAGCAGCGGCCATATCGTAGCAGCTATCCTGGAGAAAGACAACGCCGTAGAAGATTTTCGCAAACTGATCGGTGCTACCAATCCTGCCAACGCAGAGGAAGGTACCATCCGTAAAAAATACGCAGAGTCTATCGGCCGCAATGCGGTTCATGGTTCCGACTCTGATGAGAACGCTGCTATAGAAGGTAACTTCTTCTTCAGCGGTCTGGAGAAATTCTAGTCCTGACGGGCAAAATCATTACAAAAAGGTCAGCTTCATAAAAGCTGGCCTTTTTTATTTGTCTTCAATATTTAAATTAATGACAACCGATTCATTTATATAAGTTTACACACTTTATAAGAAGTAAGACTTTAAATGAAAAGCAAAAGCTGACAAAAAGGCGCAATCACATGATTCTTAATGAAAATATGAGCCCCGAAAATCAACAAAAATGAACGTTTTAAAGAGGAAAACGGACCCATTTTACATCGTTATATACATTTCATTATCAAATAATTACAACAAATTACCATCATCTTACTTTAAGTAGAACCACTCCCCTCTTTTTTGTCCCAAAAACACCTGTTTTTCCTGGTATTATTTTACCCTTAAAAGGATATTTTCCGGATAGCCGTTACCGTAGTTTTATAAAAAGCTTTTAACTTGCCGGCATATGTGGGAATCATTCCGGAAACTGTTTAAAGGGTATTTAAGATTAGAGCGGTCCATGTCTGACCACTCCGTGGAAGCATACGTAAGGGACGTGGAAAAACTGGAGCAGTACCTCCTCGCTCACGGAAAAGAAAAGCTCCGGCCCCAGGATGTAACATTTGAGGATCTGCAGGATTGTGTGCAATGGATCGCCAAACTGGGAATGACTGCCAGCTCCCAGGCCAGGACAATTTCTGGCCTCAAAGCCTTTTACAAGTTCCTCCTGCTGGAAGACATGGCCCACGAGGATCCCACCCAACTGCTGGAAGCTCCGAAGATTTTACGCAAGCTGCCCGATGTACTCACCTTTGAAGAGATTGAAAAGATCATTGCGCAGATTCCCCTGGATACCGCGGAAGGTCACCGTAATAAAGCCATCCTTGAAACCATGTACAGCTGCGGCCTGCGGGTAAGCGAGGTCATTAACCTCCAGATCAGCCAGCTTCACATGGACGTAGGATTTATCCGGGTAATCGGGAAAGGCGACAAAGAGCGGATGGTCCCCATCGGCAAAGATGCCATGCGCCAGATAGATATTTACCGGAGAAATGTCCGCATAGAGCTGCCCGTTAAGCACGGGCAGGAAGACACCCTTTTCCTCAACCGCCGTGGCGGCGCACTGAGCAGGGTGATGATCTTCCTTATTATAAAGGAGTTGACCCAAAAAGCCGGTATTCATAAAAATGTGTCGCCCCATACTTTCCGGCACTCCTTCGCCACCCACCTGGTGGAAGGCGGCGCCGACCTCCGCGCCGTACAGGAAATGCTTGGTCATGAGAGCATTACTACCACCGAGATCTACACTCACCTGGACCGGGAATATTTAAGAGATACCCTCCTGCGTTTTCATCCCCGGTTTTGATACTGGTAAACGAAAAACAGCTACCGGGGAAAGGTAGCTGTTTCATTTCTGCTGTTAGAAGGTCACAAACAATCGGGTAGTTTTTGCCATGATAAGGAAGGTGTATTCAAACAATCTTATTACAATAAGCTATGGGTTAGCAAGCGGTATTTATCGTGCTTATTTTTCTTTGGGTTAGTAAGGGTGATCACATCACTGAACCAGTTGCCAATCTGGTCTGAGGCGCGTTTCACCCGGGACGGGCGGTAAATTATATTTACATTGCTGCAGGGACCCAGGTCCTGCCGGTGGGGCATCCGGGCCATCTTCTCATCTTCCGCCCACAGCAATTCGTTATTCCTGTAAACTTTAAAGTACACATCGGGCCCCAGGTTCCTGCGTCCGGGTATAATGGAGTGCAGGATGCCATTTGCAAGATGCTGCCTTGAAAAGTGCAGGGTGTAGCGTCCAGCTTCGTTGGTGTGCGCCTGCCCGATCAGTTTGCCGGTGAGCGCATTATACGCTTCCACTTTCAGATGGGGCTGTCCTGACGCTGCCATGTGGGGTTTTACTACGCCGGTAATTACCCAGGCGCCTGCGTTGGCGTATATATTATGCCAGGTGGCGGCGGGGATAACATAAGCATATGCGCCTACATAGCCGCCGCTGTTACGTTTCCAGTGCAACACCAGTTTGCTCAGGTGGAAGTTGCGGGACTGCTTTGTACCGTTCTTTCCCGGCAGCTGATCCAGGCACAGATCCAGTTCCAATGCTTCGGTGAACAGGTGTACTTCATTCCAGGAGAGGTTGAAGTTGCCTTTTTCATCCAGGGTGGTTTCCGCCAGCAACCGGTCGGCCTTCATCAGTACTTCCCGTGCCGACAATGGTTTCATGTCGTTAAAAATTCCGTGGGGCTGATCTGCCGCCTGCAATACAGCAGGAAGGTAAACCCGGATCCGCGCGTTTGCCAGTGGCTCTACGCAATCGTTACAAATAAGTGCAGAGATGTTTCCGATTAATAGGTAACTCATAATTTTATTTTTTTTAAAGAAAAAAAAAGGGGTTAACGAGCATCACCTGATGAATTGATTCTGCATATTACTAACCGAAAAAAACAAACATGGTAGAAAGGCCAATTACTATGAACTTTTCTGAGGACAATAGATTTAAAGCCGGTTGACAATACAAAGATTAAGAACTTTAAAGGAGTAGTCAAGCGTTTAACAACTGAAAAAAAGCTTTACGTATAACTACGCAAATTGAACATGGGAACTACGCTATTCACCTTTTTGTTGTTTTCCGGCAGGTAAAAAGTGATGCGTATAAATACGCATTCTGAAGTGAAGCCTACGGAATCCATTCCCTCTACTTAAGATGATAAAACCGCTCAAATGCAATAGCACCTTCAATTCCACCTGCGTAAAAACACAGTTTCGGGTTACATCACCGGTTGGTGGCCGGATTGTATATGCGATTATTTGTAATAATTTTACTGCAAACTAAAACTTACCCACAATGAATGATTTTCCAAAAAGGCCGATCCCTTCGGATACCGGCGCTTTCATTTCACTTGAAGAAATGACCACCCTTACAAAGAATCACGATGAGGATCATGTAAATCAGAAATCCTTTGGTACCCATGTTAAGGCGATGTGTTTTGGTAAAGACAAAATTATTGAATTGCTGGACCAACCCGGAGCAACAGCTCTGAGAATCTATTATGGTATTAAGGTAGATACTGACGGAGATGGAATAAAGGAAAAGAAAATGATCCTGGTAGCCGTTGATGAAGAAGGTAATGACATCCTTCCAACAGAAACCACCAATGCAGGCCCCGGTGGCGTAGTATCCAAAGGCGCTATGGCGAAAATCCTTGATTCAGGATTACCCTGCCCCGAATATTGTACAAAACCCGGAGGAAAAGGATAAGTGATAAATAATATCATCAACAAAGCCATCTCGTGAATGTAACTTTATTTTTTACTATTTTTTACAGCATGGTGGGGATCGAAGCACTGGTCTTGATCCCCTTCCTTTTAAATTATAAGTCCCTGGACTTTTCGTCCAGGTGCATATTTTTTTACATTTTGAGCTGTATTTTTTTTGCAGGAGGTTCTGTTCTGGTAGAACGGTATATCGGGAACAACATGTGGTTCTTCAGCCTCATGCACTTTATCCAGTTTGTGATCCTCTCTGTATTTTTTTACCGGAGCATTCCTAACCCCACTATGAAAAACATAGTGAAGTATATGCCTTTCCTGCTACTGGCAATATTTATATTTGACCTGTTTTTCATAGAGGGGGTACGCGCCTTTAATTCCATTTCGTCGGGCGTTAAGCAACTGGTAGTACTTACCTATGGTCTATATCTCTTTTTACAGCTGCTGAGGGACAGGAATCTCATAGAAAAATCAATATACATTGATTCTTTACCGATATTCTGGTATAATTCAGGGATCTTTATCTTTGCCTGTACCGAATTTCTATTTTGCATCAGCTATAACCACCTACAGGCGCTTTTCACCACCGGTGTTGCCAGAATGGGTATGACCATCGCAATACTGAGTATCAATTATATTGTTGGAATGATATCAATGATTCTTCTTTATATTGGGTTCTCTAAGATCAAAAAACTAAGACATGCGAATTATTGATGTTATTGTAATTGGTACTACAGTAATGTTAATGCTGGGAGTCATTGTGATATTGCTGGTAATGCTCCAACAAAAAATGGTTATCCAACATAAACTTGATATACGTGACAAAGACCTGCAGCTCCAACGGGAACGCCTCATCGCAGTACTCCAGGGCCAGGAACAGGAACGTAAAAGGATTGCGGAAGACCTGCACGACGAGGTGGGCGCACAACTATCTGTGCTGAAACTCAACCTCGGCGGCCTTCAGCCCCTGCTGAAAACCGGCAACGGTGAAACGGAACGGCTTAAGGAAACCAAAGACTTTACCGATACCATTATACAACAACTGCGGTTCATCTCCCAAAGCCTGCACCCCCAGGCATTGGAAAACCTGGGACTGGCACATGCACTGGACTCCTTCTGCAACCTGATGAACAAAAACAAACAGGTAAAAATAGCATTTAAAACAGCCGGCAACGGGCAAACGGTAGACCGCGAAAAGGCTTTAAACGTTTACCGTGTGGTGCAGGAACTGATCAATAATATCCTGAAACATGCGCAGGCAACGGATGTACTCATCACCTATCAAACCACTCCTTCGCTTCTTACCGTTACCGTGGAAGACAATGGTAATGGCGCTTTGCTAACCTCCCTGTCCGCTTCCCGTGCCAAAACAGGCAGCCTGGGACTTAAAAATATTGAAAGCCGCCTCAATATTATCGGTGGAAATATTAACTTCACTCCCGGAACACCACAAGGTACCATTGCTACGATAAGTGTAGAGAATTATCAGACACCTGCACAGAATAGTTGATACTTATGTTGTTTTATTGCTAAATTGCCATCCGGTTGTGTTGAACCCGCTTGTAACGACATGACTCATAGTAATTTATTCTGAATAAAATAATAGCAAATCTTCTAACTGTCCACCTATGGCACACATAAAAGTGGCCATTGCTGATGATCACAAGATCTTCCGCAGTGGAGTCATAAACACACTGATTCCTTATGAAAATATCAGCTTCGTTTTTGAAGCCGACGATGGCCTGCATCTGCTGCAGAACATGGAAACACAACAGCCGGATGTTATCCTGATGGATCTGAAAATGCCCAATATGGACGGCATCGAAGCCACCATTAAGGTAAAGGAAAAGTATCCTGACGTAAAGGTCATTATACTCACCATGTACGAGGACGACAACTTCATTGTCCACCTGGTGGAAAACGGCGCCAACGCCTACCTGTTAAAAAATGCGGAACCGGAAGAGATCTATGAAGCCATCTGTACTACCTTTGAAAAAGGATTTTATTTTAATGATAACGTAAACCTGGCACTGCTTAAAAAGGTATTACACAAAAACAAACAACAATTTAAGCCAACACTAAAAAATGAAATCCAGCTCAATGACCGGGAGCAGGAAGTACTGAAGCTAATCTGCAATGAACTGACTACCCAGGAAATTTCCGAACAGATTTTCCTAAGCCCCCGTACTGTAGAGGGGATCCGTCAAAAATTACTGGAAAAAATCAACGTTAAAAACAGCGTTGGTCTGGTACTGTATGCATTCCGTAACGGATTAATAGAATAGTTTTAAATACCCACCAAATATGAGTACTATCAGAACCTTTGCCGCTACAGCGGGCGCTATGCTGCTGTTGTATGCCGGCACTACCCTGGCCCAGGGCATTAAAATGCCTGCGCCAAGTCCTACGCAAACCATTAAACAGGACTTTGCTTTATCCAATATAGAGCTGAGCTACTCCCGTCCGCTGAAAAACGGCCGCGTTATCATGGGCGACCTGGTCCCTTATGGTAAAGTATGGAGAACCGGCGCCAACAGTGCTACCACCGTTACTTTCGGTGAAGACGTAATTTTCGGCGGCGTACCCGTGAAAGCTGGTAAATACGGTTTGCTTTCTATTCCAGGCGCTCAGTCATGGACCGTTATCCTGACCAGCAGCCTCGATGTAACCAGCCCTGCTGCCTACAAACCAGAAAACGATGTGGCCCGTGTAAACGTAAAACCGGTAGCTACCCCTTTCAGCCAGGAAAGCTTTACCATCGGATTCGAAAACGTACGCTCCAACTCCGTGGTACTGGCCCTCAGCTGGGATAAAACCAAAGTACCCGTAGTGATCAAAGCGGATATCGACGATAAAATCACCGCCCAGATCAACGATGCCATGCAGAACGCCGAAAAGAAACCTTACTTCCAGGCAGCTGTATATTACTATGAAAGTGGTAAAGACATCAACAAGGCGGTAGAATGGATCAACGAGGCAGCTACACAAAGCCCCGACGCCTTCTGGATATGGTACCAGAAAGCCCGCATCAACGCGAAAGCTAAAAACGTGAAAGTGGCGAAAGAAGCAGCGCAGAAGTCAATAGAACTGGCTACTACCGCTAAAAACGACGACTATGTAACGTTGAACAAGAAGCTATTGGCTACGTTAAAATAGCGCGCGGAGGTTGTCTTTCTCGCTGATTACGCTGATTTTACTGATTATCGGGATTTGATCACTTTTGATTTTAAAAGATTTGGGGAGATATAAGCGGATATTTTCGCTTTTATCTCCCCAATCTTTTATAATCATTTATAAAATCAAAAAAGTAAAATCCAGGTAATCAGTATAATCAGCGTAATCCTGAGTCAGACAACCTTCGCGTATTTACAAAATACTGGAAGATCCACCCCAGCAATACCACGAGCAAGCAGCCGATCGCATTTAACCAGAGGAAAGACACCGTGCCGGTCCAGTAAATTACCAATACCACTATTTCCCCGATGATGGCGGCCCAGAAAGTAGCTGTGCCTCCTACCCGCTTCAGGTAAAAAGCTACCATGAAAATACCGAGGATCACCCCGTAAAACCAGGAGCCCAGCACGTTCACCACTTCTATCAAACTACCCAGGCTGCCGGCAAACTGCGCTACCACGATACAGAATACACCCCAGATCAATGTCCACAGCTTGGATATTTTCAGGTAATGATCTTCTGAAGCATGCTCGTTGTACAGTCGTTTGTACACGTCTATCACCGTGGTGGACGCCAGCGAATTCAGCGCCGCAGCAATACTGCCCCAGGCTGCCAGGAAGATGATGGCAATCAGCAATCCCACCAGTCCTTTCGGTAAACTGTTCACTACAAAATGAAGGAATATATAGTTGGTATCGTTGGTGTCTGCGGTAGGGTCAGACGCTTTAATGAGCGATAATGCCTGGGTTCTTACCACCTGCGACTGGTCATCGGTTTGCTGCAAGGCTTTTTTTGCGGAGGCAATCTGTGTATGGTTATCTGTTTCGAGCGCAGCGGCCAGTTGCTTTACCTGCTGCTGTTTTAAGGTTCCCAGCTCATTGTACTGGTCTTCCAGTTTCAGCATGGCCGGGCCCTGTTCGGTTTTATGCACCCTTGCCAGCTGTGCTTCATTGAAGAAAATCGGCGCACGGAAATACAGGTAAAAAACAAATACCAGGGCGCCTATCAGCAGGATCAGGAATTGCATGGGCACTTTTACAAGTCCATTCATCAGCAGGCCCATACGGCTTTCTTTGATCGATTTTGCAGTAAGGTAGCGGCCTACCTGCGACTGGTCCGTACCAAAGTACGACAGCGCCAGGAAGAATCCTCCTATCACCCCGCTCCAGATGTTGTATTTATCCTTCCAGTCAAATTTCGTAACAATCACATTCAGCTTGTCCATTTTTCCCGACACCTGCAACGCCTGCTTAAAACCAATATCGGCCGGCAACAGGTGAACGACCATCCAGCCCGCGAGGAACATACCTCCGAAAATGATGGCCAGCTGGAATGTTTGTGTGTAGGCCACGGCGCGGGTACCGCCTGCCACTGTATAAATGATGAGCAATCCACCCATGATCATATTTGTCCAGTACAGGTTCCAGCCCAGTAAAGAAGACAAAATAATAGAAGGTGCACAGATACTGATACCGGTAGATAAACCGCGTTGGATCAGGAACAGGGAGGACGCGAGGGTACGTGTCTTCAGGTCGAACCGTTGTTCCAGGAATTCATAAGCCGTATATACTTTCAGTTTATGGAAGATGGGTACAAACGTGATACAAAGCACTACCATCGCCAGGGGCAAACCGAAGTAATATTGCACAAAGCGCATGCCGTCCGTATATGCCTGGCCGGGCGCTGATATAAAGGTGATAGCGCTGGCCTGGGTACCAATGATCGACAGCAAAATGATATACCAGGGCATGGATTGGTTATCCAGGAAATAACTTTCCATGTTTCGCTGGCCACGGCTTTTCCAGACACCATAGCATATGATTACAGTGAGGGTACCGATCAGTACCATCCAATCTAAAGGACTCATGAAAACGTTTTGGTGAATAAGTAGAAGAACACTACCAGTAACAGCAACCAGGCTGTTACCAATACATACCACCACGTCCATGACGGGAACAATGGCGGCTTTTCTTCCTGCAGGTTATCTGCTGCCATAATTTAATCGTTTGAGTTGCTTTTAGTCCACATGCTGCTGGTCAACAGTCCCAACGCAATACCGATGATCAATCCCACCTGCACGCGCTTGATGGTAAATCCGATCAGCAAACCGAGGATAATACAAAAGCCAGCGGCGATCTTTAGCCTGGGACGATTTTCTTGATGCTTCTTACTCATTGTCTTTCATCCCTATTTTACAGAAATCAGGTTTACAAATAAACGATAGGCGCCGGGTACGCCAGCAGGCAGCTGCCTGAAAAATGATAAGCCGGTGTACACATAGGCTCCTTTACCATAATGAGCAACGAGGGTTGATCCATCGAGCGGTCCTTCCCCTTTGTCGTTCATGCTGAAAGGCTTATCATAAGCTTTGTCTGCATTAGCGGTGTAATACAAACCTCTTTCCTGTACCCATCCGTTAAAATCGGCGGCAGTAATTTCATTTGGATAATGCAGCACCGGGTCTTTCGGGTTGTTGAATGTCACAGCGGCATTTTCATCTGTTACCCGGTCGCGCGACAATCCAAACGGATACGGTCCCAGGTTGCTTGTTACCAGTGGACCATTCACGTTGTACTGGATCACCAGTTTGCCGCCGTTGTTTACGTATTCCATCAGCTTCGGCTGCCAGTATTTCATACGTGCGTTTACGTTATAAGCGCGCACACCGGTGATAATGGCATCGTATTGCTGCAGGTTACCACCCATAATATCTTTTTCACCGAGTTCGGTTACATCGTATCCTACCTGGCGGAGCGATGCAGCCACCATGTCGCCTGCACCGGGAATATAGCCGAGGCGGTTGCCGTTATGTTTCAGGTTAACCGATACCAGCCTGGCCTGCGCCGGTGGGAACAGGGTGATCAGCGGAATATGATCATAGCGGATCTGCTGTAAGCTTTGCGTATATTCTTTACCGTTACAGGTCATTACAACCGTGAGGGTATCTGCATGATTTTCTGCTACGCCTTTAACGGGTTTGATATCAAACCGGAGTTCCACCTCATCCCCTTTCTGTTTTAAGCTAAAGGACTGGCTGTTGCCATCGGTGAAGCCGGCGGGCAATTGCAGGCGTACGGTTCCCTGTACGTTATCGGCCATGGCGCGGAGCTTCACGGGTACCGACTGCGCTTTGGTATCTGTAAAAATATATACCTGGTTGCTGAGGTCGGCTACTACCGGCGGTGCTATCACCAGCGGCTGATACAGCTCTCCCTTTACAGGGTCGGTATATTTATATTGTAAAGGGCGTGCAATGGTAAATGGTTGTCCGCCGATGGTCAGGTGGATCTGCGCCTGTAGTGCAGGAATGTTTTCAGGATTGCCCACCAGCAGCGGGTCATTGATGATGTAAGTACCTACCGGGTGCGCGTCTGACAGCCAATAAGGCTGCGACTCCGGCGTGCTGGCGGGTACCTGCAGTGTTTTGGAGACGCTGGTGAATTTATTAAAGGCCAGTGGTTGCTGATCGCCTGCATTGGTATTGCCGGGCAGATCAATCTTATCCAGCGTTATTTTTACCGGCCCCCTGTTGATCAGTTGCACCGTGGCTTCCATATTGGTTCCGGGCACTACGGTAGGCGAAGTGCTGTAGGCTTCTGCCCACAAGCCTGCGCATGCGTAGATCACTTGCTCGGTTTCTTTCAGCTTCAGATCACGCCAGTACCCTTCCGGTAACGAGCGGATGGCGCTGCGTATTTCCAGCAGGGCGGGCACGGAGGCCGCAGGATCTTCCATATTGTAAGCGGCGAGGGCGGCGTCTACCAGGGCGCCTACTTTGTTGCCCCCGGGAATCCTTGTCCAGCTGGTATTGATATCATCGAGTAAACTGTTTTTGGGTGTGTTGCCTTTGATCGTCAGGAAATATTCCTGTGAGCTGCCCCGGGATGCCGGAACGCCAAATCCCTGGCTTTTGTGCTGGGAGCGGCTTTCAGCAGCAATTTCACCAAAGCCTTTTCCAAGCAATGGGTTATAGGCGCCTACATCTATTTTAAACTGATCGTCGGAGGTAGTGTTGATGTTGCCGAAGCTAAAGGTATTCCAAAGGATCCGTTTGGCCTGCCAGGTTTTTACCCGTGTCAGCTGTTCGGGAAAGCGTTTGGGATCGGCAGCAGCGCTGTAAGCTTCTTCCGCCAGCATAGCCGAAGCGGTATGATGTCCGTGTCCTGCGCGACTGTCGGCCGGGAAGCGGCAAATGATCACATCCGGTTGAAATTTGCGGATCATATATACTACATCTCCCAGGATCTGTTCCCTGTTCCAGATGGTAAATGTTTCCTGTGGATTTTTGGAGAAGCCGAAGTCCTGTGCACGGGTAAAAAATTGTTCTGCACCATCGATGCGGCGTGCTGCCAGCAGTTCCTGTGTACGGATCAGGCCCAGTAACTCGGACTGTTCATTACCGACCAGGTTTTGCCCGCCATCACCACGGGTGAGCGACAGGTAGCCGGTGCGATACAGTTTTTCCTTTGCCAGGTAACCGAGCAAACGGGTATTTTCGTCGTCAGGATGGGCGGCAATGTACAATACGCTTCCAAGCGTATCTAACTTTTTCAATTGCAGTTTTATGTCGGCTGCGTTCCATACAGGTGAAGGCTGTGCCAATGCGGGTAAACCCAATGCTGCCAATAAAATTATAACCAGTGCGGTAGATCGTCTTATAAACATTTGTTGGTACGTGAATTTACAGATGGCCAAAAGTAATAATTAATTAGTGGGACGGGAAGATAAATATGATGAACGTTTCAGAACACAGGATCGCAGTATCTTCAATACATATACGAACAGTAGCTGTATCAAAACCGAACAATTTAAATATATTCTAAATATACATTATTTTGGTTTACAATAGTCCCGGTCGATGGCATCTCCTTTGGGCAACACGAACCACATATTCTCTGCTATGATAAAAAACTACCTGAAGGTTGCGTGGCGTAATCTGATCAAAGACCGCCGGTTTGCTTATCTCAATTTAATTGGTTTATCTACGGGGCTTGCATGTGCGCTCCTGATCTATGTTTGGGTACAGGATGAATTGCGTATCGACAAGTTTCATAAAAACGACGCCACGCTTTTCCAGGTATTGGAAAACCGGGTACAGGCCAGCGGTATCTGGACGGCGAAATCCTCTCCTGTACCAATGCCTGAAGCGCTGAAAAAGGACATGCCCGAAGTGGAGTATGCTGCTTATGTATCTCCCGTGAGGCAATCTACACTTTCTGTAAAAGATGATGTTGGCATAAAGACCAAGGGGAAATATGCGGACAAGGATTTTTTCAATATGTTCTCTTTTGATCTGATGGAGGGAAATCCAAACCAGGTACTGGCAGATCCAACAGCTATTGTGCTATCTGATGTTATCGCTACAAAATTGTTTGGCACTACCGAAAATGTGATCGGCAAAACGGTCGACTTCCAGCATGAGCAAAAATTTGTTGTTTCTGGTGTGTTTAAAGCACCTGATCAACATTCGTCGGAACAGTTTGATTTTGTTTTACCTGTTCGCATGCTGAAGATGATAAAGGAAAACGCTAATGAATGGGGCAATACAGGGTACTATACGTTTATAACGCTAAAACCAGGCACCAACATCGACAAGTTCAATGCTAAAATCGCCAACTACATTAAGCTTAAAACGAACAATGAGATTACCTACCGTACGCCATTCATTCAGCGCTATTCGGAGAACTATCTGTATGGCCGCTTTGAGAACGGTATCCAGGTGGGAGGCCGGATAGATTATGTACGGCTGTTTTCCATTATCGCCATTTTTATTCTGGTGATTGCCTGCATCAATTTTATGAACCTCTCTACTGCAAAGGCAGCCGGAAGGGCAAAGGAAGTAGGCATCAAAAAAGCGATGGGCGCCGGCCGGGGTGTACTTATGCTGCAATACCTCGGGGAATCTATGGTAATGGCTTTTGCATCGCTGCTGCTGGCAATTTTATTCGTGTTCCTGTTGCTGCCGGTTTTCAATAATATTACAGGGAAACATCTCTCGTTGTTCCATTTTGATACCGCACTGATATTATCAGGACTTGGCATTACTTTCTTTACCGGTTTAGTGGCTGGCAGCTACCCTGCGTTTCATCTTTCAGGGTTTAAGCCTGCTGCCGTGCTGAAAGGAAAGATCAATGGTTCTGTGGGGGAACTGCTGATCAGGAAAGGATTGGTGGTGTTTCAATTTTCCCTCTCCATTGTACTGATCGTTGCGGTGTTGGTGGTGTACCGGCAGATCAGCTTTATCCAGACAAAGAACCTGGGTTACGACAGGGACCATGTAATTACGTTCGCGAAAGAGGGAAAGCTGTCACGGAACGAGGTAAGTGAACGTTTCCTTGCTGAGGTGAAAGATATACCGGGAGTAAAAATTGCTTCGGGTATGGGGCATGGATTGACCGGCCATAGCAGCGGTACTTCCGATGTGGTATGGGAAGGAAAGGATCTGAAAGATGCAACCGAATTTGAAGTGGTGGATGTAAATTATGACCTGCTGAAAACGCTGGACATTAAGATAAAAGAAGGCAGGGATTTTTCACGCGACTTCGGCGCTGATAGCTCCATGATCATTTTCAATGAAGCCGCCATAAAATTCATGGGGATGAAAGACCCTGTTGGAAAATCGGTTAAACTGTGGGGTAAGGATATGCGGATTGGAGGAGTTGTGAAGGATTTTCATTTTGAATCGCTGCACGAAGAGGTAAAGCCCTTGTTTTTTGTGTTGTCTCCGGAAGATGCCAACCGGTTTATGATTAAAGTAGAAACAGGCCGGGAGAAAGCAGTGATTGCCAGATTACAGGAAATGTACCTGCAAATGAACCCGGGGTTCTCTTTTGATTATAAGTTCCTGGATGAAAGATACCAGACCTTATATGCCGCAGAAAACCAGATCTCCCGGTTGTCCAGGTACTTTGCCGGTCTTGCTATTCTCATTTCCTGTCTTGGTTTATTCGGACTGGCGGCCTTTACAGCGCAGCGGAGAAATAAAGAAATCGGCATCCGTAAAGTACTGGGCGCCACTGTGGGTACTATTGTGATGATGTTGTCGAAGGATTTCCTGCGATTGGTATTGATCGCTATGCTGATTGCTTTCCCGGTGGCCTGGTGGGCTACCACGCAGTGGCTGAAAGGGTTTGCCTATAGTATCCGTATAGACGCGGGGATATTTGTAGTAGCGGGTATTTCCATTATCCTGCTCACTTTCCTGACCATCAGTTTTCAATCGGTGAAGGCGGCTTTGGCTAACCCGGTAAAGAGTTTAAAGTCAGAATAAAAAGAAAAGTCCCGGTGAGAACCACCGGGACTTTATTTCTTCATAAGCAAAAATCCAACCAGCTCGTAAGCAAAAACCAATTATTAACAAAGGCGGTTTAGATTTAATTGTAACCTTCGTTCTGCTGGTTGCGTATGTTGGGGTTAGCATCCAGTTCTCTTTGTGGTATGGGCAATATTACTTTCGTACTAGGCCACAATACCGGTATCGTTTTGTCACTCGCCAGGTATTTGGTGAATGAACGTTTTGTTCTGATTAAGTCAAACAGCCGGTGTCCTTCAAACGCCAGTTCCTTTCTTCTTTCCAACAGGATTGCGTCCAGGAGTGCAGGTCCGGTAACGGTTACCGGCGGTGCATTATGATCGGCGCGTTGAGCCACCAGTTGCAGGTCAGCCTGTGCTTCCGCGGTGCTTCCAAGGTGTGCAGCTGCTTCTGCACGGATCAGGTATAATTCTGCCAGCCGCATCACTTTAATACTTTCTGTGAATGTGCTCACATCTTTGTATTTGGTGATGATGTTTGCCGGGTCTTCGCCACCGTTGCCGGCGCGTTTACCTTTCAGCAGAAAGTCCCTTCTCACATCTGTTGCCTGGTAGATATTGTAGATGTTATTCGTTGCGAGTACATCACCGTATCCATCCTGGCTGAACATATAACTCAGGCCATCTGTGTTCCGGTTATCTACCGGGGTATTGATGATTTCAAAAACGGTTTCATTGTTATTGGTGATCTTAAAATCGCTCACCAGTTCTCCGTTCGGCAGCAGTGCGTATTTGTTGGAACGGATCACTGCATCAGCATAAGTTGCAGCACCCTGCCAGTCTTCTTTATACAACAATATCCTCGATAACAGCGCCCTGGCGGAATACACATTAATACGTCCGGAAGAGAAAGCCGTGCTTTTGCTTTCTTCAAACCTGCTGATCGCCGTGGTAAGGTCGCGGATGATCTGCGCATACGTATCTTTCATACTGCTGCGTGAAGGCGACTGCACGGAATCCACGTTGGTGATGGTCACAATGGGAATGCCCATGTGTGTGGCGCCGGGCGTATAGTTATAAGGCTGCGCAAACATGCGCGATATATCAAAGAACACCTGTGCACGCAATGCGTAAGCTTCCGCTACAATTTGTTTTGCCTCTGCGCTGTCTGCCGCCGATGGTAACAGGGAGATGTTGGGTCCCTTCATAATTACCATATTGGCATTGGCTACTACGGCGTATAACTGGTTCCATGAATCGGTGGTATACTGGTCGTTGGCAGTAACGATGTACTGGTCCTGGTTACGATACCGGTTGCTGTTGATGACACTGATAAATCCATTGTCGGACCGGAGATCCGGCAGCAGCGGCATGGTACGTCCATAATAATTTTCATTCTGCATCAGCGAATACACGCCGTTGATGGCTGCCCGCAGTCCGGGCAAATCGGTAATAGCGCGACCGGTTTCTGTTGACTGATCCGGCTTCTGGTCAAGGAAATCCTTGCTGCAGGCGCCGAGTAAGCCAGCCAGTAGCAGGAGTACGCCGTATGTATATTTCTTTTGCATGAATACCTTAAAAATTTACATCCAACCCTATCAGGAAGGTTTTAAATACCGGCGGACGCTGATCATAATCTCCTGTTACCGGTACTTCCGGGTCCATTGTGAGATACTTATCTTTTACATACGTCCATAAATTATTGCCGCGTACATATATTTTCACTTCGTTGATATTGGCTTTCTTCAACCAGTTTTGCGGCAGGTTGTAAGCGAGCATCACGTCCCTCAGCCGGATAAAGCTGCCGTCGTACAGGAACCGGGATGAGCTCTGGTTGCTTAAACCGGATTGTGTGCCACCGAATACTACCTTGGGTACATTGGTGATATCGCCGGGTTTCTGCCAGCGGTTTTCATAGATGAGGCGCGACATTTTTGCGCCACCGCCAAATCCACCACTGCCGTCCGATTCTGTGAATGTTCCCCAGTTGTCGTATACTTTGTTTCCCCAGTTATAAAAGAACTGGAAGCTGAAATCAAATCCTTTGTAGCTGAAATAATTGGTAAGACCGCCATAAAATTTTGGCAGGGCGCTTCCCTGGTTAAACCGTTGTGCTTCGCCATAAGATTTGGTGGTAGCGGTTTTAGACGCATCTTTATACCACAGTGCTTCACCTGTTTGCGGATCCGCACCTGCGAATCCTGCGAGGAAAAACTGGTAGAAATCTGTTCCCACTTCTCTTTTGTACGGGATGCCGGTAATTGGATTATCCAGCCGGGTAATTTTATTATTCAGCGTTGAGATGTTGGCATCTGTACGCCATGAGAATTCATTTTCATTTTTTGCGATGATGTTGCGGGAAGAAAGGGATATTTCCCAGCCGCTGTTTTTCATCTCTCCATTATTTCTGAAAACAGTAGTAATACCATTTGCAGAAGATACCGGTACGTTAAGCAGCAACCGTGAAGTGGTTCTGTTATAGTATTCCACCGAACCGGACAACCTGTTTTTAAGCAGGGCAAAATCCAGTCCTATATTAAATGGCCTGTTCTGTTCCCATGTAAGGAAAGGATTGGGGTATTGCGTGAGCACATACCCCGGTTTCCCATCATAATCATTTGCCGGACTATACAGCGACAATGAAGCATAATTATCAATAGCCTGGTTTCCGTTGCTGCCGTAGCTGGCTCTTATCTTTAATTCGTTAATGACGTTTACATTCCGGAGGAATGGTTCCCGGTAGATATTCCACGCGGTTCCAATGGACCAGAATGTGGCGCTTCTTTTCTGACGGCCGAACCTGGAAGAGGCGTCTCTCCGGATGGAGGCGGTCAGATAATATTTCTGCTGGTAATCGTAGCTGTTATTCAGAAACAATCCTGTTAATGAATTTGCGTTGGATACAGAAGATACACTTTCCGGTTTGGAAGCATCGGCCAGCAGCTGCAGGTCGGGCAGCAGGTTGGAGGCTGCTGAGGAGTTGCCGCTGTTGGTTGTTTTCTGCGCTTCATATCCTACAAAAGTGTTGATTCCGTGATAACCCCATCTCCTGTTGAACCGCAGGATATTTGTAGATACCCAGTTGTTCCACAGGTTGTTGTTGACCGATACCCAGCCATTGGTATTTCTTCCGTCGCCGAATCCCGGTGCAAAGAATGAATTGCTGCGGGCGTAGTTCAGGTCGAGGCTGATCTTCGTTTCAAAGGAAAGAAAATCAGTGAATGCGTATTTGGCGCCGGCGCCACCGAGCAGGCCATAGATGGTACCTGTGCGGGTATCGCCATTCAGTACTGCCACCGGGTTAAAGGTGTTGTTGTAGCTGAAGTCGTAGCTGCCATCGGCGTTATAAATTTTCAGCCAGGGCTGCAGGCGGACGAGTGAGCGTACCGGGTTGGCCATCAGTCCTACATCTCCTACTGCGTTTGCGCGCTGGTAGGAGAACGACAGGTTAACATCGAACGATAGTCGGTTGGTGGCCTGGTTGCTCAGGTTGAGCTTACCCGTCATACGTTTATAGTCCACTCCTTTCAGGGCTGATTTGGAATCATATAAGCCACCGGAAACATAAAATTTTGTTTTATTACTTCCGCCTGCGGCAGATAGATTGGCTTGTGTATAGCCTCCATGGCGGGTTAGCACATCGATCCAGTTGGTATTAACGGTTGTATCCACGCCACGTGCGCGGAGTTCCCGTTGAAAACCGGCTTCCCCTGTGCCATCTGCTTTGTGCGTCCATCCTTCGCGGAGGAGTTCCATCATCTCGTTGGTATTGAGCGGATAGTTGGCCTGCGGAATGGTGAGCTGGTTGCTGCCTCTTTGTATGGTTGCGCTGATCTTTGTTCTGCCCTGGCTGCCGGTTTTCGTCGTAATCAGTATTACGCCGTTGGCAGCGCGGGAGCCATAGATCGACGCAGAAGCTGCATCTTTCAAAACAGAAATAGAAGCGATATCTGCGCTGTTAATTCCTGCCAGGGAATTAACATTATAATCGGTGAGGTTGTCTGTTACCACAGGCGTGCCGTCTACCACGTAAAGTGGCGAGCTGCCTGCGGTAATAGAGCCTATACCACGTATGTGAATACTGGGTATGGATCCGGGCTGGCCGGAACCATTGGTAGATTGTAAGCCGGGTACATTGCCTTGTAAGCTTTCCTGGAAGCTGCTACGGGGCGCTTTATCATACAATGAAGCACTTACCATAGTAGCTGAACCTGTCAAAGAACTTTTTGTTTGCACGCTATAAGCTACTACCACTACTTCGTTCAATCCTTTGGAATCGTCTTTCAGCATGATGTTGAGATGAGCCGTGTTGTTTACCGTCACCCGCTGTTCTTCATAACCAATGAAAGAACAGATCAACGTTGCTGAGGAAGGCGCTTCCATGTGGAATGCTCCGTTCTCATCTGTAGTAGTTCCCTTATTAAGACCTGCAATACGCAAACTCACACCTGGCAGCGGATGTCCGAAAACATCTGTTACCGTTCCGTTGATACTGACATTCCTGATCTCTTTGTTTTCCGGTGCAATAGCCACCAGGGTGGCTGAAAGCTGTTTAAACGTGAGGCCGGTGTTTTTCAGTATCTTCTTTAAGATATCTTCTGTCGAAGCATTAGTTTCATTCACCGACACTTTTTTACCTGCGGGAATAAGATCGTTGCGATAAACAAAACGGTAACCGCTTTTCTTTTCGATCATCTTCAGCAGCCGTGTCAATGGCAATGAATCTGCTTTGATGGAAATGCGCCGGTCCTGTTGACCGAAGACATTCCCAGTTATTTGCAAACAGGTAATAAGAATAATAAAGGACACCAGTTTCATTATCAGTACAACTTTTCCCTATGTTTTTAGACGCAAAAGGATTACATAATGTATGATTTTTTTCCATACATTTAGGTTGTAAAAGGTCATAAAACTACGACAGGACTACATTGCCAAGTGAAGCTAACTGCCGTTTGATCTCAACAAAAGGGGTAAATGTTTGCAGCATTTGCCCTTTTTTTTATATGAGAGGTATCGATTCTCTGTTGACTTCCACCCCTTTACTGGGTAATAAATACTTCATTGCTTACTATTCTGCAATGAAATGATGTTGTAACCTTCAGCGCTTCCAGTACTTCTGAAAACGATTCATTTTTAAAAGTGGCGGTGAAATGGTATTGTTTTAATTTGTTACCGTTGAGATGGATTTTGATCCCATACCAGCGTTCCATTTTCAGCGCAATATCTTCGAAGTTATCATTGTCGAATACGAGGTAGTTGTCGCACCAGGCGGTTTCCGCCACCATGCTGTCCTGCGTGTTACTATGAATATTTTCCACCTTGTAGCCTGCTACCAGGTTGGGTTGGGTCAGTTTATCTGCCGGTGCATGTTGTAAGATGATCTTTTGGTTAGGCGTTAGTTTCACATTCCTTTCCATGCCGTCATTCAAGATTACTTCTACGGCGCCGGTGATCAGCGTAGCTTCTGTGGTTTGATCCCCTGTATATGCTTTTACATTAAAAGAGGTGCCCAGTACTTTGATATCCATCCTGGAAGTGTGAATAGAAAAGGGTTTGGCTGCATTCTTCGCTACATCAAAAAACGCTTCTCCTTCTAAAGTAACCTCCCGGTTGTCGAGGTTGTTCATATCAGGATTATAGGTTAAACGGCTGCCTCCATTGAGCCATACTTCTGTTCCGTCCGGCAGCTGTGCCCTGGAGCGGGAACCATCGCGGGTATAAATGGCCGCCATAGCTGCTTTACCGGCTTTTTGCGGATATTTTATTGATAAGAGATAGATACAATAGCCTCCCAGCACCACTACCAGTACAGAAAGCACGGCCACCCATTTGCGGAAATTCCTTTTGACTCTTTTAACGGGTAATTCCTCCTGCGGAAACTCCTCTTCCATTCTTACGAGGTGTTTTTCCAATGCAAGCTCAATCCTGGTTTCCCATTCCTTATTGCCGGCCGGTTGGGGCCAGTTGCTTAATACCGATAATTTATATCTCAGATCCGGATCTTTCTGCAATGATGCTTCCAGTTCACGCAACTCCTCCATCGTGGCCTCGCCCGATACTTTCCTTCCCATCAAAAGCCATATTCTTTCCTGTTCCATGTGTATGATACAAAAGCATGATTATATAGAAGGACAAGTAAATTGCAAGAATCTACTACTCCATCTAAAAAAAAATTTAAATTATTTTGTTTTGATAAAGGAGAGGTTAATTACCTCGCTGATTTTTTTGAGCGCCTGGGCCATGTGAACATCGATGGTGTTCACGGAAATATCGAGGATCTGGGCTACCTCTTTATATTTAAGGCCATCTTCACGGATCAGTTTAAAGATCATCTTCCTTTTGGGTGGGAGTGCGTTTACGGCGGCTTCTATCCTTTTCACCATTTCCCCGGAAATGAAGATCTGTTCCGGCGTGGCATAACTAACGCTGATGTCCACAGCCACTTCATCGAGACTGAAATGTTGCGTGCGGGCTTCCTTATTTAAGTAGTTGAGGGCAATATTTTTGGTAGATACATAGAGGTATACCCGGAGGTTATCCACCTGTAGCAGGCGTTCCCGCTGCTTCCAGACATTCATAAACACATCTGACGCAATTTCTTCCGCAGACTCCCAGGATTTCACAATAGAAAAGGCAAACTGACTCAATGGTTTATAAAACAACCTGAACAATGCTTTATAAGCCTGTTCATCCCCAAGAGATGCCACCCGTTCCACCAGTAGCTGTATATTAGCTTCTTCCCTCAATGATTTGGTTTTTGGTTGAAAGTTGATCCCTAAAGATAATACAGATTTTTTCTTAATTTGATCTTGTCTAACATCTTTTTTTATATAATATGAATTGATCCTAAAGCATATAAGTCCGCTGCTTTAATATCGCACTACTTTTTAAACATAAAATACACGGCGCCGATGAGAAAGAAAAACGAAACCAGGTAGTTCCATCTCAGGGGCTCCTTGAGGAAAGTGACTGCAAAGATGCTGAAAACGGTGAGGGTAATGACTTCCTGGATGGTTTTAAGCTGGAAGCCGCTGAATCCCTCCTGTGCGCCGTAGCGGTTGGCTGGCACCATAAAACAATACTCAAAGAAGGCAATACCCCAGCTGATAAGGATTACTTTCCAGAGGGCAACATCCTGGTGTTTGAGGTGGCCGTACCAGGCAAAAGTCATGAAGGTATTGGAGATGGTGAGCAAAATAATAGTGCGCATGCGTGATTCAAAGTTTGTCCAAATCTATAATTTTGTAAAATAATATCCCGATTATTTGTTCACCTGTATTGGTATCTCAGGGCGGGACCTGTAAAGCTTAAACAGGATTATCTGACAAAAGTGTAAAGCTATTTCAGGACGAGACATAGTGTATTGGGAGTGTATGAGGAGTGTATCACGAGTGTATGGGGAGTGTATCATGAGTGTATGGGGACTGTAAGGGGACTATATGGGTACTATAGGGTGACTATATGGGAAGTATATGGGGAATACGACACATAGACGAGTCCTAAGTATCTGAGAAGTATCGGAGAAGTATCGGAGAAGTATCGGAGAAGTATTGGAGAAGTATACAAGAAGTAACAGCAGTACTGGTTACGGTGAGTTTTCAGGCGATCCGGGCAGCGCTGGCGAATCCTGTCAGGAGCCTGAAAATGGACTGAATTTGTGCTGGAGGTCAGGTCTGTTAAAATCAGGAATGCTTCTTTGTACTAACCAATAGCTCCCGTACGTCCACATCTAACGCAGCGGCGATTTCAAACAAAGATTCGACTGTAGGCTGCATTGTATTGGTACACCATTTTGAAACGGTGGTAATGCTCACACCCAGTTCCTTTGCTAACCAGTTGTTACTCCTCCCCGTTTCAACAATCATTATTTTGATCCGGTTAAATGTCTTTTCAGGCATCAATCTACTATTTGTATGCTAAAGATAACAAAATGTAGTTCTTTTGAAGTGCATATATTAATTACAAAGAAATAAATATAATTTTTCAGATCATATTTATTAATTTATAATTAATAAATATTACTTTTAAATAAACATTACATTATATGCAATCTTCTTCAGCCATCTTTGTTTTTAACCAAAACCCGTTTCGCCTTTCCGAAGAAGAATACGATTCTCCGGAAATGGTGTTGAAAAACTACTTCGAGCTATTTGGCCCGGGCGAAACCAACGATATCCTTGCTTCTGTACAAACTGAAGCCCTTACCAATCCTGGCAGTCCCTATATCGTGAGTGAGCGAATGAAGGTGCTGTCCTGCTTTACAGAGCTATACCGGCTAATAGAGGCCGCGTTTGTCATCTCCCAGAAAAAATAAAAGACCACCTGCAGCTAACCCAACAATACTATCCCCAAAACAAATCCCAAAATCCAAAAGTAAAAATCAGTCAAATCAGCGTAATCCTGAGAAAGACAAAATCCGCGCATAAAAAAAAGAGGGACCGTAAGAGGCCCCCCTGCATCAAACCAAAATGGGTTTTCCATCATGGACTGATTTTGTGTTGTTGGTTGCTATTTCATTATTAAAGACTATTGTTCTAATTTGATTTCGCCCAGGTCGGTAGCTTTACCGTCTTCTACTTTTACATCTTTAACTACGGCATTTTTGTAAGGGCTTTTACCGAGAATAGTAATAGTGTAAGATCCGGCTTTAGCAGCGGGGATAGTGAATGCACCCTGTGAAATAGCGCCTTTCAGCTTATCTGTACCATTGTCTGCTTCTACTTCTGTAGCACTGTCAGCCGGAGTAATTTTACCAGTGATAGAACCACCTTCTACTACTAATACTTTCAGGGAATCTTTACCCTGTAAAGAATCTACTTTCTGTAAAGAGTCGATTCCGGTTAAAGAATCTACCTGTAAAGAGTCCATTCCGCTCAGGGAATCAACCTGCAATGAATCCATTCTGCTCAGGGAATCTACCTGTAAAGAATCCATTCCGCTCAGGGAATCCACCTGTAAGGAGTCCATTCTCTGCAATGAGTCTATTCCGCTCAGGGAATCAACTTTCTGGAGAGAATCGATTCCCATCAGAGAATCTACTGTCATTAAGGAATCAAATCCTTTTAAAGAGTCCAGGCGCTGTAATGAATCAACACTGAAAACTTTTACTGAATCGAGGCTAACAAGGGAATCTGTTGCAATTGAATCCACCATTGCGGCAGTGCTGTCTACAGATTTTACTGCTTTTACATCAGCACTTTTGAAAGCAGACATTCCGATTACCATTGTTGCTAAAGCGAGCGTTCCTACAATTGATTTTTTCATGGCATCAATTTTTTGTATGGTTAATATTTATGATGATTATCCCCGGTCCGGATGAATGTGCATGGTTTTTGTTATATGCCCTCATCGTTGGCTACCGTATATAAACAATACATCCGACAATTCACTTACCATTAGTCAAAGAAATGTTAAAGTGAAAAAAAGAATTATGAATCAGTATACTGGCTGCTTTCGTAATTAGTAATTTTAAAAATTATCTTCGCACTACGGAAACAAGACAAAAGATCAAAAGCATGTTGCAATTGAGTAACGACGAAATAGTAAAAGGCATCCGGAGCAGAAACAAAGATGTATTCGAAGCTGTTTTTAAACAGTTCGCCCCTTCTATGTATAATATAGCGGTCCGGTATGTAAAAGATGAAGATGACGCGAACGATATGGTACAGGATGTTTTCCTCAACTTGTGGAAAGGTGCGGAAAACCTGGATGAGAGGGCCCCGGTTAATCATTATCTCGCAAGAGCGACCGTTAACACCTGTTTAAACCGCATAAAAAAAGAACAACGGAAAGAAGTATACGCCAAGGAACAAATGCAAACTGCCAGTCCTTCGGAAAATAATCATTCCCTGCTGGAACATAAGGAGCTGGAAGCCAAATACCGCTCTGCACTGGAGAAATTACCGGAACAATGCCGCCGTGTTTTTGAAATGAGCCGCCTGAAAGGCTTGTCGCCAGCCGAAATCGCTGAACAACTGAATATCTCTATCAATACAGTATACGCCCATTTGACCACAGCTTTAAAACGATTGCGGGTAGACCTTATTAATAAGTCGTAGGATACACCTGAAATTTTTTTTATTATCGCTTAATGGTATAACGTTCCCTGGTTGTATTACTAATAAGAAGCCATGAATAATCAAACAGACATAGATATAGTGATCCGTTACCTGGAAGATCCGGACAATGAGCAGCACAAAATGCAGCTCAACGAATGGATTCAACAGGATGCTGGTAACCTGGACATCTTCCTGGATATGAAAGGCATGTGGCACGGCGATCCGCTTCCTGCTGCCTCTGCTTTCGATACCCAGGGACAATGGCAGGCACTGGATACCATGCTGGATAAGGTTCCCGCAGTCACTGCCGCGCTTCCTGCACAAGAGAAAAACACCCGTGTGATCAGGATGAACCGCAGGTACTGGTGGGCTGCCGCTGCTGTGCTGCTGATAGCCGGCACATGGACCTGGCTCGGCCCCGGCGGATATAAAACCTATGCCACCGCACAGCAACAGGATAGTTTGCGCCTGCCGGACGGCTCTATGATGTACCTCAACGCACATACACAGGTACGCTATGCCCGTGGATTTGGAAAAGATAACAGACAGGTTAAAATAGATAAAGGAGAAGCCTTTTTTGATGTTACCAAAAACGATGCCCTCCCCTTCATTGTAAATGCCCCCGAAGTAGAAGTACAGGTACTCGGTACTGCCTTCAACGTGAAAGCCGCCAACAGTGGCGTTAAAGTATTCGTGCAGTCAGGGAAGGTAAGCGCCGCCTACAAAGGCAAAGAGAAAAAGGTGATCCTTACCCCTGGTGTGGAAGCCTCTCTGAAGCATAATGGCAGCGAAATAGATACCCGTATCCATAAAAAGAACAACAATATTCTGGCCTGGAAAACCCGGACCTTGACTTTTGACGATACCCCGCTCACAGAAGTGGCGGACGCCCTCGAAGACTTTTATAATGTAGAGATCAAAATCAGCAATCAACAACTGGCTGATAAGAAACTGCTGGCTACCTTCCCCAACATGTCGCTGGATGAGGTACTGGACATTATGAGAAAAACCCTTCAAATTAACATTTCGCATAAAAACGACCTGGTAGACATCTACTAATGCGCGCCTGACCTTTTATTTATGCAGCAATTATTGCTACAGGCGCGTATCTCCAATTCCAGGTTTGGACGCGTGCCTGATTTTATTTTCGTTGTTATCCTGGTATTGGCCAATGCTGTAGCTATGGCCCAAAATCCTAATGCCCCTCCAAGAAAAGTTTCCCTTCAATTTACCAATGCCAGCCTTAAAACCGTGATCCGGGAAATAGAAAAACAAACAAAGTATACCTTTGCTATTTCTTCCGGAGAACTGGAAACCCGCCAGGGCGTTAGCTTACACGTACACAACAGCCCTCTACTGGAAGTATTGCCGAAGATCTTCCCTCCTGCCAAATATAAAGTAGAGATAAAAGACGGCCAGATTATCGTTATCCCGCTCAACGCCACTGCAGCAGATCTCACACCTCCTCCCAGCACCAGCTCCAATCCTGATAAATGGACCCTTACCGGCGCCGTTTCCGACGGTATGCAGCCTTTAAGCGGTGTGTCTATCAGGGAAAAAGGCACCACTAACGGTACCGCCACTACGGAAAATGGTACTTTCAAAGTGGACCTGGCCAATGGACAAGCCATCATCCAGGTGTCCCTTATCGGGTTTGAAACCAAAGAAATTGCCGTGAGGGAAAGAAGGAATATATCGGTGTTGCTGCAACCTGATCTGCGGAAGCTCAACGAGCTGGTAGTATTGGGTTATGGCCTGCAGAAACGCGCTAACATCACCGGCGCCATTGCGCAGGTGGATGGCGTACGGCTCAGAAGCCGCCCGGTGGCCAACGTGATGGCCGCCTTACAGGGTACTGCCACCGGCCTGGTGGTAACCCGCAGCAACGGACAGCCCGGCCGCGAAGGATTTAATATACAGGTGCGGGGAGTAGGCTCTTCTTCCGGTAGTAATACCCCTGTGGTCATCGATGGTGTGCCCGGCTCCCTGGCCGTCATCAACCCGGACGACATAGAATCCGTATCCATCCTGAAAGACGCAGCTGCCGCCTCTATTTACGGCGCACGCGGCGCAGGCGGCGTGGTGCTGGTAACTACCCGCACCGGGAAACCCGGTAAGCTGAAAGTGGATTTCAACACCCTCGGCGGATTTGAAACACCCATCCGGTTGCCCAACCGGCTGCCCTCCTGGCAATCGGCTGCCATGCAAAACACCGCCGCGGAAAATGCTGGTCAAACCGCCCCCTGGGACCCCATGGAGATAGATTTAATGAAAACGGGGAACCACTATGCGATCGACTATCAAAACCCTGACTTCTACAAATACTATTATAACTACAATCCTTTGCCGGTGCTTACCAAAAGCAGAACCGGCATTGAAAACTATAACCTGTCGGTAAAAGGCGGCGATAGCTCCAACCAGTTCTCTGCATCGCTGGGCTACTTCGGGCGGCAGGGGCTATTTGCCGTTGGCCCGGACCGTACCCACCGTGTGAACGCCCGGGTGAACCTGAACAACCGCTTTAATAAGCACTTCAGCCTTGAAACGAGGTTGTCGTACGCCCAAACCAATACCTTCTCCCCTTCCCAACCCGTAGAAGGCCCCAATGGCTTGCTGGCAGGCATTTTCCGGGGACCGGGTAATGCGCCGGTGTATGTGCCCAATACCAGCAACTATGCTTATGGCGGCGCACCGGGGTACGCTGTTTTAGAAGATGGCGGGGAACGCGATGAAAAAAATAATTATATCGATGCGGTATTTACCCTGCGGGCCGACAGTCTAGCAAAGGGGCTTACGCTCCGGCTTATTTACAGTCCGCAAAAGCACACCCTGCAGGACGATATGGGCCGCAATACCATCGCCTTATGGAACCGGGTGGATACCGCCACATTGATACAGCCGCATAATATGCTGCAGAAAAGCAAGCTGGAAGCAAAAGGCGGCAACCTGCAACTGCTGGCCGACTACGATATCAAAGAAGATAAAAATAACATTCACCTGCTCGGCGGCGCCACACAGGAAACATACAATACCACGCAAAACACGGCGGCATCTTACGATATCAGCCAGGCTGAAATCAATTCCAATCACTTTAATAACGTGCCCGCATATACGCAGTTACTGGGGGCCAGCGGTTCTTTACTCTCGATCTTCGGAAAGATCAGTTACAACCATGACAACCGCTACCTGCTGGAAGCAAACCTCATAGCGTCGCGCCTATCACAGTACAGCACCTCTTTTGTTGGCGGCGAACAGTGGCAGGCATTCCCGTCGTTTTCCGCCGGATGGCGCCTGAATAACGAAACATGGTTTAACCGCGCGTTGCCGTTTTTCAATGAGTTCAAACTGAGGTGGTCATGGGGCAGATTGGGGAATATCAACAGCTGGAACAGTATTCCTAACGACGAACGGTTGCAGACTTTCAGCTTTAATCCCCGGCCGCATTTTCCGCCTTTTGTTTACAAGAACCCCATCATCCAGGCACAGGGATGGGAAAACATTGCTACCAATAATTACGGCTGGGATGCTACCTTGTTCAGGGGCCGGTTGACCATTGCAGCAGATTATTTTATTAAGCATAATCGCGACATGCAGATCCCGGTACTGACGGCCTCCACAGACGGGGCCTGGCCATTGGATTTTCACCGTGGTGAAATGAAATCCTGGGGCTGGGAAATCAACCTGGGCTGGAGAGACGACCGGGGACCCTTTACCTGGTATATTAACGGGAATCTCTTTTACAACCGCAATAAAGTACTGAAAAATGATAATGTGGCGCCACAGGCCGGCTGGAACCAGGGCATTGCAGGATATCCTTACTCTTCCCTGTTTGGCTATGAGTCTGATGGCTACTTCCAATCGGCCGGTGAAGTGACGCAGCATGCCTTCCAGCACGAAAATACCGGTCCGGGCGACCTTCGCTACAAAGATATCAACGGCGATAACAAAATAGACAATGCCGACCTGGTATACCTGGGCAGCACCGATCCGCAGTTCTCCTACGGGATCGACGCGGGCTTTGCCTGGAAAGGATTTGATGTCTCTGTTTTCTTCCAGGGAGTGGCCAGACGTAAGGTGATGCCTGATCCGCGCTATAATCTTCCTTTTACCGGCAACTGGCAGCAGCCCTGGGACATTAACCAGGATTACTGGACACCGGAAAACCCCAATGCGTTGTTTCCGCGGCTGTATCTGAACGACCAGCAGAATACCGCCCCATCCTCCCACTGGGCAATGAATGGCGCCTATATCCGGTTGAAAAACCTGCAGGTAGGTTATACCCTGCCGCCGAACTGGCTGAAGAAAATATGGATCACTAATCTGCGTATTTATTTCTCCGGACAGGATCTGTGGGAAACTACTAAAATGAAGATTAAATATTATGATCCGGAACAGGCGGGAGGTTATAACGGAAACGTATATCCGTTTTTCAGATCATATACTTTGGGGCTGACGGTTGGCTTCTGATCCGGCCTTATGCGCTGCCATTAAAACCGGCTAGTGTGCAATCCGGTAGCGGCTCAGCACCTGGGGCGCTATTTTCAAATCAGGGCGAAAGCGCATGATACCTTTTACAAAATGCGTCAGCAGGTCATTCCCATTGGGTACCAGGAAAATTCTAAACTCCACGGCCTGCACCTGCACCGCTCCGGAGTCGTTTTTGACAAAAACATACAAGCCCGGATTCGTTTCGTCGTACCCCCCATCGGTCCAAAGCACATCGTATGGATCGCCACTGCTATTTGCACTCAACGCCTCATAACATAACGACAGTGCAGGCACACCTTCACTGTATTGGTGCAGCCCTTCCCTGTCCACCCGGGCTCGCGTATATCTGGGTTTCCCGGATCTATAAGAGGCGACTGCCATCCATATCAAACCACATAAAACCGGCGCTGCTATGCCTATCGTAAGCATCCGGATGCCTGTTTCTTTTATCCAAAAGGATAACACGACGCCCGCCAGCAATGCGGCCAGTATCAATGCAAAAAAGGTTAGCAGGCATACTTTCAGCACAACGGTTAGCCGCCTTGCGGATATGGAATTCAACGGAGGAAAATCGTCTTCATTGGGCAACATAGCAGGTGGTAAGTGTGTTTACTACTCCGTTTTCTTTCCTGCGAGCAGGTACAATGCCGCCATACGTATAGCCACACCGTTTTCCACCTGTTCGAGGATGATGGACTGACCAGAGTCTGCCACATCAGAATTTATTTCCACCCCGCGGTTAATGGGTCCGGGGTGCATGATTATAATTTCTTTATTTAAACTATCGAGCAATTGGCGGTTTACGCCGTATGCGAGGGAATATTCGCGGAGGGAAGAAAACAGCGGGGTGTTTTGTCTTTCCAGCTGAATACGCAACACATTGGCTACATCGCACCATTGCAGGGCTTCGCGGATATTGTAGCTCACATTTACGCCGAGTGCCGCTGCCATGTATTTCGGGATCAGTGTGGGCGGGCCTACCACTGTTACTTCTGCGCCCAGTTTTTTGAGGCAGTAGATATTGGAGAGGGCTACCCTGGAGTGCATGATATCGCCACAGATGGCTACCTTCTTGCCTTCCACGCTACCGAGCCTTTCCCGGATGGAGAAGGCATCCAGCAATGCCTGGGTGGGATGTTCATTGATGCCGTCGCCCGCATTGAGGATGGGCACGTTGATATGCTTTGCCAGGAAATGCGGCGCACCGCTGGCAGAGTGGCGCATCACCACCATATCCACTTTCATGGATAAGATGTTGTTCACCGTATCTATCAGCGTTTCCCCTTTGGATACGGAAGATCCGGAGGCAGAAAAGTTAACCGTATCTGCACCCAGGCGCTTTTCCGCTAGCTCAAAAGAGATGCGTGTGCGGGTAGAGTTCTCAAAAAATAAATTTACAATTGTTGTATCGCGAAGCGTAGGAACCTTTTTAATAGGCCTTTGTAAAACCTCCTTAAACTGGTCGGCTGTTTGAAAAATAAGCTCTATATCCTGGCGCTGCAGATCGCGAATTCCGAGTAAGTGTTTTACAGAAAGTGACATTAATGTGCAAATATAAAGGGTGAAATCTGAATTCTGAAATCCGGATTCATTTTAGTCAATCAGAACTACTTCGTCTTTACCATCTCTTTCGTTCCACAACACCCTTACTTTCTGGGAAATGAGGGCATCAATGGTACGTCCGGTATAGTCGGGCTGAATAGGCAACTGCCTGCTGAAGCGACGGTCGATCAGCGTGAGCAGCTCTACAGCCGCGGGCCGGCCAAAGTCCAGCATTGCATCCAGCGCCGAACGGATTGTACGGCCGGTATACAACACATCATCTATCAACACTACCTTTTTATTTTCTATGGAAAAATCAATATTCGTTTCGTTGGGTACATGCAGGGTTTTACTCTGGTTAAAATCGTCCCGGTAAAAAGTAATATCCAGCTTACCGTAATCGATACGCGCTCCAGGTACTAACTTCAGCAAGGTTTGATGAATCCTTCCGGATAAATAAATCCCCCGGGGCTGCAATCCAATCAGCACGGTTTGCTCAAACTGTAAGTTATTTTCTATCAACTGATGACAAAGCCTGTCTATCGTAATAGCCATTTGCTTGCCGTTTAGGATGGTTTTCAAAACACAACGTTTTAGGGGCCAAAAATAATGATTAAATGCTACAGATAAAAAGCTGAATATTAGAAAAGATTGATAAACAAGGGAATCTTTTCTAAAACAGGGCTGTTTTAAAACAAGCTTGCTGCCTTATAGTTACACAAAAAAATCAATATGACCCGTTGCTCCCCTACTCTTCGTACTTTAGCAGTATCAATAAACTGGGTATGAAACTTTTAAAGATCATTTTAGCTATGACCGCCTTTCTGCAATTATGGGGATGTAAGTCCCAGGGACAATTAAAAACAGGGGATAAAATTCCGGCCTTTTCGCTACAGGACCAGAATGGAAAAACTTTTGATATCAATACCGTATTAGGCAAACAGCCATTGGTCATTTACTTCTATCCGAAAGATGAAACCAGTGTATGCACCAAAGAAGCATGTTCATTCCGTGATTCGTACCAGGACTTTCAGAAATACGGCGCACTGGTAATCGGCATCAGTGCTGATAACGTGGCTTCGCATCGCAGCTTTGCCACGCATCATAATCTCCCTTTCACCCTGCTCAGTGATCCGAAAAATGAAGTACGCAAATTATTTGGTGTGCCTAAAACCTTTGTGATACCGGGTCGTGTGACGTATATAGTGGATAAGAACGGCGTGATTGTGCATGAATTTAATTCACTGCGCGATGGAGAGAAGCATGTGACAGAGTCGCTGGCGGCGTTGCAGAAGTTGCAGTAAACTACAACCTCCTCATATCCTTAAACGTAGAAATCTCTTCTTTAAGTGCAAACAGCTGCATGCCCCATATGATCCCAAGCACCAACGCAAAAGCTACCAGCGCCAGGGACAAAGATACCTGCATAAAGCTGCCTTCTTCGCGGTTGGTAAGGGTAATAACGCGGATAAGGGCAATGAGGCCCACGCCAAAGAAGATAGCCGCTTTAGTTCCTTTTTTGCGCAGTTGTTTCTTAAAATACTCATCAAAAGCGCCGGCAGCAGCGATACTGGCTTCAGGCTGCGGCGTTCCGTCGGCGAGCAGTAATTGTTCGAGGTCTGCTACGCGGTAATGCTCATGAGGTGCTGAGAAGTATTTCTGTAAGATATCTGCCTGCATAATTCCTGGATACTGAATGAGGGTGCAAGGTACAAAAAAGGCGATGGATATAGATCCACCGCCCGTATATAAATCATGAACATTTACTAAGCTTCTTTCAGGAACGGGTACCGGTAATCGGTAGCCGGTACAAAAGTTTCTTTGATGCTCCTGGCGCTTAACCAGCGATAGAGGTTCAGCATAGAGCCGGCTTTATCGTTGGTACCGGAAGCGCGGGCGCCGCCAAATGGCTGCTGTCCAACTACTGCGCCGGTTGGCTTGTCGTTGATGTAGAAGTTACCGGCGCTGTTTACCAGGGTGCGGGTAGCCAGTTCCACCGCATAACGGTCCTGCGCAATAATGGCGCCGGTTAAAGCATACTCGGAGGTACTGTCTACCACCTGCATGATTTCTTCAAATTTCTCTGCGTCATATACGTGGATCGTTAATACAGGTCCGAAAATTTCCTCACACATGGTGATGTATTTCGGATCGGTAGTTTCTATAACGGTAGGCTCGATAAAGTAACCTTCAGCTTTGTTGTAATTACCGCCGGCAATGATCTTTACCGCCGGATCTTTCTTTGCATTGTCGATGTATTGCGCGATCTTATCAAAAGAGCGTTCATCGATCACTGCGTTGATGAAATTGCTGAAATCTTCGGTGCTGCCCATTTTCATGGTTTTCAGCTCCGCAACTAATTTTGATTTTATATCGTCAGCAAGATTGCTTGGTATGTATGCACGGGAGGCGGCAGAACATTTCTGTCCCTGGTATTCAAAAGCGCCGCGGGCCAAAGCGGTAACGGCGATGTCCACATCCGCTGATTTGTGGATCAGCACGAAGTCTTTACCACCTGTTTCACCAACGATGCGCGGGTAAGTTTTGTATTTGTGAATGTTTTCGCCGATGGTTTTCCACATGGTCTGGAATACGCCGGTGGAGCCGGTGAAGTGAATACCTGCGAAGTGAGGATCTGCGAAGCAAACGTCGCCGACAACGGGACCGTTGGCATACACGAGGTTGATAACACCATCGGGCAGGCCTGCTTCGATCAGTACCTTCATGATCACCTGTGCGGCAAACACCTGTGTATTGGCGGGTTTCCATACGACTACGTTACCGCACATAGCGGCAGACGTGGGCAGGTTACCGGCAATAGCGGTGAAGTTGAAAGGTGTAACGGCCAGTACAAATCCTTCCAGCGGGCGGTATTCTACCCTGTTATGGATACCGGGGGCGCAAACCGGCTGCTGGCGGTATATTTCGCTCAGGAAGTGTACGTTGTAGCGGAGGAAGTCGATCAGTTCACATGCGCTGTCAATTTCAGCCTGGTAAGGATTCTTACTCTGGCCCAGCATGGTAGCGGCATTGATGTGATAGCGGTATTTGGTGGCCAGGAGTTCGGCAGCGCGCAGGAAGATGCCGGCGCGTTGTTCCCAGTCCATATTGGCCCATTTTTCACGTGCCTCCAGCGCTGCTGCGATGGCGGTTTTCACATGAGAAGCATCGCCCATATGGAAGTGACCTAATTTGTGTTTGATTTCGTGGGGAGGGCGCAGATCAACGGTGTTTCCGGTGCGGATTTCTTTACCACCGATATACATGGGTATATCTGCTACTTCGCTTTTGAAGGCGGCTAATTGTTTCTTTAATGCAATTCTCTCAGCAGAACCGGGTGCATAAGACAACACAGGCTCATTAGCAGGCGCTGCGTACTCAAAGTATCCTGTATTCATTGTATCCTAATTTTTATATTTGTTTATTTGATCATTTGTGAACCGGGGCCCACAAACAATCAAATAAACAAATGACTACGAGTATTGTTTCCGCAGCAAAATTAAGTTATACAACGCCTACGCGCTTATTAATAATTAGTCGATACTTATTAATTATTGTCCTCTTCCTTCTGCATCATCAGGTATGCTTTCACAAACCCGTTCAGGTCGCCGTCCATTACAGGTCCTACGTTACCTACTTCAAAGTCGGTGCGGTGGTCTTTGATCATTTTATACGGATGGAATACGTATGACCTGATCTGTGATCCCCACTCAATTTTGCGTTTGTTGGCGTTGGCTGCATTTTTCAGTTCTTCCCTTTTGCGGATCTCTTCTTCATACAGGCGTGATTTCAGCATGGTGAGCGCTTTTTCGCGGTTCTCTCCCTGCGTGCGTGCCTGCTGGCATTCGATGATGATACCGGATGGGATGTGTTTCAAACGTACGGCTGTTTCCACCTTGTTTACGTTCTGTCCGCCCTTACCACCTGAACGGTAAAATTCCCATTCCAGGTCGGCCGGGTTTACAGCAATCTCGATAGTATTATCTACTAACGGATATACATATACGGAGGCGAAAGAAGTATGTCTGCGTGCATTGGAATCGAAAGGTGAAATACGGACGAGGCGGTGTACGCCGCTTTCCGCTTTCAGGTGGCCATATGCAAAGTCGCCATCAAATTCCAGTGTAGCGGATTTAATACCGGCGCCATCTCCATACTGCGTATCAATTTCTGATACTTTCCATCCCTGCTTTTCGCCATACATGCGGTACATGCGCAGCAGCATTTCGGCCCAATCCTGGCTTTCCGTGCCGCCTGCACCGGAGTTAATGGTTAATACTGCGGGCATTTCATCTTCCGGCTGGTTGAGGGTAGATTTAAATTCCAGGTCGTCCAGCGCTGCTACTGCAGCATTGTAGGCCTGTTCCACCTCTTCTTCCGTTGCTTCCCCTTCTTTGAAAAAATCGTTCAGTACTGCGCTGTCGTCAATAGCAGCGTTCACCTGATCGTAAAGGTCTACCCAATATTTGTTAACCTTTATTTCCTTCAGAATCGAAGTGGCTCTGACGTTGTCGTCCCAGAATCCGGGCGCCAGGCTTAGTTGTTTGTCGTTTTCTATTTTTGCTAATCGGTCAGGTACGTTAAAGAAAACCTCCCAGGACATATAAACGGTCCCTCATAGCTTTAAGTTGCTCAGCTGTCATAGCTGGCAAATGTATGGAAAAAATGGAGATATATACTAACGGCTTTCAAACTTTGTTGTGATTGTTTACTTTAGCATAATTTTTGTGTTGTAACACGGTAACCATGTCACTAATATTATAAAAAGCACCCATCCGTTATGGTGAGCCATGAAACCCTCCACTTTAAAAACCGGTCCATCTTCAACACGCTAGGTTTTATTATCATGATAGCCGCAAACGCGCTGGCAGTGCTGCTTCCCATCAACGGTAAAACCACCGCACAGATTTCGGAAGAATACCCTAACCTCTTTATACCGGCGGGAATTACGTTCTCTATATGGAGTGTTATCTATCTTTCTTTAACAGCATTTATCATATATCAATTATGGTTATCTTTCTCCAATAAACAACCGGCAACGCTGGCATATGTGATGCAGCGGATGAAAGACTGGTTTCTCATTTCCTGTGTGGCCAACGCCTGCTGGCTGTTTGCCTGGCATTATCACCTGATACCTGTGAGCGTGGCTATCATGGTGATCCTCCTGATTTCACTGGTCATCATACATCTCAACTTTGGTATCGGCATCGCTCCTGCTACGCTGACGGAGAAATTATTTATTCATATTCCTTTCAGCATCTACCTTGGATGGATTTCTATTGCCACCATCGCCAATATTACGGCGCTGCTGGTATACACCGGGTGGGAAGGCAACCGCCATTCCCAGGTGCTGTGGGCTATTGCCATGATTTGCGTGGGTACGCTGCTGAGTATGGCCATGGTGCTGCTTCGCAACAATATCACCTATGCCCTTGTTATTGTGTGGGCCTTCTATGGTATCCTGCTGAAAAGAAGGGCTGCCGACACCATGGATGAGAACCCCATCATCCATACCTGCATTATTGCCATTGGCGTGATTGCCATAACAATTTCCTGGCAATTGTACAGGAAACAGAAATCATGAATCTAAAAGATTATTTTTGATGCGCATTTAATATATACACGACTATGTTTCCATCTACCAATCCAACAACCACCAAATCGTGGGACGCCTTAAAGAAGCACGCTGAAGAAATGAAAAAGGTACATATGCGTGCCTTGTTTATGGAAAACAAAGAACGCTTCAGTGAGTTTTCCCTGAAATTTGAAGACATCCTTTTCGACTACTCCAAGAATATTATTACGGAAGATACCCGCAGCCTGTTATTAGGACTGGCAGCAGAATGCGGCGTACCGGATGCGATCAAAGCGATGTTTGGCGCAGAAAAAATAAACGTGACAGAAAACCGTGCTGTACTGCATACCGCTTTACGCAACACCTCAGATAAACCTGTTTTACTGGATGGCCGCGATGTGATGCCTGATGTAAAAGCAGTGCTGAACAAAATGGATCACATCTGCCGCCAGATACACTCCGGCGAATGGAAAGGATATACGGGTAAGCCTATACGTTACATCGTAAATATCGGTATCGGTGGTTCCGACCTCGGCCCGGTAATGGTTACAGAAGCGCTGAAACCCTACTGGAAACCTAACATACAAACCTATTTTGTATCTAACGTAGATGGCACGCACATCGCCGAAACCCTGAAAAAAGTTACACCGGACGAAACCCTGTTCCTCATCGCCTCCAAAACATTTACTACCCAGGAAACTATGACCAACGCCCACACTGCGCGCAACTGGTTCCTGGAACACGCGGAAGATGAGAAATTTGTAGCCAAACATTTTGCCGCTTTATCTACCAACGAAAAAGCAGTAACAGCCTTTGGTATCGATCCAAAAAATATGTTTGAATTCTGGGATTGGGTTGGCGGCCGCTATTCCCTGTGGTCCGCTATCGGCTTATGCATTGCACTCACCATCGGGTACGACAACTTCACCCAGTTACTCGATGGCGCACATGCGGTGGACAGGCACTTCGCCGACACGCCTCCGGAACAGAATATACCCATTATCATGGCGCTGATTGGCCTGTGGTATGGCAACTTCTTTGGCAGCGCCACAGAAGCTATATTGCCGTACGACCAGTACATGCACCGCTTTGCTGCTTACTTCCAGCAAGGTAACATGGAAAGCAATGGTAAATCAACCGATCGTACAGGCCACACCGTTAGTTACGAAACCGGCCCTATCGTTTGGGGCGAACCAGGCACCAATGGTCAACACGCCTTCTACCAGCTCATCCACCAGGGCACCCGCCTGATTCCCTGCGACTTTATCGCACCGGCTATCAGCCACAATCCCATCGGTGATCATCATGTGAAACTGTTGTCGAACTTCTTTGCACAAACAGAAGCGCTGATGAATGGTAAAACGGAAGCAGAAGTACGTGCTGAACTGGAGAAGTCCGGCGCTTCGGCAGAAGAAATGGCGAACATCCTGCCATCGAAAATTTTCCCTGGCAACCGCCCCACCAACTCCTTCCTGGTAAAGGAAATAACACCCCGCTCCCTGGGTTCACTGATCGCCCTCTACGAACACAAAATCTTTGTTCAGGGCGTGATCTGGAACATTTACAGCTTCGACCAATGGGGCGTGGAACTCGGTAAACAATTAGCCAGCAAAATATTACCCGAACTGGAAAACAACGACATCATACTTAACCACGATGCGAGCACCAATGGCCTGATCAACGCGTGGAAGCATATGCGCACGGCGTAATTGTTCGCCTCCGGCGAACGCGGATGTTGTCTTGGCTCAGGATTACGCTGATTTTACTGATTAACTGGATTTTGTTTCTTTTTGATTTTATAAAGGATTAAGGGAGATAGAAGCGAATATATCGCTTTTATCTCCCTTAATTATTAATCTAAAAATCCAAAAAAATCCAAAAGTAAAAATCCAGCTAATCAGTAAAATCAGCGTAATCCTGAGTAAGACAAAATCCGCGTAATAAAAAACCCCCGGAGAAATCCGGGGGTTGCCTATTATTTTTTGTAAAAATCTTTAAGTAAAAATCTTACCATTTGTCTACCTCGTCTGAGCTATGTGAAGCCGGGGCGGCTACTGACGCCTCAACAGGTACTTCTACCTCAACAGGGGCGGCTACTGAAGCGCTAACTTCAACTCCTTCTGTTTCTGTTTCGTCCTGTTCTTCCTGCACATAATCATGGTTGTAGGCATCAAAGTCGAAATCGGGCATCAACTCCGTTTTAACATAGTTGATGGTTTCGGTCAGTGCGTTCAGGAACTTGTTGAAGTCCTCCTTGTACAGGAATACTTTGTGCCTGTCATAACCGTTGTCATTAAAACGCTTCTTACTTTCTGTTATAGTAAGAAAATAGTCGTTTCCCCGAGTGGTCTTTACATCAAAGAAGTACGTTCTTCTTTTGCCCGCTTTCAATCGTTTAGAAAAGATGCTATCATTGTTTCTTTCCTGTTGATTGTTGTTTTCGTACGCCACAGTTGATAGATTTAAGTGTTAACGAATCAAATCCTGTTACAATAAGAGACAAATATACTATTGTTTTACAAATATCAAAATATTTTTAAATGATTTTGAAAAATCATAAAAGCCGCGTGTAACGGGCTGCGGCAGGGAATATACAAGCACGTGATTGCTACTCACTTACACTTTCTTCATCGCCGGATTGCTGACGCGCGTACAGCTCTGCGTAGTATCCATTCAATGATAATAAATCATTATGTGTTCCCTGCTCTACAATTTTTCCTTCATCGAGTACGATTATGCTATCGAACTCAAACAAGGCAAAGATCCGGTGAGTAATAATAATGGCTGTCTTATTTTTCAGATAGGCATACAGGTTACCTATAATCTCTTTTTCGGTACGGGCATCCACGGCAGAGAGGCAATCGTCGAAAATAAGGATATCGGGGTCCTTGATCAGCGCCCTCGCAATGGAGATCCGCTGTTTCTGGCCACCGCTCAGCGTTACGCCCCTCTCCCCGATGGCGGTATCAAAGCCTTCATTGAAACCCAGGATGTCTTTCTCCACGGAAGCCTGCCTGGCAGCGGTTTGCACCGCCTGGATACTGGCACTCGGGTCGCCAAAACGGATGTTATTGGCGATGCTATCGGAGAACAGGAACACATCCTGCGGCACATAACTGATCTGGCTACGCAAATCGGCCAGCCGCAGGTGACGGATATCCTGGTCGTCTACCATCACCTTTCCCTCCTGCGGATCGTACATCCGGATAAGCAGTTGTGCCAGCGTACTTTTGCCAGACCCCGTTCTGCCAATAACGGCCACCTTCTGCCCCGGTTTGATATGCAGGTTGAAATCGCTGATGGCGGTAATCCCCGTATGCGGATAAGTGAAAGTCACGTTTTCCAGCCGCACCCCTCCTTTCAGCTTCACCGTTTTCGCATCCGGTTCATCCTTCACCGTAGGCGCTATCTGTAAAAATTCGTTTATACGTTGCTGTGAGGCCGCAGCACGTTGTATCATGGACGCCACCATCCCGATAGAAAAGAACGGGAACATCAGCATGTTTACATAGATCACAAATTCCGCCAGGTTGCCTACGGTAATATTTCCCTTGATCACCTGGATACCACCTATGAAAATAGTGAGGATCACACTCAGCCCAATCATCAACGCCATAGTAGGCTGAAACAGGGCATCTGTTTTAGCCAGGCTGATTGAGCTGTCTTTATACGCTTCACTCGCTTCTTCAAAATGACGCGCGCTGGCATCTTCCTGGATATATGATTTTATTACGCGGATGCCGGAATAAGATTCCTGCGCAATGGAAGTAATATTGGATAACTGCGACTGGATCTTTTCACTTTTGCGGTGAATGATCCTGTTCACATAATAAATGGTTAAGGCAAGAAAAGGCAATGGCGACAAGGTATACAGCGTCAGCAAAGGATTCACCTCCAGCATCAGGTATACAATGATCACTATCAGGAATACCGTCCGCGAAGCGTACATGATAGCAGGACCTACGTACATACGTACCCGTGATACATCTTCTGTAATACGGCTCATCAGGTCGCCGGTACGATGCATCTTAAAAAAGTTAAGATCCAGCTTCTGATAATGCTGGTAAATTTCATTCTTCAGATCGTACTCGATATGACGGCTCATTACAATCAGCGTTTGCCGTTGCAGGAATAAAAAGAATCCGCTCAGCAATGCAAACAGCAGGATACTCACCCCGTAAAACGCCAGTACATGCGTGAAATCCGCCCGGAAGGCCACCTTCAGCGCAGTATTGTCCAGCAGCCGGTATTCGTCTATATTATGCGCCAGCAGGTCAAAGATCTGGCGTACCATGATAGGCTGGAAAACACTGAATACAATGGATATGGCGGTAAACAACAATCCCAGGATCAGCAGCCATTTATTGGTAAGAAAGTATTTATTAAGCGCGGCAAGGTGTTTCAACGGTCGTCAATTTGCAAACAAAAATAAGGCATTCGACGCGAATTTTGTCTTGGCTCAGGATTACGCTGATTATACTGATTACCTGGATTTTATTCTTTTGGATTTTATAAAGGATTAAGGGAGATAACAGCGGATATATTCGCTTTCATCTCCCTTACTTATTAATCTAAAAATCTAAAAAAATCCAAAAGTAAAAATCCAGGTAATCAGTATAATCAGCGTAATCCTGAGCCAAGACAAAATCCGCATATTTACTTTGCGGTAAAAGACCCCAGGATCTCCTCCAGCGCTGGTTCATATTTTGCCAGGTCGCCGGCGAGTGTGGTGAGGGTAATAGCGTAGGCGATATTATTTTTTACCAGGATGGTTACCTCTCCGTTGAGCAGGGTACCGCTTTCGCGGTGGGCATACTGGCATTTCATCCATTTGGCTTTTACGCCGGTCACGGTGCGTTCACCGGTATCGATCTTTTTATAATCCACGAAGAAACTTTCCATTTCTTTTTGGGTGCTTTCCATCACCTTATCCAGCGTAAATCCTTTCTTCAGTTCCTGCGTAACAATATTTACATTGGCCTGGAAGGTACTATCATCGGTTACCGGCGCCATCATAAACGTATATTCTATACGGCTCATCACGGTATCTATCTTCGTCCAGCCGGCGGGGGTATTTACAGTAAAGGTTCCTCGTCCGGCATTCATGCCCGGCGATTTTCCTGCGAGTTCCAGTACTTCCTCGCTGCTTAATTCTTTAGGGGATTTGGAGGCGTTGTTGCAGGCGACAAAGCTTAACAAACAAACTACCGCGGGGATCAATAATTGTAATTTCATCGTGCACAAAGGGATAAAAACCGCTCCGGCATTGCACCGGAGCGATCGAATGATTATAAACTTTTAAGTGCAGCTATTATCCTGGATTCTGCATCCGCAGCCGCTACTTCTTCTTTCACAAATTTCTGACCGGTAATGTTTTCAAACAGTTCAATGTAGCGCTCGCTTACGCTCGTTACAAATTCGTCTGTCATTTCCGGTACCTGCTGACCGTCTTTACCCTGGAAACCGTTTGCCATCAGCCACTCACGCACGAATTCCTTGCTGAGCTGTTTCTGCTGGGTGCCGTTCTTCTGGTTCTCTTCATAACCTTCCGCGTAGAAATAACGGGAAGAGTCAGGCGTATGAATTTCGTCGATTACATAAATGGTATCGCCGATCTTACCGAATTCATATTTTGTATCCACCAGGATCAGTCCGCGTTTGGCGGCCATTTCCTTACCTCTTTCAAATAAAGCGAGGGTGTACTTTTCGAGTTGCTCGTAGTCTTCCTTGCTTACCAGTCCCTGCGCAATGATCTCATCACGGGAAATATCCTCATCATGACCTTCATGTGCTTTGGTGGTTGGGGTGATGATGGGCGACGGGAAGAAGTCGTTTTCCTTCAGTCCTTCCGGCATGGTTACACCACACAATACACGCTCACCGGATTTGTAAGTTCTCCAGGCGTGACCGGTCAGATTACCGCGTACCACCATTTCCACCGGGAAAGTTTCACATTTCAGCCCGATAGTTACATTAGGTAGCGGAGAAGATTTTACCCAGTTAGGAACGATATCCTTGGTAGCTTCCAGCATAATGGCCGCAACCTGGTTCAGTACCTGTCCTTTGAAGGGGATCGGGCGTGGCAGTACCACATCAAATGCAGAGATGCGATCGCTTACTACCATTACCATCAGCCTGTCTTCAATGGTGTAAACATCGCGTACTTTTCCTTTGTAAAAGGCAGTTTGACCTGGTAATTTGAAACTTGACTCTAACATGAATAAAAAAATATTAATAATTAAAAATGAAACTCACTTTTACGAGATGCAAAAGTAATGAGGAATCAGGTGATTTATAACGATCATGTATTTTTTTTCTTAGCGTATTTTGTCTTTCTCACTGATTATGCTGATTATGCTGATTACTTTGATTTTACTTTTTGGATTTTATAAGGATTTTAATGGATTGGGAGATATTCGCGTATATCTCCCAAAATCATTTAAAATCCAAAGTGATCAAATCCCTAAATCAGTAAAATCAGCGTAATCAGCGAGAAAGACAAAATCCGCATCACCGGCTGTTGCCGGCATAAGGCCGGAGCAGGCTGATGATCACTTCGTTTTCGGCGTAAGGGGTCAGGTAGTCCCGGACGTGGGCTGCTTCGGCGGTGTTCACTTCTGCGGGGATATAGCCCATTCCGTAAAAGCGGCCCTTTTCCATCAGGATGCAGCTTTTCTCGCTGCTGTTGCGGCCTTTATCTACAATGATCACGGAGGGCTGTTGCTCCTGTAAAAATGCAATCGCCGCTTTCATACGCTCATTATAGCTTTCCGGCTTTTCCACCTTATCGCAGGCGCCATTACAGGTGCCGGCGGTAATACCCGCACAGGTGCCATTACCCTTTTGCAGGAAGCAGAGTTTGGGGCACAGTTTGAACTCCTTTATGAGAGAGCGCAGCAGCCGGTGACCGTCTATCAGCAGGTTAAAGCTGTGTACGGGGTGTGAATACTTCCGCTTCTTTTCTATAACCAGCCGCAGGTATCCCTGCTGGTCTTCAAACAGGTAAAATCCATACCTGAACTCCACCCGCTTCTGGGCGTAGTTGAAAATTGGCCACAGGCGCTTTATCTCCACCGATTCCAGGATGCAGGCCATTAATTCAGTAGCCGTTTCCTGGTAGGAAATGCGGTGAATGGTGCGCAGGAAATTCTGCCGCTGGCGGCTGGCGCTATGCCCGGTAAAATGGCTGTTCACCCGTTTACCCAGGTCCTTTGCCTTGCCTACGTATACTACTTTGTCTTTGTGGTCATGGAAATAATAAACACCCGGGTGGGCCGGCAATCCTTTCACCTGGTCTGGTGGCAGGTTAGGTGGCAGGAACTGTTCCTTTGATCCCACCTTTAGCATGGAAGCAATTACCTTTTCTTTATCGTTGGCCAGCAGCATCCCGAAAAGCACGGTGGTGGCTTCCGCATCGCCGCCGGCCCGGTGCCGGCCATTAACCGGTATACTGAAATGGCGGCAGATATTACCCAGGCTATATGATTTCAGCCCCGGGAAAATCTTGCGTCCCAGCCGTACTGTGCACAGCTTCTTGCATTGCAGGTCGAAGCCCGCATTGGCCAGCTGGTGCTTTATAAAAGAGTAATCGAAGTTTACATTATGGGCTACAAAGATCCGGTCCTTCAGCAGGTCATATAATAACGGGGCGATAGCCTCAAAGGGAGGTGCATCCGCTACCATACTGTTGCTGATGCCCGTTAGCGATTCTATGTAATAAGGAATGGGGATTCCGGGGTTTACCAGGGTTTGGTAATGCTGCGTCACTTCGTTCCCGTTGTACAGGAAAACGGCGATCTCCGTTATACCATTGGCGCTGGCATGCCCGCCTGTCGTTTCAATATCTACAATTGCATACATCCGTTACAAAGATATGGATTGTTGCCGCTTATTCAAACGCCTTAATCCGAGTAATGCCAACAGGGTATAAAACCCGGATAGCACCAGCAAATGTAATACGGAAGAAGCATTATCCGCCAGGGTGCCGCCCATTTGCACAATGGACTGGTACACTTTCAGGAACGGTGTGGTGGGCACCATAAACGATAACCACTGCAGCGGCACCGGCAGGGATTCATATGGCCAGGCATAACCGGCAATGAGGAATACCGGGTAGGTGGAAAACACCATCATCTGCGCGGCCATCAGCTGGCTGCGGAACATGGTGCCCAGCCATATTCCCAGGGGGATCAGCGTGAAAAAGAAAAGGAAGAACACCACCGCTACCTCTAATACCCGTCCGCGGAAAGGGATGTTCAGGGTGGTATAATTGACCGTCATAAAGAAAAAAGCATAGCAGCAAAAAAGCACCATATAAAAAAGTCCTTTCCCCCAGAGGGTGGCCGATAAGCCGCCACCACCGGTTTTCACCAGTTCAGGCACGCGCCCTTTTTCTTTGTCGAGCGCCATGCTTTCGGAAAGGCCTATCAGCAGCGTTTGCTGTAATATCAGCGCCAGCAGTCCCGGTAAAAGGAACGCGCCATAACTGGAGCGTGCATTGTACATCGGCCGGTAGTCGAGGTTCACCGGTTGCGTTTCCCGCAAAGCCATCTGGGCATTCAACCCTTGCATTTCATTATACTTCAGCCGCACCCCCGCGCCTACGGTAAGCGCCAGCGTAGTAATGCCTCCGGCCAGTTCGCTGGAAGGCAGGAACCTGGCGGCATTCACGGCCAGCACAATATCGGCCTGTTGCAGGGCCAGCACTTTTTTTTCTACGCCGTGAGGAATGTACAGGTAGCCCTGGCACTCGCCGTAATACATTTTCTCCTGTGCATCCTGCAGGTCCCTGGCGCCTGTTACGGATGCAATCTGCATTTTGCTTAGCTGCTGCAGGAAGGCGCGGGATAATTCACTTTTGTCGTCGTCCGCCACCGCCAGTAATACTTTCTCTTCTACCTTATAACTATAAATGCTGCCATAGAAAAAAGCATACAGGAGCGGCGCTATCAGCAGGGTAAGCAACAAACTGTGGTCGGTGGCTACCATCCTCACTTCCCGCAGGAACAACCGGGTTATATGACGAAAAAAATTACGCATGCTGTAAGGAAGGTTTATCCAGTTTCCGTTGCAGGAATACCAATGCCACCGGGAATGTAACTGCTATATAAATCAGCAGTTGGCCCGCTTCCTTATATACATACTGCATGGGCAACTCCATAAAATATACTTTAAAGAATCCATCCAGGAAAGGCGTAAAGGGCATGAGCCAGGCGTAGTACTGATCGTACCACGGCATGGCCCAGCGGGGAAAAGTAAACCCGCTGAATACAAAGGCCGGGGAAGTATAGAACAGTCCGAGGTCGCAGGCCACCATTACGTCGCTTACAATAGCCGATACCATTAATCCTATGCTGATACATCCTGTGATCAGCAAGGTAAAAAGCAGGAAAAGCGGCCAGGAGCCGCCAATCCGGCCATGCGCGAAAAGCGGGAACACAATACATGTTACCAGGATATAATGCAGCCACCCTACGCTCAGGTGCGCCAAACCTTTGCCCAGCAATACATTGGAGGCAGCGCCATTGGCTATTGTATTCAGTTCCGCGAAGGTGCCTCTTTTTTCTTCCAGGTTTAAAGCCAGTACTGTTACCATGATGATCATCATTTGTAGTGCCACTGCAATTAGCCCCGGCACCAGGTATTGCTGGTAGTTGTATTGCGGATTGTACAACATATAAGAGGTGAGCCGGATGGGCTGCACCAGCGCCATCGCCTTGCCGGCAGGCATGCCGGTTTTTACAAACTTCTGTAACGTAACTCCCGAGCCCGCCGTAATTAATACTTTGGCGGCATCTTTATAGATCAGCTTTGCTGTTACTACCGCTGCGGTGTTTGTATATACGGTGATATACACCGGTTGACGGCTTTTGATATGATCATCCATTTTCTCCGGGAAATGGACAGCGCCCTGGATCACGCCCTGTTCCATCATCTTTTGCAGGGTGATTTCATTATCTACCTGCTGTGTGATATGGATACTCTCCGTTTGCTCCAGCATAAATGCAAACTTGCGCGATAAAGGCGAATGCGATTCATCCCAGATAGCCACCGGGAGGTCGCGGGCAAACTGGTTATTATAGATATAGCCATAGAGCAGGCATACCAGTGGCGGCAACACCAGCAGCACGATGTAGTGTTCCGGGAGGGTAAGTATGCGCTTCCACTCCCTGATTGCAATATGGAGGATGGAACGCATCATGGCAGGTTCATGGAGGCCGTCATGCCAGGACGCAGACCTTTGATAGCCGCCTGGTTAACCGGTTTCAGGTCGACCGTAAAAGTGCGCAGTTCAAACCTGCCCTGTTCTTTTACCGGTACCCAGTTGGCGAATGTGAGAGAGGGTGCTACCTTATGTACCTCGGCTTCAAAATTCTCCGGATCGCACCCTGGCACCCGCACCTGTACACGGGCCCCCAGCGGGAAACGCTGCATATCATCCTGGCGTACATTATAGGTAATATGATACGTGGCCGGTTTCTGGATCGTCATCAACGGGTAACCAATGGCCACTATCTCCCCTTCTTCTATTACCATGGAAGTGATAATGCCATCTGACGGTGCATGTATATAAGTGTTATCAGATAATGCTTTGGTGAGTTCATAGCCTTGCTCCGCCTGCCGTACAATGGCGGATGCGGTGGTGATGAGTTCCGGCCTGCTGCCCTGTTGCAGCATATCCATGTTCAGCTTGGCCGTTTCCATTTCTTTTTTGGCAGCTTGCAGTTTGAAGTATACCAGGTCTTTTTCCTGTCCGGAAATCACCTCATCGTTAAAGAGGTTCTGCATACGCTGATAGGTTTTCTGCATCAGCTCATATTGTTGCTGGGTGATATTATAGAGGTTATCCGCTGCCTTGATGGCTTCGGGCCGGGCGCCTTTCTGCAACAGGGTGAGCTGTCCCTTTGCCGCATCTATGGCCGCCTGCGCCTGGTTGCGGATAGCATTGATTTCGGTGGAGCGGAGCACACCCAGCAACTGCCCCTTACGAATAGTATCGCCCTGTTTCACCAGGAGACTATCCAGCCGGCCGGGGAATTCTGCCGCCACATCCACATAGTCGGCGTCCACCATGCCTATCATGGATTCATCTGCAGCTGCCGGCTTCTTCACAAAGAAGATCAGCGCAATCACCAGGATAGCGATGGGGATCAGCAGGGCCCAATAATTTTTAAGTACAGCTATCATGAAAAAATCTGTTTATCTGTCAACATATTCTGCAAATTGTTCCGGTGTGCCTATTACATTCCAGTACTGCGCCAGGGCGAGGTAATAGCCCATCACGGCGGTATAGTAGATCTTATGCATTTCCTCTTCCTGCAGGAGTGCATCATTAACATCTTTTACAGACGACAGCTGGTTTTGCATCCGGTCGGTGACCAACGTGGTAGTGAGGTGCGCCTGTTGCCGGGCGCTGTCGAGCGAGGCCACATCATTCTGCAGGGCTTTCATTTTATTGATCGACACCCTCAGTTGCAGTTCCAGCGATGTTTTGGTGTTCAGGGCCGCCATCTGCGCTTCTTCCACCAGCATTTTACTGGCCTTGGTACGTTTATATTTCTGGAAGCCGTCGAAGAGGTTCCACTGCATTTCCACGCCGATGAGCCACGGCGGTATGGTTACCGGTAAATCTTTCTGGTACAGGTTCAGGCTGCCGATGGCAAAAATATTGGGCAGGGCGAGCGACCGCGACGCCTTTACGGCTACATTGGCCAGGTCCGTTTTGTTTTCCACCAGGCGGTAAGTGGGGTTATTGCGGAGCAATTCCAGTTGGCCCGTTTCCGTTACCGGTTTCAGTTCGTATTCCAGGGTGTCGTTGATTTCAATGGGAGTTTCAATCGGCTGCCCGAGCAAGTCGTTTAATTCCAGCAGGGCATTTTCTTTCTCCAGCTCCAGGTTGTTATACCGGTTGGTGGCCTGTACAAAAGATACCCTTGCCCAGTTGAGCAGGTAAGGCGGCAGGATCTGGTTATCTTTTAAAGAGGCGGCATAATCACGGTTCTTCTTAAATGATTCCACGATCACCGCTTCATGGGCAAGAATAGTATTCAGGTAGAGAATGCGGAGGTACTGTGCACTGATGGCAAAGAACAATCCTTTTTCCACCACCTGCTGATTGAACTGCCCGGCGGTAACCTGTGTTCTGGCCAGCTGTTGCGCAGTTGCAATTTTGCCGCCGAGGTATATTGGCTGCCGCAGCGCCAGGGCTGCTGTGAAATAAGATTGCTTTGTAAGTTCCGGGTTATAATCGGGGTAAAAGGTATTGATGATGCCCTTGGTGGCGTTGTAGATAACATCCTGAACATTTTGCGGAAGCGGCTGACCGGTAATTTGCTGGTAAACGGTATTGGCGGTATTCACGCTTTGGGAGGAAGATCCGTTAACCACCCCGTCTTTCACCTGTTGCAGATTTATCTCCAATGGTTTGCCGAGGTAATTGTAACCCGCCAGCAGATCCACTTTAGGATAATATGCCCCGTTTTCCGCCTGCAGGTTGTACTCCCTGGCTTTCAGGGATCGCTGCGCCTGCTGCACCAATGTATTTCCCTGTTTCGCAAGCCGGTAACATTCCTTTAAAGTCAGCTGTTGTGCGTTTTGCTGACCGTGTACAAACAATGCTGGCAGTAACGGAATTAAAAACAAGTAATATCTCATACGGTTTTCTTTACTTCAGGAAGGCTTCCGGTTGAACCCTAACACCTCAAAACAATCTTTCATGAATAATGTTTGAAGTATTTGAAAAAAATTATACATCATTTGATAATAAAGGGCTTATCGTTATATTTCTTACCTTTAAGTGCATACACAAAAAGTACATCATTATGTGTATTTGATCCATTTGAACCCACCTGTTTTCACCCGATATTTGTGATACAAAAGATTGAACAATAGGTTCCTGATCTTGTTAAAATATAATCCTGCAGCGGTTTGCGCAGCATTGCAACTTTATTGATTCATTATAAAACTACATTTACTTATGGCAAAACAACAATGGGTAGCCGACGCGAGTCACAGTGAACTTGGATTTAAAATCCGTCACCTGATGATCACCAACATCAATGGTAAGTTCAACAACTTCACGGTGGACGCAGAAACGGAAGAAGAAGATTTCATGACTGCTAAAGTGAGAGTAGCGGTAGACATAGACTCTATTTCAACCGGCAGCGCCGACAGGGACAAACACCTTCGTTCTCCCGACTTCTTTGATGTAAACACCTACAAGGATATTATTTTCGAAACTACCAAATATGAGAGCGTTGATAACGACGGCTCCTATGAACTATACGGAGATCTGACCATCCGCGGGATCACTAAAAATATCAAACTCGCCGTAGAATTCGGTGGTGTGGTAAAAGATCCCTGGGGCAATACCAGGGCCGGTTTTACGATCAACGGAAAAATTAACCGTAAAGATTTTGGTCTTACCTGGAATGCGGCTACTGAAGCCGGTGGTGTAATGGTAGGCGACGATGTAAAAATCTACGGAGAAGTGCAGTTGATCAAGAAGCAGTAAAGAATATCAGCTGTTAGTCTTTGTACAAGACAAAGACTAACAGCCAACTTTTAAAAGGAGGAATTATGAATGAAATAACAGGCCTGCATCATATCACGGCCATTTCAGGCAATGCGAAGAAGAACTTTGATTTTTATACCCGTGTGATGGGATTGCGTTTTGTGAAGAAAACGGTGAACTTTGATGATCCCCACACTTATCACTTTTATTATGGAGATGAAACCGGTACACCCGGTACCATCCTCACTTTCTTCCCCTGGGAAGATATTATGGCCGGCCGCAGAGGTACCCACATGGCTACCGAGGTAGGCTACAGCATTCCGGAAGGCAGCATTGACTTCTGGTTAAAAAGATTTGAAAAAGAGAACATCATCTATAATAAACCATCTTCCAAATTCGGGGAAATATACCTGACCTTTATTGATCCCGATGGATTGAAGGTGGAACTGACCGTACCGGAAAAGCCGGACAACCGCACACCATGGACAACCAATGAAGTGGGGGAAGAAAATGCCACCCGGGGTTTCCATCACGTTACCCTTACACTGGAAGATGTGCAGCCTACTGCCGACCTGCTGGTATCTGTGTTTGGTTACAAACTTGATAAACATCATACCAACCGGTACCGCTTTGTAAGTCCGGCCGGCGATACCGCCAACTATATCGACCTGGTTGAAGCCAAAGGAGAATCCCGCGGGCATGTTGCCGGCGGAAGTGTGCACCACATTGCTTTCCGGATGAAAGACGACGATATGCAAATGCATTACCGCCAGTTGCTGGAAGATCGTGGTTTAAACGTTACACCGCAGCTGGACCGCAAATATTTCCGGTCTGTTTACTTCCGGGAGCCGGGCGGTGTTTTATTTGAACTGGCCACCGACGTTCCCGGTTTCACGGTAGACGAGCCGGCAGCCGAACTGGGCACACACCTGATGCTGCCGCCGCAATATGAACCGCAGCGGGAAGAGATTGTGAAAAAACTGATTAAACTGGAGTGATATGGATTTTAAACCGATGCAGTATGTATATGAAGCGGTGGGTAACCCCGCCGCCTATACGTTGCTGCTGTTGCATGGCACAGGAGGAGACGAAAGGGATTTATTACCGCTGGCAGGATCACTGGGGAAAGGGTTTAATATACTCAGCCTGAGGGGCAATGTACAGGAACATGGCATGCCCCGTTTCTTCCGTCGTTTAGGCATGGGCGTATTTGACGAAGAAGATGTACATTTCAGAACGCATGAAATGGTGCATTTCCTGAAAGAATTAGCCATTACAGAAGGCTTCGATATCAATAAACTGATTGCCGTTGGATATTCCAACGGTGCTAATATTGCAGGCGCTGTACTTATTTTATACCCGGAACTGCTGGCCGGCGCTGTATTGTTCCGCCCTATGCAACCGCTGAGCGGTTTAGAAGACAGCTTTGAAACGCAGCGGCAACAGCCCGTGTTTATGAGCTCCGGCACACAGGACGGCACCGTGGATCCTGCAGCCACGGCGGCTTATGCCACCCTGCTGGAGGGCAATGGCTTTAAAGTAAGTACATTCGATATATCTGCCGGTCATAACCTGGTACAACATGATATTACTTTGGCAGCAGCATGGATGAAAGATCATTTTCAGTAAAAAAAATATATGGACCAGGAAGTTAGAGTAAGTTTATCCGGCCGTCCTTACCAGGTGTCGATAGATACGAGGGATCACCGCTGGCTGGCAGATGAACCGATAGAAGCCGGCGGCGACGATACCGGCCCGCAGCCAGGGGAATTATTACTGAGCAGCCTGGGCTCCTGCACTGCTATCACGCTTAAAATGTACGCCGACAGGAAAAAGTGGCACGTGGAAAATATTGAAATTGAGCTGCGGTTTAACAGCGCCGCCAAACCGGATCCACTTACTACCGTTATAGATATCGACATGCACTTTACCGGGAACCTCAGTGAAGAACAGATCGCCAGGCTGGAGCAGATAGCGCGCTCCTGCCCTATTCATAAAGTATTAAGCCATCCGATTATTATGAACACTAAAGCCGTATAAAAATGAAAGACATCACCAAACACTATTCCAACGGAGAGGTAACCATTGTTTGGAAGCCAGGTGTATGTATCCATTCGGAGAAGTGTTTTCACGGCCTTCCGTCCGTATTCAATCCAAACGAAAAGCCCTGGATCAACGCACAGGGCGCTACCACGGAACAAATTATATCGCAGATCAAACAATGCCCCTCCGGGGCGCTGAGCTTCTTTATGAATGCAGACGTGACTAAAGAAGACGGCAATTTACCAGACAAATTATAATCTCCTTTTTATATGGAACTTACCATCAGGAATAACATCGCAAAGAAACAGTTTGAAACCGAAGTGGAAGGGCATACCGCATTGGTTGCCTATACCCTGTACCCCGGCGGCATTGCCTTTATGCATACAGAAGTGCCGCCTGCGCTGGAAGGCCGCGGCATTGCCGGGCAACTGGCCAAATACGTGCTGGAATACGCCCGGGAAAATCATCTTAAAGTAAAACCTTACTGTCCTTACATAAATGCCTATATGAAAAGACATCCGGAGTATAATGATCTCCTGTAACAGATTTATCACTTCCTAAATTCCTTTCCATGCAACTTATGAAATTCATTCAGCAACCCTGGCACTGGTCGGTATCCGGGTTGCTGATTGGTCTTACCGTACCAGTGCTGTTGCTGCTGGGCAATAAGGCCTTTGGTATCTCCTCTTCGCTGCGGCATATCTGTGCGGCATGTTTCCCGGCGAATATTTCCTTCTTTAAATACGACTGGAAAAAAGAGGCTTGGAACCTCTTCTTTGTAGCCGGTATTGTGCTGGGTGGTTTTATTGCGGGGCACTACCTGCAGGATGGCAACGATATCCAGGTGGCAGCCGCCACACAGGCAAGGCTGGCCACTTATGGCGTGCATGATTATTCTGCACTGTTGCCGCCGGAAATATTCAGCTGGTCGAATGTCTTTACCTGGAAGGGACTGGTATTCTTCGTGCTGGGCGGCTTGCTGGTGGGCTTTGGTACCCGCTACGCCGGCGGTTGTACATCGGGGCATTCCATTATGGGGCTGTCTAATTTACAGTGGCCATCGCTGGTGGCTACCTGTTGCTTTATGGCTGGTGGCTTTATCAGTGCCAACCTGCTCATTCCTTACCTCTTTAAATGGCTGAACTAACATGAAAAATATCAGGTACCTGGTAGCAGGAACTTTTTTTGGTATAGTGCTGGTAAAGGCGCAGGTGATCAGCTGGTTCCGTATCCAGGAAATGTTTCAGCTTACCTCCTTCCACATGTATGGTGTAATTGGCACCGCGGTAATTACCGGGATCATTTCCCTGCAACTGATCAAACGGTTCAATATTAAAACTATCCAGGGTGAACCGATTTCGGTAGCGCCTAAAACTTTCAATAAAGGACAGATCTTCGGCGGATTGCTCTTTGGCCTGGGATGGGCGATCACCGGGGCTTGTCCGGGTCCGTTGTTTGCGCAGATTGGTACCGGTTTCACGGTAGTAGGCATTACTTTGCTGAGCGCCATTGCAGGCACGTGGATCTATGGTGCGTTAAAACCGAAGCTGCCTCATTAAAAAAATAGCTTCAAGGAACAGGCCCCTGAAGCTATGGTTGCAATTCTCTGGATTCACAGATAATTATTTTTTCAAAGCATCTTTAATTGCTTTCGCGGAATCCTGGTGTGTTTTCAGGGTTGGCAATGTATTCCTGGCCCAGGTTTTCAGTTCTTCATCTGTTACATTATCTCCTGCTTTCTCAAATTTATTCACGTCTTTATCGTGGTCGTCTACCATCATACTCATATATTCCCGGTCGAAATCCTTACCGGTTTTCTTACTGAGATCGTCGATGTGTTTCTTTGTTTCGGTAGATAATTCTGCCGGCAAAGTGATGCCTTTTGTTCCGGCCAGTGCTTTTAATTCATCTCCTGCTTTGGAGTGATCGTTCACCATCATGGTGGCAAAAGCCTTTACTCTTGGATTCTGTGCTTTTTCCTGTGCAAGCTTACCCATCTCAACTTCCATCATGCCACCGTTTGCAGCCTCCACAGCAAATTCAGATGATTTTTCATCTACCGGTTTAACAGTTTCGTTAACGTCTTTGGCGCTGTCTACCGGTGTTTCCGATTGTGGATTTTTCGCGGTGTTATTACAGGATTGCGTCATCCACACGGCTAAAAATGTTGCTGATAAAATAACTAGCTTCTTCATTGTATATTGTTTTGGGTTTGTAATAGGTGTGCCCGTTTACATAGCTCAACTTTGCAAAAACGGTACCTTGAAAACAAATACCGCTCAAACGCAATACAGTAAAGGATTTTAAAGAAAGGTCCAAAGCGGACTGACGCAAAAAAAATGTAGATTGTTTTCCCCGGAACGCGCAAAAAAAATGGTTATTGTAATTCTTACAATAACCATTTTTTCTTTATAACGCCTGCGCTTATTGAGATTGAGCGAACTGGTAAATAATAATGATGGCGGCAATGATGCCGAGGACAAGGCCTACAATTTTCATCCAGCTGTATGGACGGTCGCCGGTTACTTCTCCGGTGCAGGCATTTACTACAAAATGATAGAGTTTGTTATTATACCGGTAGGCACTGATCCAAACGGGCAGCAACAAATACTTCAGGCCAAGCTGGTTGTATTCCACATCGTAATCGTCGATGCGTTGTTCATCGCCGCCGATATCATCACAGATCTCATTCCGGATCACCGGGTCCATTCTTTTCTTTGCGATGGCCAGTGCCTGTTCGGCATTCGTCTGGTAAAGTTCCGCCCGGAAACCGCTGAGGTACCGGCCGTCGTATTTTTTCAGCTGGTCGAGGTGCCAGGGTTCCAGGATCTGCGCCATTTTCAGGGGCAAAGAAGGACTGGCAGATACCAGCACGTCACGGAAGATATTGTTCACGTTGCCGGAAGCCGGGTACCATGCGGTATGCCTTACCTGCCGGGTGCGGGTTTCCGTCCGGCCGTTTACTTCTACCGTATAGCTTTCTGTGGTGTAATAATATTCACCGCGGGAGCCGGAGTATTCCGTATAGGTGTCGGTATTGTAGCTCCAATGCGGGATGTACACGCCTTTCAATTGTTGAGAGGAGCTGTCTTTTACTTTCTTCACCAGGTCGGACGGTGCAAACCAGAGTTTCTTCATCCAGGTTTGAAAGTGGTCCACCGCGGTTTTGTCGCTCACTACAAAAGGCAATACATAATGTGGTTGCAGGATGGAAGTAGTTTGCGCGGTATCCACCACCAGCGGCGAGGCGCAGAAGGGGCATGAATCGGCGGTTACATTGGGCAGCATGGTAGTAGAAGCGCCGCAACTGACGCATTTCACTACTACTGCCTGTTGGGTAGCTTCCGTATGATTTTGCTGTGAAGCAATAAAAGCGTCGTAATCGATGGGCTGTATAGCGTCGGGCTGCGTATCATCCTCAATCTGGTTCACGGTACCGCAGTATTCACATTTCAGGCTGTTGGTGCCTGGTGCATAATGCAGGATAGCGCCACAGTTCTGGCATTTCAACGAGTTAACTGTTTCGCTTGTTTTTTCCTCAAAAGACATAGGAACGTATGGATCTAATACCGTCCGGCATCACGTGATGCCGGACGGCCTGCTTTAGTTAAGGTAATGGTGGTGGTACGGTGGCTAATACCGGCGCCAGTTCAGGCACTGTATTGGCGGCGGCCCATGCAGCCATGCCGTTTTTCCACACCAGGGTTTGCGCGTTCAGGCTACCCGCGGCGGCCAGCTGACGGAGTTGATCTGCGTCGAAGGGGCCGGATTGTTTGCCGTCTACCGCCACAAAAAACGATGCAGCGCCGGGTAACGGCGGTGGTGCTCCACCGCCTGTATTGGCCTGTTGGTTATTATTCTGGAAGATGTTACCTACCTGTCCCATCATGGCTGCGCCCATGCCAGCGCCTAAGCCGGCCGCCGCGAGTCCGCCGCCGGAAGGGTTTTCCGCCGCCTTTTCCATGGCGTTGGCGGCCTGGAATTGCGCATACGCGCCCAGGTTCCCAACGATGCCCATGCTGCTGCGTTTGTCGAGTGCAGCTTCCACTTCCGGTGGCAGGGAAATATTTTCTATCAGGAACTTGGTCAGTTCCAGTCCGAGTTCATTAAATTCAGTACCAATTCTCCCGGTGATCTGGGTGGATACTTCTTCATAATTGGCTGCCAGGTCCAGTACCGGGATCTTTGCTTCTGCCACGGCTTCCATACCACGGGATACTGCGAGATTACGCAGTTGCTCGTTGATACCTTCCACGGTGAATTCCGGGTTGGTAGCTGCTACTTCCTTCAGGAATTGCCCGGCATCCTTTACGCGGAAAGCGTAACTGCCGAAAGCCCGGAGCCGCACCGGTCCAAACTCCGCATCACGGAGCATTACCGGGTTCTTGGTTCCCCATTTCTGGTTGGTAAACTGCCGCATGCTCACGAAGAACACGTCTGCTTTAAAGGGGCTGTTGAAGCCATATTTCCATCCCTGCAAGGTGCTCAGGATAGGCATATTCTGTGTAGTAAGCGTATACATGCCGGGTTGAAAAACATCGGCAATCTTACCTTCATTCATAAAAACGGCCACCTGTGATTCGCGCACAGTAAGTTTGGCGTTCATTTTTATTTCATTCTGGTAGCGGGGAAACTTCCACACAATGGTATCGGCGGACGGGTCGGTCCATTCAATAATGTCAATAAATTCATTCCTGAGTTTATCAAAAATTCCCATGGTAACAGGTTTTAGAGTGGACCAAATTTAGCCATTTATTCACTCGAAAAGCTACTTCCTGAAAGTTATAATTTATATAAGCTTACTTCACGGTTGTTTTCAGCCATTTTTCCATCAGTAAGGGCCAGGCTTCTCCTGCGGGGTTGCCATTCCGTAAGCCGTATCCGTGGCCTCCTTTTGCATAAAAATGCAGCTCCACCGGCACTTTGGCGTCGCGGAGGGCGCCGGCCATTACCAGGGCACTATTGCCATAGGTATCATCTGCGGTAGCAAAAAGGAACATGGAAGGCGTTTCACTGGTTAACTTCAACTCAGGGGTGAGTGATCTGTTTTCTCCTTTATCAAGATAAGCCGGGTAAATGAGCGCGCTAAAAGCGGGGCGTGCAGACAAAGAGTCGGCCTTGTCGACCGGCGTATAGGTATGCACGTTATATTGCACTGATGCCCTGGCGGTAAGACTTCCACCCGCCGAAAAGCCCATCATTCCTATCTTGTCGGGCTGCAGCTTCCATTCTGATGCCATGCTGCGCACCAGGCGGATGGCACGTTGCGCATCCTGCAGGGCGCCGGCTTCTTTTTTGGGGACCCGGTATTGCAATACGAAAGCAGTATAGCCCAGTTTGTTGAGCCAGGCGGCTACCTCGTATCCTTCCAGGTTAATAGCCAGGATATTATAACCACCACCGGGGCAGATGATCACGCCGGCGCCGTTGCTATTGGCCGCATCGGCCGGAAACACTTCCAGTACCGGATCGGTAACATCGGTGAGCCGCGTTACATGATTGCTGCCATCCGGGGTTACCTTTGCGGTTTGTTTGGCGGCTGTTTCACCGGGTACGGCAGCGGGCCAGAGATGGATCTTCTGCTGTTGTGCGGATATCGTTGTATTTACTCCTAACATCATTAATAAGATAACTATTTGTTTCATAACCGGATTTTCAAATTTCATGTAATGAAACAAATGTAATAAAAGAAAGGAGCAGATAAAACCGGTTTTATTTTACACATTGTAACCAGGCTTCCGCCATCAGCTGAGCGCCGGCTACGCTGGGATGTACCCCATCGCCGGTCCAATATGACGCCGGTGCTGACTTCTGTGCTTTATCAAAAATGGATTGATAAGGAATAAAAGTGGCCTGGTACTTATCTGCCAGTTCCCGGGCAGCCGCGCGATACTCGTCGAACGCAGGGTACCATTTATCATCTACGGCCTTCACCCCTTTTACCGCAAAGGGTTCGCCGATAATCAGCTGAACATCCGGCAGCTCCTGTTTGGTGCGTGCCAGCAGTTTATCGTAGTCGTCGCGGTATGTCTTGGCGGTACCTTTATAGTTATTACTCAACGTATGCCAGTAGTCATTTACGCCCACCAGGATACTCAGCACATCCGGCTTAATCAACAGGCAATCAGTATCCCAGCGGTCGGCCAGTTGAAATACTTTATTTCCGCTGATGCCTTTATTATACACTTTTAAATTTTTATCCGCACTTTTCAGCAGCATGGAAGATGCGGCCATCAGCGCGTAACCGCCGCCCAGTGCGCCACCTGCGTTAGGTTGGTCGTTGTCGCGTTTACGGCCCGCATCGGTGATGGAATCGCCCTGGAACAATACCACGCTCTCTTTTTTGAGTATTATCTTTTTAGATTTTTCTGTTACCGTTGCGGCGGCAACAATATCTGGAATGCTGATGGCAGCAAGGGCTCCCAGGGAAACGTTCCTGAGGAAATGACGTCTGTTTGATGAATTCATAACGATACGGATTAAATGCTGGTTGCGGCATAGTCCACAATCCGGCATTTAAACTATAAAAAAGATTTGATATTTTATACAAATGCGCTGAAGCCGGTAATGGCGCGGCCCACGATGAGGGAATTGATTTCCTTTGTGCCTTCGTAGGAGTAAATGGCTTCTGCATCAGCCACAAAGCGCGCTACATTGTATTCCAGCAAAATGCCGTTGCCTCCCATCACTTCGCGGGCGCGGCTTACCACGTCGCGGGTACGCAACGTACAAAACACTTTGGCCAGCGAGGCATGTTCGTCTTTTAACCCGCCGGCATCCTGTATTTCCGATAAACGGAATACCATTGTTTGCATGGCAGTAAGATTGGACAGCATTTCCACCAGGTGACCCTGGATCAGCTGAAAAGCGGCGATAGGCTTCCCAAACTGCTTACGGGTTTGCGTATACGCCAGCGCATTTTCATAGGCGCCACGGGCGCAGCCCACCGCTTCCCAGGCCACACCGGCGCGGGTCATGCGAAGTACGCGGGCAGTATCTTTAAAGGAAGCTGCATGTTGTAAGCGGTCGGATTCCGCTATGCGACAATCTTTCAGGGTGATCAATCCATTTTGGACAATGCGCAGCGCCATTTTATCATGGATCTTTTCCACGCTGAAACCGGGCGTATCTTTTCTCAGCAGGAATCCTTTCACCTGGTTATCATCTACATCCCTTGCCCAGATCACAATTACATCAGCAAAGGTGGCGTTGCCAATCCATTTCTTCTGGCCATTCAGTATCCAGCTATCGCCTTCCCGTTTAGCCGTGGTAGTTAGTCCGCCGGCGGTGCCGGAACCTACTTCCGGTTCGGTGAGTCCGAATGCCCCGATAATATTCAGCTGCTGCATTCCCGGCAGCCATTCCTGTTTCTGTGCTTCAGAACCCAGCATATAAATAGATCCCATGGCCAACCCGCTCTGAACACCAAAGAAAGTAGCTACAGAAGCATCTATACGCGCCATTTCCATGGCAATGATCCCTTCCATCAGGAATGACCGGTTAGGACATCCATACCCGTCATAAGTAACCCCGCAGATATTCAGCTCCCTGAATTTCGGGATGATTTCAAAAGGGAACTCCGCTTTCAGCCAGTATTCATTAACGATAGGCTTAATTTCCTTTTCCATAAATGCCCGCACCTTCAGCTGCAGTGCCCTGTCTTCCGCATTGAGCTTTGCCCCGAGATCATAGAAGTCGCCTTCGATAGGCGGCAGTTCTTTCTTCTTACTGCCACTGGCGAGCATTTTCATTAAGCCATTCAGCTGCGTATCATCCATTTTCCCTACCGACTCCATCACCTTCGGGAGATCTACTTTTTCGGATAGTTTAGCCAGCATGGCGAAATCAATGCTCTTCAACAGGTGGTACGCATTCTTTAGTTTCGTGAGAGGTCCGGACATCTTACATGGTTTTACTTAAAAATACGTAATCCGCGGGATTTACGCGGATGTTGTCTTTCTCAGGATTAAAGGTGATTTTAAGGATTTGGGGGATTTGAACATGGGGATTTTAAAGGATTCGGGGAGATATAAGCGAATTTTGTCTTT
>NZ_JBFUPS010000015.1:0-142253 GCF_041360695.1 Chitinophaga sp. RCC_12
GCTCAAAACTGTATTTTCTGCGTCTATCCATAAAAATGCCCCCTAAAAGTGTCTAACTTTTAGGGGGCAGTACATATATTCGCTTTTATCTCCCATAATTATTATTTAAATAAAATCAAAAAAATCTAAAAAAATCCAAAAGTAAAAATCCAGGTAATCAGTATAATCAGCGTAATCCTGAGCCAAGACAAAATTCGCGTTAGGCCAAACTGTTGTACAATATTTCTACAGGATGCAGCGCTTTCACCCCCGTGCCATCTTTCACCTGGTGGCGGCAGCTGGTGCCTGGTGCGGCTATAATGGTTCCCTGCGCCGCATTGCGGACCGCGGGGAATAACACCATTTCGCCGATTTGCATGCTCAGGTCGTAGTGTTCTTTTTCGTAACCGAAGGAACCGGCCATACCGCAGCAGCCGGAAGGGATTACTTCTACTGAATAATTTTGTGGTAAAGAAAGCATTTTTTTGCTGTGCAGGGCAGACGATAACGCCTTCTGCTGGCAATGGCCATGCAATTTGATATGTTGTTTATTGGCGGTAAACTGTTGGGCGGTGATATGTCCTTTATCAGCTTCTGCTGCAATGAATTCGTCTATCAGGAATACATTTTTAGCCAGTGCTTTCGCCTGTTCACGGAGCCCTTCACTTACAAGGTCGGGGTATTCATCGCGGAAACTTAGGACGGCAGAAGGTTCTATGCCGAGCAGCGGTACGTTTTCATTGATAACGTTGCTGAATATACGAACATTACGGTCGGCATATTCACGTGCTTTGCGCAGTAATCCTTTCGACATATACGCGCGGGCGCTTTCCGGGTGTTCAATCATTTGTACGTCGTAACCCAGTCGGTGCAGGAGTTGTACGGCTTTGATACCGATGGTGGTATCGTTATAGTTGGTGAACTCGTCACAGAAAAGATATACTTTTTTATTACCGGCAGTGCCTTGTTTTTCCTTCGGCCATTTTTCGTAGAACCATTTCCGTAAGGTAATGTTATGCAGGCCGGGCAGCGAGCGTTTGGCCGCAAAGCCGGAGAACTTACGGATGATGCCACCGGTGAAGGAGTTATTGATCATCGCATTATAAACGCCGGGAGCAATAGCCGCCAGTGAAGTTAGTTTGGTGAAGTTGCCGATCATATTGGCACGCAACGGAACGCCGTTGGCGTCGTAATAATGCTGCAGGAATTCCATTTTCAGCTTAGCCATATCCACGTTGGATGGGCATTCTGACTTGCACCCTTTACAGGCCAGGCAAAGATCCAGTACGTCATAAATTTCTTTATGATCGAAGCGGTTTTCTTTGGTGCTGTTGGTGAGGAACTCGCGGAGGATGTTAGCCCTGGCGCGGGTGGTATCCTTTTCATTGCGGGTAGCCATGTAGCTGGGGCACATGGTGCCGCCGCTGAGCTGCGTTTTACGGCAATCGCCGGAGCCGTTGCATTGCTCTGCATGTTGCAGCATGGTTTGATCCGGGAAATGAAAAATGGTTTTCAGTTCCGGTGCTTTTTGTCCCGGTTCGTAGCGCAGCATCGTATTCATGGATGGTGTGTCTACGATTTTGTTGGGATTGAAAATGTTTTCAGGATCCCAGGTATATTTGATCTGGCGGAGCAGTTCATAGTTTTTGTTGCCCACCATCTGTTTAATAAATTCACCTCTGAGCCTGCCGTCGCCATGTTCCCCGCTGAGGGAGCCGTTATATTTCTTTACGAGGGTGGCTATTTCTTCTGCGATTTTACGGAACAGTAAATTTCCTTCTTCCGTTTTCAGGTTGATGATGGGACGGAGGTGTATTTCACCGCTGCCGGCATGTGCGTAGTGCACTGCATATAATTTGTATTGCGCCAGTATATCGTTGAAGTCACGGATAAAGTCGGGGAGGTCTTCCACGGCAACGGCGGTATCTTCAATCACGGGTACAGCCTTTTCATCGCCGGGGAGGTTGCTGAGCAAACCCAGACCTGCTTTACGGAGCGCCCAGATCTTTTTACTGTCGTCGCCGAATAACAGCGGGAAATGATATCCCAGTCCTGCGGCGCGCAGCGTGGCTTCCAGGCGGCCGGCAATTTCAACGATCTCTTCGCGGGTATTGCGGCAAAACTCCACCACCAGGATAGCGCCGGGATCGCCCTGCACAAAGAAGCGGTTCTTGCTTTGTTCGATGTTATCCTTGGTACATTCCAGGATGTAGTGGTCAATGAGTTCACTGGCGCTGGGTTTGTATTCCATTACCAGGATGTTGGCCCGCAGGGATTCATCGATATTATTAAAATGTATGCAGAGCAGGCCGGTTTCCTTTGGAGGAAGCGGGTCTACATGCAGTTTTATTTCTGTGAGAAATGCCAGGGTACCTTCAGAACCGGCGATGAGTTTACAGAAGTTAAAGTCTTCCGTGCCGGCGGTGAAGGGATTTGTTTCCAGCAGCATGTCTACCGCGTAGCCGGTATTGCGGCGGGGAATGCTTTTTTTCGGGAATTCTTTCCGGATTTCCTCCTGGTAGCTGTAGTTACTGAGACTGGTACGGATCTGTTTATAGATACGGGTTTCCAGCGTATCGGGTCCTTCGCATTTCTGGTGGAAGCTTTCTGCGTCGAGGCTGCCAAAGGTTACTTCTTCTCCGTTGCTCAGGAGGGCTTTTACTTCCAGCAGGTGTTCGCGGGTGCTGCCATACACTACGGAGTTGGAGCCGCAGGAGTTGTTGCCTACCATACCGCCTATCATGGCGCGGTTGGCGGTGGAGGTTTCGGGTCCAAAGTAAAATCCGTGCGGTTTGAGGAACATGTTCAGCTCATCGCGGATAACGCCTGGCTCTACCCGTACCCATCCTTCTTCCTTATTAAATTCCAGTATTTTGGTGAAAGTGCGGGAAACATCTGTAATGATCCCGTTGCCCACTACCTGGCCGGCCAGCGAAGTGCCGGCAGTACGTGGTATGAGGGATGTTTTATTTTCACGCGCAAAACTGATCAGTGTCTTAAGATCGTCGATATGCTGCGGAATAGCTACTGCCAGCGGCATTTCACGGTATGCCGACGCATCGGTGGCATAAAGTGTCCGCATCGTATCATCTGTATAAAGCGTGCCTTCCAGTTTCCCGGCTAATTGCTCTAGCTTGTCGCGCATCATGGTAAAAAACCTGTTTTGAGAGGGCGAAATTAATATTTCAGTCCGTCTTTTTCATCCCTTGTAATGTATTCGTAAAAAAAAGCGCTATTCTTTTACAAATCGGGGCTTTTTTACGTCTATCCCGCAAACGGCTTCCAGTTTGTCAACCAGGTACACGGCCAGCTCCGGTGAAGTGGCTTCATCGTGCATGTGCATGAAGAAATAAACCTCCTTCAAACCATTGTCCAGCCAGTATTTGATACGGTTGGCCCAGTCGTCGATGCGGGTATAATCCGTTGGATGCAGGCTGTTGCCCACAAACCGGATAAATACTTTCGGGATGGTGAGGTGCATATGTGCCACATCGCGTCTGCCGGCGGTATCGGTAATAATGAGGCCCACATTGAGTTCATTGAGCTTCTGGTACAATTCCAGTCGCACCGCTTCGTCTTCAAACCATTCTTTATGGCGTAGTTCCACGAAAAACTGCAGGTCGGTGGGCAGGGAGGCGAGGTATTCGTATAGGTTTTCCCGTTTGGCCGGGCCAAATTTATCACTCAATTGTAAAAAGATGGGTCCCAGGTGTTTACCAAAGGCCAATACCCCTTCCAGGAAGGAAGTGGTTTTGGCGCCGGCATTAATTAAGGTACTGAAATGACTGATCGACTGCGGTACTTTAGGGCAGAACTTAAAATCCATTCCCTGTGCTTTGGCGTCCCATTTGGAAATGGTTTCGGGGCCGTATATCTGGTAGTGCGTGGCATTCAGCTCTATGCTGTTGAAGTGTTTTACATATTCCTCCAGGAAGTTAGCCTCCTTGGTGCCTTTGGGGTATATTTTCCCGATCCACTCCTTTCGCCCCCACTTGGCGCATCCCAGCCAGGCCTGCGGCTTTTTCACCGGTTTACCTTTCAATACCTTCTTATTAAAGACAGGTTCTGCGGGTAACTTAAAATCAATGTCCATCAGCATATCCGTGGGAACGCGACCAAAATCCATGAGCATTCAGCATTTAGAGGTGAGACACATAACAATTCGCTGTTACAAATATAAACTATCACAACGGCTCCTGTCCCCGCCAGCGGGGATATTCATAATAATCGTAAAAAATCACGGTTAAGTTTTTGTTTTCTTATTTTTCCAGTTTAACTTAATAAGGATTTCAACTAACCAGCATGGAGATTTTACACATCAGCGCGGAATGTTACCCGGTAGCCAAAGTAGGTGGACTAGGTGATGTGGTAGGGGCGTTGCCCAAATACCAGCACCAGCTTGGCAACTTTGCCAAAGTAGTGATACCGGCCTACAGGAATAAATATTACCACACCCACGAATTCGACGTGGTACACCAGGCCGGCATGTGGCTGGGACACAACTGGTACCACTTTAACGTTATAAAGGAACGCAGCAATGAGCTGGGTTTCGACCTTTACCTCGTAGATATCCCTGGTTTACTCGACACTCCTGGCGTTTACGGCTACCCCAACGATACAGAACGGTTCCTGGCCTTCCAGATTGCCGTGCTCGACTGGATCAACGAATGGCAGCATCAGCCGGATGTGATCCATTGCCATGATCATCATACCGGGTTAATCCCGTTCCTGCTCAACTATGGTTATAAATATGAGCGCCTGAAAAGTATTCCCACTGCACTTACTATTCATAATGCACAGTACCAGGGCCAGTTTGGCTGGGATAAACTCTACCTCATTCCATCTTTCGATTTATGGAAGTCCGGTATGCTCGACTGGGGTGGCGCTATCAATCCACTCGCATCGGCTATCAAGTGCGCCTGGCGCGTTACCACTGTTTCCCCGGGTTACCTGGAGGAGTTGTATTATAATGCCAACGGCCTGGAAGCGCTTATCAACCAGGAAAGAGGGAAAATGGTGGGCATCCTGAATGGTATCGATAATGTGGTATGGGACCCGGCTACCGACCGGATGTTGCCGCTTAATTATGACCTGGATACTATCACCGCAGGCAAACAAACGAACAAGCAGCACCTGTGCGAACGCTTCGGGCTGGATACCTCCCTGCCGCTGATATCTTTTATAGGCCGCCTGGTAGGCGACAAAGGCGCCGACCTGCTGCCGGAAATAATTGGCAGGTCCCTGCACGACCTGCCGGGGGAAGTAAATTTCCTCGTACTGGGGAGTGGTGACCCACATATTGAATGGTCCCTGCAACAAACCCGTGCCGTAGTAAGCTATGGCTTCAATGTACATATCGGTTACGACGAATCATTATCCCATCAGATATATGCCGGCAGTGACTTCCTGCTGATGCCGTCCAGGGTGGAGCCCTGTGGCCTCAATCAGATGTATGCGCTGCGTTATGGAACCGTTCCCGTAGTGCGCAGCACCGGCGGACTGAAAGACACGGTCATTGACTTTGGAGACCAGGATGGCGTAGGCATCCGCTTTAACCAGGCCAGCGTTGCGGATGTTTGTTATTCCGTAAAACGGGCCATCGAATTGTACCAGGATGCCAGGCACCTGGATGAAGTACGATTAAGAGGCATGAACATTGATAATTCCTGGGACAGTTCGGCACTACGCTACCTGGAAATGTACAAGAGTATGAAATAGCTTAGAATAATTGAGTGATGACTTTCTAAAACCAATTCCCATTATGACTAACGATGTAATATCCATTATTCTCGGAGGAGGGGCCGGCACCCGCCTGTATCCGCTTACCCGTCGCCGCTCAAAACCAGCGGTGCCCCTGGCAGGTAAATACAGACTGGTGGATATTCCTATCTCCAATTGTTTGAATGCAGAACTGAACCGCATCTTTGTATTAACGCAGTTCAATTCCGCCTCCCTGAACAAGCATATTAAAAACACTTATCACTTCAGCAATTTTGATAAGGGGTTTGTAGATATCCTGGCAGCGGAGCAAACCCCCGATAATCCCACCTGGTACCAGGGAACGGCCGATGCCGTAAGACAATGCCTTCATCACATGGAGAACTTTGAGTTTGAATATATACTCATATTGTCCGGTGACCAGCTGTACCAGATGGATTTTAAAAAGATGATCAAACATCATATCGACACGGGCGCGGAAATATCTATCGCTACTATTCCCGTGAGCGCAAAGGATGCTTCTGATTTTGGTATTTTAAAGGAAGATGAAAGCGGCGCTATTGTGTCTTTTACAGAAAAGCCTTCCCAGGCTGTTCTTCCACCATGGGCGTCTGAAGTAAGTGAGGAAATGCAGAAAGAAGGCCGCGTATACCTGGCCAGCATGGGCATTTATATCTTCAGCCGGCAGGTACTGTTCGATATGCTCAATGCACAACCGGAAGCCGCCGATTTTGGTAAGCAGCTCATCCCGCAGGCCATCGAAAACAAACGCCGGATCTTCAGTTATCAATATGAAGGCTACTGGACAGATATCGGGAACATCCAGTCTTTCTTTGAAGCCAATATCGGCCTCACGGATGAAATCCCCTTATTTAACCTCTTCGATGAATCCCAAACTATCTTTTCCCGCGCCCGCATGTTGCCGCCTACAAAAATTTCCGGCCACATGGAGAAAACAATGATCGCCGACGGTTGTATTATTATGGCAGATAAACTGGAAAGAGTAGTAGTGGGTATCCGTACCCGCATTGGTAAAGGCAGCGAAATCAGCAATGCCTATATCATGGGAAGCGATTACTACCAGACACTCGATGAAATAGAACAATCACGCGCAGAAGGAAGCCCGTTGATGGGAATAGGAGAGAACTGCGTGATCAGCAATGCCATCATTGACAAAAACTGCCGCATTGGAAACGGCGTACATATAAATGGCGGAAAACACTTAGCTGATGGGGACTTTGAAAAATATACGGTAAAAGACGGCATTGTTGTTGTTAAAAAAGGAGTGGTCCTGGAAGACGGATTCAGTATTTAACAAACAAGATAACCATGCGATTGTCCATAGAGCGGAAGAGTACAAAAATTTATCCTGACCTTAAGAGGGTAGTAGCCAGGTTTTTTTTCAACGGGGAGGCCCGGGCCAAGTCTATCATTCAACAGGTGGCAGCAATGAGCGACCCCGAGGTGGATATAACGGTCATGCCTATACTGAGGGAATTTTCCCGGCGTCACAGGAACATCACGAGGATATTTGAACGGCATGCAGACCGGCTGAGACATTTGTTTCCCGGTTTGCAGATCGAGTACGAAGGGCTCTCGCTCAAACGTAAATTACTCACCGGTTCTTATTTCACCAACGAATACTCCATCGAATCAGCCGCGTTCTTCAACCCTTCCCTCGTGGAAGATGTGGACCAGAGCGGGCTGGAAGAGGGGCAAAAGCGCGTCATCATGAGCTTCCGCGCAGTAGGTGAAGGACACGTATCTTCCATTGCCTTCAGATCCGGTATTATCGATAAAAACAACGAAATCTCCCTGATAGCACCCGGTAATTATGTGGATGAAGCGGAAATTATCCGCAACTCCATGTACCATAAACAAACGTTCTTCCAGAATGCGGTATCCATCCGGCTGCCGGATTCTGTGATGCGTGAAATACAAAACTCCCTGCCGGACCAGTTTGAATACCTCGCCCTTAAAAAGGTGATCCGGGAAATGCAACAACGGTTCCAGGTAGATCATCTCCTTAAAAAAGGACTGGAAAGGGTACTGTGGCTGGCAGACTCCTACTATGAGCTGAACTTTTCACTGGATACCGACTTGTCCGACCGCGTAATTTTTCCTTATTCAGATGCAGAAAGCAGGGGCATTGAAGATGCCCGCTTTGTAAAATACACCAGCGAAAACGGCAACATTACCTATTACGCTACCTACACGGCGTATGATGGGATTACCATCCAGCCAAAGCTGCTGCAAACAAAAGACTTCTATAACTTCAAGATCATGCCGCTCTACGGAGAAGGGGCGCAGAATAAAAACCTGGCGCTTTTCCCCCGCAAAATCAACGGCAAATATGCGATGATCTCCCGGATTGATGGTATCAATGGGTATATTATGTACTCTGATAAAATCAATATATGGGAAAATCCCCAGATCCTTCATGTGCCCAAATATGCGTGGGAATTTGTTCAGGTGGGCAACTGCGGTTCGCCCATTGAAACAAAAGACGGCTGGCTGGTGATCACGCACGGCGTAGGTCCCATGCGTACGTATTGCATTGGCGCCAGCCTGCTGGACCTGGAAAATCCTGAAAAGGAAATAGGCCGCCTGCGAGAGCCTCTGCTCATGCCCAATAAAGACGAACGGGAAGGATATGTACCGAATGTACTGTACTCCTGCGGCTCTATTATCCACAACGATGAACTGATCATTCCTTACGGCCTGTCGGACTATGCCTCCGGCTTCGCCACCGTCAACCTGGAAAAGCTGCTGACGCAGATCAAGGAAGACGGCGTGTAGCGAGGCTATTTACAATTGGTTATATACGGCGATATACTTCTCTGTCATGATTTCCGCACTGAAATTATTTTTCGCGTGCAGATGACAATCCTGGCGGTTAATCAGTGTGAGATCCTCCACACAGGCGGCGGCTTCGTGTAAGTTATTTACAAGGAAACCTGTTTTGCGGTCGTTGATCAGCTCCGGCATGGAGCCGCGGTTGTACGCGATAACGGGCGTGCCGCAAAGCATGGCCTCTGCCACACTCAAACCAAAAGGTTCATCAAAAAAGATAGGATGCAGCAGTGCATTGGCTTTTCCCAGCAGCAGGCTGCGTTCTTCCCCGCCTACCGCGCCGATATAGATGATCTGTTCATCATCTATGTAAGGCTTTACCTTTTCATTAAAATAGGCTTCATCCTGAATGATCCCGGCTATGATCAGCTTGCGGCGGGAGTGAAGGGCGATTTGTACCGCATCATGCGTGCCTTTGTCCGGATGGATCCTGCCATAATACAAAAGGTAGCTGTCGGGCGTAGGCTCAAACGCAAAATCTTCCGTGCGGATACCATTATATACCGTGGCTGCGTAATTCAGCGACGGATGGCGGTCGGAGTTACTGATAGACACATATCTTCCTATATCATTATACCGCTGGTATACCGGTAATATTTTAGGAGAGGAAAATCCGTGAATAGTGGTTACCATAGGCGTTTTAATCAACCTGGAGTAGGTAAGGGGAAGAAAATCGAAGTGATTATGGATGATATCGAAATCCCTGGCCTGCTCCATCAGGTAACTGATATGCATACACTCATTTACTTTGGCATCTGCCTCGCGGTCTTCCTCATACCCTTTGGCGCAAATGGCCGCCAGGGTACCGGAAGTGAGCGAGTCGGCCGTGGCAAAGAGCGTTACATCCATTCCTTTGGCTACCAGGCCTTCCGCCACGTTAGCCGCCATCTGTTCCCAGGGGCCGTAATGCCTTGGAGGCGTACGCCAGGCTATCGGCGCCAGTATTGCTATCTTCATAATGGTATATTTTCCAACATTAGCGCACTAAGGCGCCTGTTGTTTGCAGCATAGCTGTCAAAACAAGCGCCAAAGAAACCGGTGTACCGGAATGATGACCGGTCAACCAATAATCTGATCAACCAATTGACTAATTACCTAACTTCGTACATTCAAAAATTTCGATGTGTTGGCACTGCATCGTTTTGTAATTGGTAATTTGTAATTCGAAACTCAATATGCCCGAATATATTCCTTATGGGAAAACTGGTTATTTTAACCAGCTGGTAACAGATTTTTTAGCAGAACGTCCGCAGATCAGACCATTTTATACCTATTCTCCTGTACATCCGGACTTTGCCGCCGCAATAGCCGCCCGTCAAAATTTTGATACACCAAGAACCGCACTGGTAGCCGCACTGGAACAGCAATACACTTCCCTGGAGCCCGTAAAGGCAGTACAGGATAATATTACCGCCCTGCTGCAGCCCAATACCTTTACAGTGTGTACCGCACATCAGCCCAATATTTTCACCGGCTACCTCTACTTCGCTTATAAGATCCTGCAAACCATTAAGCTGTGTCAGGAATTGAAACAGCAATACCCGCAACATAATTTTGTACCGGTATATTATATGGGCAGTGAAGATGCCGATCTCGAAGAGCTGGGCAGCATCTACCTGGAAGGGAAAACCATCACCTGGAATACCAGTCAGCAGGGCGCAGTAGGACGTATGAAGCCGGAAGGATTGGAAGCACTGATCGCTGAAGTGAAGAAAACACTGGGATATGCGCCTCACAGCGACGAACTGACAGACCTCCTGCAAAAGGCCTACCTGGAACATGAGAATATCCAGGAAGCCACGTTGTACCTCGTACATGCGTTATTCGGCCGCTTTGGCCTGGTGGTGCTGATACCGGACAATGCCGCGTTAAAACGTTTATACCTTCCCGTTATAAAGGACGAATTGTTTAACCAGGCGTCGCATGCCATTGTCAGCGATACGTTGGCGAAGCTGGGGGAACATTATAAAGTGCAGGCCAATCCACGGGAAATAAATCTTTTTTATTTACAGGAAGGGTCGCGGGAGCGCATCGTTCAGGACGGCGATCAGTGGAAAGTATTACACACGTCGTTGACTTTCAACGCCGCCTCGCTGGAGGCAGCCCTGGAAGCACATCCTGAAAATTTCAGTCCCAATGTTATTTTACGGGGCATGTTCCAGGAAACCATCCTGCCCAATATTGCCTTTATTGGCGGGGGCGGTGAAATTGCCTACTGGCTGGAATTGAAAGGACTTTTTGCACACTATAAAGTGCCTTTCCCTGTTTTGTTGCTGCGCAATTCCCTGTTGCTTACCGATGCACTTTCCCAACAGCGGATCAATAAGCTGGGACTCACCACCACCGATCTTTTCAAGGGAACGGAAGATATCGTAAACGATTACGTGAAGAAACACACCAATGCTTCGCTGGTATTGAAAGATGAATATGCGGCTATTGAGCAGTTGTTTGATGCCCTGGAAGAAAAGGCCTGCAGCATTGATGTAACGCTGATTGCCACTACCGCCTCTGAAAGAAAGAAAGCGCTGAAGTCGATCGGTAAACTGGAGCATAAGTTCCTGCGTGCTGAAAAGAAAAAGTTCGCCTGGCAAACAGATCAGATCCGCCAGATTAAGAATAAATTATTTCCTGCCGGTTCCTTACAGGAGCGTAAGGAGAACTTCCTGCCCTGGTACGCCCAGGAAGGCCCCGCCTTCTTCGACCGCGTGCTCGCTACGCTGACACCGGTAACCGCGGAGTTCACCATTTTAGCGGAATAACGCGGATTTTGTCTTGGCTCAGGATTACGCTGATTTTACTGATTAGCTGGATTTTTACTCTTTTGATTTTATAAAGGATTAGGGGAGATAGAAGCGGATATTCGCTTTTATCTCCCTTATTTTCTTATTTTAAGAAAATCTAAAGAATCAAAAAAAATCCAAAAGTAAAAATCCAGGTAATCAGTAAAATCAGCGTAATCCTGAGCCAAGACAAAATCCGCGTCACTCCGCTTTCAGCGCTTTGCTCATGTCTTTTACGAGCGAGAGGATGGCTACAAGCTGGTCGTGAACCTGTTTGGTTTCCAGCATTTCGTCGCGGGTGGGCGTAGGGCCTTTGCCTTCATTGATTTCCTGCTGACGCAGATGCACGAGGCTTTCCAGGTGGGCATCCAGCCGGTCGAAGGCGTGAACCTGCGGGGAGGGTTGGGCGCTGCTGCTGGTAGCGGGATCTGTGAGCAGGGTGAGCTGGTCCATATAATGGAGGAGATAATCCGTTATTTCGCGGTATTCCGGGCGGGGAAACTGCACCCCGTGATGCAGGCTGTAGGCCGCCAGGGTGGCAGTATGCGAGGTGAGTGTATGATTCAGTACCACGAAATGATATACTTCCGACGCGTTCTTTTGTTTGCTTTTGGGTTCCGATAACATACGCTGGAAGGCCGACATCATATTGGCGGCGGCCACGTAGGTGTCTTTCCTGGCCAGTTTGAAATCTGTAATGGATACCTTTTCATTGGAATAGGCGCGCATCACCAGTTCAAAATATTTCCGGTTGGCTTCCATCATCTTTTTCATGTAGTCCGGGAGGAAGTTATGCTCCCAGGTGGGCCACAGCAGCATGTTGGCAAAGAAAGCGATGCCTCCGCCGATGAAGGTGTCCAGTACCCGCTGTGTTACATTGTAGAGATCTGAAGGATGAAGGAAATGAAGCAGGAAGATGATAAATGGCGTCACAAAAAATACGCTGACAGTATACTGGAAGCTCATAAAGCTATAGGCGCCCAGGATGCAGATCAGCATGACTATAAAGATCACCGTATCGTTATGCGTAAGGTAAAGCAGGCCGGCGGCAAATAAGGCGCCGGTAACGGTACCGATTAAACGTTGTATGCTGCGTGATTTTGTAAGCCCGAAGCCTGGTTTCAGGATCACTACGATGGTTAGCAGGATCCAGTATACCCGGTCGAGGTGAAGGGCAATACCCAGCCCGTAACCCAATACAGTAGCCAGGCTCACACGGATGGCGTGCCGGAAGATATGTGATTTGAAAGTGAGGTTATCCCGGAAGGTTTCAAAATCATATTTCTGGCGGGTAGTGAATTTCGATAGCTCCAGTTTTGGATCTATGGATTCGTCTTTCAGTCTTTCCAGCCGGGTAAGCCTATGCAGGTTATAAATGCGCTGGGCCATGTCCTGCAGGTTTTGCAGGATGTTGCTCAGCGGGATGGTGCGGGTTCTTTCCTTGAGGGTAGGCAACTTCATGGTAATGTCGGCAATGGCCTGTTTTACCTTTTCCATTTCAAACTTCAGGTTGGTTTTGGGCAGGGAGCGCTGACCCGCTGCCACGGCCATTCCGATGTTCTTCAGCTCCTGGGTGAATTCAAGGATGAGGGCATGGAATTTTTCCAGGATCGCCAGATCTTTAAAATCGGCGTGCAGGGCGTTATAGTCGGTTTGAGAGGCCATGATCTGTTCCTGGAGATCTACCATATCCAGGAAAATGAGTACCATGCTTTTATTGAGACTGGTAGTGCCCTGTTGAGCGGATCTTCTTTTCAGCAGCAGTTCGCGTACATTTTCCTGTTTTTCGTTGACGATCACCTGCTGGTCCAGTACGGCCTTGTAGTTTTCGCTGACATTTACGCCGGGCGTGTAGAAGTTAGCCCTTACTTCGAGGTAGCGGGCGGTTTGCAGGATACAGTCGCCCAGTGCCTGCTGCACATTGAGGTAGGGGCGGATCTGCCAGAGGATGAGGGCCAGCACCGCGTACCAGATACTGCCCAGCAGCACCATAGAGGAGTGCAGGAGGGTAAGCTTCGGCGTGAGCTGGGTTTCCCCTAAAATAGACACTACTACCAGCAGGCAGCCGGTACCAATGTTACCACCCCGGTTACCATATACCAGCAGCATGGCAAACATAAAACAGCACACTGCTATCCAGATAGCCATCGGGATTACGTAAGGAATGAGCAGGCCGGTACCCAGCGCGGAAAAAAAGATCAGGATGGTGCTGATGATAAGGCCGTTCCGCTTGTGTACAATGGTGCCGGGTACATCGCTGAGAGCCGTACACAAGGCGCCCATGGACATGGCGATGCCCAGGTCCAGCATACCAAAGTAAGCGCATACCAGTGAAGGTACTACCACGCTGATAGTGGTACGCATACCGTTGCTGAAATGATAACTGTAAAGGAAACTTTTTATATTATTGATCCGCTGTTCTGTCCGCAAACGTAAAAGGGTTTTTGATGGCGCAAAGATAAGCGGATTACGCGGATTTTGTCTTTCCCGCTGATTACGCTGATTAAACTGATTACAGTTTTTTTTCTTTTTTGTGAAGATGAATATATTAATTTTGACTTTAATCTAACGCTGCGTTCAGAAGAATATATCACATTAATCAGTTTAATCAGCGTAATCAGCGGGAAAGACAACATCCGCGTAATTTTCTAACAGGGAGTTAAATTCTAATTGTTCTTTTTACTATATTTATAACCAGTCTTTTAGACTTTAGTTGCGTGCTGCGGACAGGGGCAAATGACCGGTAATTGTGTATAAATAATTACTGTATATTATTGCATCTCACTTAAATTACTTTTTGATTCGGGTAAAATTATATCTTTGACGCCTTAAAAAACCTCGGAGTACGACGTGCGCTTAAAAACACTAGAAATTAAAGGCTTTAAAAGTTTTGCAGATAAAACCGTTTTGCAGTTTGATGAGGGCATCACTGGGGTAATTGGGCCAAACGGTTGCGGCAAAAGTAATATTATCGACTCCATCCGCTGGGTAATCGGCGAGCACAAAATCAGTAACCTCCGGTCTGATAACCAGGCAGGACTTGTGTTCAATGGTTCTAAAAGCCGCTCTGCAAGCGGTATGGCGGAGGTTAGTCTCACTTTTGAAAACACCAAGAACGTACTACCCACCGAGTTCACCACGGTGACGATTACACGCAAATTTTATAAGAACGGCGACAGCGAATACCGCCTCAACGATGTGGCCTGCCGCCTTAAAGATATCCATAACCTGTTCATGGACACGGGCGTAAGTACCGATTCCTATGCCATCATCGAACTGGGAATGGTAGACGATATCATCAAAGACAAGGAAAACAGCCGTCGCCGTATGCTGGAACAGGCGGCAGGCATCTCCATATATAAAACCCGCAAAAAAGAAGCTAAATCCAAACTGGACGCCACTGAAGGAGACCTGAACCGTATTGAGGACCTGTTGTTTGAAATCAATAACAACCTCAAAACACTGGAAAGCCAGGCCCGTAAGGCGGAGCGCTTCTACGAAGTAAAAAAGGAATACCGCGAAATCAGCATAGAACTCGCCAAAGCCGCCCTGGAAGGCTTTAACGTAACCTTCAAGGAACTGTCGGATACCCAGCAAAATGAAAGCGACCGCAAACTGGCACTGGAAACCGAGATACTCACCGCAGAAGCGGCCGTGGAACAGGATAAACTGCATTTCGTAGCAAAAGAAAGAGAACTGCAAACCATGCAGAAATCTTTTAATGAGCTGGTATCCACCATCCGCACCAAAGAAAACGATAAGAACCTCGCCACGCAGCAACTTACTTATCTGCGCGAGCGGGAAAAAAATATCAGCGACTTCCTCAACAATGCAGAAGGACAACTGCAGGGACTTACTTCTTCTATCGAATTCACCGAAAAACAGGTGGAAGAAGAAGGGGAAGTATTTGAAACCATGGCCGACGAACTGGACACCCTCCGCGATATGGTGGAGGAAAAGAAAGAACGCTTCCATCAGAAGAAACAGGCCCTCGAAACCCTGCGCAACGACCAGCAACGCTGGCAGCGTCAGCAATTTGAAGCCGAAAAGAAAGTAGCCGTTGCCGATACTTCCGTGATGAACCTGCAACGCAGCATGCAGCAGCTCCAGGAAGAAAAGACCAGCCGCCTGCAGCAGATCGCCCAACTGGAAACAGAAAAGGAAGCCCTGCAGCAAACACTGACCGGCGGCAAAACAGAACTGGAAAACATGGTCCGTTTCCAGGAAGAAACCAAAAGTAAAATACTCGCCACCCAGTCCGATATCGAAGGATTGCGTGATAAACTGGTAGACGAAAACCGTACCCTCGATTCCAAAAAGAACGAGTTCGACCTGCTCAAGTCGTTGGTCGACAGCCTCGAAGGCTACCCGGAGAGTATCAAATTCCTCAAAAAGAATCCCGACTGGAACAATAACGCCCCCATCCTGAGTGATATATTTTTCTGTAAAGAGGAATACCGCACCTGCGTGGAGAACCTGCTGGAGCCTTACCTGAGCTACTATGTAGTGAACAACGTACATGAAGCGGTACAGGCCATCCAGTTGCTTGATAACAACAAAAAAGGAAAAGCCAATTTCTTCATCCTCGATCAGTTCCGGACTGATTACAGCCCGCTGCTGGCGCCCGCAGGCACCATTCCTGCGCTGGAAGTGGTGGAAATTGAAGAAAAATACCGGGGACTGGGGCAGCATCTCCTTGGAAAAGTATTTATCGGGGAAGACCTTACCCGCCTGGAATTCAGCCAGGTGGCAGATGAAAGGATGCTGCTGGTGGAAAAATCCGGCCGCATGCACCGTGGTAAATACAACATCAGCGGAGGCTCTGTAGGATTATTTGAAGGTAAAAAGCTGGGAAGGGCCAAAAACCTGGAAAAGCTGGAAATAGAGATCAAAGATCTCGAAGGAATAGTAGGCCGCCTGAAAGTGGCGCTGCAAAGCAAACACGACGAAGTATTAGGCTACAACAGCCAGCTGAATGAAAATAATATCAATGCTGCACGGGAAAGGGTAAACCAGCTGAGCAACCAGCTGTTTGGCTTACAGAACAGGATTGAAAACTTCCACCACCTCATTGAAGCCGGCGATAAACGCCTCGAAGAAATGCAGCAATCCCTGGAAACCAACCAGGAAAGCATTTCCGGTGTGAAAGACGAACTGGAAAGCCTGAACGAAAGGGTCACCGAGCTGCAGGACAGCATCGCGGATGCCGACAGGATGGCCCAGGAAGCGGAACAGCAGTTCAATATGGCTACGGTGCAGTTTAATAACCAAAACCTGCAGCATACCCGTCAGCAAAGTAAAGTACAGGCCCTTAAACAGGAACTGGAATTTAAGCGCAAACAACTGGCAGACCTGCACATACAGATCACCAGTAACAAATCGCAGCTGGAAGACGCAGTGGCCAACATCGCTGCTGCCGTGGATAAACTGAGCCACGCCGACGACGGACTCGTGGAATTGTTCCGCCAGCGCGAAGAAGAAGAAAAAGCACTCAACGAAAAAGACCAGGAATACTATAACTTCCGTAACCACCTCCAGGAACTGGAAACCACGCTGAGAACAAAACAGCGCGCCAAACAGGACCTGGAACAGCAGCTGAATACCATCAAGGATAAAGTAAATGAACTGCGGCTGCAACTGGCTTCCATGAAGGAAAGGCTCAGCGTGGAGTTTAAGGTGAACCTCGATGAAATTATAGACGAGCAACGCAACTCAGAGCTGTCGGTGGATGAGTTGACAGGCAGTGCAGAGCGACTGAAAAAGCGCATGGAGAACATGGGGGAAATCAACCCCACAGCCATTGAAGCTTACCAGGAAATGAAGAAGCGTTACGAGTTTATCCTGGAGCAGAAAACGGACCTGGTAAATGCGAAAGATTCCCTGCTGGCCACTATCCAGGAGGTAGAGTCCACCGCTAACCAGAAATTCCTGGATACCTTTAACCAGGTGAAGGAAAACTTTATCCGGGTATTTAAAGCCCTGTTTACAGAAGAAGATCAGTGCGATATGATCCTGAGTGATCCTGAAAACCTGGCGGACACTGGTATTGAAATCATCGCGAAGCCAAAAGGCAAGCGGCCGGCGGCCATTACACAGCTGTCCGGTGGAGAGAAAACACTGACAGCCACTGCATTGCTGTTTGCCATTTACCTGATTAAGCCGGCGCCGTTCTGTATCCTGGATGAGGTAGATGCGCCATTGGATGATGCCAATGTGGGTAAGTTTACCAACATGATCCGCAAGTTTTCCGATAATTCACAATTTATTATTGTAACACATAACAAGCAAACGATGGCGGCTGTAGACGTGATCTACGGCGTAACGATGCAGGAACCGGGGGTGAGCAAACTCGTTCCGGTTGATTTCAGGAGTTTGAACTAGCCAGTTGGTTTGGTTGTTGTAAAGAGAGTTCATTACTTTTATTCTTTATTCTAAAAAAATAAAAAAACGTAAACACTATGGGCGCATGGGGCACCAGAAATTTTGAAAATGATGGATCACAGGATTGGATTTTTGACCTGATTGATAATAAAGACGGTGGTTTGGTGTCTGACACATTAGCGCGTGTCATCAACAACATCGAAACACTGGAAATTTCGGATTGCGAAGAGGCGTTGGCCGCTGCAGAACTGGTGGCAGCATTGGTAGCACGCCCAAGCGAAGATTTCCCGGAAGATCCTTTGGATCAGCTGGATGTGCTGAACCTTATTGGTACACGCGCACTCAGAAACCAGGCAATCGCCGCGGTAAATAAAATTGTGGCAGCCTCCGAAATGAAGAATTACTGGGAAGATGCGGGTCAGGGTGAAGCCTGGGCGGCTGTGCAGGCGGGGCTTATCAAACGTTTGGAATAAAGCGGAGTTTGTCTTTCTCGCTGATTACGCTGATTTTGCTGATTAGTTTGATTTTTACTTTTGGATTTTATAAATGATTAAGGGAGATAGCAGCGGATATATTCGCTTTTATCTCCCTTAGTTATATTAAAAATCTAAAAAGAAAAAATCAGTAAAATCAGCGTAATCAGCGAGAAAGACAAAATCCGCGTTAGATCAATATGCCCGCAATAGAGGCCGACATATAAGACGCCAGCGTTCCGCACAACAGGGCTTTCAGCCCCAATTTAGCCAGATCAGCCCTTCTGTCGGGGGCCAGCTCACCAATACCGCCGATCTGCATGCCTACGCTGCTGAAATTGGCAAAACCCGCAATGGCAATTGTAACGATGGCAATCCCTTTGGAGGTTAGTACCGGTACTGTTTTATCAGTGAGACTTTTAAAAGCCACAAATTCATTAATGGTGAGTTTTTGTCCGAGCAGGGTAGCTACGCCCTGTACATCTCCCTGTGGCACGCCCATTGCCCAGGCCATCGGCATAAATACTTTTCCGAAGATCCAGTCGAGGCTGAGATCAAACTTAGGATTGAAGATATGACCGATATGAATAAGGCCCCAGTCGATCAGCGCAATGAAAGCAATAAACCCGATCAACATGGCGATTACGTTCATGGCTATTTTAAAACCATCGCCGGCGCCATGTGAAATCGCGTCGATCACGTTGGTATAATTGCTTTTTACTTCCATTTTAACGCGACCCATCGTTACGCTTTCCTCTGTTTCGGGGAAAACGATCTTCGAAATCACCAGTGCGCCCGGCGCGGCCATGAGGCTGGCGGTGATCAGGAAGGGCGCAATATGCAAACCCGCCTGCAATCCCATATTCACATACACTACGAGGATACCGCCGGCAATACAAGCCAGGCTTCCACTCATGGAGGCAAGGATTTCGCTTTTGGTCATGCTTGATAAATAAGGACGGATCATCACCTGTGCTTCTACCTGTCCTACGAAGGCGCTGGCTACATTGCTCAATGCTTCTGCACCACTCACGCGCATTACATAATTCATGGCGCGGGCAATTACTGCTACCACACGCTGCATAATGCCATAGTGATATAAAACCGCTACCAGCACACACACCAGGATGATGGTGGCTGTTACGTTAAAAGCAAATACAAAACCTCCGGCAGCATAATCTTTCAGGCCGGTGCCATCGGGCTGCGATACGCCAATACCTCCATACACAAAGGCAGCGCCTTTACGGGCAAATCCTTCCAGCTTTCCCATTGCATCTCCTACCCGCTGGAAGAACCAGGTAATAGGGGGCACCTTAAATACGAGAAAGCCGATTAATACCTGTAAGCCAATACCACTGAACACCAGCCTGTAGTTGATCTTACTCCTGTTGTTGGAGAATAGAAAGGCGATACCCAGAATAAGTACGATGCCTATGATGCCCTGAAAGCGTTCCATAAATGCAAATAAATCGTAAAATGTATGCAATGAAGCGACGAAGATAAGTTTTTTTGCCGTCGCTCACATAGTAAACTGTTATCTCATATAATTTTTCAGAAAAAATATATTTAGAAATGTATTTTTATCGCTTTCGTAACCCGAATAGTAAAAAATGCAGCGTATTCATTATCGTTTAATCACCACGTTATCTCTGGCTTTATTTGCCTGTGGACAAGGAAATCAGCAGAACAACGGGAACAAGCACGAAAAAGATTCTATTGCCATGCGGGAGCAGTTTGCTACGTCACCCGTACTGGATGGCAAAACAGCCATTCAACACATGCAATTTGATGAAGGATTGGAAGTACAACTGGTGGCCGCCGAACCAATGGTAGTGGCGCCCGTAGCCATGACTTTTGATGAGCGCGGGCGCATGTGGGTGGTGGAGATGACCGGCTTTATGCCTGATACTGCCGGCACCGGGGAAGATAAACCCGACGGTAAAATTGTAATCCTGGAAGACACCAACCGCGATGGCGTAATGGATAAACGCACCGTGTTCCTTGATTCGCTGGTACTGCCAAGGGCTATCTGCCTGATAGAAAACGGGGTGCTGGTAGCTACGCCGCCGCAATTGTGGTTTATAGAAAACGATGGCGACAAACCCGGCAAAAGAACCCTGGTAGATGATCAATACGCTGCCGGCGGAAACGTGGAGCACCAGCCCAACGGGTTGCTGCGTGCAATGGACAACTGGATCTATAATGCAAAATCGGATAGGCGTTACCGTAAGGTAGGAGATAAGTGGCTGAAGGAGCCCACGCATTTCCGCGGACAATGGGGCATTACCCAGGATAATTACGGCCGCCTTTATTATAACAACAATTCGGAAAACCTGCTGGGTGATTATTTTCCCCCCGGATTAGGCGGTACCAACCTGCAACAGAACAATGCCGCTGGTTTTGATCAAAAAATTGTACCCGATAACCGCACATACCCCGCGCATCCAACGCCGGGCGTAAATCGTGGTTACCAGAAAGGCACGCTGGACGACAGTCTCCGCCTGGTGAAATTTACCGCTGCCTGTGGCCCGGTGATTTACCGTGGTACCCTGCTGCCAGCTACCTATGCGGGGAATGCGTTTGTAGCCGAGCCGTCTGCCAACCTGATTAAAAGGAATATTTTATCAGACAGCAGCTACGTTGTAAAAGGGGTACAGGCTTATCAGCGGAAAGAGTTCCTGGCCAGCACCGATGAGCGTTTCAGGCCGGTGGACCTGCGTACCGGTCCGGATGGCGCGTTGTATATCGCCGATATGTACCGGGGCATCCTGCAACATAAAACCTACCTCACGGATTACCTGAAGAACGAGATAAAGATGCGCAACCTTACGCTGCCGCTGAACTGCGGACGTATTTACCGCATCATTCCAGCCGGCAGTAAGCCACAGCCGGTAACGTTTGAACTTACGCCCGCTTTCCTCGGGAAAATGCTGGGTAACGAAAATGGTGTTTTGAGAGATAAAGCGCAACAGCTCATCATTGATCAGCATTTAACCGCGATGGCGCCGGAACTAAGAACCATGCTGAAAGACGCGGCGCATCCGCTGACACAGATCCACGCCCTCTGGACGCTGGAAGGGTTGCACAGTCTCGCCGGAGAGGATATCAGCGGCATCTGGCAACAAGCAGATCCTGCACTGAAAATGCAGGCGCTTGCAGCATTGCCATCTGTATTAAACAGCAGCAACATCAAGGCAACGGTAACAGCGCTGGATTCCTTGTCGGATAACCTTTACCTGGCGCCGGCAGTGGCGTATATATTGCCTGCGGTAGGGAAACTGGATAAAGCAGCTGCCACCCGCCTGGAAGATAAAATGATAAAAGCGTATGCCCCTAACCGTTATGTGGCGGCAGCGTTGGTAAATAATGCGGCAAACCGGGAAGAAGTATTGCTGAAACAGGTCATTGCCTGGAACCCTGATACCACGCTGGTATTGCGCCGTCAGCTGGAAACAGTGCTGAAAAACATGGACAGCAAAGCCAATGCGAGAAAGATGGAGGCGTTGCGGAAAGAACTGCCAAGAGGATATAAGATCTTCAATACCGTATGTCAAACCTGCCATGGTAAAAACGGCGAGGGCATTACGGCGATGGCCCCGCCGCTGAATGAAAGCAACTGGGTAAACGGCAACAAAAAAGCATTTATATCTATTGTATTATACGGCCTTACCGGTCCGGTGGAAGTACACGGAAAAGTGTACAAAGCTCCTGAAATAAATGGCGATATGCCGGGTATCGGCGCCAGTGATGAGTTCAGTGATGCAGACATCGCACAACTGCTCACTTTCCTGCGCAGCGCCTGGAATAATAAAGCCGATAAGGTTTCCGCTGCGGATATCCAGCAGGTGCGTAAGCTGAATAATGGCCGCCAGAAGCCCTTCACAGCAGGAGAGTTAGCGAATTGACCGCTTGTTGTAAATAAAAGCCTTATCTTTGCCGGATACAATTATTCATTAATTGAATCCGGCAATTTACATATTACACTTACTCAATACACCACGTGCATCCAAACGCACGTGCGGGTTCCTTTTGCCGTTCCTATCCTGCCCAAAAGACTTCAACAATTAAGCCCGGGCAACTTTTAGTACATAAAGTGTTGTACCCGGGGGGATAACTACCTGCGTAGTGCTATTCCGTTAATATTTTCTAAAACAATCTTATCAAATCAGTTTTATCATTCATCGGATGACACGATGGGCAGTCATCTGTAAACACTGACATAAAACCCGGTTATCATGAAAAAGAAACAGATTATCGTGTCCCTGCATGATTACGAAATCCTTAAAACCCTGTGCTATCATGCACCGGGTACCGACAAGCTGAGAGAAGAGCTCGACAGGGCCACTGTCAGGAAAGGTAAGGTACCCGCCGATGTGGTACAGGTAAATTCCACGCTCAGATTCAGGGATGAACGCAGTGGGGCTATCAGGAATGTACAGCTGGTATTGCCGGCTGCCAGCAATTTACAGCTGGGCAAATTATCGATCCTTTCTCCCATAGGCACTGCCTTGCTGGGATATAGTACCGGTGATGTGATAGATTGGGAAGTGCCTGCGGGAAAAACGCAGCTGCATATCCTGGATGTTACAAATCCCGAAGGGAGTGTATAAAAGAGGTAATTATATAAGCGAAGAAAGCCCTGGCAAACGCCAGGGCTTTCTTTTTATTGGTAAGTTATTTTATCGCCGTATTTAATGTGATACTTGTCGCAGAACCCACCGTTTACCTCCAGGACATATTTTGCTTTTTTGAAAGAAGGAAGACTTTCTTCCGACAGGGGCGTTGCGTATTTCTGAATGGACACAATTTCCAGCTTATCATCTATATAGATAATATCCAGGGAGATGTAGGTGTTTTTCATCCAGAATGCGCGTTCTTCCATGTCAGGGAAAATGAAAAGCATGCCCTGATCGTCTGTCATGGATTTGCGGTACATCAGTCCATCGGCGCGCTGTTCGTCTGTTTGCGCCAACTGGATATCTATTTTCCGTAGGGTATCTGCGCCTGATTTGGAAACGAAAGCCAGGGCGCCTTGTTTTTTAAACGCGATGCCATTGGACGTTTCACCGGCAGTTTCCGTGGTGGCCGCCGTATTGGTATCGGTGGCTGCGGAATTGCTGGTGCTACTGTTGTTCTGGTGACAGCCAGCGATATATAAACTGGCTATCAGTATACATTTCAGGTGTAATTGCATAAAACAGCGATACTATTTGGTCAGCAGTTCTTCCTCTGAAAAAACCACATCAGTGTAATCTCTTATTTCGTTGTACACGGTATCCCGTTCCACGGGTCTTCTGCCGGCCTGTTTGATGAGCATGGTGAGCTGGGCGGTGTTCATGGAAGGGTTTTGTTCTTCCGAACCGGCCATAGAGTAGATTTTCGTGGTATCGTCTATGGTGCCGTCCAGGTCATTTACGCCGAAAGACAGGGTCAGCTGTGCCGTGTTTCTTCCCAGCATAGGCCAATAGGCTTTCAGGTGGGGGAAGTTATCCATGTACAAACGTGCGATAGCGTACAGTCTCAGGTCTTCCACGATAGAAGATTCCGGGATATGCGACATATCGTTGCCTTTATTACGGAACTTCAGCGGGATGAAGGTGTTAAAGCCACCGGTTTCGTCCTGCAGGGTACGCAAGCGTTCCATGTGGTCGATGCGGTCGGCAAAAGATTCGATATGGCCGTACAGCATGGTGGCGTTGGTGTGCATGCCGCGGTTGTGGGCTGCTTTGTGAATGGCGAGCCATCCGTCGGCATCTACTTTATCGTGGCATATTTTAGCACGTACTTCCGGTGCGAATATTTCAGCGCCGCCGCCAGGCATGGATTGCAGGCCGGCTTCGTTGAGGATACGCATCCCTTCTTCTATGCTCACTTTGGCTTTGCGGAACATATAATCCAGTTCCACGGCGGTAAATCCTTTGATATGCAGATCCGGCCGGTGTGCCCTGATCTTTTGGATCAGCTCCACGAAGAAGTTGAGCTGCATTTTAGGATGTACGCCACCAACAATATGTACTTCTGTAACGGGTTGGTTATCGTATTTTTTAACGATGTCCATCATCTGGTCGATACTCAGTTCCCATCCGTCTTCCCTGTTTTTATACAAGCGGGAATAGGAGCAAAAGTGGCAGGTGAATACGCAAACGTTGGTAGGTTCGATATGGAAGTTACGGTTGAAGTAAGTCTTGTCACCGTGCATCCGCTCCCGTACCAGGTTGGCTAACGCACCTAAAAAGCCGATATCGCCTTTTTCAAATAAGATCAGCCCTTCTGCGGGTGTAATTCTTTCCTGTTGGAGGATCTTTTCTGCAATGCCCTTCAATGCTGCGTCCAGGTTAGGTTGCTGAAGGAGCGTTTGAACAGCCGGATAATCTTGTCTCATCGTCATCTTACTTTCATTAATTTGATGGTGTTGGCCCTGTTCCTGTAAATTAATTTTACAAAATAAACACCATTTGGCTCATTTACCAAATTAAAGGTCATCCGGTTGCCGGCGCCGATATCTGCTGCCGGACGGCTCATAATGAACTGTCCCTGTATATTGTAAATAGATACCTGCACCAGGTCTTCCGGTATTTCCAGGAATGTTACCCAAACGATGCCATCTGTAGGATTAGGATTCACCAATACCCCTTTTTCCCGGAGGATTGGATTCACTGATTTGGTAACAATATTAATATTATCAATATAGATGTTATTCTCTGAGTTTGAAATGTTTCTGAAGGCTACCTGGAACTTTCCTTTATGGCTTGCAGCGGTCAGGTCTACAGAATCCCGGCGCCATTCGGTGGCGGTTGGAATGAATTCTGTTTGAACCGGTGTTGGGCGGGTAATGAGATTGGGTCCCCATTTGGAATAAAGGATCTGGCCGGTTTGGCGGCAATCGTTGGTGATGAGTACCTGCAGGGTATCCCATGCGTTGGAGGTGGTAGCAGGGTCGGTAAATACGGCTGCGGCTACGTCGAAAAAGAGGAATACGGAATCTGCGCCCTGCGGATCAATAACCGGTGTGATGAGGTCATCTGTCTGGTCGTTGGTATTATATCCCAGGTTGCGCATGAGGGTGGAAGCGCTGCTGTTTTTGCCCACATTGCGAATACGTTCCCAGGTAAAGCTGTGGTCGGGATTATAGAGATCCCAGCCTGGTGGCGGGAAGCTGTCGTTTTCAAAGCCCTGTTCAAAGGGGAGGGCTGCTTCCGCGTCGTACCGGAAGCGGATATCCGCTGTATCGTTGGTAACGTTTCCATCCGGCTGGCCGTTGGGCGATTGCGTATATGCTTTCAGGTTATAGCTGCCAATAGCTACATTGGAAGAAGGAAGTGTAACGCTGGTTTGCTGCAAACTGGCCAGGCTGCCCGTCCACTGGTAAGAAGTAAGGGCGCCGCTGTTTACCTGGTACCAGATTCTCACAGCCGTGAGGGTGTTGGCACCGCGGTTACGCAGGGTTACTACAGGTGTAATATTGTTGTTGCATATTTTGCCAACAGGTGCATTGACACTCACCAGGGAGGCATCGTTGTTCACCATGGAAGGTGGTACGCATCCGTTGGAGGTCATCAGGCTGGCGGTGATATTTTCCAGTACAAAGCGCATGCGATCTACCTGGCCGGCGGTAAAGAGATGCATGCAGGCATCATCGGTATAGTCCATGTAGTTCATGAACATCACCCCGGGTGAGGTGGCGGTGCAGTTGTCGAGCCGCGGAAAAGACGGGCATCCGTAGGTATTATCCCCCTGGAGCGGTGTGTCAGTGATACCGTCATCAATGGTACATCCTCCGTTATCATCTCCCCAAACATGCTTTAAACCGAAATAGTGCCCTATTTCATGGGTGGCGGTTCTGCCAAGATTGTAGGTACTACCTACGCTGCCGGTGGTGCCAAAAGCGGTGTATTGCACTACTACGCCTTCCTGTTCAACAGGGTAGCCGGTGCCCGGAGGGGCGGCCACGCCGAGGTAATTACCGGAAAGGCGGGTAACCCAGATATTAAGATATTTGCTGTGATCCCAGGCATCGGAGCCGCCGGTGCTGTTGTACTTGGCATCTGCCGCCGCGTTGCTGATAGAAAAGCTTTGACCGGGAGCTGTTTGCACTCTTACAACGCCGTTGGTGGGTTCATCGTCGGGCGTTCTTTGAGCGAGACAAAAATTAATGCGGCTGTTGCCGATGAGTGCCTGCCATACTGCGGGCACCTGGCTTACATCAGGATTGGCGGCATTATAATCCCGGTTCAGGGCATCTATCTGGGAGGCGATCTGCGCATCTGTAACCAGCGCGGGGTTATCCAGCACGATATGGATCACTACGGGAACGGATACCGCCTGCGGAATGGCTTCCACCATCGCACGCAGCTGTTGCCGTTGCTGGCCCACCATCATTTTATTTTCGTTATTCTGTATAATCTTTTGAAGGGAAGGGATTTCTTTTACCCGCTGTTGCAGTGCTTCGGCAGTGCCGCATTTACGTTGAGCGTTGGCGGTGACGCAATAAAAAAAGGCACCCAGGGCGAGGAAGTAGTGACGCAAAAAAGTAGATTTTGGCTTTGAAGATACGCGAAAAATGTTTTGCGGATCGCCTTCGGCGATGTTAAATTGTCTTTCTGCCTGATTACGCTGATTATACTGATTACGCTGATTTGATTATGTTGGATTTTATAAGGATTTGGGGAGATGTAAGCGGAGGTTGTCTTTCTGCCTGATTACGCTGATTATACTGATTAACTGGATTTACTTTTGGGATTTTATAAAGGATTTTGGGAGATGTAAGCGGAGGTTGTCCGCTGATTTTACTTTTTTCTTTGGGAATGGGTATTTAAAAAAGATGGTGTGAAGATGGGATAGCCTATGCTTTACATCCGCTTTGCACTTACTTTGTATATGCCTTATACATGCTTTTGATCTGCTTTTGATGTGGAGATGACGTGGACTTGATCGGTAATGTATTGTGTATCAATGTGATAGAGTAGGTTTTGAGATACTCTTTAGACAAGTTTCAACAAAGAAAGAAACTGGATATCAATACTTTAGGTACAATATAAAGATAAACATAATCAGGCAAAAAGACAACCTCCGCTTACATCTCCCAAAATCCTTTAAAAAATCCCAAAAGTAAAATCCAACATAATCAAATCAGCGTAATCAGTATAATCAGCGTAATCAGGCAGAAAGACAATTTAACATCGCCGAAGGCGATCCACTCGCAAAAAAAAAGCGCTCCGGAACAAACCGGAGCGCTTTCAAAAGTCAGTTTTTATAAAATTACATATTGGCCTGTATTTTTTTATCCAGTACGGATTTAGGCACAGCGCCTACCTGTTTGTCTACCACCTGGCCGCCTTTTACGAAAAGGATAGCAGGGATGCTGGTGATACCGTAGTTTACAGATAACTGTGGGTTCTGATCCACGTTAACCTTTCCAATATTTACTTTACCAGCGTAATCTTTAGACAATTCTTCGATTACCGGACCGATAGCGCGACAAGGGCCACACCATTCTGCCCAGAAGTCAATAACAGTTAATTTATCGGAATTCAGAACTTCCGTTTCAAAGTTCGCATCAGTGATTTCTAAAGCCATATTCTTTGATTTTAAAATGTTTTTATTTTAACGATTGTTTTGATTTTTATGATTTGTTATATTACGATCAAATCTTGATCCGAGTGCAAATTACTGCATTTTTGACATCCTACTTATTGATTATCTCTATATGACTATTGAGTTTTCAAGGCTCAAATGTTGTATCTTTGCATCTACAAAGCGTTTCCGGCAATTTCCGAAGTGTCAGATTAGGTTGTTTTGGCTAAAGTCAAACATAAAGTCAAACATAAAAACTTAACTGATTATGCAGGGAAACTCTTATAGTGATTTGAAAGTGTACGGCAAAAGTATGTCTGAACAATGGTTTGTTGGATTTAAATTTTATTGTGCAAAACGGAACAAAACCAAAAGGTGCCACCAGGTACGCTTAGGGGTTAATTACCAGGCAACGGTCCGCGGTCGAATTATTGAAGGTGAAAGCGTCCGGAAAGTTGTGGAACGATGCCTGAAAGAAGGCTGGAACCCATTTGACTGTGATGTCAAGAGTTTTATCCAGAGCCAGCAAGTCCCAAACCTTAACGAGATCGTTAGTCGAGAAGACCCCAGAAATCTTCCATTCAATGAGGCTATGCAATGGGCATATAACAAAAAGGACAATAAGAAGGGCACCCTCAACGGCCTAAGGAGCGGCTTAAAGTATATCAAATTAGCGGCCTCTTCATTGGGCTTTGATAATATCTCAATCCAGGGAATAACTCGGTTTCATGTTTGTGAGATATTGGATGAAATGAAGACTATTCGTCAGGCAGAATATGACATTTCGACAAACAAACGATACATAGGAAAGAAATTCACCCCCAATCAGTATAACGCCTTTTTAGACCGAGCCTCAGCACTTTTCTTTGAATTTGAAAACAGGGGGATTATTGAATTTAATCCCTGCCATAAAATAGCTAAAAAAGATGAGATTGATTTTGGTATCCACAAGCACGCTTCGGCCCAGGAGGTAGATATTATTAAGCGGGAACTACCACAAAAACACGCTGAACTCTACAACTTTCTCCGGTTTGAATATGTATTGGGTATGCGTCCAGATGAAATATTGGACACTAAGTTCAGCATGGTGGATTATCTTAATTCGACAATTAACATATCGGACGCCCTATACAACAATAGGGGTGAGCTAATAAGTAAGACTACTGCTTACCGCCAGGTGCCAGTTCCCGGGTATCTGTTGGACTGGATTAAAGAACGCGCTGCAGGTGGAGATCCAGACCGATATCTATTCTCCTATAAATTAAAGCCTGGATATCACCGGTTATCCAGGTGCTGGATCAGCATGTTATGGCTGGAGCATGTCATTGAAGGACTTGGGATAAATGTTAGCCTGTATTCCTTTAAAGGGAAAGGAGGAGACGCCAAAAGAGACGCAGGAATAGACCTAGCGGCTGTGAGTGCAGGGTATGGGCACAATAATACCAGCATGGCCAGGAATATCTACCTCACCGGTGAGGGGGAGAGATTAAGGAATCAGATAATTGAAAAAGCCCCTGATTTGTAATCAGGAGGCTTTTTTCTTCTTTAACCGGGCAGGCTTCAGGTGCCCAGTTAGTATTCTGGCTCTTAGATCAGCTTCCCCATCCGCCTTTTTTGATGGGGCCTTTGCCCGGGAGGGCTTTTTCCCCTCCCGGATTATTGCAAGGGCCTTGTCGGCAATTTTCCGAAGTGCCAATATCTCTATCTCTAATATTTCTATACCTTCACTTTTCATCTCTTCACGTTTTCTCCCTCACGGGTGGTTAATTATTATCGAATCATTCCGTTTTTACGCATGCGGTTGTATTGCCCGGCCGGCATGCTTGTAAGGTGCCACATTTTGCAGATGTGACAGAGATAAGACCTTATCGGTCTTACTCCTTTCCAATTGGGCTGGGCGGAATCCAATGCGCGATCCGCGGCCGCTTTGCTTTTATGACTTGTTTTACTGCACATGTTCTCTTCACAGATTTATAGTTTTTTATTTTGAACACTCTTGGAGTGGATAGAATACCGCCTGAAGGGATAATATTCTTCAGGCGGCCAAATGCCTATTTGTAAATGACCAAATATATTGTATCTCTTACAATACCCTTAATGCTGGGGGTTCCCTCTTCTTGATGCTTTCCGAATAGATTTCCTACCGGGTTCTTATCCAGGACATCACAACTAACGATAAAGTGGTTTGTCTCGCCACGATTGTTGAAGAAATTCTTTCCCTTAGTTTCATGATACGTTAGTTTGACTTTCCATCCTAAGGTGGCTGCACTGTCAATCATCCTCAAAAGAAGGGGGTCTTCGTGATCATTATCAATTGAAAAGTCGAAGGGCGCTGCGCTACTACTGTTCATGCCTGTTTGGGTAAGATTTAAATGTCCTTCCCAGGATTTCCATAAAACGCCTGTTTGTGAAAACTGTGTAATAAGGCCGATACGCTCACCATTAGAGTAGTTTTCTGAGCATGATGTCATCAGCAGGCACATAGCCGCGAGTAAAATATAATTCTTCATATCTGTTTCACGTGCCGGAAACCGCCGGCCCGGTTTTAAGAGTTTTGCAGTCTTTTATTTATTTCTTCTATTGAACACCCAATGAATTTATTTTCAATACAATGGATAAGCAATTGGGACTTACCGGTCGCTTCAGTCGAGAAAGCCCCGAACACATTTCCATTGATTTCAGTATGCCAGTATTCGCTGGGGCCATTTCCAGTTACGCATACTGAATTTACTCTCGGAGAAACCCCTATCATATATGGGGAGAAATGTGTGGCGGGAAGCATTGCCCCTAACTCCGCAACAGTAAATGCGGCATATTTTATTGGCATTCCTTCATAACAAGGGTGATCGCTCCAGTCATATCCAAAACTGTTTTGAATATTTTGCGAAGCCTCTTTCTCACAGTTTCCAACATAATAAAGTAGTGAAGTCTGTGAAACACCCAATTCTTTTAATATTTTCGCCTGTTCCAGGCTGCACACTTGATTTTCAAGTTTCATTTTCTCCTTTTTAAGTTAAAATAAATCAACCAGGCCCCACGGGCTAGTACTATAAGAGTTATTCCTTCAAGTATATACCCCATGGCTATTCGGGTTTATCGGGGATTAAACCGTATTCAAAAAGCCGCATTTTAATGCCGTGTTCCGAAAGCGACCCTAAGAACTCCGTTGCCGCTTCTGCCATTTTCGCAACCGCTATGCGGGATCCCGGTAATAATTTTTCTTCCCTGTTTGTCTTATCTCTCGTGCCAAGGGAGGCATAGTGCGTATTGACATATGGCCATTTGCCATATTCATTTTTAAAAAACATATCCATGGACATTTCTTTAGCGATCGCCTTCACACGATCCTCATATCGCATCTTTTCCATTTAATTCATTTTAAGGTGTTCTTTCAATTGTTCGGCGGCGTATTCAGTGCCCATAGGGGTAAATCCATCTTCATCACCTGGCCGCGACGGATTAAATCTTACCTGATACCCCATCGCCTTCATGCGCGGTATATCTTCATCCGCAACTCCAATAAAGGGTGGGGCACTTCCATGTCCGCAGCAGCAGCCGGTCGTCGTAATCCCCAGCTGCCAGAGAAGCATTACCTCTTCTGCAATGCACTGGTCAAGGCAGTAGCCGTTTTCTTTCGGCATATGAGCGGGCGCGTGAACCCACATTTGATTTGTATATGCCCCTAATCCCACGTTTTTACAAGTACACTTAAACATAGTCAACCACCTCCTTTGTTCTGTGGCTCTCGCCGGTTATTAATCTGTACAAATAATGAGTTGGTTCAGGTTGAACCAATAATAATCACCCAGTTCACTATCGGCCAGGCAGTAATGCCAGGTATTGTTTCTCCAAAATGGTTTCTCACTCTCATGTTTTGGATCAATAAACTGGAAGAACATTCTACAAACATGTTCGTTCTGCAGGAACAATAACCTTTCATAATCGTAGTGACATGGCAACACATCATACTTTCCTGCAAATCTGTGTAGATGTGCTGTTTTATGAACTATATCTGGTAAAATGTGCAATGGGCGCAACATAGGTTATTGTTCTATGACCTTGCGGTCTGTTATTCAATAATTGTGCATTTTGCTTTCTTGATCCGCCAACCGTTTTTGTACCACTGTGACCAGGTGCCAGCATCTGATATGTCTTTTATGAGAGCCTTTTTACTTCTATTCGTCCGCCATATTTGAGTGCCATTTGGATCATAAAGCACATAGAGGGTGAATGTTTTTCGCTTGTTCATGGCTGTTGGTTTAGTGGTGATGGTAACATTGGGGTCCAATGTGTAACGTAGTTAAATCCAGACCAGCACTCCTTGTTATATTCATCTTCAGCATAAAACTTAGCCGTGTGCCATCGGTCAATAGTTTCTCCTTCTCTTCGCCCGAAAGCCAAAACAATCTCCCTATCCACTGGTTTTGTAGTTGCCATATTGATCGCCCGTTTGCTTGCCCCGGATCCAGCTGTAAATCCCTCGTATGCCGCCCTTTGTAACAGGGATGTGCTATAGTCATTGGCAAATTTAATTGCCGCCTGCTTGATCTCTGCTGCTGTCATAACTACCATTTTATGAGTGCGTATGTTAAGTTCCTATCTGAACCATTTTCAACACTGAATCCATCAGCCTGTAGCCGGTTAATCACAGCCTGACTTATAGAATCAAGATATAATTTTGACTCTCCCCTCTTTGCTACATTAGAAATATGTCCACAAATCCTTTTATACTCTACTTCGTCTTTATCAGAAAATTTGGCATATGAATCTTGTGTGAGCTTTCTTGCCTCAGATGCTTTCATGCTTCATTTTTTAACGCAGGCCCACATGGCCCTTGCGTAGGTTAAAAGAATAATTGTTAATAATGTGGTTACTATTGCCTGGCTCATGCTCAGTGATTAATTTGTTAATGAGGCATTCCCATTTTATCAGCCGTCCAATCATGGAACCTTCCAGGAATTGAATCCTGCCTGTTTGATAAGCATAGTAGCGGGTGAGCTACTGCATTATGTACTATAAACCAGAATGTTTTCATGTGTTGCCGGTGTCCGTAGCCGGTGCGGTTATTGTTTTATAATTCATGTTTTTTTGCCTGACGTAACCAAAATGGATCACATCCAGACCCCTCCTGAAAACTAACGCCGCTTTTGTCTCTATATAATATTTCATCAACAGTAAAGGTGCTGTTATCTTCATTTGTTAGGGATAGGTAGACCCTGGCTTTCCAGTTGTAACGCACCTTGTCTCCGGGTTTGAAATAGCCGCGGTGATGCCAAAGATCATTATCTATAATAAATTGAACAATCGCCTTTTTAAACTTCCCGTCTTTCAGTAGGGATATAGCATGTTTTGAAAGTTCTATTTTCATATTATTCCCCGGTATCGCTTATCGGTTAGCGTTTATTTGGTTAAGAATTTCCGCCCAGTACTCGGTTTTTGGCTTCTCACCGAAGTTTTTCACCAGGTAATGGATGGCTTTCTCTTTACCTTTGCCAGGAAACATAATTTCAAACTGGCTTACGAGGTGTGCGGCCCTTTCTGTAATCATTTTCTTATTCATCTTTCCCGGCCTCCCTGCCAGTGGTTTTAAATTTTCTTAAATGAATACGGGCATCCGCTTTAAATAGCCGCATACTGCTTTTGCCGGTGAGATAATCAGTAAGGATGCGGGTTGCTTCTTTTAACAGCGCGTCCTTCTTGCTCAATTGGTCTTTATAGAATACCAATTCCTCCTGCGTATCCTGTAATTTATCATGCGCCCATGTCGCATTTTCTTCTGATTCTACCATTTTCTGAGCCGCATATTCCACCACTGTCTTAATCCAGTGTTCCGGGATATAGTCAGTTCCATACCTTTCCTTCAGGTACTTCTCCGCGGCTTGTTCTTTCGGTGTCAGGGTAACCAACTTACCGCCCTGAAACTTACAGCCACTCAGCAGGCAATGCCGTTTCTCTTCGTTTTGACACCCGTCAGGGTGTGTGCATATCTTTTGGGTCATGGTTAGGTTTGTTTTTATTTCTTATGGGCGCTCCCGGTTTGTTTCGGGTTAAAGCCAACCAAATGCAGATGCTGCTATTTCGCCGATTGTGCATAAATCAATATTGTCATCATCACTCTCTTCCCATTCTCCTTCTTCGTTATCTTTGCCATAACAGGACGCTATTTTATCATCAAGAGCGTCCCATTTTTCAGCCTTCAGTTTCCACATATTAATTTGATTTTCCGTGTACATAATTCATGTTTGCCCGTTCCGGGGCAGGTTTAAATTGTTGGAAATTCTATTCATTCAATCCGAATGTAAAATTGTGAATGGCGGCCTTACGCCTGTTGAAAGATGTGCAGCTACCCGCAACGAGATGTCTATCATTTTTTCTGGCGGGGTGCCCGTACGGCCCTTCATTGCGATCATTGCGCCGAGCGAATAAGCCGCCCCGCTGCCAATAGCTGCCATTAGGTCCTTTGGTTCTCCTATTTGGTAATCATCTCCGATATAAAACAGACGGCCCTTATACCCCATCAGGGACACACCGCCCGCCTCCGATTCCATATCTTTCTGCGCAAATCCGCCATTTATTAAACATTCCCGCAAGGCATTTATAAAATCTGTGCATAAATATTCATATATGTTCCTTTTGGGCGTTATCTTAGGCGGGGTGAAAGAATACCTGATAAGCTGAATCATTCGGAACGAAGACGTGCAGCCAAAAATAAACTCGCCTATTTTGAAGACCTTTTCATCTTTTCGAATCATCATGTCATTACCATCAACCCCCGCAGAGTCTCCTCCAATAAATACCTTCCCCTTTGATACCACTCCAATAATGCAGGTCATTGCTATTCATTTGTGGCTCGCGCCTGGTTAAAAAAGTTCAGTTTGAATTGTTCGTGGGGGTTCCGATTTGGTGTATTGCTCATGTATTGGATACTCCGACACATCAACTATTTCAACGGTAGGTGAGGCGCCTTTCCAATCTCCTTTGTAGATGTCACAGTCAATTCCTACTGCAGCATCGAACTCAATGCCTGTTTCTTTAGAGAATTTATCATACTTAGAAGTACTGATGCGCGAATAGCGCTGCCCGCCGGAGTATTTAAATGGACAACTACCCTGCGGAATAATGAAAGAGCCAGAAGAGGCCAGATATCCACTTATCTCGATTACCTTATATTCAAACTCCGAACCCTTATATTTGAGCCACTGGCATGATGTGTTGGATTTAATGTTGCCAAATGGTGGATTACTTATTGCTAGGTCAAATTTTCCCAAAGACATAATGATATCCCTGTCAAGCACATCTCCTGTTATCCAGGTAGCCTCAGGAAATAGTTTCTGACCAACTGCAACGAAATCGGCATTCCTTTCCAGGCAGACTACCTTGCATTCTTTGCCCTCCCAACTTGCCATCCTGTGATAATGCAGAAAGGATAGAATGCCAATACCAGCGCATAAATCAACTACCGAATCTCCACCAACTGTTAATTGAAAATCATTGGCAAGTGATATAGGTGTGAAAAAAGATGCGATCTTCCCTATCTGGTTACCATACGCAGGGTACCAGTTTTCATATATGGATAACTTTTCATCGTATGTAAGGTTATCCTTCTGAAGAAGTGCATCGCACTTTTCGTGAGCTTTTATCTGTTGCTTTGTCAGTTTCATATCAATCCTGGTTATATACCCGATTTAATTCCATTTTATTTGAGTTGAATGTATTTGCCTGCTATACCGCATCTCTGAAGACATAAAGCATTATCCTTACCGTAGGCGATTAAACAGGATGGCGCACCAGCGTTCGCTGCAGCCCTTGTTCCATCAGGAAGATGGAAATACAACCGACTTTTGATAAACAAGACAGAATCAGCTTTATTCCAAACATACTTGAAAAACATCTCGGTTTCGGTTCTTGCGAATATTAAGGCGATACCATTACCGTGTCTGGATAGCTTATAGAGCCAGTTGGCCGCCTCTAAGCCATATGGGGGATTCAGCCACACACGGCCATTCCACGGCTGGATAAGGCCATTATCCCTTTCGGTAAATCGGTTGTCGGCTGTTTCCCACGGCATGTATTCAGGTGTGCATGGATCTAAATCGAAATGCCCCAAAGCCTTTATAATTTCAGGAGGTGTTAGCCAGGTATCCGATTTCATTTTTGCGGATTGATGGCCACCCATGCCGTTCTGGTTATATATTTTGTTCAGTTCCATTAAATTCGGTTTGTAAGGTCAACCACTGGTATTCCTAAATAAATTGCCAGATCCTTTTCCATATCCATCCCTGCACTAACCCACCTACCAGTGAGCCACATTTCATCTACCATGCCTGATTTGATAACCTTAACATCATTACTCAGACATCTTTCCCGCTCTTTCCGAACATTATCGTCCATGCTCACAACATCTGCGTAATAAGGGCAGAACGGCAAAATATCTAGCATCTCTAAATTTATTTTCCGGATTATGCGTCGTAAATCTGCCAAGTTATTCTCGACATCCCCACCAATTGGGTGCGCTATGTATACGATCTTCATGCTGTCAATTAAACTTCTGTGATTATAATACCGTGCACCTTCTTCATGAGCCGGCGTTTCTTTAAATACTCCCTGGTTCGGAATCCCTTTACATCTTCAACCACTTTTTCACCGGTGGCGGATACTGTGTACTCAAAATCCGATAGGTACTTCAGGGAGTGGGTGCCGCCCGGATTTAGTTCATACGGTTGCTGCATCTTCAGAAAGGCGATTTCCCCGGCTTTGAGCAGTAACTTCAGATCTTTATACCGGGCCGCCTCCTTTACACTGTCGAACTCAATACCATCAACCACCGTTTTACTATTCCCGTATTTAGACCGCTTCTCTGATTTCTCCAGTTGTCTCTTCTCTGGCCTCTCCAATTCCCGGATGATCTCCACATTCAGGACAGCCACAGGAGAGGCCTTCAGTGTGCTCAATTTCATATGCCCTTTCGATTTCTTCATGATCCGGTATGATTGTGATGTAATGAGGCTTTGTCGTGAGATTGAAATCTGCTACCCAGCGGCGAATAATCCCGTCCCTCTGTTCTGCGTCGATGTATCTTTCGGTATGCTGGAAGCGCTGGTGGACATGCAGTTTTATGATGCCGCGCATAGTTCCTCCAGATTTGCAGGCCTGCCGGTAGTGGAAAGGACACGGAATGAGATAGCACGAACCCAGGGGTTTTGATCCCATATTTCCGGACCATTAATTTTCTGAATTAATGATTTGAAAGAGTCTGATGGGTAAATTTCGAGGTGACAATCTGATGTGTCTTTCGCCAAATAGTTTTTCCAAAGCTCATTATACATATCTGCTTCAATTCCTTCTGCGATTGCTTCCTCTTCGCTGATATCCTGCAGACGCTGAATCCTCACACCAGTATTTTGAAGATAGATCCGACAGGCGTCTTTCGGCATGTGAATAGATGGCTTCCATTTGTTATCCTTGACCTCTACTGCTTCAAATGAAGAGTCAGACATAAGGCGAACATGGTCTTTAAATTCGGATATACTGTTAAACCCATCCGCTTTATACCCATAATTTCCATCTGAAATTTCGCTGAACGAGGCGCCTGTATTCACCCGGCGATGATTAACGGTCTGGTACAGACACCATGTCTCCCTTACCCACAGTATTGATCCTGGCGCCCCATATGGGCATTTAAGATGGGATACGAAGTCTGTTTTCAAGTTCAGGAACTGGTTTACCAGATTGCCTTCCTTATTTACAATACTTCCGATGTATTTCCAGTCATCCGGATTCTCATTCACTTCGTCCAGCTTTGTTGTACGCCTGGTTTGCCATTTTACCCGGCGTGGCTCAATTGCCTGAACCATTTCTGGTTGAAATAATATTGGGTATTCTCTCATGGTTGCCTGTTTAAACGTGATTTCTTAAATCCCTTCTCTACCGCCTCAGCGTGATGTGTTTCGCACCATAGGTTACAGGCATTACAGGCAGGGACCCAGTTGTTTTCATCCAGCAGGAGTTCTATTGTTCCTTTTCCTGCAGGGTGATGAATGCCCTGGGCGGCGCCGGTACAATCTTTTGATTTGATCCCACAGGGATTACCTCTCCAGAACGGACGGGATTTGACAGAGTATTCCCGGTTAACCTTTGCCCTCTTATCGCTGAACAGTTTGATCTTCGTGACTTTCTTCTCCACAACCGGCTTCCCTTCGTTTTTAAGTCTCAGCCGGTATTCTAGGTATGTTTCCATCATCACAAGAATTTAGCGTTTTCCTTTCTTATCCTCCGTGCTCTATCACTGACAGCAGCGTTTGCACATTTTTTGCAATAGCTTTTGCGGCCTTGCGGACTTCTCGGGTCCCGTACAAACTCGGGCAACTCTTTAACCTTTTCGCATTTACTACATTTTCTTTCCATACTTCACCAAGGTTTTTTGTTATTAAATCTTCCAGGTTTACTCCAAAGTGCTGGGAGATTGCCAGAAGGGTTTTTATTGACGGTGTGGCGCGGCCCTCTTCATATGAGCCTAGTGATGATCAGCTGATTTTGAATAGTTTAGCAAATTCTGTTTGGTTTAGACCGGATTCCTGGCGCAGCAGCTTGATGTTATGTTGGATTATTTCTTTCATACTCTGCGATCCTCCCCGGTCATTGGAATCAGGTTGAACATCTCCCGCAGACGACTGCGAACCCTGGTGCCGTATGCCTGTTCAATCTCAACAGCATTTAGGTTGCTGGTGATGTGTGTATAGTGCCATGGGATTTGAGAATTATCATATCGGTTCAAAATAATATCTGCTATAACATTGGACTGATTGCCGTAATTCTTTTTTGTTTCCTCAGTTCCTAAATCGTCAATGCAGATTCCAATTTCCGACTGATAGAAGGTATCAGCAGAGCTACTAATATTCAGATTACCCCCGTATGTTTCAATTACGCCCGCGCCGATATCGGCATATTTTGAGGCGATAAACCGAGAACTGAGAACTGTATAACACCGGCGCTTGTTAAACATAAAAGCCTTCATTAGCGTGGTCTTGCCGGTGCCCACGCCACCACAAAGCAGTAAGCCCTTTTTAAGGCTCCATGGTCTTTGAATCCCCTTTTCGTCCATAGGGGCGTTTTTTTCAAACAAGTCATTACCGGTGAAGTAGTAGCACATCATATGGAAAAGGAACTCGTTTTTGGCGTCCAGAATGAACGGCAGCCCTAATTCGTCAGCCCTGTCCAGAACAAATTTTTTAAGTTCGGAATGATTCCACGGTCTTCTGGCTTCCGATTTAATGAACTCTAATCGGTTATCGGCTTCTGTTTTCTCTGCCGCAACGAACTTTTTAAGTTTTGCATCCTCCAATGCGGCGGCAATTTCTTCGTCAGTCAGCTGCATATCACTATAGTGGGATATAGTCTTTATCTCCTTGGATAATTGCTCCTGTAGGCTGACTATTTTTCCGTTTCTCTCCATTTTTCCTTTCGTTTTCGTAAAAGTTTGCGATGAAATTGTTTAGGAAGGGCTTCCAGTTTGCTATATGCGTTATGCCGTTCTTCCAGCCAAGACCTTCATATTTGTTCCAAAACTTTGTGCCCATTTCCTCAGTACCTCCCAACCGCTTCGCCTCACGCAATGCCTCTTCCATTGTTGGTATAGTGGAAGAGGGGGCGCGCGCAACTGGGGGAGATGGATTTTCCGCGGGCGGTGTATCTGTTTTCGGAATTTCTGTTTTTAAAGGATCTGAAATTTCTTCTGGGATGGCGGGCGCGGTTATTTCCTCTCCTTTACTTTTATTTACTTTACTTTCCTTTACTTTACTTTGTGTACTTATTGACTGGTTAACTGTGGGTTTATCTGGAATAACTGTAGTTATTTGGTCCATAACCCATATTTCCGGCACAATAACTACCCTTCCGCCTTCTTTGGCCTTTTTGTACCTCTTCTGGATGCCGTGGCTTGTGAGGGTATTTTTCGAGGAGAAAACAGACTTATCAAAAAGCCCACATTCAATACAAAAATTTATTACCTCTTTTACCAGCTGCTCCGAAACTCCTGGGATATTGTCTGAGATGTCAAATGCTAATTCACCGTCCCACTCCATGTAGTATCCTTTATCTCTGTATACCTCACAGAGGACGACAATGTATATCGTAAAGCCTTTTGCGCCGAACGTCTTAAGCAACCGTCTAATTTTGCGATCACTGAAGATATCCGTATCAAGAGAGCAATAATCCAATCCTTCTTTTATAGGTCTGGCCATAGGTTAGTGTAGTTCTATTGGATGCTGTTCTGAATATCCCGCCGGCGCCCAGGTAGATAGCTGATAATAGTGTTCAGGTGATCCGTGGGCGTTTGCTCCGATGGCCGTTTCAGGTAGTTTGTCCAGCTTCCCGTCTTTCTTTAGTCTGGATATTGCCCTTCTGATGGACCAAATGGGTGTTCTTTCGGTTATTTTGTGGTCTTCCAGCAGCCGGTGGTATACCTCAGATACCAGGAACTTTTCTGTCCGATGTTTGTTAAAGAACTTCTGTATAATGTCCTCCTGGCTGCCGGCTCTTTGTGTAGCGTCGTGGAGCGCCTCTCCCGTCAAGTTGTTTGTATTATAGTATTCCATACCCTCTGTTTTACTGGTTATCAATTGCACTGGGCAGTAGCGTTTCACCGGACTTTTCGCTCATGGTATTTAGCATGAAAGCTCCGTCGCTTGAATGGTGTTGTCGCCTTCACATTGAATCGAAGATCGAATGGGTCGGCTTCAAATTCTCGTGGACCACCAGGCTGTGCAGAATCCTCCACCTCATATAATCTTCGACCATAGGCAAGGTATTCACGAACTATTTTCAGTGTCCTGACAACCTTATTCTCTACAATGAAAAATGTTTTACCTATCATGTTAATAGTTGTTTTGTGGGAGAGATGATATCAGAAAGTTCATTTAGATACAGTCTGGCCTTTTCTATCTTATCGTGCATGCGCTGAATATCCGACTCATTCCTTTCAATAGTGAATTGGATCATTCTTTCCTTTATTGGGATATCGTCATAGATAGATAGCTTCCTCAACTCTTCACAGGCTTCCATGTAGTACGGATTCTCAGTAGTGCCTGCGTTCATCTTATATAGTAGTTTCCTTTCTTCGTCCTGAATCAATGATTCTGGGGTATTTACCAGGCAGTAGGCTAATGATGCGGATTTAGATGAGCTCAGGTCCATATATGCCATTAGCTGCCAGTAATACATCTTATTCATGTCCTTTGTGAAGTTTCTAAAGAAGGTGAAAATGTCCCAGGAGGATTTTACATCGATAATGTGATCGGCTTTTGTTATTGATTCGCCTTCAAATAGATCAGGGGTGCCAATAAGGAATCTGTTTTTCAATGTCTCTTCGTTCTTTTTAAAGAACCTCCCCTTTACTAAACAGAATAGTGTAATACTATCCTCTTCGACAGCCAGGCCCTTTTCAATATATTTGCTGGATACATCAGTCTTACGACCATATTTCCGGGAAACATAAATATCAATAAGGTGCGTTAAGGCTGTTTCAGATAGATCCCCTCTTTCCCTGGCGGCCTTACTTTGTGGTTCTGTCATCAGGTGCCCAATAGAGTGGCATCTGAATAAAGTATCTGAGAAGTCCATCAGCTCAAAGATTTTAATTTAGCTTCATAGATTTCATACTGTGAAGGCTGGATATACGGTTTCAGCTTTTCCAAATCTGTTACATTTGCAGCATTCTCAATTAAAAGTGCTATCCTTTCTGCTTCGATTTCCTGTGGTGTTTTTTTGTCATTGTTAATAGTAGTAGAGACCACCTTAGCATCAATATCCCGGACATCACCATCGGATATTTCACTTCCTGTGACCGTATAGAACAGCCAAGCCCTGGCCTTCCTGGTAGCCTTGCCTATTACGCCATCTGTACCCATGAATGAGTTAACTTTAATAGGGAAGTCAATATCCTGTTCGTTTGATTGACCGCCATAGGTCCACTGTATCTTCATTACAACAGCAGCCGATTTTTCGCCAACTCGTGGCAATTGCGGGATGATCTTATAGGAAAGGCCATTTAGATTTGACAATAGATACCCGAATCCCTCTTTTGTGATGTAGGAATTGCCCGCAATAATATTGAACTGGTTGCCAAACGGCTGGACACCGAGAAGGACCGCCTCAATAAGGCAATTCTTTACCACTTCTTCAGGATAACCGCCATCCTTATCCTTGTCGGTTTTGAATCCTAATTTGTTCCCCTGAAGGGCCATAATTGGTTTCATGTACTCGGGCGTGAGTAGTGTTTTCAATTCCTGCACTGCACTTGCTATCATATATGCTTTTTCAAACCCCAACAATTCCTCCGATGTAAGCACTTGAAGCACGCTGCTGTTTAATAATTTTGCGACTTCTAACTGTTTATTTGACATTTTTATTTAATTAGGGCGTTAGTAGAAAGAATATGCTCGCAGAAAGCGTTATCTGCTAATTGTGACCTCAGGAAGTCAGGATAGTCAACCCATCCTTCGCCCTTGACCATAACCTGGTGTTCGTGCGCATCATCTATCATATCTGCTGCATACATGTAGAACTGAACTTCTTTTGCCGGGAATGTTTCCTGATGTACCCCCGATTCAGAAAGAAAACTGATTGAAAGGGCTCCGGTAGTTGTTATGCTTTTTGAAAGAATATTCATGACTTAAGGATTTAAATTCCCCGGTGTTACCCGGGGATAATAATCAATCAATCACCCTTTCCATTAATTTGGAGTAAGGGTTGTAGCTGTTTTGAATCCAGAACTCGTAGTTGCCGGCTGGCAATTCGTGGGAGTTATGATCAGCCTTTGTGATCTCCTCCTTCTTTGTCCAGGATGATTCTGTGAAATTGGACTCATGAACATGTTGCAGCCTGGCGCCATCCGAACCAACAGTGCAGATAATGCGCCCATCAACCTCAAACATTTCCACGTCTCCGGTTAACACATGCATGTGTCCTGAGTGCTCGCCGAGGGCGATAGGTCTGTTTTTTACCCTCTTTGCTCCGGATGGAATGGATGCAATAGTCGAGAACTGAACGTCGCCTTGATGGCCGCGTAATGTGTTTCGTTGTTTCATTTTTTGATTTGATTTATGACCTTAAGTCGAATGAATAATCTTTTGATTTGAAAGGGGAAAGCGAGGCTATCGCTTCAAGCGCATCACTATGGTGCGGCTCTACCCCTTGTAGATATTGTGATCCAGTAGAAGGGCAAACCATTTTCACCCAGGCAAATGGCTGATTGTCGATTTCGGGGAACCGGTCGGCTGTTTTAAGTAGTGTAACCGTTTCTTGATCTCCGTTTCGGTGAACAATAGTTCTGGTATCTACTTCGATGGCGCCCAATAGGTCCATCATTTTCTTTTGCCCCAGTACTTCATAAATGCCGCCTTTTATTTCGCTGTTGGGTTCCTGGATGAACATTTCGCGGGTTATTTCTCCAGCTGCGGCCTTCTCCCATATCCAGGAAGGCAGTGTACGGCCATTGATATTATGCTGATGCCACCCATCCTTAAATTCAACAGAAGGGCCATTGGGATTGTGAAGCCTGCCATCATTGTTCCTAACTATTTTAGTAGGCATATCTGAAACAATACAGAGTCCACCAAATTGTATCATTTCAAAAACACCAGACAGCAGCAGTTCTTTGAAGGAATTAAAATCCTTTTCACGATCTGTGTGAATCAACTGAAGCTGAAGAAAGTAGTCCAGATATGCTACCCATCCATAGTTACCCACATTTCCCATCCAGCTCGTTGAGTAATGCTCAATCTTGTTGTCCCCGATGTTGGCCCGGATGTTGTCCCAGATGTTGTCCCCGATGTTGGCCCAGATGTTGTCCCGGATGTTGTCCCGGATGTTGTCCCCGATGTTGGCCCAGATGTTGGCCCAGATGTTGTCCCGGATGTTGTCCCGGATGTTGTCCCCGATGTTGGCCCAGATGTTGTCCCCGATGTTGTCCCCGATGTTGGCCTTATTATCCTTAAAAATTTTAAAAAAAAAGTTCGCGGCTACCTGGCAACCATAAGGGCTATCCATGAAAATTATTACCGGCTTCTCCTTCCCGCAATAGGAGTATAACCATTCAATACCCTTCTTTGCCTTGTCTTTATCAAGCCGGTTTTTGCAGGAAAGAATGTAGTTGAGCCAGAAATCCCGCACCTCTGGGATCTTTGCTTCTTGTGCTGGAGTTAATGTTTCTAATTTTCCCATATATTTGTGTTGAATAGTTGTTTAATTTTCCGTTTTACTCTATTCCGCCCGGCGCGCCATCGTCGGGCATTTTTTATTAAAGTGTGGTTATGCGCGAAACAATTTGGTACATAGCCCATATTAAAGCCAGGATAAATACCCACTGTGAAACCTGAACCCATATACTTTCTTTATTCATTTTGTTTTCAGTTTTAAATAAACCAGGCGGCACAATCAAAACAATCTTTTCGGAAATAATAAAGCCGCCTGGCCCTGTTGAAAATTTGTGCGTATGAGATTTGATTTCGCTATTTCATACTTCTGTTTTTAGTTACCTCCTGCATCGTTTGCGGTCCCGTTACCGCCGCAGGTGATTAAATCGGGTTTCTGTATTGGTTCATCAATAATCTCCCTGGTTACATTGGTGGGGGCTGCATTACCTCCCCCGTGTCCAATGCAATTCTGAATTTGTTAGTGTTGCGCCTCCACTTCACCGCAGGACAGCTGTCTCGTTTGTGAAAGAGGGCGGAGTTGCACCGCCGTTATGCTGTCTTTGCTTATGAATAAGCAACTTCTTTCATTTCCCGGTGACGCCACCGGGAGCGTATAACTTTGCGCGTTCCATTAGTCGCGCCCCTCTGGCATCAAATGATTGTGAACAGGGCAGGAATCGAACCTGCATGTATGGAGTTTTGTATCGTACCTTTTGTTTTTATCCAGGCACTTCCTGTAACTCGAACCAGAATTGTTAAACGGTAATTATTCTTTTACGGCTACTGGTTATCTGTTGCCAACCATACTATAAGAGACTACACTTTAGCGTCTACCATTCCGCCACCTGTTCGTTTGGCACTACCCAGTACCCAGGGGATAAAGGTTTCCGGCCCTTATCCAGTGGATGCCGTGTTGTTTTCTGGCATATACAAAGCGCCTGGGCTTACCTCCTAAGCTTCACCATATCCCCATTTGGCTGCATCCCGCTACCGAACTATTAAGAGTCGATCACGTTTCCACTAATATTTTATATCAAAGAACTTCAATTTAATTCCGGAGGTAGATACAACCGGAGTATTGCTATCCAATGTTTCGTTATTTAAATGTCTTTTTAAAAAGCAGGGCCGGGAACAGCCCCGCGTGGTTACTTCCTAAATCTATAACTGTTCTGCATTCAATGTCTTTATGAGTTCTGGATGCTGGTAGATGTTGCCGATAACTTCGTAGTTTCTTTCTGAAACATTTGTTGCTATTTGGTGAATGCTGCTCTTAAAGCCCCAGCCACTAAAATCAGTATTCCATACAACGATAAAGGGAAATACTCCCAAAACGGTTTCATATGAATCTGGTATGCTGGAGGCGACGAACCGGCGAGCCTGACTCATATCATGTGTTTTCTTATAATAATACCCACTCGCCCTTATAATGTCTCCTTCATATATATCAATCCCGTTGCTATCATTTAGTCCCGTGAACTGCATTATCTCTACGTCAGCGAAGCCATAAGCATCTTGAATGGACCTCCACTTGCTTATAACCAAGCATATCATGTTATTAAGAAAGTCTATTTCTGATACGCGGCACATGATGCCGAATGGCTTACAAAAGGCGCGGAACTTAATTTCTCTCATGATTATTGATTTTCTGATTTAGTTTCCTGTAACTGGTCCTTTCTCGGTACCGGTTCTCCCCATCCAGATTTTCCTTTTCCTTTCCCATGAGTAAGCCCCATATCACAGACACAAGTAGTATCACTGCAAGATTCGCAGGAAGGGAGTTCATAGCGGCGTTTAATGTCTGCATAGTCATTTGATATCCTTAAAAAGAAGTGAACGATAATGAAGCCCGCGAGAGCAACAGCCGCAACGATTATTAGCCAGTGATACCAGAGCATGTTTTTTGTTTAAAAGGGTAGATTAATTGTCGAGCCTACACCGAATTGACGCTGGGCGGTATCTTCCAGATCTTCAAGCCCTCTTTGCGCCTCTTTAATTTGTTGGCGAAGCAATAGCCCTCTTTCAGAAATGAAACGTTTTTTTGCTCTATCTAACAGTTCAGCAAAAGACGCCTTAACATCTGACCATTTACCCAAAAGATACTTCTCGGCATATGATTCCCTCATCCACCCGGTTTGACGCTCTGGAGAAGCATTTAATCGGTACCCAACACATACAGGGTCAGGTGTATTCTCATCATACCATATCTCAATTTTGAAAAAGTACTCTTCACGTTCTGACAAGGATACCAATCCGAGGATTTCCAAAGGAATCGGCATTTTGTCGTAATCCTTTATATCCACTTGTCGTGGGCAAAGACACTTGAAGAGATTGATGAGTGATTCATTCATCCAGAGAAAAGGGATAGGTGATTTTTCACCGGTAACAACCTTCTGCTGACCTGTCAGGCCCAGCTGAGTTACCAGGTCTCCCCACTTCTGCAGATCGTCATTATCATAAATCAAAGAGGCTGTTTCTTCAACGAAGAAGGTTTCAACGATTGTGTTCATGTCTTGTGAGTTGTTCTGAAGCATACAATTATTTATTAGAGATGAAGAAATCTGTGAAGAATCCAGTTTTTGCCAGTTTATAAAGTCCAAAAAGAGCAACTGGTATAAGCAAAATCATCAGAGTTAAGTAGATAGGTCCCATTATAAAAGGATTTAAAGGGTTAGTAATTATTAGACATTGAATACAGTTCTTCTTTAACCAGTTCAATCTCTTCTTTCAGTTCATCGCGAGTGGCTAACAGCTCTACCATATCATGCTCATTATCACAGTAGTCTATTTCATCATAGATCCTGCCGAGCTGATCCTGCATCTTAGAAAGTGTTGATTGAAGAGAGAGTGTCATGATCGTTTGTTTTGGGCATAGCGATAACATTACCCGGTTTAACCCGCGATGTGATCGGTATGCGTTATGTAATTGTGATTATAAACTTGCGAGCTGTCGCTGCTTCTTTGCTTTTATCCTTCGTGCCTCTTTAACTACCAGAGTCAGGGTGTCAATATTCTCTCTGTCTCCCCTTAAAGCTTCCCAAACTGATTGAACCCTGGGAGATTGAATTTTTCCTTTCCTATGCAGATCTCTACAGATACCGGCCACGTTAACACCCCTCAACACTCCACGGATTTCCTGCTCTTGTTCTGCACTTAGTTTTATCATTTTGAGACCGTATTTATACCTATTAAGTTTTTGCAGTATCTTCACTTGTCATTTTTTGGTAGCGTTGCCGTAGCTTTGCCGCCGTTGACAATACAAATATATGTCGGAAATATCAGACTAAAACAAAAGTGTCTGAAAAATCAGAAATTTAGATTTTGTTCAATAATTTGAACTTTTGTTAAATGGAATACAAAAAACAGCTTGCTGATTTAATAAAAACGGTAAAGGCTAACGCAAGGGCAACAGGAGGAAAGCTAACCAATGAGGAGATTACGCGTCGTTTGGGTAAAAAAAGCAGAACATATTTGTCGGATCTGTTAAACCCAGATGGCCCCAACGTAACACAGTCGCATATACTTGTTTTTAAACAGGTATTTGCAAATGAGCTTCAAGGGGCCACATTGCCAGCGGCGCCAAAAGACCCCCTGAATAGAGAAAGGGCTTATATCAAGACTTTGGTTCAGAGGCTTGCTTCTCTTGAGGCGAGATTGTCAAATCGGGATAAGAAGATAATTCTAACGGAGATTGAACAAGATACCATTTTAAACCTGAAAGAACTTGAGGGTCAATGATAGCTTCAGGCTTCGTGTTTGCAATCTTTTTCTTACGTGGCATAATCGGTTATTTTGAGAATGAATGGGCGCAATGGTTCAGCGGGAGGTATGTTACTAAAGGTGGACCACTACTACGCGGTGGAAATGCGCTGGGTCAAATAAAAGATTCTCATAGTGCTGAATAATTGGTCACATGGCAAATAAAGCAAATGAAAATGAGGTAGGAAAGTGTTAGATAGTTGTATATATTAAAGTAAGTTCTTATTTTACTTTGGATTAAGCACCTGGAAGAGGAAAGTCAAGAAGTTCACTGGGATGAACCCCAATACCGGCCGCAAGTTTTGCCAGTGTTGTAGCAGAGGGATCTCGCAACCCGTTTTCGTACTGGCTTATTCTGGCACGGTCGAGGTCGCATAATACCTCTAATTTGCGTAAGCTGATATTATGTTTATTGCGCAGGCGTTTTATGTTTTTCCCTAATTCGGCAAGAAATAAGTTATCCTGTTTGGTCTTCATTCTGCAAAGGAGCGGATGAAATCGAAGAAAGTGGTTATCAAATTCACCAACCACGGGGCAGGGTTTTTGCGAAACAGGGGGTATGGCTTCCCGCAAAGTGCATATCTCATTGGCCGGCAGAATAATAGCAGTAACGATAAGGCAGGTTAACACCCCTTATCCTGGTTATATTTTGGAGTACCGGCACTCATATGCCCTATTAGAAAAAAGGAACGGCCATGTGGTATTGCGTGAAGCATGGGGAAAATGGGACCTGGAGGTGCTGGATAAAGTAAGAGATAAAATTTTCAACAAAAAATAAACCCACTATGAAGAAACTGTTATTGATTTTATTTCTTGCGCCATGCGCAGCCAGCGCCCAAAAGTTTTTCGTAGAACCAACAGATAAGGGAGCGGAGAAGGTTATAATTGACAAATTAATACACGATAATCACCATGTTACGTTCAAGGTGGACTCCGCGGACTATATCATTCGGCCAAATGTAAAGAGGATGTCAATGGGAAGGGCTCGCGGCGGGATTCTTTTGATCAACGGGACGACTGGCGATGTAATCTCACAAAGCAAAGATTTATGGGGCGCTGCAAAGTTGGCAAATGGATATGATAACCCGGTTGCGGATGTATTAAAAAAGACTAGTGTAAAGTACCTTCCAAAAATGATTGAAGCACTAATCAATTAATGATCATATAGCTGTCTTATGAAAATAATTTTATTTTTATTATTAATCACACCTGTTATATTAAATGCCCAGAAGGCTAATGCCGAACCCGGATTTTATGATTTAAATGGTAATTTTATCTGCAATGACTGTAGCGTGATTGAAATATGTAATAAAAGAGGGTATAAGCATACCAACATATTCGTTTCGAAGAAAAATAGATACGCAGTGGTGATTTTTGAGAAAATAACAAATAAGCCATTATTTGTAAATGTTCAAAAATCAAGTGATGTAAAAAACGTTTTAAAGGATTTCCGTGGGCGAAATTATTATCATGATATTTCATTTTTTATGGACCTGGAGGACATGATTAAAAAACACATTTTAATTGATGGTTTCTTAATTGCCTCATTAGGTAAGCCAGGTGCGGTGTTTGAAACATCTGATGGAAATTTGAAAGTCCAGTCTTATGATTACCCAAAATTGGGTTTGACTGTTTACTTTGCCAATAGTATTGCTGTCAGATATCTCAGACGCGAGATTTAATAAAATGACCGATCAGATTAAATGATCCAAATGCAACGCCACTCAACTTACAACTAATAAAAAGGGGTTTAGTATCGGTAAGGCGGCAGCCGGTGCATTACTTACCGGAGGTATAGGTTATTGGCCGGAGGCATAGGGAGCAATAAAGTCATTATCACTTGCTTGTCCCGTGGGTACCAGTTCAAACCAGGCACGCAAAGGCATTAAAATAGAATATCTTTTGTTTACATGTGTTTATGGGTACTATTATCCAGCTTCTGTCGCTTTTACGACAATTTGTTGTACATTTGTTGTACGTTATAAGTCATCTGCACTATAATCGTTTGTAAAATCGTGCCGCTCTGGTCTCTGTGCTTCTCCCGAATAGATTTAATATGAATGGTTTTAGGGTAAATGATTGGTATACACCTTAATTTCATTACAGTATAAATTTTGCTCATTATGAGTACTACAGAAGCAAATATCAAAATTACAAGAAATGGTGATAAACTTGCTTCCATCGCTGTCTCCATGCCAGTATGGAATAAAATTAGCGATCACAATCACTTACTTATTAAGTTGCCTTTACTTGGGATAGACACTATTGCAAAAGATGAAATGGATGCCGAAAAGGCAATAGAAGAGGCAATAATCTCTTTCTGTATTGTTGCGGATAAACATGGACAGGGTATTGAGAAGGAATTGCAGGCATTAGGGTGGAAAAGTTTTTCTTGCGATAATAATGAACCCGGGCTAGAATATGATGTTCCAGAATCAGAAGATATGCTTGAAAGGCTGTTAGAAACAGGAGATAATTATGTAAATCCTCATTTATTAGTAGATATAGCTGCTTGAAAATATGTCTGATAACTTTTATCCACATGTAGACGCCGAATTTATCAAGCAGTGTGTTAGCGAAAGCGGTAGACTTGCGAATAATGGCATTGTAAAAATAGGCTCAACAATAACATTCATCATTGCCGGGAACAAAGCAATATATAAAAGGACTATATTGGTTAGAGAGTTGATTCCTGGGCAAATTTGCCTAGAGCAGGGTATTTCCATTGCAATTCGCTTTGGATTTATGGGCAAGCTGTTGGGTTGGCTCGAAAAAAATAGAAACTGGAAGGATGGCGCATATTCTGAGCCTAATATACAGTTACCTAACCATAATACTACTGATAATACCCTTGATGGAGATATAGTTGATACCAAATAAAAAATTCGATCCCGTTTTAATTGATTCCCAAAACAATATTTGCCCTGGTCTGCCAGGGCTTTTTTATACCTAAATCTTTCAAAAATACCAGTAAATTCAAATAATACTGAAGTTACGATTATATTTATATCTTTGTCTCCGTACCATAAACAGTATAGAGATGAGAAAGGGAACTGTGGTTTATAAGTACGACCGTGAGGGCAACCTCGTACATACCTACACTAGCCTCGTAAAGGCATACAAAGCGGAGCGTGTCAGCTCCTATACTCTCAAAGAGATTATAGAATCTTCTCAGTCGCTTCGCGGCTTCAGTTTCCAGTACGGGACTATCTGCAAGTGCCGGCGCCCAAACATGCAAACATCCAAACCATGGGAAAGTGTGACCGGGTTTTTTCGGATTGAAGGATGGGCTGCAGTCTTCCCATAACAGATACATCAGATATTTTTGTTGAAAATCTACAGGAAAGTGGCGTTGAAACCAGAGCAAAGGATTTTCATTAAACATTATCTAAAAAGTGGCGACCACATTGCCTCTTATATTAAAGCCGTACCAGGCACAGACCGAAAGAAAGCGGCAACCTGTGGGAAAAGGTGGTTGAAAAACCAGGAAATATCCGCAGAAATAGCGAAACATAAGCCGCAGCGAACACCCTCCATCGATGAAATCAACAACTTTCAATCTACTGGTCAATCTGAGGGAAAGGAATTAACCCCGCAAATCAAAAGATTCTGTGAGGAATACCTTGTTGATTTGAATGGCACTAAAGCAGCAATCAGGGCCAAATATTCTGAGCGTAGTGCCTCTGAACAGGCATATGACCTCCTCAGAAAACCTCAAGTACAGGATTATATTCAACAGTTGCAGCTTGCCAGATCACGGCGGACGGAGATAACGGTTGACAATGTACTCTATGAGTTGGCCTGTATCGCATTTGCCAAAGTGACCGACTTCGTGCGGGTCGAAACAAAGACCCAAGAAGAATATCACCCATTTGCCAGTAAGGAAGATGATGAGGACGATGATATTTCGGGCGAGACAATAACGACATCCTACAGGGCTGTTGACGTCTTTGAGACAGACGGTATCCCTGAAGATAAAATTAGAGCCTTAGCCAGTATTAAAATGGGTAGAAATGGCATTGAAGTAAAGCTCAACAGTAAAGAAAAAGCATTAGAACTGATAGGCCGGCATTTGGGAATGTGGAACGATAAGCTCCAAGTGAACGCTGAAGAGGAATTGAAACAGTTACTAAAAAAGGTGATGGGTGGCGCTGAGTGAGGATTTAAAACGGCAGGTGGCAGAAGTGCTTAGGAAGGGCCGGGAGGACTGGTGTTACTTCGCCAGGGTGATCATGGGGGTTAGCCTGGATCCAGAGCAGGAGGCCGTGTTAAAATCGGTGCAGTTCAACAAAATGACCTCAGTAGCCTCTGGTACCGCCCGCGGGAAAGACTTCGTAAGTGCTGTAGCTGCCTTATGCTTTCTATACAATACGCCAGTATTCAAGGGCGATGAGCTGGTAGAAAACACTAAAGTGGCACTAACGGCACCTACGGAACGCCAGGTAAAGAACATTATGATGCCCGAAATTTCAAGGATTCACCGTCGAATGGTCCGAAACGGATTTGGGTTTATGGCGGGCAGGTTAACCGCCTATGATGTGAAGATGGATAACGAGGAGTGGTTTCTTACTGGTTTTAAGGCTGATGAGCACAATCATGAATCCTGGTCGGGCTTCCATGCCGCCAATACCATGTTCGTGGTCACAGAGGCATCTGGGATACCTGAAAATGTATTTGATGCGATTGAGGGTAACCTGCAGGGAAATAGTCGGATTTTGATAGTTTTTAACCCAAATAGCAATACGGGATATGCCGCGAAATCTCAAAAATCAAAGCGATGGACAAAATTCCGATTAAATAGCCTCAATGCACCAAACGTCATTCAAAAGAAACAGATTATCCCTGGCCAGGTGGATTATGAGTGGGTAAAAGATAAGGTAGAATCTTGGTGTCAAAGGATACAAGATAGGGACTTTAACGAAGGTGAGGGTGATTTTACCTGGGAACAGGGTGTTTACCGGCCAAACGACCTATTCCGGAAGAAGGTTTTAGGTATGTTCCCTAAGGAGAGCAGCGATGCACTGATTCCAGGCCATTGGATCGAGCTGGCAAATCAGCGATGGAAAGAGCATAATCAGAACGGCTTCCCAATACCGCCAGTATTGCGACTGGGCGTGGACGTTGCCGGCATGGGTCGGGACAGCTCATGTTTCTGCCCGCGCCATGATGATTATGTGGCTTTGTTCGAGATGGTGCACAGTGGTGGTAAGGCGGAGCACATGAAGATTGCCGGCATCACAGTAAATAAGCTGAAAGGGCATGAAGACAAGTTCTCAGGAAAAAAGTCAAAGGCGTTTGTCGATACAATCGGAGAGGGCGCTGGCGTATTCTCCCGCCTTGAAGAGCTGAATATACCGGGTGTTTATTCCTGTAAATACAGCGAAGCTGCAGAGGATTCAGGAGGAAAGCCACTAACCGACATAACCGGCATCTACACCTTTGCCAACATGCGGGCTTATCTCCACTGGGCCGTTCGCGATTGGTTAGATCCAGCAAAAAAGAGCAAGGCTATGCTACCGCCTGATGATGAATTGTTCGCCGAATTAACAGAAGCGACATGGAAATTTCAAAGTAATGGCCGGATTATCATTGAGCCGAAGGATGATATCAAAAAGAGATTGGGTAGATCTCCGGATAAGGCAGATTCCCTGGCAAATACATTTTATCCAGAAGGGCAAGAAGCGGTTGTGCAAAACCTTTCTGGAATGTTCTTTTAAAAACTCATTTTATGGAGAATAACGAACGTTTCCCTGGCAATGATATCCATCACACTGCGGTGATCGGACCCAATGTATATATGGGTACCGGCAACTATATTGGACCCTACTGCGTAATTGGATTCCCCGGAGAGCACCGGGAGAAATGGGGCAAAGATGAGGGCGTATCGATAGGCAATAATAATACTTTTACAGGCCATGTGACCATTGATGCCGGTATCGATCGGCCCACCGGAGTAATGAACAACACGTTCCTAATGAAGCACTCCCACGTTGGTCATGATGCCATAATTTGCAGTCGTGCTACTATATCCTGTGGCGCAAAGATTGGAGGGCATACTTACATCGGGAAAGATGTGAATGTTGGTCTCAATGCGATAATTCATCAAAACCATACTATTATTGACTGGTGTATGATAGCCATGGGCGCCGTTGTTACGCTTAAATGCCAGACCCGTGAAGGGTACATGTATGCGGGCAACCCAGCGACTGAAAAGGGACCAAACAAGAAAGCCCCGAAATACTTGTTCTCAGAAGGGGAGTTGGCAGGGTCTATAGTTAAGTGCAGATGTACAACATCAATTGAACAGCATTTGGCCTCTGTTAAGTTAATCCCTGAAATCAAGGAGTCGGAGACATGTTTGCCAGGATCATATCAAACGGGTGTTATTTTACCCACATGCCACCCTTACGCCACCGCACCAAACAGAGTAAAATTACCTATCTCCGTTATAGATACCAAGCAAGTAGAACTTGGCATAGATAACCCGGAAGAGGCGGAGCTGATGGGCTATTTTGATGTAGATCACATCATTGTAGTTCGTGAGGCCCATGATGACTCTTTGGGGCATTCGCCGATAAATGCAGAGGCTACAATGATCCATTTAACATCAGGGGATACCTTCTTTATTCCAATGCACATCGACGAGGTACAGGGATTAATTGACAATGTTGATAAACAAAACACATGAGAGTAGCAGTACTGATGCTCAGTTATGAGCGATACGATACATTGAAACAGATATTGGAACATAATATGAACAATGCAGGTTACCCATTTGACCTGTTTGTGTGGGACAATGGAAGTAAGGACGAAAGGGTGATTCCGCTACTCGATTCAGTGGCTAAAATAGTCTGGAAGTGTGATCGAAATTATGGGATTGCGGCTCCATTCAACGTAATGATTGACCATTGTTATAGGTGCGGGTACGATGCTTTCCATGTCATGGCGAATGACATCTTCGAGCCGTCTAATTGGCTTGCGGATAAGATCCGATATTTAGCTGGCATCCCAATGTCTGGTATGATCAGTATTTGCCCAGGTGAAATGCCATACTTGCCAAGCTATCTATCAATGGATTTACCATGCCACATGGGCGATGTTATCGGTCAGTTCATGATCAGCAGGCGGGTATATGAAAAAGTTGGTGGGTTTAACGAGGAGTTTGGCAACTATGGACCTATTGATAATGACTATAATGCCCGCTGCGCCGTTTCCGGTTTTGTAAACTACTACATCCCAGGTCAGTCGCAGCACATAGACAGCTCGCCAGCAGATCTATATGGGTACGATAAGGCAGCAGCAGTGGCGAAAACATGGCCCATTCATGAGGCAAACGTTAGAAAGTATAGTGAGAACCCGGAAAGCGCTTACATCCCAGTGGATGGAGAGTGTATTGTGAATATGAAACAGTTTTGGAATGGTGAAGGTATTGGGGCTTCAGAATGATAAATCTGGGTGTGATTACCACCGGGTCATACTACCTTTTCAATATGGCTGTGACTATATTGATAATACCGGATTCGTGGGAAAAGAAACAATAGAAGATTTACTACAGGCGGCGGACGCGGTGACATGGAACCGTATATTCCCGTTCGGGGGGATATCAATTAACCAGGTAAAGAAGCAATATGGCTGTAAGGTTATTATTGATCTTGACGATTATTGGCATTTGTACCCCAAGCACTACATGGCAGCGCACTATCAGCGCAATTCAATACCAGCAAAGACTGTTGAGGCAATCCGACTTGCAGATACGGTTACAGTCACAACGGCGCGGCTTGCGGATAAAGTGAAAGAATACAATAGGAATGTTCATGTGATACCAAATGCGCTGCCATTTGGACATGGACAATTCGCTCCAGGAGAAAAAATAGGATCATCTAGATACCGGTTTCTTTACCCCTGCCAGCTATCTCATCTTTATGACGCCGGTATCCTAAAAGGCCCATTGCAGCGCGTTGCATCGGAAAACCGTAAGGATATTGGGTTTACATTAGCAGGATATAAAACATTCGATAAATCAGGTATTTGGGCTAAAATAGACCATATTTTCGCCCGATCACCCAACTATACCAGAATTGAACAGTTGCCGCTGGATGAATATATGCGAATATATGATCATGTAGATGCCGTACTGGTACCGCTTGAAAACAACACATTCAACCATCATAAATCAAACCTAAAGCTCTTAGAGGCAGCAACCAGGAAGCTGCCGGTAATCTGCCAGAAAGTGCCGCCTTACTCCGATTCCGACGCCCCTGTTTTGTGGGTGGAGCGACAATCAGATTGGTATAAGCATATTCGGTACCTGGCTGGGAATCCTAATGCAGGAATAGAGATGGGGGAGAGGCTTTACGAATGGGCCTTGACACGCCACAATTTATTTGACCATAACAGATACAGGTTTGAACTTTACGGGCACATTGTTAACAGTTGACCCATGGAGTTAGAAGAATTACAGGCATTGATAGCCGGTAACTATGATGATGTAGTAAAGCAATTTACAGCTGTAAAGCCAACCAAAAAAGTATCTTCCGCAGATGCCCTAAGGCAGCTGGATCCAACACAGCACCAGGTAACGGACCAAACGGCGCGGCCCAACAAGATTAAAACCACCAAGGACGCCAACGGCAACCCAGTAACAGGTGTAGTGAATGTTGCCCGTTTGCCTATTCCATTTCAGAAAATTATTGTTAGCCGTGCGGCAGCATTTTTATGCGGGAATCCTATCAAAATGGATGCGCAGCCAATTGATGAAGGTCAAACAGGGCTACTGCAGGTGATTCAAAAAACATGGGACGATAATAAGTTGGACTATGAATCCATGGGATTAGCTGAGTTTATGATGTCCGAAACGGAGTGCGCGGAACTTTGGTATGTTATTGATGCGCCTGAAGAGTATTGGCAAAACACAGCTAATGAAGGGGCAAAATTCCGTCTAAGAATGCGAGTTCTTGCTCCTTCACTTGGCGATACACTATACCCCGTTTTCGATACCACAGGCGACATGATAGCCTTTGGTAGAGGATATTTCATAAAAAATGGCGATAAAACCGTTGAACATTTTGATGTTTATACGGACACAGACATCATCACAGCTGTTAAGGAAAGCGGATGGGTCGTAACGCCTGTTAAAAACCCCCTTAATAAAATACCGGTTGTTTATTATTCTCAGCCCCTTCCCGAATGGGAAGATGTAGAGCCGCTCATCGAACGGTTTGAAACTAGCATAAGTAATAATGCAGATACGAATGATTACTTCGGTAGCCCCATCCTCACTGTAGAGGGTCAGGTGCAGGGGTTTTCCGATAAGGGCGAACAGGGTAAGATCATACAGTTGAATAATGGTGCCAAAGCCGCGTATTTAACCTGGCAACAGGCCCCGGAAGCCATAAAGTTGGAGAACGAAACATTAATGAAGCTTATTTATAGCATGACCGACACGCCTAACATATCCTTTGAGGAAATGAAGTCTCTTGGTGTATTCTCCGGCATTGCCCTAAAGATGCTCTTCCTTTCTCCCCACCTAAAGGCTGCTCGGAAAGAGGGCATTTTCGGCAAGGGGATCCAGCGGCGTATAAACTTTCTCAAAACAGCAATGTCAATTGTAAATGTGAAGTTTCAAGCTGCTCTCGCACTCACTATTAAGCCCGTATTCGAGTACTATTTGCCCCAGAATCTATTGGAGACTATGCAGGTACTCACTGAAGGGGTACAGCCAGGAACGGCAATTATGAGCCAGGAAACAGCTGTAAGGAATAATCCACTGGTCACCAACCCAGATGCTGAGCTTGAGTTAATGAAGAAAGAAGGAACACTGGGGTCTGAATTACAAACCGCCTGATAATATTTTACCATACTGGACCGGTAGTGTCTTTTAAAATGAGGTAAAAATGAATCAATGGAAATCTATTGAGGCTATTACAAAAAGGTATAATCAGCTCTTAAATCTCTTGCAAAACAAGTTAAAGCAGGAGATGGATATCATTCTGTATCGACATACATTCGATATTTCTAAAGCGATATCAACAATCAACTTCAAAAACACAAGGTTTTCTTTTCTCAAATACCCAGCCCTTGAAAAACGCATTGATGCAATATTGTCTAAGATGCATACGAATATCGAAACCGCACTGGTAAATGGAATAAATAGCGCCTGGACTCTCTCCGACCAAAAAAACGTCGTCTTTCTTGATCAGAGATTCAATAAGCCTGATTTGCTACCTAAGTATAAGAAAATACTTTACGATAGTAATAAGTCGGCCCTAAATAAATTCATAAATAGGACGGAGGATGGGTTAAATCTATCAGATAGAGTGTGGAACATCGCGGATCAGTACAAAAAGGAGGTTGAATATGGGCTTAAACAGGGCATCGGCAGGGGGCAGCCAGCAAGAGAATTGCAAAAGACTCTACATAATTACCTATTAAGCCCGAAAGGGGCCCCGTCTCCTGGCAGAGGGGTCTACAGAAGCCCAGCAAAGAATGCCTTTAGGCTCACTCGAACAGAAACTAACATGGCATATCGAACAGCAGACTATGAAAGGTGGGCATCGCAGCCATTCGTAGTTGGAGTTGAAGTTGTGCTGTCAAATAACCACCCAGATTACGATATCTGCGATGAACTTGCAGGCAAATACCCTAAAAACTTTCTATTCCGGGGGTGGCATCCTCAATGCCGCTGCCACACACAGCCTATTTTGATCTCAGCCGATGAAATGGATAAATACGAAGATCAAATACTCGGTATAGGCAAATGGGACGGGAAAAGCGAGAACCAGATAGATGAGGCGCCTACCGATTTTTTACAATATCTGCGTGAGAATAAGGAGAAGATTAACAGGCTATCAAATACACCATATTGGGTGAAAGATAATACAGAATATATGTCCATTTTAAGCAGATAATTCGACGCTTTTTTATTCACAAAATAATTTTGGTAATTACTTCCGTAACAGATAAATAAAATAGTTTTGCTTCAGAACGAATCAAAAAACATTGTTTGTTAACCCCTTTTTTCTCTCTCTTTAAAACCTGCAATGGGTTTTGATTCCTCTTTAAGACAGTGCATTGTTAACCAAATGATCTTTCACAAATGAAGGAAAAGATTTTAGCAGAACTGGGTAAAAAATATCCAGGGCTGTCCAAATTATTTCTGGGATTTTTTGCCGATAAAATGGCTACAAAAATAACAGAAGAATCTGCAATAGAGGGGGCCGTGGCCGAACTCGAAAAATTACCTGTTTCTCTCGCTGACATGGCTGCCGAATATCAAAAGGAAGGGGACCGTAGGGTAACCGATGCTGAAAAGACATTCAAAGCCAAAAAAGAAAAAGAAAGCGAGGAAAAGGATAAATCCAAAGAAAAGGAAAAAGAAAAAGAGGGTGGTGATGATCCTATTGCCAAACTCACATCCATGGTAGCAAACCTTACAACAGAACTCACCAACTACAAAAAAGAAGGTACACAGAAATCGCTTTCACAAAAACTCAGCGAGAAGCTGGCTGAAAAGAAAATACCAGCACTGCTTGCAAAAGGCAGGGTGGTTGAATCGGAAGAGGAACTGGATACCGTTGTGGCAGAAATTGAGGCCGACCACACCACGTATAAGCAGGGCCTGATTAATGAGGAACTGAAGGGTGGCAAACCGCCGGCAGGTGGAGTGACTGTAGATGCTGCCAAGACAAAGGTAGAGGCGGACATCGGCTCATGGGCTGATAGTCATAAGCCTATTGATTCACAAAAAAAATAAATGAACCGTGGGTTTAAAAATAACTAAAGAAGTTGTTTCCTCTGGTGCCCCAGTTTTTCAGAAGGTGATCGAAACCGCACGCGGTGGATTCACGCTGGACACTACTGGGCTCACATCTGGAGCCACTATCCCCGGCGGTACGCCAATCGCTTACGATGAATCAACACGTAAGGCAAAGGTGCTAAAGACCGCCGAGGTGGTAGAAAATGCTGGCGGAAGCGCAACAGCGTATAAGATAAAAAAAGGGTCATTGTTTTCTGTTGGCGACTATATCGGAAATGTAAAAGGCGGTAAGGCTTATGCTATTACTAGTATTGACGCTTCCGGCTCTAGCGACTATGATGTGCTGAATGTGGGAACTTCTATCGGAGCAGTGAATGCAGGCGATGGAGTTTTCCAATCCAGTGCAACCGGCGCAACATCTGCTGCATTAGCCGTAACACCGCAGGGCTTACTGTATCAGGATGGCACAGTAGGTCTTAATGAAGACCTGTCCGTTGTGATCAGAGGTACCGTTTATGCAAGGCGGGCACCAGGTGCGACAGCTGATATTAAATCAGTACTCCCTCTCATCATTTTTTCAAACTCATTCTAAACCATAGGAGGAACTAAGAAATGGCAAAATTAAAATCAATCTTCGGTAATTATGCTGATAGTATGCAGCTGATGATCGATCGCAGCCAGGACAGATTCGCCCCTACCTGGTTTCAGAATTATTTTGGTTGGGCTCCGCCTCAGATGAGTCTTTCCTACACTTCCATCATTGGCGCTACCAGATTGGAGGCAGCTGCTTCTATTGTTAGCAGAGATTCAGAAACCCCTTTAAGGGCGCGTGCAGACCTAGCAAAAATGACAGGTAATATTCCTGCCATTAAGGAAATGTACAAAATGACGGAGGATGACTACCGCGATTATCTGGTTATGCAGAGTATGCCGGTTGCCGATACAATCAAGCGCGATCAAATGTTGGATTTTATCTTTAATGATACATTGAAGGTGGGTACCGCAGCAATGAAACGGCTTGACTTCATCACACTTCAGGCTGTTTCTACTGGTAAGGTGGATATCTCTATCACAAACAATCCTGATGGTATTGTATTGAGCGAACCGCTTGATTTGTTGATGCCATCTGGCAATAAATCTCAAGCCGCTGTTACTTGGGCAGATGCAACCAACTCCAAACCAATTACAGATATTCAGAATAAGACGAAGGCGGCAAAGGATCTTGGTAGATCAATTGCAAAAATTCTCATGTCAGACACCCTTTGGGCAAAATTCAAAGCCTCAAAAGAGGTGATTGATACTATGCAAGCATATTATTATGCTGCAAAACCCGGAGGCGGTATTAATCCTGTCGCAATAACAACCCTCGATAATATCAATAACTTCTTATCAGCTAACAAGCTGCCAATTATCGAAGTTGTTGATGAGGTGATTGGTATTGAAAAAGATGGTAAAATAAGCGCAATGCGCCCGTTTTCTGATGAGAATGCAGTTTTTATTCCTGCCGGCCAATTAGGTTTAATCAAAAATGCTATTGCCATCGAACAGGTAAAACCGGTATCCGGCGTGAGCTACGCTTCATACCAGAGGGCGTTAATTTCCAAGTGGTCCGATAATGAACCTTTTGGCGAATGGACAAAATCTGAGCTGAATGCGTTCCCGTCCCTGGACGCTATTGATGGAATTTTCTTACTGGAAGCGGTCTACTAATGACTAATCAGGAATACTTAAATACCATACTTGGAAAATTTGGGGTATCCCCCGATGAAATAATCCTGATCATGTTGAAGCGAGGCATAGATCCAAACGGAGAGGTTACTGGCCCCGCGGACATTGCAATCCTCGAAAAGGCTATGTATTACCAGATTCCATTATTGCTTGCAGGTGCTCAGGATGTAACAGAAGGGGGATATTCTATAAAATGGAACCTGGATGGGTTAAAGATTTGGTATTCCGCATTGGCGAGAGAACTGGGGCTTCCTGATGATTTATTCCCCAGACCAACTGTTACTGGTATAAGGCCATGGTAATTCAATACCCACATATTTTAACAGTGAAATTTGTAACCGACGGTAGCCGTGATACTGAGGGTAATTGGATACCTGGTAATGAAGTTACGAGGACTGAAATATGCAGGGCAGAGCCTAATCAAAGGCAGTCATACCAGATAACTGGTATTGATGGGATTAAAATTCAGTTCGATTGGACTGTTTTCATGCCCCTTCGAGTTGCTGTAATGCCGATTGGATCAGATGTTTCAGTTTCTTGGAATGGAAATATTATAGCCGCAGGTAAGATTATTCGTTTTTCGAACGGCCAGTTAAATACCAGGTTATGGTTGTAGGAGTAAGGCCTCGGTTTACAAACGCGCAAATACGTGAGATATTTACGGATCGCCTTAAAAGGATAGATATAGCAATTATATCACGCCTTCAGTACATAGGGGAAGCATTCGTAAAAAATGCCAGACAGAAAGCCGATTTCACAGACCGAACAGGCAATTTGCGCAATTCAATAGGGTATGTCATACTGAAGAATGGGGTGCAGTTGTATGAAAATTTCCGAAGATCGGCAAGTGTTGAGGTCACAGTAACAGCTGGCCAAAACAGAGGCGGGAAGAGAAGAACAAAAGGCAGTACGGATGGTGTTCAAATCGGAAAGGATTTTGCCGAAGAAACATCCAAAAAGTTTACCAATGGATATGTTCTTATAGTAGTTGCGGGGATGGACTATGCTGCAGCCGTTGAATCTAAAGGATATGATGTTATTACGGCCTCCAGTATTACAGCTAAAAGAGATCTTCAAAATGCAATTACTGCACTCAAACAGAAGATAACAAAAATGAGATGACAACAACATTAGAGGCAGTTGACTCTGTTTACCATAAATTGGCCGTAGGCATATTGCCTGGCACTATTACCGGTGGCTTGTACAAAGAAAATAGGCCTACAAACTCGAAAAGCGAGGATGTTGTCATCAACTCATTGTCTATAAATTCAGAACAGCTTCAGGAAGGCATATTAAACGTGAATATACATGTGCCAAACTTAATCATTTCGGTTAATAGTATTCAAGACAATAGTCAGCCTGATTTTGTAAGGCTCAAAACATTGACAGCACTTGCAATATCTGATTTAATAGATGTATGGACAGGAAATATACACTATACTGTTCAGCAACACGCATTGTTTAGTGACAACGAGCTTAACGAGCATTACTCAAACATTCGGTTGGAGTTTTACTCAACCAATATATAATTTTTGTTAACCCAATAATTTGTTTAACCCATGGCAGTAGCAAAAGCCCGTATTGGCTTATCTAAGATAGAGTTTGGTGATGTTGCCGGAGATGGCGGCATGGGGACCGTCCTTGCCGAATTTGGCGCAACGGTATCTCAGACTGCAGTTCTGGCAAATGAGTCACCAACTGTGACAGATTTCCCAATCGAAGAACAAAGTGCGCCATTTTATAGCGTATCCATTGATGGTAAAACGACCCTCGCATGGAGCTCTTATAATGTTGAGCCGGCATCTTTGGTATTAGTGAAAGGCGGCACGGTTACAACCGACGCTAGCGGCACAACCTGGAATGCTCCCAATGAGACGCCAAATATGGAAAAATCCCTGAAGGTTACAATGAAAGACGGAACCGTTGTCCAGGTACCTCGTGGTAAAATAGATGCCGTTTTTCAATGGAATTTCCAGAAGGACAAACTGGCGCAAGTGGATTTGACATATACCATTTTGCTTCCAGAAAAAGCAAATACCCCGATGCTGTCAATCAAAACACCACTTTAAGGTATGATAGACGAAAAGGAAATATTATCAGCGTCTGCTGATTCCCTTTTGGACAACTCAGTGCAGTTTGAAGTTGATGTGATGAATCCCAAATGGTGGGAGCGGATAGCGATAAAATTTGGCTGGTTGCCGGCTAAGAAGACATTCAATATCCGCCCCACTACTCTGGGGAATATGATACGAATCTCAAAACTACTGTTGTCCATCAATGTAGATAGCTACCGGCAGTCAGGTTCTCCTTTGGACGCCAGCTACCAGGTATATGATGCTCATGGTAGGGTTTTGGCAGAAGTGATTGCAACTGCAATTAGCAACAGCAAGAGAGGGCCGACAAACAAACTGGTTGATTTTATCCAAGACAATCTTTCTGCAGCTGAACTGCTCTCTTTGGTGTCCATAGTGCTGAAGAAGCTGGATGTCATGAATTTTATGACTACTATCATCTCCATAAGAGGGATGAGCCTACTAAATCCAGGGGGGACAATAGCCTCTGGGGAACCATTGGAGGGATTGTAAAGTATTTCCGATTCACATACGATGCGGTATTATGGGAAATGAGCTGGCCAAACATAATGATGCTGGCCGCTTCTATTCCCAGTTACGAAAAGGATAAAGATGGAGACGGTGTAGATAACACACCCATTAAGGACCTCGGTGGGAAAGAACTTGCCGGTTTTTTAGGACTCTAAAATGAGAAAATGGCGCTGAATGTAAATGGGGGAGCACTTGAGTTCGATGCAGTAATAAACGGGTCACAGTTTCAGGCGCAGATAAACGCCATGGAAAGGCAGCTCCGTTCATTAACTGACACCGCTAACAAAGAGGCATCTGCCATTGAGGATGTTGCGCAGAAAGCAGCTATTGCGGTTGGAAGTTATTTATCTATTACCGCAGCCACCAATTTCGTACAGAAAATGATCGAGGTAAGGGGGGAGTTCCAGCAATTGGAAGTCGCCTTTACCACCATGTTGCAAAGCAAAGAAAAGGCTGATCAACTCCTAGCTGATGTGGCCGATCTGGCGGCAAGAACACCATTCGGACTTAAAGATGCTGCTCAAGGAACAAAACAACTTCTTGCCTATGGATTCGCGGCTGATGATATTGTAGGCACGCTTACTACACTTGGAAATGTTGCTTCTGGCGTCAGTGCTCCACTTAATGACATTGTTTACCTATATGGTACCTTGCGTACACAGGGACGAGCCTATACGCAAGATATAAAACAGTTTACTGGTCGGGGCATACCCATTATTGCTGAGCTGCAAAAACAGTTCAACGCCACAGCTGACGAAGTTAATGACCTGGTTTCTGCCGGGAAGGTAGGCTTTCCGGAGATCGAGAAGGCGTTTCAGAGCATGGCTGGAGAGGGGGGGATATTCTTCAACCTCATGCAGGAGCAATCCAAAACACTTGTAGGACAGATAAGCAACCTCAGTGATGCTTTCGATATGATGCTCAACAACCTGGGTAAAGAGACGCAGGGAGTTGCATCAACAACTATCGGCGTTCTTACTTCCCTGGTAGAGAATTATCAAACAGTACTGGATATTCTAGAGGTCCTTATTGTAACATACGGGGCCTATAGGGCGGCGGTGATTGCCGTCAACATTGTTACAGCTGCAAATACAGTTATAAATGCCACAAATACTGCTGGACTTGGCGCAATGACATTGGGGGAATACCTTTATCTTCAATCTCTTATTGTAGTAGAGAAAGCACAAAAACTGCTCAATGCCACCATGTTGTCCAATCCCTATGTAGCGGTAGCAACTGTATTGGCGGCATTGGCTACGGCTCTCTATGTAATGCGTGAGGAGACTATTAAAACTAAATCAGCTCAGGTATTACTCAAAGAGGCAGCCGAGAAGGTTACAGATGGATTAACCCGGCAGACTGCTGCCATGTCACCTTATTTAGCTATTCTAAAAAATGCCAACAGCACAGAGAAAGAAAGGGAGGTAGCACTAAAAAAGCTAGCCGAAATAAACCCTAAGATTGTTGCCGGTCTCAATGCGCAGGCAATTTCCCAGGAAAGACTCACAGAGAATGTTAACAACTATACAGAGGCTTTAAGAGAAAAATATAAACTGGAGGCTAATCAATCCGCAATCAAGGAATCTATTGAGATTGAAGAAAAATTTCGTGCTCAAATAAAGGCAACTGAGAAGGCTATTGAGGAAGCAAAGAATGCAACAGGAGTGGAGAAGAATGAAAATCTACTCCCAACATATCAACAGCAGTTACAGGATCAGAAAAAACTCCTACAAGAGCAAATAAAAGAAACCGAACGGCTTGGGCTGGAACAGGTTCAGAGTGAGGTCCAAAAGAAAGATGCACTAAAGCTAACTAATGCCCAACTTATCGCCCAAGCACAGTCCCTGGAAGATATTAAGGCGGTAAGAGATAAAATTGAGAAGCAATACCAAGCTTCCACTGGTGAGAAAGAACGATTGCAGCTTACAAAAGATTTAGAAGCAGCCGATAGGCGCATCAAGGAACTTGACCCATATGGCAACCATAAAAAATCAGCTAAAGAGGCAGTTACAGAAGGAAATAAGCTAAAATCACTACTGGAACAAATAGCTGATTTAGAGTCAAGGGCCACATCTGTTAATGATGGCAAAGAAGATGGTACAGTAGCAAAGTTACAGAATGAAGTTAAAAAATTACTGGAGAAGGCAAAAGCGCTCAATGCCGGTGAAGGGATAATTATCCGCATTAAACGGGCGGGTCAAATAATTATTGATGATGCAGCGGCTAAGTCGGCAGCCCGCGATCTTCAAAACAAACTGAATGCTGAACTGTCTGATATCAACATCGATTTGAGCAGTGTAACCCCAGATAGCAGCCAAGAACTTGCATTCAGACAAGAAGCAATAGATAAACAAACTGAGCTGGAGCTTGCGGCCATACAGAGCCAGTATGACTCATCTCTAAGCAGCCAAACAGCACTATCAAAGAAAGAGTTAGAGATAGTTGCAAACTCTGAAAAGGCGAAACTTGATCTACGGAAGGATTTTGCAAAAAAGGCAGTTGATGCTCAGTTGGCCTCAATAAAGAATCAAGCAGATATCAATAACATTCAGGATCAACGTATCACAAATGACCCAACAGCGACCCTCAACCAACGATATGAAGCCCAGGTAAGAATACTGAATAGAAATAAAAAAGCATTACAAGATATGCTTATTGCTCTTCAGAAGTTTTCATTTACCGGACTGGGGGATACTAAGGAGCTAAACGCTGAAATGTCTCAGCTTGAACAAGAAATTGCGGCCGTGAACTCTGAATTGAGCAATACTGGCAAGCAGCACCTGATAGAGATATTTGAACAACTCACAAAGGTACTCGGAACATCAAGCAGCGCTCTTCGTGGATTCGCATCTGATTTGTCCGGCATCAACGATGGGCTGGCGGACACATTGAACACAATGGCAGACTTGACTGACAATATCCAGCAGATAGTCGGCGTAGCAGGCGTATTGGGTCAGGTTAAGGGAGGAAAGCTTACCGACAAAGGAAATAGTGCTTTAGGTACAATAGGAGGATTGGCAGGGACAGGCGCGGCTATCGGCGCGGCCATCGGCGGCGGTATATTTTCGATACCCGCGGCGGCAATAGGTGCAGTTGTTGGAGCATTGGCAGGTGCAGTTGTCACGATTCTCAAAGGTGGCAAAAAAGTCCGGGAATCTCTCCAGAAAACCTATGAAGCAATCGCTTCTTACCAGTTGAATGCAGAACTGGGGGAATACCGTATAAACGCCTTGCTCCGGCAAAGAAATCTACTGAAGGCCCAGGAGGTAGAACTTACGCTTAAGGGCATTAAGGCCCAGCAGCAGGCATTATCATTAAACCAGCAGCAGAACAAAGCAGATCAAGAAAGGATACTTGCAGAGCTGCAGCAACAGAGCTTCATTTCCGGTGTTGACTCCAAAAAGTATGGCGGCTTCCTAGGGCTGTGGCGCAAGAAAATGCCTGTTAACCAATATCAGGCTTTATTGGGAATGACTATTGACCAGATCGAAGCATTGTATCAGAGCGGGAAGCTGGACGGCCAGGCCAAAGCACTGTTTGAGCAATTACAAGCCCTCCAACAGGAAGGGAAAGATATTGCCAAAACGCTTCAGGACCTTCAGGATCAAACTGATCAAATTTTTACCGGCACCACTGCGGACAGTATAACCGATTCTATAGTAGATGGCTTCAAGAATGGGCAATTCGCCGCGCAGGATTTTGCCGGAAACTTTGAAGACTTAATGCGAGGGGCTGCTCTGAATGCCCTGAAGTTCCAATACCTGGAAGAGCCCCTAAAGGCGTTCTACAATCAATTCGCCCAGGCGTCGGAAAGCGATAATACGCTTACCCAAAAAGAAATTCAGGATCTACAAGACAAATACAACCAGATCATAAAAAATGCTGGGGATCAATTTAACCAACTGCAGGATATCACAGGTTTGAATTTGGCCGCCAATGGTAATAGTCAAAATTCTTTATCGGGGGCAATACGAGGAATCACAGAACAACAGGCCGATCTCCTCGCGGGACAGTTTGGCGGACTTCGCATAAATATGGTACAGCAGGTTCAGATATGTACGCAACAGTTGGCGGTATTGAATAGAATAGATATAAATACATCTAAGCTTGACAGAATTGATGCGAACATTAATTATTTGAAGATCCAAGGCATAAAAATCGTGAAGTAATGGCATATCCAGCAGGACAGTACATATTAGATGGGGGGGACTTGTGGATGGTCTACGGGATTATCGTTACTGATTCTGCCGGAAGTAATGACCTGATGAAGTTTCCTGAAAGAAAGGATAGCATTTCGCATGACTGGGAGGACGAAAACGGGCTTGATATCGATCTTTCAAGGGTATACCTGAAAGCACGGGAGGCCACTTTTAACATGGCTATACTCGCTAGGACAGAGGTTCAGTTCTGGGAACACTATAACGCTTTTTTAGCGATGATCACCCGGCCGGACCTGAGAAGGTTAGAGATTGCCGAATTGTCAAGCTCATTCTATGTGTACTACAAGGCATGCTCTTCGTTTGAGCGGTTCACCAGAGTTAAGCAGGGGACATTTAAAGGTTACATAGCATCAAAGTTCTCTCTCACCCTTGTGGAGAAAGAGCCTACACTAGATGCCAGTAATCAGTATTGGGTAGATGACGAAAATAGGTTTATTATATCATGATTGACATTGAGGTAAAAAGAGGAAGCGCTGTAGTGGTGGTGATCAGTCCTGATTCATCCAGCAACCAAACCAAAGAGGTGATGGGCGGGAACTTATTGAATCTCCAGTTTACTCTCAACTCAATGGTTCAATTTCAGGTAAATGACTGGTGTACTGTATACGGAGAGAATTACTATATCAATAAGTTGCCTGTAGTTAAAAAGACTTCTTCCCGTAGCTACGAGTATTCCTTTACCATGGAAAGCGACTATTATCAGCTTGTAAGGGCTCAATATATGTTTCTGGATGCGAGCAATGAGCTTCAGGAGGGCGCTTTCTCCCTTATGGGAAATGCAGATACCTTCCTCGACCTTCTCGTTAAAAATGCTAATCGGATAGGCGCCGGATGGTCAAAAGGAACGGCCATAACATCTACTTACCAGAATATGACCTTTAACTCTGAGGACTGCCTGTCTGTCCTGGGTAGGCTTGCCCAGCAGTTCGGGACAGAATACTACCTGCAGGGAAAAAAGATTTACCTGGACAAGAAGCAAAAAGATACCGGGATCACACTGAGCAATGGTAAAAATAAAGGGCTGTACGAGATAAACCGGCAGACACTCAATGACGCAAAGATTATTACCAGGCTATACGCCTTTGGCTCAGACAAGAATCTCCCTCCCGACTACAGGGATTATGCAACCAGGTTAAGAATGACCGGCGGAGCTATTTACCTGGAAAAGAATGTAGCAACTTATGGGCTCATTGAGAGCGTTGTGGTATTGGATGATGTTTACCCTCACCGGACCGGAAAAGTCACCGGTAGCGATATTACAAACCCCTTCGTCTTTACCGACATTGCCATTGATTTTGATGTAAATGCCCAGCTGTTACCAGGCGTAACTGCGAAAGTCACTTTCAACACTGGGCAGCTGGCTGGATACACATTTGATATCGCGCAGTTTAATAATACAACAAAGAGGTTTACCATAAATCTGAATAAGGATGAAAAAGCCATTGATGTACCCAGCACATTGCTCCGGCCGCAAATCGGGGATGAATATGTATTGGTTGACATCCAGATGCCGAATAGCTATGTGGTGGCGGCCGAAGCGGCCTTGACCCAAAAAGCCCAGACGCTTTTGGATACTGCGAGTGCCCCACAGTTCCAGTTACAGGTGGACTGTGACCCGGCATATTTCCGTAGGAAGAACCTGAAAATTGATATTGGGGATCTTATTTGGATCTATGACTTACAAATGGGGATTAATCAAAGGATCCGTGTTGCGGCATTTACCAGGGCCTTTGATGATGAGTTCAATTACCAGTTGACCCTGGCAGATGCAGTAACTCAGCAGCCGATTACGGAATTATACGGGGCCACTGGGGACAACAGTCGACAAATACAGGACATCAATTCCCGGTTAAACAACCGATCGAGTGAAAATAACTTTGTGGGACAAGTCTTCATGGCGGATGTGGAGAGCACATCTGATACGACCGGCATGTTCCCCCTTTATGTAAACAGTTCAGGCAAAGTATTTAAAAAGATTTAGTGATGGCAGATGTAAGTGGATACATAGTAGGGACCGGGCAGGAGATTATAGTCACCATGCCGACTGTGCGCGCGCCAGAGATGCCAGTCTTTTCTGAGATAGCTGATGATGATATATGGATAGGATGGGACAAGTCGGATAATAAATCCAGGACAGCAACCACTTCTCTTTTAAGAGAAAAGTTTATCGGTAACGCCACCCCCGAAACACCAGTGCTTCAGAATGGTGTATTGGAATACACCGTAAACGAAACACAGAATGGTAGCACCAGGCTTGATATCATTGCGCTTGCCGGAAAGAATTTTGAATTTAATCGTCGTGGATTTGGGACATATGCCACCGATGAATTTGATATTCTCAGCACCGGTGGCGTGGAAACACTGATACCAGAGGATGCTTTTTATACAGGCGATAAGCTGTTTTTCCGAGTTGTGGAACTTTCCGGCGGAGGGCCAGTGCCAGGCGATGGCGGCGGAAAATCATTCATCACGGGCATTAAGACGGTAGACATGGACATTGTACTGGTCAAAGCGGATATGGGTAATTTGTTTAATATAGCTGGCGGGTCCAATAAGATTATTTTGACACTTCCTGATGTCACTACAATAGACGAAAACACTACAGTTCCAATAGAGACGGTTGTAAATAACCAATTCCAAGCTACCATTAAAGCGGCGGCCAACCAGAACATTTATTTTCTCGGAACAAGTAGACAACAGGTTTACATGGGCAAGTCTGAAGTGCTATGGCTGATATCCGGTAGTGATGGGTGGTATGTGTACAACTCGTACGGTTATTTTCATGATGTAGGGCAGCCGGTTTTTGGGTATGCAAGCACACTTAATACGGTTGTCGGGATGGGGCAGGAGCTGCAAAGATCCTCTTACCCTCGGTTATGGGAATACGCACAGACAATTGGAGATAGCTTTATAGAAGATGCGCTTTGGTTAACCAGTATCGACTATTGCGGCTGTTATTCAAATGGGAATGGAACCACAACCTTCAGAATACCTGATCTCCGCGGAACAGTTCCCAGGTTCTTTGATGGTGGCCGTGGCCTGGAAACAGCCCCTCGTACATTTGATAACCCCGGCGGATATCAAAAAGACTATGTAGGGCCGCATTTCCACGCATATTCAAAGCCAAAATTAAAACCCAATTCCGATGCTGGCGGGGCGGATGATTATGTAGACACCGAAACGGGCAATACGCTGACAAATGTGGATGCAGGATCATCTACAGAAAATACAATGAAGAATATAGGATTTACAGGTTTGATTAAATGTTAACCCAATAGTATGAGAAAGATTATTATAACACTTTTATTTTGTTTCATAGCTCATTTTGGCTACTCTCAGTTTTTGCCAACTCCCTCACCTAAATATCAACATGTGGGGGCGCAAAAAGTAGATACTTTTATTGTTATAGTTCCACAAGACACTGCAGATGTTCCTGCATCAAAATATCCTGGAGCAATTATGTTCATGCAGCAGCCGGGAGACACATCACATTATTATTCAAATGGATATTCATGGGTTAAAATGGGATCAAAAAGCTTTATGGCCCTCGACTCCCTCCGCTATGATCCAGCTACTGGAATATTCTACGGAAGATATACTACCGGAGGGGAATTGGCTGTTTCAACAGGGTTAGTGGATAGTTTGAAAAGGCGAGTTGATTCTGTTTGGCTGAGCAACGATACGCTGGTAATACGCAGGATTGGTGGCAATATATCAATTAAGATCACCGGTTTACCCCAATCAAATATCAAGAACCTGACCGATACATTCGCGACAAAATTAACATGGGACTCACCACTAACACCCATGCTAACACAGCCAGGCATACCAATCCAACCAACAACACCGCTTATAAAAGCCTTGCCGCAATTGCAGCAGCAGATAAATGATTTTTCTGGTAAGTTCTTGGAAGTCAATCCTGCATTATCCCAACCAGGAGTAAACGCAAAGGCCACCGGTACCGTGAATGTTACCACCATATCCGGAAATGGTTATGGTCTCAACATAGAACGTCCGGATAACATCTCTTACGATGCAGCCCTCGGCTATCGCGTAGGCGGAACAGTCGTAGGATGGGCTGGATTGGGCAACCGGAACAACAATGACTATTCAATTCAATTTCTTACCGCTCGCACACGGTTGGTTAATGCTGACACCAGTGGGGTGCAGTTAATTGGTGTGTCACAATACGGTGGCCTTCGGATGTTCGCAAAGTTCAAGAATGAAAAGTTGCTTATGGGTGATAGCATGCAAGCTTCCGCGGAAGCAATAGCGCCTATACACGTGAGTAATGCTGCGGATACTGGTATATACGCACTACATAAAATAGTGTCCGATGTGAACTTGGCTACCTCAGACAGTAGTCACGTAATAGCGAATACCAAATATGTAAAAGATCAGATAGCGGGGTACAATGCGAAATATGTTCAATTAAGCCCCGCTGCTGCTCAATCCGGCGCGGCCCTTAACCTTACTGGCAATGCTACATTGAACAGGGCAAACACCTCTACAACTGCCGCGTATTCCATTTTAACTGGTGGCGTTCAAACCGGTTATTTCGGCGCAGCCAGTATCGGAAGTAATAGCCTTGTGGTGACCGCAAGCAATGGCCCGCTGGCTTTATATGCTCCGGACTCCACAAGTCTAAACATAACCTCCTACGGCACAGTAACGCCCGGCAATACCTTTATAAAAGCCCGGAGTGGCAAAACGGTGTTTGGTGATAGTGTTGCCAGTAATGTTTTCGGGCGCTATCCGATAGATGTAATAGGCATTCAGGATACATCAATACGGGCCGTAAATAGGATTGTTCAGGATTACAGCCTTTCCCTGGCCGATAATAGTAAGACTGTTGTTACGTCCTCCTGGATAGTTTCCCAGGCCTATCTGAAAGCGGCTAATGCTACCTGGCAAGCAGCCACCACTGCCGGTAATACAACGGGAAATATAATCAAGATCACCGGGTCCACCGGCTCCCTAACGGGCACCAATGGAGGATTGGAGATGTTTTACGACGGAACGCAGGCAGTATTGCAGGGATACGATAGGGTTGCGGCAACTTTGAAGCCGATTAAACTTTCGGCAACCGCGGTAAATATTGTGGCCGGGTTACAGCTTCCTGTTAGGACGGTAACAACTACGACAACGGCAACTATTAGCGATTATACAATACTTGTGAATAACAGCGGCGCGGTAACGATTAACCTGCCGGCCGCATCTTCTTCTACGGGGACAATCTTAGTAATAAAGAAGCTCAGTGCCGCAAGTAACGATGTTACCATAGATCCCAATGCTTCTGAAACTATTGATACGGGTACCACAAAACTATTAACACTTCAGTTCAGCAGTGTTATGATACAGTGCGACGGTACAAAATGGAACATCCTTTCCTCACACGCTGCTGCGACAACACTTTAAACATGAGACTAATATTAGCAATACTTCTTTTCACAGCAACAGCGCAGGCGCAGGGATTTAAGTCCTACATCCAATACTTTACTACCGGTTCCTACCGGAATACCGAAGGGGACCTCATCGTTAAGACCAACGGCCAGCTATACACGGTATGGGGAAAGTTTCACAACAATCTGGATGATGCAGCGGTGGCTGATCTTGCGGCAAAAGTATCGTCCGACAGCGGCCGAAACTGGACTGACTTGGGGGTAATTCAGCAGAACATAGGGCTACAGACCACTACTTCCGTTTCGCTTATTCGTATATCCAGCACGGTTGTGCATCTGTATTTCTGCGTAAAGAACAGCAATACCGATCTGCGTATTTACCGGAAGATATCTAGTGACGACTGCGTGACCTGGGGCTCTCCTACGGAAGTGATTAACGACAATGGGTACATGCCAGCGCTGAATAATACCGTTCGCAAGCTGGCGTCCGGCCGGCTGATCATATCTATTTACTTCTCCGCCAATGTGGGTGTTATCCCGCCAAATTACTGCATGGCCTACTGCTGGTACTCGGATAATAACGGAACCAGCTGGACGAAGAGTACTCCAAATCTGACACGGAGCATCGGTGTTGGATATACTGAGCCTTCAACCGTGGAGACCTCTGCCGGTAATCTGTTAATGGTCATACGGAACAATTCAGGGTTTCAGCACTTCAGCACCAGTACAAATAATGGGGCTACCTGGACCGCGCCGGTGGCCTCCACATTAACAACAACCGATTCCCCGGCGAAGATAATCAAACTCAGTACTGGCAAACTGATAGCAATTCACAATCCAACCGGCACAGGAATGACGGATCCGCGGAATGTGTTGCGGCTATCCGGGAGCACAGATAATGGTGCCACATGGGTAAAAATCATAGACCTGGAAGGATATACGGCTGGATACAACTTCAGCTACTCTTCAGCCGTGGAATATAATGATAATCTGCTACTGACTTATTGGGAAGCCAATAGCGCAGCCGGAAAGCTGGCGCATAAGTTCGCATCAATACCCATTTCAACACTTTAAAATAATATACCATGAAGTTAATTGAAACAATTTTCGGAAAATCTTCCCTTACTTCTATTGCGGGCTATATAGTAGCTGGGCTGTTAGTTGTTCAGGAGATGCAGAAGGCCGGAGAAACAAACTGGATAAGTATCGCCATAGCCGCTGCGATAGCTGTACTGGGCAGAGTGTCTGGGGACGCCAACAAGGCAAAGAAAGATGATCTCATTGGTACCAGACCGGGCGACAGATGATAGACCGGGCCGTCATAAAGGCTGCCGCGCTGTGCATGTACATTGTGACATTTACAGTGTGGCCGTTTTTATGGAAGGGAGCATTTTATCAGGGGGTAGCATTGGCTGTATTGGCCCACTGGACCGCCGACTACCTACCGAATAGATATCCTCTTTTTCATAAAAAGGTAGTCCTGTGCGGCACTCTGTGTGCATTGAATAACCTGCTCGATGAATTGTTTTTCGATCCGAAGAGCTACCAGGTAAATGAGTATGTACTTCTATTTCTTATAGCCTTAATCGTAATCGGTGGAAAGAGAATTTCGGCAGTTTAAAATACCACAGGCGTGGAGAAAATATATCTGGGGTGGCGTAATAGGCACCCTGCTTTACTTCCTCAAACTCTCGGAGCAGGAACGCAAGGCCATGCAGAAAAAGTGGGAGGATTGTAACCAGGGTTGGCTAATGGACAAAGGAACACAGCGAAAGGCGGATAGCGTAATGATAGACAGATTAATGGAAGAGGCCATGAGAAACGCCAACAGGAGAATTATCCAGCCCCGAATTGATAGTATAAAAAACAGTCAATTATGAAAAAGGCATTCGTGGCGCTCGTTTTGTCGCCATTTATTTTCGCCGGTTCCGCCGGCAACTACTACCAGCAGCAACCGCCTGGCATTGATTCAATATCTCTTATCCCACTTATCCAGCGGAAAGCAGATAGTGTTGCTTATGTTGCTGCAGATCGAATCGACAGTATGTGCCGTAAGCCGATAAACATTATTCTGTATCAGGATCTCGACCGGCGCCCGGATGGAAGTGCCTTTATATGGGAAGCATGGGCACAGGTGGTAGGTCGTGATACCCTATACACTCACACTGTAATATATCCCTTATGAGATGGTTCCTTGTTTTACTGATTGTGGCCTCCGGGTGCGTAACTGAACGTGGCGCCAGACACTATGCGACTGATCACCCGGACAAATTCGCGGACTTTTGCGGCACCTATTACCCGGTTATTTCCGGCCCTATTCCAGTATATCGCCCAGCCAACAATACCGATTACTCTGCAAATATCGATAGCCTGATTGGCGCCGGTGACTTTCTCATGGAAAGGCTGAAGCGAGATAGTACCCGTGCGGCGGACAGTATTTCCCGGGCTTGTGCTGACCTGGTAGCCGGCTATTCCCGGCAGGTAGATAGCCTGTCTGCCAAAATAAAACGCCTGCGTGAATTATATAAACCATGTAAGCCTGACACTGTGCCGGCGCCCTATCCAGTTGTAGATAGCGCCAAACTCGCAGCGGCTAACCAAAAGATCGCGGCATTATCCCAGGATAAACAAACCCTCATTGCGCAGTTGGCCGGGCAGAAAACGGCTAATAATCGGCAAAACTGGTATGCATTTGCCTTTGGACTCATTGCCATTCCTGCGGGATGGGGACTTATTAAACTTTTTAAAGTATTTATATGAAACTAAAATTGATCACAGGGCTGTTGCTATGCTCCCTTTTCGCCTCGGCGCAATTCACGACTTTTCAAAGCCCCAGCACGCAGTGGCCACTGCCGGCCTTTCCATCCAATACGGTTGTGTATACCCCAAAAGAATACCAGGATAGTTCACAGAAATACTATCCAACCATTATCTATTTCCACGGTGTTGGCGAGGCGGGAAAAGATGTTACCCGGCTCACCGGAAGTTATCTGCTGGGGAGAATTAAGAACGGATGGGAGCCGCAGGCGGTGAATCCGGTTACCGGGAAGCTGGAGAAATTTATCGTTATCGCCGTTCAGGATGCGGCCAACTGGTCACCCTATCCAGTACCGATGCGTTACGCCCGGAATTTTATAATAGCCAATATGAAGCTCAGGGTGGATACCAATAGGGTTTATACAACCGGACTTTCCAGCGGCGGCCAAACATCTGTCATGTACGCCTGTTGGGATGAATCCTTTGCGGGGAAGATAGCTGCAGTTGTAAGTTTATCGCCGGCGGCATTGGAAGCGCAGGCTGTGAGAAACCTTTCTTTCTTCGCGAAATACAATACCCCAGTTTGGTTCATCTCAGGTGATCAGGATGGCTTTACGGATAATGCGAAAGCCTATACAAACTCAATCACGAATGCCGGCGGATCCGCTTATACCACGATTTATCGCGGTGGCCATGGTGGATGGGATGCAATGTACAACGGAACTACAACCCGCCAGGTAAACGGTAAGAACCTGAACATATACGAATGGATGCTGAGTAACGGCCGGGGTCCGGTTACACGGCCACCCACGGATACAGTGCCAGTAGTAACACGGAAGCTAATTGCCACACTGAGGGTTTATGATAACGGAGATATAGAAAAGCAATAACCATGAACAAGAACGATAAGATAAGCACTTTTATAAAGCTGTATTTTGCTGCTGCAGTGAAATCCTGGAGAGAGACAGGGCAGCCGGTAACTTTTGTATTGGGGGATGCAGGACTTGAAAGTGATTGGGGTAACAAAGCGCCCCAGAATGCTTTCTTCGGAATCAAAGCTGGTAAGTCGTGGAAAGGCAAGAGGCAGCAGCTGCCGACGCAGGAAGTGTTTCCAGACTGCAACAGATCTCTTCACAAATTTCCTGCTGTGCATAGAATTGTACCATTCAAAAATCAGCATGGGGAAACCGTGTACCGCTGGTATGTGGATGATTGGTTCCGGGCCTACGACACAGCCGCGGAAGGATTTGCAGATCATGGGAAGTTCCTGCAGGAGAATCCTCGTTATGCCGCGGCCTTCAAGTACAGAGAAGCGCATGAATTTGCCACAGCAATAGCTGCTGCCGGCTATGCGACGGAACCTACATACGCTAAACTGCTTCATGACTGCATTGACTCGGTGGAGGGAAGGTTGCCAATGCTAGGGTTAACGGTTCCTACCAGAAATAACTAATGCTCCCAGTATGGGCCATTAAACCTTTTCCAGAGCTTTACGGCTTCCCGTAAATATGTGACATTGGATTTCCGGAACTTTATTGGAGTGAAACTTTTGATTTATAGTGATTGTTTAAGCCACGGCTGGGGATTTCCCCGGCCGTTTTGTTCATCGAAACATTTCTATCCACTCGGCTTTCCAGCTGGATCATCTTTCCGGTTTTCATTTTCTTCAATCCAATTTATAAGTGCGTCCCAATATGCTTTGGGCAGTGTCTCGCTATTGGGGTAGGCTATCCATTTACCGCCTAAAACCTTCACAATTTGGCCGCAATGGAAGTTGTTGACCGTCAAGTAATATACATTTCCGAACGCTCCATGTGGTTTAGAGAGATCAACTTTCCGTCCACGTCTGTCTGTAAACTTTATACCGGTCATGGCCTTTTCCAACAGAAACTATGCCTTTTTTCTTAAATCATCCAGTCCCTAATAGGCGGCGGCTGGAAATTCCCCGCCAGTGAATTAATGGCTACTCTGAAATAAAGGACATGCTGTGTTTAAACAGTAGAGGTACTAACAGCATTATATTGAATAAGAATTATTTCAATAAAAAACGAGAGATAAAGATTCGGATAACCGCTTTGTCTCTCGTTTTTTATTATATATTTGTCAAACAAAAAGTCAAACAAACCTATTCTTATTTTATATTTTACGCTTCGTAAATCGATGTAAATCAATTTGTATGCCTCCTGAAATTACTTATTGATTATCTCTATATACACATCAATATCCGGCTGTTTGTGCAGGAAACCAGCCAACTCGTCATTCATCTCAATATTCCGGTTAAAAGTATGCAGTTTTGCCTGGGTTTGATCGTCCCGGTCGGTTAGGTGTACATGCAGCACGCTGTTGCCCGGAAAGCGGTTTACGTTGTCTACCAGGAAGTCTACTGTTTCCTTTTTGATAAACTTAGGCATTGTGTTTAGGTACACCTGTTTAGTGTGTGTTTTCTTCACTTCCTGTAAGAGCTGGATGCTGCCTACTTTGAATTCATATTCATTGTCATTGAACCGTTTGGATTTGAAGCCGCCATTGATGAACAGGCAGAGGCCTGGTTTTAGATAGGGGGCAAAGCGGATGAAATCTTCACTCCACAGGGCAAATTCAAACTTTCCGGTGTAGTCTTCGATGGTCATTACGCCAAATTGCCGGTTGTTGCGGGAAATCCTTTCCTGGGCATTGGTAATGTATACTGCCAGGCGGAAATTGCGTTCCCTGGAGCGGCCGCCGTTGCCGCCTGGTTGGGCTATTTCTGTTTGATACTCCACCAGTTCCTGAACCGTATTCATGTGGTAATACTTCATTTCAAAGCGGTAATCATCCAGTGGATGGCCGGAAATGTAGATACCGGTGATATCCCGTTCGTTGTTGAGCTTCATGATCAGCGGCCAGGCATCGCAGGCCGGGATCTTTGGTGGCTCTACATCCGGGAGATCGTCGGCGCCGAAGAGGCTGCCCATGTTGGAAGAGCCTGCTGTTACCTGCTGTCCGAATTTCACGATTTTATCGAGGCCGGTGAGCTGTTCGCCTTCCGGTTTATGGAAATATTGCGCACGGTGCAGTTCGGGAAAGCTGTCGAAAGCGCCTGACATCACCAGGGCTTCCAGGGATTTTTTATTGACGGCGCGTTGGTTAACGCGTTTGATAAAGTCGAATATATTTTTGAAAGGGCCGTCCTTTTTACGTTCTTCCAGCAGGTTTTCGATGGCGGCTTCACCTACGCCTTTCAGGCCACCAAGACCGAAGCGTACCTGGCCTTGTTTATTTACTGCGAAACCCTTGAAAGATTCATTCACATCCGGCGGTAATACGTCGATGCCCATGCGTTTGGACTCTTCCATGAAGAAGGTGATCTTTTCAATATTGCTGGCGCAGTTCAGTACGGCCGCCATGTATTCAGAAGGGTAGTGGGCTTTCAGGTAGGCCGTTTGATAGGCCACAAAAGCATAGCAGGTGGAGTGCGATTTGTTGAACGCATAGGAGGCGAATGCTTCCCAGTCGGTCCATACTTTTTCACAAACCTTTGGATCGTGGCCGTTTTTGGCGCAACCTTCCATAAACTGCGCCTTCATTTTGTTCAGTACCGCGATCTGCTTTTTACCCATTGCTTTACGCAGTACGTCCGCATCACCTTTAGAGAAGCCTGCCAGTTTCTGGCTCAGCAACATCACCTGTTCCTGGTATACCGTGATACCGTAGGTATCGTTGAGGTATTCCTCCATTTCGGCGATGTCGTATTGCACTGGCTCCAGGCCGTGTTTACGGCGGATAAAGGAGGGGATGTATTCCAGTGGTCCCGGCCGGTACAGGGCGTTCATGGCGATGAGGTCATCGAACCTATCGGGTTTCAGTTCACGTAGGTATTTCTGCATACCGGGCGACTCGAACTGGAACGTAGCGTTGGTTTCACCTTTTTGGTAGAGGTCATATGTTTTGGCGTCGTCCAGCGGGATATTATCTATTTCGATGGAGATGCCATGGTTCTGGCGGATCAGTTCCAGCGCACCTTTGATGATGGTAAGGGTTTTCAGCCCCAGGAAGTCCATCTTGATTACGCCGGCAGATTCAATGATGCTTCCTTCGAACTGGGTTACCAGCAGGTCGGAGTCTTTTGCGGTGGATACGGGGATCAGGTCGTACAGGTCCTGCGGGGCGATGATGATACCTGCTGCATGGATACCGGTGTTGCGTACGGAGCCTTCCAGTACGCAGGCTTCGCGGAGCACTTCTGCCTGGAGGTCGTTGCCTTTGATGAGTTCGCGCAGCTTTTTTACATTCTCAATATCTTCACCGGCGAGACCTTCCTTATCGGCGAGGCTCTTTTCTCCTTCGAGGGGGGCGTTGAAGATACGATCCAGCTGGATGCCGGGTTTATCCGGAACCATTTTAGCGAGGATATTGGACTCCACCAGGGGGAGGTCCATTACGCGGGCCACGTCCTTGATACTCATTTTGGCGGCCATGGTACCGTAGGTAATGATCTGCGCTACCTGGTTACGGCCGTATTTCTGTACTACATAGTCAATAACTTTCTGACGGCCTTCATCATCGAAGTCCGTATCAATATCGGGCATGCTCTTACGTTCCGGGTTAAGGAAACGCTCAAACAGGAGGTTGTACTTGATGGGATCTATATTGGTGATACCGATACAGTAGGCCACTGCTGATCCGGCGGCGGATCCGCGGCCCGGGCCGATAAATACGCCCAGTTCACGACCGGCCTTGATGAAGTCGGCTACAATGAGGAAGTAACCGGCAAAACCCATGTTTTCGATTACCTGCAGTTCAAAGTTGATACGTTCTTCAATATCGGCGGTCATTTCCATATACCGGGTACGGGCGCCTTCATAGGTGATATGGCGCAGGTACTGGTCCTGGGTAATAAATTCTTTCGGAATAGGGAAGTTGGGCAGCAGGATATCTCTTTTAAGATCCAGCAGCTGTACTTTATCTACAATTTCGTTGGTATTATCAATCGCCTGCGGAAGATCATGAAACAGTTTGCTCATTTCTTCCGTTGTCTTGAAATAGAACTGGTCGTTATAAAAAGCAAAACGCCTGTTCTTTCCGCCACCGCTATCATCGTCTGAAAAGTCTTTATTGGTGGGGGTACTTTTCTTTTCACCGGTATTGATACAGAGGAGGATATCGTGTGCGTTGGCATCGGCCTGGTCCACATAGTGGGAGTCGTTGGAAGCGATCACCTTTACATTATACTTCTCAGCAAAGCGGAGCAGTACTACGTTTATCTGTTCCTGTTCCGGGATGCCGTGGCGTTGCAATTCCACATAGAAATCTTCTCCGAAAATATCCAGCCACCAGCGGAATTCTTTTTCTCCTTCTTCTTCGCCTTTGCGCAGGATGATCCTGGGTACAGAGGCGCCGAGGCAGCAGGTGGTGGCGATAAGTCCTTTGTGATATTGTAATACGAGTTCTTTATCGATACGGGGATACTTACCATACAGGCCTTCCATATAGCCCAGGGAACAAAGTTTGATAAGGTTGCGGTAACCTTCATCATCTTTAGCCAGTAACACCTGGTGATAACGCACATCTTTTTCTTCCCTTGTAAAAGCTCTCTTGTGGCGATTTTCCACCACATAGAATTCGCAGCCTACAATAGGTTTTACTTTCAGTCTTTTATCTTTCGGATCGCCCGGGTTTAATTTATTATTGTATGCTTCTGCCACAAACTGAAATGCGCCAAACATATTACCATGATCTGTAATCGCCAGTGCGGGCTGATTGGAAGCCATCGCTTTTTTATACAGCGATTTGATGTCGGCTGCCCCATCCAGTAAAGAGTATTGGGTATGAACGTGTAAGTGGGAAAAATTCATCTGCTAATCTGTTTCGTCAAGCGACAAAAGTAATGTAATTAGCGCAAAGGAATCGCCTTCGGCGATTTTAAATTGTCTTACTGCCGGATTACGCTGATTAACCGTGATTACGCTGATTTGATTATGTTTTGATTTTATGAGGATTTTATGAGGATTTTATAGAGGATTTGGGAAGATATAAGAAGATATAGGTGGATATATTTGCTTACAGAATTGTTAATCATATAAAATCAAAACATAATCAAATCAGCGTAATCACGGTTAATCAGCGTAATCCGGCAGTAAGACAATTTCCGTCGCCGAAGGCGACAAACGATCCCTCTCGCGAAAATCGACATTTGTAAATCCCTATATATTTGTATTTTAGCGAAAATTTAGCCAGCGCTTATGATCAGAGTAAAGGGACATCTACTTGTGAAGTTATCGATATGTGCATTATCGCTCAGTTCCTGCGCTTCATTAAAGAAAGGAAATGCTAATAAAAAAGCTGCCACCACACCTGCTGCTGCCAACAACAACCGTATTCAATTTATAGATGGTATTGCTACCAGCCGTCCCCCCCGCAATAATACTTCTCACTATAACAGCAAAGATGTAAGCATCAGCAAAAACATCACCAGGGGTAGTGCCAACCTGGAAAATGCGCAGAGCTGGCAATTTAAATATGCGCAGTTACTGGATGTTCCGGTAGAAGAGGTACTGAACCAGAAGCTGTATGGTTTTATTGACGAATGGTACGGTACACCCTACCGGCTGGGTGGGAAAACGAGAGACGGCATCGATTGTTCGGGATTTGTAAATACCCTGATGAACACCGTGTTTCAGCTGGGGCTTTCCGGAAACTCCACCGACCTGTTTTCACAGGTGAAACGATTAAAACCGCATGACCTGCATGAAGGCGACCTGGTATTTTTCAGGATCCATCATAAACGTATTTCTCATGTAGGTATTTACCTGGAGAATGATAAATTTGTTCATGCATCTACCAGTGCCGGCGTCATGATCAGCGATCTGAAAGAGCCTTACTGGAAGCGTTATTTTGCCGGCGGAGGAAGACTATAGCCACTTCTACACATTTGTTTTATTGTTATTTTTATACGATTTTTACTTTTTTAACCTAACAGCTGCGCTGCGCAGTACTTTTTTGTATTATGGAATTTGCTCCCATCGTATTATTTGTATACAACCGGCCAGAGCTGACGCTGAGCACTTTGCAACACCTGAGTGAAAACAGGGAAGCAGGGGAGAGCACGTTGTATGTATATTGCGACGGTGCAAAAGAGAATGCCACACCGGAACAGGTAGCGTTGGTTAAAAAGGCCCGTGAAGTGGTGCATAGCAGGCAATGGTGCAAGGAAGTAGTGGTGCTGGAGGCTGAGAAGAATAAAGGGTTGGCCACTTCAGTGATAGATGGCGTAACGGAGGTGATCCGTAAACATGGCAAAGTAATCGTTTTGGAAGATGACCTCGCAGTGTCCCCTTATTTTCTGCAGTATATGAACGATGGTCTCCGGAAGTACGAGCACGAAGAAAAGATGATTGCGATCCATGGCTATCTGTACCCGATAGAAATGCCGGGAGATTATAAGCCGGCTACCTTTATGATACATGATCCCGGCTGTTTGGGCTGGGGTACCTGGTCGAGGGCATGGAATAAGTTTGAAAGAGATACAGAAAAGGTAATTGCGCAAATAAAGGAACGAGGACTGAAGAAGGAGTTTGATTTTTGGGGAGGGTATCCGTTTTTCAGGATGTTGCACCAGCAGAAGAATGGAAAGGTAAGTTCCTGGGCTATCCGCTGGAGGGCCACCGCATATCTGAATGATATGTTAACCCTTTATCCAGTGAAATCACTGGTGAGGCACGATGGCAATGTAGCCAGTGCTACACACCATTTTATGGAATACGATTACACCTATACAGAAATCTACCAGGAAAGGATTCCTGTGGAAGATATTCCTGTAAGCAATTACCTGTTGATAGAAAAGAAATTCGGTACTTTTTTAAGGCGTAATGCCGGAATGACCTTTGAAGCAAAGGTTAAGCAGCGGATTGCTAAATTCTGGAAAAAAATTACTGGAAATGGTTAAGCTGGTCAGGAAGATTATAAAGCGTTTAAAAAGGAATACTGTTTCGCCGCTGTCGTGGACTAATTTAAGAAGTCTGCAACCACTTTCCACCACTTTTGGCTTTGACCGTGGAACGCCGGTAGACCGCTATTACATTGAGCAGTTCCTGAAAATGAACAGAACACATATTACCGGAAGTGTACTTGAAATAGCAGAAAGCAAATACTCCAGGCAATTTGGACAGGAGGTAAGTAAATATGAAGTGTTGCATATGAAGCAGGAACCACAGGTAACTATTGTGGGGGATTTAACCTCCCCGGCTACCTTGCCTGAAAATTGTATTGACTGCTTTATTTGCACACAGACCTTCAATTTTATATATGACTTTAAGTCGGCCATTGCCGGCGCCTATTATTTGCTGAAGCCGGGGGGAGTGTTACTGGCAACACTGGCAGGGATTACCCAATTGTCTGCCACCGATATGAAACAATGGGGGGATTACTGGCGATTTACTACCCAATCGGCCGCTAAAGCGTTTGGTGAAGTTTTTGGAGAAGGGAACATAGAAGTATCGTCATCTGGAAATGTACTTGCCTGCACCGCCATATTGCAGGGAATTGTGACAGAGGAGTTAACAGCCGCAGAATTGGATTTTAACGATCCGGTATACCCGGTAATTATCACCATTAAAGCAAAAAAAAGATTACATGGGATTGATCAGTGAAAATCTGCAGAAGATTAAACAGGTTATCAGTAATAAGTATTACCGGGAGTTTTTACGCTTACACCGCAAACATTATCAACAGCGGATAAAGGAGCAGGCGCCTGCTGATTTTCTGGACTACCATGTAAACATTGTAGACGGACCTTCTTTTGTATTTCAGTATAAGGAGATATTTTTTTCCGGCGTATACCAGTTTGAGAGCAGTAATAAAGCCCCTGTGATCTTTGACTGTGGCGCTAATGTGGGTTTAAGCTGTATCTATTTTAAATCGCTTTTTCCCGGAGCCCGGATTACGGCTTTTGAAGCGGATCCATTCATAGCGGGTGTTCTTGGTGATAATCTCCGGAAAAACAATTTTGCTGATGTTACCGTAGTGCCCCGGGCCGTATGGACGGATGAAGCAGGTATTACTTTCTACAGCGATAATGCCGATGGCGGCAGTGTATTCGGAAATGGGAGCGGAACCAAAGTAGTAGTACCAACGGTGCGCCTCAAAAGCTTACTGGAACAGGCAGGAAGCGTTGACTTTCTTAAAATGGATATCGAAGGTGCGGAAGTAGCTGTGATCAAAGACTGCGACACCGCTTTGTCTGTGGTAAAAAACATCTTTATAGAATATCATTCCTTTAGTAAATCGCCGCAGGGATTGGGAGAGATCCTTGAAACCCTTCAACGGAATGGTTTCAGGTACTTCATTGAATCGGCGACAGAAAGAGCTGTTCCTTTTGTTAATAAAGCGGCAAACGATACCATGGACATGCAGTTGAATGTATACGCCTATAAAATGTAGCATTATCTGATGGGAAACCTGAGCAAAAAAATATTTTCTGTTGCGCATTATGTAGCCAACAAAGTGCAGCAACCGGCGGTTATTTTACTGTACCACCGGGTTACCACCCTGCAACAGGACCCACAGGACCTTTCAGTTACGCCGGAACACTTCAACTCACACCTTGCGCATCTGGCCACTGACTATAATCTATTGGATGCTGAACGATTCCTTTATCATGTAAAAAATAAAAAAGCTTTCCCCGAACGCTCTGTATTTGTGACGTTCGATGATGGCTATGCAGACAACTACCTGGAGGCGTTGCCTTTACTGACAAAGCACCAGGCGCCTGCCCTCTTTTATATTACCACCTCTAAGATCAATACCGCCTTCGAATTGTGGTGGGATGACCTTGAGAGAGTATTGCTTACGCCCGGCAACCTGCCCCCTGTTTTACAGATCACCATCAACGGGCAGCTGGCACGGTATATCACAGATACGCTTGCGGCTATACGCGAAACATATTATGCGCTGCAACAGGTGCTGCGCTTTTGTAAACCGGCGGAAATTGAATCTGCCATGCAGCAGCTATATGACTGGTCCGGTAAAACCGCTACCGGCCGCGCTTCGCACCGGTTAATGACCTGGGAAGAGGTAAAAGCAATGGGCCAGGCGGCCTATGCTACTATCGGCTGTCATACCCACCGCCATCCGGCTGTGGGCATGCTGAGCTACGAAGAACAATATACCGAGATAGGGATGTCCAAAGAAATCCTGGAAGGGGTACTGGGCGCTCCGCAGGTACATTTTTCCTATCCTTTTGGCGGCAGGAAATTCCTCGGCACCAAACGCTATTACAATGCAGACAGCATCAAAGCCTGCAAGGCGCTGGGTTTACAAATGGTGTGCGCCAACTACCACGGACAGGTGCACAGCTGGAGCAATCCGTATGCGCTACCCCGCATCCTGGTACGCAACTGGCCGCCGGATGTGTTCCGCAAACAAATGCAACAGTTCTTTAAATACTAGCCGGTGAAAATACTTTTTATCAATAAATATGAGAACAGCGGTGGTGCTGCTATAGCAGCGCAAAGGATTGCAGCCGGGCTGGCGGAGTATTATCATACCGCCAATGATTTCCTGGTAGGCACCCACACGGCTTCTCCCCGCGCCACGGTTACCCGTCCGGGTGCCGTGCGGAATGTTATTGAAAGAGGACTCAATGTATTAAGTAACCGGGCGGGGCTGCAATATCTGTATTTTCCTTTTTCCACTTCCGCTATTATGCGGCATACCCAGGCTTACCAGCCCGATGTGATCAGCCTGCATAATATTCACGGCGGATATTTTGATGCTACCTTACTGCCACGCTTGTCTGCTATCGCGCCTATTGTGTGGACGCTGCATGATATGTGGGCCATTACAGGCAACGCAGCGCATACCTTTGGCGATACTTCCTGGAAAAGAGGGAGGGCGGGCAAAGGGGAGCACAAACGTGCGCCTGCTATGGGATTGCCTACCGGCAATTATCTCATAAGGAGAAAACAGCGGCTCTATGCCGGCAGCGACCTGCACATTGTTTCGCCTTCACGGTGGTTGTATGACATGACCGCTGAAAGTCCGCTTACAAAGAATAAACCGCTGTATCATATTCCTAATCCTATTGACACAGATTATTTCCGGCCGCAGGATAAAACCGCTTCCCGCCAGGCGTTGGGCCTCCCGGCAGATGCACAGGTAATTACCTTTGTATCCGAGCGGTTGTTTAACAGCGAGTTTAAAGGCGGTGCAGAATTGCTGCATATTTTACACCTGCTGGATGCACAGCTGGACCGGAAAGTATACCTGCTCATGATAGGCAGGGACCAGTTGCCCGGAACATTTAAGCACCTGGAATGCGTATATACCGGCTATGTGAAGGAAACGGAGAAAATGATGCAATGCTACAGCGCCAGCGATATTTTTTTCTATCCCACCAAGGCAGATAACCTGCCCAATGTGCTGATAGAAGCCGGTAGTTGTGAAACGGCCTGTATTACCTTTGATGTAGGCGGATGCCGGGAAATAGTGCGGGACGGCGTAACAGGATATGTGGTAGCACCTGGTAACCAGCAGGAGTTTGCTGCAAAAACGCTGCATTTGCTGAACCACCCGGATATTTGCCGGCAGTTTGGCAAAGCGGCCAGAACATTTACAGAACAGTATTTTGGAATGAAAGTAGTAGCCGGGCAGTACTATCACCTGTTTCAATCCGTGGTAAGGAACCCGCAATAATCAGATACATGAACAAAGCCTCTTCACCGGTATTAAGCATCATTACGGTATGTTTTAATGCCGAGAAATTTATTGAGAATACCATTCAGAGTGTGCTGGCGCAAACATACCCGCATATTGAATATATCATCGTGGACGGCGCTTCACGCGATAATACGATGGGCGTGATTGAAAAATACCGCTCCCGTATTGCCACCGTGATTTCTGAAAAAGACAATGGTTTGTATGATGCGATGAATAAAGGCATGCAACTTGCTACAGGGGGCTACCTGTTGTTCCTTAATGCTGATGATGTACTGGCGGCACCCAATGTGGTGGAGAAAATGTTCGCTGCCTGCGAAGATGCGGATGTGTATTATGGTGAGGCCATGTTTATGGATGAGAACGGGCAGGACATAGGGCTGAGATCTGAGCAAACACCACACCGCGTACCGGAACAGCTTACCTGGAAGAGCTTGAAACATGGCATGGTAGTATCTCACCAGGCCTATGTGATCCGTCGCAGTTTGAGCCCGTTATACGATTTACAATACCGGGTTTGCGCGGATATCGACTGGATGATCCGCACGTTGAAGGCATCGCGTAAAGTATGTAATACGCACCTGGTAGTGGCCAGGTTCAGGGTGGGGGGCACTTCCAAGCAGCACCAGCAGCGGGCCTGGAAGGAACGTTACCGGATATTGAACCACTACTACGGTAAACTAGCCAACCTGGTGAATCACCTGTTTATTGCCAGCAGATACCTGGTCCGCAAAAAGTACTAATTGTTCCGTAAAATGAACCACAACGGATATCGTATATTCAAAATGATGTCTATCTTGTGAGGGTCGTCTTTCTGCGGAAAGTGAATGATTTAAAAAATTAAACCATTATAATGAATCGCATTGCTGTCATTAAATCTTTGTTGCAGAGAACAAAGGCCAAAGTTTACGTTGAAATAGGAGTGGATACAGGATATGTTTTCTTTTCCCTGAATGCACCGGTAAAAGCAAAAATTGCTGTAGATCCTGAATTCAGGTTTTCCTTCAGGGCCTGGTTGCGCACAAAGCTGAAGCCAGGCAATGCCAAATATTTCCAGGTAACCAGCGACCAGTTTTTTGCAGATCAGAAAGAGATGCTTCGCCGGGATGGCATTGATGTAGCATTTGTGGATGGTTTACATACCTACAAACAATGTTACCAGGATATCGTTAACTGCCTGGAGTATCTGAACGACGGTGGTTTTATTGTAGTACATGATGTGAATCCACCCAATGCTGCCTGCGAATCGCCGGCGGGTGCTTCCCAGCAGGAAGTGCTGGCAAAGGCGGAAAGAGGGGAAATCCCCGACTGGACAGGCGCCTGGACTGGTGATGTATGGAAGTCGATTGCCATGCTCCGTACCCGTAAGGATCTGCAGGTGTTTACCATCGACAGCGATTGGGGTATTGGGGTTATTACCAAAGGCACTCCGGAAAGTGTGCTGGATGTAAGCATACCTGCCATTGAAGCTATGAGCTATGCCGATCTTGAAAAGAAACGGTATGAACTGATTAACCTGAAACCTTCTCATTACTTCTTTGAATTCCTGCAGGAGAAATACAGAAAATAGCCGGAATGAAAAAGGTATTTGTCGTTATTGTCACCTATAACGGGACGAAGTGGATACATAAATGTTTTGGCAGTTTACGGTCGGGCAGTTATCCGGTACAAACCATCGTGGTGGATAATGGCTCAACAGATGCTACCATTTCTATGCTGGAAGCGGATTACCCGGAAGTAACGCTGATACGTTCGGGCAAGAACCTGGGATTTGGGCAGGCGAATAACAAAGCTATTAAACAGGCGTTGCAACAGGGTGCGGACTATGTTTTCCTGCTGAACCAGGATGCCTGGACAGAAGAGAACACCATTGCTGTGCTAATCAATATGATGGAGCAACACCCGGAATACGGGATTATAAGCCCGGTGCATCTGAGTGGTGATTACAGTGGTATGGATGCTGGTTTTGCGCAGTATTACCGTGCCGGCGAAGTGGCTCCCGGAGAACCCGTAAAGGATATATACCCTGTGGAGTTTGTGAATGCCGCCGCCTGGATGATGAGTAAGGCGTGCCTGGAAAAAGCGGGTTTGTTTCACCCGGTATTTTTTCATTATGGAGAAGATAATAATTTGGCGCAGCGGGTGCTTTATTACGGATTTAAGATAGGTATTTGCCCCGCGGTAACCATTTGCCATGACCGCCACGCCCGGAAGGAAAGCGAAGACATGATCATTAAGCAATACAAGGTGTATGGTTTGGTTACCTTAATGGATATACGAAGAAGCAACCTTTTTATTGCTTATCTCAAAGTGCTGAAAGACCTGGGGAAGCCATTCCTCCTGGCAGTGGCAAAATTGAAATGGAGCAATGCGTGGAAAATCATCGTCACCTATGCCGGTTTGATATCATTGTACCCGGTAGTGAAAAAAGGCAGAAGCGAGCAATAACAATAAATGATATAAAAGAAGAAGGGCGGAGATGATTCTCCGCCCTTCTTCTTTTATATCATAGTAAGATGTTTACTTTTTGGCAGGTTTTTCCGGGGCCACCGGTTCGGGTGCAACACCTGTTTTGTTTTGCCTGATTACCTCAAATATGAGGGAAGCCGCTACCAGCAAGAGTAGGAGGATAGACGTGATATTGGCAATTTTGAGTCCTGTCAGGAATGTCTGCGGCTCAAATTTCATTTCTATTTTATGCTCCCCGGCGGGTATTTTCAGTCCGCGCAGTGCGTAGTCGGTACGGATAATATCGGTGGGTTTACCATCGATAAATGCGTTCCATCCGGCGGGGTAGTATATTTCAGAGAACACGCCGAAACCTTCCTGGCTGTTACGGGAGGTATATTCCAGTTTATTCAGGCCGTATTTGGTGAGTTTGATGGCAGCGGTGCTGTCGGCGCCTGGCTTGAAGCTGCCCAGTTGCTTTTCAAACCGTTTATCGATCACTGCGGAGTCGCGGGTATTCAGCGCATCCAGCGTTTTCATTTCTGTATTGGCATCGGGCGCCCATACGATATCACGCACAAACCATGCGTTGCCATAGGCGTCCGGGTTGCGTTGTGCTACAGGCTGCCCTGTTTTCTGATCCGGAACGATAAAGTATTTCGTGTTGAGCATGTTTAGCACATGCATATTATTTTTGGCGATCTGGTGGGAGATGAGATCCTGGTAAACCCACAATTTCGCGGGACTGTAGCCACCGATATTTTTGTGGAAGTAAGAAGGAGACGCATCATCAAACGGGGACGTGGTAAGATTGAACACGCGGTAGTATGGGTCCGGGTCCTGTTTGATCTGAAGGTCGGCAGCGGATGGCTGCAGGTCCTGCATATAGCTCATATCATCCACGAAACTGTCGCTGCCGAGGTAGTTTTTATCTACCTGCCACAGGTCGATGGTAATGGCTGCGGTGATAATGATCGCTGATACCTGCCACTTCATTTTATTCAGCAGGAAAGCCCAGATAGCACCTGCGGCCACGAGGATGAAGAACACGGAGCGGAACGCATCTGTAAGCAATAGGCTGGCGCGGTCTTTCTCCAGCGCGCGGATGAGCAGTTTACCGTTTTCCTCGCCACCCATCATTTGGGCGAAATATTGCAGCATGCCTTCATCGCTGGCAGATTTGAAGCCTACGAAGAAATAGCTGATGAGAATAAAGCCAAGGATACATGCGCCGGTGATCAGCGCCGACTCTTTCAGTTTTTTTAATAATTCTTTGGTGGTATGCTTGCCATTGGCAATTTCCTGCAAGCCCCAGCAGGCCAGCACCACAAAGGTGAGTGACGGCAATACCAGCGCCTGCGCAGGTGCGCGGAATTTATTATACAGCGGAAGGTAGTAAAACAGCGGATCATTGATGAACGCCATGTTTTTACCCCATGCCAGTATGAAGCCGATAACCGTTATAGCAATCAGCCACCATTTATGCCAGCTCTTCACTAACAGTAACGATAATACGAAAAGGAAGCAGATGATAGCGCCTACATATACGGGACCGGAAGTACCTTTCGACTGGGCGCCGTAATAGAGCGGTAATTTCTGCTGGCTCAGGAACTGTTCTACCTGTGGTTCTGCGGCGCCAAGGCTAATCATTTGCTGGCCAAAGTTGGAGCTTACTTTCAGCTTCTGGCCGGAGGAATTACCCACGTAGCCAGGTATGAGGAGGGTGCCCGATTCTGCTTTACCATAGCTCCAGTCGTAGGCGTAATCGATATCCAGGCCGGTAGACTTCTTCTGGTTTACATCATCTTTATCCAGTGTGAGTTCCGATTTGCTGCCGCGCATGGTGTAGTCGGTGTATTCACGCAGGATCATGAGACTGTCCATAGAAGTGAGCACCGCCAATATGCCGGCCACGGCCAGTAAGGCCGAAGCTTTGAAGAACTGGAGCAATTGTTTCTCCCGGAAAAAATGTATAAATGCACACACGGCCAGGCAAAACACCATGATCAGTGTGTAGTAAATGATTTGCAGGTGGTTATTATAAACCAGCATGGCCGTGGCCAGGGCGGTTAACGCAGCGCCGGTGAGCAGGCGGCCACGGTAGGTGAGGACAATGCCTGCGAGTACCGCGGGCATCAGGGCAATATCGTACATTTTGGTAACGTGACCTACATCAATGAGGATCACATTATAGGAGCAGAAAGCAAATGCAATGGCGCCCATTACCTTGATCCAGTATTTGAAGTCTAATATACAAAGGAGCAGGTACATGGATATCATGGCCAGGAACAGCATATTAACGGGATCCGGCGTATTCAGCGTCACAATTTTATTCATGTACGCTATTTTATTGGCGCCGGGACCTGTAAATATCACATAGGAGGGCATACCAGAGAACATACTGTTGGTCCATAACGGACGTTCGCCGGTTGCTTCATAAAAGTCCTTTGCCTCTTTCGCCATTCCTTTTACATTCTTCATGTCGCTCTGATTCACCACCTTGCCTTCAAGGACAGGAGCGCAATACACAAATGCCAGCAGGAGGAAGATCCCTATTGCTGCAACATGTGGAAGAATGGCTTTTAGCCAGTTTTGCTTCATCGGATATTTTGGATTTAGTTTTAAAGAAACAAAAATAACTGTAATTTATCCGAAATTTCAATATGCGCAGGATCCGGTTCCTCTTAAAATTTGCATTTATATGCAATCTGTGCTTCATAACCAGTGAAATCCTGCGCATCACGGCTTATGATCATTCTTTTGATAACGTGGTGAATCACATACTGGTATTGGGTGTAGGTATTGCTTTCCCGCTGAATGCCATTTTGTGTGTGCTGACGGGCGTGTTATTATTGTTAAAAAAAATACAATGGAAAACATTGCCGCCCTGGTTATATTTGTTCAATATTGCTATCCTTATATTTCAACTTATAGTTAATTACTAATGCTCAGAAATCTGTTAAACGATAAGCCCACTAAACTGTTCGTGATATTTACCAGCTTCTTTGTAGCCAATGCGCTGATTGCAGAATGTATTGGCGGTAAGTTGTTTTCCCTGGAGAAGTTACTGGGATTGCCCGTGCATACTTTCACCCTTTTTGGCGAAAGCGGATTGGCGTACACCTTAACGGCAGGGGTGTTGTTATGGCCACTGGAGTTTGTAATGACGGATATTGTCAATGAGTATTTCGGGCCGAAGGCGGTGCGCCGTATTTCCTATATCGCGGTGGGGTTGATCTCCTATGCGTTTATTATGTTTTGGGTAGCCATGAGCGTGCCTGCAGATGGCTGGTGGAAGGGCAGCCGGGCGGATGCCGGTATTCCCGACATGCAGAATGCCTTCACCAGTATTTTTGGCCAGGGCATGTGGATCATACTTGGCAGCTTAACGGCTTTCCTGGTGAGCCAGATCGTGGATGTGACCGTGTTCCATAAAATTAAAAAACGTACAGGAGAGAAGCATGTATGGTTGAGGGCTACCGGTTCCACCATTGTATCGCAGCTGGTGGACAGTTTTATTGTATTGTATATCGCCTTTAAGCTGGGCAACGACTGGAGCTGGCAGCGGGTACTGGCCATATGCCTGGTGAACTACAGCTATAAGTTTGTGGTGGCGGTAGTGCTCACGCCGCTGATCTATTTGATAGAACACCGGATAGAGCGTTACCTGGGGCATGATACCGCTAAGCAGATGAAGGCGGCGGCGATGGGGAAGGAGCAACCGTTTGAAGAACCTGTTACGAACGACTGATAAAGAGAAAGGGGCTGTTTGATCAAACAGCCCCTTTCTCTTTTTAATATTTTGCTTTTACCAGGTCGGCCACTACCTTATCGATGGGCAGGGTAACGGCTGCTGATGAAAAGTCGTCCCAGCTGATCCAGCGGGCGCGTTCCACTTCTTCCACGCCTTCCGGTATGGTAAAGTCGAACGGCGTGGTGCTTACGGATGCCGTAAACGGCGACAGTGGCGTTACGAGGTAGTAAATAGAGATGATTTGTGTAACGTTGTCGAACGCTGAGATCTGGAAGAAGTCGGTGGTATAAATATGTTCTACCACTTTTACATCCTGGCCCAGTTCCTCCTGCCATTCGCGTACGATGCACTCCAGGGTGCCTTCCCCGAATTCCAGGCCACCGCCGGGGAATTTGGTATAATAACCCCCACGGATATATTCATCGCTCACCAGCACCTGCTTCTGATCGTTGATCATGATGCCGTATACTCTTACGTTAAATCCTGTTTGCATATGCTTAATTAAAAGGGCTTAAAACCATTTCTTCTTCATAAAATACCAGCTGATGACTACAGAAATAGCGATAGACAAGATAACCGGTATATAGAAGGCATGAAGGGTATGCTGGTAGGGGATATCCACGTTCATGCCATAGATACTGGCCACCAGCATGGGGAATGTAAGGATGATGGTAATGGAGGTGAGCCGCTTCATCACCACGTTGAGGTTATTGGAGATGATGCTGGCAAAGGCATCCATGGTGCTGCTGAGGATATTCGTATATACGTTGGCCATTTCCAGGGCCTGGGAGGTATCTACGATCAGATCCTGCAGGAATTCTTTTTCATCTTCGTTCAGTCCCAGGAAGTTAGTCCGTTCCAGTTTCATGAGCAGCAGCTCATTACTGCGCAGCGCGGTTACAAAGTACACCAGGCTTTTCTGGATACGCATGATACCCAGCAGTTCCTCGTTCCGGTTGGAATCATATAGTTTAGCTTCCAGCATGTTCCTGCGCTGGTTAATTTCCTTCAGGTAATCGAGGAAATTGATCACCACTTTCTCAAATATTTTCAGGACCATCATATTCCTTTTTTCGGGAGAGCGGTTATGAAAAGTATTCAGGAACTTTTTGATAGCGGTATTATCAAAAGAATTTACCGTAATGATCTGGTGGTGGGTCAGGATAATTACGATGGGGATGGTAATGTAATAGGCTTCACTTTCATTGATCGAATTGTTTTCGGTCGGCGTTTTCAGGACAATGAGTTTTACATTGTCTTCCAGCTCAAACCTGGATTTTTCGTCAATATCGAGTGAATCCGTGAGGAAGTCCAGGGGAATATCGAGTTCCTCGGATAACTGTTCAAATTCGGCCTGTTTAAGCGGTGGGGTAATATTTACCCAGGCGCCGTTTTCCGGCTGGTGTATTTCTACAGTTTTGGAATCTATATTTGTAAAATACTGGATCATCGGGCGCAAAGGTAGTTAAAATGTTGAATCCTGTTTTCATTTGATGTAATATTGTGCAACAGGAAACAGTTAAAATATTTTATATATAAATGGGAGTTGTAAAACATCAGAGTCTGCGGTCGTCTGTGTTGATTTATTTGGGCTTTGCGATAGGCGGGATCAATACGTTATTACTGTTTCCGGTATTTTTCAGCGGGGATCAATTCGGGTTAACCCGGATTATAGGGGATATAGGGGTGATTGTGGTGCCGTTTTGTACCTTCAGCACGGGTTTGATGATTAACCGGTTTTATCCCTATTATGCCTATCATTTGCCGGAGAAGAAAAACGACCTGATGGGGTGGGTGGTAATTGCCACGCTGATAGGGCTGGCGTTATTTTTTGTGGGAACGGTGGTGTTTAAGGACCTGATTGTCCGGAAATATGTAACGAAGTCGCCCCTGCTGATAGAATATTTCTATTTCCTGTATCCTTTTGTGACGGGGATCGTATTGTTTTCTGTATTTGAAAGCTATAGCTGGTCGCGGCACGAAACGGTAGCGCCTAATTTCCTGAAGGAGTTGCTGATCAGGATTATGACTTCTGCCATTATAGGGCTGTATGTATTCAAGCTGATCAGTTTTATTGTTTTCATGTGGCTTTTCAGCCTGCTGTACATTATTGCGCTGGTGTTGTTGCTTTTTTATCTCTGGCGTAAGAACCTGTTGTATTTCTCCATAAAGGTGAGCAGTGTTACCTCGCGGCTGTATAAGCGAATGATGATCTATGCGTTTTCCCTTACCTCAGCTACTATTTTTAATCTCCTGTCGCAGAATATCGGGGCGCTGATCATTGCGAGCATCAGCGGATTGGACGAGGCCGCGTATATGACCATTGCCACTTACATGGCGCAGTTGATACAAGTACCGCAAAGAAGCATTTCCTCGATTGCCACACCTATTATTGCCCAGTCGTGGAAGGACAAGAACATGGCAAAGATTGATGAAATTTATAAGAAGTCATCGATTTTACAGCTGGTGGCTGCGCTTTTTATTTTCTGGGAGATATGGCTCAACATTGATGATATATACCGGATTATGCCGCATGCGTATTCTTCGGCTAAATACCTGGTTTTTTTCATGGGCATAGCCAAGATCATTGACATGGGCACGGGGGTGAATCAGCAGTTGCTGGCTACTTCCCGTTTCTGGCGCTTTGATCTTACTTCGGCCACGGTGCTGGTGATATTGTCAATTCCGCTGAATTATTTCCTGATAAAGAAGTACGGGATGGTGGGATCAGGTTATTCCATGATGATCTCGCAGTTTGTGTTTAACGGTATCCGTTTATTGTTTATCCGGAAGCGTTTTGGACTGCAGCCGTTTTCTATTAACACATTAAAGGCATTAGCGGCCAGCGTGGCCATTTACTATATCAGCAGCCTGCTTCCGCCGTTAGGTAATCCTTTTATCAGTATTGTGGTACACGGAGTATTGTTCCTGGTGTTGTTTGGAGGTGCCATATTGCTGATGCAGGTATCCGAAGATATTAATCATACTGTTGCCGCTACGTTACGTAAGGCAGCCAACAAGGTATTCAGAAGGAAATAAGGATACAGGCATAAATGAGAAAGCCGCCCAATCATTTTGGGCGGCTTTCTCATTTATTTATATTTTGATTATTTGGAGATTTCCCCTTCAAACACCAGTGTGGCGGGGCCACAGAGCCAGATGTTTTCAAAAGTGCGTTCACCGGTTTTGGTAAAGCGTACTTCCAGTTGTCCACCTAAAGTTTGTACCGGCACTGTGTATTCTTTTGTTTCTGTGCCGGCGAAAGTAAGTGCGGCGGCGGTTACGCCGGTGCCGCAGGAGTAGGTTTCATCTTCTACGCCTCTTTCGTAGGTGCGGACAAATATCCCACTTTCAAATTTCTGCACAAAGTTCACGTTGGTACCTGCTGCTGCGAAGCGGTCGTTGTAACGGATGCCACGGCCTTCATTAAACACATCTACTGCCTGTACGTCTTCCACAAATTTTACAAAATGTGGTGAGCCGGTATTGAGGTAGTAGTAGAGGGGGCCATGTTCCACATCATCTACATCCTGCATTTTCAGGTTTACCCAGTTGTTACCATCCATGGTAGCCTGATGTTCGCCATCCACTGCGATGAAATAGAGGTTACCGTCGCCTACGCCCATTTTGTGGGCGAAAGCCGCGAGGCATCTGCCGCCATTACCGCACATGGTGCCTTCGCGGCCATCTGCGTTGTAATATTTCATGGCGAAGTCGTAGTCCTCGCTTTTATTGAGCAGCATCAGGCCATCTGCGCCAATGCCGAAGCGGCGGTCGCATAGTTCATTCACCTGTTCGTCTGTCAGCCAGTCGTATTGTCCATCCCGGTTATCCATAATGACGAAGTCATTGCCGGTTCCCTGATATTTATAGAAGTGGATTTTGTTCATGGGTACAAAGATAAAAAATTAACCGATGCGCGGATTTTGTCTTTCTCAGGATTACGCTGATTATACTGATTAGTTTGATTTTTACTTTTGGATTTTATAAAGGATTAAGGGAGATAGCAGCGGATATATTCGCTGCTATCTCCCTTATTTATTATTAAATCTAAAAATCCAAAAAAATCCAAAAAGTAAAATCAGTAAAATCAGTAAAATCAGCGTAATCAGTGCTTCAGACAAAATCCGCACTGTTAAATGGCGGCAATAATGCCCAGTCCTTTTTCGACCAGGGCTGCCACTGCTGCGCCGCCATCTTTACTGAATTCCTGGCGGATGCGGTTGGCAACGATGGCGCTTATGGAAAGGCATTCGTGTCCGAGTACGCGGCCCAGGCCATAGATGGCAGAGGTTTCCATTTCGAAGTTAGTGATGTGGTGGTGCTCGTAGCTGAAGCTGGTGAGTTTATCGATCAGGTTTGGATTAGACAGGGCGCCACGGAGTACGCGGCCCTGCGGTGCATAGAAACCGGGGCAGGTAACGGTGATGCCTGTATGAAAACCATCTGTGAAATGTTCCTGTAGTTTTGCAGATGCTTCAAAGAGGCAGGGGTTGGCGCCACCGGGCTGCAGGAATACCTGTCCGCGGAACGACTCCATCAGCTGCTTTTCTGCGCTGGTATTTTCAAACATGTAATAGTTCATGAGGTTGTCGAGGCCCAGGCCATGCGAGGATACCACAAAACTATCCACCGGTATATTTTCCTGCAGGGCGCCGGAAGTACCGAGGCGGATGATTTGCAGGGAGGTGAGGGTTGGTTTCACCTGGCGTGTTTCAAAATCTATATTTACGAGTGCGTCCAGTTCATTGAGCACGATATCGATATTATCGGTGCCGATGCCGGTAGAAACTACGGAGAGGCGTTTGTTGCCGATATAGCCGGTATGCGTTACAAATTCACGGTGCTGGTATTTGCCTTCTATTTTATCAAAGTGTTTGCTTACTGCGCCTACACGGTCTGGGTCGCCTACGGTGATGATGGTATGGGCCAGTTCATCCGGTCTTACATCAAGATGATATACGGCTCCGCGGTTGTTGATGATCAGTTCTGATTCTGCAATACGGTTATCCATTGTACTAATTTTTATTATTCGCAAATCAACATTTCCAGTGTCAATATTCCTTTGTTCTGCTATATTATCAAAATATTTTTTCAGATATTTTTTAAATAATATTTGGTGGTTGTTAGAAATTCACTACTTTTGCAATCCCACAAAACGAATGAGATGTACGCCAGTGGGGGACTTACGGCGAACATTTTGAAACTGATGGTTCCGTGGCCGAGTGGCTAGGCAGAGGTCTGCAAAACCTCGTACAGCGGTTCGAATCCGCTCGGAACCTCTACATATCTCTTTCTTAAAGCCGCGTACACCGCGGCTTTTTCATTTCCGGTAAAACTGTAATAGATTTTTGTAATGGCAACCGGCATATTATGTGCCAAAGGGGCTGGGTGGAATACGGGGGTATCTGAGAAGTATAGGTGTGTTTGAGGTGGAGATGCCCGCTGCTGGCTGGCTTCAGGGGTCAAAAAGAAATAATGCAAAGTGTGTTGAAATATCAAATCAAAAGATTATATTGCATACCCCGCAAGAGGCAGGTGAGGTTATCAGAAGGCAAGAGATTTATCAATAATTTACTATAGCTATCTAAACACAGCGTGTGTAATTGATAATAAAGATATCGGCGGCATTTTCTATTAAAATATGGAGCTGCCATCATTTTCCGGTCAACAAGCCTTCTGCATGCAGAAGGCTTGTTGCGTTTTATATACATTAAAAAGAAGTGGTTATGACAGAGATTATTAAAGTAACCGCCGAAGATTCCAAGCACCTTAACCAGGTGAAGCTGCTTTTCCGCGAATATGCCAATTGGCTAAATGTAGATCTTAGTTTTCAACAATTTGAAGATGAGCTGGCGAACCTGCCGGGTGTGTATGTGCCTCCAACCGGCGCATTGTTCCTGGCATTGGTAGATGGACAGCTGGCCGGATGTGTGGCCGTGCGGTCATTCGACAACAGTACCGCAGAAATGAAGCGTCTTTTCGTAAAGGATGCCTTTAAAGGACACGGCGTAGGGAAGGCCCTGGCCAGTGCCGCCATTGCAGAGAGCCGGGAGCTTGGATACAAGCGGATCCTGCTGGATACATTAGCGCATATGCGTCCTGCAATTGATTTGTACACCTCACTCGGATTTCAGCCGATCGCTGCGTATTATGACAATCCCATCAGCGACGCAGTGTATTTATCGCTGAATATTGAAGAGGACAGTTTAACTTAAAAAAAATGCAGCGGAGGATTTTCCTCCGCTGCACAACATATAAAAGGATGATAGCTTACAGGGGTCTTATCCAGATATTCCTGAAGCTTACCGGATTTCCATGATCCTGCAGTGCGATGGATTTGGCACCGTGTTTTACATAGGTTGGTTTACCGATATATTCTGTTTTACCTTCCAGCTCCACATTATTCTGCACCAGTACGCCATTTTGCAGTACAGTGGCTCTTGCAGGAGATTTCAGGGAACCGTCGCCATTAAAGCGGGGAGCGGTCCAGATTACATCATAGGTTTGCCATTCGCCTGGTTTTTTGCAGGCATTTACCAGCGGAATTTTTTGTTTGTAAAAGCTGCCGGCCTGCCCGTTGGAATAGGTGCGGTTGTTATAGTTATCCAATACCTGCAGTTCGTATTGTTCCTGCATAAATACACCGCTGTTGCCGCGGCCCTGGCTTTCGCCTTTTACTTCAGCAGGGGTGCGCCATTCGATATGCAGCTGGAAGTCTTCAAACTGTTCCTTTGTTTTAATAACACCACCTCCTTTTACAACTGTCATAGCATCATCTTTCACCTCCCATTTTGCGGGTCCTCCCTTTTCTGATTCCCAGCTGTCGAGGTTTTTGCCATTAAACAGTATGATCGCATCTGATGGCGCCGTAAGGGTTGCTGTACCTGGTGTAATTACTTTTGGTACCGGCTCCCATACTTCCGTGGCTTCAGGTTTCATCTGCTCTTTGTTTTGCGCTGTTGCGGTAACGGCAAGCAGGGTACAGGCAGATAGCAGTAGCGTACGCATGTGTCTTTTTATTTTTATTGGGTAGATGATATTTAAATATGTGTTTTCGTTCAGGCGGTAACGTTAGGCAGATGGTACCCGTTATGGTATTGGGCTGCTAACAGTTTATTGGCATCGCTGTCGGTAAATTTACCTGTTTGCTGATCCCAGTATACTTTTTTACCTGTGCGATAGGCGATATTCCCCATTTGTGCGGTGGTGGCTACGAGGGAGCCTACCTGTACGGAGGCGTGGAGGTCGTCGAGTTTCCTGGACTTCACTACTTCCACGAAATTGGTGGTATGGAGGTCGAGGCCGTTATCAACGGACTTTTGACGTGGTACGGCTTCCATTTTCCCTTTTTCGGGGATCACTTCCCATCCGCCGCGATCCAGCACCAGTGTACCGTTGTTGCCGATAAAGGCAATACCGTGATCGCGTCCGTAAGGGCCGCCATCAATGCCTATAGCTTGTTCCCACTGGATGTTATAGTCATCGAATTCATAAACGGTGGTGAGTGTATCCGGTGTTTCGGCGGCATCATCGGGGTAGGCGAACTTACCGCCTGCGGCCATGATGGATTTTGGTGCGCCGGATTTCATACCCAGCAGGGCATAGTCGAGCAGATGCACGCCCCAGTCGGTCATCAGGCCGCCCGCATAATCCCAATACCAGCGGAAGTTAAAATGAAAGCGGTTGGGGTTAAAGGGCCGGGTAGTGGCCGGTCCCAGCCAGGCTTTATAATCCACGCCTTCGGGCGGGGTGCCGTCCGGTTTTACGGGAATGGACTTCATCCAGCCCATATAGGCCCATGCTTTTACCAGGCGTACTTTGCCCAGTTTGCCGGAGTGTACAAACTCGATGGCGTCTTTAAAGTGTTTTTGGCTGCGTTGCCATTGCCCCACCTGTACAGCGCGGTTATATTTCTGTTGGGCGCCTACCATAGAGCGGCACTCTATGATGGAGTTGCCCATGGGTTTTTCTACATACACATCTTTACCGGCGGCGCAGGCGTCTGTCATTTGCAGGCAGTGCCAGTGGTCAGGTGTACCGATAACAACGGCATCGATATTTTTGTCTTCCAGGAGCTTGCGGTAATCGCTGTAGGCTTTTACCTTGATGCCTTTTTGTGCGAGTTCGGCGACCCGTTTATCCAGCACGTTTTTATCTACGTCGCAGAGGGCAACGCATTGTGCGGCAGGGTTTTTCAGCATGGAGGTAAGGTCGGCCCATCCCATACCGTTAATACCGATGGCGGCGATATTGAGCCGGTCGCTGGCGGCTACGGTTCGCAATGGGAATGCCTGCAGTCCGGCTGGCAGTGCAGACACCAATCCTGCTCCTGCCACCAGGGTGGAGGCGGATTTGATAAAGTTTCTACGGGAGTTATTCATGTAATAAAACGTTTTGTGGAATGTGGAATTGTTAAATTGACAATTAAAAATACAAAATAGGGAAAAAAGTGGAGTTTATCGCCTTCGATGCGAATTTTGTCTTGGCTCAGGATTACGCTGATTTTACTGATTAACTGGATTTTTACTTTTTTGATTTTTAGATTTTCTTAAAATAGTAATTAGGGGAGATAAAAGCGAATATATCCACTTGGATTTTTTGGATTTTTTTCAGATTCAATATAATTAATATAATTAAGGGAGATAAAAGCGAATATCCGCTTCTATCTCCCTTAATCCTTTATAAAATCCAAAAGTAAAAATCCAGTTAATCAGTAAAATCAGCGTAATCCTGAGCCAAGACAAAATCCGCGAAGGCGATTACTCCTCCTCCGGCTCGCCGCTTTCGCCGCCGAGGCTGAAGTTCATCATGGTGCCCAGCAGGTCGCTGAAGCGGGTTTCGTTTTCTACTACTTTTTTGCTGATAAGTGAGTAGGACGACAGGCCGTGCAGTACGAATTCCATGAGCAGCAGGGCTTCTTTGCTGTTGGCTTTCGGGAAGCGGGCTTTGATGAGTTCTTTCAGTCCGTCTACTTTGCTGAGGGTAGCGTCGTATTGTTTGTCGCTGATATCCTGCAGGAGCTGAACGGAATTGCCTTTATCGAACCACTGGATAACGCTGCGGTAGGGGTTTTCAGCAGGTGCGCCGGCTTTCTTTTTCTTGAAGGAATCCGGGTTGGGGAAGTAGATGGCGAAGAGGGTGCGGATGGCTTTGTCGAGCAGGTTATGGGCCACCTGGAGCGGACCTTCCTGTTCGCCTTCATATACCAACTCTATTTTGCCGGTGATGGCAGGGATGATGGCCTGCAGATCGGCGATGCGCACCTGTGTTTCCTTTTCCTTGTTGATGATGGCGCGGCGTTCGCCGGCGCTCACCGCGTTTTCGTAGGCGGCGATGGTTAAGCGGGCAGAAACACCACTTTTCTTATCAACGTATTCGCTGGAGCGGGCTTCAAAGGACACCTGTTCGATAAGGCGTTTTACCATATCGGCGATTTGTACTTTGGCTTGCTGATCTTCGTGGATATCGGCTTCCTGTTCTGTGATGAGCAGGGAGTTTTCTATTGTTTTCGGGTAGTGGGTAATGATCTGGCTTTCGATCCTGTCTTTCAGCGGGGTTACAATAGAGCCGCGGTTCGTATAGTCTTCCGGGTTAGCGGTGAAGATAAACAGGATATCGAGCGGCATTCTCACTTTGAAGCCCCTGATCTGTATATCGCCTTCCTGAAGGATATTAAACAGGGATACCTGTATACGTGCCTGGAGGTCGGGTAGTTCGTTGATGACGAAGATGCCGCGGTTTGACCGGGGGATGATCCCGAAGTGGATCACTCTTTCATCTGCGTAGCTGAGTTTCAGGTTAGCGGCTTTGATAGGGTCTATATCGCCTACGAGGTCGGCAACGGAAACGTCTGGTGTAGCCAGCTTTTCGCCGTACCGTGCGCTGCTGTGAAGCCACGTGATGGGCGTCTGGTCGCCTTTTTCGGCGATCAGGTCTTTTGCGTAGCGGGAGAGCGGGTGGAAGGGATCATCATTTACTTCAGATCCTTCCACTACGGGAATATATTCATCCAGGAGGTCGGTCATCTGGCGGGCCATGCGTGTTTTGGCCTGGCCGCGTAAACCGAGGAAGAGGATATTATGTCTTGACAGGAGGGCTCTTTCGGTGTCGGGGATCACCGTGTCTTCATAGCCGATGATGCCGGGGAAAGTGCTTTCCTTTTCTTTTAATTTTCTGATCAGGTTACGCCTGATTTCTTCTTTTACGGAAACTGGTTTATAGCCGCTTTTTTTGAGTTCGCCTAGTGTTTTTATGTTTGTGTTCATCTTTAATAATTACGCATTACAAATTGGCAGTAGCTGTTGGCGGATGCGGGGATCCGTTTTTGTCTATGCTGCTGTTTACTATTAATAAAACTTTCTTTTGCCGCTTTCGAAGTCGCGGAAAAGAAACTGTCCCAGTTTATCGGTGCCGGAAAAGAATGCTTTACCGTTGTTGGTTTCGGTAAATTCTGTTACGAACTTCTGGAGCCACGGATCGGTGGCTACCATAAAGGTGGTGATGGGAATTTTCAGCTTTTTGCATTGGGCGGCCAGGTTGAGGGTACGGTTGAGTATTTTCCTGTCGAGGCCAAAGCTGTTTTTATAATACTGTGATCCTATTTTCAGGCAGGTGGGTTTTCCATCTGTGATCATAAAGATCTGTTTGTTCGGGTTGCGCCTGCGGCGGAGCAGGTCCATGGCCAGTTCCAGTCCTGCTACAGTATTGGTATGGAATGGGCCGACCTGCAGATAGGGAAGGTCTTTGATTTCTATCTGCCAGGCATCATTTCCAAACACAATGATGTCGAGGGTATCCTTCGGGTAGCGGGTGGTGATCAGTTCTGCCAGGGCCATGGCCACTTTTTTAGCGGGCGTGATCCTATCTTCCCCGTAAAGGATCATGGAATGGGAGATATCGATCATCAGGGCGGTAGACGTTTGTGTTTTGAAGTCGGTTTCTTTTACTTCCAGGTCGTCCTGGCTGATGGAGAAACTGTCTATACCGTGATTGATCTGTGCGTTACGGATGGAGGCGGTAATATCCAGCTGATCCACGCCATCGCCAAATTCGAAGGGGCGTGTTTCGGCATTGAGCTCGTCGCCCATGCCTGATTTGCGGACATTATGATTGCCGGTAGCTGATTTTTTCAGTTTACCGAAGATTTCTTCCAATGCGTTTTTACGGATGGTTTGTTCTGCTTTGGAAGTAATTTCTATGGCGCCGCTTTCCTCGTTTTCGCGGATGTATCCTTTATCTTTCAACTCCTGGATAAAATCGCCGATGCCGTAATCCTGGCTGGTGAGATTATATTCGTTGTCCAGCTCAGTGAGCCATTGCAGGGCTTCTGACACGTCTCCGCTGGTGTAGGTGAGGAGTTGGGTAAAAAGGTCCAGTAATTTCTGGAAAGGTGGTTTTTTGTTTTCGTCCGGGTTGAACCTGGTAAATTGTATTCCTCTCATAGCTTAGCTCATCTTCTGAATTAAATTTACCACTTTTCGCGGAGAATCGCCTTCGGCGATTTTTAAATTGTCTTACTGCCTGATTACGCTGATTATACTGATCAGGATGATTTGATTATGCTTGATTTTTTTTATGATTAATAATAATTAAGAGAGATAAAAGCTGATATCCGCTTATATATTCTTTCATCCTTTATAAAATCCATTATAATCAAAACATAATCAAATCATCCTGATCAGTATAATCAGCGTAATCAGGCAGTAAGACAATTTAAAAATCGCCGAAGGCGATCCTCCGCGGATTTTTCTTCGCTTAAAACTTGCATTTTAGATTGAAACCAACTACTTTCAATCATCAAAAAAATAACTATATGAAAAAACTGAGAAATGCGTTGATCCTGGCAGGCGGCCTGGCGGTTGCATTATTTGCAAAATCGGCAGTTGCCCAGAGCAGGGCAGATGCATTGGGATGGAAGCTGGGAGCGCAGGCGTGGACATTCAATCATTTTACGCTGGCAGAGGCGCTGGATAAGATGGACAGCTGTGGTATCCAGTACGTGGAAGCATTTCCCGGACAAGTGATTGGCGGTGGTATAGAAGGTAAATTTGATTACCATATGTCGCCTTCCAAACAGGAAGAAGTAAAGGCGTTGTTTAAGAAAAAGCACAAGGTGCTGCAGGCATTTGGCGTGGTAGTGCCGGAATCGGCTGCTGAATGGCGTATGCTGTTTGATTTTGCCAACAGGATGGGTATCCAGAGCATTACTTCTGAGCCTAAGCCGGAAGACCTGGACCTGATCTCTTCCCTGTGTGATCAATACCAGATTAAGCTGGCGATACATGATCACCCGAAACCGAGCCGTTACTGGAACCCTGAAACGGTACTGGAAGCGATCAAAGGTAGAAGTAAATTAATGGGCGCCTGTGCGGATATTGGTCACTGGGTACGCTCTGGCCTTGATCCGGTAGAATGTATCAAAAAGCTGGATGGTCATATTGTAAGCCTGCATTTCAAAGATCTGAACAACAAATCTGCTGATTCCCATGATGTAGTTTGGGGTAATGGTGTTTGCCAGATGCCGAAAGTGCTGGAAACATTAAAAACCCAGAAGTTCAAAGGTTTGTTTTCTGCGGAATATGAATACAACTGGGATAACAATGTTCCTGAAGTGAAGGCCAGCGCTGCGTTCTGGAGAACGATCGTTAGCAACCTGTAATAAATTATTGTCCTTACGGACAATTAATCCGGAGATAACGGCCTGGCCGGGATCTCCGGATTTTTTTATGGATGTTCAATACCGGACATTCCCTGTTCTTTACTGAACATTCGCACGCCTTCTTTTTTTTATATCTCTTTGAAAATTAAACAAATATATTCCTGTCCCGGTTTTTGCAGGCAAAGCGGCAATACTTCCTGTTATGATCAATAGCTACTTCAAATTATCATTCAGAACTCTTTGGAGAAAGAAATCATTCTCCCTGCTCAATATCGTAGGGTTGGCCGTGGGCATCGGCGCCAGCCTGCTGATCTTCCTCGTGATCCGCAACGAGATGAGTTATGATACTTATCAAAGTAAGCGCGAAAGAATTTTCCGGGTAGTGACTACTTTCACCAACCGCAGTACCGGTGAAAAGTGGAGGCATAGTATGGTGCCGGCGCCGCTGGCATCTGCTATGCGACGGGATTTTCCTTCCCTTGAAAAAGTAGCGGTTGCAGAATATATCGGCGGCGCGCAGGTATATGTTCCGGGGGAAAACGGGGGAGAAGAGAAAAAATTTAAAGAAAGCGGGGGACTCTTTTTTGTGGAACCTGCTATTTTCGACATCTTCGATTTTACCTGGCTCTATGGGAGTGCAGCGGAATTAAAGGAGCCCAACACCGTGGCGCTTACGCAAAGTATGGCCGAGGCCTATTTTGGCAACTATAAAAACGCCATTGGCAAAATAATACAACTATGGTCTTACCGTGTGCCGCTGCGTGTGACCGGCGTTTTTAAGGACCTGCCGTATAACACAGATCTGCCGGTACGCATGGCAGCATCTCATGCTACCTGGCTCAGGATGGATGATCATGAACGCCAAACCCGGGAAGACTGGCGCTCGCTTAGTGGCGGAACACAATGTTTTGCGCTCACCTCCCCGAAAGATGATATAGGCAAGCTGCAGGCGCAACTGCCGGCGTTTGTGAAAAATAATTACCGGGAAGATGTGAATCAGACAACAGGCTTTAGCAGCCTGACTTTTCAGCCGCTGAAGGAAATGCATCTTGACAAACGTTATGCTACCGTAAAAGACGACTCGCTGTCGGCCACAGAACTATGGGCGTTGGCTATCATCGGTCTGTTCCTATTAATGGTGGCCTGTATCAACTTCATTAACCTGGCTACAGCACAATCGGTTAACAGGGCCAAAGAAATTGGTATCAGAAAAGTACTGGGCAGTAACCGTCTCCAGTTATTAAAACAGTTCCTGGGAGAAACTGCCCTGATCACGGCTTCCGCCATCATATTGGGCAGCATAATGGCCTGGCTGGCTATTCCTTACCTGAGCAACCTGGTAGGAAAAACGCTGGAGTTGAACCCGCTGCGCCATCCGTCGATATTACTCTTTTTAATATTATCCGGTGTGATAGTTACTTTCCTGGCTGGTTTTTACCCTGCTATTGTGCTCTCGGGATTCAACCCGGTGGCCGCTATTAAGAGCAGGATCAGCATCCGGCCGGCAAACGGTATTTCCTTACGCCGGGCTTTAGTGGTGTTCCAGTTTGTGGTAGCGCAGTTGCTGGTAATAGGCACGCTGGTGGTGGTAAAGCAAATGAAGTATTTCAGGGAAAAACCTATGGGCTTTGAAAAAGAAGCGGTGGTATTGCTTGACCTGCCCAGCGACAGTACTTTAAGACTAAAATATTCCCACCTGAAATCGCGGCTTTTGCAGCTGCCCGGAGTAGAAGCGGGCAGTTTATGCTCTATAGAGCCATCTTCCCATTTCGGGCGCTTCACTGATTTCTATTATAATAACGAAGCTAACAGGCAGCCTTACAGTGTGAAGCGGATTAATGCCGATACCGGTTATTTCAATACATTCCGTTTGGGCCTTGTGGCAGGGCGTTATCCATTTTCCGACGATAGCACCAGGGAAGTACTGGTAAATGAAACGGTAGTCAGAAAACTGGGATTGCGTTCTGCAGAGGATATTATCGGGAAAATAGTTGCGGTTGATAACGGCTCCCGTAAATTCCCGGTGGCTGGCGTATTACGCGATTTTAATAATAATTCACTGAGAGATGAGATTTCACCATCTGTAATTTCGGCTGATAATAATGATTATGGCACACTGGCGCTCCGCCTGAACCCTGAAAAAGTACCCGCTACCTTAAAGCAGGTGGAGCAAATATTCACTGCGGTATATCCTACTTACATTTATGATTGTACTTTTTTTGATGACCAGATAGGAAACTTCTACAGGGCTGAAGCCATTACTGCGGCATTGTTCAAGGTATTTGCCTTCCTGGCCATTTTTATTTCCTGCCTTGGATTATATGGACTGGTTTCTTTTATGGTGGTACAGAAAACCAAAGAGGTAGGTATCCGTAAAGTACTGGGGGCTTCTGTACAAAGCATACTGTACCTGTTTTCCAGGGAGTTTACCACGTTAATAGGTATTGCATTCCTGGTGGCAGCTCCGGTGGGATATTATTTTATGAAGAAGTGGTTACTTGGTTTCCACTATCATATAGACATAGGCTGGGGCATTTTTGTATTGGCTATTGTATTGTCCGTTTTAATTGCGTGGATAGCGGTAGGGTATAAGGCCATCAGGGCTGCATTGGCCAACCCGGTTAAGAGTTTAAGAGCAGAGTAATTAATGTTGATAAAAAAGAGAGCCCGTACCAATGGTACGGGCTCTCTTTTTTATATCCGGAAGAACGGTTACTTCGCTGAATCTGCCGGCTTTGGCACCGGTGTAGAATCTTCCGTATTTACTTGTATGGCGCCGGCGCCGTCTTTGTTTCTTTTGGTACCATTAGGGCCAAACTCGCCTTTCATCTGGTTTAACCAGGTAATGAACTGTTGTGCATTCTGACCATCGCGTTGTAAGTCGTTGGTCATTCTGTTTGGCGGCAGTGAGCTGTAGTAGCGCAGTTGCTGTTCGCAGTCTTTGATCACCTGGTTCGACAGTTCTTCTGCTCTTTTCGCATCACCGGCCATATAGTAGGCGTAGATGGTTTGAATAGAAGTATAGTTGTGCATATTACCCGGAGTGGTCATGGCATAAGGGAAGTTGGTTTCCATTATGTTTTTGTCCATGTAGCGGAGCACGTTGAGGGCGCTGTCTTTAGAGGCGCCTTCCTGCGTCATGGCTACAGATAGTTTGGTAAATGCCTGACGGAGGTACATGATCATTTTCCTGTTGGGCTCATCGAAGTAGGTACCGCGTGTTTGAGCGCCACCGAATTCAAATTTGTGCATCAGGTTATCATACATCACGCCTACGTTCGCGTTGATGTCCATGCCCAGCGGATCGGTAGATGTAGCTTTAGGCAAAGGCACCAGGTGGTAGGTAAGACCATCGGTTTGCATGTATTCATTCAGGCCAAGATCGGTAGGGCTGGTGAAATAGATAGGCCGTTTCCAGTCGTTGGCAGCGATGATATCATATACTGCGAGGTCGTTTTTCAGCAGGTAGCTTTTGGTGATTTTGAAAGGCATGGAAGGCAGGATCTTCGCACTGTCTTTCGCCGCTACTACGCCGTTGGCAAGGATCGTTTGTTTGTCGACCGGAATAAACAGCTGACGGGTAGGGAGGAAGTTTTCTGCGCCGCCGTCCTGCGTGGTTACTTTACTGTTTACATCATCGCTTCCCATGAAGTTCATGATTTCTTTCAGGTTAAAGTATTTGTCGGCAGGAATATTTCCCGGATCGAAGAAGCGGATATAGTTGCGGTTTTCACCTTTATATTTATCGGCAGACCAGGTCATTGGGATGGCAGGGCTTTGGTTTACGGCTCTGCGCATCTGATCGATGTACCAGTCGACCCCGAGGAGGCTGAGGTTGATCACCCTGATATCGGGGCGGATGCCTTCTACTTCCTGTGCGTACCAGAGGGGATAGGTATCGTTATCTCCGACAGTGAACAGGATCGCATTTTTCTGACAGGACTCCAGGTAATCTTTGGCCACGTCCCTGGCTACGTATTTGGTGGAGCGGTCGTGGTCGTCCCATTCCTGGAAGGCCATTAATACCGGTACGGCGAGCAGGCAGATAGCTGTAGCCAATACGGGGGTGATGGCGCTTTTGATCCTCTTTTTCAGGAAGCTGTATACCGACAGTACGCCTAAACCGATCCAGATAGCAAATGCGTAGAAGGAGCCTACGTAGGCGTAGTCACGTTCACGCGGCTGGTTACCTGCCTGGTTGAGGTAGATGACGATAGCGAAGCCTGTGAAGAAGAACAGGAGAGATACGATGAGGGTATCTTTACGGTGATTATTATATTGATAGAAGAAACCGATGACCCCGAGAATGAATGGCAGGAAGAACAGGGTGTTGTGAGCCTTGTTATTTTTCAGACTGTCCGGTATCATGGACTGGTCGCCATATAAGAAGTTATCGATGAACGGAATGCCTGAGATCCAGTTACCGTCACGTACGTTGCCGTAGCCTTGTGTGTCGTTTTGTTTACCTGCAAAGTTCCAGAGGAAGTAGCGGGCATACATGAAGTTCACCTGGTATTGCAGGAAGAATTTGAGGTTATCGCCAAATCCTGGTCTTTCACCTTGCTGGAGGCCCAGCCAGGTGCGGTAGTAATCGGCGTGACCCTGATCGTTGCTGGCGTCCCAAACACGTGGGAAGAGCATCATATCAGCCGGGTCATATTCCGGTTCCATTTTCTTGCCGGCGATTTCATATTTTTTTGCACCGCGTGCGTAGATGTTGCCGCCTTCTTTGTACCCTGTTGGGCGGGCAGTGAACACCTGGCCGTATACCAGCGGGAAGTCGCCGTATTGTTCACGACCGAGGTAACCTACCAGGGAGATGGGGTTATCTACGTTGTACATATCTACTGAAGGATTGGCAGTAGAACGTACCATGGTGGTAATATAAGTAGAGTATCCTACGAGCATGAACAGCACGAAGGAGATGGTGAGCCGGCTGAAGTGTGCTGTTCTGGATATATCCATTTTCACGCCTACTGCTTTCAGCAGGTATGGGATGGCTATAAAGAAAGCGGCCAGCAGGAATTTGAAGAAGATAGCACCGGAGCCTGCCTCGTTAAATGCGGGTACCAGGATGATGGTAGCGATTACGATGAAGGGGGCGTAGATACCGAACTTCGGCTTCTGGTAACCAATTACCAGTAAGGCTATGATGAGTACGAAATAGAAGGTAAATCCGGAGAAGTATCCCATTCCGAGGCTATTAACGAAGAAAACGTCCATATATCCGGAGGCCTTTACGGTATCCTGGATGAGGTATTTCTGCACGAGGCCGGTGACGCCGCAACCGATAACAAAGGCCCAGAAGGTTCCCCAGCCGGTTACTTTAAAGCGTCTGAAGTAGTACACCATTACCATGGCGGGGATGGTGAGGAGGTTGAGCAGATGGACACCGATGGAGAGGCCGAGGAGGTATCCGATAAGGACAATCCAGCGGTCGGCATAGGGTTCATCGGCTTCATGTTCCCATTTCAGGATGGCCCAGAAAACGATGGCGGTAAAGAAGGAGGACATACCATATACTTCACCTTCCACGGCGGAAAACCAGAATGAATCGGAGAAGGTGTATGCTAAAGCGCCTACGGCGCCTGCGCCCATGATAGCGATCATTTTTTCACGGGAGATCTCTTCACCGGCTTTCACCATGAGTCTGCGTGCGAAGTGGGTAATGGTCCAGAACAGGAACAGGATAGTGAAACCACTGGCCAGGGCTGTCATGGTATTTACGCCCAGGGCGGCCTGAGATGGTTTCAGGAACATACTAAACAATCTTCCAAGCAACACGAACAATGGCGCTCCGGGCGGATGGGGAATCTGTACTTTGTAAGCACTTGAAATAAACTCGCCGCAGTCCCACAAGCTGCCTGTAGCTTCCATCGTTTTAATGTAAACAAAGCAGGCGATGATGCAAATGACCCAGCCGACCATGTTGTTGGTCCTTTTAAAATTCATAAGGTTGTTTTAAGGTCCGACAAAAATATAAAAAACAGCAAATTATGCTAATCTGGCGAACAGTTTTAACTTTTTGTAAATATCTTTTTAGCTGTTACCCTTTTGGCTAGCCGCATCCGGGCGCCGGAAGGGAGTTTTCCGGGAGATTAAAAAAGCATTATAATTCAATGATCAGGCGCTGTTGGTTACAGGCTCACGGCAGTTTGGACGGTCCAGGCGGCAGGTTTTGCATTGAAAAGCGCTTTGGTGGCGGCCCAGGTTTCCCGGAAGAGGGGGGATTGCCGGTACTTTTCGAGTGCCGTTTCAGATTCCCACTGGCTGAAGGTGAACCAGGTATTCCCGGAGGCGGTGTGTTCCCACAGTTCGAGGTGGAGGCATCCGGGGAAGTGGCGGATGAGTTCCTGTTGTTTGGCAAAGAGTTCCCGGAAGGTGTTTACTTTTCCCGGGTCGAATTCCATTTTAACGATACGGTTAATCATTGAAAAATTATTCTAACAGTTTGGTAGTATGACAGTTGCTGGTATCCGGCTGGCTGTGTGAGCTGGTCGCGGCGGAAGCCTTGCAGGCCGAACAGGCCGGCGGCATTTCCTTTGTTGATGGCTATTTCCAGGTAGCCGGCAGCGTTGAATAGGGCGAGTTTGGTGCCTTCGGGAACGTCTGCATAGGTTTCGCTGATCTGGCTGATGACTTCATCGCGTCGGAAGAAGATGCGGAACTTCCGGTTTTTGCACTGCATATCGAACTGTTGCCGTGTGATGTTCACGACAACGTTTTCGAAGCTGTCGATATGAATGATCTGTCCTTCTATGAAGTCGTCGCCCACAAGTGGCTGCAGGTTGTGTTTTACGTGGATCTGCTGGGTGAGCGGGCCGAGTTCACCGAGGGCTTTGCCGCGGCTTAGCTCCCGGGCGGCGGATGCCAGCAGCTGGATGATGGTAAATGTATTTTTGGGTGCATCCGGCGGAAGGGGCAGTTTAATGACCTTCTCCGGCATACCTCCGGCAATCATGGTGAGCAGGCCATTGTCTGCGCAGCCGATGTATTGCCCGTTATGTTCTGCTACCAGTACATGATCCGGGCGTTTATCGAATAAATTGATTAATACAAAGTGAAAGGTGCCCAGCGGGAAATAGGCAAAGGCGCTTTTACAGATATAAGTAGCCTGTGGTAGATTGAAAGGGCTGATATGGTGTGTGACGTCCGTAACATGACATTCCGGGCAGTATTGCCAGAGCTGCCCTTTGATGGCACCTACCAGGTAATCCTGCATTCCTATGTCTGATGTTAAAGTTATAATGGACATGCCCGAAAATCTAAATCCAAATCCCAGTGTTCAAAACCCACGAATCAATTCCCGTCCTCACTCGTCTATCCGTTTTTCATTTATCCGGAATGGCAAATTAAAAGTGCGCTTTCCTTCCAAAAAAGATGCCATTGGGGGTTAAGTGAACTAAACTTAGTGCAAATAAAGACAAAAAAGCCGAGGCGATCGTATTTTAAGCGGAATTTTTTGCACTAACGTTAACGGCTACAGTGAAAAGAATGGTTACTTACTGAAGAGGGGAACCGGGTTCTTTTTTAAAGTGATTATAAACCATTTTGTCCAGGAAGCCGGGGAGGAGTTTACTTAACAGCACGGTGAGTTTGCCCTGGCTGGTGAGTACCAGCGTACGTTTACGTTTGGCGATAGCGGTGGCAATAGCGGCTGCTACTGCTTCTGCGCTCATCAGCTTACCTTCGTCCAGCGGGGTTTCGCTTTGTGCCTGTCCCTGTGGATTGAGTGCGGTGTTACGTATATTCGAGGCCGTGAATCCGGGGCATACCCACATCACGTTAACGCCTGTATGTAAATTTTCGGTGCGCAGTGCTTCCAGGAAACCCTGCATGGCGAACTTGGAAGCGGAGTAGCCGGTACGCGCCGGCAAGCCCCTGTACCCGGCAATGGAAGATACTCCCACAATCGTTCCCTTGTTAGCCTGAATAGAGGGATATGCAAATTTGGTACAGTATACGGTTCCCCAGAAATTGATATCCATAAGTGATTTCAACACGCTTACATCCAGATCGCGGAACAGGGCGCGCATGGAAATGCCTGCATTGTTGATAAGGATATCTATTTTTCCGAATTGACGGATGGTACTTTCGATAAAGGCTTTACATTCGGCCTCTACACTAACATCTGCGACGAAAGTAAACAGCCGGGTGTTATTGACTTCCTGTTGCAGGTCGTTGAGGGCAGCCTGCTTTCTGCCGCACACAGCCACATGAGCGCCATGTCCCAGTAATTCTGTTACAAGGGCTTTTCCAATTCCTGACGATCCGCCTGTGATGACAACCGTTTTATTTTGAAAGTACGTTTTCATGGGTATAATTTAGCTTCACAAAAATAGGTGAGTAACATCAATTTATTACAAGGCATTTACAGAAATGTAATGAACTATTTTTGGGTGGGAGGTGTTATAATACTTTGTGGTGCCCGGTTTGGGATATTTTTGAATAAAAATTTGGCAGGAATAAAAATATTCCTATTTTTGCAACCGCTTAACAGCAAAGGATCTCCTAGCTCAGTTGGTAGAGCAATACACTTTTAATGTATGGGTCTTGGGTTCGAGTCCCAAGGGGATCACAGACAACTTACAAACCTCGCGCATAGCGCGGGGTTTTGTTTTTAGCCGGGTTCGATTGTATAACCTCTTTACAACGTATGTATTTATCATTTAACCGGGTGCAATTTTCCTGCGTAGTGGCTCATAGTGCCCCATATCTTTTCAAATCCTGTCAGCAGTTTTTTGTTCACGCCATTCAGTCCTTCCAGTTCTGTATTGGTGATTAATAACATGCCATAACCTTTGGTGGGGCTAAAGAAAAGGAAAGCAGTAACTCCTCCATCGCTGCCGCTATGCCCGATGATACCATTTTTTTTCATGGCATAGAACACACCAATATTAGGCTCTCCTGGATCTATATTCTTTGGATTATAAGCAGTTGAAAAGGCAGGTTGTAACATGGTGGCATAGGAGGCAGCAGTAAGAATTTTTCCTTTGCCTTCCCTTCCTGCAATATTTTCTTTCAGAAAAAGACTCAGCTCATGACAAGAAGTGGTAAGTCCGCCATCTGGATACATAACGGAACTGTATGTTGGATAGGGGACTTTGAGGCCGGTGTATAAGGTTGCCAGCTTTGCCTGGTCTGCGGTGGCGGTAGACCAGGTGGTATGTGTCATCTGCAATGGCTGCAGAATGTATTGTTGTGTGTACTGAGCGAAGGAAATACCGGACTTAAGTTCTATTAGCCAGGCCGCCAGATCAGAACCGATATTGGAGTACTCATATCTTTTACCTGGTGCGGCTTTATCAAAATTATTATTTGAATAATAAGTGCCAGACGCGCTTAAATAATCCTGGAGAAATGCGCCTAAAGTAGTGTCTTGGCCTTTTGCACCGTAACCTTTTGATTTCAGTAGACTATAGATGGGATTGTCTTCCTGCAAGGGGGGATTGTATAAGTATGTCTTTTTGTATGCAGCAGGGTTATCTGTTATCCCTGAAGTGTGCGTAACGAGTTGTTTTAACGTGATGGGTATTTTAGGTGTGTACGGATGTTGTACCTTAAAAGGTAAAATACTGTTGATGTCAGTGTCCAATGTGAACAGGCCTTGTTCGATAGCTTTCATCACTGCCATTCCAATAAATAGTTTGCTGATAGAAGCAATTGGTTGTACCGTCGTAGTGGTGTAAGGAATGTTTTTTTCAAGGTCAGCGAATCCGAACGCATGTTCGTATAAAATACTATCACTGTTTACAATAGATACGCTGAATCCCGGAAAACCGTTTTGCTGGTATTGTGTAGTGAGCGCGGCTGTTAGCGAATCAGCTGCTAACTGTCCCCTGACACGATCAGCATTACAGATAAACAAAAGAAGGAGAAAGAGTTTTCCGACGATTTTTTCAACAGAACCCTGGTGTATGCCTTTCATATTAAGAATATATTTCTTACCATAAAGAAAGGTTATTTTAATGAGAACTTTTTTAAGAAAATGAGGTTGCCGAATGCTTACAATTACTGTATATTTTACAAAAGTACGAATGTACAGTTAGGCTATTTCGGCCAATTTTCGTAAATCAAAGACAAAAAGGTTCGAGTTTTGTACCAAGGGGATCACTGGAAAGAGAAAAAGGCTTCAAAACATATTTGTTTTGAAGCCTTTTTGGTTCGATACCTGTTTAGCGGATCTATATTGATCCTAATTAATTCAGGTGACTCAAAAAAGCAAAAGCCAGCCCTTTGCGGTTTCTTAATTTCTTTTACATTCTATACGGTCAAGTATGTTTGTTTATTCCCGACATATGTGCCGACGAACGTCTTTCCTCTCGGGGCAATGCAATGCATATATTGCAATACTAATCAGTGTATTTTTACTATATTAGACCAGATAAACTATGATTATGCTTCGAATGATATAGTGTCTTGCCCGAATTGCCAAGGCCAATGACATGATGCCCCGAACGGATTAGTTTTTCCGCTATAACACTTCCATTCAGCCAGTAGCTCCTGTTAAAAATATCTTCATTATAACTGGTTGCTTTTAGATTTGTTGTTTCTCATTCTTGTCGCCAATTCGGGGAATCGGATCACAGCAGTAATCCAAACCAACGCCTCTATTGCCATTGGGAATATAATATTCTGTTGATGCTGTAAATGTGTCGCAATCGCTCCCCCTAAATACGACGATAATAATAACATGCCTAAAATTCCTGTTCTTGGAAACAAGAATAATACAACGGATAAAATTTCAATTATTCCAAGTACAGAATAGGTATTGGCCGTAAGCCCAAAGGACGCTCCCATTTGCAAGGCATGCGCACTGGCTGAAATCTTATCGGCGGCTGATGCAATCAGCATCAAGCCAATTATTCCACTTAAAATCCAGCCGATGATATTTTTTGTTTTTACTGTCATGTTTATTTGTTTTTGAAATTACAAACCCATTCCTCCATCAATGAAAAATTCCGCTCCCGTAATAAAAGATGATACGTTATTGTCGGCAAGATAGACTACCATTTTTGCTACATCTTCGGGCACACCCATTTTTGCAAGCGGCACCTGGCTAATGATCATATTTTTCATGCCTTGTAATGTGGCCTCGTCCATGCCGAATTTACCCTGCATTTCGGTTTCGGTCGGGCCTGGATTAACGGTGTTTACCCGAATTTTTCTTGAAGCAAGCTCCTTCGCCGCAATTTTTGCCAAATGAGCAATTGCAGATTTGCTTGCTGAATAAACTGAACTATTTTCCATATTAAGCGCGGTATTACCCGAGGTTAAAAAGATGACAGATGCCCCGTCATTGAGGATGGGAATGAATTTTTGAAGCATAAAAAAGCTCCCTTTAAAATTGACATTAGTCATGGTGTTAAACTGTTCTTCTGAGGTGTGTTCAATTGGCGCAAAAAAGGCCACACCTGCATTGATAAACAAAACATCGACTTTGCCTAATGAGCCTTTTATATCAATCACCAGGTCATCAATGTCCTGCAGATTGGACTGATCGGCCAGTTTCCCCTTCACATCCAGCTCTTTTGCAGCCTCATCCAACGCGGCTTCTCTTTTTCCTGTGATCACTACCGTTCCACCCTGCGCTTTGAATTCCTTTGCCGTGGCATAACCAATGCCGCTATTCCCGCCTGTTATGACTACTACCTTATTTCTAAACTTGTCCATTTTTGAAAAATTAATAATGAAACACAAAGGTTGCATTTAATAGGGTATATTTGTAACCAATTACCAAAAGGTAAGTAGTTACAAACAGGATAGTATGAAAAGTAAATCATCAGATGTCGCGTGTGATACTGTGCATTCTGCCATCCAGGACACGCTGTATGTTGTGAATGGAAAATGGAAATTGCTGATCCTTTCGATCTTAGTAAATGGCGGAACAAAGCGGTTTGGCGAACTGTCAAGAGAATCGGGTATCTCTCCACGGATATTGTCTAAGGAATTACACGAGCTTGAAATGAACCAACTGGTGAACCGGAAGGTTTGCGACACCAAACCTGTTACCGTTGAGTATTCTTCAACCGAGTACGCTGGAACATTAAAGGAAGTAATCGATGCAATGATTCGGTGGGGCCAAAATCATAAGAAAAAGATAATAGGACAATAATCTGAAAATATTTATTCGTTCCGCATTTAATGTGACGCCGCAATTGTAATGTTTCCAATCTGCCTGTAAAATTAGAAGCGTTGTTTACTCGTTATCGAGCTTACATTTCCCTAAAGGATAGCCACTATTACCGACAACTAAAATCTATATTTATCATTAACAGGAACGGAAGGCACGCACAATGGTATCACTAATATTTTGGGCGATCTGTCCGGTAGTATCGAAGCGGGGGTTGAAGATGGTGACATCAAGACCAATGATCCTGCCGGTACGCAGAAGTTGGTGAATAAAATATTCCGACTGCTTAAAATCAAGGCCGCCGGGTAGGTGATATTCTACTGCGGGGTTCAACTCGTCAGCCAATACGTCGGTATCAAAATGCATCCAATAGCCATCCAGACCGGGATCAAGGTCTGCTATTGCAGCAGCGGTAACTTGTTCTATTCCCTCCTTTTCTATCTTTTCCAGGTCATAACGGATGATAGTGGTCTCGCGGATATCCTGCGAGCCGTATTTTTTTGTCTCCTCCCAATCCCGCTGGCCGATATGAATCACGTAGTCATCCTGCACATAGGGCTTTGAGTTGTTGATGTTGGTAAGTATATCCGGTCCCCGACCGGTAACAATCGCCAGGTCCATATCCGCCACTTCGCCGGTTACCGATTTTTCGGGTTCGTAGAAGTCGGCATGTGCGTCTATAAAGATCAGCCCATATTTACCACGGGCTTTGAGACCTGACATGATACCCAGGAGGATGCTGCAATCGCCGCCCAATATAAGCGGGAAGCGGTCTTTATCCAGCAGTAAATTGACGGCTTTTCCCAGCTCGATAGAGAAATCGCGCAGCGGCACCGGGTTGAGACAGTGGGTGTCAGGGTCTCTTTTGGCACTGTACTGCGCGTTGAGGGTAGCCAGGTGCAGCACCGGATGTTCGGGCTGCAGCTGCCGGCCGAGGCCGGATTCCAGCAGGGCAGCTGCCAGGTCCTGCACGCCATTCGTGCGGAGCCCCAATATGGAAGGTGCCGCCAGGATCTGTATGTTGAGATTTTGTGTACTCATATACGGGATACCAGGGCACAAAATCTATTCCAGATCACCTGCCCACTACCAGGGTATTGCTCCTGTTTCGGGATTATTTTCCTCACTGAAAAATTTCCCTGTAGGGCCATCATTGTCAATCAGCGCATATTTTGCGATCCGTTTTCCGGCGTCTTTAACCGTTCCGGGTCCACGATGTCCATTAAAATCTGTTTTTGTAAATCCAGGGCAAACGGCATTTATTTTGAAGTTGGTATTTTTAAATTCGTATGCCAAAACCACCGTGTACATATTCAAGGCTGATTTGGAAGAAAGATATACAGCGCCTTTGTAGTCGTAGTATTTATATGTTGGGTCGCTGTGGAGGGTAATTGAACCCTGACTTGAACTTACATTTACAATGCGGGGTGCTGACGACTCTTTCAATAAATCAATAAATGCCTGTATAACCCGCACTGCACCGTAGATATTTGCGTCATAAACTGCCTTAAACTGGTCAATCGTTGAATCAAGTGCTGTTTGTGGGGAACCACCATAAATACCCGCATTATTAATAAGTATGTCCAACACGTTTGTTTTTTTACCTATTTCTTCACGGGCTTTAATTACTGATTCATCGTCTGTAATGTCAAGCTGAATAGCTTCTACATTGTTTAATCCCTTTGCTTTTAGTTTACCAACGGCTTCAACGCCGTTTTCTAAATTACGACTGCCGAGGTAAACATACATTCCTTCCTGAGCAAGTTGCTGTGCAACTTCAAAGCCAATGCTTTTGTTGGCTCCTGTTACTAATGCAAATTTCATGTTGTATGAATTTTATAAAGCAAAAGTAGAGGGGCCAAAAATAGCGGGGATGGACAAATCTGTTTATTCTCCCGACAAATCTTGCCTGGGTAAAAATTCACTGGCGCTTTTTCCTGTGCTTTTTTTGAAGAGCCTTGAAAAATAATCGGGGTCATTAAAACCCAATTCGTAGGCCAATTCTTTGATGGAAATATTAGAATACCGCAATTCTCTCTGAGCTTCCGCCATCAGGCGGTTAATAAAATAGTCTTTGGGCGATGTGCCGGCGTATTCTTTTACAATCCGGTATAAACTGTTGGTAGATAAAGCTAATTTTTCTGCTATTGCGTTGATAGAAGGTTGCTCTGTAAGGGATGTTTCCACAACTAATTTGAATTCAATAAACTTTGAAAGGTTTGCATTTAAGATATTGCCGTGTTCTTTATTTTTGAAATAGGCGCTGTTTAATTCTGATAGCAATAAGTTCAAATAAGCTAATATTATTTCAGTATCGGTTTCATATTTATCTAGGTAGAGTATTTCATTTAAAATCCCAAAAACCTTTATAACTCTTTTTTTTGCAGCACTGTCAAGAGCTATGGTCGGTGCATTTAAAGGGTTGACTAAAAAAGGAAATTGTTGTGGCAACAAGGCCAATGTATTTTCATCAAACAGTAATTTGAAATATTTGAGATGGTCTGTTTTAGCGGGTGGCGTCAAAATTTGATTGGGCATTGCAAAAAGCAGGTGCCCGTCAGTAAGCGTAAGGTCTTGTAAGTCTATATTGTATGTAATTGAACCACTTTCAATTAATACAATAAAATAAGAAGATAATCTGCGGGGTTGCAGGATCTTGTTTTGAATATCAGCTGAAAGATAAGGATTGTCGTTTGAGCGAACCTTTATTCCCAGTTCATCATGCTGTAAGCCTTCATATTTCCCTTTTTGTTCCTGCATATTATTTGCTCAAAGGTATTACAAAATACGTACTCTTTTTCTATATTTCATAATCACTTTTTTATTCCCTGAGGAGTATATTCCATTTGGTTGTTTACGGGAGGGCTTAAAAATCTTGTCAAACTCTTGCGCAATCATTTGAATCTTCTAGTCCCTTTGATTGTATTTAGAAAATAATTTTCAAATTATTTCCTATATTAGTCTGATGCCACGGATTTGTTAATTTGTTTAAACCCGACACTACTATTATGCTCACGACTAAGTTTCTCCAACTTTTTAAAAGGCGCACTTCCGGATCTTTAAAAGAAGGAAAGTCAACATTTACGGATGATTGTGTGAGGAAAGTCCATTGCACAGGTAATAGACAATGGATCAGGAAATTAAATACCCAATGGAAAAAATTCGTAACTGAAACAGAACCTTTTCCTGCCCGTTTTTCAGGAAGAGGAATTGTAATTTGTGCCGGGGGCGTGAGTTATTTTACCTGTGCCTGGATCAACATCAATATGTTGAGAAGAAATGGCTGCACACTCCCGATAGAAGTATGGTATACCGGAATAGAGCTGAATGCAGAGGTCATCACGGCATTGGAAGGATTGGATGTAAGGTGCAGGAATTGCCAGGATTACACAACAACCAATCTTGCTGCACTCACGAGCTACGCCATGAAGCCATTTGCCATTCTACAAAGTGATTTCAGGGAAGTGTTATACCTGGATGCCGATAATAATTGTATCTCAGATCCTGCATTCCTGTTTGACAGTAAAGAATACCAGGAATATGGAACGGTTTTTTGGCCCGACTTCTGGACAACTGACCGCCATAACCCTATTTGGAAAATTATTGATTCCGGAGAGGATGGTTCGATAGAGCAGGAGAGCGGACAGCTATTGATTGACAAAGAAAAATGCTGGAAAGAGCTGAACCTTTGCCTGCATTTTAACCTGAATAAAAAAGACTATTACAGGATGTTATTGGGAGATAAAGATACCTTCAGATTTGCGTGGAAAGCGCTGCATACTCCTTATTATATGATTGCAGATGGCGTAGGACTATGTGGAATGGAAGAGTCTACCGTTGGCTTCTGCGGTATGTCAATGGTACAACATGACCCGGCCGGAAAAATATTATTTCTCCACAGAAACTGGTTCAAATGGGACATTATGAAGGATGACGAGATCATGTGGACAACCATCAAAAGATACCAGCCGGGAACCAATAGGTTATTCAGGTTGAAATTTTTGACAAGAGGAAAAATCAAGTTAAAATTTCTGGATCTGGGAGGGGATGTCGAAACTGTTTCATTCCGGGAATTATTCGGCGACTATGAAATCAAATGTCTCGAAATACTTAAAGAACTCAGGTCCAGTGAGCTTTACAGCCGGTTCCTGCAACATACCTATTTTTCTTTGTCAAGACCAGCTTACGCAGATGGACATACGGAGAACATTTTTTCCGAATCCCAGATGGCTGTCTTATCTGATTAATGATTTATATCGTTTGGTGAGGTTAACTACCGGTGACAGTAGCCTCCGCTACTGTCAGGTTTAACTCTCCCAGGCCGGGTGCAAATGTTATTTTGTATTGTATGTTTTCAAATTCTTCTAAAGAGATGATGTCCTTTTTAAGCATCACTTTTGAATTGTGCAGGATGTGTGCTGTCAGGTTCTTTCTTAATTTCGGTGAATTCATTTTAAGGGCTTCCAGGAAGAATTTTGGTCTTGGTATAATATAAGCCAGGGCAAGCGATTCGGTCAGGGTGAGCTGATTAGCCGGTTTGTCAAAGTAGAAGTAAGCAGCTTCCTGGACGCCATAGATACCCGGACCCAGCTCAATGATATTAAGGTATATCTCCAGTATCCGGTCCTTTCCAATGGAAAACACTTCTTCCAGGTACCACGTCAGTATAACTTCCTCTATTTTTCTTTGAAAATTTTTTCTATGATACAGGAAAAGATTTCTGACCACCTGCATGGTTATGGTACTGGCGCCGCGGCTTAATTTCCTGCTTTTTATATTGGATGCCATAGCAAGAAAAATAGCCTCGGAGTCAATTCCTTTGTGAGTGTAGTAATGAGGGTCTTCGGTGCAGATAATTACCTTTTTAAGATCTGCTGATATCTTGTCCAGTGGAAGGAAAAAAGAATTGCCGCTGTCAAGGTTAATTGATTTTACAGCGATATCTCCATCATAGACGGTATGAACAAAAGGTTGTTTTAAATAAGAATAGTCTGCGCCGCCATGATCCAAAATGCGAAGGTTGTTATCCAGTTTGATTTCAAATTCTCTTTTGAATGAGTTGGTTAACTCAAACCGTAGACGGGAAAGGAAGCCCAGGGTGCCGGAAAACGAACTCCTGTATAAACTTTGTGTGCTGAAGTCCTGAAAAGATTTCAATATATCCTCCATTTGACAAGAAACCAGGTTTACTCCCAACTCGATAATGTCATTTTCCCTGTAGAAATGATCCAGGTAGAAGGGGAATCTGAGATTATTCAGATGAAAACTGGATTGACGGTCGATATGAAATCCTTCTAAGTCGGGTTTGGCATACAGCATCATGCCCAGGTCACACGCAAATGCCTGCTGATTACTTACCTTACTATTGTGCAAGGTGAGGTCATGCGTATTGGTTTCAAGATCATAAGAGATCCCGTTGTTTTCGTCTTTACCCCGGCTAAGCTTCAATGTTAATTGTTTGGCGGTTACTGTGGTGGAGGGAGTATCTGTTTGTAGATCAGCCACCATGGTGAAATTACCTACATCTATTGTCAGCTGTTTTTCCGCAACCAGCTTCCTGGATATTCCTTTTGGCTGGAAGCGTCCATCCAGGTGACGGGCGTCTGGCGCCGTGTTGTAATAGCGTTTGTTCAAAGCAAACGAACTGATTTTTACCTGTACATTTTTGGGCCCCGAAAAAATTATTTCCAGGTTCTCCATGTTGACCTGCGGAGGAATCGATTCAAAAGCAGTATCTACCCGGGTGGATATGCGCTTGTAAAAGTTTCTGATCATATCCTGGGGATTGGCAACTACCGTACTCTTAGCTGTCGTACTTGCAGGTATAGCTTCTCTTTTGTTAATAATAATTTTACAATCAGATATTTTTACAGCGATCAATTTTATTCTGCCTTTTAAAAGGGAATACCAGCTGAACTTAACCTGGATGCTGCCGGTTTCGCATATCATATTCCGGGCGTTATTATGTAAGCTAACAGGCTTTATTTTTATGCTGTTAATACCGGTGATGCTGATAATACCGAGATCTACGCTTATCCGGTAGCGTGATTTTATTTTAAGCAGGATTTTTTCTTTTAAGGATCTGGCTACAGATGAGGTTTGGAGCTTCGTTAATAAACCGGGTTTTGTAACGTTGGATTGCATAAACAGAAATTAATTGATAATTGAAGATTCAAAATGTGTGATGCGCTATAGGAAGGCATATGGATACAGCACAGTAAACATTGGGTTATTATACAAAAAATAGAAAAGCAGTTTTGACTCTTCTAATAATTTTGAAATTATCATTTAAAACATTATTTTGCAAATATTAAACCCGAATTTCTCAATTTTTTTTATTGACCCTCGATTTGTAACAACCTTCAGCGGAGCTGTGTCTTGCTCCATTCAAATTCAACCTGATACTCATTTTGCCGTCAGCGTACTTATTTTCCGGAATGTAATAATTCTGCGAACAGAGCAAGCTATGCGATAAAAATTTATGCTATGCCACTACGTGATTGTACTGACAGGATTTTCCTGTAATTCCACGTGAGCATCCCGCTGAGTTTGGAAGCCAGATCTGAGTTAACTAAGCGATATGCGTATAACAAATCTCATTCAACTTATACAGGCACAAAATACATTGGGAAATGCTGGTATCACCTTTATTGAAAGCCATACTGATGAACATTTCCTGTTGTATGAAGATTTGTATGAAAAAGCATTGCAGTGCTTACTGGTGCTACAGAAACGGGGCGTTTGCCGGAATGACGAGGTGATCCTGCAAACTGATGATAATAAATCTCTTCTTATTGCTTTCTGGGCTTGCATATTAGGAGGAATGATACCGGTGCCGCTGGCACCGGGAGGAACGGATATGCATCGGCAAAAGCTCTTTAATGTCTGGAAGATATTGAACAGGCCTCACCTCATCTCCTCTGCAGCGCACTTTGAAAAGATGACAGCATATGCCCGGTCAAACTCCCTTTTTGTAAACAGTGACGAGATCGGCACCCGTTACATTAATGAGTCGGAAGCGCTATCAGCAGGTGCGGCGGCTGAGCCGGTAATCGTAAGCCCGCAGGACATTGCGTTTATCCAGTTTTCTTCAGGCTCTACCGGAAATCCCAAAGGCGTTGTACTCACTCATGAAAATCTTATTGCCAACATACAGGGCATTAGTAATGCTGCCCGATATTCGGTTTCAGATTCCACGTTGAGCTGGATGCCACTGACCCATGATATGGGTATGATCGGCTTTCATCTTAATCCTTTACTACATGGAATGAATCAGTGCCTGATGCCAACGAGCCTGTTTGTTCGCAGGCCTGCACTGTGGCTGGATGCACTTTCCCGGCACAGGGCCACCATTACCTGCTCACCTAATTTCGGCTACCGGTATTTTCTGAAGCATTATACGCCCGATGATCATCACGACTGGAACCTCTCCAGCCTGCGGATTATCTATAACGGCGCTGAGCCCATATCTACAGAAATCTGTAAAGAGTTTACAGATAGCATGAAAAGATTTGGGTTGCAGGAACAGGCAATGCGGCCGGTGTATGGACTGGCAGAAGCTAGTGTGGCAGTTACCATATCGGATCTTGACAGCGATGTAGTATCTGCAATGGTTAGCAGAAATCATGTTAATATCAATGATAAGGTTGTGTTTAGTGAAGAGACTGCTGACGCTGTTTCTTTTGCAGATGTTGGCAAACCGGTGGATGGCTGCTCACTGAGAATAGCGGATGATAATGATCATCCAGTTGATGCTGCTGTAATAGGCCATATACAGATAAAGGGAGATAATGTAACAAAGGGCTACTACAATGACAAGCATGCTTCCGCACAAGTATTCAGTGCGGATGGATGGTTGAAAACAGGTGATCTTGGCTTCCTCAGCGAGAAGGGATCATTATTTGTCACCGGAAGAGCAAAAGATATCATCTTTATTAATGGTCAGAATTTTTACCCGCACGACATCGAACGCATAGCGGAGGAAATTGATGCCATAGAACTAAACAAGGTAGCCGTTGGTGGCTTTTTTAACAGAAGTACGCAGAGAGACGAAGTAATTGCTTTTGTGCTTCACCGGGGTGAGCTTTCTTCGTTTATTCAAACCGCCATGCAGCTGAGGAAGTTGATCAATACCAGGTGTGGATTTGAGATTGACCAGGTGATTCCTGTAAAGAATATACCCAGAACTACCAGTGGTAAGCTGCAACGTTTTAAGCTGATAGCACAATACCTCGAGGGTAAGTACAGGGAAACAACAAATGCATTATTTCGCTTAACGGAAGATGCAGCCAATGATTTTGACGTGTTTCACCCGGGGACGCCTGTCGAGCAAAAGCTATTTGATATCTGGCAGCGGATTCTGAAGCATCAGCATTTTAATGGGAAAGGTCACTTCTTTGAAAATGGCGGGGACTCTTTAAGGGCATCTGAGGTATGCATGTTGGTGAAAAAGGAATTAGGAGTGGAGTTGGGCCTGGAAGTATTCTTCCGCTATCCCACCATCCCGGCGCTCGCTGCTGAAATAGCCAACCTGGAGAAAGCGGCGCCTTATCATTCCATCTCCCGTGCAGCACCGGCAGATACATATGTATTGTCTGCTGCACAAAAACGGATGTACTATACATGGGAAGTAGATCAAACGTCTACCGCATACAATATACCTGTTATTTTAAAGATAGACGGTCCTGTTAACCGGGAAAAGCTGAAGGCAGCCATAGAAACACTGGTATCCAGGCATGAAGTGTTACGTATGTCATTTAAAGGCCCTCAACAGCCGGTATACAGGATTCACGAAGCAGTGGCTTTGCCATTCGATTATATAACTTCCACTCCGGAGAACCTGGATCAATTGTTACAGGAGCTGGTTACCCCTTTCGACCTGCATCAATCCCCACTGTTCAAGATCCGCCTGGTAAACATTCCGGGGCAGCAACATTACTTGTTTTTAGATTTTCATCATGTCATCTGCGATGGTATATCCGCGAATATTTTTGTACAGGAATTATTCGAATGCTATAGGGGGCATGAGTTGCCTTCCCTTCCCGTTAATTACAATGATTACTCGGATTGGGAGCACCGTATGTTTGCATCGGGCAACCTCCAAAGGCAGGAATTATTCTGGAAACAGCAATTGGCTCAATCCGTTCCGGTACTGGACCTGCCCATTGATTTCAACCGTCCCGTTATTTTTAATCCTACAGGAGAAAAGCTGGAAGTACTGCTGGATAAAGATATTACCGCCAGTCTTTTCCGGATAGTCACACAATATGCCTGCTCACTGAATACACTCCTGTTCACATTATACAGCGTGCTGTTATCAAAGTACAGCGGACAGCCACAAGTTGCAATAGGTATTGCCGCCGCGGGCAGAACTCACCCCGATCTATTAAATATAGTAGGCATGTTCGTCAACAGCCTGCCTGTGATAAGCGATATTTCCGCCAGCACTTTTTTTCCCGACCTCCTGGAAAAACATCATCACCTGTTAACGGCCGTGTTGGATAACCAGGATTATCCTTTTGAAAGAATGATACAACAGGCGGGAGTACCTGCTGATGCCAGTCGTAATCGTCTTTTTGATACCATGTTCGTTTATCAGAACATTGGCTACGATCATATGACGACCGGCGATCTGCAGGTGCAGCGCCATTTCTTCGATCCGGGAATTGCCAAGTTTGATCTTTCGATGGAAGTATTTTATTATGACCAGACATTAAAGTACGTCATCGAATACAACACAAACCTCTTCAAAAAGGAAACAGCAGAACGGATTTCCGGTCACTTTGCCAACCTGGTAAAACAAATAACGCAGAAGCCGGACATCAGCCTTCATGAAATAAATTTGTTGGGTGAGGTAGAGTACCAGGATATCATTCATCATTTTAATGACACCACCACAGATTTCCCGCACCATACCACTATCCATGAACAGTTCCGGCGGCAGGCGGAAGCCACGCCAGAGGCGATTGCGATAGAATACGGGGAAGACACTGTCACTTACCGTCAATTGAATGAACAGGCTGACCGGTTATCATTTATTCTGAGAAGCAAAGGTATCAACAAGGAGAGTATTGTGGCAGTGCTGATGGACAGGCGTCCTGAACTGATGGTGGCCATACTGGCAGTGCTGAAAGCGGGTGCCTGCTTTTTGCCCATTGATATATCAACGCCTGTCCGGAGAATCAGCTACATGCTTACAGACAGCAGGGCAAGCATGATGATCACAGGCAAAGACCTGCCGGAAGTAGCTTTGCTGCTTTCTGAGCTGCCCTTGTTGGAGGTATTGGATATCAGTTCGCTGACACTACCAGAAAATGTTCCTGCTACTTATAGCCCGGCTGAGCCAAACAGCCTGGCTTATATCATTTATACTTCCGGTACCACCGGCAATCCCAAAGGCGTAATGATTGAGCATCATTCCTTGGTCAATTATATTACCTGGGCTTCAGACATGTATGTGAAAAAAGAGGAAGCTGCTTTCCCGCTGTATACCTCTATTTCATTTGATTTAACCATCACCTCTTTATTTTTGCCGTTGGTAACCGGTAACAGGATCGTTATTTATAGCGCCGCGGAAGATGAATTTTTGATGCGGAGAGTAGTGCTTGATAATAAAGTGGCGGTAGTTAAAGCCACTCCCTCGCATTTGATATTGATCGCCTCCTACATTTCCAGGGAAGTTGCGCGCAACAGTAAAATAAAACGCTTTATAGTTGGTGGTGAGGAATTGACCCGCTCCATTGCGGCGGAAATACACCTGCTTTTTGGCGATCATATAGAGATCTATAATGAATATGGACCGACAGAAGCAACTGTTGGATGTATGATTCATCAATTTGACCCGGCATCCAAGGCCGTGGCAGTGCCTATTGGCATACCTGCTGCTAACACCCGCATATATGTGCTGGATGATTCGCTTAGGCCGGTACCTATCGGAGTTAAAGGGGAATTGTATATCTCCGGCGAAGGGGTGGCAAGAGGATATTTGCGTAGCCAGGAACTCACCGGGCAGAAGATCATCAGCGACCCTTTTGTGGCAGGGTTAAGGATGTATAAGACAGGCGATATTGCGAAGCGCCTTCCTTCCGGCCTTATTGAGTATATAGGCCGGACAGATAAGCAAATTAAGATCAGCGGTCATAGAATTGATCTGACTGAAATTGAACACCAGGTGGCAACTTACAAGGGGATTGCTTCTTCGGTAGCCATCATAAGAGAAGGAAAGAAGTCACCTGTTATAATAGCTTATTACATTGTTTCGGGGATGCAGGAGACCGTAGCTGAATCGTCGCTCAGGTCTTACCTGTCAGACAGATTACCCTACTACGCTATGCCGGCTTATTTTATTCAACTGGATGCTTATCCGCTTACCTCTAATGGAAAAGTAGATCACGCAGCACTTCCGGCGGTGGAATTTTCTGAAGTTTCGAATGTTCAGGAGATAGATGCACGCGATAAAACTTTTATAGCCATATGGAATGAGGTATTTGGGGTAGATAATATTTCAGCCAGTGATAATTTTTTTGAACTCGGAGGAGATTCTATCAAGGCTATCCAGATATTATCCCGGTTGGCTGATGAAGGTTTTATGCTGACCATAAAGGATATTCTCATCTATCAAACAATCCGGCAGATCGTTTCTAACCTGCAGAATGCGGAAAGTCGCCGGGAATATGAGCAGGGATATATAGAGGGGGGCCGTGAGCTGATGCCTGTTGAAGCCTGGTTTTTTGATCAGGATTTTCAATGTCCTGATTTCTACAATCATTCTATGTTGCTTTCGTTTCATGAAGAGATCGATCTCCATTTGCTGCAGTTGTCGTTTCAGGCGCTCATCAGGCAGCATGACGGAATGAGAATCAACTATGATCCCCGGCGGAAAACATTATTCTATAACAAGCATCACCGCGATAGCCCATTCACCATAACATCGTATGACCTGGATGTTCAGGGCGAGGAAATGAAGGAAATATGCATGTCTCTTAAAAGCAGCTTTGATATTTCAAGGGACCTTCTTTTGAAAGCAGCTGTTTTCAAAATGGGAGGAACCCACAGGATGTTATTTATCACCGCGCATCATTTAATTGTTGATGGTGTTTCCTGGAGAATTTTGTTGAAAGATCTTTATACTACCTACAAAAGTCTGAAGAACAATAACCCGGTAAAATTCCCCGCTAAAACAGCAACTGCCAGAGAGTGGTATGATGCTTTGCTGCGATATCCGCACGTTGATGGCAATGCGGCGGAACTGGCATTCTGGCAATCAGTGGCCGATGTTCCATTTTCACTTCCCCTGGATAAGCGTCCGGCAGACTGGCGCACGATGAATGCTGCAAATGAGAAACGCACGATAGATAAAGCAGGCACGCGGGCGTTATTGAAGCTCGCACACCAGGTATATAAATCGGACATCACCATCCTGCTAAATGCGGCTTTAGCATTGTCTGTCAGGGACTGGACAGGAAAGAATGTATGTGTTATCGAGCAGGAGAATCATGGAAGATATCTCGATGATCTGAATATCTCCAGGACAGTTGGCTGGTTTACTTCTATGTATCCACAGCAATTGCAACTCCATGAGGGGTCCCTTGAAGCTGTTATATGGGAAGTCAGGGAGCAAATGACCAATGTTCCCGGCAATGGGCTGGGATACGGCATTTTCAGGTACTTGCATCAGGCTCTGCAGGTTAGCGGGGAGAAGTTGTCTGAAATCAGGTTTAACTATCTCGGACAATTTGACCAGGAATTCGACAATGATCTGTATGCTTATTCTGATGACACCGGGGGAAGTAACACAGACCCGGACAATGTAATGACGGCTAAGCTGGAACTCAATGTTGTTGTATTAAAGGATACACTGGAAATAGATATACAGTATAATCGTTTAGCCCATGAAAAGGCTACCATTCAATCATTTGCGGACAACCTGGTGAAATGGCTGCTGCATATGATGGCATATAATAAATTCCGGGAAGAGTTACCAGTTACTTCTTTTTCCCTGGGCGCAGGGGCGGATGGACTTGACGACGATGAGTTGTCAGTTCTTTTTAATTAATATCTACCGGTTATTTCTTCAAAAATATTACCCACTTAAATCTTATTCCCTTGAAAAAGAAGCTTGAGAAATCAAATGTGCAGGAGATCAGCGAGCTTAGTATGGTCCAGAAAGGCATGTTGTATCATTATTTGAAGGAAGCAGATTATAATCTTTACAATGTCCAGATATCCTTTGCGGTATCGGGACCGCTCGATATGAACATCCTGAGACAGGCATTCTCCCTGGTACAATCGGAGAATGATGTATTGAGATCTGTATTCAGATGGGAGGAAATAAAGGCTCCCATACAAGTAATTCTGAAGTCCTGTGACCTCGACATTAAATATTACGACTACTCAAAAGATAGCCCTGAGACAGCTGCCGGTATAATCACGCAGGAACTGTTGAACGATCAGCAGGAGAAATTTGACCTCACGGCCTTGCCCCTGCGGGTTAGGGTATTTCAGAAGGCAGCGGAAGATTTTATCATTGTCATCACGCATCATCATATTTTATATGACGGATGGAGTACGGCGATAGTGATAAAAGATTTGCTCCGGTATTATAACAGCCTTAATAAGGGGAATACGCCTGAGCACACTGATAAACCTGCCTTCGGCGCTGTTTATGCGGATAGCTGGCAACTGGTGGATCACGAGGCGTCAGAAAGTTACTGGAAGAACTACCTGGAGGGATATGAAATCGGACACCCCTTGTCGGAGGCTGCTAACCAGGGAGAACTGTCGCAGGATGTCAGCAAGCTGAGGATCAATAAAAACCTGGATGGCCTTGATGAATTTGTGAAAAAGAATAAAGTTACCAAAGCGGCAGTTATTTATACGGCTTATGGCTTGCTGCTGCAACAGTATGGTAATACAAATGATGTGGTGTTTGGAACGACCGTATCTAACAGGAACCCCTTTGTGCAGGGAAGCCAGGCGGTAGTGGGGAATTTTATCAATTCTATCCCAATCAGGATTCATGTTGATGAGCGGATAACGCTCGAAGCGCTGGTGAAAAGTGTGAATGCGGGATTGATAGAGAGAAGTCAATTTCATCATTCATCTTTGCATGAAATTAACCAGGCAGTTGGCATCACTGCAAATGAAAGCTTGTTTCAGTCGAGTATTGGCTTTGAAAATTATCCGGTTGATCAAAACATCCTCGACAGCGTAGAGGGGCTGAACATAGCGCTGCACGGGTATTATGAGAATACAAACCTGCCGCTGTCTATCCAGGTTTTTACCGATGAAGCATTGGTGATCGACTTCAACTACAAGAGCAGTATTTTTTCAACGGACTATATAGAGAGATTTTCAAACTACTTCATTCATCTTATCGGGGATGTGCTAACTTACCCGGATAGGCTTGTCAGTGAGGTGTTGTTGTTAAACGAGGCTGAAAAGGATACCATCCTGTATGCTTTTAACGATACGAAGGCCGATATACCATCTTATCAGTCTGTTATTGAAATGTTTGAGCGGCAGGTGGCTGCTTACCCGGATAATATTGCGGTCGTTTTTGGAGAAACAAGGCTTTCCTATGCCGCATTGAATAAGCGGGCCAATCAGGTGGCAGCCGTGGTACTCAATAGTCATCCGGGGCTGGATATCATCGGTTTGCGGGTAGAATCCTCCGTTGAAATGATGATTGGCATGCTGGGGATATTAAAAGCCGGGGCTGCGTTTTTGCCTGTGAACCCTGAAACATCCGTATCCAGGCTGAAGAAAATTTGTGAGGATGCAGGCTGCCGGTTAATATTGACGCAGCAACAACTATTGGTTGATATTCCTGTTGGAATTGATCAACTGGCGCTGGATCATCCGGACCTGAATAACAGTTCTCCTGAAAATCCGTTGGTGACCATTACGCCCGGTGATCTGCTGTATGTGATATATACTTCAGGAACCAGTGGCCTACCTAAGGGCGTGATGATTTCAAATGAGAATGTGATTAATTATGCCACCTGGATCAACAAATTCGCAAAAATAAACCATACCGATAAAACCGCATTGGTAACATCATTTGCATTTGACCTGGGTTATACAGGAATATTTTCTTCCATATTGTCCGGTGCGGAATTGCATATATTGCCTGCGGAAGTTTACATGCAGCCCGCCTTTTTTCTCCGGTACCTCCGGCAAAATCATATTACTTACCTGAAGCTGACGCCTTCCCTGTATGGCGCTGTAACAGATCATCCTGATTTTAAAACAGCCACGGGACTAAGGCTGGTGATACTGGGCGGAGAAAAGATCAGGGTGCGGGCAATAGAACAAACATTCGCGCTGCATCCGTCTATCGAAATTATCAATCACTACGGACCAACTGAAACAACTATTGGCGCGGTAGCGAGATATATTCACCGCCATCAGTTGTTGGACTTTCAGAAAGCACCTACTATTGGAAAACCAATCAGCAATGCCCGGTGTTATATATTGAATCAACACCTTATGCCTGTTCCTATCGGCATGAAAGGAGATTTGTATATCGCAGGAGCAGGAGTAGCCATTGGATATCTGGGGCAACAGGACTTAACTGATGAGCGGTTTATCGCTAATCCTTTTGAAAGCGGCGCCAGAATGTATATGACAGGGGATGTTGCCCGGTGGCTGCCGGATGGGAATATTGAATTTTTAGGAAGAAAGGATCACCAGGTAAAAGTAAGGGGATACCGGATAGAGCTGTCTGAAATTGAAACGGCGATGCTGTCGCTTGATGGCGTGGACCAGGTATTGGTGAAGGCGGAAGCGCAGGATGACGATACTGTTTTGATTGCCTATTATCTCTCTGAAAGCCTGTTGAGAGAAGTGGCCATTAAAGATTTTCTTGCTGATCTGTTGCCGGACTATATGATTCCTGCGTTTATTGTTCATCTGGCAGCGTGGCCTTTAACTGCGAATGGCAAAATCAACATGAACGCGTTGCCGGCGCCATCTGTAAAACAACTTGGTTATACCGCTCCCACCACCGAAACAGAAGAAAAATTGATTGAGATCTGGTCGGATATTCTGAAGCGGAATAAGGAGGACATTGGTATCGATCGTACGTTCACGGAGCTTGGCGGTCACTCCCTGCACATTATAGTGCTGGCGAGCAGGGTTTATAAAGTATTTCAGGTATCTGTTTCCATAAAAGACTTCTTCCAACACCAGACGGTAAGGAGTTTAGCGTTATTACTGGCACAGTCGGAAACCCGTAAGCATATAGACATTCAAAAGGCGCCGGCGCAGGAATATTATAAGCTTTCATCCGGGCAAAACCGCCTTTATTTCTTATATCAGTATGATAAGCATTCCATTGCTTACAATGGTGGTATCGTGATGATGCTGGAGGGTTCCCTCGACAAACCGAGGATTGAGCAGTCATTAAAAGCACTTGTATCCCGTCATGAAATTTTACGGACTGGTTTTTTTGTGAGAGAGGGAGAACCAGTGCAGCGTGTGTTTCCGGATGTATCGATGAATTGTGTATATTATAAAGCACAGTTTCCGGATGTGGAGGAGGTAGTAAAAAACTTCATTAAACCATTTGATCTTGAAAATCCACCATTGATCAGGGTAGGTATTATTGAGTTATCGGAGAAGGAGCATATCCTGATGGTAGATACCCATCATATTGTTAGCGACGGCGTTTCCCAGCAGGTGCTTTTTGATGAGTTTATGTCCTTGTATAACGGAGTGCAACTCCCTGAATTAAAACGGCAGTATAAAGATTTTGCAGTTTGGCAGGCCGGCGAAGTACAACAACGCCAGATGCGTACCCAGCGGGATTTTTGGTTGAAGGAATTTTCAGAATCGCCTCAGCAGCTGGATTTGCCGGCGGATTTTCCAAGACCTGTAATTAACAGCTTTAATGGACATGCGGTTGATTTTTCTATCCCTATCCGGGAAACGCAGCAGCTGAAATCAATAGCAGAAAAGGCCGGCGCTACCATGTATATGGCAGTAATGTCCGTCTTTAACATATTCCTCAGCAAACTGACCGGGGAAGAAGATATTGTTATCGGAACAGGGGTAGCAGGGCGACAGCATGCAGATCTGGAAACGATGGTAGGCATGTTTGTTAATTCATTACCTATACGAAATCATCCTGCTGCCGGCAAATCTTTCAGCGGATTTTTACTGGAAGTGAAAAACAAGATGTTGTCCTGCTTTGATCACCAGGACTACCCATATGAACAGTTAATTGATGACCTCAGTATTGAAAGAAAGACGAACCGCAACCCTTTGTTTGATGTAGCGCTTTCGTACGAGAACTACAGAGAAAAGGAGCTGGTACTCCCTGGCCTGAAGATTTCTGTTTTTAAAACAGCACACGCCATTTCAAAATTCGATATCACCCTGCGGGCATACGAGAAAGACAGTCAGCTGTTTTTAAGTTTTGAGTATGCGACAGACCTGTTTAAGGAAGCCACTATAAAAAGGTTTGTGCAATTTTTCACAAATGTGGTATCGGCGGTAACCTCCGATAGTAGCATCAGTATCGCTGCGATCCAGCTGATTAATCCTGTTGAGCAGCATCAGATCCTGCACGAATTCAACAGTATTGCACCTGCCGGCGCGCCGGCGGCTACCGTGCTGGAACGGTTTAAGCAACAGGCAGCACTACATCCGGATGCCGTGGCCATTCGGGATGAAGTAGCTAACCCGATGGAGTTATGGCCTTCTACGGCAGAATATTTTATTTATGACGACATGTTGTACCATGCGATGACGAACGATGTAAGAAGAAATGCGTGGTATGAAAAGGAGATCAGAAGACATGTGAAAGGAAAGGTGGTGGTGGAAATAGGAACAGGTCCCAATGCTATATTGTCGAGGTTATGCGTAGAAGCTGGTGCAGAAAAAGTATATGCCATCGAAATACTGGAAGAAACCTATAACAAAGCAAAACAGTTTTTAAAGGATGCCGGATTGGATCAGAAAATTCACCTGATTCACGGGGATGCCATGCTGGTAGACTTACCCGAGAAAGCTGATGTATGTTTGTCGGAGTTGGTAGGTCCTATAGGTGGCTGCGAAGGCGCCGCCGTAGTGTTGAATAATGCCAGGCGTTTTCTGAAGGAAGACGGTATTATGATTCCTGGCAGAAATCTGACCAGGATTGCGCCGGTTAGCTTACCCGGATATTTTATTGATACACCCGGTTTTTCTGATGTTTCGGCTCCTTATGTCCGCAAAACATTTGATTACATCGGTAGAAGTGCCGATATAAGGCTTTGTCTGAAGAACTTTTCACAGGAATATCTTTTATCCGGCGCTGAAACATTTGAAGACCTGGATTTTAACGGGGGAGCGGTAAAACCGGAAGATAGCCATGTTGTGAAATTTTATATCCGGAGGGAGGATACTATACAGGGATTCCTGGTATGGTTAACGATGCCGGGTGCAAATGGGGAAGTACTGGATACACTTGAATATGAATATTGCTGGCTGCCGGTATTCGTGCCTGTTTTTTACCCCGGGCTTCCGGTTGGCAAGGGCGATATGATTGAGATGGTGATTGACAGGCGGCTGAATGATAACGGCATTAATCCCGACTTTAGCATCAAAGGTTGTTTGACCCGGATCTCCGGTGAGAAAATTGATTTTGATACCGATTTACCTCATTTCCCGCAACGTTTCCGTAGTGAACCATTCTACCATAAAATTTTTGGCGAAGAGGGCGCCGTTGCAACAACAGGCAACCGGAAGCTGTATGAAAGCATGACGTACAAACGGCTGGATGATAGGTCTGATCAGGTAGCCGGGGTACTGATGGAGAAAGGGGTATCACATGGTGACATTGTAGGCATCCTGCAGGAATGCTCCGCTGCCACAATTGCCAATATACTGGGCGTGATGAAGGCCGCAGCGGTTTACCTGCCATTGGATCCGCGTTGGCCGGCGGGGAGGATCTGGTCAATCCTGGAAGAGAGTAAACCGGGATATTGCATTACTGACAGGCTGTATCGTGACTTTCTCTGCGGAGACACAGGGATTATAACAGGCCAGGAAGGCCTGCCAGACAGCCTCCTGCCGGATTTTTTATTACAGGATGATTTGCACATTGAAGGAGATCTGTTTTCCGGTACGCCTGGTGGCCGGGAAGTGCAGGAAAGGGATAATGCTTATATTATTTATACATCCGGGTCTACCGGCAGGCCGAAAGGTGTACTCCTGGGACATAAAGGCCTGGCTAACCTGGCAACGGTTTTTACAAACGTATTGGCACTCGCTCCTGAAACCAGGTTGCTACAGTTTTCGTCCCTGGGATTTGACGCGTCTGTTGCAGAGATTTTCCCGGTACTATCTTCCGGAGCTACCTTAGTCATCTTCAAAAGATCTGATACTTTTTCTACGGATGTTCTGTATTCGGTGCTGAAAGAACAGGCTATTGATGTTGTTACGCTTCCTCCATCTGTTTTAAGGGTGCTGCCTGCTGAGGGCCTGCACCAGCTGAGGACCATTATTTCTGCAGGAGAGGCCTGTGACAGGAAGATTGCATTGCAATGGACGCCTGGGCGGACTTTCCTGAACGCATACGGACCTACGGAATATACAGTTTGTACTTCCATTCTTGCAATGAAAAATGAGGCGCCGTCGCAGATTACTATTGGAAAGCCGATAGCGAATACCAGGATATTGATCCTTGGATTGAACAATGAATTGCAACCTGTTGGCGTACCAGGAGAACTTTGCATTTCCGGGTATGGACTGGCAAAGGGGTACCTGCATAATGAAAATCTCACGTCGCAGAAGTTTGTGCCAAATCCTTTTTATCCCGGTGAAATGATGTACAGAACAGGGGACTTTGGGATGTGGCATGCTGACGGCAATATCGCATTCCTGGGCAGAACAGATGATCAGGTAAAGTTGCGTGGCTTCAGAATAGAACTGGGTGAAATTGAAAACCGCCTGCTGGAACACGAAGAGGTGCAGGGAGCAGCGGTGATCATCAGGGAAGGGAATGGAACAAAATCACTGATCGCCTATTACGTATCAGCGTCATCTGTTCCGGTAACTTCGTTGCGTGCTTTCCTGCAGCAGCAACTGCCGGATTACATGATGCCTGCCTTGTTTGTACAACTGGAATCTATGCCTTTGACTTCGAGCGGAAAGATCAACAGGCGTGGTTTACCCGATCCTGAAATATCTTCAGCCGGAGAGTTCGTACCGGCTGTTACACCGGAAGAAAAACTGTTGTCAGAAATATGGTTAAGTGTACTGGGAATCACAAGGGTAAGTGTAACGGATAACTTTTTTTCACTGGGAGGTGATTCTATAAAATCCATACAAATCATGTCCCGGCTTCGTTCTGCAGGATATGAAACAACGATCAGGGATATCTTCGACAGTCAGACCATCGGGGGATTATCGTTAAAGCTGAGACGCTTATCAGCCATCTCTTCCCAAACAGCAGTAACAGGAGAGGTTGGGTTGACGCCCATCCAGCAATGGTTCTTCCATCACCCATTTGAACAACGCCATCATTTTAACCAGTCGGTAGTGCTTCATTTCCCCGGGAGGATAGAGACAAACCGCGTACTTGACATATTCAGAAAGCTGACTGATCATCATGATGCTTTACGCATGGTGTTTGAAGAACAGGGAGGGACAATTGTCCAGCGCAACCTGGGTACTGGTGTGCCGGTGTCCCTGGAAGTAATTGAACTATATAAAAAAGACGACTGGCAGGCAGATTTCATATTACATTGTAATGTTCTTCAGTCAGGTATCAACCTGGCCACGGGCCCGCTGTTGAAGCTTGGCTTGTTTTATACGCCAGGCGGCAGCCGCCTGGTGGTGATCGTTCATCATCTGGTTATTGATGGTGTTTCCTGGCGGATCCTGTTCGAGGATATCGAAACGTTATATCGTCAAACCGCGCAGGGAGAACCACTATTGCTACCGTTGAAGACGGATGCTTTCCAGCAGTGGTCGGCTACTTTATTGCGGTATGCAGAAAGCGATGCCTTCCGTTCGGCCAGTGCGTACTGGTCCCGGATCGATGAGCAGCCTGCCTTCCGGCTGCAGCGGGACTATCCCGTTGCGCTGGGAAGACGCACTTCCTTACGCCGTGAAGCCTTTACCTTAGACAGTAATACCACTGTAAAGCTACTCCACCATGCGCAGCACACGCAGGTGAATGATATGTTGTTAGCCGCCCTTTACCTGGGTATGCGCAGGCGGTATACGATACCGGTGTTACGGGTTGATATGGAAGGACATGGCCGCTCGGATATTGGCGCTACGGTGAATGTAAGCCGCACCGTAGGCTGGTTTACGACTATTTACCCCGTAGTACTAACAAGCGACAGCGATGACCTGGGCATATTGATCCGCGACATCCGGCAAACGCTCAGCAGTGTTCCAAATGGAGGGATCGATTACCTGCTCATGCAGCAGCGCAGGTCAGCTCCGGAAAGGCAGGACAAGTACACCGGAATCAGCTTTAACTACCTGGGACAATTCGACAGCGACACCATGGGCAGATCTTATGGTATCTCTTCAGATCCGCATGGGGAAACCATCTCACCGGAAGAAATACGGTTGTATGATTGGGACATCATCGCGATGGTCAGCTCAGGTCAGTTACAGGTACAATTGAATTATAGCACGTCACAGTATCATCCGGATACGATAGCTGCGTTCATGGATGTATACAGGGAGTGTTTGAGTGAAGTCATTGATTACTGCAGCTCGGGACAGAAGATATTACTGAGTCCTTCTGATCTCACCTGGAAAAGCATCCCGGTAAGTTTGCTGGATGAATTACAGGAACAACAGGAGGTAGAAGACATATACCCGCTGTCTCCCACGCAGGAGGGGCTTTTATTTCACGCTTTGCTGGATAAAGGATCCGATCATTACTTTGAACAGATGCTTATCCATATGGATGGCGAACTGGATATTGCAGCGGTTGAATCGGCCATGAATGCGCTGGTAGCACGTTATGCAGTACTGCGGACGCGTTTTTTGCATGATCGTTACCATCGCCCGCTGCAAGTGGTGTTAAAGCGTGGAAAAATCGACTTCCAATATCACGACGTTCGTGAGGAATGCCTGGAATCAGGCAGAAAGCAGGTGCTGGAAGCTTACCGGCATCTTGACAGGTCCCAACCTTTCCTGTTGGAGGAAGGCAGGTTAATGCGGCTGACAGTTCTCCAAACGGGACACAGGGAGTATGAGCTTTTATGGAGCCATCACCACATACTGATGGATGGTTGGTGTATTGGTATTATCGTCAGGGATTTTAAAGAAGTTTATACCAGGATGTTGTCCGGTGAATCCATCTCAATGGGTATGGTAACGCCATATTCCCGGTATATAGCGTGGTTAGAGACGAGAAACAAAAATGAATCCGCTGCCTATTGGAAGGAGTATCTCCGGGGATATAGCCAACAGGCGGATTTGCCTGGGAAAGCATTGCGTATTTCAGATAGTTCCTCCTATACGATCGTTACACATCAGGCGCCTATCAGTGCGGAGCTGACAAAATCCATTGAATCACTTTCTGCAAAAGTGGGGGTAACCATTAATACAATATTTAAAGTAGCCTGGGGAATAATGCTCGGTCGCTATTGTAATTTGGACGATGTGGTATTTGGTACGGTCGTATCCGGCCGCCCCGGTGAAATTGCCGGTGTGGAATCTATGGTCGGTTTATTTATTAATACTGTGCCGGTACGAATCATACTGGACAATGCAGCGGTAGTGGAAGAACTACTAAAAGATACACAACAGCAGGACCTGGAAGCGAATTTGCACCATTATTACCCGTTGTCAGAAATACAGGGCGCAAATGAATTGGGCAGCCGTTTGTTCACCCACATTATGGCCTTCGAGAATTACCCGCTTGATGAAGACGTAAAGAACATCAGTGATGGACTCAACATCACAGCGGTAGAAACATACGAGAAAACGAACTATGACCTTTGGATAACGATATATCCCGGCAAAGACATCCTGCTGAAAATCAGTTATAATAATAACGTATATGCTGATGAGATTATCAGAAATATGTTGCATCATTTACAACAGGTACTTAGCCGGATGGTCGCCGCACCTGCATTAACCCTATCCGGAATCGAGCTGCTTTCTGAATTGGAGAAAGCAGCACTGGTAAATAACCTGGACTATACCAACAGCCACTATCCTGAAGATAAAACGATACTTGACCTGTTTGAAGAACAGGTAACAAAGTGGCCTGGGAATACAGCCGTACAATATGAAGGGGCTGCTCTTACCTATGCACAGCTGGATGAACAGGCCGGGCAGGTGGCCGCGCAGCTGACGGCCCGTGGAGTGAAACCAGATGCGGTAGTAGGTCTTTTGATGGACCGTTCTATTGAAATGGTGGTAGGCATGCTGGGTATTC
>NZ_JBFUPS010000016.1:0-127070 GCF_041360695.1 Chitinophaga sp. RCC_12
GGCTTGGTGAGCCGTTACCTCACCAACTACCTAATCAGACGCACGCCCATCTTTAAGTGATAAATCTTTAAATGCTATCTGATGCCAGATCACATTCTTATGGGGTATTAATCCAAATTTCTCTGGGCTATTCCCCGCTTAAAGGAAGGTTGCGTACGTGTTCCGCACCCGTTTGCCGGTCGCCACCCAGTATTGCTACCTGTGCTGCCCCTCGACTTGCATGTATTAGGCCTGCCGCTAGCGTTCATCCTGAGCCAGGATCAAACTCTCCATTGTAAAGAAGTTTTGATACTGACTAATTTCTCTCGAAATCAATCGGATCTTTATTAATTATGTTTAGCTGTACATTACCTGTTTGAACCTAAGCATCACTACTTAGATTCGTGCTGTTGTTTCCAATCTTTCAAAGAACTTTTGACCATCTTACATGATCATTGCTGATGTGTGAGATCCGATCTCTGTGGCTCTTTTGCCAAACATCTTATTCAACTTTTTCTGCAACTTTCGCTTTCCGTTTGTTGCCCCGTTGTTGTTGGGGTTGCAAAGGTAATCAACTTTTGTTTTCTACCAAATCTTTTTAAAGATTTTTTCAAATTTTATTTTTTCATGGTGGCTGATCGCAGAAGCACTGATACCAGGTATTACGGCTGTACCGCCATGATGAAATAAGTGTAGAAATATAGTGTCGGAAAGAGCTTTTGTATGCGTGCTTTCTATCAAAGCGGAGCGCAAAGGTAGGCGGAATTTTTACACTTCCAACTTTTTAACCCGACTATTTTTTATATTTCTCTGTAACCCTTTACTACAAAGGATTACAGAGACAAAGAATTATTGACGATCAAAGCTTATTGGCTGCAGCAACCCATCAGGATATCTTACTTTCATTAAAAACAAACCCTGCGGAGGAACTGCAAAGTCAGCATTTGTACAATCGAGGCTCTCTATCGCTGCCTTAAACTGATCTATAGAAAGCTTACCACGCCCCACTCTCAGCATCGTTCCCACCAGGCCGCGTACCATACCACGCAGGAAACGGTTGGCTGTAACGTTATAGACTATACGTTCTCCATCTACCGTCCAGTACGACTCGGTAATATTGCAGATATAAGTCTTCACCTGTGTATTGCGCTTCGAGAAAGTGGTAAAGTCGCTATAACCCTTAATCACTTCTGCTGCCTCCTGCAATGCAGCGATATCCATCTTATAAGGGAAAAAGTATCCCCTGTCCTTCAGAAAAGGATCTTTGCGGGTATATAAAGTATACTCATAGGAGCGGGCCAATGCGGCAAACCGGCTGTTGGCATCCGGCGGTACCTGGTAGATAGCCCGCAGCACGATATCATCGGGCAAAATGGCGTTGATCTTATACAGGAACTGCGGATGCAGGGGCAATTCTGTATCAAAGTGCAGGAAGTTCTGTTGCGCGTTTACGCCGGCATCAGTTCTGCTGGAGCCAGTGCTCTCCGTCTTTTCCCGGAATAATGTACTCAGCGCGTGGTCTATTTCCGCCTGCACGGTATGTGCATTTTCCTGTACCTGGAAACCGCTGTACTGCGCCCCCTTATATCCAACTTCAATAAAGTACCTGTTCATATGGGGGCGAAAATAAAGAATTACGGACTATCCGGAATGAATTACGGAGTTATAGTCAGATGATCCTGTGATCCATCTTCCTATAACTCCGTAATAATGAAGGTTATATTATTTATGCAACATGGCTTTGAACCGGCCCCTGTAATAATCATCTATTAACAGGGTTTCCAGGGAGCCATATTTCTCGGTATCCACTGTTTTGGAATAGGCCGTATCCAGCAGGCGATAGCGCGTATCATCCGCCGTGAGCAACTGTACCAGGGTTTTCACCTGAACCGTTTGCAGGCAATAGTTGCGGGTTTGTTTCTTAAATACTTCGATCATACTGTTATCCGTTCTGGCAGCTACGAATTTGCGTAACACCTTGCGGAAAGTATCATCATCCATTACATTGGTGCAATCTGAGTTGATCAGGCGTGCATCGGCTTTCTTCTTTTCAGCGGTCGTCATTTCAGGCGCCACTTCTGCTCCCACCGGCGCTCCTGCTGCATCTGCAATTGCCACTTCTTCCTCACTGCGTTTCTTCTTCTTTTTGCTTCTTACCGGTTCTTCTTCTGTAACAGCAATACCATAGCCACTGGAATCGGTGATGATATTTGCCGGGTGCTCTGTATCATCAAAGATCTTTTTCTTCTTCTTTTTGGCGCGTACCGGCGCTTCTTCTGTAGCGGTTACCGGCACTTCCACCACTACCGGCGCAGCAGCTTCCGTAGTAGCAGCTGCTGCTGCAGGAGCTGCATCATCCTGGAATTCTATAAAGTCAGGATCTCCTTCTTTTGCTTTATGTTTCTTTGATCTCTTTTTCACCGGCTCTCCGGCAGGAGCGGCGGTGGTTTCAGCTTCTACAGCAGCTTCGCCGGCGGCGGCTTTACCTTCTTCTGCCAGCACACTGCTCAAAATCGCCTGTTCCTCTTCTGTTAAAGGCTCTCTTTCTCCTTTATTACGCTTCTTCCGGGGTTTCTTCACCTCTGCTTCAGCAGCCACCGGCGCCACTTCCGCAGGAGCTGCTTCTTTTTTCACTTCCGGCTCTGGCTCCGGCTCATTCCTGTCGTCGCCGCCTACCACTACTTTATCCAGCGCAGAAGCAAAAGGATTGCCGGATTTGGCGGGAGCTGTTTTAGCAGGACCGGTTACAATTGCTTTATCGGCAAAAGTAGTTTCCAGGTCTTTCTGCAGGTTGGACATCATTTCCTTTTTGGCCGTGTCCAGCTCCGGCACAATGGAATCTGCGGCGGGAGGCGCTGCTGCCAGTGCCGTTTCGCCGGCATCTGATTTCAGTTCCCGGAAAGTTTGAAGGTTATATAAAGAATAACCGGCTTCGCCGGACTGTTTCAACAGAAAGCCCTGATCACCTTTTGTTATTCTAAGGTTAAACTGTGCTTCCCTGGATTCTTTGTTTGGAAAACCCACCGTAATGGGGGCTGTACCTGTTTCCAGCCGGGGGATAATGATGTAGCCCCTTTCGGTGGAACTCAGCACTTTGCCGTTATGTTTTACATAAAACGGCTGTCCCTTCTCGCTCTGAATATACACGTAGTGGAGTTGTTCCTGCGCCCACAGCCGGCCGCATAGTAACAGACATGCCCATACGAATATTACTGTCCTGTATTTGAGATGCATACTATATATTGGTATAAAACTGTCCTTGTGCAAATATTATTCCAGCACGATCAGCACCTCACCTTTTTCCACGGCGGTGCGCTCTTTTACCTTGATTTCTTTTACGATAGCATCTGAGCCGGCCTTGAATACGTTCTCCATTTTCATGGCTTCCAGGATCAGCACCGGGTCGCCCTTTTTGATGGCCTGACCTGCGGTTACCAGCACTTTCAGTACCAGTCCGGGCATCGGCGCCTTGATGTCATTCACCTTTTTGGTCATCGCATCCTTGATCCCCATGGAGGCCAGCAGCTGGTCGATCGGTTCTTCTATCACCACTTCAAACTGTTGCTGATTTACCTGTAACACCACGGTTTTAGTATCTTTCTCTATCCTCAACACCTGCGCCTGGTAGCTGCGGCCGTCCATTATAACGCTGTAATCGCCGGTAGGCAGCTTCACTGCCGACCAGTCCACTTCCTGGTTATCGCAGGTAAGTTTGGTATCGTTATTAACGGCAAATGTAGATTTACCATTCACTATTGCTTTGATCATAATGCTGTTTTATTGGCCTGTAAGCTCAACAAAAATAGCATTTTTAACCACTTACCTCATATTTGGCCCATTTGTTTAAATTTGACTCTTTTTAATTGGCGCAAGCCGATACATTTGTTTAAAACAGTCTTTTACATGAATCTACATCTGAAGCAATCCCTGATGGGGATGCTGATCGGAGGAATAGCCGGACTCGGGATGAGCACTTCCCTGATGGCCCAATCTGACAAAGCTGCCCAGGAAGACCCCGCACTAAAGATCTACCGCGCATCCGCCACTAAAGTGAACGATCTGGTACACACTAAGCTGGACGTACGTTTCGACTACGCCAAGCGGTACCTCTATGGCAAAGCCTGGATAACCCTCAGGCCGCATTTTTATGCCGCCGACTCCCTCACCCTGGACGCCAAAGGCATGGATATTAAAGAAGTGGCCGTAGTTAAAGCAGGTAAAAGCAGTCCGCTGAAATACAGCTACGACGACCTCCAACTGCACATCGCTTTGGATAAAAGCTACAAAGCCACCGAATCATATATCATCTATATCAGCTATACAGCAAAACCCGATGAACTCAAAGTAAAGGGAAGCGCCGCTATTTCTGATGCCAAAGGACTCTATTTTATCAACCCCGATGGCAAAGATCCCAAAAAGCCCACCCAGATATGGACGCAGGGCGAAACAGAAAGCTCTTCTGCCTGGTTTCCTACTATCGATAAAACCAACCAGAAGTGCACCGAGGAAATCAGCATGACCGTTGAAAAGAAATATGTTACCCTTTCCAATGGTAAACTGGTAAGCCAGAAAAATAATGCCGACGGTACCCGTACAGATACCTGGAAGATGGATCTCCCCCACTCCCCTTACCTGTTTATGATGGCGGTAGGCGAATATGCCATTGTAAAAGATACCTGGCGCGGCAAAGAAGTAAGCTATTATGTGGAAAAGCCTTTTGAGAAATATGCCAGAAACATTTTTGGTAATACGCCTGAAATGCTCACCTTCTACTCTAAAATACTGGGATATGATTATCCCTGGGTGAAATACTCCCAGATCACCGGCCGCGATTACGTTTCCGGTGCTATGGAAAACACCACCGCCACCCTTCACGGGGAGTTTATACAGAAAACGGACCGGGAGCTGCTCGACAATAACAACTACAATGAAGGCGTAATTGCACATGAACTGTTCCACCACTGGTTTGGCGACCTGGCCACCGCGGAGTCGTGGAGCAATCTTACTGTGAATGAATCCTTCGCCGACTACAGCGAATACCTGTGGCTGGAGCACAAATATGGTAAAGACGCTGCAGATGAACACAGCCTGGAAGCAGCACAGTCGTATATGTCGATGGTGCAATACGCCGGCGATAAAGACCTGGTACGCTTCCATTATCACGACAAGGAAGATATGTTTGACCAGATCACCTATCAGAAAGGTGGCCGTATCCTGCATATGCTCCGCAATGCCATAGGAGATTCTGCCTTCTTCAAATCACTGAACGTTTACCTGAAAACAAACGCCTTTAAAGCTACCGAAGCGCATCAGCTGCGTTTGGCCGTAGAAGAAGTAACCGGCAGGGATATGAACTGGTTCTTCAACGAATGGTATTTTGGTAAAGGCTTCCCACAGCTGGATATCAGCTATAAGTATAATGACGCCGCCAACACAGTGACCGTTATATTACAACAGATCCAGAAAGAAGATAAAGTATGGCACATTCCGATGGCCATTGACATCTATGAAGGCGGCAAAGCAAACAGGCATAACATCTTCATGGAACACCGGGTTGATTCCTTCACCTTCTCTTACACGGCTAAACCGGACCTGGTAAATGTAGATGCAGATAAGGTAGTTTTAGCCAAGATAGACGACCACCGGGCGTTCAGCACTTATGCTTATCAATATGCCCATGCGCCTAATTATATGGACCGCCATATTGCTATAGATGAAGCAGCAGATGCACAGGCCACCAACCCTGAAGCAGTGAAACTGTTGCAACTGGCTTTGAAAGATAAATATCACGGCTTAAGAACTTATGCCATCGGAAAGCTGAACATGAGCAATGCAGCTGTGAAAACAGCCGCCCTGCCTATTTTGACGGACCTTGCCAAACAAGATCCCAGCTCCCTGGTACGTGCAGCAGCACTGCTGCAACTGGGTGAACTAAAAGATCCGCAGTACGCCGCCTTGTTTGAAGCAGCAACAAAAGACAAATCCTATGCTGTAGAAGCCGCCGGCCTGGAAGGCTTAGCCACCCTGGATCTGGAAAAAGCATACACCATCGCCAAACAGCTGGAAAGCGACACCAAAGGCAAGCTGGTGAATGCCATTGCGGGTGTATATGCCAGGAAAGGCAACGCTTCAGATGTTACTTTTGTGGCAACAAAATTTGATGAAACCTCCGGCCAGGACAAGCTGAATGCTGCTTTCGACTACCTGGGTTTCTTATCCAAGATCAACAACACCCCTGCTGTAACAAAAGGTGTGGACCAGGTAAAAGCCATGACCGCCCAATTTAATAACTCACAGGTAAGCACCTACATCAGCAACTGGATGCAGGAAATCAGCAAAAGCAAATCGCAGGAAGCCACTGCCGTAACCGGCGCTAACCGCGACGAACTGCTGAAACAGGCGGACTATCTGCGCAAGGCGTCGGAGGAGATCAAAGCGAGTATTAAATAACGCGTGCGCGGATTTTGTCTTTCCCGCTGATTACGCTGATTTTACTGATTTACTTTTTTTGATTTTTAATTGATTTATTTTTTATAACTGATAATGGGAGATAGAAGCCGGACATCGCTTTTATCTCCCATTATCTTTTAATCCTAAAAAAATCAAAAAAAGTAAATCAGTAAAATCAGCGTAATCAGCGGGAAAGACAAAATCCGCGACAATCTACGCTTCAATCTCCACGAGGGCGTTGAGTTGCGGGTCCCAGCGCCAGGGGGTGTTGGCGAGTTTTACGCCTCCGAGCCAGCGGTGCTCGAGCGATATGTAGTCGAGGTAGTTTTCTTCTTCTTCCAGTATTTCCTTTCCCAGGCTGGTGATTTTCAGCATCTGGTCGTGTTCTTCGATGACGCCGGCATTGGCCATGCGATGGATGAGGACGTCGAGCTGGAAGTTGGTGAAGCCGTATATTTCCAGTTCGTTCCAGAAAAGCATGTAGAGGTCGTACCAGCGGTAGCTTCCGAGCACGAGGCGGAGCAGGAAATAGTTTTCAATGGTGTTCAGTCCGGTATTGATATCGGGAAAGCGTTTGAGATGTGCGGTGATGGCTTCGGGCAGGTATTTAAGATTTCCGGCGGGCAGCTTACTGATGGTTTCCAGTGCTTGTGGGGTACTAAGGCACCAGGCGTCCCATACGTCGGCGGCCCAAAGCAGGTCTTCCGGCTGAAGCTGTGTCCGTTGTTCAAATATCTGCGGGAATTCATCCGCGGTGGGGTGATGGTGCAGATCTACCAGGGTGATGGGGGGAAGGATAGTAAGCCGGCTGCTGAGATAGTAAAGGATGAACAGCATATTGATCTGGCAAAACAAATCGTATTCAAACCACAATACGATTTCATCTGCAGCGGAGCCGGAGAGTGCTAATTTCTCCAGCTCCTGTACTACATTGGTATAATAGGTTTGTTTATCTATTCCGTAATGGAATTCGAGATGCTTGGCGCGGCTTTCAAAGAATTCTGTGAGGTCTTTTGTATACTTTACTTTGCCTTCGCACATCATTTCCCGGCACACCACTATCTCTCCCGGCACCTTGCTTTGCCGGAACAAGGCAAGGGTAGCATCTCCATTTAACACATGCAAATATGACATAAAATAGTTTTCATGCTCTTACCAGCTGCCACTGGCGCCACCGCCGCCACCGGAACCTCCTCCGAAGCCGCCGAAGCCGCCACCTCCTCCACCGCCGGACCATCCGCCGCCGCTGCTGCCACTGCCGAAGCCCCCCATACCGCCGATTACCGGCCATATCCATCCGCCCCGTCTGTTATAGGTGGTACCGCCACCTCTGCCTCCACCACCGCCACGGCCGATGATGGAAACAATGATTACAATTACCATGATGATCAGGAAAACGGCTCCCGGGCTGATGCCGGGTTTACTCTGCCGCGGGTCTGCACGGTACTCGCCGGCAGCTGCTTTCTGAATGGCCTCCACGGCGCCGTCGAGGCCCTGGTAGTAGTGTCCTTCACGGAAAGCTGGCTTTATGATCTGTGAAATGATCTGGTTGGCGGTCGCGTCGGGCACTACGCCTTCCATGCCATAGCCTGTTTCAATCCTGATCTTCCTGTCTTCCACTGAAACAAGAATAAGTATACCATTGTTCTTGCCTTTGGTACCTATTCCCCAGTCGCGCAATATTTTTAATGATACCTGACTGATATCGTAGTCACCGATGGACTTGAGTGTAACAATTGCTATTTGCGTGGAGGTGCTGTCGAAATAGGCCACTACTTTTTGTTCGAGGGCATCATCTTCCGTTTTCAGCAACACGCCTGCAAAGTCATTGACTAAAGTGGGAGGATTAGGCCGGGGCGGTATATTCTGGGCATTTGCCAGCAAACCCGCCATCATTAATAATCCCGGTAAAAACCAGCGTAGTATCCTCATTGTATCAAAGCTAAAATCGTTAAAAAGAGTGGCTTTTATTTGCCGAAGACGATATCGTCGGGCAGTTCATTCGCATCATTACCGGCTTCATGCGGGAAAAAGGTACGGAGTGAGGCGCCTATTTCCGCTATACATGCTTCGATGCCATCGATAATACGATTGCTCTGAAAGTGGTCGATTAACAATGCTGCTTCCTTCACCCAGAATTCGTCGCCTACTTTTTCATGTATGCCCTGGTCGCCCAGGATCGCAAACTGCCGGTCTTTGATGGCCACATATACCAAAACGCCGTTGCGCAATTTTGTTTTTCCCATATCGAGTGACACGAAAGCTTCTTTCGCCCTGTCCATAGGATCCACATAGCTGCAATGGCTTTCTACAAACAACCTGATTTCTCCGGAAGTAAGCCGTTCTGCCACCCGGATAGCCTGCACGAGTCTTTCTTTCTCCGTTTCTGAAAAAATCTCTTTTCGTTTAAAAGGGAAAATGCGCATGCTGAATATAATTTTTGGATTGCTGTTCCGGGGGATGCCGGTATTGCACCAGCATCCCGGAGACAGCTTATCTTTTAAGGGTTGTTTTAGAATTTAACCTCGGGAGCATTTTGGGCACCTGCGGCTGCTTCGAAATAACCTTTTTGTTTAAAGCCAGTGATACCGGCTACAATGTTGTTTGGGAAAGTACGAACGGAGCTGTTGTAAGCATTTACCGCTTCGTTGAAATCGTTACGGGCTACGTTAATCCTGTTTTCCGTTCCTTCAAGTTGCGCCTGGAGGTTCTGGAAATTAGCATTTGCTTTCAGGTCGGGGTAGGCTTCAGATACGGCGAGTAAGCGGCCCAGTGCCTGGCTTAACTGTCCTTGTGCAGCCTGGTATTGTTGAATTTTCTCAGGGCTGAGATCATTCACATCTACTTTGATCTGGGTAGCGCTGGCGCGTGCCTGGATCACTTTTTCGAGGGTTTCAGTTTCGAAATTAGCGGCGCCTTTCACTGTGGCCACCAGGTTAGGGATCAGATCAGCACGGCGTTGATAGCTACTTTGTACCACTCCCCATTTATTTTTCACATTTTCGTCTTTAGTAACGAGGCCGTTGTATTTACCACAACCTAACATGACCAACAACGCGAGTACTACAATAACAATAATTCCTGTTTTCATCTGAATTTAAATTTAAGTTTTAAGTGCCGGCAAATGTGCAAAAGGTATTCCCGATTTTACGCTTGCCGGTGTAAGTAGTTTTTTCACCGGTGAACGCTATAAAAAAAGCGGTTAACGCGCGCTTTTCATAACTACACGAAAATATGGAAACTCCCCCACTAAATCGCTATTGGATAAGGAAACGGCTATTTTTTAAAAAAGTTCATTCATCCTTGAAATATTCATCATAAAACAGTATGTTTATATGTACCTTTGTTGAGCGTAAAACATTGAACGTTTTACCGTATGATTTAAGGTGAATGGGGCAGAATGGATACAAAATCGATATCGAAAGTTTCATTGTTTCTAACTCATTTATTATCAATAACTTGGAACTAAGTCTGCTTAAATGAGTGCACAACACATCCATATTCTCTATATTGATGATGAAATACACAATCTGAATGCTTTCAAAGCTTCATTCAGAAGGCTGTACAACGTGGTTACAGCCAATTCTGCAGAAGACGCGGAAAAGCTGCTGGCAGAACAGGAATTTCACATCATTATCTCGGACCAGCGGATGCCAAAGACAACCGGGATAGAGTTTTTTGAATCAATACTGGAAAAGTACCCCGAGCCTATACGTATGCTGCTGACCGGCTATGCCGATATCAACGCGGTAGTAGATGCCATTAACAAAGGACAGGTATATAAATATTTCTCCAAACCCTGGAATGAAGAGGAGTTGAAACACAATATCGAAAAGGCATATGAAGTGTACGCCCTCCGCAAAGAGAATAAAGAGTTAACCGCCAAATTGCTCGATGTAAACCAGAAACTGGAGTTCCTGGTAAGACAGAAACTAATTTCCTGATCATTATTAGAGGCAGTGAAGATAACGAGGCGTTCCTGTAAAATGGGGACAGGCCTGCTTATGCCTTACTTTTCCCTTGCACGCAAGGTGGACTTGATCAGGAGAACACCTGCTCATTCCCTTTGATGTACCGCCACCATGTGAGGTATACGCAAGGTAGTATTGTACTTTTTCCCGCGTGCTTCTTTGTAACAGGGTACTTTCCTTACATCCGGTATAATGGTCGCCCGCTGTTTTGTGACTGCCGGTGTGACCACTGTGACTATGTTTGCCGCTATGAACCGGCGGTTGGCTGATGCCAGCGACCCGTTGAAGCTTCTTACCTGTAGTATTACCAGCAAGGTTCCTTTTCCCGGCAACGTTACATCCAGCTCCATATCCCGGCAGGGCGTGTCCATACCGATCATTACAGTGGCAGTACGGCTACCAATGATGCGCCGTTCCAGGAAACTGACGCGAACGGCAATGGCCTTCACTTCCAGGTGGGTGGCTGTGCCTTCCGGCCGCAGGGTTTGCGCAGGTATGGTTACCACGCCGGCAGGTGAGATCACCGGCTGCTGGCAGAAGAATTGCTCCACGCCGGCATGCCTGTTGAACCGGAAGCCGGTTAACATTTGCAATTGATCCTTTCCTGCTGAGATCAGCGTTTTGTTCAGGCGGTTCACCAATGAGCCATCGCGGTTGATATCCAGGTGGGGAGTGACAGCCTGGCGGATCAATTTTCCTTTCCTGCTGGCGATCCCGAAATCCCGCGATGCATGCCGGGTAGCGGCGGTTTGCCGCACCGTTTCGGGCATGGTGCGGACAAAGTATTGCCCGTTCCTCCGGTAACCGATCAGGTTACCCAGCTTGCCCGTAAAGCTGATTACTCCAACTTGTTTTCCCATAATAGATTATTTTTTTACTGAAAATAAGATAAAAGCTTAGCAGGGTATCCGGTCAGAATTTTGAGATTGACAAACGGGAGAGTATCACGTATTGGATGTTATTCAAACGGGGAGGCATAACGGTTCACTTCTCTCTAAAACGGCATGGACTACCATTCGAAACTATCTAAATCTGTAAATGTTGATTTTCCTTTAACTTGCACCACATTGTGAACTTAATTTCCTAGAATCATGCAAGTTTGGAAAGATTACCAGGCAGAGAACAAAGATCGTTTCCTGGATGAATTACTGGCGCTGTTACGCATTCCTTCTGTGAGTGCGGATTCCCGTCACAATAAAGATACCCAGCAATGTGCGGAAGCGGTAAAAGTACGTTTGGGAGAAGCCGGCGCAGATAAAGTAGAAGTGTGTCAGACTGCTGGTCACCCGATCGTTTATGGCGAAAAGATCATAGATCCTTCCTTACCCACCGTACTGGTATACGGCCACTATGATGTACAGCCTGCAGATCCGCTGGAGCTGTGGCACAGCGGTCCGTTTGAACCCGTAATTAAAGATGGCAATATTTATGCCCGTGGCAGTGCGGACGACAAAGGCCAGTTTTACATGCATGTAAAGGCTTTTGAAACCATGAACAAAACCAACACGATTCCCTGCAACATCAAATTTATGATTGAAGGGGAAGAAGAAGTAGGTTCTGCTAACCTGGGCATCTTCCTGAAAGATAACAAAGAGCGCCTGAAAGCGGATGTCGTATTGATTTCAGATACCTCCATGATCAGCCTGGAAAACCCTTCTATTGATACCGGCCTGCGCGGACTGGCTTATATGGAAGTGGAAGTAACCGGTCCTAACCGCGACCTGCACAGTGGTGTATATGGTGGCGCCGTAGCTAACCCGGCTACTATCCTGGCCAAAATGATTGCTTCCCTGCATGATGAAAATAATCACATCACCATTCCCGGCTTTTATGATAAAGTACAGGACCTGAGTGCAGCAGAAAGGACCGCGCTGAATGCCGCTCCTTTTGATGAAGAAGAATATAAAAAAGATCTGGGTGTAGCGGATGTTTGGGGAGAGAAAGGATTTACCACTATCGAAAGAACCGGTATCCGGCCAACACTGGAAGTAAACGGTATCTGGGGTGGTTATACCGGCGAAGGTTCCAAAACCGTATTGCCATCAAAGGCATTTGCCAAGATTTCCATGCGCCTTGTTCCTAACCAGGACTGGCACGAAATATCGGACCTGTTCACCAAACATATTGAAGCCATTGCACCAAAGAGTGTGAAGGTGAAAGTAACCAAGCATCATGGCGGCAGCCCGTATGTTACGCCAATCGACTCGGTGGCATTTAAGGCAGCGCACAAGGCTATCCATGCTACTTTTGGCAAAGACCCTATCCCGGTGCGCGGTGGCGGTAGTATTCCTATCGTGGCGCTGTTTGAAAAGGAACTGGGGCTGAAAACAGTACTGATGGGCTTTGGACTGGACAGCGACAACCTGCATTCTCCCAACGAGAGGTATGGTTTAGCCAATTATTACAAAGGCATTGAAACCATTCCTTATTTCCACAAATTTTTTGCGGAGATGAGTAAATAGGCCAAACCGGCGGCAGCTCCGGTTGCCGCCGGCTTAAAGTTTTTGAATATGAGTAATACCGAAAAAGTACGCGTAGATAAATATCTCTGGTCTATAAGGGTGTTTAAAACCCGCAGCCAGGCTGCAGATGCCTGCGACGGCGGTAAAGTGAAGATGAACGGCTCCTCTGTGAAAGCCGCTAAGCCCGTAAATCCGGGGGATAAATTTGAGATCAGAAGCGAAGCCCGTAAGTGGGTGATTGAAGTAGTGAGCGTTATCTCCAACCGGGTGCCGTATAGTGAAGCCATTAAACATTATATAGACAATACCCCTGATGAGGATAAACTGGCGCCCGCCTTTGTTGCCTCTGTGTTTCAGACAGGTAAGCGGCAGAGTAAGATTGGCCGGCCCACGAAGAAAGACCGGAGGAGTATTGAAGGGTTTATGGAAGGGGATGAAGAGGAGTAGTGTAAGACCTTGTTAAAGCATATGAAGCTAATCTGAGGGAAACCGGCTACAGCCGACCATTGGGCGACACATTAAAGTTTCTGTTGGACAAACCATTCAATATATAGCGGCAAACATGTACCTAAATAGTATGGTAAGTTCATAAGTAGATAGGGCTTTTTATTAGGGGTCATGGCTTGTTCTACCTTAAAAACACCAGCATACATACGAATAGCATACGGGTGATCTGCTGCGTCAATGAATTGATGAAGTGATTTCAAGCTCCCTGTACCACCTGATTTTATTTCTATAGGAATAACTAAATCATGATTGGTGAAAAGTAGGTCAACCTCTGCATTTGATTGTGTTTTTTCCCTAACCCAAAAATTAGGCTTATGGGCTGAAATACTTTGAAGAGATATAAGCTCCTGTGTTATTAAATGAGGTATAACAGCGCCTTTATAAGCGCTATTCAAATCATCCATAGCTAACATTTCTAATTGAATACCAAGAGAATAATTGACCAAACCAGTATCCAGAAACTGTAGACGTGGTGACTTCTTTAGATCTGTTTTTAGAGGTGGGTGCAAATCTGTAGTCGGATAAATCAATCGTATAATTTTTGCATCATCAAGTGTTCTGAAAGCTTCTCCTACCTCTCTTGACCGGTAGTTGGAATTTCCAAAACCCTGAAATTTTACACGTTCATCGAGATACAGCGGAGCGGTATCCATCAAGTGCTTAATAATTTTTCTTTCGGTATCATTAGACGTATACTTTTCCACGTCACTTTTATAGGTCCCCCAAATACTTTCATATATCCTTGGTAAATCAGAAAGATTTTGCTGCTGAACATCCATTTTTATTACTTCCGGCATTCCACCAATAATTGCATAGCGATGGAAAGTATCCATTAACAACTTATGAGCAACTGCCCTTACCGGAACTGTGTGTAAATGTTCTAACAACGCTTGTTTACCTATTGCTTCCAGGTATTCCTGAAAATTTAATGGATGGAGATATAAAAACTCCACTCTACCTACCGGAAAGCTTGGTACCTTTTGCATAGCAAATTCTAAAAGAGAACCGGCGCTGATCACATGAAGTTCCGGTAGTTCTTCATAGAAATACCGTAATAACTGGATAACTTTTGGACTCTCCTGAATTTCATCAATAAAAAGAAGCGTATCAGCAATAGCAGACGAAGGAATAGCATTTGCTAATAACAACGCTTCCAGAATAGTTTGAACGTCATCAAAATCTTCAAAATAACTCCGATCATTAGGCTTCTCCAGATTAAGTATAATTCTATACTGATAAGTCTTAGCAAAATCTCGTATCAGTGTTGTTTTTCCTACCTGACGTGCTCCTCTGATGATCAGGGGTTTCCGATTATCGCTTAACTTCCAAACATTAAGATATTTTTCAATATTTCTTTTAAATGACATGCCAGAGGATATTTTTTTCAAATTTGTCACAGAACAAGCCCAAATTTATTCTAATTTTGTAACAAAACAAGCCCTGTTTTGATCTCTTTTTGTAACAAAACCAGGGCAGCAAAAACGGCAGATACTGGGAGCTACCATACAAAGCGCCAGCATAGCGCCTAATGACTATATTCCGGATTAGAAAACACTTGTCCCATTATTACTTCTGTTTCCTACATGAAAATACAGTCTTATCCATCCGTGGCGGGTTATTCAAATCAAAACCATAGGCTTTTGATGTTAGATACCATGCCTGACGGAGCCGTTCAGCCAGCGAAAGGCTTAAATCGACATTATCCGCATCGGACTCAGCATATGTTTTGATCTTGAAGGCTGTTCTGTCAAATTTGTATGGCCCCATAAATACATGAATTTATTAATAAGTACCTCCACTACCGGGGATTCTCCCTTTTTTCTACAATTTCTCACTTTTGCGTAGTAATTTTGCATCCTCATTCTTAAACTAAGGATTTTCAATGCCTAAACAAAGCGACGTACTTACTGCCGATTTCCTTGTGAAAGTAGCAGAAGAATTTGGTACCCCGGTATATATATACCATGCAGAAAAGATTAAAACCCAGTATGAAAAGCTGCAAAAGGCCTTTCATAAGTCTGACACCCGCTTTTTCTACGCCTGTAAGGCATTGACCAACATCAATATCCTTAAGTACATCAATTCTATTGGTTGCGGCCTGGACACGGTGTCGATCCAGGAAGTACAACTGGGCCTCAGGGCTGGCTTTGATCCGAAGAATATCATCTTTACGCCTAACTGTGTAGACCTGCAGGAAATTATTGCAGCGAAAGACCTGGGCGTAATCATTAATATAGACAACCTCTCCATCCTGGAGCAGTTTGGCAACAAGTTCGGTGGCAGTTATCCGATCTGTATCCGCCTGAACCCACATATTATGGCGGGCGGAAATTTCAAGATCTCTACCGGGCATATTGATAGCAAGTTTGGTATTTCCATCCACCAGATGCGGCATATCGAACGCATTATCAATTCTACTAAACTGAAAGTAACCGGCCTGCACATGCACACCGGCTCTGAAATAAAGGATGTAGACGTGTTCCTGCGGGGCGTGGAAGTGATGTTTGAAATGGTGCAACACTTCCCTGACCTGGAATCTATTGACCTGGGCAGCGGCTTTAAGGTAGCTTACCAACAGGGAGATCCTGAAACAGACATCGACCTGCTCGGCAAAAAACTGAGCGAAGCGTTCAATAACTTTGCTAAATCATACGTACGCCCGCTGCAGCTGTGGTTTGAACCAGGAAAATTCCTCGTAAGCCAGAGCGGTTACTTTGTAGTAAAGGCCAACGTGATCAAGCAAACTACCGCCAACGTATTTGTAGGCGTGAATTCAGGCTTCAACCACCTGATCCGGCCGATGTTTTACGAGGCGTTCCACCTGATCCGTAATATTTCCAACCCGAAGGGCACGGAGCGGATCTATACAGTGGTGGGTAATATCTGTGAAACAGACACTTTTGGATGGGACCGTAAGATCAATGAGGTAAGGGAAGGCGATTACCTGGTGTTTTATAACGCCGGCGCCTATGGTTTTGAAATGTCCTCTAACTTTAACTCCCGCCTGAAACCGGCGGAAGTACTGGTAAAAGAAGGCAAACCACACCTGATCCGCAAGCGTGATACTTTGGAAGATCTGCTTAAAAACCAGATCGAATTGCAATAAATCTTCCGGATTTCCACGGATTCAGGTATTTGATTATCAGGTGTATACCAGATTTGACAAATACCTGAATCCCGGAATTCAATATTGATACAATATTTCCCCTACCTTTGCGTCTACATTAGTACCCTCCTCTGTTATTCCTGCAATGTTTTACTGTAAATTGTAATAAGAATTTATTACTGGCACTAAAAGGACAGCCTTTGGTTATAATTGTACGATAATATGAAAGTTTTAACTGCACACCCCGGTATATTTAACGATGATAAAGTAATTGAATCCAATATATCATTCGTACCCTTCCTCAATTATCTGAAGGAAAAGGTAACACATGAAGGAGAAGCCCGTTCGTCTTTCTATAAACTGATCATTGATAAATTTGAAAGTAACCCGGAAATACTCAAACCCATTCCCGGCAATGGTGATCTCAGCGCTTATAAGGAATACCTGGATCTATTGATAGCCGCCATTTTCCCGGTGACCACGGATTCCAGCAAAGACATCTATGGCATAGGCGTTCCGTTTAAGTTCGCCATCTTCCATTATTCTGATCTCTTTAAACAGCTATTTGCAGAAAACGGCTCCGAGTTATCGGCCGTTCCGGACGGCATTTCCATTGCACAGGTAAAAAAAGACAAGATCACCTGGTTATATAAACTGATCCTGGAAAAGGTATTCCACTTTCCCATGAACTATAAGAACGATATCATCCATACGCTGGAAACGCCGGATGGTGGTAAACGTTATGTGAAAGTAAATATTGATCCCAGGTTTGTAGATGTAAAGGTAAACGGTGAACTGCCGCACCTGAACTATGACATGTTCTGTTCCAAACAGATTACGCCGGATGCCCTGCAGGAGCTGTTGCCTACCAGCATGTTTTCTTTGGAAGGCTTTGTTATCTGGACCGTGAAAGATGTAACCCAGTCGGAAACGCTCAATAATATCAAGAGCCTGGTGATGAACATGCGTGCCAGTAACGAGGTGGAGAGCTACCGCACCCTGGAGAAAATGATCCCGGTTATTTTGGGCATACCTGATGTAACCGCCCACCTGGTACCTTTCCCCAAAGTGAATGGCAAGAACGTACTGGAAGAACAATTTTCCAATACCGATCCGATCCTGGGAGTTGGCAACAAAAAACAACAGCAACACTTTTTCCAGCTGCTGCTGGAACATGCGCAGCAAAACCCTGCGCCGCTGATTGTTCCGGATGTAAATGAGGCGTCTATTGCGCCCCACGCATTCCTGAAATATTTGCCAATCAAGAACATCCGGAGTTTTCTCATACTCCCGATCACCCATAAAAAGGAAATACTGGGCGTGCTGGAGCTGGCCTCCTCCACTCCCAACCGCTTGTCGGCTGACCCGCTGTGGAAGCTGCAAAACACCTATCCCCTGCTGGTGCTCATGCTGAACCGCAGCATGAATATCCTCGAGAACCGGCTGAATGAAGTGATCAAAGACCAGTTTACTGCATTACAGCCTTCCGTAGAATGGAAGTTTGTGGACGCTGCCTGGAGTTACCTACTGACACCCGAAGAAGAAAGAAAAGATATTGAAAGCATCAGCTTTGATGAGGTATACCCGCTTTATGGCGCTGTGGATATCCGCAACTCATCTGTACAGCAAGGCACCGCTATCCGCGAGGATTTGCAGGAACAGCTGGAACTGATCCGCGATACTCTTGAAACCATCGGTAAAACCATTCACCTGCCTTTACTGGAAGAACTGCAGTTTAAAACAAATGACCTGCTCGACAATCTCAGTAACAGCCTGCAGGCGGGCGAAGACCTGAAAGTGAATGAATTCATGGACCAGGAGATACAGCCTGTACTGGAACATCTCTGTGAAGATAATGAAGATCTGAAACCCTTACTGGCCAGCTATTTTGCCCAGATGGACAAATCGGAAGGACATGTTTATCATCACCGGAGGGAATATGAAGACAGTTTAGCCAGCATCAACACAGCCATCAGCCAGTACCTGGAGAAAGAACGCCAGTATATCCAGCATTCTTTCCCCTGCTACTTTGAAAAGTACCGCACCGATGGCGTGGAGTATACTATTTATATTGGCCAGTCGATTGCCCAGGAAAAGAAGTTTGACCAGCTATACCTGCGCAACCTGCGCCTGTGGCAACTTTCCTCTATGGCGCATATCGCAAGACTTACGCATAAACTGGGGCCTAAATTAAAAGTCCCGCTGCAAACCACGCAGATGATCCTGATGCACAGCGCTCCTATCACCATCAGCTTCCGCAGCGATGAACGCCGGTTTGATGTGGAAGGCGCTTACAATGTGCGTTATGAGATCATCAAAAAACGCATTGATAAAGTACACATAAAAGATACCGGCGAGCGGTTAACGCAGCCTGGTACCATTGCAATGGTATACTCTTATGTGAGGGAAATGGAAGAACTGAAAAAGTATATCACTTTCCTGCAAAGCAAGAAAATACTGTTGCCGGAAATTGAAATGCTGGACCTGGAAGAGTTACAAGGTGTGAGTGGATTGAAAGCGCTCCGCGTGAAAGTAAATATGGAAGCTCCGCTGTGAAGCGAGGATACGTTGCCCGTTGGGTGACACAAAAAAAGAGGCCGGCTCAAATGAGCCGGCCTCTTTTTTTATTTAGAATTTAAACCCAAAGGTTATGTAGGGTACTGTTTCTTCTTTGGAATGCCCTACCACTGCGGTAATGATGAGGGCGTTGATGGGCGCAATGTAAACGCCGCCGCCATATCCGTCGTGCCATACGTGGGAGGTTTCATTTTCCCGCCATATGCGGCCTATATCATTGAAGGCTATCAGCCCTACGCCTGCGGGCAGGAGATATGTTTTCAGGTCGAATAACTTCACGCGTATTTCTGTATTGTTATACACGCTGGCGTCGCCGGCAAAGCGGAAATTGCGGTACCCGCGCAGGTTTTGAACGCCGCCTACGGTGAGTGCCTGGAAGTACTCGTAGTTCCCCCAAAGTTTACCACCACCAAAACGGCTGACGATTACAAAATTAGCCGGGATGCGGAAGCTCATGTATAAGCTCAGATCCGATTGCAGTGAAGTAGTATTGTGACTGTTATCATTTACACCGAAGTTACCTGCGTAGGTGGTAGTCCACAGGATACCGCGGGTAGGAATGATCTTGTTGTTACGGGTATCGATAGTAGCCACTATTTTACCACCGGCATATGCTTTATTGGCGTAGATACCGGCAGAATCCAGGCCGTTGTCTTCGAAGTCGGTGATGAAACGGTCGTGATTCTCATCCTTATTAAAGGCGTAGTTATTGAATGTGGGACCATACGCAATGGTCATATGATTTCCTACGCTGGTACGCAGCAATGCTTCTGCTGTATAAAAGTTATACCGTGCGCGATAGTAGGAAATGGTTTTATTATCTGACTTATCGAATACGGTTTCGTTTCCATATCCGAAGAAGTTGATGGTATTGTTTGGCGCTTTTGCTCTTGCAAACAGCAGCAGGTCTGATTTCCCGATGACGTCTGTATATTCTCCTTCATAGCGGAAGTTCCAGGCGCGGGTGGCTACTGCGTGGGTGGCGGTGAACAGGTGTTTGGTGGAGAACGGCTCCCGGCGCCATGCGTGGCGGGTAATAGACAAGCCTACTCCAAGCAGCAAACCGTCGTCGCGGTTGTAGCCACCGGCCAGTAACGGCATTGTTTTTTCATATTTGAAAGCGTTGCGGTTATATTTGATATTAGCAGGATCGTTGGACAGGCGGCGTTGTTCATTGCCGGTGAGGGCGAAACTATCTTTGCCGGATCGCTGATCGTATATACGTATCCGTTTGCCCGCCCTGCTGGTGGTGCTGTCGATATAGGTATCTGCCTCCTTGCCGCCAATGAGACGTATGCGTATGGGTGTTGCGTTATCGCCTTTTATCACAAAGCGGTCGTTGCCACCCATGCCATATACATTTACTTCTTTGGTTACAGCAGGGTCGAAGGTGCGGGAGTAGATATTTTGCTGAACGGCTCCTTTCTTGCTGATCTTGAATATATCCAATGCTACTTTGCCACCGGGTTGTTTTTCCACGGAGATAAGTTCATTCTTTTCTGTGGCCGGCACGTCCACACCTTTAGCGAGGAAGCGGTAGTATTTCAGCATATTTTTTTCCAGGATGTTGCGGCGGGCAGATAATTTCTCTATCATCATAGGACCTACCAGCGACTGAATAGTATCTGGAAAAGCTTTTACAGCAGCGTTGATCGCACTGTCGGTCATCTTCTTTAACAGCTTATCTGTTTGTTTCTTCCAATCCTCTTCATCCATTTCGTTGAGGAAAGAGCGATCGAAGTAACGGGTGCTGAAGTTGAAGCCGTTGATATCCGGGATATCTTTCCGGAAGCCCTGGATAGCCGGCATGAACCATGGACGGGCAGCCTGGCGGGGAATAAAACCTCCGTTCAGGAAAAACGCCTGGTCGCGGTCGCGGGGTACCGGGTAATAAAATTCTTCTCCTTTGTGCTTTTCCTTATACCAGCGCCACTGGTCATCATGGCGATCGAAGTCCATGATGTACATATCGAAGATACGGGCGCGGAGCACGGATTTCTGGTCAATATGTTCATCATTGTCTCCCCAGATCTTTGCCAGCACCTTTGGTGTGTTGTAAGTTTTATCGTTGCTGCCGGTAACGGGTTCTCTTTCTTCAAAGAGGAATACTTCGTTTCCGTAGTCGTTTGCATAGATGCCGAGCGAGCTATCGGCGGGCAGGTATACAAAAGTGGGATTAGTGTGCGGCACACCGGCGGCTTCCGCCAATACGCTTACTGCCAGCGGGGCGTAGGGGTTAGCGGCGGAGATCTGGTCCTGTACTACTTCGCGGGCAATGGTTTCGCGCAGCTGTTCAGGAATGGCTGCCAGCGGGAACTTTTTCAGGGAGCGCATGGACCATTCGGTGCCGGTGCTGTCTTCCAGGCGGAGGGAGTGTGTTTGTTTTCCACCGCCGCGTTGCAGGATCTTCAGGCCGCCTTTAGCGGTTTTGAGGTCCAGTACCGGGAAGTTCAACGGGGTGGCCCATACTTTCCGGTAATTTTCTCCCAGCAATTTTTTATGAAAGTTAGAGACCTGCACATACTGTGTATCGGCGGCTACCCTGATAAAGGGAGGCAGTGATGCCGGCGGAGTATAGGTAAGCGCCTGTTGAGAAATATCCTGCAGGCGGAACAGGTTATTACTGAAAACGGGTTGTGCGCCGTTATCAGCCGTATAATACTGTACGCGCACGGTGCTGTCGGACATTAATTCAATGGTGCCAAAACCGTTATCTGTACTGGCAAAAAGGGATTTAGCGCCTTTTTTTACGCGGTTATTTTTTGCGCCGCTGCCACTTACCACGTAGGCGTTCTGCTGATCTTTTATAAGCTGGAGGGTGTGATCATGACCGGAAACAAATACAACGGGGCCATGTGGTTTCAGGGCTGCCTCCACTCCTTTGACCATCTGCTGGTACTTTGGATTGGGAATATCTTCCGGGGTACCAAAAACGCCGCGGGCGATGGGATAGATAGAACCTATCACCGGCAAAGGCACATACAGTGCGGGGCGCAGGTCTGTTAGCGGGAAAATATGTTGCTTGATCGTATAATATCCTCCGTGGATGCCGTAGCTGCGGAAAGGGTGATGGGTAGCAAATATGATCAGTTTGTTGCGGTTGGTGGCCACTATTTCCGACAGCCTGGTGAGGATCTCGTCGTTGTCTTTACAATCGCAGGAAGATTCCAGTCCGGGTTTCTGATAAGGGAACACCCACCATTCGCTATCCATAATGATGAGGGTGATATTATCAGAGATCTTTACTTCAATGGGGCCGGGGCATCCTTCTTTTGGTTCAAACTGTACGTTATCGAGGTGTTGCGAATCCACATACTGTTGCTGGTTGCGGATAATATCCCATCCATCGGGTTTGCTTTTGTCCCAGTCGTGGTTACCAGGAATAATATACCCCTGGGCTTTGGTACCGCGTACCAGGTTGATCTGGTAGTCGATGATTTCTTTGGCCACCTGGAACTTGCCGCTGGCGGAGTCGGGTAACCCGTGCGGATATACGTTATCGCCCAGGAAGAGGATGGTATTGCGGCTGTCCTGGAGGTCGAAGGTATTGCGTACGGCATCCACTACGGAGTTTTTGCCGTTGTCGTGCAGTTCTCCGGCGTCGCCGATAAGGATTACACGTTTCACTACCTGCGGCGACTGGGCGTAGGCGGCAGTACAGGTAACAATTAGCAGGGCAATATAGATGATGGTTGATCTGATCATTTGGTCTTGTAGGTAAATTTAAGAATATTGGCGGTACCGTCGTATCCGCCTTCATTGGAAATATACATATCGCCGTTTGGCGCGAAGGCCAGCCCTTCCGGTTGAAGGAACAGGCGGTGTTTAAGGTTGTAGGCTTCCTGCACATGACCCTGAAGATCGGCAATTACGAGCAGTCCGTTCACGGAGGCGATGATGTACAATCGCTTTTCGATGGGATGAATGGCTGCTGCAGATGGTTTGAAGAACCGCATATCAGAACCGGCCAGGCGGGCAATTTCCTGGTTATTGAACTTATAGACAGCTGTGGTATCAAATGTTTTGGTAGCCAGGTCGAAGCGGTAGGCGCTGGTTACGCCAAGGCGTTTATCATCTTCACAGTTCTTACAGATCATCACAATCCCGTTATGAGAAGGATCGTAGTAGGTGGTTTCAAATTCTTTCTTCCCGGTTTTAGGCATTTTGTGATGATCGCTGTAAACGCTGTCGGTGAACAGGCCGTGGACCTGGAACAGGGAGCCGTTGCTTTTCAGCACAAACCAGCCGCTATCTGTGTGACAGATATCTTCATAATCCCCGTCTTTTGCAAATTTAAAGTGCGGGTAAGGTTCCTTTGCCAATACGTCCAGCTGGTAGATGCGTCCTTCCTCATCGTTAATGGCCATGATCTTATGTTCATCGGGGAATAATTCTATACCCGAAATTTCCTGCATAGATTCCCGGACCCGGTAGCGTACCGGCTCTTTTAAATCGTAACCACGGGGGGAGGCGTATACTTTTTGTTCCCTGTCGCTCAGATTACATGACAGTAAGAAAAGGAGAAATATTAACCCGATGCGGACATCCATAGTGTAACTTTATGGCATAAAATTAACTCAAAAATGCAGTAACTTAGGCTCAATTTGCGATTTGTAATACGCGAAATAGCGAACATACCGTTATTAGTACGATAAAAAGTACAAAGTATACAGCGTATTTCGCAGTTCCTTATCTTAATTTTCGTCTTCCTTATGCAAAAGAATGCTATTATAGATGCAGCCCGGGACTATGTTTTAGCCCAGTATCAGCAACACCCGCGCCCTAACCTGGTTTATCATAATCTCGTACATACGCAACAGGTAGTACAGGCTGCCGGGCAAATTGCGGCTCATTACCGCCTGCAGGACGACGAATTAGCGGCAGTGTATGTGGCTGCCTGGTTTCATGACGCCGGGTATCTCCTGGGCGAAGGCAGTGCCCATGAAGAAAACGGCGCCAAAGAAGCCCTGCAATTCTTACAGCAACAACAGGCGCCTGAAAATGTTCAGTCGATGGTGCAGGGCGCTATCCTGGCCACAAAAATGCCCCAGTCGCCGCACAATCTGGTAGAACAGATTGTTTGTGACGCCGACCTCTCACACCTGGGGTCCAAAGAGTTCCCCGACCGGAACAAACTGCTCCGGCACGAAATGGAGCTTACCTACCAAACCGATATTCCTGCCATCAAATGGCTGAATACAAATATTACTTTTTTAACGGACCATCATTACTGGACCGACTATGCCCAAACTTTGTTTAAACAACAGAAAGAAGAGAACCTGGAGAAGCTGAAAAAGAAGCTGGAGAAAAAAACAAAAGAAGCGGCGGAAAATAATATCGCTGCTGTCACCGCCATTCCCGGTACAGACCTTTCCGGCGAGGCGCCTGCTACCGCCACTGAAAAGAAGAAAAAGGACAAGGGCAAGGACAAAGCCGGCAAATCGGAACGTGGCGTGGAAACGATGTTCAGAACCACTTCCACCAATCATATCCGGCTTAGCTCTATGGCCGACAGCAAAGCGCATATCATGATTTCGGTGAATTCCATTATCATTTCGGTGATATTGAGCGTGCTGGTAAGGCGGCTGGAAGATTATCCGAATATGGTGATCCCGTCCATTATTTTCCTTTTCACGGCAGTACTCACAGTCATCTTTTCGGTGCTGGCCACCCGCCCGAATGTAACCAGCGGCATCTTCACCAAAGCGGATATCGAAAAGAAAGATGCCAACCTCCTGTTCTTTGGTAACTTTTATAAGATGCACCTGGAAGAATACCAGTGGGGAATAAAGCAGATGATGGATGATTCTGAATTCCTGTACAGCAGCATGACCAGAGACATTTATTACCTGGGCGTAGTACTGGGTCATAAATACAAACTGCTGCGTATTTCCTATAATATTTTCATGTTTGGTCTTATCATTTCTGTATTCGCTTTCCTGATTGCAGCAATTTTCTTCCCGGTAAAAGCATAATGATTCATGGGTGTTCCTTTATATAACCGCGATCTCAGCTGGTTATCCTTTAATTACCGGGTGTTGTTGATGGCGGCAAACCAACAGGTACCACTATACGAAAGGATTAAATTCCTTTCCATCTTCTCTTCCAACCTCGATGAATTTTTCCGGGTGAGAATGCCGGCTATACTTACGATTAACCGGGTACTGGAAAATGATCCGGCAGCCGGTGAAAATGAATCGATCAGCAGCGATACCTTACAACAGGTGTTGCAGGAAATAAACCGGCAGCAACAGGAATACGGCCAGATCTTCACCGGCAGCGTGTTACCCGATCTGCAGGCACAGGGCGTACAATTGTATTATAATCAACCCTTCCAAACTGCTCATCTCTCCTTTACCAAATATTATTTCCTTACTACTGTACTGGCCTATTTGCAACCAGTATGGCTCAATGGGAAACATAAAAAATTATTTCTTGAAAATAACCAGCTGTACCTGGCGGTAACGCTGGTACCTGAAAATAATACGGGCATACAGGAATTTGTAATTGTGAATATTCCGGCCGACCTTCCGCGTTTTCAGCAGCTGCCGTCGCTGGATGGTATTCATTACATTGCTTTCCTCGACGATATTATCCGTGCTCATTTGTCCTACCTTTTCCCTGGCTATACGGTGGAAAGCTGTCACAGTGTGAAGCTTACCCGCAATGCTGAAATGGATATGGACGAAATGAAAGGCGATATCCTGGAAGAAGTGGAAACGTTGATCCGTAAACGTGAGTTAGGCGTGCCTACCCGTTTCCTGTATGATGCCGCCATTTCCCGGTCGCTGCTGCATTTCCTGGCCATCCAGTTTGATGTACAGGAGGATGAACAGGTGATGGGCGGACGTTATCATAACCTGAAAGACCTGGCTAACCTGCCTGCACCGGCAGGGTTACAACAGGTGGATTATCCCAAAGTAATACCTGCCGAAAACAAAGCCATTGTGGCTACCGACCGGTTGCTGGACCTGGTATTACAACAGGACCTGCTGATACATCTCCCCTATCAGCGATATGACTACATCCTGCGCTTCTTTAACGAAGCCGCCGCAGACCCGGATGTAGCGGAAATATATGTAACGCTGTACCGCATTGCTTCCGGTTCACAGATCGCACAGGCGTTGATCAGCGCGGCTAAGAACGGGAAAAAGGTAACGGTGTTTGTGGAACTGAAAGCGCGCTTTGACGAAGCCAATAATATCCGCTGGGCCAAGAAAATGAAGGATGCCGGCGTAAAGCTTATTTATAGTATTCCGGGCATGAAGGTGCACGCCAAAACAGCACTGGTAAAGCGTAACCGTGGCTACCAGTGGGATTATTGCGGCCTTATTGCCACCGGTAATTTTAATGAAAGCACCGCACGTTTTTATACCGATCATGTTTTGTTTACCGGGCATAAGGAAATTACCCGGGAGATGGAACTGCTGTTCCTCTACCTTCAAAGCAGGGAGCAACCAGCTGGTTACCAGTTTTTGCAGTTCCAGCATTTGCTGGTAGCGCAGTTTAATATGACAACGCGTTTTTCCGGGTTGATAGACCGGGAAATTGTTCACGTAAAAGAAGGGAAACCCGGCAGGATCATCATCAAAATAAATAACCTGCAGGAAAGAGGGATGATCAGTAAACTGTATGAAGCCAGTGAAGCAGGCGTACAGATAGACCTGATTGTGCGCAGTATCAATTGCCTGGTGCCGGATATCCCGGAAAGTAAAAATATCCGCATTACGCGTATTGTAGACCGGTACCTGGAACATGCGCGGGTATTCATCTTCCATAATAATAACCAGGAAGAAGTATATATGGGTTCGGCCGACTGGATGAACCGTAATCTTCATCGCAGGATAGAGGTATGTGTGCCGGTATATGATCCGGCGTTGCAGCAACAGCTGAAAGATATTGTTCTTTTGCAGTTGCAGGCCCCTGCCAAAGCCCAGCTGGCCATCCAGCAGTATGTGCAAAATATAGTGTAAATTAGATATCCTGATTAATTGTTTTTTTATGAAGAAGTTTGTTTGGACGTTGTTATTGAGTATAGCTTTTGCGATTCCTGCCACGCAGGCGCAAACACATGACCTGGAGCATATTTACAATCCTGCTGCCGATGCAAAGGCGGATATGGCAGCTGCGGTAAAAAAGGCAGCGAAGGAACAGAAACATGTGTTGCTGCAAATTGGTGGTAACTGGTGTATCTGGTGTAAACGATTATATAAATTTATAGAAGATGATGCCGAGCTGAAAGCGGCACTGAATGATAATTATGTAGTGTATCATCTTAACTACAGCAAGGAAAACAAGAACCTGCCTGTGCTGAAAGAGCTGGGTTATCCGCAGCGTTTTGGTTTCCCGGTGCTGGTAATACTGGATGCGAAAGGTAACCGGCTGCATACGCAGAATTCCGGGTTGCTGGAATCGGCAGATACCTATGATAAAAAGAAAGTGCAGGAGTTCCTGAAACAATGGTCACCCGCTGCGTTGCAGCCTTCCCATTATATCAACGAATAGCATCGTCATGGATAACGGCATTACCACTTTTAATACGGATGCTGTGCAATCTTTTCAGAAGTTTGCACAGCATCCGTTTAAGTTTTCGGCCTACCTGTTCTGGAAGCTGCCGGCAGCCTGGCTTTCAGGGGTACGGTTAAAATCGCTGGAAACCAATAGCTGTGTAACCACGGTTCCTTTCCGGTGGTTGTCGCAGAACCCATTCCGGTCTACCTACTTTGCCTGCCTGGCGATGGCTGCAGAACTCAGCACCGGTTTACCCGCCATGATGTATGTACGCAGCGCTCCGCGACGTGTATCCATGCTCGTTACCGGCATGGAATCTACTTTTGTAAAAAAGGCGACTGGCCTTACCACCTTTACCTGCTCCGAACTGCCGCTGCTGAGGGCTACTATAGAGCGGGCGTTAAATGATAATTCCGCTGAAACAGTAACCCTGCATAGTGAAGGCAGGGATAAAGACGGCATGTTAATTGCCTCCTTCGCGATCACCTGGTCGTTTAAATGTAAATCGTAAAATGTTGAACTCCGTTCACGCTAAATTTCAGATATGAAAATTGCATTTCATGGTGCCGCACGCACTGTTACGGGATCAAAGCACCTGATCACACTTAAGAATGGCAAAAAGATTTTATTGGATTGTGGTATGTTCCAGGGCATGGGTCATGAAACAGATGCTCTTAACAGGGACTTTGGTTTTGACCCGCAGGAAGTAACGTACATGGTGTTGTCGCATGCACATATCGACCATTCCGGTCTTATACCGCGACTGGTGAAACTTGGATTCAGAGGCGATATTTTCTGCACACCGGCCACCCGTGACCTGGCGGAAATACTGCTGCTCGACTCCGCCGAAATACAACGTGATGATGCGAAATACACCAACAAAAAAATGGCGAAAGAAGGACTTCCTTTTATAGAGCCGTTGTATAGTGTGGATGATGCCAAACTGGCCATTGACCGGTTGAAGCCTATGGATTACCGTACCTGGACGAACATTGACAAGGACATACAACTGATGTTCACCGACGCCGGGCATATTGTAGGCGCCGCGTCTGTACACCTGCGTATCACGGAGAACGGTAAAACAGAGCAGATCTCTTTCAGCGGTGATATTGGCCGCTATAATGATGCGATATTGAAATCGCCGGAGGTGTTTCCACAGGCGGATTACATCCTGATAGAATCTACCTATGGCAGCACGCTGCATGCAGACGCCGCTCCTGCTGATGCTGAGCTGCTGCGGCATATCCGGGAAACCTGTATGGAAAAAAGAGGGAAGCTGATCATTCCTGCCTTCAGTGTGGGCCGTACACAGGAGTTACTATATGCGTTGAACAATGCGCAACTGGCGGGTAAGCTACCAAAGGTTGACATTTTTGTTGACAGCCCGCTGTCGACAGAAGCAACTGCGGTTACCAAAGCGCATCCCGAAGTATTTAACAGGGAGGTGGCTGATATCCTGAAAAAGGATGATGATCCGTTTGACTTCCCCGGACTGCATTACATTAAAACGGTAGATGAATCCAAAGCACTGAATTTCCGCCAGGAACCTTGCGTGATCATTTCCGCATCGGGCATGGCAGAAGCGGGGCGTGTGAAGCATCATATCGCCAATAACATTGACAATGCCCGTAATACCATCCTGATTGTGGGTTATTGCGAGCCGCAATCGCTCGGTGGTAAACTGATGCGTGGGGCCAAAGAGGTTTCTATTTATGGTACCCGTTTCCATGTAAATGCGGCGGTAGGCGTGATCCGTTCTATGAGTGCGCATGGCGACTATGAAGATCTGGGCCAGTGGCTGGCGTGTCAGCAACCAAAAGAAGTAAAAAAACTTTTCCTGGTACACGGGGAGTATGATGTGCAGCAAATCTTCAAGGCATGGTTGTTTAAAAAAGGCTTCCAGGATATTGAGATTCCGGAGCGGCATTATGAAACCGGTCTTGCCTAAAATATTCCGGTAAATGGGAAGGCTTACTGCTTTCCCATTTGCTATTCTTCCACAAACGGGAACCACAGGTTGACTCTTGTTCCCAGTGCTTTCCCTTCTTCATCTGTCAGGTCTTCTATATCGAAGCTGGCATCTACATTAAAGCGGCTGTTATACAGTGAGAGGCGGTCGCGGGTAATTTGCAGTCCGCGGGATTGGTGGCGGGGTTTGCTCAGGCGCTTCATGGCTGCAGATTTTTCTCTTCCGATACCGTTATCTTCTATGGTACATAAAATGCGGTCATCTACTTTTTTAAAAGTGATGGTTACTTTGCCTTTTCCTTTATCGTGCAGTAACCCGTGCCAGATGGCATTTTCCACGAATGGCTGAATGATCATGGTGGGTACATCCACCATGTTGGCGTCGAGAGTGGGGTCGACGATGATTTCGTATTCAAACTCGTCGCTGAAGCGGAGTTTCTCCAGCTCCATATAATTTTCCAGCACGCTGATTTCCTGTGCTACGGTGGTATTATTGAGTTGTGAATTATCGAGTACGTTGCGGATCAGTTTTGCGAAGCGGCTCAGGTAGGCCAGGGCCTGTTCTGTTTCGCTTTTCATCATAAAGGTTTGGATAGAGTTCAGCGCATTAAAAATAAAGTGCGGGTTCATCTGGGCGCGCAGCGCTTTCATTTCCAGCTGGGCAATTTGTTGTTGAATAGCTTCGCGTTGTTTTGCTTCTCTTTTAATACCTGCAATGCGAAGCCGGTAGTAGAGGTATACCAGTGAACCTGCCAGCAGCAGGCATAATAGCCGGAACCAGGAGGTTTGCCAAAAGGCGGGTTTAATAAAGATCTGTAATGCAGTGATATGTTCAGAGAAGGTGCCCGCGGTATTTACGGCACGCACGCGGAAGGTATAATTACCGGGAGGCAGGTTGGTATATTTTGCTACCAGTAAATTATCTGTAAGCACCCAGTTTTCATCTACGCCTTCCAGCTGATAATAATAGCGGATCTTTTCTTCGTGGTATTGCAGGCTTTTAAATTCTATGCTGATAAAGTTTTGTTTATAGCTGAGTGTTACCGGCACACTGTCTTGCAGCGCGGCATGGATCAGCACTATACTATCGAGTGCTTTAAGGTTTACAATAGTAACATCCGGTGGTGGTGGCGCTACGCGCAGGCTGGTGGGATCGAAGGTCACAATATGATCAGAAGCGCCTACGAGCAGGTTGCCATCATCCAGTTTTACGAGGCGGCGTCTTACTTTGCGGGTGTTATCGATGATATCATCACCCTCGATGAAGGTTTCCACGCGGTTGTCTGCCACATGATAGCGATAAAATCCATATTGGGTGGTAAACCATATTTTGCCTGGCCCATCTTCTTCCATGCTCAGCACCCACTGATCGAACAGGTTAGTGTTGATGAGGAGCGGCTTATAGGTATGGCGCAGCGTGTTATAAACCCACAGCCCGTGATCGGTGCCAGCCAGTAATGTGGTGTCGTTAAAACGGCGGAGGGAGGTGATATTGCTGTATACTTTTGCATCCAGTTCAAATGTTTGCCGGTGGGTAATGCGGCGTGAGCGGGTATTGAACTGTATAAGGCCTGCACTGCTGGAGCCGAGCCACAGGAGGGAATCTCCATCCGGAACGATATCCATTACAGAAACGGGTCTTTTCAGGGAATCTGTTATTTCATGATAGTGTTGAAAAGTATTTTGTTGGGGGTTCCAGCTGGCGAGTCCCCGTTTGTATAGTCCTATCCAAACGGTGGTATCGTGTTGTGGTTTCAGGTTGAGTATTGTTTGTTCATAGAGTACGGGCGATGTGAGGTGTTTTATGAATTTCCCGGTGGCGGGATTAAACAGCGAGACGAATGCATTTTCCTGTCCGACGAGGATGGTCCCATCTTTCAGTTCTGCGAAAGTCCATACCAGTCCCCGTTCTTCCGGGAGTGTGTATGCGGGGTCGCCATTGTCGTGTACATAGTTGCGGATCAGTTCCAGGTTGGCATTTAAGCGGCTGAAGCCTTTTCCCCAGTATCCTATGTACACATCGCCGTTGGAAGCCTGGAAAACGCCGGTTACTTCCGTTGCCGGCAGGTGTTGTTGGGTGTTAGCGAAAGTGGTTCTGTTATCCAGGATACGGAATGTTTTGTTGTGCAGGCTAAGGATATTTATTCCCAGGTCGGTACCGATCCAGAGGTGGCCTTCGCGGTCGCTGAGAAAGCAATTGGCTTCGTAGGTATAATGAAATCCTTTTTCGTCTGCATTGTCGGCGGCGATGTTCAGATCAAAGCGTTTCAGTTCGCGGTTATAGCGGAATATGCCGCCTTTTTCGGTGGCTATCCAGAGATTTTTATCGCTGTCGGTTACCAGGTCGAAGATGGCATCATAGGCTTCATTATACTTTTTGCCTTCCGGAGCATCGAAGGTATAATGCGAGAGTTGGCGGGAAGCGGGATCGTAGTTGTATAAAAGTCCGTGTCTGCCGGCCAGCCATACCTGGTGATAGGGATCGGTAAATATTTTCTTGAAGGTATTATCGATGTTGAGTACCGGCAGTTGCTGCGGGTTATTGGCCGCATTGTATAAATTTTTCCGTTGGCGGTCAAGGATATATACACCGTGTTTTCCGCTGATCCAGAGGTTACCGCTTTCATCTTCCATGATGGCATCCATCATCTGGATGCGGACTTCTTCAGGGATGATGGACGCTTTCTGAAAGTGAAATAACTTTTCATCGAAGCGTAGCAGTCCGTCGTGCGTGGTGGCCCATATTACGCCATCGTGATCTTCCAGGATCTGGCTGCATTGCAGCCCCTCCGGCCGGACGTCCCTGCCGGCTACCAGGAGGGCTCTTACCTGGTCGGTGGCGGGGTCATATACCCGGATGTTATCGGGTGTTCCCATCCAGATGCGGCCTTTCCTATCTTCACAAAGGCAAATGTCGTCGTAATAGATAGAACCGGGTACCCTGTCGAAGCTGGCCACTGTTACCAGGTTTGTGCCGTCGTAACGTTGTAATGCGGTGCTGGCAATCCAAATAAACCCTTTCCGGTCCTGCATAATGGCGGAAACGTGATTGCTGGCCAGCCCGTTGCTGATATCGAGGTGGGTGAAGTTGTAGGTAGCATTTCCCCGTTTCTGGGCATTGGCGTTGGTGAGGGACAATATCATCCACAGCAGGTAAAAGCTATACCTGACTACAGTTTGCCATCGTTGGTCGTGTGCCTTTATAGGACCATTAATCATTTCAGTTTCAGGGAAAGGAGTGCTGTTGGAATAAATGTACTAAATGTTGTTGTGAATTTGTTGCAGGAGACAACTTTGTAGCAAAACTTTCGCGGGGGAATGAGCATAAAATGTCTGAAATAAAAGAAGGACTTCTTCGCAGAAGTCCTTCTTTTTTGTACCACGTACGGGATTCGAACCCGTGATTCCTCCGTGAAAGGGAGGCGTCTTAACCCCTTGACCAACGCGGCATTTTCGTTTGGGATTGCAAAGATAGGAAAATGTTTTACAAACCAAAACTTTTTTTCGATTCTTTATCAAAGGTAAGAAGATTATGAAGAAAACACGGTAGCCAGGCGGACTTATTGTTTCAATCCGGCGATTAAATTTATCGTTAATGCTACCACAAACGTGTTCAGCAAAAAGGACAATAAACCATGCGCTAATGCTGTACGACGGATCACTCTGCCGGTGATTTCCACATCGGAAACCTGGAATGTCATACCGATCACGAAAGCGAAATAAGCGAAGTCGATATAGTCCGGTTTTTTCTCCTTGGGAAACTCCAGTCCTTCCGCCTGTTTGGTATTGTCATCTTCTGCATCGTCGTAATACAAATGGGCATAATGAAAAGTGAGCGTAGTATGTACCATTGTCCATGAAGCCAGCATGCCGGAAACGGCCACCGGGAGATACAGGATCTTTGAAAGACCGGTCAGTTCTTTTGACAACATCATTAACAACACCAGTACCAGGCTCGCCACAGATGCTACTACCACTGTTAATGTAACGAAAGTGCGGCTGCCATCATCTATCCTCGCCCAGGTGCGGATTTCTTCAATGGTGCGGTTAAAAAAAACGATCCAGCCGGTAGTGATATAGGAAATGGCGAAGATATCCCATAACAGTGCAGTCAGCACCAACGGATGCATTGTTATCTTCAGCAATAAAAAAGCAATAAACACCAGGAGTGTGAATCCCAAACTCACCAGCACCCGTTGTAACGGATGCATACTCACCAACAGGGAAGCAACTTTCTTTTTTTTCATAGCAGACAACTTGATCTCTAAAGATACCTAAAAATAAGAGCATCTTACCTGCCGCAAGGAAGTTCGCGTGGCATTATCCATTCTCTTAAAATAATATCCAACAGATATTTCGTAGCATATAAAATGACTGAACGAGTAAGATCTTTGTTAAACATTTTGGAAGAAATCTGAGAAACCCGGCATTAGAAACAACTGCTTCCTGCAACCTTTTTCTGTTTATGACGTCTGATATATACGATGTACCCAGGGCGCCCTCCTATTCTTTCAGATGAAGACATGATAAAAAAAATCATGGAGGGCAACCCTCATGCGGCTACCCTATTGCTCCGCAGCACCGAAAAACTGGTAGCAAATATTATCTTTAAGATGATTAGTAACCCGTCGGACAGAAAAGACCTGATGCAGGATATCTATCTCAAGGTATTCAGGTATCTTCCGAAATTCCGTTTTCAATCCCGGCTGTCTACCTGGGTTGCGCAAATCAGCTATACTACCTGTTTAGACCATTTGCAAAAATACAGGCCGGAACTGACCGGCATTCCTGATGATGATAAATTGCTTTTACGCGAAAGCGCCTGGCAGGAAATCAATAAGGATACACTAGATGCCAGCCAGCTACTTTCTCTGAAAGAAAGAGCAGAGATCCTGGAAAAGCTCAGTGCTGCGTTGCCACCTGTCTACCGTACACTTATTACTTTATTTCATAAAGAAGAGCTCAGTATTGATGAGATCATGAACATCACAGGACTTCCAGCCGGAACAGTCAAAAACTATTTGTTCCGCGCAAGAAAAGTATTGAAGGAACGATTACTTGATTATTACTCAAAAGAGCATTTATGAGCAAGATACATTTAAGCGAAGAACAGCTCCAGCGCTATGCACTTGAAGAGTTCGCGGCCCCGGCGGCTGCCGGGCACGTTGCGGATTGCATCCACTGTCAAATGCAGATCAGGACTTACCAAATGCTGTATGGCCTTATCAAAGAAAGCGAAGTTCCTTTGCCGGATTTCCAAACAGCACATCTCATTCCTGATTTATTGTCTGAAGCCAATGCACCTGATAGAAAAGAAGCCCGGTATCTGTATGGCTTGCTGTTTGGCGCCATCGGCCTGGTGACCGCAGGTTTAATAGCGTGTTGGAGTACGATCAGCTGGATCTTTTCAGGCATCGCTGCGGTGGGCCTCGTGCCGGAATTGCTGCTGTTCTCTGGCGTATTGATCATGCAGTTTATGGAACTATATAACACTTACCGGAAAAAGATCAGGACATTGAATCTTGAGTAAAACTGCAACCTGAAAACCGGTATGAAGGTCTAATGATAAATAACGCATTTGACTCACGCCGGCTTCATCACCACTAAACAATTTACGCAGATGAAGAAAATAATTTTAGTCCGTTTATTAAATGCGCACATGGCTTCCGGAAGTGCTGATGGCGGTTTCACGCTTGCCAATGGCACCTATGTTCCCGATGTAATTATCCGTACCGTCATCATCATCCTGCTGTTCTATGTAGTAACGGGTTTTTTGTTAACGCTGATCCGCATGCTGCTTAATTATCGTCTTAAAAGCAAGATGATCAGCCGGGGGATTGATGTCAGTGAAGTAGAAAAGATGCTGCGGATTGGTGTGGAAAGTAAAGACTATGCAGCGAAATATTTTTTCCTGTTACTGAGTGCCGGTATCGGTTGCGCAGTAGTGAACAGCTTTCCATCCGGATGGCTTTCAGCAGGCATGCTGGCCTTCAGCTTGTCGTTAGGTTTCGCCGGGTATTATTATTATCTGAAAAAGAGAAAAGAAACATTGTAAGCCCGTTATGAAAAAAGATCTGCTACTTGCTTTATTATTCCTGCTTTTGCTGCCCGTTATCCAGGCCTGTAACAGTAAACCTGAAAAGGTTGCTACGTTGCCGCAGCGAAAAAGCAGCTACGTTTTCTCTGTTTTAACGGAAGTTCCCGCATTACCGGTTATCAGCCAGAACGCTTCGGGTACCTGTTGGAGTTTTTCCACCACTTCCTTCCTGGAGTCCGAGATCATCCGGTTGAAAGGAGAAAAAATTGATCTTTCAGAAATGTATTTTGTGAGATGCGCCTATTTACTGAAAGCCAGGAATTATATCCTGCGGCAAGGCACTGCGCGCTTTACTGAAGGCGGCCTTAATCATGATCCCATCATCAGCTCAGTTGAATTCGGGGTATTACCGCAAACGGTATATACCGGCCTGCTAAACGGACATACGGAACATAACCATTCCGCGATGTTTAAAGAGCTGGAAAGCACCGTAAAAAAATATGCTGACCCTGCCAATAAGCTGGGCGCCGGATGGAAAAAGGAGGTCCCTGCCAAACTGGATAGTTTTTTAGGAAAGGCGCCGGATGAATTCCTGTATGAAGAAAAGACATATACCCCTATGAGCTTTCTTGCCTATACCCGGTTAAATCCGGATGATTACCTGACCATTACATCTTTTACGGATGTTCCTTTCTATAAACCCTTTGTATTGAGTATCCCGGCAAACTGGGCCAATGAACGGTTTTATAACCTGCCCCTCGATGAATTTATGGCAAACATAGATCACGCGATCGATGCAGGGTTTTCCCTCGCCCTCGACCTGGATGGGACCGAGCCTACATTTACTGCAGAATTAGCAGTATTACCTGAAAAGCAGGAAGATAAGGAGCTGATACTTACGGAAGCCCGGCCGGAAAAGAAAGTGACCCAGGAAATGCGGCAATCTTCCTTTGAGGATTTCAGCACTACAGACGACCACCTTGTGCATATTACCGGCAAGCTGAAAGACCAGTACGGCAACATCTATTATAAAGCTAAAAATTCGTGGGGATCTGAAGCAGGGAGACAGGGATTCATTTATCTGAGCGTTCCTTATATGAAAATGAAAGGAATCTCCGTGTTGCTTCACAAAGATGGGCTGACGAATTCAACCAGGCGTAAGCTTTTTTAAGAGTGAGAAAGCGTAAATAAAAAAGGGTTCTTCCAAACAGAAGAACCCTTTTTATTTGTACCACGTACGGGAATCGAACCCGTGACTCCTCCGTGAAAGGGAGGCGTCTTAACCCCTTGACCAACGCGGCGCATCATTTTCGGATTGCAAATGTAGGATGTTATTCTAAATTTCCAAAAAATATTTTCATAACCTAAAATTATATTGATTAATAAGGGTATTGATTGTAAATTCGCTCTCGATTTTTTCATACTCAAATCACGATGTAAAATGGGAACTACTCTCAAAATTGGTATTAATGGTTTCGGTCGTATCGGCCGTTTGGTATACCGCCAGATTTACAAAATGCCCGGCATTGATGTGGTAGCTATCAATGACCTCACCAGCCCCAACGTGCTGGCGCATTTGCTGAAATACGATTCAGCACAGGGTAGATTCGATGCAGACGTTAAGCATTCTGAAAGCGCAATCAATGTGAACGGTGAAGATGTGAAGATATATGCACAGAGAGATCCGTCTCAAATTCCCTGGAAAGAACATAACATCGATGTAGTGATCGAATGTACCGGTTTCTTTGCTGACAGGGATAAAGCGGCCGCTCACCTTACTGCCGGCGCTAAACGTGTTGTTATTTCTGCTCCTGCTACAGGTGATCTGAAAACGATTGTTTTCAACGTAAACCACGAAATCCTGGACGGCAGCGAAACAGTTATTTCCTGCGCATCCTGCACCACCAACTGTCTCGCTCCTATGGCGAAAGTACTGCAGGACAGCTACGGTATTGCTACCGGTTTAATGACCACCGTTCACGCTTACACCAACGACCAGAACACCCTGGATGCGCCGCATCCGAAAGGTGACCTGCGCCGTGCCCGTGCTGCTGCGGCCAACATCGTACCTAACAGTACCGGTGCTGCAAAAGCTATCGGCCTGGTATTACCGGAACTGAAAGGCAAACTGGACGGTAGTGCACAACGCGTTCCTACCATCACCGGTTCTTTAACTGAGCTGACTACCATCCTCAATAAAAAAGTAACGGTTGACGAAGTTAACGCCGCTATGAAAGCTGCTTCCAACGAATCTTTCGGTTATACCGAAGATGAAATTGTAAGCTCTGACATCATCGGTATCCACTTCGGTTCCCTGTTTGATGCTACACAAACCAGGGTACTGACTGTAGGTGAGCACCAGATGGTTAAAACCGTTTCCTGGTACGATAACGAAATGAGCTATGTATCTCAGCTGGTGCGTACTGTGAAGTACTTCGCCGGTTTGATCAGCAAATAATAATTATAACAGGTACTCCCGGTGCAAACCGGGAGTCTTTAAATTCCGCGGAACTACACCATAGCAGCAATTGGCCAGCATTACCTGGTTATATACTCGCTTTGCGCTGTTGGTACCGCGGTTTTTTAATTTACCCCTTCTCGTTATCTTAAATTGATACATTATGAGCAAATTTTCTGACTATAACTTCAACGGCCGCAAAGCCTTGATCCGCGTGGACTTCAACGTGCCCCTGAATGATAAATTCGAGATCACGGATGACAACCGTATGCGTGCAGCAGTTCCTACCATCCAGAAAATCCTGAAAGATGGCGGCGCCGTTATCCTGATGTCTCACCTGGGTCGCCCGAAAGATGGTCCTACCGATAAATACTCTTTAAAACACCTGGTATACCACCTCATTTCCTTACTGGGTGGCGTAACCGTTAAATTTGCGGAAGACTGCGTAGGTCCTGTGGCAGAAAAAGCGGCTGCCGATCTGCAAATGGGCGAAGTACTGCTGCTGGAAAACCTGCGTTTCCACAAAACCGAAGAAAAAGGTGATGCCGCATTTGCTGAACAGCTCTCTAAACTGGGCGACGTATACGTAAACGACGCATTTGGTACCGCTCACCGTGCACATGCTTCCACGGCAGTGATTGCACAATACTTTGCACCGGAGAACCGTATGTTCGGTTTGCTGATGGAAGCAGAAGTAAACAGCGCACAAAAAGTACTCAACGACGCCGCATCTCCCTTTACTGCAATACTGGGCGGCGCTAAAGTGAGCGATAAGATCCTGATCATCGAAACCCTGATGGACCGCGCCAACAACCTGATCATTGGTGGCGGTATGGCCTACACTTTCCTGAAAGCCCAGGGCAAAGAAATTGGCAGCTCCCTCTGCGAAAATGATAAACTGGACCTGGCGAATGAACTGGTGACCAAAGCAAAGGAAAAAGGCGTACAACTGTTACTGCCGGTAGATTCCATTGCAGCGGATAAGTTTGCAGCAGATGCAAATACCCAGGAAGTTTCCAACGATAATATTCCTGCCGGATGGATGGGCCTCGACATAGGACCTAAGTCTGTAGCCCTTTTCAGCGAAACCATTGCTGCCTCCAATACCATTTTATGGAATGGACCAATGGGCGTATTTGAAATGGCTGCTTTCCAGGCTGGAACCAAAGGCGTGGCCGAAGCCATTGTAACGGCTACTGCCAAAGGAGCTTTCTCCCTGGTGGGCGGCGGCGACTCTGTTGCTGCAGTAAACCAGTTCGGTATTGCAGATAAAGTAAGTTATGTTTCCACCGGTGGTGGCGCATTACTGGAGTTCTTTGAAGGAAAAGAACTGCCGGGAATTGCCGCTATCAGCTAAACTGCCGGCTAATTATATCCACAAAAAGCTATTACAGCGATAACCGTATGCAAAGATTTAACCTGCTGCAGCGGTCTATCCCCGTAATAGCTTTTTGCTTTTTTATATCTTGCAGCTAACCATTAATATTTCCTGTCATGACTAAACGCTTTCTCTGGTACCCTGTGATTATTGGCGTTTTTGCAGCGCTGATCTGGGTAATCCTTCAGAAGGGACAATCTTTACCGGTGAATGCGCACACGGTTATTGCTCCTGCACCGGCAGCGACGGCTATGGCCACCGGCGGCTGGTGGCGCTACCTGGAAAATCTGAAACACCCGCTTGGACTGTTGCTGTTGCAAATCATCCTGATCATGCTGGCAGCGCGGGTATTCGGACTGATCGCCAATAAACTGAAGCAACCGGCAGTGGTGGGTGAAATCATCGCGGGTGTATTGCTGGGTCCTTCCCTGCTGGGTTGGGTGGCGCCGTCATTTTCCGGTTTTTTATTCCCGGCAGATTCGTTGAAAAACCTCCAGTTCCTCAGCCAGATAGGACTTGCCTTCTTTATGTTTATTGTTGGGATGGAGCTGGATATCAGTAAAATCAGGAATAAAGCGCATGACGCGGTAATGATCAGTCATGCCAGTATTATTATTCCTTTTTTCCTCGGGGTTTGGCTGGCATATTTCCTTTTTACGCAGTTTGCTCCTGCCAATGTCAGCTTTTTATCTTTCGCGCTGTTTATGGGCATCGCCATGAGTATTACCGCTTTCCCGGTGCTGGCGAGGATTGTACAGGAACGGAAACTAACCAATACGCCCCTGGGCATCATGGCCATTACCTGCGCCGCCGCAGATGATATTACCGCCTGGTGTATCCTGGCGGTAGTGGTGGCTATTGTGAACGCCGGCGGGATAGTGAGTGCCCTCGTGACCATTTTACTGGCAATTGCATTTGTAGCCGTGATGTTACTGCTCGTCCGCCCCTGGCTGAACAGAACCATGCAGGCACAAATGGCGAAAGGCCATCAGAAAGCAGCAGTATCCCTGATATTTTTTATGCTGCTGATATCTGCATGGGTGGCGGAAGTGATTGGAATACATGCCTTATTTGGCGCGTTCCTGGCGGGTGTGATCATGCCTCATGGCACCAATATCAGGCAACTGCTGACAGATAAGCTGGAAGATGTGAGCGTATTACTACTGCTTCCTATCTTCTTTGTGTATACCGGGTTAAGAACGCATATTGGTTTATTGAACCAGGGCGATCTCTGGGTAGTATTTGGGATGATCATGCTGGTGGCTGTAGCGGGGAAATTTGGGGGCAGTACCATCACAGCGCGGTTAATGGGTCAAAGCTGGCGGCAGTCAGTTTCTATTGGCGCATTAATGAATACCCGGGGATTAATGGAGCTGGTGGTATTGAATATCGGGTTTGACCTCGGCATCTTATCGCCGGAGATATTTGCCATGATGGTGCTGATGGCGCTGGCCACCACCTTTATGACCGGACCATTGCTGGACCTGGTAGCTTTCAGTGAAAGACGTAAAGGCTTACTTACTACCTGATATGAGCTTATTAACAATAAAAAAAGAGACCGGTGATGATCACCGGTCTCTTTTTTATTTCGTATACCCTTGCGGGTGATTATTTCTTTGTGGTAGTTTTCTTTTTAACAGCTGTCTTCTTTTTAGCGGTATAATGATGCTTTTTGGAAGAATAATGTTTTTTGCTGCTGGTAGCAGTTGCTTTTTTAGCGGTGGTATTCTTTTCTGCCATTTTCACCGGTGGCGGGAATTTGGATTTATCTACCCCAACTGCTTTATCGTCCAGGGTCATCTGAACAGATTCTTTCAGCATTTCATTTTTTTCTGCCATGAACTGCTTCATCTTTTCTTTAGGGATGCGCAGGTCGTAGTTATTTTCGGCGCTGGCCATTGCTTTGGAGAAGCCCGGGTTGAAGCGGTCTAATTCGGCCACGTTCATATCCAGTTTCTTTGCAATTGCTTCCAGGCGGTATTTGCCGGTTACATTGATTTCCACCGTATTGAAGATCTCCTCTTCTGTTAACGGGCCTCTCGCAACGGGAGCAGACAGGTTATCTGCTACAGGCACATTTACAGTAATGGTGTTATCTTCACTTACACCGAAGAAGTTATTGAACTTATCGAGGATATAACCGGTAGCAATGAATTTGTAAACATGGTTACGTGATTCTGCAGGCAGGAAGTATTGCATGCCCCAGAAATCGGTACGTCCGCTGGCTTTGATAGCGCGTTGAACGCCACCTGCGCCGCAGTTGTAAGCGGCAACTACCAGTAACCAGTCGTCGAACTGTGCATACAGCTGATTAAGGAACTGGGCAGCGGCCAGGGTAGATTTATAGAAATCTTTTCTTTCGTCAATTTTCTTACCTACGCTCAAACCAAAGATACGGGCGGTTCCGGCCATAAACTGCCAGGCGCCTACTGCTCCTACCCTGGAACGGGCATTGGTATTAAAGCTGGATTCGATTACTGCGAGGTATTTCATTTCCTCAGGGATACCATTATCGCGGAACACCTTTTCAATCATATTGAAATAGGGTTGTCCTTTATCGATCATGATTTGCAGATGCTGACTATACCGGGTGGCATAGTTACTTACGTAACCGGCAACCAGGTTATTGTTGATCTGTTCATACACTTTCGCACTGCGAATGGTGTTAGGCAGGCTCTGAGCAGCTTTCTTCACTGCCACGGATGTTGGCGATGGCAATAAAGCAGTATCTTTTGGTAAACGTACCTTGTGATTCAGCTTTACTACAGAGGTATCGGGTGAAAATACCGGATACGCCATCTCTTTAGGATTGCTATTGCCCCCCATTGCACTCACACTCACTAAACTTATTGCTGGCAACAGCAGTAGTAAAAAGATTTTTCTCATACAATTTATTTTAAACAACAGTAACCTGCTCCTTAGCCATCAATTGATGCGCTATATGTAACAAGTTTGCTTCGCTAAACTTCTTTGTGATGATCTGTACACCATATGGCATTCCGTTTGAATGCCGGTACAAAGGAACGGATATAGCCGGAACCCCTGCCAGATTTGCCAGTACCGTATAAATATCAGCCAGGTACATAGCTATAGGGTCATCAGTCTTCTCCCCTAATTTAAATGCTGTGGATGGCACAGTTGGCATTAAAATGGCGTCGTATTCTTCTAATATATCGTTGAGTTTTTCTGTTACAAGACGCCTAACCTGTTGTGCCTTAGTATAATATGCGTCATAATAGCCCGCACTCAACACAAAAGTCCCCAGTAATATACGACGTTTTACCTCTTTCCCGAACCCTTCGGATCTACTTTTTTTGTAAAATTCTGTCAAATCCAGGTTCTTTTCAGCGGTTCTGTGTCCATATTTCACCCCATCAAACCGGGATAAGTTGGAGGATGCTTCCGCTGTAGTCAGTACATAATATGCTGGAACTACATGGTCGAGGTATTCAAAACTTTTTCCTGATACCGTATGACCCAAAGACTGCAAACTTTCAAAGAAATCAATATAGCCGTTCTTCATCTCTGCGTCCAGCCCATCGTGGTACTGTGCATCCCTTAAATACGCAAATTTGAATGTTTTATTGTTTTCCAGGTCTGCTTTATAATCCGGTACTTCTTTTTGGGAAGCAGTACTATCAAACTCATCCGGGCCCGCAATCACCTGTAGAACTGACGCCACATCGGCAATATTCTTGCCAAAAATGCCTATTTGGTCAAATGAAGAGGCGTAAGCGATGAGTCCGTAGCGCGAAATACGTCCATAGGTGGGTTTCAGGCCAACTATACCGCAGAAGTCGGCCGGTTGCCGGACAGAGCCGCCGGTATCACTACCGAGACTTACCTGGCATAAGTCTGCCTGGACTGCTACGGCAGAGCCCCCGGAGGAGCCGCCTGGTACGCGGGTATTATCCAGTGCATTCAGCGTGGGGCCATAGGCGGAATTTTCATTGGTAGACCCCATGGCGAATTCATCGCAGTTGAGATTACCGATGATAATAGCATCTTCTGCCAGCAATCTTTCGATGGCGGTGGCAGAGAACAGGGAATTGAACCCTTCCAGTATCCGGGAAGCGGCGCTTACATTATGGCCTTTATAGCAGATCACATCTTTAATACCTACCACTACACCCGCGAGTGCGCCCAACTTTTCCCCGTTTTTGAGGCGGGTATCAAGCTCGCGCGCTTTCTCCAGGGCTTCCTCTTCATATACTTCCAGGAAGGCATTCAAGTGTTTTAACTGAGCTATACGGTCGAGGTAATAACGCACCCTCTCCGCACAGCTTGTGCTGCCGGCGTATAATGCTTTATGGAAAGTGATTATACTGCTGAATTCAGACAAGACTAAACCAGTTAAATTAAATTAACAGAAAAATACTCCTTTTAGGGAGTTGGCTACAATTTATACTTTGGGCAGTGGAGCTTCTTCAGTGCTGGTATGTGGTGCATCTGTAGTGGCCGGTGCTGCAGCCTGAACGGGCTTTTCCCTCATTCCTTCTTCGATTTCCTGGCGCACATTGTTCTTTGCGTCATTAAACTCGCGGATACCTTTACCGAGGCCACGCATTAATTCGGGAATTTTTTTACCTCCGAAGAGCAGCAATACTACCACAGCAATCAACAGCAGCTCGGACATTCCAATGTCCTGAAGGATCAAAAATGATGAATTTAAAAAAACAGCAGTCATCTTCTCAATGTTTAAAAGTTCAGTCAACAAAGATAGCAGATATAATCGGCTTTTTTACCGTTATGGGCAATCCTGCGCTAGTTTTAATACCATTTTAAGCACACGAAAAAAGCGGCACCGGTAATGGTCCCGCTTTTAACAAATTTCCCTGTATTTATACTAAACCCTTTTTTCTTTGATACGGGCTTTCTTACCAGCACGTTCGCGCAGATAGTAAAGCTTAGCTCTTCTTACTTTACCTACCTTGTTCAACACGATACCATCGATATGAGGAGAGTAAAGCGGAAACAGTCTTTCCACACCAATGCCATCAGAAATTTTTCTAACAGTGAAAGACATTGTTGATCCCGTACCCTGGATTTTCAACACATCACCTTTAAAGGACTGAATCCTTTCTTTATTACCTTCCACGATTTTATAGTTGACAGTGACGTTGTCGCCTGCTTTAAACTTCGGGTACTGTTTGTTAGCTGTCAGTTGTTCGTGAACAAACGAAATTGCGTTCATCTTTCAAATATTTATGGGAGTGCAAAAGTAAGTCAAGAAATAGCATTTACCAAATTAAAAATCAAGAAATTATCCCTATCAAATGGTAAAGCGCTCTATATGACCTATGTATCATTAAGTTATAACAGGTCGGGCCTGCGTTGTTTTGTTCTTTCTACTGATTCCTGGTGTCTCCATTCGTCGATCTTTTTGTGATCTCCGCTCAGGAGGATTTCCGGCACCTTCCATCCACGGAACTCTTCCGGGCGGGTGTATACCGGCGGCGCCAGTAAATTGTCCTGGAAGGAGTCTGTAAGGGCGCTGGTTTCATTATTCAGCACGCCGGGCAGGAGGCGTCCAATGGCATCCACCAGTACGGCGGCGCCCAACTCTCCCCCGCTCAGCACGTAATCGCCGATGGAGATCTCTTTGGTGATAAAGTGATCGCGGATGCGCTGATCGATACCTTTATAGTGCCCGCAAAGCATGAGCAGATTGCCTTTGAGCGACAGCTGGTTGGCCATTTTCTGGTTCAGCGTTTCGCCATCGGGGGTGAGGTAGATCACCTCATCGTACTGCACTTTTGCCTGGAGCGATTCAATCGCATTTACAATAGGCTCCAGCATCATTACCATGCCTGCACCACCACCAAACTGGTAGTCGTCTACCTGGTTGTGTTTCAGGTTGGAATACTGCCTGAGCGGGTGTACGTGAACTTCCAGTAAGCCTTTTGCCTGTGCTCTCTTCATGATAGAGTGTGACAGCGGGCTTTCGAGCAATTCCGGTAATACGGTGATTATATCTATTCGCATGATTGTGTGCCCTTTATAACAGTTGAATCCGTCAGATCAACCGGTGTATAATTCAATCAAACCATCCGGGAGGTTGAGGTGTACCGTCTGGTTCTTCTTGTCTACTTTCACCAGCGACTGCTCATTGACCGGCAGCAGGGCTTCTTTGCCCTTGATGAATACTTTTACGAGTACCTGCATAGGCATTTCAATGACTTCCTCAATAGTGCCCAGGGGGCCATATTGCTGGTCTTCCACGGCAAATCCCAGCAAAGCAAGGGGTGCAGAGGAAGCGGTTTGTTGTTTGAAGTCTTCTTCCTGCAGGTATACCTGAGCGGGCATCAGTTTGTGTGCGGCTTCCTTGGTATCTATTCCTTCCAGCTTGATGTATACGCTTTCTGCATCCTTTACGGTTACCTGCTGTATAAAGTAGGGAATAAAGCTGTTTTTGCGCTCCTCCAGGAATATAACGGTTACACCTTTCAGCGCAGATCTTTTGCCGAGGCTGTGCCTTAAAACCAGGTCGCCCTGCAAACCGTGCGCGGAGGCCAGTTTACCTATACTGAAATAATTACTCATAATTTTTTGCTGTCGGACTTTAGCGGATCAGGTAACTGATTGCTGATGAGGCTATTAACAAAAATTAAAAAAGGAAACATTTGCGGTTGCAAATATTTCCTTTTTCAGGTATTGTTAAAACGTTGCCGTTTTATGCTTCGTTACCTTCTTCTGCTGCTGGTGCTTCAGTCGCTGGAGCAGCCGGAGTGTCTTCTACCTTTCTTACGATTGGAGCAGCAATCCTTGCTTTCTTGTGACCGTCGCGGCGGGCAGAAACTTTCTGTTCGTGTTCAGCTTGCCATTGTGCGAACTTCTGGTAAGCAGTAGGCTCGTCGAACAGGTTCAAAGTAACACCTCTTAACAGGTGTTTCAAATACAATACACCTTTGAATGACAAGATTCTTCTAACAGTGTCGGTAGGTTGTGCACCTTTCTGCAACCAACGCAATGCCTTTTCGGTATCGATGTTGATGGAAGCCGGAACTGTTAAAGGATTGTAAGTACCAATTTTCTGGATGAATTTACCATCTCTTGGTGCGCGGGCGTCGGCTACTACGATAAAATAGAAAGGCCTTTTTTTCGCGCCATGTCTCTGCAGTCTGATTTTTACTGGCATAAATAAGTCGAGTTATTTTTTGCGAGTTAGGAAATATTGTTTAATTAGGGATGCAAATGTAATCAGTAAGTTGGTATTTGCAAAAAATATTTATATCAATCTGATCCGTTTATCTCACCATTCCTTTCAAACCCTTACCACCACCGCCAAATTTATTCATCATTTTCATCATCTGGCGCATCTGTTCAAACTGTTTCATGAACTGGTTGACGTCCTGGATGTTTTTTCCGGCGCCTTTTGCGATGCGTTTGCGGCGGCTTCCGTCGATCATATCCGGGTCGGCACGCTCCGCCTTCGTCATGGAGTTGATCATGGCCTCAATGCCCTTAAAAGCGTCATCGCTGATGTCCAGGTCCTTCACTGCCTTCCCCACGCCGGGGATCATGCCCATCAAATCTTTCAGGTTACCCATTTTTTTGATCTGCTGGAGTTGTTCCTTGAAATCGTCGAAATCGAACTGGTTCTGGCGGATTTTCTTTTCGAGCTTTTTGGCCTGTTCTTCGTTGAACTGTTCCTGGGCGCGTTCCACCAGGGTGGTGATATCCCCCATTCCGAGGATACGCTGGGCCATACGTTCGGGGTAGAAAACATCGAGGGTATCGAGTTTTTCACCCATACTTACGAACTTGATGGGCTTTTCCACCGTGTATTTGATGGTCAGTGCCGCACCACCGCGGGTATCGCCATCCAGTTTGGTGAGCACCACGCCGGTAAAGTCCAGGCGTTCGTTGAACGCTTTGGCGGTATTTACCGCATCCTGGCCGGTCATGGAATCCACCACGAACAGGATTTCCTGTGGTTTCACCGCAGCTTTTACAGCGGCTACTTCGTTCATCATCACTTCGTCAACCGCCAAACGGCCGGCAGTATCGATGATGATAACGTTGAAGTTATTGGCTTTCGCGTGTTTGATGGCGTTTTCAGCGATCTGAACGGCATTCTTATTTTCCGGTTCGCTGTAAACTTCCACCCCTATCTGCTCTCCCAGTACTTTCAGCTGGTCTATCGCCGCTGGGCGGTAGATATCGGCTGCTACCAGTAAGGGTTTCTTATTTCTCTTTGTTTTCAGGAAGTTACCCAGTTTACCGGAGAAGGTGGTTTTACCCGAACCCTGCAAACCTGCGATCAGTACAACGGTAGGATTGGATTTGAGGTCGAATTCTGCTTCGGTGCCGCCCATAAGTTCGGCCAGTTCGTCCTTTACGATCTTCACCATGAGCTGTCCGGGCGAAATAGCTGTTAACACCTTTTCTCCCAGCGCTTTATCCTTTACTTTATCTGTAAATTCCTTGGCAATTTTATAGTTCACATCCGCATCCACCAATGCACGACGGATTTCTTTAACGGTAGAGGCGATATTTATTTCTGAAATCCGGCCTTCCCCTTTAAGCTGTTTAAACGCGGAGTCTAGTCTCTCTGATAATGATTCAAACATTGTTGGTATTTTAAACGGACTGCAAAAGTATATTTTTTTGCGGATTCTCGCGCGGATTTTGTCTTACGCGGAGTTTGTCTTACTCAGGATTACGCTGATTAGGCTGATTACCTGGATTTGATCATTTGGGATTAAAAAAGATTAGCGAAGAATGTTGTGGTATTATCTACCGCAACAAGCTTCGCTAATCTTTAAAAATCTTTACAAAATCAACTAAAAACTCAAGGTAATCAGCCTAATCAGCGTAATCCTGAGTAAGACAACATTCGCGCGTTATCCGAGGTAGTTGCGCAGCAACTTGCTCCTGGAGGTAGTTCTTAATTTGGTGATGGCTTTGTCTTTGATCTGGCGTACGCGTTCGCGGGTCAGGCCAAATTTTTCGCCAATATCTTCGAGTGACATGGGATGTTCAACGGCGATGCCGAAGTACAGCATGATCACATCTTTCTGACGGTCTGTTAAAGTAGAGAGTGAGCGCTCGATTTCGCGGCGGAGGGAATCGTGGTGATCCAGTTCTTCGTCAGCGCTAACGGCATTCGGGTTTTCGAGTACATCCAGCAGGGAGTTATCTTCCCCGTCGATAAAAGGCGCGTCCATAGATACGTGACGGGCGGCAACACCGAGGGTTGCTTCCACTTCTTCCGTATTGATTTCGAGGATGGTAGCCAGTTCATCGGGAGATGGTTCTCTTTCATATTCCTGTTCCAGCTGGGAGTACGCTTTGCTGATCTTGTTGCTCAGGCCCACTTTGTTAAGCGGGAGGCGAACAATCCTGGATTGTTCTGCCAGTGCCTGCAGGATAGACTGACGGATCCACCAAACGGCGTAGGAAATGAATTTAAAACCGCGCGTTTCATCAAAACGTTGAGCAGCTTTAATTAACCCGAGGTTCCCCTCGTTGATCAGGTCACTGAGCGACAGGCCCTGGTTCTGGTACTGTTTCGCAACGGATACCACAAAGCGGAGGTTTGCTTTTGTAAGCTTCTCCAACGCTCTCTGATCGCCCTGCTTGATCCGGATAGCCAGGTTTACCTCTTCTTCCGGCGTAATTAAATCCACTTTCCCAATCTCCTGCAGATACTTCTCCAGGGATTGTGATTCCCTGTTGGTAATGGATTTAGTGATTTTAAGTTGGCGCATTGACATAGAGTCGGAACAGTTACAGGTTAATAAAAAGTTAAGATTTGATGAATGCCTGACAAAAATAACTTTTTTTAGATAGCCACCAAAAAAAATCTATTGTTTTTAAATCATTTCCAAATAAAATCGATTGATCATTAAGGGCTTGCAAATGTCGCGGAAATTCGCCACTATAGAGGCGAAGCAGACAGCGCTATCATATGTGGCTGTTTTATATTTATTATAAATGTAATATATATAGTTTTATTAAGACGTGTAAACTTTTTATGTATTCTATAAAAAAAAACCGTAAATTATTTTGACAGAGTAAAATATTTTCTATAATTGCAACTGGATGATATTGATTTACTAATTATTTGAGAGATGTCTAAGAAAGTGCTTTATGAGTTAGAATTTCCGGTAAGGTGCTCACCCGGTATCCTGTATGAATTCTTATCGACCCCTGCCGGTTTGCAGGAATGGTTCGCCGATAGGGTTGATTTCAGGGATAATGTTTTTTCCTTTTCATGGAACGGTACGGCTGAAGAAGCGGAAGTACTGGAACAGGAAGAGGATGAGTACATCCGGCTGCACTGGACGCATGCTCCCAAAGAGGAATATTTTGAGTTCCGCATACAAATTTCTGAAGTAACGAATGAAACTATCCTGGTAGTAAAAGATTTCGCAGAGAAGAAAGAAGTGAAGGACCAAAGTCAACTATGGGAATACCAGGTGAAAGATCTCTTCCACCGCATCGGCAGTTAAGCCCCTTTATTTTCAAGTATATTGAGTAGCGCAGCATAGGCCTCCACTACATCAGTAATTATTTTGCCCCAATGACCGATCACGAAAGGTTTAGCCACTTTGATGAAATCGTTCCGGCTAATCAGCGTCTTCCACTCATCTAAACTTAAGGTGTTTATGAAACAGTAATTTCCGTTTTCGAAATCATGCTCCCAGGGATCTTCCTGAACATATACCTGAAATCCGGCTTCCGCCAGTTTTGTGTAACTGCTTTCAAGAACAGGACTGTAATAGCGCTTCACGTTACCTGCCAGGTGCAGGGTAGCGCTAAAATAATGCCCCCACCAGAACATGGTGCGAAACGCAAAAACTTCCGTTTTACTAAAATAACGCGGGTAGTCCAGCATTACCCAGGGCAGCCCCTTGTACTGCTCCCCCTTTGAAATTTTACCGCCCTGCAGCAGCCACTCAGGCTTAAACGGGAAACTACTGTTACGGTCGTACGCTGCCAGCGCTTCCTGCAGCTTCCCCATCAACACCATTACCTTCCCTATTGCACTGTTTTTCAGGAGAATAAAGTGCGTGCTTTCTATAACGGCTGCTTCTTCCGGTGTTAATTCAAAACTTTCCATATAAATTTTAACGGTATTTTCAGGTTCTCCCTAACACTCCTTTGTGAATTCGTGCTAACTTTACCGTTTAGGAGTATCCTGACCAGTAGAATACGAAGATCGGGATTCCATCTTTTTAATACCGCATTATCAGTGAAAAAACTCGACAAACTAATTATAAAAACCTTTTTGGGTCCCTTTGTAGCTACCTTCTTTGTTACCTTATTCGTACTGGTAATGCAGTTCCTCTGGAAGTATGTGGACGACCTGGTAGGTAAAGGCCTGGATACGGGTGTAATCATACAACTCATTGCCTATACCAGCGCCACGCTGGTAACCCTGGCCCTTCCCCTTGCGGTGTTGCTGTCTTCCATTATGACCTTTGGTAACCTGGGAGAAAGTTTCGAGCTGGTGGCGTTAAAATCTTCCGGCATTTCCCTGTTGCGCTTTATCCGCCCGCTGCTGCTGGTGTGCTCCGTAATCGCTTTCCTGGCCTTTTTGTTTGCCAACTATGTGATCCCCGTAGCCAACCTCCAGGCCAAATCACTGCTCTACGACATTACCAACTCCAAACCGGCCTTTAATATCAAGGCAGGCGTATTTTATAAAGATATTCCCGGCTATACCATTAAGGTAGCCCAAAAGGATAAAGACAACCAAACCATCCACCAGGTGATGATCTTCGACCATCAGAGTGGTGGCGGCGACCGCATCATCCTCGCGGAAAAAGGACAGATGGTACTTACGGCCAACAAGCGTTTCCTGTATTTCATCCTGGACAATGGCTGGCGTTATGAAGAGCGGAACAACCGCGGATACACAGTTCCCGGCGACATGATCAGGCTGGGCTTTAAAAAATACAGCAAAGCATTTGACCTGAGTTCATTTGCTTTTAACCGCCTTAACATGGATCTTTTTGCCTCCAACCAGCAAATGCTGAACGTGAGGCAATTGGATGTAGCAATAGATTCCCTGCAGAAAATAGAGAACCAGTACAGCAAGACCGTAAATTCGTATGTTACTGTACGTTACCCTTTCTTCAAATGGAAGGATTCCGCCTGGGCTGCCAGCGCCCCCCCGTTGAAAGCAAAAGAATTTGAAGATATTATACCGGAGAAGAGCCTCCGTACCGTGTTGGAAAGAGCTGAGCAGAATGTCCGTGAAACGCAGAGCGCCCTCGAACAGCCTACCCAGGAGTTTGAAGACAAGCACGGTGTAATCCTGATGCACAAAGTAGAATGGCAGCGTAAATTCACGCTTGCTGCTGCCTGTATCGTGATGTTCCTGATAGGCGCCCCGCTGGGGTCCATTATCAGAAAAGGAGGATTGGGCACACCACTGGTGTTTGCCGTGATCTTCTTTGTGATTTTTAATGTATTTTTCATGATAGGTGAAAAGATGGCGAGAAACGGCGTGATGTTCACCTGGTCGGGCATGTGGCTATCAAATATGGTGTTACTCCCCATTGCAGGTTTCCTTATTGTTAAGGCTATGAATGACTCACAGCTTTTTAATAAAGAGTACTATTTTCGCGTTATTCAACAAATAAAAAAGTTCTTACAAAGATTTAGAAAGAAAGAAGTTCTTAAAGAGATTTAAAGCAACCTACAATTTAAAACCTACAGACTTGAAAACGCTGTTTACACTGTTCAGAAAGAACTCCTGGTTCTTTCTGCCCTTCCTGCTATGGCTAATAGTGGGCGGAGTGATGTTAGCCACTTACAGCCAACGGGACCTGTTTCTCAGTATTAACAGAGAACATTCCGGCTGGGGCGATGTTATTGTTACCGGGCTTACCTACCTCGGTGACGGGATTATGTTTGGAATAGTGCTGTTCCTGATGCTGGTAACCCAGCGGTTCCGGCTATTCTTTATCGGGCTGGCAGTGCTGCTGCTGGTCACCATCGTAGTACAGATGGCCAAACATTATTATAATGCACCACGCCCCATCTCCTATTTCGGGGATGAAACGGCTACGCTGGTGCACACGGTGAGATGGGTTAATGTACACAGCAGTTGCAGTTTCCCTTCCGGTCATTCCGCAGCGGCTTTTGGCATGTTCAGTTTTCTGGCCGTAATTGTGCGCAATAAAAAGCTGGGATTGCTGTTATTATTAATGGCGCTTGGCGCCGGTTATTCCCGCATTTACCTGGCGCAGCATTTCTTTATAGATGTATATGTTGGCAGCATTGTGGGGACTTTAAGTACTGTCATCGTGTATGGACTTTTCAGTTTCCGGGACACCAGGTCGTCGCCGGAAGTATGTGCAGAGGCGCTTTTACAGTCCAATGCCACCACATAGCAAGGCATCATTACGAACGGTCACAGGCTGACCGTTCGTAATCCAATTTTTTAAATACTTTCAATGAAATACCTATTGATTGCCCTGGTGGCCGCTTTACTATTTATACCTTTTCTTGGGGCCGTACATTTATTTGACTGGGACGAAATCAACTTTGCGGAAGCAGCACGCGAAATGATTGTAAGCCACAACTACAGCCAGGTGCAGATCGATTTCCGTCCTTTCTGGGAAAAACCACCCTTATTTATATGGATGCAGGCGGGAAGCATGCATCTTTTTGGTGTAAATGATTTTGCTGCCCGTTTTCCCAATGCCATCATCGGCATTGCCACCCTGATCAGTTTATTTGCCATCGGGAAAAAAACAGTGGATGAAAGATTCGGTTTCTGGTGGGCGCTGGTATATGCGGGCTCCTGGTTACCGCATTTTTATTTTAAGTCAGGTATCATCGATCCTACGTTTAATTTCTTCATCTTCCTTTCTATCTACTTTGCCTATCGCATCGGGTATAACCATAAACCTTTCCGTACGGCCATTTTAAGTGGCTTATTCCTCGGACTGGCTGTATTGACCAAAGGACCGGTAGCCATACTGGTAGCTTTATTGTGCCTGTTGATATACTGGATCTGGAATAAAGGAAAGATCAGTATCCGGTTTTCCCACCTTGGCTTAATCGCCTTGTTTGCCTGTATTACCACGCTGTTGTGGTTTGGATATGAGATTGCAGCGCATGGCTGGTGGTTTGTCAATGAATTTGTGGCTTACCAGATCCGTCTGCTTACTACGGAAGATGCCGGTCATGGCGGTCCTTTCTTTTATCACTGGATTGTATTGCTGATAGGCTGTTTTCCGGCGAGCACATTTCTTTTCACCTATTTACAAAGCAGGAAAAAAACGATCTACTCCACTCCTGCCGCCATTGAACTGAAGGATTTCAAAGTATGGATGTGGGTGTTATTCTGGGTAGTACTGATCCTTTTCTCTATTGTAAAAACAAAGATTGTACATTATTCTTCGCTGTGTTATTTCCCCCTGTCTTTTCTTGCGGCCTGGCAGGTATACCTGCTCTCTGAGGGAAAGCAGCGGCTGCGTGGCTGGAATATTGCCCTGATACTTTTCATCGGTATTGTGCTCGGATTGGCGATTGCAGTATTGCCGTTGGTAGGTGTTTACAAAGACCTGCTGATCCCATACATCGGCGATAAATTCGCGGTAGCCAACCTGCAGGCAGCAGTGCCCTGGTCGGTAGCCGAAGCCGGATATGGCACAGGTTATATTATACTTGTTATTATAAGCAGTGTATTGCTGATACGCCGGAAGATCAGCAAAGGATTGATGTGTTTGTTTATCAGTTCCATATTAGTGATACAGGTAACAGTAGTACATTTTGTGCCTAAGATAGAAGCCTATTCACAACGCGCTGCCATAGACTATTTCATTTCCCTGCAAGGGAAAGACGTATATGTGAAGGCGTTAGGATACCACAGTTATGCGCAGCATTACTATTCAAGAGAGCTGCCACATTCCAATAAGAACTATTACAACGAAGACTGGCTCCTGAATGGCCGGATCGACAAGCCCGCCTACTTCATTTGCCGTATTACGGATAGTGAGCCTTACCGGCGCCACCCTAACCTGGAGGTGATTGGTGAGAAGAACGGCTTCGTGTTCCTGAAGCGGAAATAGCGGATTTTGTCTTTCTCGCTGATTACGCTGATTATACTGATTACCTGGATTTTTACTTTTGGATTTTTTTTGATTTTGAGATTTAATAATTAAGGGAGATAAGAGCGGATATCCGCTTCTATCTCCCTTAATCCTTTATAAAATCCAAAAGTAAAAATCCAGGTAATCAGTATAATCAGCGTAATCAGCGAGAAAGACAAAATCCGCACCGGAGGCGATTACACCGCTGCTTTATAGCGTTTCTCCACTTCATCCCAGTTTACGGCATTCCAGAAAGCGTCGATGTATTCCGGGCGTTTGTTCTGGTGTTTCAGGTAGTAGGCGTGTTCCCATACGTCGAGCGCCAGGATGGGTGTGCCCTTATCTTTCACGATATTATGCATCAGCGGATTGTCCTGGTTAGGTGTATTGATGACAGCCAGTTTCTTATCCGGGGTTACGATGAGCCATGCCCAGCCGGAGCCGAAAACAGTTTTTGCGGCATCATTGAATTTTGTCTGGAATGCTTCCCAGCTGCCGAAAGCGCTGGTGATGGCTGACTTCAGCTTATCAGAAGGCGTCTTTTTTGTGGGCGACAATAATGTCCAGAAGAGGGAGTGATTATAATGTCCGCCACCGTTATTGCGAATGGCTTTATCTTTGTCCGTCACTTTGTTCATGATTTCTTCGAGCGACAGTGTTGCAAATGCTGTACCGGCGAGGTTATCATTCAGGTTCTTCACATAGGCAGCATGGTGCTTATCGTGGTGAATTTCCATAGTGAGCTTGTCGATATGAGGCTCAAGGGCATCATATGCGTAAGGCAACGCAGGTAGAACAAAGGGGGCTTTAGGATCGGCAAAGGCCGGCTGGCCGGATACAGAAGAAGTGGCCAGGCTGCTCAATGGCCCGCTCAGGATGGCGGCGCCGGCAAGACTGGTAAGCTTGAGAAATTCTCTCTTATCCATGTTTTATTATTTAAATATATTATTGAGTAATAAAGATCGAGTCAGGCCGGGAATGCCGCAAATATTAAACCAAATCTCGTTGGTGGAGAGAGATGAAAACTAATATTAAAACTAAGGTAAAAGTATAAAAACGATGATTTAATATCAAAATAAAGGGAAACTTTTACTTTGTTTTCATATTAAATTACTATTTTACCTTACATTCATATCATTTTTGTAATGAAAAGTTGCAATTAATTGTGTGATTGCCAGATATATTTATCCCGGGCCTGGCAGGCAAACAAAGGAACCTGTTCATTAACCCGCCAATGCGCCAACGTAATAACCGATCAGATATAATTAATATTTTAAGCGAATACTAAAGAGCAACAGGAATTGCTTTACACACGATAATTTAGCGTCATTCAGTGCAAGCAATCCTGGTCCAACCTCGATAAAGCAGGAAACATGATACAAGAGTACCTCAGGAAACAACAGGATAAGAGCAATGACTACAAGCCTGTTTTTTATGATTTGAAGCACGCACAAGACCTTCAGTCCTTCGAGACCCTTCTGGAAACCCATCCGCACCTACGCATCAACGACCATATCGACTCTCAGTTAAAGGAGCTGATGAAAATCAGGAATCCTACCAAACGCTTGACTGCAGAGGAATACGAGGAAAAAGTACAGGCACATCTTGGTGGTATTTCCCCCGAAAAATATGGCGTGTGGGTATACTATCCCTGGAACGACCAGCTGGTGCACCTGGTAAATGAAGCGGAGTTTATTGAGTTACGTACCAGCAGGAACCAGCATAAAATTACTGCGGAAGAAATTGCGGTATTGTCAAAAAAGAAGATCGGTATTGTCGGCTTATCCGTTGGGCAATCGATCGCATTAACGCTGGTCATGGAGCGTATCTGTGGCGAACTGCGGCTGGCAGATTTCGACCGGCTGGAGCTGACCAACATGAACAGGATCCGTTGTGGTGTGCACAATATACAATTGCCGAAAGTGGTGATAGCCGCCCGTGAAATTGCGGAGCTGGATCCGTTTATTAAAGTAAGCATTTACGAGGATGGCATGACAGAAGCCAATATGGATGACTTCTTTACCGGCGGTGGTGTGCTGGATATTTTTGTGGAGGAATGTGATGGCGTTGATATTAAGATATTAAGCAGAATAAAGGCGAAAGCGCTGAAGATACCGGTTGTTATGGAAATGAACGACAGGGGCATGATAGATATTGAGCGGTTTGATCTTGAACCGGACCGGCCGCTTATGCACGGTTTGATACCGGAGGTGAATATTGATACCTTAAAGGGTTTAACGGATGCGGAGAAGCTGCCCATCTTCAGTCCCATGCTGGCGCTGGACAAGGCATCTGACAGGATGAAATTCTCCCTGGGTGAGATTGGTAAAACTATTACCACATGGCCCCAGCTGGCCTCTTCAGTTGTACTGGGAGGAGCCCTGGTTGCCGACACCTGCCGTCGTATCGCCCTGGATCAGTTAAAGAGTTCAGGCAGGTATTACATAGATTTTGAGCAGTTGATTGTTTAACATACTTATGCCTTGTATAAGCGCTATTCCGCAATGTCATGATTAATGTAAGGGTATTTAGGGCTCCGGATGATCCTGAGGCTTGCATGAGATTTTATACCGGTCACCTCAAGTTGCTGGAAATTTATTTTGGTATTGCCCAGGTAACATCCGGCAGCGCTGACTGGATGCAACATGAAAATACAATAGTGATCATAGTGGAGGACGATACTCGTACCAAAACATATGGTGGGGCACGTGTGCAGATTGCTGACGGCGTGTTACCACTGCCCATTGAAACGGCGATAGGCAAATACGATCCGAAAATATATTCATATGTAAAAAAAGGCAGTGCAGAGATCTGTGGAATGTGGAATTCCAAAGAAGTGGCCGGGATGGGAATCGGCAGCCAGGTACTGGCAAGAGTAGGTGTTGTATTGGGCGCACAGTTACCGATAGACACCTATCACGTGTTATGCGCACCCATCACCACCCGGGTAGGGAAACGTGTAGGTTTTGTTATAGATGAATCACTGGGAAATAACGGTACGTTCTTTTATCCGAAAGACGACTTCCTGGCCACCGCTATGGTGATCAACGATTGCTACGAGCTGCCACATGCCGATCCCAAGGAGAAATTACTGATTTCAGATCTGCGTGAAAATCCAATGCAATCTAAAATAGAAGTGGGCCCAAAGGGTTCCTACGAGGTAAACTACAGCCTCCGGATCCCTACACACGCCCACTTTACCCCTTAAAACAATTAATCGGGGCCGGTATTTCTGAAAAAAACATATAAATTCAAGGCTGATACTAATCTATTTTCGTGATGCTGTCCAAGATTGTTGGTTTATGGTCAATCTTTACCCTGTTAGTCCTGTTTCATGTAACGGCACAACCTGTTGTTTTTAAAAACAGCAAATCGCTGTTACAGATAGGTGGTTATCTTGAGCTATATACTGATAAGGCAGACACGCTCACTATTGCCTCAGCTCCCATGCAGGCATTCAAGGCTTCGGGGCAGGACGTACCCAACCTGCAGATCACGCCATATACCCAATGGGCAAGGTTTTCCATCAATAACCAGTCGAAAGCGGAGAAGCTGCTGCTGGAGGTGGAATACCCTATTATAGACGACATCACGCTATACGAACTGTTGCCGGATGGCACTATCAGGCAAACCCGGCTGGGGGAGTTTACCGCTTACAAAAACCGGGGATACGACCACCAGAATTATCATTTCCCTATACGGCTGCTACCGAATGAAACACGGCAGTTCTATCTGAAAGTAAAGGCCGGGGAACAGCTACAGCTACCGATTTACCTGGGCACTCCCGAAAGTATCTTTGAAAAGAACAACAAACGGGAGCTGATTTTTGGTATATACGTGGGCGTTATCCTGGCCATGGCCTTTTATAATCTCTTTATTTACATATCTACCCGTGACAACAGCTATCTCATTTACGTGAGTTATATTATATGCGTGGGGCTTACCCAGGTAACGCTGCAGGGTTATTCCTTCCGTTTCCTGTATCCCAACAGTCCATGGCTGGCCATGCACGCCACGGTGCTGGTGCCGGTGTTCAACGGGCTTACGGCGCTGGTGTTTATCCAGCAGTTCCTGTCTACCAAGGTGAACTACCCCCTGGGGCATAAGCTGATGAATACCGGGATTGTGCTGTACATGCTTTGCTTTATACCCACCTTCCTGGATATGTATAATTATGCGCAGATACTGGTGCAGCTGGATGCTTTCCTCGCCGCGGTGATGGCCTTTGTTGTTGCCTACCGTATCAGTATGAAGGGAGTAAACGCAGCCCGTTTCTTCCTGTTGGCATGGTCAATATTCCTCATCAGTATTTTCGTTTTTGTACTGCGCAATTTCAATATCCTGCCGTATAACAACTTTACCTACTATGCGCTGCAGATTGGTTCCGGTGTGGAAGTACTGCTGCTGTCGTTTGCACTGGCCCATAAGATCAATGTGTTCAAGGCGGAAAAAGAAGCATCACAGCAAATGGCCCTGGCTATTTCCCAGGAAAATGAAAGACTGGTAAGGGAACAAAACATCATACTGGAAAGTAAAGTAAAGGACAGAACTGAAGACCTGCAGGCCACCAACCTGGAACTGAACATGGCCTTAACTAACCTGAAAGATGCACAAACCCGGCTGGTGGAAAAAGAGAAAATGGCATCGCTTGGTCAGCTGACGGCTGGTATTGCGCATGAAATCAATAACCCGATCAACTTTGTTACATCCAATATCAAACCGTTGAAACTGGATATCGCGGATCTGAGGGAGCTGTTAAACCGCTATGATGAATTACCTGTAAGCACAGATATATCCAAATCACTGGCGGATATTGCCCTGTTCAAGAAAGAAATTGATATTGATTACATCCACGAAGAAATTTCGTCGCTTATCAAAGGTATAGAAGACGGCGCTTCACGCACCGCCGAAATTGTGAAGGGGTTACGTACTTTCAGCCGGCTGGATGAAAGCGAGGTAAAATCCATTGACATCCACGAGGGACTGGATTCCACACTGGTACTGCTTCGTAATGCCATACCACCTTATGTGAACATCATAAAGGATTACGCAGGTTTGCCGAAGATTGAATGTTACGCCGGTAAAATAAACCAGGTGTTTATGAACATTTTCAGCAATGCGCTGAATGCTATCAAAAGCAAGAAGGAGCATCATAATGAATTTATCTCCATTACCACCAGGCAGGAGAACAGCTTCATTGTTATTACCATTAAAGATACCGGTATTGGCATGTCGGAAGCGGTGCGGGAAAAGATCTTTGATCCGTTTTTCACCACCAAAGATGTGGGGGAAGGTACCGGGCTGGGATTATCTATCGTATTCAGTATCATTGAGAAGCATAAAGGGAAGATCGTTGTGAACTCAGCGCCGGGTGAAGGAGCGGAATTTATTATATATTTACCTCTTAGTATCGCAAATCATTTATCCTAATAACCATAAGGCCCTTCAATGAAAGAAAACCGCATAAGAATATTATACATAGATGATGAGATTCATAACCTGAACGCGTTTAAAGCGAGCTTTCGCAGAAGTTATGAAATCTACACCGCTACTTCTGCGCAGGAAGGCAAACTGCTGCTGAAGGAGATCATGGTGCATATTATCATCGCCGATCAGAAAATGCCAGTAGCTACGGGTGTGGAATTCTTCAATGAAATAAAGGATATCCTGCCTGACCCGATGCGCATTTTGCTGACCGGTTATACGGATGTGGAAGATATTATTGATGCCATTAACAAGGGCCACATCTACTCCTATATCAAGAAGCCATGGGATGAGCATGAGCTGCACAAAACCATTAACAATGCCTACGAAATATACCGCACACGAAAGCAACTCCGGGAGAAGATAGAAGAGCTGGAAAAAACGAATGATGAACTCAACCGGTTTATTTACTCCACTTCGCATGATTTGCGTTCACCGTTGATGTCTGTGCTGGGAATTATCAATCTGTCGAGGCTGGATAATTCTGTGGTAGATCCCAATGGTTATATAAACATGGTAGAAACCTGTGTGTTAAAACTGGATGATTTCATCCAGAAGATCATTGAATACTACCGTAATTCCCGCCTGGAGATAGAATATGAGAGAATTGACTTCAACACCCTGCTGAACGATTGTATCACTGCGTTTAAACCGCAGAATACCCAGATCCGCTTTCAAACCAATGTGGACCAGGCCGTTGATTTCAGGGGGGATACCTTCAGGATCAGTGTTATTTTGAACAATCTTATTTCAAATGCTGTTAAATACCAGAAGCCGGAGGAAACAAACCCGATGGTTAACCTGGCGGTTAAAGTAGAGCCACACAAAGCAACTATCTGTATACGTGATAACGGGATCGGCATTTTAAGCGAGCATCTGAACAATATTTTCAAGATGTTTTTCCGGTCCAAAAACAATAATAAACCGGGCAGTGGTATTGGCTTGTATATTGTAAAGGAAGCATTGAGTAAAATAGGCGGTACCATTAATGTGGAGTCCAAATATGGCGAGGGCACCCAATTTGAAATTACCATCCCCAACAGAAATGAATTCGATACCTGACCTGCGAGTCATATTGATTGATGACAATGAAATTGATTTGTTGCTGCATGAGAAGTTGATCGGATTTCAACAAATCAGCAGAACGGTCATTTCGTTTGCAAATGCCAATAAGGCACTGGAATTCCTGTCTTCCAATATTGCCTTGCCTAAAATTCCGCCCACTGTTATCCTGCTGGATATCCAGATGCCGGAGATGGATGGCTTTGAATTTCTCCAGGCATTTGATTCTTATCCCAGTAAGATTAAGTCCCAATGTCATATCGTAATGGTGTCTTCTTCCCTGGATTATGGGGATATAACCCGTACCAACGCGAATCCCATGGTAATTAAATTACTCCGGAAACCCTTGCTGTTAAAAGATCTGAAAGAAACCGTGGAAGGAATTTTCAAAGATTTTCTATAAAATGTTGGTGTTTACAGGAAAAAATATATTTTTGCATCCCGAAGAAAGCAATAAACGGGGGATTAGCTCATCTGGTAGAGCGCAAGCATGGCATGTTTGAGGTGAACGGTTCGAGCCCGTTATCCTCCACCCGTAAAGCCTGACACAATGTGTCGGGCTTTTTTTATGGCTAAAGCCGGCGATCAGGCCAGTACATCGGTTAAGCCGGCGGCCACAGGCCTGGTTTGTTTCAGGGGTAATACGATGATGAAGGCAGCGCCCTCTCCTTCCCTGCTCCTGGCGGTGATAACTCCGCCGTGTTTATCAATCACTTTTTTGGCAATAGCCAGTCCGATGCCGGTGCCCTCATAGAGTTCCGAAGTGTGGAGGCGCTGGAAGATGGTAAATATTTTAGAAAGATATTTTTCATTGAACCCGATTCCATTATCCCGGATAATAATGCGGCAGTACTGCCCGCCTTCAAAGCTGGCACTGTCGGGGTTTAGATCCGTTACAACATCTGCGGTAATATGTATCTGAGGAGGTATATCTTTCCGTGAAAACTTTAACGCGTTGCTGATGATGTTTTGAAACACCTGGCGTATTTGCCCCGGCACAGCTTCAATCTGAGGCATTTTTTCCACAGTGATGACCGCATCCCGTTCAACGATCATCAGCTCCAGGTCGACCAGGATCTCCTGTATGATTTTATTGAAGTCGGTAACTTCGTTTATGCTTGCCCCGGATAAACGGGAATAGTTCAACAGGTCGTTGATGAGCCTTGCCATTCGTTCTGAGGAGCCTACAATCCTTTCCATATAGGAAAGGGCGTTAGGGTCCGTATGCAGAAACTTATCTCTTAAAATAGCGCCGAAAAGCTGAATTTTCCGCAGGGGTTCTTTCAGGTCATGGGAAGCGACAGATGCAAACTGTTGCAGATCGTGGTTGCTGGCTTCCAGCGATTTATTGATCTCTCTCAGTTCTTCTGTCCTTTCCCTTACTTTCTGTTCCAGCATATCATTTACCTGTTGCTGGTGTGCTATCAGTGCTTCCTGTGCGAGTTTTCTTACCTCTACTTCTTCTTTGAGCGACTGATGCATTTGCTTCAGTTCCTGCGATTGCTGATAAAGGCGGGAGAATGTCTTTACTTTCATCAGGAGGATATCCGGGTCCACCGGCTTGGTGATATAGTCGATACCGCCGGAGTCATATCCTTTTACAATAAACCGTTTGTCTTTATTCACGGCAGAGAGGAAAATAATCGGAATGTCCTTCGCTTTACTGTGCCCCGACAGTGCTTCCGCCACTTCAAAGCCGTCCATGCTGGGCATTTGCACGTCCAGGATGATAAGTGTGTAGCTGTGTTTGAGTATTTTCTTCAGGGCTTCTTCCCCGGATAGCGCGGTATCCACCTCGAACCGGTATAGTTCGAGGGTTTTCCTGATAGACAGTATATTTTCCGGCTTATCATCTACAATTAAGATCATACGACATACTCGTTATAACAGGCGGGCAACGGGTGGAAAGCGGCCCAATGTTATTCTTTTAAACTTTTAAACAATGACAGCTCAATAATCATACCTCTGCCATTCGGTTTATGAAGGCAGCCATTTCCTGTGGCTGCAGTATAGCGTCAACGGGCGCCTGGAGGATGGCTTGTCTTGGCATGTAATCCACATCCGCTGTAGCCGGGTCCTGCACTGCGGTGGTGCCTCCTGCCTCGTGTACATCTTTCAGCCCTTCGGTGCCATCTGTGTTGGCGCCGGAAAGCAGTATGGCGGTCACTTTACTGCCATAGGCCAGCGCTGCGGAAGTAAAGGTAACGTCAATACTCGGTCGGCTGAAATTCACTTTCTCCGAATCATCCAGGGAAAAAGTATGATCCGATTCTATCAGTAAATGGTAATCCGCCGGCGCGATGTAGACGGTAGCCGGTAACAGGGGTTCTTTCTCACCAGCTTCTCTGACCGGCAGGATGGATTTACTAGACAATAACTCCGTTAATACCGACTCATAATGGCTTTGGCGGTGCAATACAATTAAAATGGCTGCAGGAAGTGAAGCAACAAGTCCTGGTAACAATGTCAGGATAGGTTGCAATCCCCCGGCAGAACCGCCTATTACAATTAAATACGGTGCTGTAGTCATATGCCTCTTATTTTGTTATTACAGCTGCACCTTTCGCCAGATCTTCTCCCGGTTTTCCAGTTGTTTAAATTTACCGGTCACGCTGGTAAAGTTAAGTGTTTCCTTACTTCCCAGCGCCAGGAAGCCCAGCTGCTCCAAACTTTCACTGAATAACGTTAATACCCTGTCCTGTAGTTTTTTATTAAAGTAGATCAATACATTGCGGCAAATGATCAACTGGAATTCATTAAATGAGCCATCTGTTACCAGGTTATGCGGGGAAAAAATGATCTTTTCCCCGAGGTCTTCCCGGAACTTGGCATATTCATAATTGGCCGTATAATAGGAAGAGAAATCTTCCCGGCCACCGGCTTCCATGTAGTTGCGGGAGTATTGCTGCATTTGTGAAAGCCGGAACATTCCTTTGCGTCCCTTTTCCAATACGCCTGCATTGATATCGGTAGCATAAATCACTGCTTTGTGCAGCAGTTTCGCTTCTTTGAGCAGGATGGCAAAGGAATATACTTCCTCCCCGGTGGAGCAGCCGGCATGCCATACCCGGATAGACGGATAGGTAGCCAGCACCGGCAATACCTGGGTACGCAATGCCTGGTAGAAAGACGGGTCCCTGAACATCTCCGTTACATTTACCGTTATTTCTTCCACAAAACGTAATGCGTATGCCGGATCGGAAATAATACGGTAGCGGTATTCGGCAAAACTGGGAAAGCGGTCTACCTGGTACAGATGGTTTACCCGCCGGTTAATAGAGGCGGGCGCATACTCTGTAAAATCATACCCATACCTTTCCAGTATGTCATTCAGTAACAGCAACACTTCCTGTTCACTTATCGGGTTCCTGCTCACGTTTGCTCAGATAAATATTGTTGTAGCTGCAACAGTAGCTCATCTACATCAATTGGTTTGGAAATATAATTATCGGCGCCTGCTTCCAGGCATTTTTCACGATCGCCTACCATCGCTTTTGCAGTGACGGCAATCAGCGGCAGGCGGCTGTTCCAGGGCATGGCGCGGATAGCGGAAATCGTTTCATAGCCATCCATATCCGGCATCATGATATCCATTAACACGGCGCCGATTGCATGCTCCGGCGATAACACCCGTAATGCTTCCGCACCGGTGCCAACAGCCACGCATGGGATATTCCTGGATCGCAATACTGCCTTTAACGCAAAGATGTTGCGTGCGTCATCATCTACAATTAATACCTGTTTGTGTTCCATAAAAGTTATTTCATGGCTTTATCGTATAACCATACCCGTAATAAGGATAGCAACTGATCTACATCCACTGGTTTGGAAATATAATCAGAGGCCCCCGCCTGCAGGCATTTTTCCCGGTCGCCCATCATTGCTTTGGCGGTAACGGCAATCACCGGCAAACCTTTGAGTCCCGGTTGTTTGCGGATAGCCGCAATGGCATCATAGCCGTCCATTTCCGGCATCATCATGTCCATCAGCACTACGTCTACCGGGTGTTCTTTCAGCTGCTGCAGCGCTTCGTTACCGTCGATGGCAGACAGTACTTTCATCTGGTGTTTTTCCAGTGCTTTTGTTAAAGAGAAAATATTGCGTACATCATCATCTGCCACCAGCACGGTTTTATCTTTCAGCACTTCATTCAATACGCCCATCTTCCCACTTCCACCCTGTGCAGCCGGCGCGTTTTCAGATACCAGGTGCAGGAACAGGGATACTTCGTCCAGCATGCGCTGATAGGAATGCGCCGTTTTTACCACGATGGAATCAGCATACTGCCGGATCCGTTGTTCTTCTGCCTTTGATAAACTTTTACCTGTAAAAATGATAATAGGAAGATTTTCCAGTCCCTTTATTTCTTTCACCATTTCCAGCGCCTGATAAGCCCGCTGGTCAGGAATTCCCATATCAAGGATTACGCAGTCCACATCTTGCTGTTGCAGCAGCGATACGCCATCTTCCACGGTATTGCTGATTTCGGAACTTACGTGGTAGTTACTGAGGAAATAGGCCAGCGCTTTGGCGTGCTTCGCATTTTCTTCCAGGATCAGTACTTTTTTGGTAGACCGTTGCAATACAAACTCCATCTTTTCAAAGATCAGTTGCATGCTTTGCACGTCTACCGGCTTGCTGATAAAGTCGACCGCACCTTTCAGGAGGCTTTCTTTTTTTGCTTCCATGGAAGACATGATATGTACCGGTATCGGCCTGGTGGCCGGATCGCTTTTCAGTTCTTCCATTACCTGCCAGCCATCTTTTATGGGCAGCTGGATATCCAGCAGGATACCCAGTGGTTTGTAGATGCGTGCCAGTTCTGCGGCTTCATCACCGCGTACAGATACAATTCCTTTATATCCTCTTGCATGGGTAAAGTCGAGCAACGCCTTCGCAAAATGCGTATCATCTTCCACGATGAGTATTACGGAATCGCCGTTTTCAATGAGGCCACGGTCGTCGTAAACGTCTTCCGGAACAGTGGGCGACAGGTATCTCTGTTTCAAACCGGCGGCTGTTTCTTCCACTACCGGCGACGGCAGTACGAAAGGTTGGCTTACGGGTGCTCCTGTTTTACGAACCACCGGGATCGTAATGACGAATTCACTTCCCTCATTGTTCTTACTGCTCACCGAAATATGTCCGCCGAGCAGCTTGGCCAGTTCCCGGCTGATAGACAGCCCCAGGCCGGTGCCACCGTATTTTCTCCGGGTAGATCCATCAGCCTGCTGGAAAGCTTCAAAAATCACCTGTTGCTTTTCCGCCGGTATACCGATGCCGGTATCTTTTACTGCAAATCGGATGGTTTCGGGTGTTTCTCCTTCCAGTATTTCCATGCGGACAAATCCCCTTGCGGTAAATTTCAGGGCGTTGGATAACAGGTTTTTGAGGATCTGTTCCAGTCTCAACTGATCTGTTTCAATACTGGCCGGCACCGCAGCGTCTTTATGTATCAACAGCTGCAATCCTTTTTCTTTGGCCATTGGTTCAAACAACGCCTGCATATTGGAACTGATATCGGCAATGGATACCTGGCTGAATTCCAGTTCCATTTTGCCGGATTCTATTTTCGAGAGGTCGAGTATTTCGTCTATCAGCGTGAGCAGCCCTTTTCCGGAGCTATTGATCACCTGTGCATATTCGATCTGGTCGCCGTTAAGATTGGTGTCGTGATTTTCAGAGAGGAGCCTTGATAACAATAAGATAGAATTCAGCGGTGTACGCAGTTCATGCGACATATTAGCCAGGAACTCTGATTTGTAGCGGGTGCTGAGTGCCAGCTCTTCTGCTTTCTTATGGATATCCAGGTTCCGTTCCACGATGATCTGGTTTTTTTCTTCGAGGAGACGGCTTCTTTCTTCCAGTTCAGCGTTCGACTGCATCAGTTCTTCCTGTTGTACTTTCAGCTCTTCTTCAGACACCTGGAGCTTTTGTGTTTGGGCTTCCAGTTCTACGTTCAGGCTTTCGAGTTCGGTATGTTGTGTTTGCAGTTCTTCTGCCTGCGCCTGCGTTTCTTCCAGCAGTTCCTGCAGGCGGGTACGGCTCCGGGTACTTTGCAGGGCAATGGCGATTTTCACAGCGGCCTGCTGGGCAAAGTCGATCACATTTTCTTTAAAAGGGAACAGGGAACCCAGTTCTACTACGCCTTCCGTAACGCCTGCATGGATCAGCGGGATAATGAGCACGTGGCCCGGTTGCGCGGAGGCTGCAGCGCCGGCGATATGCAGGAAATCATCCGGCGCTTCGCGGAGATATAATGGTTCCTTTTGTAACACGCTTTGCCCGAGTAAGGTTTTCCCTACTTCAACCACGCGGGGGGCCGGATGGGCGGGCGACAGTGCATATTCAGCGGATAAACGAAGTTCATTGGAATACCGGATGTACAGCACCCCTGTTTGTGCGCCGATGTATTGTATCACATCCGTTAACGCGTCTTTACTCAGTGCCTCCATGTCCTTTTCACCCAGCAACGTTTCGCTGAGACGGTTAATACCTGTTTGTATCCATATTTTCTGGTCGGCATGATAGCGGAATGTTTTCAGATCTGCGGCCATCTGTACTATTGCATGGCCGAGTACATCATTTTCGCTGCGGGGTTTTACATCAATATTAAAATTGCCCTTACCGATACTGTCGGCCGCAGTGGCCAGTTCCTGGTTGGTTTGGTCAATAACATTAAAAGAACGCCCCAGGCTTCCGATAGCATCTTTTGTGTGTACTTCGGGCGCCGATCCCGGTACTCCTTTTGCGATATTTACAGCCGCTGCCCGCAGTAGTTCCAGGCTGTCGGTGATGCCTTTAATAGTAAAGGAAATAAATACCACCACCAACACGATGATACCTACCAACACAAGCAGGTAGCGGGTTTTTAGATCATTTTCTTTTTTGGAGATAATTTTTGCATCCCTGCCTACTTTATCCATTACGGCGCGCTGCAGCAGCTTCAGCTGATCCACGGCCACGGTGGAATTGTCCCACCAGGAGTCTGCATTAAACAGGGTATCAATTTTACGGGAAGCGATGGTGCTTTTAATAAAATCGTTTGTGATAACCATTTCATTGGAGGATTCCGTTTTAAGATAATCCTTTGACACGGCGGGAGAAGCTTTGTCTACCAGCTCTGCACGCAGGGCTGCAAACATGTCGGCGTTATTTTCTATGCGGGCAAAATCTTCCGGCCACACTTCTTTTTTCAGCATGAAATAATAAATATCCATGCGGATCATTCCCTGGTAAGCTGCCATCTGTGCCAGCAGGTATTGCGCGTTCATATCCTGCTGAACGGCTTTTAATACCGGGATATCCGGGGTGTTGGTATTGGCCAGGTCATTCAGGCGGAAAATAAGGTTGGAATAATAGTCCAGTACCTCCCGTTGCGGCATACTCTTACTATCGATATCCTTTCTCTTTTTGGGGAGTGTATTTAGCAGTGAGTATTGGAAGAAGCGGCTGTCGCTGGCCAGCAACCTGCCTTTCACCGCATCGATGGCCAGATCGGTTTTGGCGCGTTGCATGAGCAGATCATTCAGACTTCCGGTTTGCAGTACATAGTTTACACTGTTCCTGCGTTCCATATGAATTTCATCGGCTACTTTCATGATAGTGGTGGCAGTGGTAATTTTCTGCACCAGGTTATCAATAGTATCTATATCTTCAGTCTGTTTATTGAATACGGCTATACCAAAATATACGAGACACACCAGCGGTATTACAGCAACTAACATCAGCTTCCTGGGAAGAGGGAGCTGCATAAAGTATTTCTTCATTTGCCTGAGCTTGTTTAATTTTTACAGGGGCACTATTCTGCAAACTGTGCTTTCAACGGATTTAACACATTTCGTTCCAAACAGTACCACTAAAACGAACAATATGATAATAAAATAACAACAAAATCTTAGATTTGTCTCTATTCCAAAACGATATATGCCCGATAGTTGTAAATATACCTCAGTACTTTTAATTGACGATGATATAGATGACAGAATGATATTTGGTGAAGTATTAAAGGAGCTGGCACCGGATATTATTTACCATGAAGCCATCAACGGAGAAGACGCACTACTTAAGCTGAATAATAACCTGGCGCCGGATCTTATCTTCCTGGACCTGAATATGCCCAGGATAGACGGGAAACAGTTTCTTGCAGAAATACGGCAGCAGGAGCATTTAAAACATATCCCTGTGGTTATCTATTCCACGTCTTCACATGAATCGGATAAAAAAGAAACCCGTGAACTGGGCGCCTCTTATTTCCTGACGAAACCTAACAGCCTTCATGAGCTGACACATATACTGGGTCATCTTCTACAACAAAAGTTATTTTAATAAAAAGCCTCACAAAGAATTGTGAGGCAGCTTTTCTACCATTGTTACTATTTTTAAACCCTATATGCTCACGCATATGCTTATACCTCAAAGGTGGGTTTTAAATTATGTTCAAGTGTTAACCGGATCTTAACGACTCCTGCATTAAAATTGTTTCACTACTTCTTCGAGCCATCCTGCCGAATGGAAATTTACTTTCACCGCAGGCTGAATGCCTTTATTGTCAATACCCTGCCCTGCAGCAATCCTGCGGGAGCGGGTAACGGGATAGTCTATTGAGAAATCAGGCGTTGAAAACCTTACCCTGGCTACATTAGAGTAATCCAATGCTCCTGCCGTAGGAGTTCCCATGAGTTTCACTTTCTGGCTTTGTACCGCTTCCAGTAAAAACTGTTCTGCGGTATTGCTGCACCGGCCATTAATGAGCACCGCTACTTTTGCCGGGGCAGGCAACGGAGCCGGCAGGATCATGTTTTCATCCGGCCCCATACTTACCAGCCGGCCTTGCAAACCACTACCCTGTTCAATTACAGTGCGGATCTGCTCTACATATTCGCCGGGTAGCTTTCCGGTTTGTTCGTCCAGGATATGACGCCATGCCGCAATATTATCCGGTGTGGCGTAAAAGTCGGCCCCGGTAATCCTTACAGGTTGAGTATACAGCAAGGGTCGCAGGCGTTCAATCAGTTTGTCAGCGCCCGCACCGTTGTTGCGTACATCAATGACCAGGTTGGGGTTTCTGCGCAGGTACTCGTCGCTGGCATTCAGCACAGAATCTGCGGCCGGATAGAACGCTGCGTCAAAGCTGCTAATCCGCAAATAGCCGGTGCTGTCGTTTATTTGCCGGAAAAAGAAAGGCGCCGTCATTTCGGCGAAGGCAGGTATTTCCGCCGGTGCATTGTCACTCTTCTTCACGCCCGCGAGCTGCTGCGACATGGCCGCAGCGGGTTTCTGCCAACCCAATGCAGACAGACCATCGCGTTGTTTTCCGATGGTGAGGGTATCAAAGTTCACTTCCTGCGCGGCGTAGCTGATCATATCAAATTTATCCGGCCCGGTAGCGGCCAGTTCAAACAATACGTCTCCCGGTTTCCAATCCGGTGAGGCAGATTCCATGATTACGCCGGCGTAAGTACGCAATCCCCGCAGGTTCTTTACCAGGGCCACTTTATAGAGGGAGTCGGCCTGGTAAATACCGGCCACACCGCTTATGGGCTGTTTCTGTAGCAAATCCAGCTGCTGTGGGGTGAGGGTGATTTTTTCTCTGAGGGGCGTGTAGCCAATGTGCAGGGCGAGGTGCTGGTCTTTGAAGAAGCGCAGGTATCGGTTTACCAGCAGGAGACAATGCGTGGCGCCCTTGATGGTAGCCGCCTGTAACCGTAGTTTTGTCAGCATGGCAGTATAAGCCTGCTCCGTAACCGGGGTTACTTTGTCGATAAACCCTGCATAATTCTTCCTCAGATAGACCTGTACGCTGTCAAATTTCTTCCTGCAATCGCACTCCTGCGCGTTTACAACTGTATTACACAGGAGTAATAACAATACTGCTATTGCTTTCATGGCAAAGGATTTGAATGTTTCTGGCTGATAATAAATGGTCTTTAAATATATATATTCGGGAGGACACTACCAGAAAATATTTATCATCCTCCACCAATATTAATAAATTACATGTCCTAATAAAGCGCATATGCATTTTGACGAACTGGAAAGGCTGTATAATGAACAGGCATATACTGAAGCAATTACCAAACTGGAAATATACCTGCAGGATAACCCCGGCGAGGCCCGGGGCTGGCAACTACTGGGTTTATCCCAGCTGGAAAACGCCAAGGCAACCGATAACCGGGACCTGGCCACTGCTATGTACAACGAGGCTTACGAGGCATTCAGCCAGGTGCTGACCATTGAGCCTGCACATGTGCAGGCCCGTGTACACCGCGCCTATATGGGCGCCAATGTGATGGCAGACAAAGGAGATGAAACCATCAGCGACTGTGATATCCTCATTGCCGGCGGTGATGAAGAACTGACTACCAAAGCATTACTGTACCGTTTCCAGGTATGGGTGCTGAAAAATGAAACCGAAAAGGCCCTGGCAGACATGCACCGCAATCTCCAGGTATATGAATCACTGTACGCCGACGATCTGCCGCAGCTGAATGTGGCGCGGTTCCAGTGCTTTACGCGTATCGGCGATGTATACTATCACACGGAAAACAGGCCCGCCGCCCTGGAATACTACAAACAGGCCTTTGAATGTACGGTGTTTAACAACCGCCTGCTCTCTACCACCTGGTTCGCACTGGATATGGCGGATTATGATTTTGCGGCCAGCATGCTGCAGATCATGATCACGGCAGGAGAAAATACACAGGAAGACATGCTGCGTTTGCTCCGGCATATCCAGCAACTGCTTGCGGATGGCGTGCGGAATGCCGCGCTGGCAAGGGAGTTCTGCAAAGGCACTACCGAATTCTGGCAGCAGTTTTTTGGAGATGATGATGACGAAGGTACCCTGGAACAGATTTCCACCGGCAAACACTTTATTGCTGAGTACCCCGACGAAGCCTACTTCTATCATTATACCGCTACAGCATTCTTCAACATCGGCAGTTACCAGGAGGCATTGCCCTGGTATGAAAAATCGATGGCCATAAAACCTTATCCGTTCAGCATGGTGAGGTGGTATTTTACGAGTTATAAAGTGACCGGGCAATTCCCCGAAAGCTGGCCGGATGTGGAGCATCACATTCCGTACGACTGGTACGCAGCGGGTGTTATCTTCAGTGAAATTATTCAACTGGAAAAAGACAACGGCGTAAAACAGGCGTCCACCGCGCTGAAGCGCTTCCTGTATAAAAAAGCATTTGATATCTATCATGCCTACTGGTATGAAAATTCAGGGAACTCTTATGCCGGCCATCCTCATCATTTTGCCATGTGCTGTAACAACTATGGCATTGCCTTGTATGAAGGCGGCATCTTTGTGGAAGCAGCGCATGTGCACACCATCGGCTACAATATGTCGCCTTTCTGGGAACAGCTGGAATCCAGGGCTGATGCGTATCACAGCATGGGTAAGCTGGCCGAGGCCATCGCCGACCGCCATACCATCCTGGAAAATTTCACAGAAGTATTGCCGCTGATGTACTACGTGTCTATCCATGAACGAATGATCGACGACCTGTGTACATTGGAGAAACATGCCGAAGCATTGGATCTCTATGAAAAAATACTGGCGGAATACAATACCTGGATTGCAAAGGATATGCAGGAACTGGAAGACTACGACCGGGAAACCATTACGTATAACATTGACCGTATTAAAACCGGCCGCGCCTTTATCCGTACCAACAGCGCCGATGATTTGTCTGAACGTATACTGGCGCTGGAAACGCACCTGGTGGAAAAACCGGATGACAGTGACGCCTATTTCAACCTGATGTACCTGTATTTTGATAATGCCCAGTACGAACATTGTATTGGCGCTATCAATAACCGCATTTCCATTGGCGGCATCACCAAACTGCCGGTGATTTCGCAAATGAAGATCTACTACTTCCGTGGAAAGGCTGCGTTAAAGCTTGGCCGCTATAAAGCGGCGATTACTGATCTGCTGCATACGCTGCAGATTATGTCTAACGGCGACGCTGCAGACAATGCCCCCAACTACCGGTTTGGGGTATACGCTTTTCTTGCGGAGGCATATCTGGGAGAGAAAGAATATGACGAGTGCCTGGCATATGCCACGCAGTGTTTGAATATTTACGCCGGCAACAACTGGGCGTGGGATACAGAGGCATCTGCCGTAAGATATACGATGGCGCTGGCTTATGAAGCAAAAGATGATCCCGGCACCTGCAAAAAAATCATTGACCTGATTGTAGCGAATGATCCGGAATTCAGGCCCGCGGCAGAGAAAAAAAATGAACTGAGAGGAGGAGGATTATTTTCTTTTTTCAGGAAGAAGAAATAAAAAATTCAGCTGTTTACTTTCTGCACAAACTGAAGAACGTAAACAGCTGAAAAGACCATGGTCTTTTTACATGGGCTTGTTAAAGCTCACCATCCAGGGGAAACCATATTTATCGGTTAACATACCAAAGCGGTGTGCCCAGAAGGTTTCTGCCAGGGGCATCGTAACTTTTCCTCCGGCGGATAACGCATTGAATAATTTTTCCGATTCTTCGTTTGATTCAGTGCCCAGTGCCAGTGTAACGTTGTCACCATTTTTGGGCGCCTGGCCTCCCATGCCATCAGAGGCCATAAGCTCGAAAGAAGATGTTTTCAAAAACGCATGCATTACCAGGTCTTTGGATGCAGCGGGTACATTTTCGCTTTCAGGCGCGTCGCCCATTGTCATGATAAACAATTCCCCTCCGAAGATGTCCTTGTAAAAGTTCATGGCTTCGCGGCAATTAGTTCCAAAAGTGAGATAAGGTGTTAATGTGGTGGACATAACAATCTTTTTAGGGTAAGAAAATGGAATTTGGGTAGCTCCTAAAGTTAGGCAAAAACTAACTTATCAACACCTTATTTCTTACCAGCAGGCAGGCGCCGATGATACCGGCGCTTTCACCAAGCCTCGACATTTTCAGTTTGGAATCATTACTTACCAGGCTGAGGGAATATTTTTTCATAGCACTTTTTATGGGCAGGCGGATGTGGTCCTGTGTAGCGGCGAGCGCGCCACCGAGTATGACCAGTTCCGGGTTGAAGATATTCATGAGCAGGGCAACGCCGCGACCCAGGTTCTCTCCTACTTTGGCAATAAGTTCTATGGCCAGCATATCGTCGTTATTGGCTGCGTCTATAATATCGTGCAGGTGGATGTCTTCCGGGGATTGATGCGTGCGGCTCAGCATAGAGGAAGAACCTGCGGCGAGCTTTTGCCGGAACATATTCACCAGCGCCCATCCGGAGGCTTCTGTTTCCAGGCATCCTTTTTTCCCGCAGTGGCAGATGATTTCATTGTCGAACATCGGGATATGTCCTACTTCGCCGCTGTAGCCGGATTTACCGTAGTACAGCTCCCCGTTGATGAGTACGCCCATACCTATGCCATAGTCGAGGTTGAGGAACAGCACGTTACGTTCGCCATTCACCAGGTCGGAACAAAATTCTCCGTAGGCCATTGCCCGTGAGTCATTTTCCAGGAAAACGCGGATGCCTACTTTGGCGGCGATGACTTTGCTGAGAGGTTCGTCGTCGAAATAGAAGAGGCTGTAGTTGTAGCCGGTGGCGTAATTGATGCGTCCCTGGATATTGATACCAATGCCGAGGATCTTTTCTTTGGGAACGGTGAGGCCATCGATAAAGTTATTGATCAGGAGGCACAGCTGTTCCAGGGAAGCTTTGGTGTTATCCAGTTCGTAGGGGAGTCCTTCCACGGTGGTAACCAGGTTTTTGTGGAGGTCCGACAGGCCCAGGTTGAGGTGATCCTGTTTTACATCCACCCCGATGAAGAAGGCGGAATCCGGTACCAGTCCGTACAGGTTGGGTTTACGGCCGCCGGTGGATTCTATTTTGCCATAGTCCATTACGAGGCCGTCGACAATAAGGTCATTCACCAGGTTGGTAACTTTGGGTGTGCTGAGGTTGAGCTCTTTGCACAGATCGGCGATAGTGGCGTTGCCGGTATTGGCAAAATAGGCCAGCGCCGCCTTTTTCAGGTTGATATTCTTATAGGCTACACCGGTAGCGTTTGCGCTGTTGAGTTCTTCAAAAAAGGTTTTAGCCATAGCCATCAGATAGACTTTTACAGTAATTGCTCACCAATTTAACAGCTTAATTCTGATTTTTTAAAATTTAGGGGTAGAAACAGGGGAATGTTTCTCTATATAAATGATTTTGTTAATTCGCAAAAAATAATACCTTTGCAATCCTTTTTGAGTTAAAAAGGGGCTCTTGTCATGTATAGCCGGATAGGGTTTCCGGGCCGGTTGAACACTGGGAAGAGTAAGTTCTTTTTATTTATTGCGGATGTGATGAAATTGGTAGACATGCCAGACTTAGGATCTGGTGCCGCGAGGCATGGGGGTTCGAGTCCCTTCATCCGCACATATAATATTATGTGGCAATGCGTCAATATGGCAACGTGATAATGCTATGCTCTCCCTCACTTTCATTGTCACTCCTGTCTTATTCAGACACAGTTTCACCTGATTTTATTCAAAAATAGTTTCCTGCCATTCCTACTTGCCGTTGTGACTTCATGGCAGAAAAATAAACAAGGAATCATTATTGCTTCTTAAAGAACACTTTATACAATTCAATTATGGCAACCGTTACGAGAGAAAACATTGGTTTATTGAACGATAAGATCACTGTGAAAGTGAGCCAGGAAGATTACCTTCCTAATTTTGACAAAGCAGTAAAGCAATTCAGCAAAAATGCGAACATACCAGGCTTCCGTAAAGGAATGGTACCTGCAGGTATGGTTAAGAAGATGCACGGTCAGGCTATCTTTGGCGACGAAATTCTGAAAACTGTTGAGAGAGAATTAATGGGTTATGTGCAGACAGAGAAACTGGAGATCTTCGGCCAGCCGCTGTCCCTGGAAAAACAGGCAAAAGACCTGGATTTCAACAAGCCTGCTGATTATGCCTTCGAATTTGAAGTGGGTCTGAAACCCAGCTTCAGCGTTACTCCCCTGGAAGATAACAAAACCACCCTTACAAAATATAAAGTAACCGTTACCGACGAAATGGTGAACGATGAAGTACAGCGTTTACAGCTGAAAGGTGGAAAAACAACAGAACCTGAAACAATTACTTCAGAAGATAACGTGATTAACGTTAAATTCGAAGAGTCTGACGAGAAAGGTAATGTAGTGGAAGGCGGTATCGTAAAAGAAAACGCCTTACTGGTTAAATACTTTGCACCGGCTATCCAGGCTGAGCTGCAAGGTAAAAAGAATGAAGACAGCATTGTATTCCAACTGGCTACTTCCTTTGACGAGCAGCGTTTGGGCTGGATCCTGAAAGATCTGGGCTTTGAAGCAGGCGACAAGGAAGCAGCAAACAAATATTTCAAACTGACCATCACGAAAGTTGGTTTGATTGAGAAAAGAGAACTGAATGAAGAGTTCTTCAAAGAAGTTTATCCGGGAGAAGAAATCACTACTGAAGAAGCTTTCCGCGCTAAACTGAAAGAAGAAATCGGCAAATACTGGGATTCTGAAAGCCGCAACCACCTTCACAACGACCTGTTTGAAGTACTGGTACACGAAACGCCGATTGAATTGCCAAAGGATTTCCTCAAACGCTGGCTGCAGGTTGGCGGTGAAAAGCCAAAAACTGCGGAAGAAGCGGAAAAAGAATTCCCTAGTTTTGACCATCAATTACGTTGGACACTCATCAGCGATAAACTGGTTAAAGAAAATAAACTGGAAGTTTCTTTCGAAGATCTGAAGGAAAATGCCAAACAAAAAGTATTAGGCTACTATGGCGGCGCCGCTGCTGATGGAGCAGAATGGTTAGACAGCTACCTGGATCGCCTGTTACAGGATGAGAAATTTGTAGACCAGACTTACCGTGAAATGATCACTGCCAAGTTATTTGACTGGGCTGAGGCTAAGGTGAACGTGAAAGAAGAGGAAATCAAAGCAGAAGATTTTGTTAATTTACCTCATAAACATCACCATCATGAACATTAATAATGAATTCAGAAAATATGCCATCCAGCATCGGGGAATCAGCAGCCTGGTAGTAGACAGTTACACCAAAAGCCACCAGATCAACAGTCTGACTCCTTATATCCTTGAAGAACGCCAGATGAATATGACCCAGATGGACGTTTTCTCCAGGTTGATGGCTGATCGTATTATTTTCCTGGGAGATCCCGTGAACGACTACGTAGCAAACGTGATTACTGCGCAGCTGTTGTTCCTTGAGTCTTCCGACCGTAACCGTGATATACAGATGTACATCAATAGCCCCGGAGGAAGCGTTTACGCCGGCCTGGGTATTTATGATACTATGCAGATCATTTCTCCTGATGTAGCTACTATCTGTACCGGTATGGCGGCCTCTTTCGGCGCTGTACTGCTGGTGGCAGGTACAAAAGGAAAACGTACCGCGCTGAAACATGCACGTGTAATGATTCACCAGCCTCATGGCGGTGCAGAAGGCCAGACTTCAGACATCGAAATCACTGCGCGTGAGTTCGTGAAACTGAAAAAGGAACTCAATGAAATCATTGCCGGCCATTGCGGACAGCCACTCAAAAAAGTGGAAAAAGATTCTGACCGTGACTACTGGCTGACTGCGGATGAAGCAAAAGAATACGGCATCATTGATGACGTACTCCAGAAAAATCCAAAGAAAAACCTGGAAACACCTCAGTAAAGCTTAAAGCACAAGGCATAAATAAGCTATTGTAGCGAAGATTACGGCGATACATATTAAAAAACGCTATTATCTTCGCTACAATAGCTTTTGTTTTGTGAGATGATAAGCTTTACTGTATTAAGACTTATGCTTTCGGCTATTTAGTGTAAATTTGTAACCCTGCAATACCAATGCAGGCAATGATAGTTTCGTAGAAAAATAATCTATTCCGAAATGAAAGAATCTAAAATCCGATGCTCCTTTTGCAGCCGCTCCAAAGAAGAAGTGCAGATACTGATTGCAGGCGCTGAAGGACACATCTGTGAAAACTGTGTAGCCAACGCACAGGAGATAATTGACCAGGAGTTATTCACCCCCGGCAAAAAAGCAGCTGCAGCCGTAGCCCCCAACTTTGCACCCAAAGTGTCTAAACCAATTGACATGAAGAAATTCCTGGACGAATACGTAATTGGCCAGGATGATGCGAAGAAAATACTGGCAGTAGCTGTATACAACCACTATAAAAGACTTAACCAGCAGATTGGTGATGACGAAGTAGAGATTGAAAAATCCAACATCATCATGGTGGGCGAAACCGGTACGGGTAAAACCCTGCTGGCTAAATCCATCGCCAAACAATTAAACGTTCCCTTTGCTATTGTGGATGCCACCGTATTCACAGAAGCGGGCTACGTGGGTGAAGACGTGGAAAGTATCCTCAGCCGCCTGTTACAGGTATGTAACTACGACGTGGAAGCTGCTGAACGTGGCATTGTTTACATCGATGAGATCGATAAAATTGCCCGTAAAAATGATAACCCGTCCATTACCCGCGATGTAAGCGGCGAAGGCGTTCAACAAGGTCTCCTGAAATTACTGGAAGGCACCGAAGTACTGGTACCTCCGCAGGGCGGCCGTAAACATCCTGAACAGAAACTGATCAAGCTGAACACGCAGAATATTCTCTTTATCTGCGGTGGTGCATTTGACGGCGTGGAAAGAATCATCAGCAGAAGGGTACAGACCCACTCTATCGGTTTTACCGTAAACAAGGAAAAAGAAGAAGAAAACAGAAAACAGATCCTGCGTTATATCAACTCCCAGGACCTGAAATCCTTTGGTCTGATTCCTGAATTACTGGGCCGTTTACCGGTGGTTACCTATCTCAACTCGCTCGACAGGGATACCCTGAAACTGATCCTTACTGAGCCTAAAAACGCGCTGGTAAAGCAATACAAGAAACTTTTCAAGGTAGAAAATATCGATTTACAGATAGAAGAAGAAGCAATAGATTATATCGTAGACAAAGCGATGGAATACAAACTGGGTGCGCGTGGTTTACGCTCCATCTGTGAGGTTGTACTGAGCGATGCGATGTATGAACTGCCGTCTGCCAATGAAACACATTTTCATCTTACCAGGGAATATGCACAGGCAAAACTGGAGCAGTCGACCCTCATTAAACTGAAAGTGGCATAACTGTTCCGGTAACCCGTTAACAGCAATACTATCGCTAACTATAAAACGCTATTTATGCAGGAACTCATTCAGCAATTACAGGAAAAAGCCGGACTTACCGCCGAACAGGCCGCACAGTCCATCGATGTGATCAAAGAATATGTGAAGGGCAAATTACCTCCGTTTATTGCCGGTACAGTTGATAACTGGTTTGCAGGCATGTCGGATAAAGCCGAAGGGAAAAAGGCTGGTCTGATGGATCAGGCAGGTGATTTTCTGGATAACGTGAAAGATAAAGCGGAGGATTGGGCCGAAGAAGCAAAGGATAAAGTGTCCGACTTCTTCAACAAAGATAAAAAGTAGTTTAAAATACAGTGAAGAAGGGCTTTCCGGAGGTATTTCCCTGGAAAGCCCTTCTTCTTTTTTTAGAGGCTTCTGAGATAAAGATACAACGCGGTTAACTCTTCATCCGTGTACTGTGCAGTCATATTCCACGGCATATCTTTTACCAGCAGCTGCTTTCCTTCCGGCGTTTTACCGGTACGCAGCGTGGCAATAAAATCGTTTTGGCTCCATTTTCCGAGGTGCCCGGTAGAGGTGATATTGGCTACCGGCACAGCACCCGGAACCGGGTTATCGCCGCCGGTCAATGTGGGCTTGTGGCAACCAGTGCAGGAAACCGCCAGGTACCGGCCGTATTCTTTTGTTGCCGCCTTTGTCACCTGGTTTGGCTGTTCCCGGTGATGATCAATTTTTTCCACGGGGAACAAGGGTATTTTACCCATTACAGACAGGACCTTTCCCATCGGTCCTATTTTTATGGGAATGGAAGGCGCATCTACTTTTGGCTGTGCCTTGCAAAACGCAATTATAGCCGCAATATCGTGATCATCCATTCGGGTGAACTCCTCTGAAGGCATCAGCAATAATGGCTTATTTGCGGTGTTTAAACCGTGCCGCAATGCCTTTAGCCAATCGGTGTTATCATAGCTTTCCGGCAACCCTCCCAGGCCATAGGTGATATTATTACCCGCAATACGGCCAATGGCCGGATCATCCACCACCATTTTCCCGCGCAGATCTGCCCCGTGGCATTCGCCGCAACCCTTTATTTCATAGAGGTGCCGGCCCTCCGCAATAGTAGCGGAATCGGTGGGGATGGGAATGTTTCTTACTGTAACTGCATATTTTTTGCTGGCATACTGATGGAAGAGAAAAGTAAAAACGCCGTATGCCGTTAATACGATCACTATCAGGCCCAACACGATACGTGTGGCCCACTTAAGACTTTTGGAGAACATAACAATTAAGGAATATTTCAGCTGTAAAAGTAATAGGGATAAATATTACAGGTATCAGTAGAACTACTGAATTAAAGAAGAATCATAACGTGGATTACAGGCTTCACATTTTTACTAAGCATCTTTATACGGGATAAACCAGTTCAGACCCGGTATAGAAAAGCACCCGTATTACAGGGTGCTTTTCATTGCGTAAAAGTGTTTCAAATCTTTCTTGATTTTGTGTGTTAAGGTTGATAAACGGTAAAGAGTGATGAATTAACCCAAATTTAACGTTCCTTTTGCAATATTCAATAACACTAAAGGGGTAATATTCAATTATTTTGAAAAAATGATGAACGGCTTATAAATACTCTTTTCATAAATTATAAAAATCCTGCTATTTCAATAGAATCAGTATCAATTGCAAAATCGTTATTCTATCTCAGTGCTTCCCGGGCAATTACAATCTTTTGGATCTCTGAAGTTCCTTCCCCGATGGTACATAATTTTGCATCCCGATAAAATTTTTCCACCGGGAAGTCCTTTGTATAGCCATAACCGCCAAAAATCTGTACGGCATCGTTGGCAACCCGCACAGCCACTTCCGACGCATAATATTTAGCCATAGCTGCCTGCTGGGTCATTTTTACCTTGCGGTTTTTCATATCGGCCGCTTGCATGGTGAGCAATTCTGCTGCAGCTATTTCTGTGGCCATATCCGCCAGTTTAAAGGACACGCCCTGGAAATTAGAGATGGGCTGGTCGAACTGGTACCGTTCCTTTGAGTATTTCAATGCAGCGTCCATAGCACCTTTGGCAATGCCAAGCGATAATGCGGCGATGGAAATCCGGCCCCCGTCCAATACTTTCATGGACTGGATAAAGCCGTCGCCTTCTGCGCCCAGCATATTTTCAGCAGGAATGCGGCAATTGTCGAATACCATTTCCGCGGTTTCGGAGGCCCGCATGCCCAGTTTGTTTTCTTTCTTGCCTCCGCTGAAGCCGGGAGTACCCTTTTCCACAATGAAAGCGCTCATACCATGACTGTCGCGCACGTCGCCGGTACGGGCTATTACTACCGCCACATCGCAGCTTTTCCCGTGGGTGATCCAGCACTTGGTGCCATTCAGCACCCAGTCGTTGCCTTCTTTTTTAGCCACGCATTTCATATTCATGGCATCGGAACCGGTGTTAGGCTCCGTGAGCCCCCAGGCGCCGATCCATTCACCGGTAGCCAGCTTAGGCAGATAACGCTGTTTTTGCGCTTCATTGGCAAACTGCATCGTATGACCGGTACACAACGAGTTATGGGCCGCCACGCTTAGCCCGATCGCCCCGCAGATGCGTGAAATTTCACTCACCACGGTTACATATTCCAGGTATCCCAACCCGCTGCCACCGTACTCCTGGGGCACCAGTACGCCCATCAATCCCAGCTCCCCGAGCTGTTTGAATATATGCACCGGGAACTCCTGCTGCTCGTCCCATTCCATCACGTGAGGCTGAATATGTGTTTTCCCGAAATCCCGGATCATTTGTGCAATCTGTTGTTGCATCTCCGTAGGCGCAAAGTTCATAAACGTGTGGCTTTAATATTTGATCTCAATGTAATGTTCAATTTTACGATAAATAATCTCATCCACCAACGGCAGGTTGCGGAGGTCCGATACTGCCCTGAAACCCGCGTGGCTACTGCGGTACTGCACGATGAGACGGGCCAGTTTATAGCGTATGTATGGGTGAGCTGCCAAAGATTTTTCATCTGTGAGGTTGAGGTCTAGTTTTTTTAGAGAACTGCTACCGATCTGTAAGAACGGTTGAATTTTTTGAAATGTGGAGTCGGGTAAGCCATAACATTCCGCCACCTGCTCCACGGCGTAAAAACCTCCCAGCCGCTCGCGGAAGGCGATAATCCGCCGCGCAAAGCCCGCCCCGATGCCCGGCAGCGACTGCCAAACGAGGCTGTCTGCCGTGTTAATATCAATGGGTGCAGCCGGGGCTTTCTTACGATAACGGGTAAACGACGTATCATTATAACTGGCAAATGCACTGTCCCGGTAATAGTGACGTCCTTTTTTAAATCTTTCATACAGGGCATTGCTGTCACCGTAGTATGATTCCCGGCCATAGTTTTTATTTCCGGGTCCGCTCCGCGAACCATATCTCCCGGAAAACCGGTTATTATCCGTACCCGCAATGCGCACATAAGGTATCAGCTGTGTGCATAAGGCGGGAGACAACCCATATATCTTGCCCAGATCCGCCGGCGTCCTGAAATACCCGCCCCTGGCCAGGTACTTACCAATAGTAACAGCCGTGCGTTCGCTTACACCCAGCTGCTGCCAGCCGCTTGCCGGCAACGTGTTGGGATCGAAGTAAAACAAGCTATCTGTGTGTGCATCATTCCGCCGGGTAAAAGCCGGCTCATTCTCCGCTGCTGCCAGCCTGGCTTCAAAGGCCGTTACAGCCGCTTTCAGGTTATCACTACCGGCAACGGGCGTACGCTGAAAATAAAAAACCAGGTCGGGGATATAGCTGGTTAATATCATGAGCAGCGCCAGCGTTAATATGCCCAGCCGCTCCTTCCGGGAAAACCGCAGATATTCGCGGACAAATGATTTCCACATGGGTCAACAACAATTTTTGACCAAGCTAGGATTATGTATGCAGTGTTTTGTTAACAGAAATAAAACGCCTCTAAATTTCGAGACTAAGGCCGTCATAGGCCAGGTGGGTACCCGCAGGCAGTTCAGCTGATACCGCTTCATGCAATCCGAGCTGATGGCTGATATGGGTGAGGTATACTTCCGGCACCTCCAGCTCTTTCCCCAGCGCAATAGCCTCTTCCAGGGTAAAATGAGAGATATGCTTTTCACGGCGCAGGGCATTCAGTACCAGGATTTTAGAACCACGGATCTTTTCTTTTTCCTCCGGCGCAATGTAGTTGGCGTCGGTGATATAGGTGAAATCATGGATGCGGAAGCCCAGCACGGGCATCTGATGATGCATGACATGGACCGGCGTAATGGTTAGTCCGTTTACATCGAATGGATCGGCGGCAATAGTTTGCAGATTTATTTCCGGGATGCCGGGGTATTTAAAATCAGAAAAAGCATAGGCAAACTCACGTTTGATCACACTTTGCGAGAACTCGGTGGCGTATATATTAATGGCGCTTTTCTGAAAATAGTTAAAGGCGCGGATATCGTCCATGCCGGCAATATGATCTTTATGGGAGTGGGTGATGAGTACTGCCTCCAGGTGCCCGACTTTTTCGCGGAGCATCTGGTAGCGGAAATCCGGGGTGGTATCTATTACGATATTGCCGGCGGGCGCCGAGATCATAATACTGCTGCGTAAGCGTTTATTTTTTTTATCGGCCGAGGTGCAAACTTCGCAACCACAAGCTATAACCGGAACTCCCTGCGACGTACCTGTACCTAAGAATGTAACTTTCATCCCAACATCATTTGTCTGTTTTTGCCTATTCTGCTGCGTGTTCTTCCGAAGCCCCGCCTTCTTCCTCTCCCGCTTCCGGGATCGGTTTGCTGGCCTGTATCTGTTTATAGAGCTTATGCGACTCTGCCGTCAGCGCTTCTTCATCCAATGGCAGCGTCGTTAAAATATCGATCAGCGTATTGATACGCCCTTCGAGGTTCAGGAATTTGTTGATCACTACCACCTTCTTGTGTTCCAGGATGCAGTAACCGGACAGGAAACTACCTTTTTCGAAGCGCAATACATATTTGGCCTCGTCGAAGATCTTTTCCAGTTTAGTCAGGTTATTAGGTGTGATTTTGATATTCATGTCGCAAAAATAGCAAAAAGCTGTTGTTACTTTGTTACCATCCTGGCAAAAGGCACAATCATTTCTTCCAGGGAAATACCGCCGTGCTGGAAGGTATTCCGGTAATAGTTCACAAAATAGTTATAGTTGTTGGGATAACAGAGATACCCATCTCCTTTTGCAAAGATGTAGGAAGAGTTGACGTTGGGCTTTGGCAATCCGGCATCACGGGGATCGCGGAAGGCCAGCACTTCTTTCGGCTCATAGTTCAGGTTACGGCCATGTTTGTAGCGCAGGTTGGTTGTGGTTTGTTTATCTCCGATCACCTTTACAGGTGTTTTTACCCTTACGCTGCCATGGTCGGTGGCGATGATCAGGTTTATTTTTTTATCGCTGATACGTTTCAGGGCCTGGTGCAGCGGGCTGTGTTCAAACCAGCTGGCAGTGATAGAGCGGTAAGAGGCTTCATCGCCGGCCAGTTCCTTTAGCACTTCCATTTCGGTGCGGGCATGGCTGAGCATATCCACAAAGTTGTATACGATCACGCTCAGCGGGTAATCCAGCATATTATGGATATTATTGAGCATGGTTTGGGCATCGGCGTGATTGGTCACCTTGGTGTATGAAAACCGGGGATCCATTTTCATCTGCTTCAGCTGGGCGGCAAAAAAATGCTCTTCATACAGGTTTTTCCCGCCTTCCTCGTCGTCGTTCTTCCATTCCTGGGGAAACCGGTGTTCAATATCTATGGGCAGCATGCCGGCAAAAATGGCATTACGGCTGTATTGTGTGCTGGTAGGCAAAATGCTGTAAAAAGACTCTTCCTCCACCAACCGGAACGATTCCTGGAAAATAGGCTGGATCGCCTTCCACTGGTCGTACCGCAGGTTATCGATGAGCAGGAATACGTTGGGTACGTTGGGGTCCAGGTTGGGCACTACCTTATCGCGGAACAGGGTATGTGACATCACCGGGGCTTCTTTTGTTTTTGGATGGAGCCAGTCGCTGTAATTACGGCTGATGAACTTGGAAAACTCGTTGTTGGCCTCGGTTTTCTGGGCATTGAACACTTCCAGCATTTCCGGGCTGTTGGTTTTTGTCATTTCCATTTCCCAATACACCAGTTTCTTGTAGATGTCCATCCACTCGTTAAAGTCGGGGTTGGAGCTCAGGGCCATAAACAGGCTGCGGAATTCCTGCTGGTAGGCGGTAGTGGTTTTTTCGGCCACCAGTCTTTTGTTATCAATTATTTTTTTGAGAGATAATAATACCTGGTTTGGATTTACCGGTTTGATAAGATAGTCGGTGATCTGGGAGCCGATAGCGTCGTCCATAACGTTTTCCGCTTCATTTTTGGTAATCATTACCACGGGGATCTGCTGGTCAATTTCCTTGATTTTACCGAGGGTTTCCAGTCCGGTGATGCCGGGCATGGATTCGTCCAGTAATACTACATCTACCACCTGTTCTTTCAAAAATTCGAGTGCGTCATATCCGTTGGTAAGGGCCGAAACTTTGTAGCCTTTGCTTTCCAGGAAGATAATCTGCGATTTCAGGGACTCTATTTCATCATCTACCCATAGTATATTTATCTGACTCATAATAAGATTTAAGGTTCCGGTAAAAAAAGGAATTTACCCCTAATTTTTTGCAAATATCATTCCCCGTATATCATTTGCCGGTAATTATATGTTAAAAAGGGCTGAACACGGTAAAATGATAGCAGGAAAAAAGTGAACAGGCTGATAAAGTTATTTACCTTCGCATCCATAACTTTAATTACCTGTAACCTACCAATTGTTTTGAACTGTCATAGGGGTATCGTGGATGCCGCGCGTCATTATAAGTAAAAAAATTACATATAATTAATTTCGGGTGTAGTTTTGCATACAGGCACCAGGGATTCAGACGCGGACGCCCCCGTCTGAAATCGTATAATTAAATGCAATGACCGAACGCAAGCGAAAAATTGTTAATGATCCGGTGTATGGCTTTATTACCATAGATCACCCGTTGATTCTTAACCTCATTTCACATCCATATTACCAGCGGCTCCGCCGCATACACCAGATGGCTTTGGCGCACCTGGTGTATCCTGGTGCTATGCATACGCGGTTTCATCATAGCATGGGCGCCTATCACCTCATCAGTATGGCGCTGCTGGAGCTCCGGAGCAAGGGGGCAGACATTACCCCGGAAGAGGAAGTAGCGGCCAAAATGGCCATTTTACTGCATGACATCGGGCATGGGCCTTATTCTCATGCATTGGAGAATGGCATTATTGAAGGGGTATCTCATGAAGAGATTTCCCAGTGGCTGATGGAGGCATTGAACAAGGAGATGGGTGGCGCCCTGTCCCTTACACTGGATATTTTCAATGGACGTTATCATAAAAAATTCCTGCATCAGCTGGTGTCGAGCCAGCTGGATGTAGACAGAATGGACTACCTGAACCGCGACAGCTTCTATACCGGGGTGGCCGAGGGCACCATCGGGTACGACCGCATCATCAAGATGCTGATTGTACATAAGGGGGAGCTGATGGTAGAGGAAAAGGGAATTTATTCTATTGAGAAGTTTATTATAGCCCGGCGGCTGATGTACTGGCAGGTATACCTGCATAAAACGGTGCTCAGCGCCGAAAACATGCTGGTAAAGATCCTGATCAGGGCAAAAGCGCTGGCACAGGAGGGAAAGGAGCTGTTTTGCTCCCCTGCCCTGTCTTATTTCCTGTACAATACCATTACAAAGAACAATTTTGAATGCGGACCGGAATGCCTGGAGTTATTTTGCCAACTGGACGACTATGATATTATGGGGGCCATTAAAGTTTGGACAACACACGAAGACAAGGTTTTGTCCCTTTTATGCAAGTGGCTGATAGACAGGAACTTATTCAAGGTTGTGCTAAGTAATCAGGCGTTTGACGGAAGTGCAGCACTATTATTGAAGGAACAGGTCAGACAAAAGTGGGGGATTGAAGGAGCGGATCTGGACTACTTCGTTTTTTCAGGTGCGGCCTCGTTAAGGGCTTATAACGTTAATGACGAGAAGATCAATATCCTATTTAAAGATGGAACTGTAAAAGACATTTCCTCCATCGACAATGCACTGATTAGCCATACACTGGCGATACCGGTAAAAAAATTCTACATTTGTCATCCAAAAATTCAGGCTAACAACGTTTTATAAGGAATAAAATGTTTATAAATAAGTTCATACTATCCGGTGTAGCCTGGAAAACATTACAATTTTAAACTATGCAGTTTAGCGCATTACAATTAGCTACCATGTTAGATGGTAAGCTGGAGGGAAATCCGGACGTAAAGGTGAGCAACATCGCCAAGATTGAAGAAGCTGGCGAGGGCATGCTCAGTTTCATTGCCAATCCTAAGTATGAAGAATTCATATATACCACCAATGCCTCCATTCTGATTGTGAATGAGAGCCTGGTGATTGAGCGTCCGATCAAATCGACCCTGATCCGGGTGAAGGATGCCTATAGCAGCTTTGCGTTGTTATTAGAGCAGTACAGGTACCTGACCGGCAATAAATCCGGTATTCAGCAGCCATCTTACATTCCTGCATCTGTGAAGATGGGGGAAAACGTGTTTGTGGGTGCTTTTGCGTACCTGGGTGAAAATGTGGTGCTGGGCAACAACGTAAAAATATACCCTGGTGTATATCTCGGTGATAATGTGATCGTTAATAACGATTCCATCCTGTATCCGGGCGTAAAAGTATATGACAACTGTATTGTAGGCAGCCGCGTAATGCTGCATGCAGGTTGTGTGATCGGCGGCGATGGCTTTGGCTTTGCCCCGCAGCCGGATGGTTCCTATAAAAAAGTACCCCAGATTGGCAACGTGGTGATCCACGACGATGTGGAAATTGGCGCAAACACTACTATCGACCGCGCTACCATGGGTAGTACGGTGATCCGTAAGGGTGTAAAGCTCGATAACCTGATCCAGGTGGCCCATAACGTGGACATCGGCATTAATACGGTGATTGCGGCACAAACCGGGGTTTCCGGCAGTACCAAAATCGGCCAGAACTGCGTAATAGGTGGCCAGGTAGGGATGGTTGGTCATATCCACATAGCCGACAATACCAAAATCAATGCACAAAGCGGCTTATCCAAGTCGATTACAGTACCCAATACCTCTCTGACAGGCTCTCCGGCGTATGATTATAAAAGTTCGCTGAAAAGTCAGGCAATTTTTAGAAATTTGCCGGACCTTGAAAAGCGCGTAAAGGAGCTGGAAGAGATGGTTAAACAACTGCTGCAAGAGCGGGCAGGTGTATAAATGATTACTGGTTAAATAGTTATATATTAGTTACCTTATTATGGAAAATCAACAGTTGCAATACCAGCATACCTTAAAGGGTGAGATCACCTTGTCGGGTATTGGCTTGCATACAGGCGCCTATGTTAATATGACCCTTAAACCGGCTACACCGGGGCATGGGATTAAGTTTCAACGTGTAGACCTGCCGGGACAACCCATCGTGAAAGCAGATGTGGATTATGTAGTAGAAACAACCCGCAGCACCACGCTCGAGCACAACGGCGCCAGAGTGAGTACCGTAGAACACATTATGGCTGCTTTGGCAGGAACCGGTGTGGACAACGTACTGGTGGAACTGGATGGTGGTGAAATTCCTATCATGGATGGAAGCGCCTACGCATTTATTGAAGCGATAGAAAAAACCGGTCTGCAGAACCAGGATGCCAAGAAAGTATACTATACTATTGATACCAACATCAGTTACTATGATGAGAAGAAAAAGGTAGAAATGGTGGCGATGCCGGCCCTGGATTACCGTATTACCTGTCTTATCGACTTCAACTCACCGGTATTAGGTACCCAGCACGCGAAAATGAAGGGTATCGAAGAGTTCAAAACAGAGATTGCACCCTGCCGTACCTTCTGCTTCCTGCATGAACTGGAATACCAGCTGTCGCTGAACCTCATTAAAGGCGGGGATATCAACAACGCGATTGTGGTGGTAGACAAGCCGGTTACCGAAGAGGAGCTGGAACGTTTAGCAAAGGTATTTAACCGGGAAACCATTTCTGTACAGAAAGAAGGTATCCTGAACAATATAGAATTACGTTTCCCGAACGAACCGGCACGTCATAAACTGCTGGATGTGGTGGGCGATCTGGCCCTGATCGGTTATCCGATCAATGCGCATATCATTGCCAACCGTCCCGGACATGCCTCCAACGTGGAGTTTGCCCGTGCGATCAAAGCGTATATCAAAAAGAACAAACATAATAAAGACGTACCTGTTTACGATCCCAATCAGCCACCTGTATTTGATACGCCACGTATTGAAAGAACATTGCCGCACCGCTACCCGATGCTGCTGGTTGATAAGATCATTGAACTGGGAGAAGAGAAAGTAGTGGGTATCAAGAATGTTACCTTCAACGAACATTTCTTCCAGGGACATTTCCCTTCAAATCCTGTAATGCCGGGCGTTCTGCAATTAGAAGCGCTGGCGCAGGTAGGCGGTATCCTTGCATTGAACCGCGTACCTGATCCTGAAAACTATGATACCTATTTCCTGAAGATAGATAATTGTAAATTCAAACAGAAAGTAGTTCCGGGCGACACCATGATATTAAAAATGGAGTTGCTGAGTCCTATCAGAAGAGGACTTGTGGAAATGCGGGGGACAGTATTCATCGGCAACAAAGTAGCTACTGAGGCCGACATGATCGCACAAATTATAAAAACAAGAGAAGGCAAATAATAGCAATGATCCACCCGCTTACATACATACATCCGGACGCCAAAGTTGCGCCTAATGTAAAAATTGATCCATTTACCGTTATACATAAAAACGTAGAAATCGGTGATGGTACCTGGATAGGTTCCAACGTAACTATTATGGAAGGAGCCCGCATCGGCAAAAACTGCCGTATTTTTCCAGGCGCTGTTATTTCTGCCATCCCCCAGGATTTGAAATTTGCGGGTGAAGAAACTACCGTTGAAATCGGCGACAACACCACTATCCGTGAATATGTGACGATCAACCGCGGTACCAAAGACAAATGGAAAACCACCATCGGGAATAACTGCCTGATCATGGCATACAGCCACATTGCACACGATTGCGAAGTAGGCAACTACTGCGTATTTTCAAATAACACTACCCTTGCCGGTCACATTACCGTGGGCGACCACGTGGTACTGGCGGGAATGGTAGCCATCCAACAATTTTGTAAAGTAGGCGATCACGCATTTGTAACCGGCGGTTCCATGGTGCGTAAAGATGTGCCTCCTTTCGTAAAAGCAGCACGCGAACCACTTTCCTATGTGGGCGTAAATTCCGTAGGGTTAAAGAGAAGAGGCTTTTCCCTGGAAAAGATCAACTCTATCCTGGACATTTACCGTGTCATCTTTGTAAAAGGTTATAAATTATCAAAAGCCGTGAATATCATCGAAGCGGAATTTCCTGCTACCGATGAGAGAGATGAAATCCTGTCGTTCATCCGTGAATCAGGACGTGGCATCATGAGAGGCTATACTTCCAGGACCAATGACGATATCTCTTAACCAGACAGGTAAGCGTTTTAACTACGACTGGATCTTCCGTCGGGTAACCCTCACCTTTAGTGAAGGACAACGTTATGCCATACTGGGGCCCAATGGTTCAGGGAAATCCACTTTATTACAGGTAATCAGCGGCGCCATTCAACACAATGAAGGCGCCGTTACTTATAGCACGCCGGAAAAACCCATCGCTTCCGATGCGTTTTTCCAGTATTGCGCCATCGCTGCTCCTTATCTTGAACTCATCGAAGAGTTCACCCTCACGGAAATCATCCGGTTCCATCAACAGTTTAAAAACTTCCTGCCGGGAATCACTCCCGCCATTGCCATGCAGCTGGTAGGACTGGAAAAAGCCGCCAACAAACAACTCCGCAACTTTTCTTCCGGGATGAAGCAGCGTATCAAGCTGGCCCTCGCCATCCTGTCTGACGTTCCCGTTCTTTTGCTGGACGAACCCTGCACCAACCTGGATGCAGCGGGTATCGCCGTATACCAGCAACTCATCAATGAATATGGCGGTAACCGCCTTATTATTGTAAGTTCCAACGATGAACAGGAATACTTCATGTGCCGCGAACATATCCATATCCTGGATTATAAATAAGATAAAATCACCGGGAATATTATCTTCGTGAAAAGCTAAAAGCTATATGAAGACTGCCAGTAAGAAAGTGATTAATGGCTGGGCCATGTACGACTGGGCTAATTCCGTGTACAACCTCGTTATCACCACTACTTTTTTCCCTATCTATTTTTTAGCGGTTACAGGTGAACATGTTTCCTTTCTCGGGATGAACTTTGTAAACTCCGCACTGTACAATTATTCCATGGCAGCCGCTTACCTGCTGGTAGCCCTTGCCTCTCCTATCCTGTCGTCTATTGCGGATACCAGGGGTAATAAAAAGAATTTCCTGCGCTTCTTTACCATACTGGGCTCGCTTTCCTGCTCGGCGCTGTACTTTTTCGACGGGGATCATCTCCTGCTGGGCGTGATTTGCTTTATTCTTTCTACCATCGGGTATTGCGGCGGGCTGGTATTTTACAACTCCTACCTCCCCGAAATTGCTGCGCCGGAAGACCGGGACCGTATCAGCGCCCGGGGTTACAGCATGGGCTATGTAGGCAGCGTGATTTTACAACTGCTGGGATTTGCCCTGGTGGTATTGGGGCCAACACTGGGCCTGGGTAAAAGTCAGCCAGTGCAGCTCACCTTCCTGCTGGTAGGTATCTGGTGGTTTGGCTTTGCGCAGATCACCTTTGCCCGCCTGCCCAAAAGCACTGCTGTTACCAAACATACGGTTAACGCATTCACAGAAGGATTTACGGAATTACGGAAAGTATATGCCCAGGTAAAACAACTGCCGGTGCTGAAAAGATTCCTGCGTGGATTTTTCTTTTACAGTATGGGGGTACAAACCGTGATGATGGCCGCTACCATCTTTGGGGGCAAGGTGCTGAAGCTACCGGATGAAATGCTGATCGTTACCGTAGTGATTATCCAGATTGTAGCTATTGCCGGTGCATGGAGCATGGCCAGGCTTTCCACCAGGTTTGGTAATTTACGTGTATTGATTGCCGTTGTCATATTCTGGATAGGCATCTGTATAGCCGGTTACAAAATGCAAACGGCTATGCATTTTTATTTACTGGCCACTGCGGTAGGACTGGTAATGGGCGGTATCCAATCCCTCAGCCGGTCTACTTATGCCAAGCTGATGCCCGAAACAGAAGACACCACTTCCTTCTTCAGCTATTATGATGTTACGGAAAAACTGTCGATTGTAATTGGTATGTTTTCGTTTGCCTATATTGATGATCTCACGGAAGACATGCGGAATTCTGTACTGGCGCTGGTGGTATTTTTTGTGATCGGGCTGATTTGGATCATTTCCGCATTACGCAAACAAAAACAGCTATCGCAGAATTAGGTATCTTTCAAAATAGAACTATCCAACAAAATTCAAGGATAATGAAATTATACACCATAGAAACAGGATTCTTTAAACTGGATGGCGGCGCAATGTTTGGCGTAGTGCCTAAAACCATCTGGAATAAACTGAATCCTGCAGATGAAAACAATTTATGCAGCTGGGCCATGCGTTGCCTGCTGATCGAAGATGGCAACCGCCTCATCCTGGTAGACAATGGCATTGGCGATAAGCAGGATGCAAAATTCTTTAGTCATTATTACCTGCATGGAGATGCTACCCTGGATAAATCGCTGGCGGCACATGGCTTCCACCGGGATGATATCACGGATATGTTCCTCACCCACCTGCACTTCGATCACTGTGGCGGCAGTATTATCCGCCAGGGCGAACAGCTGGCGCCTGCCTTTAAAAATGCAACCTACTGGAGTAATGAAGATCACTGGAAATGGGCTACACAACCCAACGACCGGGAGAAGGCATCTTTCCTGAAAGAAAATATTCTTCCGATCCAGGAAAGCGGTCAGCTGAAATTTATTAATCATCTTGAAGGCGTCAACTTCACGGATAACATTTCCATCCGGTTTGCCAACGGGCACACGGATGCCATGATGCTGCCGCAGATCAGCTATAAGGGTAAAACCATTATATACATGGCCGACCTGCTGCCTTCCACCGGCCATATACCATTGCCTTATGTAATGGCATATGACATGTTCCCACTGAAAACATTGCAGGAAAAGAAAAGCTTTTTACAGGAGGCTGCAGATAAAGAATACATCCTTTACTTCGAACATGACCCGGTAAATGAATGCTGTGTGTTGCAACAAACCGAAAAAGGTATCCGTGCAGGTGAAACTTTTTCACTCAGCAGTATTTAAATTACTGTCAGTCTGTCACAATTATGCCTACTGCATTATATTTGATAGCAACTCTGTATGGCTATACACATAACAACAGATAATAAATTGAAAAAACTGATCGTTGTGGGCGACCGCGTGCTGATAAAGCCAGCTACACCCCACGAGCGCACCAGCAGTGGATTATACCTGCCTCCCGGGGTTCAGGAAAAGGAAAAGGTTCAACGTGGCTATGTTATTAAAACGGGGCCAGGGTATGCTATACCTGTGCCTGTGGACAATGATGATGCCTGGAAGCCTGAAGAAGAGAAGGTAAAATATATTCCGTTACAGGTGAAAGAAGGCGACCTGGCTATTTTCCTGGTCAGTGGTTCCACCGCGGTAGTGTACGAGGAAGAAACCTATTATATCGTACCACAGGCTGCTATCCTGATGCTGGAAAGAGAAGAAGACCTGTAGATCATCTTCTGTTATCTTATAAATAAAAAAATCTGCTAACGAATAGCAGATTTTTTTTTGTCTATCATGTATGAAAAAGCAATCTATTCTTTGTATTCCAGTATATCGCCCGGCTGACATTCCAGTACCCGGCAGATCTCTTCCAGTGTGGAAAACCGGATGGCCTTTGCTTTGCCACTTTTTAGTATACTGAGATTTGCCATCGTAATACCTACCTGCACACTCAGCTCCGTCAGCGACATCTTCCTTTTTGCCAGCATCACGTCCAGATTGACGATTATCCCCATTGTATATTGTTATTTAGATCATTAAATGGTCAACGCCTGTTCTTCCTTCAGGCTTACCGCCCTTTCAAAAACGATGGCCAGCGCCAGGATCACCATGAAGGCCATCAGCAATTCCCAGGAAGCGCCCAATACGCTCAGCAGCCGGAAATAAAGCCGGTTGTTGTACACCTTTATGCTGTCGCCCGCTATCCAGGCAAAAACGATTTTCGTGAGCAGCAGTCCCGATAATACCAGCAGGATCCCTTTTACCGCGCTGAGATTTTTACGGGAGATAATATCTTCACTCCCGGCGCCGATCAATAACCGGAAAAGATACCAGGTCATTACCAGGTACAATAAACCCAGTATGGTATTTTGAAGAACGGCTGCTTTTAAACCGGGGGTATCAGGACTGAAACGTGATTGAAAAAAAGCAACACCGTTAAAGATCGTGATGTAAACACTGATCAATACAGAAATGAGCAGCACGATTTTCAACGGGAGAAGATACTTACTGATTTTCATGTTACGCCCTGTTTAATACCTCAAAGGTATTTTCATTTTATCGAAAATCAAAATAATTTTATCGTTTATCAATAATTAATGATCGATAATCGGTATGTATGGGCGGATAATAATTTGAAGCTCAACCGCTTGTTGCTTTTTATTATCTTCATAAAAAAAATTACGTCATGCCCAATCAGGATGCATTTCTGGAATATATCAAAAGCGGCTATACTTTTAAAGGCGAGCATTTCAAGCTGGGATGTGCCATGCTGAACGGCGAAGTAGTAGCCGGGGCGGATGTTTTCCTGCCACTCAAAACACTTAACCGTCATGGTTTGATTGCCGGCGCCACTGGTACCGGTAAAACCAAAACGCTGCAGGTGATCGCCGAAGGACTCAGCGATGCCAGCGTGCCGGTACTGTTGATGGACATCAAAGGAGATCTGAGCGGCATTGCAGCCGCCGGCAGCGACAACCCGAAAATTGCGGAGCGTTACCAGAAAATAGGCGGCAGCTGGAGTGCCGCGGCCTATCCATCAGAACTGTTATCCCTCAGCCAGGAAAAGGGCGTGCGCTTACGGGCTACCGTCAGCGAGTTTGGTCCCATCCTCCTGTCGAAGATCCTGGAACTGAACGATACGCAGGCTGGCCTTGTAGCCATGCTTTTCAAATATTGCGATGATAACAAATTGCCTTTACTGGATCTGAAAGACTTTAAAAAAGTATTGCAATTTGCCGGCGATGAAGGCAAGGCTGCACTGGAAAAGGATTACGGAAAGATATCCACTACCTCTACCGGCACCATCCTGCGTAAAGTGATTGAACTGGAGCAACAGGGTGCTGCATTGTTTTTTGGAGAGAAATCTTTTGAAGTAGATGACCTGATGCGGATCAGCGACGATGGCCGCGGTATCATATCCATACTGCGCGTAAATGATATACAGGATCGTCCGAAACTGTTTTCCACCTTCATGCTCAGCCTGCTGGCAGAATTATATGCGACCCTCCCGGAAGAAGGCGACCTGGACAAACCAAAGCTGGTGATGTTCATTGATGAGGCGCATCTTATTTTCAATGAGGCCAGCGACGCCTTGCTGAAACAGATAGATACCATCATTAAACTGATCCGTTCAAAAGGCGTCGGTATTTTCTTCTGTACCCAAAACCCGATGGATGTACCTCCTTCCGTGCTGGGACAACTGGGTCTTAAAGTACAACATGCCCTGCGTGCCTTTACAGCCAACGATCGCAAAACAATCAAGCAAACAGCGGAGAACTACCCATTATCAGATTTCTATAAAACAGATGAGTTGCTAACCCAGATAGGTATTGGTGAAGCGCTCATTACCTGCCTGAATGAAAAAGGCGTTCCTACCCCGTTAGCCGCTACCATGCTGGTATCGCCACGGTCACGCATGGATGTATTAACACCGGCGGAAATTGACGGGCTGGTGAACAACTCCAAGCTGGTAAAGAAATACGGGCAGGAAATTGACAGTGAAAGCGCGTATGAAATCCTCACCGCCAAGCTGCAGGAAGCCGCCGAGAAAACAGCCGCTACTGAAGCTGCGCCCAAATCTTCCGGGAAACAAAAACAGGAAAAAGGCGTTCTTGAGCAGGTAATGGATAGCTCTGTAGCACGGCAGGTGGGCCGCACCGCTGCCAACATCATCACCCGCAGCTTACTGGGCGCATTGGGCCTGGGTGGAAAAAGCAGTAAAAGCAAAAGCTGGTTTTAATTATGCAACGACAGCCACGCTGTCAGTTTACATCAATATATCAAAAGTATGAGTAGAATTATTAAAACGGGCGTATGCTCGTACGGCATGTCTGGACAGATATTTCATGCCCCGTTCCTGCACGTAAACCCGGGATTTGAATTTACAGCGGTAGTAGAAAGAAGTAAAAACCTGGCGCAGCAACGCTATCCTAACGTTAAAGTATATACGAGCGTAGAGGATATGCTGGCAGACAAAGACCTGGAACTGATCGTAGTAAACACTCCTAACTACACACACTTCGACTTTGTAAAGGCGGCACTGGAAGCAGGAAAGAATGTGATTGTAGAAAAGCCTTTCACCGTACACGCCAAAGAAGGTGAAACACTTGCAGCCTTAGCTGCTGAGAAAGGTTTGTTGCTCAGCGTTTACCACAACCGTCGCTACGACAGCGACTATAAAGTAGTAAGAGAGGTATTGCAGTCCGGTCAGCTGGGTGATGTACTGGAAGCAGAAATACACTACGACCGCTTCAAGGAAGAGCTGAGTTATAAAAAACATAAAGAACTGGGAGGCCCCGGCACCGGCGCTTTGTACGACCTGGGCTCACACCTGATCGACCAGGCCATTACTTTGTTTGGCATGCCTAAACGCATTTGGGCCGACATCCGCGTGATCCGCCGCGACTCCATTGTAGACGATTATTTTGAACTGGTGCTTTACTATGATCAGCTGCGGGCGCGTGTAAAATGCAACTACCTGGTACGCGAAGCCCTGCCAGCTTACCAGCTGCATGGCCGTACCGGCTCCTTTATCAAAACAAAATCTGATATACAGGAAGCGCAGCTGCAAAGAGGTCTTTTTCCCAACAGCCCCGACTGGGGCGCAGAACAGCCGCATGAATGGGGCCTGCTCCACACAGAAATTGATGGCAAAGTAGTAAAGAAATATGTTCCCGGCGGAAGTGGCAACTACATGGACTACTACCAGGGCATCTACGAAGCCTTAGTAAATAAAGCCGCCAACCCCGTACCACCGCAGGACGCCATTAAAGTGATCAAAGTAATCGAAGCTGCCTTCGAGAGCAGTAAGGAGGGAAGGGTGATTGATCTTTAACGCGGATGTTGTCTTACTCAGGATTACGCTGATTTTACTGATTACCTGGATTTTTACTTTTGGATTTTTATATGATTTTTAAAAAGATTCGGGGAGACAAAAGCGATTAACCAGGATATTGATTTTAAAAGATTCGGGGAGATAAAAGCGGTTAAGCTGGATTGATCACCTTGGGTTTTAAAAGAATTCGGGGAGATATAAGCGGTTACATTCGCTTGTATCTCCCCGAATCTTTTTAAAAATCATATAAAAATCCAAAAGTAAAAATCCAGGTAATCAGTAAAATCAGCGTAATCCTGAGTAAGACAAAATCCGCTCTCACCGCGCGCAAGACAGCCGCCCCGCCTCATCCCGCACCACAATGCCTTCTTCGTTCAGGAACTGGAGGACTTCCATCAGGTCGCTTCTTTTTACGTCGGGTAGTTTGGTTTGCAGCATGTTAAACAGCAGTGGTTCTTCTTTCAGCATGGTGATAACGTGGTCGGATATACGCTTAAACCCGGCGGCATCCATTGGCTGCGATTTCTTTTTTAAACAGATATCGCATACGCCGCAAGGAGTGGCATCCTTTTCGCCGAAATAGGCTACCAGTTGCTGTGTACGGCATATGTCACGGTTACGTACATACGCAAACATGGCGGCGAGTCTGTCGGCATAAACTTTCTTGCGTACTTCCACCCTGGCCATATTGATGCGCAGGTTTTGTGAGGACACCCGTTCCTGGAGGAAACAAAGTTGTGGCTCGTCGCGGCGGGGCTGATAGTGCAGGATGCCGTATTGGTGCAGCTGGTGCAGCTGTGCGGCAATATCATCATCTTCCATCAGCATGATGCGGCCTATCTGCCGTTCATAAATGGGTACGGCATTATCGAAGATCCCTTCGTAGGTACGCAACAATGTTTTGATAATTTCCTCCAATGCGGGATATGCATTTTCAAACTCGTACAGTGATTCTTTATTGGTAACGAATTCCGCACGGGAAGGGAGGAATACGCTTTCGCTGAGCTGCAGCACGCCTTCCTGTTCCAGCACGCGCACCGCGCTGTAGGCAATGGTGAGATTCAGGTGGAAGGTGCGGGCAAAATCGTTGATATCAAAATCGAAATACATGCCTTCCGCGCTGCCTACCGGCACCTGGAGGTAGTTGACAATGCCCTGGTATACTTCACGGATCTGCTCCAGCGACGGAAACTGTAATGCAATCCGTTCATGCATATCCGTTAGTTCCTCTTCGTTATAGAGCAATACGGCATATGCCTTCTGTTCGTCCCTGCCGGCGCGGCCTGCCTCCTGGTAGTAGGCTTCCAGTCCGTCGGGCATATCGTAATGCACCACTATGCGTACATCCGGTTTATCGATTCCCATGCCGAAGGCATTGGTACAAACCATGATGCGCGTTTCATTATTGATCCAGGCTTCCTGCCGGGCGGCTCTTTCTGCCTGTGGTAAACCGGCATGGTAATAACTGGCAGGGATACCCTGTAATTCCAGCAGGGAAGCAATTTCCTTGGTGCGTTTACGGTTACGGCAATAAACGATGCCGCAGCCGGGAACGCGGTCCAGTATATGTTTTACCTTATCAATTTTGGTAGATTCTTCGAGTACGCTGTAAGAGAGGTTGGAGCGGGCAAAGCTTTTGGTAAAAACTTTTGCATCCTTCATCAGCAGTTTCTCACAGATATCTGTTTGTACGCGTGGTGTAGCCGAGGCCGTGAGTGCCAGTACCGGCGCTTCCGGGAAGAAGCTGCGGATGTCTGCGATCTGCAGGTATGCCGGGCGGAAATCGTATCCCCACTGGGAGATGCAATGTGCTTCATCAATCGCCAGCAGGTTTACCGGGAGGCCATCACAATAGGTTTGAAAAAGTTTGCTTTGTAATCTTTCGGGAGATACATATAAAAACTTGCATCCACCGCGGCGGGCGGCTTCCAGGACCCTTTCCACCTCCTGGTAAGGCATACCGGAATAGATGGAGTATGCAGTGATCCCTCTTTTTTTGAGATTGGCCACCTGGTCTTTCATCAACGCAATGAGCGGGGTAATGACCAGGCATAACCCTGGCTTCATCATGGCCGGTACCTGGAAACAAATGGACTTACCACCACCTGTGGGCAGTAGGGCCAGTGTATCCTGTCCTTCCAGTACAGCATTCACGATATCTTCCTGTAACGGGCGAAACTGTTCGTATCCCCAGTATTGCTGTAATATGGCTACGGGCGTACTCAAATAAAAATTTAATGGTTAGTGCGAAGATACGCGATTAGAGCGGATTTTGTCTTACTCAGGATTACGCTGATTATACTGATTAGCCAGGATTGATCATGTTGGATTTTTAAAGGATTAGCGAAGATATAAGCGAATGATATACCCGCTTATATCTTCGCTAATCTTTTAAAATCCTTTAAAAATCCAAAAAGTAAAATCAAAGTAATCAGTATAATCAGCGTAATCCTGAGTAAGACAACATCCGCTTAGATCACGTTTTTGTAGCGCAGGCGTATAGAGTTTACTGCCAGCACCACATCGGAGAGGCCCATTATGCCGGCGCCGACGATGGGATTCAGGAATCCGAGGGCGGCTACCGGTATCGCCACTACGTTATAAATGAATGCCCAGAAAAGATTCTGTTTGATGGTGAGATAGGTATGCTTTCCCAGTCCCAGCGCCAGTGGCAGCGAGCCCAGGTTGTTATTGAGCAATACTACGTTGGCGCTTTGCATGGCTACCTGGGTGGCATCGCTGAGAGAGATGCCAATGGTGGCTTTAGCCAGTGCGGGCGCATCATTGATGCCGTCGCCTACCATGGCGGTAGGGGCGGTTTTCATGAGGGCGTCTATCTTTTGTAGTTTTTGTTCGGGCGACTGTTCCGCGTACACTTCTGTAATACCCAGCTTGGTGGCGAGTTCCCGGCACTTGCGGGTGGTGTCGCCACTTAGTAAGATGGATTTGATACCGGATTGCTGCAGTTGTATAATTACCTGTGCGGCTTCTGGTCTTATTTCATCTGTAAAATCGATCCATCCTGCCAGCAGGCCGTTTTTCAGGAGATACAGGTTATGGCTGTCATCTTCCGTAATACCATTTGCCATGCGGAAAGAGCCTAACTGCCACTGGTTACCTGCTTTATCGCTGGCACGCATACCCAAACCTTTGTGTTCGCGGACCTGCTGCAGCGGTACTTCTCCGGCCAATTTCCAGAGCGAGGCAATAGAGCGGGCAATGGGATGGGAAGAATATTTTTCCAGGCTGTATACTATCTGTTTAAAATCTTCTTCCGGCATATCAAAAAAGCGGTATTCGCCCAATTGTAATTTACCGGTGGTGAGGGTACCTGTTTTATCAAATACCACCTGCCTGATATCCTTAAACATTTCCAGGGTGTGACCTCCTTTGATCAGGATACCGTTGCGCGCGGCGCGTCCCAGTCCTACCATCACGGCGGCGGGTGTGGCCAGGCCCATGGCGCAGGGGCAGGAAATAACCAATACGGCTACACTGCGCATCATGGCAGTGGCCAGCGTGGTATGCCCTATAAAATACCATCCGAGGAAGGTAACCAGGGCTATGCCGAGTACCAGTGGCACAAATATGGCGCTGATGCGGTCGGCCAGTTTCTGCATGGGTGGCTTATCCGACTGCGCCTGTTTTACCAGTTCTATGATATAGGACAACACGGTGTCTTTACCGGTGGCCGTGATATATACTTTGATGCTGCCGTCTTCCAGTATGGTACCGCCGATTACTTTGTCCTTTTCTTTTTTGCTGACAGGCGCGCTTTCACCGGTGATCATGGCTTCGTTGGCATGGCCGCTGCCCCAGTAGATGGTGCCGTCCATGGGTATTTTATCACCGGTATTCACCAATACGCAGTCGCCCGTACGCAGGGTACGGTTATCCACTTCATGGATATGTTCGTGACCGTGATCGGTGTTAATAAGCCGGGCTGTGGTGACCTGCATGCGTGCCAGTTCGGCAATCGCAGAAGTGGTTTGTTTCACGGACCTTTCCTCCAGCATATTTCCCAGGAACACCAGGGTGATAATGGCTGCCGTGGTTTCGTAGAACATATAGTCCGGGTTGCCGTACACAACGGTTCCTACAAAACTGTATGCGAAGGCTGCGGTGGCGCCGAGCGATACCAGCACGTCCATATTGGCCATGCGGTTGATGACGGAACGCACCGCGCTACGGCCGAAGTGCCACATTCCCACGAGGTATACCGGCAGCGTAAGCCAGAACTGTACCCAGGGGTGGTGTAACCACGACCAGCTGACCCACATATGCAGGAGCAGGGGCAGCGTAAATATGAGACAAAAAACAAATTTGAATGTAAGGGTGGTATATACTTTCTTTTCTGCGGGTTTGTCTTCCGGCAACACTACGCGATATCCCATTTGGGTAATACCGTTGAGTATTTCCGTTGAGTTGGCGCCTTCCGGTGCATTGAAACTAACTTCTTCCGTAGCAAAGCTGACGTTAACGTCCTGCATTCCCTTTTTCTCCAGGTATTTGGAAACGCCGAGTGCACAACTGGTGCAATGCATTCCTTCCACCTTGCAATTAATGGCTGTCATCTGACATCTTTCCTCCTGCATACAAAGTTAGCAGCGGATGAAATAGGCAGGTAAAATATTAATGCAACGAAGCGGCAGAAGTGCGATATGGGTAGCCCGAAACAGGCCGGACAAGGGCCTTACCTGATTTTTGACGCACTGCTGCAACTTTTGCAAAATCTGGTGACAATCGCTTTTGCTTTCTGCTTTCTCCTTATTTTTGGGGATGCAATGGACATTTACGCTGGATCAACTGCCGGAAACCGCCCGGCAGTTCTGGGATCATTTCACCGGTAAACAGGTTTTCACCCTTAAAGGCCCGATGGGGGCCGGGAAAACTACCCTGGTAAAGGCTTTATGCGCCGCCAAAGGCGTGCAGGATGCCACTGCCAGCCCTACGTTTTCAATCATAAACGAATACGCCTACACCGACGCGGAAGGGACACCCCGCCGTATTTTCCACCTGGACCTGTACCGGCTCCGGGATGAAGACGACGCCATCAGCGCCGGCGTGGAAGACACACTTTACCAGGATGCCATTTGTTTTGTGGAGTGGCCGGAAATAATAGCGCATATGCTACCGCCGGATACCATTCACCTCCAGCTGGAGGTACAACCGGATCAAAAAAGGGTCCTGCGCGAAATCGCTTCATCTCTCAAATGATGTATCTTTGGATACTTCGATTTAAAAAAACTGAACACGCATATGGAGCAGAGGCAAAAACCTGTAGTAAGTGCTGGGTTTACCTATTCACCGCTGGAAGAAACGTTGGATATTCCGCAGAAAAATTCCCGTTTGTTTATAGGTATCCCGAAAGAAACATCTTTCCAGGAAAACCGGATTGCCCTTACGCCCGATGCAGTCAGCATTCTAGCGGCACACGGACATCACATAGTGGTAGAGCACAAAGCCGGTGACGGGTCGCACTATTATGACACCGACTATTCGGAAGCCGGGGCGGAAATTGTATACGACAAAAAGGAGGTCTTTAAAGCAGAGATCATTGTAAAATCCGCACCGCTGAACGATGAAGAGATAGAGCTGCTGCACCCGCACCAGATCGTTATTTCTCCCATCCACCTGGCTGCACTGAAAGCGCCACAGGTAGAAAAAATGATGGATAAGCGTATCACGCTGTTATCTTTTGAAAACCTGAAAGATGATGCAGGCACCTACCCTATTGTAAGGGCCATGAGCGAAATTGCCGGGGGCGCCTGTATGTTGATTGCAGGACAGTACCTCAGCAACGACAACAAAGGAAAAGGTATCCTCCTGGGAGGCATTACCGGCATTCCTCCTACGAAAGTAGTGATCATAGGCGCTGGTATCGTGGGTGAGTTTGCAGCCCGTACTGCACTTGCATTGGGATCTTCCGTAAAAGTATTTGATAATAACATTTATAAGCTGAAAAGGCTGCAAAACAACATCGGGGTACGTGTATTCACGTCCGTTATCCAGCCTAAAGTGCTGGCAGAGCAGCTGCGCAATGCCGATGTAGCGGTAGGCGCATTGTCGTCGCAAAGCGGGCGGACGCCGATTGTTGTCAGCGAATCGATGGTGAGCAACATGAAAGCGGGTTCCGTTATTGTGGATGTGAGCATCGACCGGGGCGGCTGTTTTGAAACGTCGGAAATCACTACACACGAAAACCCGGTATTTAAAAAGTACGATGTGGTACACTACTGCGTACCCAATATTCCATCCGGTTTTGCCCGCACCGCCTCTGAAGCCATCAGCAATGTGCTGATGCCCTTACTCGTGGAAGCCGCCGACGACGGCGGATTCGAAAACCTTGTATGGATTAAACGCGGCGTACGCAACGGCATCTATCTTTATAAAGGCGCATTAACGAACTACCACCTGAGCGAAAAGTTCAAGCTTAAATACACCGATTTGGAGTTATTGCTGGCGGTAAAAGGATAACGCGGATTTTGTCTTGGCTCAGGATTACGCTGATTTTACTGATTACCTGGATTTTACTTTTTTGATTTTATAAAGGATTAAGGGAGATAGAAGCGGATATCCGCTCTTATCTCCCTTAATTATTATTTTAAGAAAATCTAAAAATCTAAAAAAAATCCAAAAGTAAAAATCCAGGTAATCAGTAAAATCAGCGTAATCCTGAGCCAAGACAAAATCCGCTCTACACTTCGAGTTGGTAGCCCAGCAATATGGCCGCTATGATGATAATGCCCACCACGATGCGATAGTATCCCCACATTTTAAATCCGTATTTTTTTACGGCGCCTATAAAGAATTTGATGGCGCCCAGGGCCACTACGAAGGCCACGATGTTGCCGATCAGCAGGAGCTTCAGGTTTTCAGGATGCGCGGTTAGCAACTCCCGTCCTTTCAGCAGTTTGTAGCCGGTGGCTGCTGCCATGGTAGGTACTGCCAGGAAAAAAGAGAATTCGGCTGCTACACTGCGGGACAGCTTTTGCTGCATACCACCGATGATGGAGGCTGCACTGCGGCTGGTGCCGGGAATAAGCGCCAGGCACTGGTAAAAACCTATGCGTAAAGCGGTAAAAACGTCTATTTTTTCTTCTGTGGTAATAGTGGGTTCTTTAAAATAGTCGTCTACAAACAGGAGGATGATACCACCTACCAGCAGCGTAATTCCTACTGTTAGCGGGCTTTCCAGCATGGCATCGATCTTGTCGCTGAAGAGGAAACCGAGGATCAGCGCCGGGATCACGGCGATGGCCAGTTTCAGGTAAAAGTTAAACCGGTTTTTATCAAATACCAGGAATTTTCTCCAATAAAATACCACTACTGCCAGGATCGCTCCCAGCTGGATCACTACTTCGAATAACTTGGTAAATTCATCTTTACCAATACCCAGCAGTGCGCTCACAATGATCATATGCCCGGTGGAGGAAACCGGCAGAAACTCCGTTAGGCCTTCCACGATGGCAATAATGATAGCCTGAAAAACATTCATCGAATTTAATATGGTTAAAAGTTAAAAAAAAAGCGATGAGGGATCATCGCTGTTAAAATACTTTTATAGAAGCAATTATGCCTTTGGTTTCGGACGGTGCATAATAGCATATACTTCTATCACCAGGCCCAGTACAATAACGATAGGCGCCAGGGTGATTCTGCGGAAGCTATATACCTGTTCCGGTTTGAAGCTGTTGGGATCGCTGGTATCTCCTCCCATCATGAAGAGGAAGCCCAGGATAATCACCACAATACCAGCCAGCATAAATTTGTAGTTTTCTTTTGGGAAAATAGGGCGGCTGTCGGTCAATGTGTTTTCTGCCTCCTTATTTAAAGCTGTTTTAGCCATAGTGTTTGGTATTATATCTTCGTTAAAGATTTAAAGTTAATACAGATCGTCCAGTTTCAGGCGCAGGTATTTCATGACGGAGCGGTGTGTGCTCACCAGGGAAATACTGATTCCGATGAGGATCATGCCTATAAAGAGGAACGCTATCATCAGGTTATCACGCAATCCTGCCAGTTCCGGCAATAATTTATCGGATACCGACATAATACCGATCAGGCCTGCGATGGCGATTACTGCGGCAATGGCGCCGTTGGCAATGCTGCGAAGGTCAAACGGCTTGGCAATAAACCAGCGGGTAGCTCCCACCATTTGCATGGTTTTAATCAGGAACCGGTTGCTGAACATGGCCAAACGAATGGTATTGTCGATCAGGAAAATCACCACCAGGCATAATAACCCGCTGATGATCAGGATAATCAATCCGATCCTGTTAACGTTTTCGTTCAGTTTGCTCACCAGCATACGCTGATAGGATATCTCCCTTACGATGCTTTGCTGCGACAGGTTATTTTCAATGACCTTCAGGCTATCATTGTTTACATAATTGGCATTTGCCTTTATGTTAATGCTGCTGTACAGCGGGTTATATTGCAGAAGGGTGATAAAGTCCTCCCCGAAATCCTTTTTGAACCGCTGTGCCGCCATATCTTTCGACACATATTCAATTGACTTAATATATGGCCTGTGTGCCATTGAATCGCGCAGGGCCGTGGCCTGTGCTTCTTTCACGTTATCCCGGAGGATGACCTGTATTTCTATGCTTTCCTTAAAATACACACTCAGCTTGTTAGCATGTATTACCACCAGACCCAATGTGCCCAGTAAAAACAATACCAGTGCTACACCAATGATGGAGTACAGGTAGGATGGTTTCGACTTCTTTGCTGATGATTTCCCGGATTGCGCCATTAATCTGCAGTTTATCGGCGAAAATAATAAAAATTAGTAGTTATGTGTTTAATTTTGCCAACCCGGTCAGGTAATAAACCCTTTCCGGCCAATAGAATGGCAATATATAGAGATGTTGGGGAATGACATTGGAGTATTAATGAATTTAACATTATTTTGCTGAACAGGCATTATAGCAACTTTTTAAATTATAACTGATAACGCCTTAATGACCGGACGTATTGTTTATATCCGGACAATTAAGGTTCATCTACAACAGATATGGAATACAATTTCAGGGCAATCGAAAAAAAATGGCAGCAACAATGGGAGCAATCGCATGCTTACCGTGTGAGCAATAACAGTCCAAAGCCCAAATGTTATGTACTGGACATGTTCCCCTATCCTTCCGGGGCTGGTTTACACGTAGGCCACCCGCTGGGATACATTGCAACGGACATCTACTCCCGCTATAAAAGACTAAAAGGCTTCAATGTACTCCATGCCATGGGGTATGATGCATTTGGCTTGCCAACAGAACAATATGCCCTTGAAACAGGTCAGCATCCCGCAGTAACAACCGAACAGAATATCAAAGCTTTCCGTGAACAACTGGATAACATCGGCTTTTGCTACGACTGGGACCGCCAGGTAACCACCAGCGATCCCTCCTACTATAAATGGACGCAGTGGATTTTCCTGCAGATCTTTGAAAGCTGGTACAACCGCAGCACAAAGAAAGCAGAGCCCATCACTTCCCTGGTAGCTATTTTTGAGAAAGAAGGTAACGCCGGTCATATCTGCCCCGGCGACCGGAGCATACATTTCACGGCCGCCAACTGGAAAAGCTATAGTGAGCCGGAACAGCGCAACATATTGATGCAGTACCGCCTTGCCTACCTGGCACACGCGGAAGTTAACTGGTGCGCAGCACTGGGCACCGTACTCGCCAACGACGAAGTAGTGAACGGCGTAAGTGAACGCGGCGGTTACCCGGTAGTAAAGAAGAAGATGAGCCAGTGGTTCCTGCGTATCACCGAATACGCGAACCGCCTCCTGGAAGGACTGGAAACAGTATCCTTCAGCGATGCCATGAAAGAAATGCAGCGCAACTGGATCGGCAAAAGCCAGGGAGCCGAAATTAAGTTCGCCCTGAAAAACTCCACCGAACACGTGGAGGTATACACCACCCGCCCCGATACCATCTTCGGTGTGGACTTCATGGTGATAGCGCCTGAACATGAGCTGGTATCCCGGATCACCACCCCGGATCAGCAAGCTGAAATTGATAAGTACCTCGAATACGTGCAAAGCCGCTCCGAGCGGGAGCGCATGGCCGATGTAAAACAAATTACCGGCTGCTTTACCGGCGCCTACGCCATCAACCCGTTTGATGGCCGCGAAATACCGGTGTGGATTGCAGAATACGTACTGGCCGGCTACGGCACCGGCGCCATCATGGCGGTGCCCTGCGGCGATCAGCGCGACTTTGGCTTTGCCAAACATTTCAATATCCCTATCACCAACATCATTGGCGACGCCTTCAACGGGCAGGAAGCCAATCCAACCAAAGAAGCCAAACTGCAAAACAGCGGCTTCCTCAATGGCATGGACATGAAACCTGCTATGGATGTGGTAATCACCAAACTGGAAGAACTGGGTATCGGTAAACGCCAGATCAATTATAAAATGCGTGACGCCGGCTTTAGCCGTCAGCGCTACTGGGGCGAGCCTTTCCCGATCATTTATAAAGACGGTATTCCTTACGCGATGGACGAAAAAGACCTGCCGCTGGAATTACCGCATGTGGAAAACTATAAACCCGGAGAAGAAGGCGAAGGCCCGCTGGCCAACATCACCGACTGGGTGAACGTAGCCCCCGGCGTAAAGCGCGAAACAAACACCATGCCCGGGTATGCCGGCAGCAGCTGGTATTTCCTGCGCTATATGGATCCGCATAATAACAACACCTTTGCAGACCGTAAAGCCACCGATTACTGGAACCAGGTAGATGTGTATGTAGGCGGCACCGAACATGCCGTAGGACACCTGCTCTACTCCCGTATGTGGACGAAAGTACTGTATGACCTCGGACATATCGGCTTTGATGAGCCGTTTAAATCGCTGATTAACCAGGGTATGATTGGTGGCAGCTCCAGACTGGTGTATCGCGTTCGTGGCACCCACCAATATGTTTCACACGGATTGAAAGATCAGTATGAAACAGATGAACTGCATGTAGATGTGAATATAGTAGACGGTGTAGAACTTAATACTGCCGCCTTCAAAAAATGGAAGCCCGACTTTGCAGATGCTACCTTCATACTGGAAGATGGCAAATATATTTGTGGCGTACAGCTGGAGAAAATGAGCAAGCGCTTATTCAACACCGTTAATCCAAATGACCTGGTGGAAAAGTACGGCGCTGATACTTTCCGTATGTACGAAATGTTCCTGGGCCCCGTGGAGCAATCCAAACCCTGGGATACCAAAGGTATTGAAGGTGTACACCGCTTCCTGAAAAAACTGTGGCGCCTGTTTGCCGATGAGCAGAAAGGCATCCTGGTAAATGAACAACCAGCCACACCGGAAGAACTGAAAATATTGCATAAAACGATCCAGAAAATAGATCACGACACTTCCAGCTTCTCTTACAATACAGCAGTAAGCCAGTTTATGATCTGCGTAAATGAACTCGCTACCCTGCGTTGTCACAAACGCAGCATCCTGGAACCATTGCTGATCCTGCTCACCCCCTATGCGCCTCACCTGTGTGAAGAACTGTGGCAGTATATAGGCAATAATGAAAGTATTCTGAATGCACTTTACCCGGTGTATGAAGAACAATACACAAGAGAAAGCGCTTTTAATTACCCGATTGCGATCAACGGTAAAACCCGCTCTGAAATGGGCTTTTCACTGGACGCCGCTATTCCCGACATTGAAAAAGAAGTACTGGCCAGCGAAGTAGTGCAGAAATGGCTGGAAGGTAAGGCGCCTAAAAAAGTGATTATCGTAAAAGGGAAGATGATCAATGTGGTGATATAATGCCGCGCGGAGGTTGTCTTTCTCAGGATTACGCTGATTTTGCTGATTAGCCAGGATTGATCATGTTGGATTTTTTTTGATTTGCGAAGATCGGAGCGGAGGTTGTCTTGGACACTGATTACGCTGATTTTACTGATTAATCTTTTTTGTGATTTTGGGAGATTGGTGGGGGAATTGGGATGAATAAAGATTACTTAAAGATTGACTGGGAAATACTTCGTCCATACTTAGCATATGCTTAATACATGGAGATGACCCGGAGGTGATGTGGAGGTGACGTGGACTTGAAGCTAAGATCGTTTATCACAGGGCCTTACAGACGAAAAAGTGCAGGGTGTTTAGACGCGGCACTACCTTATAAATGAAATGTATACCCGATATAGCGTGAGCGGCATTTAATAGCAATAGCTTATTAAATGCCGCTTAACTTTTAAAATTATTTAAGGAATACCGTTGGTAAGAGCTGCTGAATTTCACAGAATTTTCCAAAAATTCAATGAAAACACAAATTTAAATCAATTCTTCATAAAGAATATCAGCTACTGAATTAAAATCCGGCCAATACACTCATCTCCCAAAATCATAAAAAAGCTAATCAGTAAAATCAGCGTAATCAGTGTCCAAGACAACCTCCTTACCGTATACTCAGCCCGCTTAAAATAATCCCGCACGTGGACAACCCCACCAGCAAAATAATCCCTGATGATAATAATAACACTTTCCCTATGTGGTTCTTATTAGCAATGATCAGTATCAGTCCGATTATAAAATAGCCCCCTACCAAAAACATTGCTATCAGTCCCGCAGCAATGATCCCTTCATCGCCGGCTACGCACATCAGCAGGAAAATGCCTAGTGGTATCAGGGTAAACAAGAGTACATCTTTGAAAAATTTATTCATATACAATTATTTAAACAATAGGAATAAAGGTCCGTTCTTCCTGGAGTTGTTTTAAATAGGCCTCCTTATCATCACGGTAAAAAAGGTTCATGGTTTCAAATGGGATGATGCGGCCATCTTTATGCACAATATGCACGCACGATTTTTTAATGGCGCGCACATCAAAATCATAGGCATCGAGGAAGCGCATGATCACAATGCGGAACAGGTTCGTATAGTCGAGGCCGGGAGCCTGTACCTGTGGCAGGCAGCAAAGCAGCGACTGCATATCATTTACCGCAGCATCGGTGGAGATGCCGGTACTGAATATTTTCAGGATGTGCTGATGCAGCCTTTCGTCCTGTTCGTATACAATGGTGTTTTTTGAATTATTCAGCAACACAGCAGGATCCACGTAGCGGGTGAGCGGGTATACCTGTCCTTCTATTTTGAGGGCATAGGCCATTGCCAAAGCGTCCGGGTTGCAGGGAACGGGAATAATGTCGTGATCGTTCCAGATGGGTGATTGCTCCAGGATACGCTGCCGTACTTCCGTAAGGGTGATACGATCCGTAGCAGGGTCGAAGCCATCGGTGCGGCCGGCCACCTGTACCGGCTGGAACGTAACACCGCGAACGCAGGGTTGTTTCAGGGCATAGTCGATGATAGCGCCCATTTCATCTTCATTCACGCCGCGTTGCAGGGTTACTACTAAGGTAGTGCTGAGATTTACTTCATTGAGGTTCTCCAGCGCCTGTTTCCTCACATCTGTCAGATCCTTTCCCCGCATACGTTCCAGTGCTTCCGGCTTAAAGCTGTCGAACTGAAGATATACCTCAAAATCCGGCATGTAGGTAGCCAGGCGTGCGGTGAATTCTTTATCTTTTGCAATGCGCACACCATTGGTGTTGATCATGAGATGCCGGATCGGCTTTGTTTTGGCGATATCCAGTATTTCGAAGAACTGCGGATGGATGGTAGGTTCTCCCCCGCTGAGTTGCACTACATCGGGCTGTCCTTCGTTTTCCACGATGATATCCAGCATCTGCTCTATTTCTTCCAGGGTACGGTGCCGGCCATAGTGCGGCGACGACATGGCGTAACACGTGGGGCAGGTAAGATTGCAGCGGTCTGTTACTTCAATGACGCTCAGGCAGGAATGCTGCTCATGATCTTTACAGAGCCCGCAATCATATGGACAGCCATAGTGTGTGCTGGTATTGGTTTTAAGCGGCGCTTCGGATGGTTTGTTATAGTTGCGGGTATTTTTGTAGTACTCGATGTCGGTAGCGATTAACACCTTTTCTTTTCCATGATGCGGACAATGCTTGATCATGAAAACCTTTTCATCTTCAAATATCACCTTCGCGTCTACACGGCGCAAACAGGTACTGCAGATGCTGAGTGTAAAATCGTAGTAGGTGTAATTTTTTTCAGGCATATTGTTTTTGTGTTAGTCGTGACGGAAAAATAATCACCGGTGAATAATAGAGTAACCCGGCCAAACAGGCCAGCTGTATAGATCCCAGCCCGAAAGCGAAGCGATATCCTGGTTTGATAAAATCCAGCCCGAAACGGAACAGCAGGTAGGCAATCATGAAAAGTTTAAACCGTGCGCCGTTTGCCAGGGAATAGCGGCGGCTGATGCCGGTTAACATCTGCCATAATAATATTAAAAAAACAATTTCGTAGAGAGATACCGGGTGCCGGGGTATGCCATCGCCCAGATCCATGCCCCATGGCAATGAAGTGGGCAGCCCGTAGGTTTCTTCATAAATACCCATTGTAAAACAACCTATACGGCCAATGATCATGGCCAGTATCAGCGGATAAACAAACAAGTCGCCGGTAGAATCTTTTTCGCCGATCACCTTCTTGATCAGTTCTACTCCGGCAAGACCTCCCAGCAACCCTCCTACGATGGTTTTATTCTGATAGATATAAAACAGCAGGTTATTGGCGTGATACAGCCCCGGCGGGTTCTCCAGCGCCCCTAACAGCCGGCTGCCGAACAAAGCGCCGAAAATGGCGCCTATAATAGCCCAGACACGGTTACTGCTTTCTATCCGGTCGCCCTGCTGCTTCCGCAGGTATAAAAAATACCGGAAGCCGATAAACATACCCAGCGTTTCCGTTACTGCGTGCAGCGGAAAATGTAAGGAAAACAAATTGATATAAACGGGGAACTGCAAAGGACCAGCATTATTTAATACACAAATTAATATTTATATTTAGACGAAAGTCAAGCACTACAAAATATGTTACAGGAGGTATTAAAGAAATATCAGTCCACCTTTAAGCCGGTTATCCCGCTTCTGGGAGATCATGAGCCCCTGCTGGTAATGGATTTCACCGCCAATAACACGACCCTCACCAAAAACATACTGCAGGACATCAACCGCTTCAGCCGGTATATCGACAATACGCTGGAACAAAGTGGCTGCCGGCTGGGAATTGGCGGCTACGCGGAGCATCGTACTATTTATGCGGTAAGTCCTCATTTTGACGCAGGGGAAGAACCGCGGCGGCTGCATCTTGGCATCGATGTATGGGGAGAAACGGGCACTAAGCTGTATGCCCCTATGAATGCGCATGTACATAGCTTCCGTTTTAATGATCATTTCGGGGATTATGGCGCCACCATCATTCTGCAGCACCAGCTGGACGGATATACCTTTTACACGTTGTACGGTCATCTCAGCATTTCCAACCTGCAGGGGTTGTATGAAAATATGCCCATCACTGCCGGTCAGGCGCTGGCCCATTTCGGCACTCCTGCCGAAAACGGTGGCTGGCCGCCACATCTGCATTTCCAGGTAATTGAAGATATGCAGGGTTTCCGCGGCGATTATCCCGGCGTATGCCGCTACAGCGAAAAAGAGAAATACCTGCAAAACTGCCCCGACCCCGATATAATCCTCCAGCTCAACCAATACACCCATTAAATAAAAAAGGCTGCCGGCAATATACCGGCAACCTGGTGGTAATGGTTGGTTTTAATATCTTACTTTGAATTCTGTATCAGCCCTTCGCCATACGCCATCGCATTCAGTGAAAACGGCATAATCCATAAATGGGAATCAGGTGTAATGGAATACGTTTTATCACCTTCCTGCTTCGTGATGGTAGCCCTGAATTGCGGATCGTTGTTAAACCTGCGTAAATCAAGATATACCAGCCCGGTGCCCCTGTATTCACATTTCAGCTCCCTGCGGATCAGTGCAATGGCGCCGGCCAGGTCAGTGGCAGCTACATCTGCATAAAACTCTGGCAGGATACGTTTGCGGCGCACAGTATTTAGTACGTTCATGGCTTCTGCAATTTTCCCGGCGCGAGCCAGGCATTCTGCCTTTACATAGTACATTTCTGGCGTACGAAGTCCTGCGGCATTTACATCATCCCTTCTGCGGTAGGTCCAGATGGTTTCCAAACCAAAAGCCCGCTTTGTGAAATTAACTTTAAACCGGGCGTCTCCTTTATCATACTGCGCTGAATCGGATTCCCGCAGCATAGAAATATACATGCCCTGTACCTGCATATAAGAGCTGCCATAGTGAAAGTTGTAGTTCTCCGGGTTCCTGAATTCATACTTCGGGATATTGATAGAAGGGCTCGTACCATCTGCCAATACTTTATTCTCGTTATAATAATTCACATAATCAAACAGTTCGCTGTTCTGTTTCAAAGCTTCCTCCGCAAAGGAAGCGGCGGAGGCATAGTCTTTCATAAATAAATGTATCCTCGACAGTAATGCGTACCCTGCGCCTTTACCGGAGAAATAAGGATTGTCCGGATGTACAGGCAAATAAGGCATTGCCGCATTCAGATCTTTCAGGATAAATTCATACATCTCTTTTACCGATACCTGTTTCATGGATGCTTCCATATTATCCGATGTATTCAGGAATACACCCGGATCCGTTGCAGCGGTGGCCGGATCATACATCTTAGCATAGCTGGTGATCAGGTAAAAGTACAACATACTTCTGCCTACCCTCGCCTGGGCTATTAAGCGGTCTTTATCTGCCTGGGTACCGGTAGTGGCGTTCTGTACATTATTCACCAGCACATTATAAATAAAGATGCCTGTATAGGCGCCATTGTACCCCGCATCATCAGAAGTGTATTGCAACCGGTCTTGGGTTTCCTGCCAGTTGAAATTAATACTGGTTAAATTAAGCGTAGCCTGCCCGTTGGCTATTAAATAGAAATCATTGGCTACCTGGTTCTGATTATCGTAATCGAAAGAATGCGCTTTAGCATTTTCCACCAACGCTTTGTAATCTTCAAAACTCTGCGGGATCTTCTGCCCCTTCGGCACAATTTCCAGGTACTTCTTACAACTGATCGTTCCTGTAATCACCAATCCGCATAATATAAAATGAATGATCCTTTTCATATACAAATCTTTACAACCTCATGAATTAAAGTGAAATATTAAATCCAACATTATAGGTTGGCATGATGGGCAGCGTAAGTCCTGAACCGTTGTAGCCGGTCGCTTCCGGATCAATATCTTCTCCGTTGAACCCGATGTAGAACAGGTTATCGGCCTGTATACGGATCCTGGCATCTGCAATTTTCAACCGGTGTAACCAGCTTTTCGGAAGGGAATAACTCACAGAGAGATTTCTCGCCTTGATGTATGCGGCGCTTACGATTGTCTGATCGCCATAGATATAATAACTGTTCCTGTAATTGTTGCCATTTTTATCATAGTCCCATGTAATACGCGGCTCATTGGTGATCAGTTCATCACCCGGTTTCTTCCACGCATTGGTATTACCCGCCGGCATCACCGCGTTCGGGAACCTGCCATTGATATAAGGCACATTCATTCTCATTACATGACCTGCGTTATATACAAACAGGAAAGAAAACTGGAAACTTCTATACCGGAAATTATTGATTAACGCACCGCTGTAAACAGGTACATAAGTACCACTGTAACGCACGGCATCCGGTGTAGTGATCAGCTTGTCCGTCAGCTCATTCTTTTGGTTGTAGATCTGTGGCTCACCGATGCTGTTTAAACCGCCATAAGCGTAGCTGTAAAGACTTCTGTACGGATCGCCCTGCACATAGTATCCGTTTGCATTTGGTACCAGTTCGCTGGCCGTTCTGGGCTTATAGTCTACCCTGGTAACTTCGTTTTTATTGAAAGATGAATTTACGGTAACATCCCAGTCGAAGCTACGACGGCGGACGATCAGTCCCTTGAGCATCAGCTCCACTCCCCTGTTCTGCATGGCGCCGTTGTTCACGTAAGCAGTGGCAAAGCCCAGCGCGGGGTTAATGGTCACAGTACTCAGGAGGTCATTACTTTTCTTGTTATATACATCCACTGATCCGGACAGCCTGCTTTTCAATACGCTGAAATCAACACCCACATTGGTGGTGGCAGTTTTTTCCCAGCGCAGGTTAGGGTTCGGCGGATTATTAATAGAGCCGGTGGTGTTGCCTGTCATGGTGTTGATGCCATACGATGCCACCATAAAAGGACCGGCGTTCCTGGCTACGTTGCCATTGATCCCGTAAGATGCTCTCAGCTTGAGGATATCCAGCCAGGAGATGCCTTCCATAAACTGTTCCCGGCTCATAATCCAGCTGGCGCCAACAGACCATAAAGGACGGTACTGGTAGGTAGGATTGGTTCCAAACAGGTTCGACAAATCATATCTCACGCTACCATTCACCATGTATTTGTCGTTATAGGTATAGGCAGCATTTCCATAGAAAGAAAAATAACGGTTGGTTACTTCATTCAAATACGCCAGTTCAGACGGGCTTAAAGATGCTGGTCTTCCATTGAGGCCAATGAAGCGGTTACTAAGCTCCAGTGCATTAACCGGCATGTAGCTCAGCGTGAGCGGATCATAACCGAACATGCCACTGAAGTCGCGGTTGTTCTTCACTTCCCTGGTTTCAGAACCGGCAATCGCTATTATTTCGTGACGTTCATTAAATGTTTTGCTGAAGTTTAACTGGTTACGAAATGTATAAGCCCGCAGATAATCACCCGTGTTGCGGAATGCGTTTCCTACCGGTAACTTATAAGTGGTGTTCCCTCTTGTATCCAATGCGGAAAATGTGTTGAGCTTATCGCGCATGTAATAGGAAGTAACATCCATTAACTGCTCCGTTTTGCCACTGTTCTTTTCATACTGGAACATGATATCATAGTTGAGCCACGAAGTAATTTTTGCATTCAGTTTACCATAGGCCCGGGTTTTAATAGAACGGGTATAGAGCAGGTTTTTGTTTATTTCCTGTTCCGGAATTCTATCGATAGAATAGAGACCATATTTGTCATAAATAGCCTTGTCGTCTGCAGTTTGGGTGTTCCTTAACGGCAATGCATTTCCCTGTGCATCATAAATAGATTCAAAGGGTAGCATGCTATTGAATAGACCGGTAGCAGACATTCCATCGGCGCCGGTACGTTTATTATCACCATAGTTCAGGTATATACCCGCGGTAGCTGTGAGCCATTTGTTGATGGTGAGCGTGTTGGTAAAATTCAATCCCAGCGATTTATTTACATCCTGTTTGTTATACCCCTGGTCATTCCTGAAAGTGGCAGAGAAACTGAAAGCGTTGCCTGCGGAGGCTTTGGACACCGACAGGTTATATTGCTGGTTAGCTGCGGGGCGTACCAGGTGATCCAGGATCTGTTGATTGAATACGTTTTGATGACGCATTTCGTTCAGCTTTGCATCTGCTTCTGCGCGGGTAATTTTTCCTTCTGCCACCTGTAGCAGGTAGTCGAGTGCAGGCGTTACTATGCCTGCTCCGGCGCGGAGGCGTGCGGCTTCTGTGAGCGGTGTTGTTTTAAATGCAGGGTCATTATCAAAGTAATCGTAGGTAAGGTCTATTATTTCGTTGGCGTCGGCTCTCTTCAGGTAAGAGAGATCGTACTTTGGCGTCATGGCAAAATCACCGGAAAAGCTGATGCGTGCAGGGCCGGACTTCGCCTTTTTAGTGGTGATAACAATTACCCCGTTAGCCGCCCTGGCGCCGTAAATGGAGGCTGCCGCCGCATCTTTCAGTACGGTGATGTTTTCTATATCTTCCGGGTTAATATCCGGCACATAATCCCTCAGCCTCCTGTTATCGTCGTAAGCGATATTTTCTACCGGGAAACCATCAATCACATACAACGGTGCGCTGGTAGCGTTGAAGGTGCTGGTTCCTCTCACATTGATATCGCCTTTATAACTCACTACGCCGGGAAGCGTACCTTCCAGTACCTGCGCGAGACTGGAAATGCGGCGTTTCTCCAGGTCGGCAGCTTTTACAGTGGCGAATGCGCCGGTGGCGCGTTCTTTCGACAGGGTTTGATAACCTGTTACCACCACTTCATTGAGCACTTTGTTTTCCATTACTATCTGCAGCGTATTACTTCTTCCCAATGCTACCTTCTTTGCTTCCATACCGGAGTAAGAAAATAACAGGACGCCGGCATCTGCGGGAATGGTGATCATGAAGTTACCATTGTTATCGGTTACAGTCCATTTCCTTTGTCCTTCCAGTTGAATGGTAACGCCCGGGAGGACGTTACCACGCTGGTCTTTCACTGTTCCATTCACCGTGCGGGTTCCTGCTTCCTCAAAGGAATCGCCGCTTGCAGCCGGTGACGGCTGTACCAGGTTACTGGCCTGCATATCTTTTCTTTGACGGGGTACAATGGTGTAGTGATTTTTATCTACATACAAAAACAACAAATCACGGGGATACAGGATGCTTTTCAGTACATCCTCCACCGGCCTGCCTTTCATGGCAGCTACATTTACCGTGGTGGTTTTGTTTTTCAGCAGCACGCCTTCATACATAAAGGTAGTTCCGTATAATGCCGTTACTTTATCCAGGGCTTCTTTAACAGAAACAACGGGGGAACGTTTGCCGGCTGGTTGTTGCGCTATTGCCCGGGAACTGCCCAGTAACAACACGCATAGGTACAGGAAGCCATACAGGCTTTGTTTGATACAAATCCTCATCGATCTTGGTTTTTGATAATATGTGTTTAAAAGCCGCGCTGACCGGCGCTCTTAAAGGTCAGCGTATCATTGTTCTTTTCAATTTTCATGTTCAGTATGGCTGACAATTCAAACAATACATTGTTCACGTTATTCAGCGGTAATACGCCGTCTATTGTACGGTTGGCCACAGTAGTATCTTCTATTATAATAGTAAATCCATATGTATCCTGCAGTGTATTGATAATATCTTTTACAGCGGTTTGTTGTAACTGCATTTTGCTTTCTGTCCATGCCAGCGCTACTTCTTTTTTAGCAACGGCTTTCCGCAACAGTCCTTTGCCGGCGTCGTAATCCGCCTGTTCTTCCGGTTGCAGGATCAGTGAGGGGGTACCTTTTGCAGCTGATACTTTTACCTTTCCTTCTTTCAGGAATACTTCCACTTTATCCCTTCTTTCCTTCACATTGAATATGGTACCCAGTACTTCCACCTGTACTTTTCCCGCATGCACCGTAAAGGAGGGTATTGCCCTGTGGGACACGTTGAACAATGCTTCTCCCTGTAACCATACTTCCCGTTTCCCATCTTTCCAGTTATAATAACTCAGCTCAGAATGAGCGTTTAATATAACTACAGAAGAATCCGGCAATGTGACCCGGAGTTGTTGACCATAGGCACTGACCACCTTATTCATTTTCTCCGGACGCAGCAGGAACCAGGCGGTGACGATCAGCAACGGCAATAATACTGCTGCTGCCAGCCGGTACCAACGGCGGTTCCGGGTAATGGGCACTGCCTGTTGTTGCTGCAGTTGTTGCTGTATCCTTTCCCATACGATGGCTTTTACTTCGGCTGCCGGTGCAATTCTTTGCAGGCTGAGGATAGCTTCCAGTGCAACCACCGCCTGCTCAAACGCTTCCATATTCGGGGGCGCACTGTCCCGGAAGCCCGTCCAGAAAGCCGTTGCGGCCGGTGTGGCATGCTTCACCCATTCCCGGAAGAACGCATCTTCCAGGAAATCTTCTTTTGTAAATAAATGATAACCGGTCTCCAATTAAATATCCATTAGCTCCTCAAAAATCATCACAGGAAAGTAAAAAGGAACTTTGCTGCTCCAGTACAGAACACAAAGAATTCGCAAAACACCCCACTTTTTTCCAATTATTTTATAATTTTTTTATTGGAACTTATAGAAGTATTGATTTTAGTGACTTTATATGCAGATAAATTTTTCATATTTAATAATACTCCTTGCGTAGGAGGTGTTTGACCCGGCGCTGTACTATTTTTTGTACATTTAGCCGATCAACAGGAAGATGGATTTTTCTGCAACTACCGACGCCACAATCTGGGAAGCACTTCAACAGGGCAGTCAACAGGCCTTTGCTACAATTTATGACCGTTACTTTGAGCGGTTATATGAGTATGGCATGCGGTTACATCCTGATGATGACCTGGTAAAAGATGCGATACAGGAACTTTTCATAAAATTATGGACCAATAAGGATACATTGAGCACCCCTGTAAACCCGCGTCCCTACCTGCTGGTAGCGCTCCGCAGCACTATTTACAACCGGTTACGTCCACATAAGAACCGGGTAGTGATCTCCCTGGATCAGCAGCACCACGACTTCCTCGCCCACTTTTCTCCTGAATCGGCCTATATAAAGAAGGAGCAATTACAGGCGCAACACCAGCAGCTGCTGAATGCTCTCAACCAGTTAAATGCAAGGCAAAAGGAGATACTGTATCTCCGCTTTTTTGAAGAACTGGATTACGAGAGTATTGCCACCATCATGAACATCTCTGTAAAAGGCGCCTATAAGCTCTCTGCGCGTGCGCTTCAGAATATGAGAGACATCCTCCAGGTATCTTCCGCAGTGCTTATTACGCTGCTTACCAATTTGCATTTGGAGATGATGAAATAGTAAATTATCCGCGCTCCAGTAGGATTTATGCTTCACCGTATTATTTTTACAGGCTAAAATTGAATTGGTATGAGAAGCATATGGCTGACAGTTTTTTGCTGCCTGCTTGCAGGCGCCCTGGCTGCACAGGTTCCATTGAAGGTAATGACTTTCAATATACGGTATAATAATCCGGACGATAGCGCTAATGCGTGGCCGCAGCGGAAAGATAAAGCGGCCTCCGAAATCCTGTTCCTGGGCGCCCATACACTGGGTGTACAGGAAGCGCTGTATGACCAGATGCAGGATCTTCAGCAAAGGTTGCCGCAATATAAAACGATTGGTGTGGGGAGGGATGATGGAAAAACAAAAGGAGAGTTCTCCGCTATATTTTACGATACCACCCGTTTGCAATTGTTAAACAGCGAAACTTTCTGGCTGTCGGAAACGCCTGCCGTAGCGGGTCATATCGGATGGGACGGCGCCTGCGCCCGTATTGTTACCTGGGGAAAATTTAAGGATAAAAAAACAAACAAGTTATTTTATCATTTTAATACCCACTTTGATCATATGGGGAAAATTGCGCGCAGGGAAAGCGCGAAGTTATTGCTGCAACGGGTACATGATATTGCTGGAAAAGATGCCGCCATTATTACCGGCGACTTCAACGCTGTTCCGTCAGATGAACCCATCCAGATTGTTATGAATCCAAATGATCCGCTGCATTTAACCGATAGTAAGGCCATCAGCAAAACGGCGCACTTTGGTCCTGCCGGTACTTTCAACGGATGGAATATCGCAGAAATGGATAACCAGCCCATTGATTATATCTTTCTGAAAGGGAAGATGGATGTTTTAAAACATGCCAGCATTTCTGAAACGTGGGAAGGAAGATATGCTTCCGATCATTTTGCGGTGTATTCGGAGATCAATATCAGGTAGTAAAAATAAACAACGGATCTGGGGAGATACTAACAGTGTATCTCCTACAGATCCGTTACGTTGAACGTCGTTGCTACTTAGTCGTGGGTATGTTCCACTGACATGCTGTTTTCCAGTGCATTCACCACCTTGTTATGGAGGTTGCCGTTAATGTCTATGCTGATCTTTAACTTGCCATCAGCAAAGGAGCCGGTGAAGTCGCCGATCTGCAGTTTGGTGAGGATGAGGTCCATAGAAATTTTGAGGGAACCTTTCCAATCAATTTTGGTGTCGGTTACCACTACATCTTTTCCATGTGCCTGCAGTTCAATCTTGCCGGAGAGCAGGATTTCAACGGGAATTTTCTTGCTTTCCCAGGTAATAAAACCTTTCAGTCTTACTGCCGGATCTTTCTTATCCCCTTCTACTCTCGCATACACTTTTACCTGCTGGTAAGTTCCTTTGGGAATTTTAATGGCGCCAATTACAGCAGGTACTTGCTTAAGGTCAATTTGCCTGTCTGTTTTTAATTTGAATTCCACTTCATCTTTACCACGTCTGGCATCGAAGCGGATTTCTCTTAAACGGGCGGTTGCTGTGTCCCAGGTGATGTCGAAACCACCAGACGCTGCTTTTGCCATGGCTGCATCACCTGTGATAGCAGATAAGCGTCCTGAAGCATCAGGAGATAACGTGGCAGTTGGATTGATGGCTGAGATTTCGTAGTTCACGCTGGCAGCGTCCGCGTCGTCGATTGGTTGATTAGTATCTGGTCCTGCCATGTCCGTATTGGAGCAGGAGGATAGCAAGATACTGGCAATGCCTATGGCACCGCAGAAATGTAGGATTCCGGTTTTCATTATCGATATGGTTTTAAATGACTAATTGGGGAAATTCGTGGAGTAAATTTAACAAAGAATTTGGAGAAAAAAATAGGTTCACTGTTAATTTAAAAAGAATGATCCGGCTGAGCTTCGCTTCAACCGGATCAATATATGAGGTTACTTCTTCAGCGATGCCTTCTCAATTCGTGTAGGCGTGTCCGTACCATTCACAATAGTGCCGGCACTGATGGCAATTGCCTTAATAATATCTGTGATATTTTTAATATCCAGTGTCGATAATTCATCTCTTACTGTATGATAGAAATGGTCTTTATCTATTTGCGTGGTGGAAATGGTATGCGCCGGAACCCCTTGCCTGGCAAGGGTGGCATTGTCTGACCGGTAAAACAGGTTCTGCTCCGGATACGGGTCCGGATGGAAAGTAAAGCTGGATCCTTTCAGGTTGCGCTGGAGGATAGGGCCAAAGCTGGATCTTTCATACCCGGTGATGAAGGCGCTGTTCTTACCGAATTTGGATTCCTTACCAATCATCTCGATATTAAACATCGCTACTACTTTATCGGGATCCTGGTGTTCTGAAAAATAACGGGACCCATGCCCGCCGGATTCTTCTGCTGTAAAGGCTACAAAAATTACGGAGCGTTTGGGAGGGTGTTTCTTAAAATACTTCGACAGCATGATCACTGCTGTGGTGCCGGAGGCGTCATCATCTGCACCGTTGGCGATGCTGTCGCCTGCTTCTGAAGGCAATATTCCCAGGTGATCGTAGTGACCGGAGAAGATCACGAACTCATCCGGTTTGGTACTTCCTTTAATCATACCAGCTACGTTGGCAAAGTGCTGGCTGGTCACTTCACGGCGAAGATGAATGCTCCAGGAGGCGGTATCTGCTACCGGCTCTTTTCCAAATACCAATATAATTTGCTTTTCAGCAGGTGATACTGCTTCCAGTTCACTTTTTGTATCATAGCTCCGTTCTGAAAACGAGGCGGCGATATTGCTGATGTAACCGGCCATATCAGCGCCTACCCAAACGAGGGTATTCTTTTGCACGGCTGCAGGGTCACGCAATATTTTCATGAGTTCAGCCGGATCATTGGCATAAGCGACATTGTAGCTGCTGTCTTTTTCCCAATCGAAGCTGCGACCGGAGCCTACAGCAACAACGGGCCAGTCTTTCTGCTCCCCGCTAACGGTAAGGGATACACTGGAATTTTTTAAACTGAACTTGCTGAATTCCTGCAGAAAGCTTTTTTCGCCGGGCAGCGGCTGAATGCCTGCTTTCTCAAACTCGCTGCTGATAAACTGTGCAGCCTTTTCAATACCAGGCGTGCCGGGGTAACGTCCTTGCATGTCGTCCGCAGCCAGGGTACCGATAACACGTGCTACTTCTTTTTCTTTAATATCCTGGGCGTAGCCGGTAGCAGCAAGACTGCCGGCAGCCAATAATAATAACAGTGATTTCTTCATATAAGCGGTTAATCCTTTTTGTTGTTGTCTATTTTGATGGTTGACGGTTGTTCTTTTTCCTGTGTGAAATAGGCGTTGCTATATGTCTGCAGGATAGCAGCATAATCTGCTCCGAACTGCAAGTCTAGCATTTTCCCATCAGGCGAAACTAACACTTTGGTAGGATAACCTTTTATTTTGTAAGATTTTTCGATCTTATCATCGGCATGGGCGGCCGGGAAAACGTATTTATTGGCGGTTATAAAGTTGCGTGATGTTTCCATCGGCTCCTGGCAGGAAATGGCCAGTACAGCGTTTCCCGGGTACTTCCCGGCATTTATATCCTGGGCCAGTGAATTAAGGTGAGGCAGATCTTTCCGGCAGGGTGAGCACCAGGTACCCCAGAAGTCGAGTAACAACCATTTTCCGCGGTAATCTGCGAGGCGGATGTTCTCATTGTTCATTCCTTTCAGTGTGAAATCGGGTGCATCCTCCCATTCTTTCAATAATACATCGCGGAAGTAAGCATTGAAAGATTTGCCGGGGAAGTGTGCATTGAAGAAGGCCCGTGTACTATCCAGCATATCCGGCTGGGCGGCAAGTTGCCGCGACAGTACTTTCATCGCTTCTTCGGGCTTGCCGAGTGCGTCCAGTTCTTTGGCAAAACGGGCGCTGTAATTTTCCTCTGAGTGGAGGAAAACGCGGTCGTAAAAGCTCTCATAAGCTTTGTCTGCATTGCTTCTCGGAGCAGTGCCAGCCGCCAGGGCCAGGTAGTTCATCGCCGCTTTTTTATCCGTTGCTTTTGTATGTTCGTATTTAAGGTAATAAGCATGTGAAAGGATGTTTTTATTTGCTACTTTCTTGCTTTGCAATTCCGGGTGGGCTGTCCAGAAGGCGGTGTCGGCCTGGTTACTTTTAAGATCGTTCAATGCCTTGTCCAGCAAAGCATCCGCGGCAGCCGGCATATTGGCTCTGCGAAGGATGTCCTGTACCAGCAATTCATAACGGGCGGCTTTACCCAGCGTCATTTCTGCCGGGCTTATTTGCCCGAAACCTGCTGCAATACTTTTTAATATAGCCGTATCCGTTGTATGCATGGCTTTATTCCATAACGACATTGGTCTTACAGATACCTGTAAAATACTGTCGTTCTCTGCCAGCATCCTGGTCAACAGCAACTGGGCGCCGGCAGGCGCTTTCCTGCTTTCTTCAAATATTTCTGCAATGCGTGCTTCACTGGCGCCTCTGCTGCGAAACTCTTTACGTGCTTCTATAGTATCAAAGTCATGCTGTGGTAAATATTGTGCGAAGGACTGATCCAGCCAGGAGTCGAGTGACCTTCCGTCGGCCGAAAGGAGTTTCAGCAATACCATTGCACTATCCGGGTTTTCATAATAAGTATGCTGTAATTTATTAAACAGGTGGGAGGATGATCCGGCCAGTGCTGCTGAAGGAACTTCTTTCAGTGCATTCTGGTATTGTTCATACATGTATTCCGAACCGCTGCCATAGATACTCAGCTTTGCCAGTTTAAAGGCCAGGCGGTTACCATATTTGGGCACACTCACTGCCAGAAACTGTGCAATTTTTGCAGAATCAGGTTCTCCGTTTACTTCCAGCCAGTTACTCATTCTGCTCATACGCATCAGCGTATTGAACCAGGCCGTGTCGGCCGGTAGTGCTTTAGCGGTAGCGGGTGATACGGTGACTTCCCGCGCTGATAAAGCGGCACCGTTTGACTGCACCTGCCGGCTCAGCGACTTAAAGGTTTGTACATTCCCCTTATTACGGATCAGGCTATACGAAATTTCACCGGCTACCTTTACACTATCTGTCTTATTTTCTTCCGGCGTGCCGGTTACTTCCACCAGTTCTTTATCGCCACCGGTAACCCTGAAATTCCAGGGGCTTTCCTTCCATTCGTTATTTGCTGTAAGTGTCTTGGGCGCAGCCGGGAAAAAGCACTTCAATTCAAAGTTCAGGTAATTCCAGTTATTCGTCATAGCGGCCAGTGCATCGCCGGTCAGGGCCAGGGAGGCGCTGGCTTCACTGGCAATGGCTGCAATATTCACAGGAGCGCTGATACTATCATTGGGATATATTTTAAACTCCACCGGCCGGTGCAACAGCAGCATGAGACTCATCATTTGCCAATCCTGCAGATAGGTATCGGGATCTGCTGAATTAAATCGGGCTTCGGGCCTCCGTGCAGCCGCACTTTCCAGCTCGTAAACAAGGTTGGCGCTACCATCGGGGTTTATTTTGGTGATGGTGATCCGCATTGTTTTGTTTATCTCCATCTGGTAGCCACCCTGAAGACTATCCTTTAATATTAACTGGTACCGCCAGGAATCATTCTTTTTAAACTTTAACTGGGCTATGGTGGCAAGGGGGCTGCAAGCAACGGTCAGGTAAACAAGGAGCAACAGGAACTTACGCATATAACGGGGTGATTTTAATCTATTAAAGTAAACATATAAAAACGAACAAACAATAGCTGCCTGCTACCTTTGAATATTTGTGTATTTTTGGCATATACAATTATGTCCAATCAGCCTTTAAGACCAGAAGATAATAAGCTCAGTGCCGCTGAGAAAGAGTTCGAGAACAGTATACGTCCGCGGGAGATCGTTGAATTTTCCGGCCAGGACCAAATTATCGAGAACCTGAAGATATTCATTAAAGCGGCAAAAATGCGTGGGGAAGCGCTTGACCACGTGTTGTTCCATGGCCCTCCGGGGCTTGGCAAAACCACGCTGTCGCGTATTGTAGCGAATGAACTGGGTGTAAATATCCGCGAAACTTCCGGGCCGGTGATTGAAAAGCCCGGCGACCTTGCCGGCCTGCTTACCAACCTGGAAGATAAAGACGTGTTGTTTATTGATGAAATTCACCGGTTAAGCACAGTGGTGGAGGAATACCTGTATTCTGCCATGGAAGATTACCGTATTGATATTATGATTGATACGGGTCCGAGTGCGCGGGCCATACAGATTAACCTGCAGCCGTTTACGCTGATAGGCGCCACTACCCGGTCGGGGTTGCTTACTGCCCCGCTGCTGTCGCGGTTTGGGATTAAGTCGAGGCTGGAATACTACAATGCCGCCACACTGCATAAGATCATCTGGCGGGCAGCCGGTTTGCTGAATACGAAGATCACTTCTGATGCCGCCACCGAAATAGCGCGCCGGTCGCGCGGAACGCCCCGTATTGCCAATGGGTTGCTGCGCCGCGTACGCGACTTTGCCCAGGTAATAGGCAACGGGGTTATTGATATGGAAATAGCGCTTTTAAGCCTGAAAGCGTTGAATGTAGATGAATATGGGTTGGATGAGATGGACAACCGTATTCTCAATACGATCATCGAAAACTTCAAGGGAGGGCCGGTTGGCATCACCACTATTGCCACCGCCGTAGGAGAAGAAGCAGGCACCCTGGAGGAAGTATACGAGCCGTTCCTGATCCAGGAAGGTTTTATTAAACGTACCCCGCGGGGCAGGGAAGTAACGGAGAAAGCTTATATCCACCTGGGGAAAACTCCCTTCAGGGGTGGGTCCAATATGTTGTTTTAATGCCGCGGGTTTTGTCTTGGCTCAGGATTACGCTGATTTTACTGATTACCTGGATTTTTACTTTTGGATTTTATAAAGGATTAAGGGAGATAGAAGCGGATATCCGCTCTTATCTC
>NZ_JBFUPS010000017.1:145-14308 GCF_041360695.1 Chitinophaga sp. RCC_12
ATCACTGGTTTGAGCAGGCTGGTGATGGTAACGGTATCCGATTTATCGGCGCTACAGGTGCCGTTTGAAATGCTCCAGATCAGCTGTACTGCCGTGTTTGCGGGAACGGTAACATCCGTGTTAGCCTTGTTTTTATCTACAAAAGTTACCGCCGCAGTAGCAGGCAGGAACGTCCAGGTGCCTTGTGCATTTAACTCCGTCGGCTCAGTAGCATTAAGTGTAAAGGTGGTTTTATCACACGCTGTCTGGTCAGTACCTGCGTTGCGCATCACTGGTTTGAGCAGGCTGGTGATGGTAACGGTATCCGATTTATCGGCGCTACAGGTGCCGTTTGAAATGCTCCAAATCAGCTGTACCGCAGCATTGGCCGGAACGGTAACACTCGTGTTGGCTTTGTTTTTATCTACAAAGGTTACCGCAGCAGTGGTGGGCAGGAAGGTCCAGGTGCCTTGTGCATTTAATTCTGTCGGCTCAGTTGCATTAAGCGTAAAGGTAGTTTTATCACATGCTGTCTGGTCAGTACCAGCATTGCGCATCACTGGTTTGAGCAGGCTGGTGATGGTAACCGTATCCGATTTATCGGCGCTACAGGTACCATTTGAAATGCTCCAGATCAGTTTCACCGCGGTATTAGCAGGAACAGTAACATCCGTGTTAGACTTGTTTTTATCTACAAAAGTTACCGCAGCAGTAGTAGGCAGGAATGTCCAGGTGCCTTGTGCATTTAATTCTGTCGGCTCAGTAGCATTAAGTGTAAAGGTAGTTTTATCACACGCTGTCTGGTCAGTACCTGCATTACGCATCACTGGTTTGAGCAGGCTGGTGATGGTAACCGTATCCGATTTATCGGCGCTACAGGTACCATTTGAAATGCTCCAGATCAGTTTCACCACCGTATTGGCCGGAACTGTAACAGCCGTGTTAGCCTTGTTTTTATCTACAAAAGTTACCGCAGCAGTAGTAGGCAGGAATGTCCAGGTGCCTTGTGCATTCAGTTCTGTCGGCTCAGTGGCATTAAGCGTAAAGGTAGTTTTATCACATGCCGTCTGGTCAGTACCTGCATTGCGCATCACTGGTTTGAGCAGGCTGGTGATGGTAACGGTATCCGATTTATCGGCGCTACAGGTACCATTTGAAATGCTCCAGATCAGTTTCACCGCAGTATTAGCAGGAACAGTAACATCCGTGTTAGCCTTGTTTTTATCTACAAAAGTTACCGCAGCAGTAGTAGGCAGGAATGTCCAGGTGCCTTGTGCGTTCAGTTCAGTAGGCTCGGTAGCATTGAGTGTAAAGGTGGTTTTATCACACGCTGTCTGGTCAGTGCCTGCATTACGCATCACTGGTTTGAGCAGGCTGGTGATGACAACTGTATCTGATTTGTCCGCGCTACAGGTTCCGTTTGAAATGCTCCAGATCAGCTTCACCGCAGCATTGGCCGGAACGGTAACACTCGTGTTGGCTTTGTTCTTATCCACAAAAGTCACCGCAGCAGTAGCCGGCAGGAATGTCCAGGTGCCTTGTGCATTCAGCTCTGTAGGCTCAGTAGCATTAAGCGTAAAGGTAGTTTTATCACATGCTGTCTGGTCAGTGCCTGCATTGCGCATTACTGGTTTGAGCAGGCTGGTGATGGTAACTGTATCTGATTTGTCTGCGTTACACGTACCGTTTGAAATGCTCCAGATCAGCTTCACCGCAGTATTGGCAGGAACGGTAACATCGGTGTTGGCTTTGTTTTTATCTACAAAAGTCACGGCAGCAGTAGCAGGCAGGAATGTCCAGGTGCCTTTTGCATTCAGTTCTGTCGGCTCGGTGGCATTGAGCGTAAAGGTAGTTTTATCACATGCTGTCTGGTCAGTGCCTGCATTGCGCATCACTGGTTTGAGCAGGCTGGTAATGGTAACGGTATCCGATTTATCGGCGGTACAGGTGCCGTTTGAAATGCTCCAGATCAGCTGTACTGCCATGTTTGCGGGAACCGTAACATTGGTGTTAGCCTTGTTTTTATCTACAAAAGTCACGGCAGCAGTAGTAGGCAGGAATGTCCAGGTGCCTTTAGCACCCAATTCTGTAGGCTCAGTAGCATTGAGTGTAAAGGTAGTTTTATCACATGCTGTCTGGTCAGTACCTGCACTACGCATAACAGGCTTCTTATAATTGGTAATAAATACCGTGTCATTGGTAGTCAAACATGGTCCGTTGGAAATAGTCCATACCAACGAGGCGGTATCACCAACAGGTACTTTCACAGTAGCATTCCACAGTGTTGGGTTGGTGATAGTAACCCGTGGGTTAGGCGATGTCCAGAGCCCCGTAGCTCCTGCAGGAGCCGGAGTATTACCTGCTAACTGGAAGTCAGTAGCGCGGTCACATTCTGTTTGATCGGTACTTGCATTGGCAACATTAGGTTTTGCAAATACTTTCACTGTTACACTTGCACAGGCAGTGTTTCCACAAGGACCGGTACTTTCTGCCCTTACATAATAAGTGGTGGTGGCAGTTACATTATTAAATACAACTTCAGCACCATTATTAATAGAGGAAGCTGGAGTTACTGCTACGCTGCCTGGTAAACCAGGACAAGCACCGGTATACCATTTCCATTTATGCGTAGTACCGGTAGAATCAGTTCCCAGGGAACCTCCTATCACTTTTAAAGTAACATTACCGGAAACACAAAGACTGTCGGAACTGGCATCAATGGAAGTAGGAGCGGTTGAAGGCTTTTCCACAGAAACAGAAAACGGCACCGTAACGCTACATCCGTGTAACGTATCCTCCTGTGCTGTAATGACGAAGTCGTAGCTACCAGCTGCTGTATTTGCCGGAAGTTTCACGTTAAAGGTACCAGAGGTATTGTTAGATGGCCATGCTTTGGACACCGTTACAAAACCAGGCATCTTCCTGGTGGGGGCAACACTGAGTACATACTGCTTCAACGTCCCTGGTACCACGTTGCTGTAGGAAACCGTAAAGGAATCCACCGTATTACAAACCGCAGCTGCAGCAATATTGAGCGTAGGCTTATCCTTAATGGTAAGGTTAACGGTAGTCGAGTTCGGACCGGGACAAACACCATTAGAGATGGTCCATGTCAGCACAAAGGTTTTTGGCCGTGCATTGCTGACAACGGAAGCTATCGCATTATAAGCGGTGTCGTAGTTAATGGTGATATCCGAAGAAGTAGTACCTGGCGCTAATGTCCATTTACCGGTTTCACCGACACCCGGCTTACTGGCGTTCAGTTGGAAATCACGTATCTCGCATTGTACCTGGTTCAAACCTGCAACACTCGGGGTAAGGGGTTTGGTGTTAATGAGTGTAACCCGGTTGGTATCCGTGCAAGTAGCCAATACTTTGTTGGTAATTATCCAGAAGAGACGCACGGTATCACCTGCAGGAACACCCGTTACGCTGGTAGCAGCAGCAGTAGTATTGGTAATAACGGCTCCTTTGTTTGGACCGTCAAATGACCAGGTACCTTTCTGATCCGCAGGAGGGGTGCTCCTTTTAATATTAAAGGTGGATATATTACATTGTCTGTAGATGGTATCCACATCTGCTACCGGCACCGACCGCACATTTACCCTGAAGGTGTCAACGACCGTACAGGTTTTGTTGGTCACAACAACGTTGTAAGCTTTGGTACCGGTGTCTGAAGGAACATGGGTGATAGCGGGCACTTTACCTTTAATAGAATCCAGGCCATATTTCCACATCCAGTTCAAACTGTCGGCGGGCGCACCTGTGATGCCTAAGTTCAGGTTAATCTGTGCACCAAGACAAATATTCACCGGTCCGCCTGTAATAGCGGTGACCGGTTTTTTATCTACAACTACCCGGGCAAATCCACTGTCTTTACATTGACGTGGTTCATTCTTCACAGAGTTCCACCCATAATCAGCAATCCCGATAGCCCAGTAGTCTCTGGTGCTGTCGGGAAATACGGTCATTTTAGGGCCAAAATAAACCGGGTCCACCTTCCATTCATAGGTACTGTATCCTCCATCAGCCGTCAGGTCCACACTTTGCCCGATACAGATCCTGCCCGACGAGATGGTTACTTTAGGTTTCGGGAGAATAGTAATCTTGGTGTATTTCGATGGAGACGCACAGTTGCTGACGTTCCCCGATTCAAGGATATTTACCCGGTAATATTTATGCACTATCTGGTTGGGATCTCCTTTCAGCGCACCATCCGCAAATGTGAGCGTGTTGGTAGCCGCGCCTGATATACCGTTTCCATTTACAACAGGAAACCAGTCGGCCGGATTGTTTTCATCCCCGGTATTACTGTAAAACCATTGATATATTGGATTCTTAAAATAATCCTGGTTGGGATCGTAAGTGCCATCCGGCAAATGACCATCAGGACTATATAATGCTTTAATAGTAATAGGAGCGCCTTCACAAAGTGAATCCGCTCTTAATTCTGTATCAATCTGACCATCGATAAATGAGTAGATGTCCGGGCTGCAATAATTAAAGCCGATATCATCTATCGCGATATCATTTCCACAATCACCAAGACGATCATTTACAATTTCAAGCGTTACAGCGGTTACACCTCCGGGTGTTTTAAAGCTGCCGCCGTATTGTTGCCAGGTTGAATACGACAGGTTCATAGATACGTCGTAGGTTTTAAACCTTGCGAGTGTATCCCATAATGCAGCGTTAGTGCTGCCCTTTTTATTAATGATGAGAAACGTAACCCCGGCATAGTGATAACCATCCGAGTTACCTGACGCACAGTTATAGTTAAATACGTTGTAGCTGTTTACATTCAGGAACCAGGCGCTGAAATTATAAGAAGAGCCCGGGCATACCTGCACATTGTTTTTAGTATAGAAAGATTTTTTATTGATAGAAGAGTTGGCGATGAGCATACCGCCCACGGAATCGATAGTACTTCCGGTATGATCTGTTGCCTTTACCCACTCACTTCTTATTTGAGTATGCCAGAAAATGTTGTAACTATCATCAATAAAATTAGCCCCGTTCAGAGGCATAGGTACATAGTTATATCCGGTAACCGCTGCATTGGAGCGGCTGTCGGTAGCATTCTTTTTAAATTTACCAAAGTCCTCCAGGAAATCGCTTTTACTGGTTGTATTACCCAAACACGGTTGAATCGTACAGTCTTTTACGTAAATGGACTTTGTAACCGGATAGGTATTATTCCCCCTGAACAGCACCACTTTCACCGTATACTTAGCGGCGTCATTAAATTTAATGGTCAGGGAGTTCTTATTGATATTTATGCCGCCGGAGTTATAGGTGTCCCTCCGCTGGCCAACTAATTCGTGGCCTGCCCTGGTATCGGTCGTGAAGAGCACATCATAGGTTCCCCCGGTGATTGTCCAGGTCGCGGAATCTGCATAATTACTGGTGTTATTCCAGAAGAAGGCGTTCATACTGGCGAAACTTCCCTTACATATGGTGTCGGGAAGGTTCATAAAGGCTGTGCCGTTTGCCGGCGCAGTTTGTGCTGCCACCTGTTTATTAAGCAGCACAAGCCCCAGTATCAGGTACAAAAAGGTTAATAGTCGTTTCATAGGTGCAAACAGTTAAGTAAGAAAAGTATCAGGATTGAGCAGCTGTTGTTTGCTCAGTCCATATTGTACCTCAACTCTTTACATCGGTTATCTTTCCCGGATGGTTTTTTCCGGCAGAGCGTGGAGCAAGTGTAAAATGGTTTCATAGGCGTCAGGTGTTTATACTTGGTATGGCTAAAATATATAAATGAATTAAGATTAAAATTAGATGTAATATAGGAAAATAAAAAAAGTGTTATTAATTGTAATATGATAAAGCGCCAGATAAGTTGACCGGATGGGTTAGCGAAAAATTGATTGTCAATTGCTTAAAGGGGGTAAAAAAATATCAGAAAAGTTATCCACATTCGCGATGGGGGCTGAATTATTTAGAGGAGACTGTGCTTTATTAAATTATTTTCATACCTTTGCAGACCAAATTTGATGTAAGATGCCCAAAGTAAAGACACATTCCCGTGCCAAGAAAACGTTCAAGGTTGGTGGGAACGGACAGATTAAGCGGTTCATGGCCTTCAAAAGCCACTTACTGACCAAAAAATCTACGAAAAGAAAACGTAGCTTAAGAGGTAGTACACTGGTTCACGAAGCAAATCTTAACCTGGTTAAGAGAATGCTCGGAATGCGCTAGTATCTGTCAAAAGAATCGAATTTTATAACCTGAGAAAAAACAAAGCAAATGCCTCGTTCAGTTAATGCCGTAGCTTCAAGAGCCCGGAGAAAAAGGATCTTAAAGCAAGCCAAAGGCTTCTACGGTAAAAGAAAAAATGTGTACACCGTAGCGAAGAACGTTCTTGAAAAAGGACTCACTTATAGCTATGTTGGCCGTAAATTAAAGAAAAGAAACTATCGCCAGCTGTGGATCGCCCGTATCAACGCTGCTGTTAGAGCAGAAGGGTTGACCTATTCTGTGTTTATGAACAAATTAGCCGGTAAAAGCATCGACCTGAACAGAAAAGTTCTGGCTGATCTGGCTATGAATGAACCAGAAACATTTAAAGCACTGGTAGCTTCTGTAAAGTAAGACTTACCTGATAGTAAATACCCGGTAGCTGGCATCCCACAGGATGTCAGCTATTTTGTTTTTAGGATATATCCCGAATATCGCGGAACCGCTGCCACTCATCGACGCATAAAGCGCCCCGGAAGAATACATTTGTTCCTTTATCACCTTCAGCACCGGGTGCGCCTGGAATACCGGCGCCTCGAAATCGTTTGACACCATATCTTTCCATTCCTCCACCGGCAACTGGATCACTTCCCGCAGCGGGCGAACCGGCGCACCGGGAACAAGCTGCTTAAATGCCCATCCCGTATTTACATGGATCCCCGGATGCACCAATAAAAACGAGTAGCCGGAGAGGTCCAGTGCTACCGGCTCCATGATTTCTCCACGCCCTGTGGCATAGCAAGGTTTATTGACAATAAAGAACGGGCAGTCGCTCCCCAGTTGAGCCGCGTAGTCAACCAGCGCAGCTTCCGAAAGCCCCAGCTGGTATTTCTGGTTCAGCAGTTGCAACATGAAGGCGGCATCTGCGGAACCTCCACCCAGGCCGGCGCCAATGGGTATATTTTTTAATAAATGAATGTTTACCGGCTGCAACTGCGGAAAGTCGGATTGCAATAACTGAAAAGCCCGTATACAGAGGTTATCGGCTGCATCACCGGGCACCGGGATACCCGTGCTCTCAAATTGAAGTTCAGTATGCGTAATTACCTCCAGCGCATCATTAACAGGCAGGGGATAGAAGATGGTTTCCAGGTTGTGGAAGCCATCGGGGCGTTTACCGGTAACATGTAAGCCCAGGTTTATTTTACAGTTCGGAAATACAATCATAATTGCACGGCAAACCAACAGCTACAGTTTTTACACCGCCGGCTGCAGGGAGTATATAAAATGAAAAGTTATTTGCTTTTGCGGCTGTTGATCTCATCGCGGATAGCGATGGCCCGGATGTAATCTTCCTGTTCCAGTACTTCCTGTAACAGGGTAGTTAACTCCTCTACATTCAGTGCTTTCAGGTCATCTTCCACACCTTTCTCATGCTCCGAAATAGTAGGGGTAACCGGCTTATTGGTCTTTTTACCGGCAGGGTCGTCCAGCAGTATCCCTGCGCTGTTGAGGATATTCTCGAAAGTATAAATAGGGCATCCGAAGCGAACTGCGAGGGCCAGTGCATCCGATGTCCTGGAATCTATCTCTATGGTTTCGTCGTTGTTAGAACAGATAAGCTTTGAGTAAAAGATGCCTTCCTGCAGATTACTGATGACCACCTCCTGTAATTCTACATTAAAGGCGTTCATAAAGTTTTTCATCAGGTCGTGTGTTAAAGGCCGGCTGGGTTGCATTTTTTCCAGAGCTACTGCAATCGCCTGCGCTTCAAAGCCACCAATCACAATAGGCAAACGGCGCAATCCGTTTACTTCTCCCAGTACCACGGCATATGAATGAGTCTGCGTAATGCTGTGCGATAAAGCAACTATTTCCAGTTCTATTTTTCTCATATCTGTCTTGCGTTGTCGCTGAATAGTTTGTAAGACCGTGAAGTTAGAAAAATATTCCTTATCTAAAAAAAATCTATAATGATAAATCTATGATATAAGAATTACGGTACAGGAATTACGAATGAAAAATCAACACGATCTTAAAAATTGAATACTTCATTCGTAATTCTTGTACCGTAACCCGGTTGCTTAGCTCTGTTTCAGCTTGTTGACAGCTGCCGTAAGCTTAGGCACTATTTCAAATGCATCACCTATTATGCCATAATCTGCGGCTTTGAAAAAAGGAGCTTCCGGATCTTTGTTAATCACCACGATGACCTTACTACCGTTTACGCCAGCCAGGTGCTGAATAGCCCCGGAAATACCCACCGCGATATAAAGATTGGGGCGCACGGTTAAACCAGTCTGACCCACATGTTCATGGTGCGGGCGCCAGCCGGCATCGGCTACCGGACGGGAACTTGCTGTTGCAGCTCCCAGCGCCTTTGCCAGGTCTTCCAGGATGCCCCAGTTTTCCGGGCCCTTCATACCCCGGCCGCCGCTTACAATTACTTCTGCCTCCGTTAAAGGCACTTCACCGCTCACCGTTTCAGTTTTAACCACCTTCACTTTAAAATCAGCATCGCTGATAGCCGGAGAAAAGGCTTCCACCGTTGCGGTAGCAGTACCTGGATTCACGGGGAAGGTATTGGGTATAATGGCAATCACCTTCTTATCAGATGTAATATTGATATGGGCAAATGCCTTACCGGAGAACACGTTTTTCTTTACCACAAATCCATTGGTAGTATCGGGATAGGAAATGGCGCCTGCGACCAGACCAGCTTTCAGCCGGGCAGATACCCTTGGGGCAATGGCTTTACCATCAAAGTTATGAGGAAAGACAAGCACCTTACTGCCTTCTTTTTCTGCTGCTTCGGCAATAGCTTTGGTATATACAATGCTTTCTACTTCATGTAAGCGGGCATCTGCTGCGTGTAGTACCTTTTGTGCGCCATAGTTACCCAATGCGGCCAGTTCGGCAGCGTCAACAGGGCCCAGTACCAGTGCCGTAGCAGTAGTACCCAGCTGTTCAGCCACTTTAGCGCCATATTGCACGGCTTCCAGCGCCGCTTTCTTGATTTTACCCTGTGCCTGGTCGGCAAATATTAATATAGACATGAATAATTTGATTAGTAGTTGAGAGATAGTTTACCCTTAGATCACTTTTGCTTCTTCGTGCAGTAACTTCACCAGTTCTTCCACGTTATCAGGACTGATCAGTTTAACGCCGGCCTTTGCAGGAGGCAATTCAAAGCTTACTACGGAAGTGAGGGCGTCTGCAGCAACAGGTTCCACCACAGTGAGGGGCTTGGTTCTGGCGGCCATAATACCGCGCATATTGGGGATCCGGGCTTCAGCCATTCCCTTCTGGCAGGAAACAACTACCGGCAGCGATACTTCGCACACTTCTTCTCCGCCTTCTATTTCCCTGTTAACAGTAGCCACCGTACCATTCAGGTCAAATTTAGCAGCAATGGATACATAAGGCAGTTCCAGCAGTTCTGCCACCATGCCGCCTATACCGGAGCCATTAAAGTCAATGGTTTCTTTCCCGGTAAAAATAATATCGTATTGTTTATCCTTTGCATGCGCAGCTATCTGCGACGCAATATAGTAACTGTCAGCACTATCCGCATTTATACGGAAAGCCTCGTCTCCGCCCAAAGCCAGCGCCTTGCGGATAACCGGATCACAATCTGCACCACCCACCGTAATGAGATGCACGTCAGCCCCTATGGTTTCTTTCAGCTCCAGCGCCCTTACCAATGCATACCATTCATCGTACGGATTAATAATAAACTGTACACCAGCCTCATTGAATTTCGTGTTATTGTCCGTGAAAGCTATTTTTGCAGTCGTGTCCGGAGTTTTGCTGATACATACTAAAATCTTCATGGCCTTAAACTGTTTTGTTTTAAAATGCGGTAATAGCAAATATATCTAAATAATATACGCCAACCGCAGGGAGGGAAGATGATTTTAATCAGTGTGAGAGATTGACATATTGTACAATTAAATAATAACAAACGAATGGACAGAATCGCGCAAATAAAGCAGTTCCTGGTAGCCACACCAAACGACAGCTTCCTGAAACATGCGTTGGCGCTGGAATACATTAAGCTCAACGATGATGTAACCGCCAGGCAGTTGTTTGAAGAACTGCTGGCCCATGAACCGGGCTATGTAGGTTCTTATTATCACCTGGGGAAGTTACTGGAACGCGCAGGTGATAATGCCGCCGCCATCAGCACCTATGAAAAAGGCATGGCTATGGCTAAAGCGGGAAATGAAAGACATGCATACAACGAATTACAGTCGGCCTATGAAGACCTGGTATACTGATATTATTAATCTAACAAACAACGCATGCCTCAACATCTGGTAACTGATTTCACTGCTTATATCTCCGGCCGGCAATTATTTGATCCTGCGCAAAAGGTGCTGCTGGCCGTAAGTGGCGGGGTGGACTCCATCGTAATGGCCTGGTTGTTTAAAAATGCCGGTTACCGCGCCGGTATTGCCCACTGCAACTTTCAGCTGCGGGGTGAAGAATCTGAGCGGGATGAAGCTTTTGTACGGAACATGGCAGCAACACTGGAACTGCCGCTGCACGTAGTAAAATTCGATACCAATGCCTATGTGGCCGGGCATCGTGTAACCATACAGGTAGCCGCACGCGAACTGCGTTATCAATGGCTGGAAGAGGTACGCGCTGCCGAAGGATACGCATATATAGCCACCGCCCATCATATGCAGGACAGCGTGGAAACAGCACTGATGAATTTCGCCAAAGGTACCGGTATTGCTGGGCTGCATGGCATTCTGCCTAAACAGGAACGCCTGATCCGCCCGTTGCTGTTTACGGAGAAAGACAGGCTCATAGCGTATGCTGCCATGAATAATATTTCTTTTGTAGAAGATAGCTCCAACATAACTGACAAGTATACACGTAATTATTTTCGTCACCAGGTGATTCCGCGATTACAGGAAGCCTTTCCTGGTGTTGTAAAAAATATGTCGGGTACTATTGAACGGGTCAGGGAAGCGGAGATCCTTTACCAGGAAGCACTGGCGAAGCACCGTAAACGCCTGCTGTTCCAGCAGGGGAACACCTGGATGGTGCCCGTATTGAAGCTGCAGAAAACGATTCCGCTGCAAACAATCGCCTGGGAGCTGTTCCGGACTTTTGGTTGTTCATCCGCACAAACGCAGCAGGTATTATCGTTGCTGGAAAGTGAATCCGGCAGGTATGTGGATACGGCCAGTCACCGCATTGTGCGCAACCGTCAATGGTTGCTTATTACCCCGCTGGCAACAGCAGCATCACCGCTGGTAGTGATTGAACCCGGACAGCAGCATATTCATTTTGGCGGCGGACAATTACAGGTCCGTGAACAGGAGCGGGGCAACGCCGGTATTCCTGCATCGCCGGAAATAGCCTGGCTGGATGCCGCACAGGTTAGCTTCCCGCTGATCCTGAGAAAGTGGAAGCAAGGCGACTACTTTTACCCGCTGGGCATGCCCAAAAAGAAAAAGGTAAGCCGTTTCCTGATTGATCAGAAATTATCAATGCCGCAAAAAGAAAATGTATGGGTGCTGGAATCAAACAAACGTATCGTGTGGCTGGTAGGTATGCGGGTAGATGACCGTGTGAAGATTACATCCAAAACGAAAGCAGTACTCAATATCACATTTACAAAGTAGCAACCGGCCGGCAGCAGTGGAGAATGCCACTGCTGCCGGCGGTTTCATTTATCGTCCGAATCTTGGATGCCTGAGCATCTCCAGGAAATAGGTGCCCAGTTCAGGATGGAAAATCAGTGGAAATACGATACCGAATAACGCGCCCCACATATGCGCGTCATGATTGATATTGTCGCCGCCTTTTCTCGACATGTATGCTGACAAAGCGAGGAATAAAATGCCATAAATTACAGCAGGGATGGGGATGAAAAACAAAAAGATCGTATTCCACGGATCTATCATGATGGCTGAAAACACCACCGCAGAAATAGCTCCGGAAGCCCCAAGCGAAGAATAACTGGAGTTGTTACGGTGTTTTATGTAAGATGGAATATTTGCAACAATGATTCCCAGTATATAGTATAAAATATAAACCAGCTTGCTGTGAAAAAGCTGCATAAATAAATTTTCAATGGCCGGTCCAAAGAAAAATAAAGTGAGCATATTGAAAATGAGGTGCTGAAAATCGGCATGCACAAACCCTGAAGTAATGAAGCGGTAATATTGTTTGTAACGCTTTACCATGTACGGTTGCAGGCTCATCTTGTCCAGCTGGTCATAGTTCTTAAGGGCGGTATAGGAAACAAGACAGGTAATAATGATAATAATCAAACTGATGGAAAGCGTCATATAACCGGTTTATTTAGGTGGTAAAGGTACTTATTGATGATGATACTTTTCTCTGTTTAAAACAGTATAGGCGCGGTACAATTGTTCAGCAAAAATAAGACGCACCAGCTGATGCGGGAAAGTGAGCGGTGACAACGACATTTTCAGTTGCGCCCTTTGCAACAGGGCATCATCGATACCAAACGCACCGCCAATTAATATGATCAGCTGACGTGTACCTGCATTGTTGCGTTGCTGCAGGAAGTCGGCAAACTGCACAGTGGTCATCATCTTTCCCTTCTCATCCAGCGCCAGCAGAAAATCTGTAGGCTGTAACATATCCAGGATAATTTTTGCTTCCTGTTTCTTCAATTCCGGCACCGATAAACTGGCAGCCTGCTTTACCGTAGGGATTAGTTTTACTTCAAAATCCACGTAATGCTGCAGTCTTTTCTGAAAAACAGCCATCCCATCCCTGATGTAGGGATCATGTTCTTTTCCTATGCTCCAGAGTTGAATTTTCACTTCGTTTAATAATTAAGCAATTGGTGTAAAAGTAAGTGTAAATCAGAAGATTGCAGAAATTTTTTTCAACAACTATTTGGGATTTTCGAAAAATCTCCTACCTTTAGCGCTCACTTATAAATACATGGCTCCGTAGCTCAATTGAATAGAGCATCTGACTACGGATCAGAAGGTTTCAGGTTTGAATCCTGACGGGGTCACAGAAGAGAGGAAAAACCCACGCGATGCGTGGGTTTTTTTGATTTTTTATCTTAGCTTCACTTCGTATGTTAAGTAACAAGTTTACATATCGCTTCTCTGCAATAGCATAATGGCTCTATTTCCGGGCCTTGCACTACTGCCATAGATCTATGGCAGGTTATCTATTATATATTAAACAAGCATTTTTGTTGTTTAAAGTTTTAAAACTTAAACGACGAGATAAATATTTATAAAATGACAGCACATTTAAATATCCGGAAGGAAACAACCGCTGACCATAAACACGTCTTTAGCCTGATTACGAAAGCTTTTAGCGCTTTAGAACATTCAGACCATAAGGAGCAATTCCTCGTAGAACGATTAAGGAACTCAACTGCTTTTATCCCGGAATTATCCCTGGTGGCAGAAATTGATAACCGAATTGTGGGATACATTTTACTAACGAGGATCTGCGTCAGAAACGGCAGTAAGGAATGGCCATCATTGGCGTTGGCTCCGGTAGCTGTGGACCCTGATTTCCAGGGAAAGGGAATTGGTGGAAAATTGATTATGGCTGCACATGGCATTGCAGTTGAATCAGGCCATAAATCGGTGATACTATTAGGACATGCGGAATATTACCCTAAATTCGGCTATGCGCCAACAGTTAACTTCGGGATTTCCCTGCCTTTTGAAGTTCCTGCGGAAAATTGCATGGCTGTGGAACTTGTCCCGAAGGGACTGGAAGGAGTCTCTGGGACAGTGGAATATCCTCATGAATTTTTTGAGTAGTGCTCACTAAATTGATCACCTCTTCGGACTGGCTTCCAATTTTGGAAGCCAGTTTTTTCGTACCCAAATATCTCCGCTATCCATTTATATCAGTACATTACAGCCATCTATAATAAACTGCGTATACCCGTTAACGATAGCCTTTAAAAAAAATAATTCTAATTTTTTTGTTTAATTTAAAACAAATCCTACATTTGCAATCCCAAACGGGGAATGG
>NZ_JBFUPS010000017.1:14406-85222 GCF_041360695.1 Chitinophaga sp. RCC_12
GGCTTCATAGCTCAACTGAATAGAGCATTTGACTACGAATCAAAAGGTTTCTGGTTTGAATCCAGATGAGGTCACCAAAAGACAGAAAATGCTGCATTAACTGCAGCATTTTCTGTCAAAAGGAAAAAGTCTGAAGAAAAGCTTTCAGGTATAAAAAATTGAAAAATAATTTGTTAGAATAAAAAATTGTTCTACATTTGCAATCCCGAAACGGGAAAACGGCTTCATAGCTCAACTGAATAGAGCATTTGACTACGAATCAAAAGGTTTCTGGTTTGAATCCAGATGAGGTCACCAACTAAAGGACGAACGCGAGTTACATCGGTTCGTCTTTTTTTTATGCCCGGAAGTTTATATTATTTATATTTGTAATAACCGATACCTGTTAAAACACACCACTATACCACAATGAAATCCCTATCCGCATTCACCATCTTCCTACTCATCTCCTGTACCTGCCTGGCACAGCCGCAAAACAACCATACGGAAGAAAAGATCTGCTTCCTCACTTACGGCTTCCCCGATGTGGAAAGGGTACAGGTGGAACAAACCATCGCCCGGAAATGGGGCTTTGCTTTTTATACAGTAGGGGAGTGTGCCGTTGATCAAACGCTCATCGACAGCGTGGCCCGTGTCAATAACATGGCAAACAGAAAGATGGAGGCAAGATACGGCAGCAACTGGAGCAGCCGCTATCAGCAGGAGGTAGATGCTGTTTTCGCCACGCCTGAAAGGGCACAGGAATTGGTGAACCAGCAACTGTATATCTGGCGCAAAGAACAGGAATTAAAAGCGCAGAACGACAGCCTCCGGTACGCCTGGGCTGCTACGGGAAGAAAAGGCGTTTATAAGGTAATCGTTTCCGGATCAGTAAAAAATACTATCTTTTACAAGCTGTTGGTAGACTATCCAAAATATAAAGTTTCCCTGCTGACAAACAGATAATTGTTTTACCCAAACGGAAACCGGGAATTATGATACGGATCAGAAAAGAAGGCATACTGCTGAAACAAACCAATCTCGGGTTTGAAAACGAAGGCGTGCTGAATCCTGCCACTATCAGGGCGGGAAACCAGGTACTTTTTTATTACAGGGCAGTACAGAAAGGCAATCACTCCAGCATCGGTTTTTGTAAATTAAGCGACCCGCTTACGGTTGAACAACGCCTGGATAAACCCATTCTGTTTCCTGAACACGACTACGAAGCCAAAGGGCTGGAAGACCCCCGCGTTGTGTGTATCGACGGGTTATACTACCTCACATACACTGCCTACGACGGCGTGAGCGCCTGCGCCGCGCTGGCCACTTCCTCCGATGGTATAAAGTTTGAAAAACACGGGCTGATAGTGGCACAAATGGATTACGCGGAATTTAAACAGCTTGCGGAAACCAATGGCCCGCTGGATGAAAAATATATCCTGTACAACGATTTTAATCCGCGTTTATGGGATAAGGATGTAGTACTTTTCCCCAGAAAAATTAATGGCCGGTTTTATTTTCTGCACCGCATAAAACCACACATACAACTGGTTTCGGTAAACGAATTATCCGATCTCACGGCGGATTTCTGGAAAGATTATTATCTCCATCTCCACGACCATATCATACTAACGCCAAAGTATAAACATGAAATGAGTTATGTGGGCGCCGGCTGCCCGCCGGTGGAAACGCCGCATGGCTGGCTTTTCATTTACCACGGCGTGCATGAAACCCCGCAAGGCTACGTATATGTGGGCTGCGCAGCCTTGTTCGATCTCAATGATCCTGCGAAAGAAATTGCACGGTTACCTTATCCCATATTGGCGCCGGAGCGGGATTGGGAAATCAGGGGAGATGTGGATAATGTTTGTTTCCCTACCGGCACAGTCGTATTCGGCGATACCCTTTATATTTATTATGGCGCCGGTGATGAAGTGATCGCCACCGGAAGCATCAGCTTAACTGAACTGCTGAATGAATTGCTGGCTTATCCCGTATAGCAGGCTATAACCGCTTCAATTACGCGTTTGGTTTCATCGGGGTCGCGCACTTTGATGCAGGCTACGCCCGTTTCCTTTGCGGGGTAATCATTGCCGCCGGGAAAAATGGCGTCTCCTGCAAACAACATTTCTTCAATAGCGATTCCCAAAATATCCCTGAGTTTATGAATGCCGTAGGCCTTGTCGATGCCGTGCCTCGTGATATCCACTGAAGTAGTGCCACCCAGGCTTACAGAAAACTCCGGGATGATACCATCCAGCAAGGCTTTCATTTTTTGCCTTTTTGCAAAATCGGGATCCCACTTTTTCTTTTCTTCCAGCGGGGCTGCCTGTCCTAATGCGGAGAAGGTGATCTGGCTGCCACGGTCTTCTATGGCAGGCCCCCAAAGCTTGGCAGCTTTATATCCCAGGGTGTTTACCACCTCGTTCAAAGCGCTAATGATTTTCTCTTTTTCTGCCGTGGTGAAATCTTCCGCATATAATTTATCCCACTTACCATTGTATGCGTAAAACTGCGTGCCGCAGGTAGGGAGAATAGATAGCCGTTCCAGCCCTTTTTCGCCAGGCAGTTTTGCCAGCACCTGCTGCTCAAACTGTGGCCAGGCGCCGCCGGAAATAATCGCCACCCTGGCCACGGTTAGTAATGAATATAATAGTCCGCTCATTTCTTCATCAATAGCAGATTTACTCTGCGCCAACGTTCCATCCAGGTCAAATACTACCAGCTTCTTCATTTGTTGCGGTTATTTTTTTAGTAAGGCCAGTGCGCGTTCACAAATATTATCTGCCGTGAATCCAAACTCACGCAGCAATACAGGTCCCGGTGCGGAGGCGCCAAAGTGATCAATGGAAATAATCTCACCCTTATCACCCGCATAACGGTGCCATCCCTGTGAAATACCCGCTTCCACTACAATCCGGTTGGTTACATCGGGGGGAAGTATCTGGTCGCGGTAAGCCGGCGATTGCGCTTCAAACAGTTCCCAGCTGGGCATGGATACGGTGCGCACGGCGATATTAAATGACTGCAGTTTCTCCTGGGCAGCTACAATTAAATCCACTTCGGCGCCGGTGGCTATCAGGATCAGCTCGGGCTTTGCATCAGGCGCATCTGCGAGGATGTAACCGCCATAGCGCAAACCGTTGGCAGCTGCATATTTGCTGCGATCCAGGGTAGGCACCGCCTGGCGGGAGAGGATCAACGCCACCGGTTTGTCCGGTTCCAGGATCGCTATCTGCCACGCAGCAGTCGTTTCGTTGGCATCTGCCGGCCGGATCACTACCAGGCGGGGAATGGCGCGCAGTGCGGCCAGCAGTTCCACGGGCTGGTGGGTAGGACCGTCTTCTCCCATAGCAATACTGTCGTGCGTAAACACAAAGATTACTTTCAATTCTGAAAGTGCCGCCAGCCGGATCGATGGCCGCATGTAATCGGAAAAGGTGAGGAAGGTGGCGCAATAAGGGATGATGCCGCCGTGTGCCGCCAGTCCGTTGGAAATAGCGCCCATGGCATGTTCCCGTACACCATACTGGATATTCCTGCCATCGTAGCCCCATACGCCGCCGGCGGCGCCCTGCAGGTCGCCGTGTTCCATCGCCGGACTTTCAAAATTACCGGCGTCCTTTAATTCTGTGTTGGTGGACGTGTTAAGATCTGCAGATCCACCGATGAAACCGGGAAGATGTTTGAAAAACGCCTGCATCACTTTCCCGGAAGCGGCGCGGGTGGCCAGTCCCTTGGCATCAGCGGCAAACGGCGCAATGTCCTTATCCCAGTCTTCGGGAATATGGTCATGTATCAGCGAGCGTAATTCTTTGGCCAGCTCCGGGTATTTTTGTCCATAGATGATCATTTGCTCTTCCCATTTGGAAGATAATGTTTTGCCAACGTCTACGGCTGCACGAAAATGATCCAGGGCTTCCGCCGGCACTAAAAAATCCGGTTCCACCGGCCAGCCAAGTTTCTCTTTCGTGAGTTTTACATCTTCAGGGCCCAGCGGGGAACCATGCGCACCGGTGGTATCCTGTTTGGGAGAACCAAAACCAATACGCGTGCGCACGAGTATGATGGAAGGCCGCTCTGTTTCTGCCTGCGCCATACGGATCGCTTCATCAATTGCTTCCAGGTCGTTGCCATCCGCTACCTTCTGGGTATGCCATCCATACGACTCAAACCGTTTTGCATGATCTTCTGTAAAGGTAACCGGTGTGGCAGATGCCAGGGTGATCCGGTTATCATCATACAAATAGATCAGCTTGCCCAGCCGTAAATGACCGGCAAGGGAAGCGGCTTCGGATGCCACGCCTTCCATCAGGTCGCCATCACTCACCAGCGCATAGGTATAATGGTCTATTACCGTATCACCCGGACGGTTATACTTTGCCGCCAGGTAAGCTTCAGCCATCGCAAGGCCCACGCCGTTGGCAAATCCCTGTCCAAGCGGACCGGTAGTTACTTCCACGCCCGGCGCCAAACCCCTTTCAGGATGCCCCGGCGTTTTACTGCCCCATTGCCGGAACCGCTTCAGCTCTTCCAACGGCAAATCATACCCCGTAACATGCAGCAAACTATATAACAAGGCAGAGCCATGCCCGGCCGATAATACAAACCGGTCGCGGTTAAACCAATGCGGATCGGAAGGATTATGACGCAGAAACCGGGTCCATAGTACATAGGCCATCGGCGCAGCTCCCAATGGCAGCCCCGGATGCCCGCTGTCTGCTTTCTGTACGGCATCTACCGATAAAAAACGCAGCGTATTGATACATAGTTCATCCAATGCAACGGGATTGGGAATAAGAGAAGTGTTGTTGGTCATGGTATTCCTTTTTTGTAAAAAAAATGATCATACATAGGTCAACAAACTTCATGCGCAGATGGTTGCCCTATTATTTTTTAATTAGTCTACTAAAATTATAGACTTTTAAAAAAATATTGTATTATTGTGCTTCGTAGGCTTTCCGGGTCCGCTTTAGGGGAAACTCATCCACCTGTTGACATACCCCGTTTATCTTTCAAAATAATACCGACATGGAAACATCATTACAGTTAATGAGGAATAGTTGCTGTGTAGCATTTGCGGCAAACCGATGTTAGGACGCATCAATCAGAAATAAAAAGGCCGGAACTGTTGACGCAGTTCCGGCTGGTAATCAAGGCTGTTGGAGACATTTTACAGTGATGGCAGTTACCTGCTTTCACCGGCCTCATTTTTTCATACCAAAGTAAAGATAATGAAAATTGCTATTGCATGCAGCTGCGGGCTGCTGCTGGCGGCTACCGCATGGTCGCAGGAATTGCGTGCACCTCACAGCGCAGATACCACCAAACCTGTGCACAGGAACATTGTTCAAAACAACATTTCACTTTCAGGACGGATTATCGACGCCAAATCACAACAACCTATCGCCGGCGCTATTGTGCATATCAAAGGCACCACCCACGAGGTGCAAAGCAGCGCAAACGGGGAATTTGCCTTTCTCACCGGTCAGAAAGTGCCGGTCATCTACCAGATATCTTCCCTGGGTTATAAACTCAAAGAAGTATATGCCGATAAATCCAATGCAGGTAATATCGCCCTGGAAGAGCTCAGTACACAATTGAATGACGTGGTGGTAGTAGGTTATGGTACCCAGAAAAGAAGGGACCTTACCAGCGCCATCTCCTCCGTAAAAGGCAGCGACGTGGTAACGGTGCCGGTAGCGAGCTTCGATGCACAGCTGCAGGGCAGGGCCGCCGGGGTGCAAATTAATTCCAATACCGGTGTTCCCGGCGATGGCGTATTTGTAAGGGTACGCGGTACCACCTCCATCAACGCCGATAATGACCCGCTCTATATCATCGACGGCGTATTTATGAATAACTCCAGCCTGCAAACGGTGAATACCGGCGGCCGCTCCAGCTCCCCGCTGGCAGATATCAATCCTGCTGATATAGAAAATATAGAGGTATTGAAAGATGCCAGCGCAACAGCCATTTATGGCTCCCGGGGCGCCAACGGCGTAGTGATCGTTACTACCCGCCGCGGCAATTATAACAGCAAAGCAAAAGTAACGGCAGACGTATCGGCAGGCGTGGCCTGGGCGCCCAAAATGTGGGACCTCACCACCGGCCCGGAACATGCTACGCTGGTCAATGAGTTTTACCGCAACTCCCTGGCCGACGCCACGGCTCTCAACGACAAAGCAGGCATCACCAAATACAGCTACCAGCCCTTCCGCGCGCTGACGGACAATCCGGATAAATTGCCTGCACCCAGAGGATTGCCGCAGGATCAGCAAACCTACGACCGCCTCGGGGAAATATTTCAAACAGCCCCGCTTCAGAATTATAACCTGTCCCTTTCCGGTGGTAACCGCGAAACCAAGTATTATTTCGGCGGCGGCTATTCCAAACAGGAATCTATCCTCCGGCCCATCTCCTTTGAAAGGGCCAGCTTTAAACTGAACATCGATCAGCGTGTGAATGATAAGGTAACCATCGGGTCCAGCAACAGCTTCTCCCGCAGCTTCCGCAGCCAGGGCCGCGCCGGCGATGGCCCGCAGGGTGGCCTGTTGCAGGCCGCCTTGCATACGCCCACCTATCTCCCGGAAACAAATCCCGACGGTACACCGGCACGGTGGGCAGGCTTTGATAACGTGCAGGTACTCATCGATAACTACGATGTACACACCACCAGCCTCCGTTATATCGGTAACCTTTACCTCGATGCCACCCTGCTGCCGGACCTGAAGTTTCACAGCAACATCAGCATCGATTACAACAATTATAACGAATCTGAATACTGGAATAACCTCACCCAGCTGGGCGCCAGTCCCACCAACGGTTTGGCCACTTCCGCCATTACACAGAACACTTCCTGGATCAATGAACAAACGCTTACCTGGCGCAAACACGCAGGAGAAAAACATTTCTTCGGCGTACTGGTAGGCAACACCATCCAGAGTAATACGGAAACATTAACCTCCGCGCAGGGAACCGGCTTCCCTAACAATTCTTATAAATATATTTCTGCGGCCGCTACCCGCACTGCCGCGCAAACATGGACCCGCAGCACGTTGTCGTCGTTCTTCTCCAGGATTGATTACAACTATGCAGGTAAATATTATTTTGAGGCAAGCATCCGCGCAGATGGCTCCTCCAAATTCGGCGACAACTATAAATGGGGATACTTCCCGTCTGTAAGCGCTTCCTGGCGGCTCAAGGAAGAAAACTTCCTGAAGTCGGTGAACAGCATCAGCGATCTGAAAGTACGCGCCAGCTACGGCATCACGGGGAATCAATCCGGCATCAGCAACTTTGCGGCAAAAGGGCTGTGGTCCGGCGGTGCAGGCTACCCCGACAACAGCACCGGCGATCAGCCAGGCACCGCACCTTTGCAGTTGCCAAACCCCGACCTCCGCTGGGAGAAAACCAGCCAGTTCAACGGCGGACTGGATCTCGGATTACTCAACGGCCGTATCAATATCACTGCAGATGTATACTACAAATACACCAGCGATGTACTGCTGCAACTGCCTAAAGCAGGCGTTTCCGGCTTTACTTCCATCTATAGCAATGCCGGTGAAATCAGTAATAAAGGTTATGAAATCGGGATCAATACCACTAATATCAGCACCCGTAATTTCACCTGGACAAGCAGCCTGAATATTGCCGGCAATACCAACCGCATTGAAAAACTGCCAACACCCATATATCAGTATAACCGCGACTGGATTATCATGCAGGAAGGTTCACCCATGTACTCCTTCTGGCTGTACAACCAGCTGGGCGTGGATCCGCAAACCGGTAACGCCATCTTTGAAGGCGAGAAAGATGGCAAGCTGCCGGTATCTGCCCGCAAAGTAATGGGCAACGCTATGCCGAAATTTTATGGTGGCTTCAGCAATACCGTTTCCTATAAAGGTTTTGATCTCAGCGTGTTGTTATCCTTTCAGTATGGCAACGATGTATATAACCTGAACAAATTTTTCGGAGAAGGAGGAGGCACCCGCGATGCCAACCGCGTGTTATTTGCCGATCAGCTGAACCGCTGGCAGAAACCCGGCGACATCACCAATGTACCGCGTCTCACCGCCTATGGTCTCAACTACACCATCGATCAGAACAACCGCTTCCTGGAAGATGGTTCCTTCCTGCGGCTTAAATCACTCACGGTAGGATATACCATTCCTAAGTCTGTCAGTGAAAAACTGCATATCCAGCTACTGCGTGTATACTTCATCGGTAGTAACCTCTGGCTGCTGACCAAATACACCGGGCTGGACCCGGAATCAAATGTGACCGGGATACAAACCGTACAGGGACTGGATCTTGGCACGCCGCCGCAACCACGCAGCGTGCAGTTTGGCTTAAACGTAACTCTTTAAACGCTCTTAATTCTCCTGTATGAAAGCATATCGGAAATATATATCGCTCTTCTTTCTTTCGCTGACAGCCCTGTCATGCAAGAAATTTCTCGACGTGGAACCACGGGACAGTGTGTCTGACGAACAAACGATCATTGATAAAACATCCGCCGCTACCGCTTTGCGCGGCGTATACAGGAAGCTGGGCAGCGACGGTTACTACGGCGCTTTGTTCCAGACCTTTGGCTACCTGCCCGGTGATAATGTGCAGTGGACCGGCTCCCAGTCGGTTATACAGCAGTTTATTACTCATAAAATAAATGCAGACAATGGTAACCTGCAAACAGTATGGGCGGCTATTTACGCTACCATCAATGGCGCCAACAACGTGATCGCAAAAGTACCCGGTCTGCAGGACGCTACTTTTTCTGATACGGAAAAGAACCAGGCAGTAGGAGAGGCGTACTTTATCCGCGCCCTGAGCTACTTTGATCTTGCCCGCACCTGGGGAAATGTACAGATAACGTTAACGCCTACACTCAATGCTTCCGATAAGCTGGATGTAAAAGGCAGCACACAGGCACAGGTATACCAGCAGGTATTAAGCGATCTCAATGCAGCCGACTCGCTGCTGCAACCGCCGTCTCTAACAGGCGCGCCCAACCCGGTGAGGGTAAACCAGCAAACCGCCTGGGCGCTGAAAGCACGCTACTACCTGTACCAGTCGGACTGGGCCCAGGCAGAAGCCTATGCCACCAAAGTTATCAGCGACACAAGAAGCTATACGCTGCTCAAGCCTTACAGCGCCTTCTTTTCCCCGGCCAGCGCCGTGGCTACAAAAGAATCCGTATTTGAGCTATCGTACAGTGCTACTTATCTGAGCGGCCACCGCAACTACTGGCAGCCGCCGGCCAACGGTGGTACGCGGCAATGGGCGCCATCAGATGCGTTTATCACGCTGGTAAATGATCCGAAAACAGGCGGCAACCGCAACGCACTGGTAGCTAAAACCTCTGCCGGCCTGTGGTATGGCAACCTTTACTACAGAAGTCCCGCCACCGATCCGGCTTATGTGATCCGCATAGCAGAACTCTACCTGATCCGCGCGGAAGCACGCGCCCAACAGGATAAACCAGATCTGGCCCGCGAAGACCTCAACGTTATCCGCGACAGGGCCGGGCTCTCACCCGTGAATGAACTGATTGCAAAGAATGACTTGCTGCTGGCCATTGAAAACGAACGGAGAATAGAATTCGCACTGGAGCCTCACCGCTGGTTCGACCTGGTACGCACTAAACGCGCCGGCGCCGTATTGAATATCACGAATCCCCAGCTGTATGTATTCCCGATTCCGGCGAATGAAGTCACCTTATCGAACGGCAATCTGAAACAAAATGATGGTTACTGATCTTATCACCTTATAACAAATCACCAATGAGTAATGTCACAATCGGGGAAACGCCCGCCTGGAAAGACTATGAAAAAATTGGGTTCAGGGTAATCTTTATTTACTTCGTGTTGCAGGCGTTGCCGCTCGACTGGAAGTTTTACAGTTACCTTTTTTCTACTCCCATTTTTAACCTTCATTATGAAGATATCTTTAACCTGGCCAATTATACAATGCGCTTCGGCGCGGGGCCTGCTACCTATGCCGACTGGGGCATACTGCTGATCATTGCAGTAGCGGGCGCCGTTGTATGGACTTACGCCGATGGCCAACGGACACGCACCTACGACGCAGCCTTTTACTGGCTGCGCGTGATTCTCCGGTACCGGCTGGCACTGGCACTGTTGGCCTATGGCTTCCTGAAGCTGTACGCATTGCAGGCGCCATATCCCTCGCTGAGCAGCCTGAATACACCGTATGGCGATTTTAACCGCTGGAAGTTGTTTTCTCTCAGTCTTGGTATCGTTCCTTCCTACGAACTATTCCTCGGCGGTGTGGAAATATTTTTAGCGGTATTGTTACTGATCCGTAAAACCGCATCTATAGGCGCTTTCATGTTCCTCATCTTTTGTGGTAATGTCTTTATGTCCAACCTGGCATACGAAGGGGGCGACCAGGTATACAGCCTGCTGCTGATCACCTATGCCTTTGTTATCTTCAGCTTCGATCTGCAGCGGATTGTCCGTCTGCTTATCCTGCAAAAGCCTACAGCGGCGGCCACTTTTAAACCGGCATTTGAAGGCATCCGTAAAAACGGCAGGTGGATCCTGAAAACAGCTTTCCTGCTTTTCTTTGTGGTGATTTATGGTGTGAAAACAGGTGTGGGCGCAAAATACGATCCCTATCAATATCCCACCACCAAAGGGTTACCGGCTATCAGCGGGTTATATAATGTGGCCACGTTTGTTGTTAATGGCGATACACTTGCTTATTCTTTAACAGATTCCCTTCGCTGGCGCAACGTGGTGTTTGAAGAATGGAACACCATCAGCATCCGCACCAACAAACCGGCATTGGTAGATTCCAATAATCAGCACCTGGTGAAACGTGATAACGCGGAAAGACTATACGAAATAGAAGGTACCAGCGGCAGGCATTACTACAGTTACGCCGCCGATACTACGCAACACCTGCTTACGTTACAAAACAGGCATCCTAAGCTGTCGGCGGAAACCTTGTCGCTGCACTACTCGCGGCCGGATAACAACAGGGTGATACTCACGGGAACTACTTACAGCAGGGATTCTATCTATGTAATACTGGAAAAAGTAAATAAGAAATACCTGTTGGAAGAAGTGGCAAACGGAGGAGGACGAAACAGGAAGTTAAAACTTTAAACCAATTATCATGGCTCATAACACACCAACATTACCAGATGAACCCGTGATCAGGGATGCAGCGCCGGTGGCGTTGCCGGCTGTCGATGCACCATTGTCGCAGCTGCCGGCCTGGAAAGAATACCAGCTGGTATTATTCCGCATCGCCTTTATTTTTTTCATTGCGTTATCAGTTCCCAATAGTGTGGAGTGGTACCAGCAACTGGTGCAACTTGACTGGACGCAGTTGAACTACCGCGACCTGTATGATATTGCGCGCTTTGGCTCTGGGATTAATTTCCTTGGCAACACCATCTTCGGCAGTTCCCTGCTGGGCTATGCCAACTGGATCACCACGGCGTTAATAGCTACAGCCGGCGGTCTCGTGTGGACCGGCATCGTAAAAGCCCGCAAGCTGCCGCGTAAAGAATATTATACGGCGTGGTACTGGCTACGGGTGGTGGTAAGATACCGCGCGGGAATCGGTATCATCGGCTTTGGGTTTACGAAGCTGTTACCGGTACAAATGCCGTATCCATCTTTCGGTATTTTAAATACCAACTTCGGGGATCTTACTGCACAGAAAATTTACTGGTTATCTATCGGTATTGTGCCCTGGTACCAGGTGTTTGCGGGCGTGGTGGAAGTAACGGCAGGCGCACTTTTATTTTTCCGTAAAACGACTACGCTGGGTGCTGTTTTGTTGTTCGCCGCGTTGGGAGATATCGTGTACGTGAACTTTGCCTACGATGGCGGCGTGCATGTATACAGCAGTTATTTCGTACTGCTGGCAGCGTTACTGTTAGTAAATGATGTACCCAAAATTTATCGTTTGCTGGTACAGGAGCGTTTCACGGTACCGGTAAATTATTATCCTGTTTTTCCGGAGAGATGGCAACGCTATACCCGCATAGGGCTGAAATCTGCTACCATCTTCCTTTTCCTGGGTGTGCTTTTTTATCTGCAGCTGATCAATTTCCTGTATGATCCTTACAAACAACCATCTGTGGCGGGCGTAAAGGAGCTACGCGGCAACTACCAGGTAACGGAATTCCGGTTAAATGACCAGGTGATCCCGTATTCACCGCTAGATACGGTTCGCTGGCAGGAAGCCACGTTTGAGAACTGGTCTACTTTTACTTACCGCGTTAATAAGCCGCACCCGCTGGATCTGTCTAATGGTGGCGGCGATCCACAGCGCGATGTGAACCGCACCTTTGAAATAACCGGTCTCGCCGGCGGTCAGCGGGCTTTCCATTATTATGCAGATGAGGTAAATAAAGTACTTTACCTCGAAGATAAATACAAACCTATTCCGGACAGGCGTAACCGCACTGCCGGTGTGGGCGGCGATGGTGGCGTGGTAGTAGATAAAGCGGCAGAAAAGGCAGCACGTGAAGAAGCGGCTAAATCTGCGAAGGACTGGATCCCGGCAGCAATACGTAAAAATATAGGTGATGAATCATTAAAGATAGCGCCCATTGCATTGTCTGCCCGGAGGGCAAAAGATTATGCCGCCGCACCTGCCTGGGAAAACCGGAAGCGCTTTACCGTGAAATACTCCACCAGCGATGGTTCACATGTGATCCTCACCGGCGTGGATGAAAATAAGAACAACATCTATGTAGTGCTGGATCGCATCAACAGGGAGTATACGTTGACACCCAGCACCTTGCAGGCAGGAAAATACTAAGAAGCGCTATGTTGATAAAACGAACCAACTGTTACCGGGTGGCTGTTGTAATGGTGTTGGGTATGCTGGCTTGCCATACCAACACCCGGCCACCGGTACCGGGTTGGCCGGAACATTTCGGGTTTGGAAAAACAGCCACCCGCCGGCAAATCGATTCACTGAACATCTCCATTGCTCCCAATGGCAAGGGCCTGCCCGCCGGCAATGGCAATGCAGCAACGGGCAGGGAGATCTACCTGGCCAAATGTGCCTCCTGTCATGGTGAAACCGGCGCCGAGCCCACGCCCAACCGGCTGGTAGCTACGCTCAGCGATACGGTGCGCACAAAAACTATCGGCAACTACTGGCCTTATGCCACCACGGTATTTGATTATATCCGCCGCGCTATGCCCTTTAACGCACCGGGATCGCTCACCAATGAAGAAGTGTACAGCCTTACTGCTTTCCTGTTGTATCGCAACGATATCATCGACAGCACCCTGCAACTGGATGCAACAAACCTGTCTCATATTGTAATGCCCGCAAAAAAATACTATGTGAACGACGACCGTCGTGGTGGCAACGAAGTAAAATGAATATTATGTCAGGGGAAGACAACAAGATACCAAGAAGAACAATGCTGAGAGCAGCGGCGGTTTCCGCTGCTGCGGCACTAATGGGCGCTTCCAGGGTGCAGCGTGGTACCGGCAACGTCAGCACGGTCAAGGACACGGTTTACACGGATCCTACCAAAATCACCGGCACACTTCCGGGTACACTCGGCACGCGCTCGCCATTTGAGCAGCCGCTGAAAAAGCCCTCCGATATTTCTTCCCGCACACCGCTGCAGGATTTGTATGGCATTATTACGCCATCGGACCTGCATTTTGAAAGAAGTCATGCCGGCGTGCCGCTCATTGACCCCGATAAGTACGAATTGCTGATTCACGGTATGGTGGAGCGGCCTATGATCTTTACCTTACGCGATTTAAAGCGTTTTCCGGCCGCATCGCGCATCGCCTTTATCGAGTGCTCAGGGAACTTCCGATCGGGCAAGGAAACCATGACGCCGCAGGAAATTTGTGGCCTCACGAGTCAGAGTGAGTGGACCGGTGTAATGCTGTCCACCCTTTTCCGGGAAGTGGGCGTGCATCCAAAGGCGACCTGGTTCCTGGCAGAAGGTTCTGATGCTGCGGTAATGACCCGCAGCATCCCGGTGGAAAAGGGCTGGAAAGACGCCATGATCGCCTACGGGCAGAATGGAGAGGCTATTCGCCCGGAACAGGGTTATCCCGCGCGTTTATTCCTGCCGGGATGGGAGGGAAATACCAACGTAAAGTGGATCCGGCGTATTGAATTATCAGATCAACCCTTTATGACGCGTGAAGAAACTTCCAAATACACGGAAACCATCCGGGATCATAAGATCCGGCAATTCAGCTTCGATATGGACGCCCGGTCTATCATCACCTATCCGTCGTTTCCCCAGCAGGTGGAAAAGGGCTGGATAGAAATAAGAGGCATTGCCTGGAGCGGCCGCGGAAAAATTGATAGTGTGGAAATCAGCACCGATGCAGGGAAGCATTGGTCAAAAGCAGTGTTGCAGGAACCGGTAATGGATAAAGCACACACCTGTTTCCGTCATCTCTGGTACTGGGACGGGCAACCCACAGAGATCATAAGTCTTGCTACAGACGACACGGGCTATCGCCAGCCTTCATTAAAGCAACTGATACAGGCGCGTGGAACAGACATGGGAGGATATCATGTGAACCCGGTTACCGCATGGGTAATAAAAAGGGATGGCACCGTGTTGTTTAAACCGGAAAAATGGAAGTGAGCCTATTCGAATAAGGTCAGCTCATCGCGGGTAACTGCGTGAAAAAGATTTTGTAACTGGTGCACATGTACAATGGCACGGCCATATGGCACCAGTCCTTCTGCGGCATCTGTAAGTGGCTGAAACACTTCGTTTTCGTGCCTGATATGCACACTATGCAGCCGGTTATATTTCAGGGAATATACATTTTCATCTTCGCCGTAGTCGGGATCTCCTTTGATAAATCCAAATCTCAGCAGCAGGTCCACATCCAGCACCATCGGGTTTACCTTTGCATAGGGCAGTTTACTGAGCGGCAGTCCTGAATTATACACAAAGCCCTGTAAGATGCCTTCTACTACAAAGGCTGTTTCTTCCATGTTATAATCAAAGTAAGATACATAGTTGCCTATCCGTATGTCTGATTCTTCTATCATGTTTTTATCTTAATAAAATATAATCAGCAACAAAGTGATCAACGCCGGTAACGCCTGTACGAAAAAGATCTTTTTACTGGCGGTAAGTGCTCCATATATACCGGCAACAGCTACACAGCTTAGAAAGAAAGTGGCCACATGTAAGCTCCACACCGGGTCGGAAATAAAGAAGGTCCAGGCCAGGCCGGCTGCCAGGAAACCGTTGTACAGGCCCTGGTTGGCTGCCAGCGCTTTGGTAGGAACAAACAGTTCCCGGGGCAGTTGCTTGAATATTTTAGGTCCCCTGCTGGTCCAGGCAAACATTTCAAACCAAAGGATATAAAGATGTTCCAGCATTACAAAAGCAACCAATATTTTGATGGCGACCAGCATAGTGTTGAGGTTTATAAATAAATATAGGTCAAATTATTCTTTCTGCAAGCCAGCCAATGACCAACGCGAGCAAGGTGCCTGCGGCATAACATACACAATCGCTCCACAGGAATCCATGTCCCAGCAGGATGCCGGCCGGCGTGTTACGGAACTTTACTGCCCATTCTGCCTGGTACAGCTGCTGTATTTCTATCAGCAGGCAAACCACGTAATTGCTGATGCCAATTTTCCACAGGGGAGTAACCGGGAACAGGAACCGGATGCCAAAAAAGATACAGGTGGCAGATAATACATCGCCTCCATATATGCGTATGATGTCAGGAAAATATTGAGGAGCCCACCTGGTGGCGAGTCCTAAAGGGATATTCAGTAAAATAAGGAAAAAGTAGATCCAGCGCCTTTTTGCTACCATAGGTTCAAAAAGCGGTAAATATAGCAAAGAAAACCGGAATATGAGGATGGTCAGGAGAGAGAAAAAGGGACCTGCGGCCCCTTATACGATGCAATAACCCGGTGGTCGGGTTATTGCTGGTTATCACTTTCAACGTTACTTTTCTTTTTTCCGCGGTTAGTTCCGCCTTTACGGCCAATAGCGGCCATGTGTTCACGATTTCTGCTAACGGCTTCACCGCCTTTTTTACCTGCAGCACGGGCTTCCTCAGAAGTGAATTTGTGGGCAACACCTTGCTGGTGTGCAGCTTTTCCTCCTTCTCTGGAAATGGCACGTTGCTGTTCAGGGTCCATAGAAGCAAATCCGCGTTTGCTGTGTTTACTCTTTTGATCGGAGTTCTTTTCCGAAGCATAATTAACCGGCGTGGCAGTTTGATATCTGATGTCTTCCATAATCCTGAGGTTTTTTTTAGTGATAGTAGTTAAACATTTACGCTAACCCGGAACAAGATATGTGCCATCACGGTTTAACTACGATGGTGGCGGATTTGAGGCGCATCGGGATGTGAAATGGGGCAATACATTCCACAATCCATAGAATTTTCCACACACTTTTATTGTCTGTTCTACAGTTTTTAATCAGGAACTCTCTCATTTTCCGTGGCTTATATTTTGTTTTTGCAACCATGTCATTTCTTTTCTTAACCCATCTAAATTTTTTTGTTATGGCAAAATATTCAAAAGAATCCCAACACAAAGTGGAGAAAAGTATGCACGAAATGCATGAAGGAAAACTGAAAAGCGGAAGAAGCAAAAAGAAAGTTACGAATCCTAAGCAAGCTATCGCTATAGGCTTGTCCGAAGCCCGCGAAGAAGGAGCGAAGGTGCCTAAAAAAGCAGCGGCAAAAAAATCCACTACCAGGAAATCTACTGCAAAAAAAGCAGCCCCCAAAAAAGCGGCAGCGAAAAAATCTACCGCAAAAAAATCTACTGCAAAAAAAGCAGCGCCTAAAAAAGCAGCAGCGAAAAAATCTACCGGAAGAAAAACAGCTGCTAAAAAAACAACGGCCAGAAAATCTACCGCAAAAAAAGCAGCGCCTAAAAGAAAGTCAGCCGCGCGTAAAAAATCAGCTGCAACCGCATGAGTAAAGGGTTTTCAGGATCGTTTTATCCGTTTAATATATACAAAAAGACCGGTGACTGGATAGCACCGGCCTTTTTTTATGGTATATGGCTTGCAGGATTATGAAGTATGGAAAAACACAGCATTACTGTGATCATTAGAGGTAAACCCTACGGGTTGGTTATTACAATCGACAAGGGCGCTCTGGAAACAGCATTTCAAGTGATTCCTGATGTGAGCGAACATGTGCTCGATGAATTTGAACCCCACGGTACAGCCTTTATTGCTGATCACGAAGATACCCTTGAGGGAAGCATCCGCACGGTAGAAACCGAACAGATTGCCCGTATTATCTGGGAAGATATTCTGGATAAAATGAAATAAGGCTTTGTTGCTTCACTACTACGGTTGTACCTTCGCAGCAAAGCGAGTATGAATTGCTATGATGGTAACCGATAAAACCTATAAGAACGCTAATCGCAGGGAAAGGATCATATTCCTCGTCAAACTGCTGGTATATCTGGGCATTGTTTATTTTAACCTTGAACACCCTGCCGTATATGATAAATTTACATGGCTGTTTAAGCTTACCAATGCACTCTCTTTTTTCCTGGGAGCCAACCTCGTTATCTCCCTGGCCTGGCTGGTCATCCTCTCGTGGTATACCCGCCGACGCAACAGGCAGCGGCCTATCGAAAAAGACAATTTCATTCTCGGCATCAACCGTATTTCCTCCGTATTAAATACTATTTTTCTCCTGCTCGCCATCACCTTCTTTTTTGGCGTAAATCCCCTGAAATTTGTCACGAGCATCACCATCGTGGCAGCAGCCATCGCCCTGATCACGAAAGATTATATCGCCAATATGATCAATGGACTCATCATTATGTTCTCTGATCAGTTGTCGCTCGGCGACCACATACGCATTGGCGATATCAAAGGCAGGGTGATGGATATTACCCTCATCAACCTGGTACTGCAGAACGACGACGATGATATTGTTATTATTCCTAATTCGGTAGTGTTTACGTCGATTGTACTGAATCAGTCCAAACAAAACATCCGTAAACTCACCATCGAGTTTGAACTGGATCATAAGCATCCGTTTACCATCCGCGGACTGGAAGACCGCCTGAAGCAAGCCATCGACGCGTATTCCCGCAGCTATACCCCCGAAAGCTTCTCCTTGAAAACAATGGAGATCAAAAAAGATTTTGTACAGTTTAAAGTACAACTGCTGATGCCGCAAACCAATAAGGAAGTTGAACGCCTCATCAGGCGGGCGCTCAACACAGAAATTATGGCCATCGCAGAAGGTGTGAGCTAAGCCAGTACCATCGCTTCCACAAAGCTTTCCACAAACTGATCTATCTGCGCCCTACTTACATTAGGCATACAGATGATATGCGAACAGCCGCTTTCTGAAGCCAGCTGCCACTTCCGGCGGATGCTTCCGGGAGGATCCGGAAACACCACCGTAATAGCATCGGGGTTGCGCCACGCCGGAATACCGTTTTCGTTGAGGCGTTCCACTGCATAAGCGGCTACTGTTAAACTGTGCCTGGCCCTTTCACGCAAACCTTCCACACCCAGGCTTTTCAGTGCATACCACAGGAACAACGGACTATGGCCGTTTCTTGAACCGGTAATGGTGGTGTCCATACTGCCGATATACGCTACCGACCGGGCAATCCTGTCACGGTTGGATTTTCTCGCAATCACCACCCCGCAGGGAATCGGGGCGCCAATAAATTTGTGGCCGCTGATGGCAATGCTGTCTGCCCCATCCGCAAAATCAAATGCGGGCCTCGGCTCCAGGAAAGCGCTGTAGCTGCTGGACAACGCCCCATCAGCATGAATATAATGATGGCGTATCGCCAGGTTCTTCAGGATATCTTTGATTCGCTTTACATCATCCCGCGCTTCCGTCATGGTAGTACCGATGTTCGCCAGCATAATCACCGGCAGATGCCTGTTCATTCGGATGGTGTTTTCCAGGTCGTCATAATCTATTTCCCCGTTCGGCAATGTGCGGATAATAATCCCCGGCATATTGAGCAGGTGCAGGTTCTTCTGCACACTGTAATGAGTAGCCTCGGAATAATACACCATTCCTTTGGGATATAATTCCCGCGCGAGATACAGGCCATATAAATTGCCCTCAGACCCGCCGTTGGTAACATAGCCCCACCAGTCGTCTTCGGGCGCACGGAAAAGGCCGGCAAAGAAGGAAACCACGTATTTCTCCATCTCCCTGGATCCCACGGCGTAAGTGGCCGGCACAAAAGGATCACCCAGGTTATTTAACGGATATTGTAAAAAGGGCAGGAGTGGACTATAATCAAAATCTTTGGATACAGGATATCCCAGGAAGTCCCTGGTACGCGTTTGTACCTGCGCTAACAGTTCATTCAGCGCTGCAGCATCTGCCGCGGCCAGCCGGTACTCTTTCATAATCGTATTTTACAGGTGTATGATGCTGTAAAAGTACATATTGGTAATCTGATTGAACTGGAATAGAGATTAAATTAGAAAATATATACTACTTTTAAGTCTTTGTAAGATAAATAGCACTGCCTGGCAGCCGCCGGGCATCTTTTAAAAGAAAAATATAACTGCTATGGATACACTGGATAAAACAGACCGGAAAATACTGGAAGCCCTCCAGGCCGATGCGCGCCTGAACACCAAAGAAATTGCACATCGTATAGGGCTCTCCGTTACCCCCACCTACGAACGGCTGAAGAAAATAGAAAAAAGCGGGGTGATCAAAAGCTATGTAACCCTGCTGCATGGAGATAAAGCGGGCAAAACGCTCGCAGCATATTGCAATGTATCATTACAGCTGCATTCACAACCGCTGATAAAGAAATTTGAAACCGCTATTGCAAAAATGGAAGAGGTAATGGAATGTTATCATGTAGCGGGCACCTACGATTACCTGCTAAAGGTAGTGGTAAACGATATGCGCAGCTATCAGTATTTTCTGACCAATAAACTGGCGGCCATTGAAAACATCGGGCAGGTGCACAGCTCTTTTGTGATGACGGAAATCAAGCACACCACAGCTTTCCGGCTGGCATAGTTAGCGCCTTAGCACACTTACCCCGCCCAGCGGATGATCCTGCACCACTACCGTATAGGCCAGGGGGTTAGTTTCCGGTTCTTCGGACAAAGGAATGGTAAACGAGAAACTGCTGCCGTTGCCGGGCATACTGTTAAACCAGATCTGCCCCTGGTTACGTTCTACAAAGTCTTTGGAAAGATGCAGCCCCAGCCCGCAGCCTTTTTCATTCTGCGTGCCGCTGGTAGAGTAGTAGATATTGGAGAAAATGCGGTGCTGGTTTTCCACGGGAATACCGGTACCATTGTCTTTCACCGTAATTTCCGCCTGTTCGCCGTTATGTGTGGCGGTAATCATTACTTCACCACCGGAAGGAGTGAACTTAATGGCGTTATTGATCAGGTTACGCATTACCAGCCTGATCATATCTGGGTCGGCGTATACCATAATGCTCTTATTCAGTTCATGCGACAGCTTCACTTCTTTCTGCCGGGCGAGGGTTTGCAACAGCTCAAATTCGCGGTTTAATAATAAGGTGACGTCAAAGTCGTCGGCTTTTACACCAATGCCTTTCATCTGGTTGCTGGCCCATTGCAGCATATTGTCCATCATATAGGCCGTATTTTTTACGTCCCTCCATAATTCGTCGGTATAAATGCGGAACTGGGCCGCATCAATTTTTTCATCTTTCAGCAAAAAGAGTAATCCCTCCAGGATGGCCAGCGGTGAACGGAGGTCGTGCGAAATGACCGAAAATATTTTATCCTTTACCTGGTTAAGATTTTCCAGGGTAGCATTTTGCTCCAGGATAATGCGATTTTGCATGGATACTTCCCGGTTCTTGTTATTCAGTTCCAGATACAGTTCCTGTTGCCTCTTATAAAGCCGGTATACCATTACTGTAATCAGCAACAACGCGAGGAAAAGCGCCCCGGCCGACAGTACCAGCACCCGCTGTTGCTGTATGGTAGCGAGGTGCATGTGTTGTTCTTTCTTCAATAAAATATTTTCGCGTTGCTTCTTTTCAGATTCATATTTTTCCTGTGAACGGGATATCAGCCGGCCTTTTTCAGCATTGAAAAAGTCGATGTTCCGGTTGCTGTATTCCTTGTAACTCGCAAAGGCAGCGGCATAATCATTCCGGGCAGAATCCAGCTCATAGCGGATCTTGTAATAGATCATCTCGTTTTTCACATTGCCCAGGGTATCATTTAATAACTTTGCTTTTTCCAGGTTTTTGGCAGCGCCTTTCAGATCGCCCTGCATGGTTTGTATCTCAGCGAGGTTCAGGCTCGACTTCACCACGCCGGGCAAATTGCCGGCCTCCTGGTAGTAGGTATTGGAGAGCTGGTGATAGCGCAACGCATCGTTGTACCGGTGCTGAAGCATGGCAACAATACCCATATTCTCATAGGTATAGGCCAGGCCGCGCTGATCGTGCAGTTCGAGCTTTATTTTCTCGGCCTTCTCCAGGAACAGCATAGCCGAATCTGGTATTTTCAGGGAGATATAAGCAGAGCCGATATTATTCAGGGTCTTGGCGATCTCCGTTTTTTCGTTTCTTTTTAGCTTTATAGCCAGGGCCTTTTTCAGGTAAATGAGTGCGTCCCTGGGCGTATTCAGTTCTGTGAAAATATTCCCCACATCATTATTGAGTACCCCGAGTGTGTAAGAGTCGCCGAGGACTTCTGCCAGTTTCAGGGCGTTGAGGGTCAGCTGCATCTGCTGATCCAGGTGTCCTTTGGTATTTTCCACGAGGGCAAGGTTGCGCCATGCCCATATTTTTCCTTTGGTATAATGAAGACTGTCGCTCAACCGGAGCGCTTCGGCGCCATACTTCGCAGCAGAAGGGGCATTTATAGTAAAATAAGTCCTGGCTACCTGGTTCAGCAGGTTTACACGGGCGGTATCGTTTTGTGAATGGGAATGTAGTACTGCCAGCAGGCTGTCGTGGATAAGCTGTTGCGCTGTTACCGCAGGCGACAGCAAAATCAGACATAATGGGATTAAAACGCTCTTCTTCAAAGGACTGGCCGGCAGCATATTTAATATTGTTGGCAGTGACAGAGTGGAGCGATTCGGGGGCGGTCCACTTTAATATAGGTTAAAATTAAAGATAATGTGCCACGATTCAAAGTAAGTTGGGAAAAAAGTGAGGAATGAGAGCATGAATTTAGTGTTATGCCCGCCATAAATCAATTAGGTTGTATCTTTCCGGAAAGATTAATAGCCATGAAACCGCTCATTACCATAGAATACTGTCCGAAATGCGGCTGGTTACTCCGGGCCGCCTATATGGCCCAGGAACTGCTGACTACCTTCACAGACGAACTGGGAGGCGTTACCCTCCGCCCCAGCGAAACAGGGGGTTCCTATATTATCTGGCTTGGCGAAGAAAAGATCTTCGATCGCAAGGAGAGCGGGCATTTCCCTGAAATAAAATTCCTCAAACAACTGGTAAGGGACCACGTGAACCCTGAAAAGAGCCTCGGGCACTCGGACCGACCGTAGGGCACGCCTTCGGCGTGGAAATTGTCTTGGCTCAGGATTACGCTGATTTTACTGATTTTAAGGATTTGATCATAATGTGATTTTAAGATTAGGGGAGATATATGCGGATCTATTCGCTTATATCTCCCCTAATCAGTATAAACGAAATCAAAATAAAAATCAAAAAAACAAAATCCGAAAATCAGTAAAATCAGTGTAATCCTGAGCCAAGACAATTTCCACGCCGAAGGCGTGCACTCCGCTAAAATCTTTACATTTGCAGCCTATGCGTAAAAACCTCCATATCACGGCTTTATCACTTTTATTAGCAATAGGCGCAAAGGCACAGCAGGATAGCACTACCACAACCCCTTCTTCACGGGAAGGGCTATACGATAGCGTATGGATACGTAAACGGAGCTTCTTTCCGTTGCCGGTACTCGGCTACTCCCAGGAAAAAGGGCTGGAAATCGGCGCCGCCATGTTGTATTCGTTTTATACCGATAATAAGAATCCGGACAGGGCTACCCGTAACTCCACGCTCAACCTGATCCCCGCGATCACCACGGAAAGCCAGTATAAGATAGACCTGAAAGCAAATATCTGGACGCGCAGCAATACCTGGCATTTCAAAAGCAATCTCCGGTATCATAACTACCCGCTTTATTTCTTCGGTATCGGCGATACTACCCATTACGATAACCGGTCGCTGGTAAACAACAGCCGCTATAAAGTACAGGCGGAAGGGGAACGCCGCATCAGCGGACACTTTTATGCAGGCGCCTCCATATTATACCAGCACGATACCTACAGCAGCGGCGATAGTAAAGGCATTTATACCACCATGCCGCTCACCGATAAAGAAGGAGGATATGTTACCTTTCTCGGACTCACGGGTATCTTCGATAACCGCGATAATGAAAACTTTGCCCGACGCGGTTCATGGCTGAAACTCAACCTGGCATACGCACCTTCTTTTTTAAGTAAACACCCGCTTTTTAAAATCGAAGCACAAGGATCACATTTCCTGTCCATCTCCCGCAAAAGCACACTGGGCTTTAATGGCATCTTCAACAGTTTGCAGGGGAATGAACTGCCCTTTTACCTGCTGCCGGAAATGGGGAACGACCTCATCATGCGCGGCTATTACACCGGCAGATACCGCAACCAGAACTACCTGGCCGGACAAGCAGAATACCGCTATCTCGTTGATCCTAAAATGCGCATCCATATCTGGTTTGTGGATATCAAACCAAAATTTGCACTGGCAGCATTTGCCGGCACCGGCACCGTGTTCGCCAACCGTGATTTCCGTTTCGGCGGATTTAAACCAAGCTATGGCGCAGGGATCCGTTACTTCTACGACGAAAATGCAAGACTCACTATTCGTATAGACTATGCCGTTGGAGAGAAACGCAGTGGCGAATCCAGGCAAAAAGGATTGTATCTGTCTCTGGCGGAAGCATTCTAATGCAGTGCAATGGTGATGGTTATGTGGTAATAATTTGTTAACTTTCAATAGATTAAATACCATACTCCAAAACCATTGCATATGAAAAATCTATTCCTGCTAGGAGCAGTTGCCGTGCTTTTGATTGTTACCCACAGCACCCAGGCCCAGGACAATTCCAGCACCCAATCTTCTTCACATTCCAAATTTTATCTTAAAGTTACCGGCGGATATTTTTTCAGCGTATCGCCGGGGCAGTTTCCCAATGTTGGCCCATATCCTCCGCAGGATCTGCACACAGCGTTTAACCCGGCTTCCGGCATGGATACGATTAGCCGGAAGGTGCTCACCGGTTCTTACGGAGAAGGTTTCAGGGGAGGACTTTCTGTTGGCTATAATATCAATAAATATTTTGCGGTAGAAGGAACTTTTAATTATTTTCACAGCAAGAAAAACCTGATGACCCGTCAGCGGGCTACCCTGGCCGGTTCTGGCAGGGAACTAGGACATGTGGAGTCGCATGGACATGTGAACGCAATAGATTTTGCACCCAGCCTGGTGGTAAGCCCGGGCTTCGAAAAAGTAAACCCCTATGTGCGCTTTGGCGTAATCGTTCCGTTATGGGGCCGCCTCTATATTGAAACGGATGCTACCCAGGTGTCAAGCCCCGCCGGTATTCCTACAGGCACACAGGTAGTTACCAATATCAGCAGGAAAGAAGAAATCAAACCTAATCCTACCGTCGGTTTCCAGGGAGCATTTGGTGTATCATTTACAGTGTCACCCCGCTTTGATGTTTTCGTGGAAACGGAATACAAGAATGTGCCGGTACGCAGTAAAGAGAAAGAAATCACTGCGTACAATGAAACCAATACCCTCATCAATGGTTCCACCGGCGCGGTGATACAATCCCTGCCAGGTCGTACTATTAATGATTTGTCGGTAGCGGAAAAGAATACGAAATACGTAACTACGCTGGATCAGGGCTCCAATACACCGGTAAACCAGCAGGGTACCAAAGTGATTTATAAAGATGATAATAAACCGGGCAACGACCTGAAATCCTATATCAATATCGGGGGACTGGGATTGAATGTAGGATTGAAATTTAATCTGTGATCATAAATAACATAAAAATGGGAGGCCATTTAACCTCCCATTTTTTTATGCACTTGCCTGGTCGAGTAACGCTACTGCTGCCGAATCCAGCTGCAGCTGCACGCCATTCATCAGCTCATGCAATTGTTCTTTACTGGTAGCACTGGCAATAGGCGCCGCCACTGCAGGGCGTGTAAGCAGCCATGCCAGCGCCACGCCGGCTGGTGTGGAGTGATATTGCGCTGCTACCTGGTCCAATGCCGCCAGGATACGAAGCCCCCTTTCGTTAAGATAGCTCAACGCTTTCTGACCACGGGCGGCGCTTTTGCCGGTGTCGGCGGCCGTCCGGTATTTGCCCGTCAGGAAGCCACTCGCCAGCGAATAATAATTGATTACGCTGAGATGCTGTTCTTCACAGATCTTTGCATACTGCTGCTCATATTTTTTGCGGTCGTACAGGTTGTATTCCGGTTGGAATGTTTCGTACCGCGGCCAGCCGTTTTGCTTACTGGCTTCCAGGCTTTCCAGCAGGCGGGCGGCACTCATATTGGAAGTGCCGATAGCCCTTACCTTACCGGCTTTTATCAACGTATCATAAGCGGCCAGCGCTTCTTCCACAGGAGTGGCTTCGTTATCGAAATGTGTTTGGTAGAGGTCTATGTAGTCTGTTTGCAGGCGCTTCAGGGAAGCCTCGGCAGCTTTGAGGATATAGCCCTTGGTCACATTTTTGCCTTCACCCATATCACCGCCGGCTTTGGTGGCCACTACTACTTTGTCGCGGTTACCACGGTCGCGCATCCACTTACCAATTATAGTTTCAGATTCACCTCCCGAATTGCCCGGTACCCAGCGCGAGTATACGTCCGCCGTATCTATAAGGTTAAACCCATTTGCCGTAAACTCGTCCAGTAGTGAAAAAGAAGTGGACTCATTGGCCGACCAGCCGAATACATTGCCGCCAAAGGCCAGTGGGGCTACTAATAGCCCGGATTGTCCCAGTTTCCGTTTTTCCATAATAATTTTTTTATTGATACCTATCACGGGTACATCCCGTACGTAATTTAATTACTTTTGTCTTTCACCGACTAATTTTTATGCCAGAACAGATGCCTGCTATTTCACGTGAAGATTTTAACTGGTTAACACAAACCTATGGAAAGGAGAGTGGCTACTCGCACATAGATACCAAAGAAAGTGTGGTGCATGAAATATTTGTAGATAAGGTACTTATCGGTACCGCCTTCCTGAACTGTGCTTCCTATGAACTTTCTTTTGATACGCCGGAACTGCACATCAGGAAAAACAGGCTCGATAATTATAAGTTGCACGATAAAGCAGTACTCATCCCCGATGAGATGAATGAGGAAGATGAAGAGGAGCTATTGCTCCGCTGGTCTGATCTCATGCACGAACTAAAGATGCTCGAAAACCTGCACGGTCTTTCCAATGCCCGCGAACCGCTGGCACAGCTGTACCTGGATATCTTTAATGAAGATGATGCGGAAGAGCAGATCAGCCATTTGCCGGACATCGTGCTGCCAAATGCCACGGCCATATGGGAAGAATTATATGCTGCACTATCTGCCACCGGCAACGTGGTGGAATTTGAATGGCAGCAATTTGCAGAAAGCGGTATCCCTGCGCTGAATGGACTAAAACCATTGCAACAGGCCGGTATTACGCTGAAAGCACCGGACGCAGATGATTTTGAAGCTATCATCGGCGCAGAAGATTTTGCCAAAGGCGTGCTGGATTTTGTAAATGACCAGCTGGATGAACACGAATTGAAAATAGTGGCAGCCGGTACCAGCCTGGATGAATATCAATCCTTCACCTGTCTCAATATGCAGGACTTCCGCCTCGCCAATGCCCTGCTGAAAATGGAGGAACTCTGCCTGATCTGTTTTTTTTAGGACATTAAAATCCGGTTAAAAAAATACAAAGGCGCTGCCCAGGCAGGTACTTTTAAATACCTTAGTACATTCATTACAGTATACCACATGAAATTATTCCGGCATTTATTTTTTGTATTGATTGCGGTGATGTTCCTGCCACAGGTGCAGGGGCAGGCCGGGAAAATACAGGTAAAAGGCACGGATAATATTCACCTGACCACCGGTGTCGCCTTTAAAGCGGCCGGGAAAACGCCGCGGTTCCGCACTACGGTTAACAGGTTCAAACGCCGCCCTGTTGGTATCAACGACAGCTACGGCCACGAAAAGGTTTGCCCCCTTTTATTGTCAGCGGTTACTACCCGGTTTATTTATGTAGACAAAACCCTCAAAGGATATTATTTCAATCCTTACCTAAGCGTACCCACACCGCTAAGAAGCTGGAGAGGCCCACCTGCCGCCTGATAACCCGCTTATCATTTTATTTATTTCATTTTCTTTTTTAGCGATTTATGAACTTACATATGATCGCGAAGAAGTGGTGTTGGTGGTTGCTATGTATTTCCCCCTTCACTTCTTTGTTCGCACAATCTGCAGCGGATAGCTTTTCGCTGCAGCGGGCCATTGCGCTTACACTTGCGCATTACCCCGCTATAAAGGCCAAACAGGCCCAGGTAAACGCCGGACAGGCAAGCCTTACAGATATTAAACACAATTGGTACCCGGCCATAAAACTGCACGACCAGGTAGATGCCGGCACAGATAACAGCATATACGGATCTTACTTCACCATGGGAATGATTCCCTCTACTTCCGGTGGTATCCGCCCGGAAAATAACAGTGCCTTAATGAGCGGCAATATCGCAATGGCCGCTATGCAGTGGGAGATCTATAACTTTGGCGCTTACGGCAGTGAACAGAAAGAAGCGGCACAATCACTTAAAGTGCAGCAAACAGATCTGAACAATACGGCCAACCAGCTCACGGTATCCGTTATTCAAAATTACCTGGAACTGCTCCGGCTGTATGCCTTGCAGCAAATAGCATCAGACAATATCCGGCGTAATGAAGAAGTACTGAAGGCCGTAACGGCCACCGTGCTGCATGGCCTCAAACCCGGGGTCGACAGCGCCATAGCCGCCGCAGAATTGTCGAAAGCAAGACTCACCCTGCTTGATATAAAAAACAATTATAACCAGGTCCGCATTCAGCTCAGTGTTTTCACCGGCCTTGATACGGCGCTGATATTGCCCGATACCATTAATAATAAACGCCTGCGGGTGTTGCTGGGCAGTGAAGCGCCGGACAGCCTGGCAGCCCATCCCATGCTGGCCTATTATCATGCGGTATACGAACAACAACGCGCCGCTGCCGAAGTAATCCGCAAAGCAAGGATGCCCAAAGTAAACCTGATGGCAGCAGGATGGATGCGTGGCTCCAGCGGATCATTCAATGATGTATATGATAAAAACCTGTGGAGTGGCCTCGGGTACAGCAGGTACAACTATTTATTCGGATTGGGTATCACATATAATCTTACAGACCTGAAACGCACACACGAAAAAGTAGCTGTGCAGCAATACCGCTCGGTAGTAGCCGCGCAACAACTGGCTACTACCCGCACCACGCTCAGTGGGTTACTGCAACAGGCGCAGTCGGATATTCAAACTTCGCGCGAGAAGCTACAGGAACTGCCTTTGCAACTGGCAGCTGCACGGGCTGCAGCCTGGCAAAAAATGGCGTTGTATAAAGGTGGCCTCACCAATATTATTGATGTCACCACTGCTTTATTTGTTTTGAACCGCGCGGAAACAGACCTGGTACAAACGCAGGATGCAGCCTGGAAAGCACTGTTCCGTGCTGCTTATGCCGGCAATACTATTTCACAACTTTTACCTGATCTGAATTAAACGCTATTCATTATGTCATTTGTATCTTCGGCACTGAAGAAGCCCATCGCGGTGGTGGTAATCACCGGCGGACTACTGCTTTTTTCGTTGCTGTCCATCTTCAATATACCCATCGATATATTCCCGAAACAGAACCTGCCAACTATCTACGTGATAGAGCCATACGGAGGAATGTCGCCGCAGCAAATGGAAGGGTTCTTTGCCACCCGCCTGCAGGATCAGTTCCTGTATGTAAACGGCGTAAAAAGTATTTCTACCAAAAACATACAGGGGTTAACGTTATTAAAGCTCACCTTTTATGAAAGCACAGATATGGCGGAAGCTTCTGCCCAGGTGGCGTTACAGGTGAACCGCGCCATGAAGTTTTTTCCGCCGGGAGCCTTGCCGCCGCAGGTCATGCGTTTCGATGCATCGTCGCTGCCGGTGGGAGAGCTGGTATTCAGCAGCCCTAAAAAGTCGCTGAAGGAAATTTATGACCTGGCCGCTACCCGTATCCGGCCTATGTTTGCATCTGTACCCGGACTGTCGGCGCCACCGCCCTTTGGCGCCAACTCCCGGTCGGTGGTCATAAATGTTGATCCGCAAAAGCTGCGCAGCTTTAACCTCAGCGCCGATGAAGTAGTGGAAGCTATTGCGAAAAATAATGTGATGACGCCCTCAGGGAACATCCGTATCAACAATACCATGTTTGTGACCACCATCAATTCCCTCGAAAAAGAGGTGGCGGACTTTGGTGATATTCCCATTGTTACCAATGGCAACAACAACGTGTTCGTACGCGACATAGCCCGTGTAGCCGATGCTACGGATGTAACCGTGGATTATGCATTGGTCAATGGCAAACGCTCGGTGTATATCCCTGTAGTAAAAACAGCCGATGCCTCCACCTGGGACGTAGTGAAAACACTGAAATCCAAAATCCCGGAAATGCAAAGCCTGCTGCCGGATGATGTAAAGGTATCGTACGAATTTGACCAATCGGTGTTCGTGATCAATGCCGTGAAAAGCCTGATCACAGAAGGCGCGCTGGGCGCATTGCTCACCGGGCTGATGGTACTGTTGTTCCTGCGCGACCTGCGTAGTTGTCTGGTGGTAGTGGTTACCATCCCGGTAGCAGTGCTCTGCGCTGTAATGGGATTGAAGCTGGCAGGGCAAACCATCAACATCATGACGCTGAGCGGCCTTGCACTGGCCATCGGTATTCTGGTGGACCAGGCCACAGTGACCATCGAAAATATCCACCAGCACCTGGAAATGGGGAAGTCCAAACGACAGGCAATTTATGATGCATGCGAAGAAATTGCATTCCCGCTGTTGCTCATCCTGCTCTGCATCCTGGCAGTATTTGCGCCTTCATTTATTATGACCGGGGTGCCACGCGCCATGTTTCTGCCACTGTCGCTGTCTATCGGCTTTGCTATGGTGGCTTCCTACTTCGCAGCGCAAACATTGGTACCGGTTATCGCCAACTGGTGGCTGAAAGCAGATAAATACCAGCACCATGCCCATGCCGGCCTGGCGCTGGATGCGGAAGAAATAAACGAAGTAAACGATCATCTGCAGCAGGCGGTGCAGCATCCGGGAAAAGCAACCGGCTTCGAACGCTTTAAACAAGGCTTTATGCAGGTCCTGGAAAGCGGTATGAATAAATCCCGTATAGTCGTAACCGTTTATATCATTGGTTCCCTGCTATTGGCTGGTGGTTGCTACGTATGGATAGGGAAGGACCTCATGCCTCACATTAACGCCGGGCAATTTCAGCTTCGTTTACGCATGCCCGATGGTACCCGCCTGGAGCGCACGGAAAGCGCACTGCATGAAGTGCTGGCGGTAGTGGACAGTACCGTGGATGGGCATGTTGCCATCAGCTCCGCTTACGTGGGGTTAATTCCCAGCAGCTATGGTACCAGTAACCTCTATATTTTTAACAGCGGTACCCATGAAGCGGTATTACAGGTGAACCTGGAGGAGAATTATAAAGTAAATATCGAGACACTGAAAGACCTGCTCCGGCAGAACATCACGGCGAAAATACCGGAGATACGGTTGTCCTTTGAGCCGATAGATCTCACGGAAAAAATTATGAGCCAGGGAGCCGCTACGCCGATAGAAGTAAGGGTGGCGGGGAAGGATATGAAACAGATTTCCGCGTATGCACAACAACTGGTAGATAAACTGCGCGACATTCCTTTCCTGCGGGATGTACAAATTGCGCAGCCACTGCATTTCCCGGTGATCAGCATTCACATCGATCGCCTTAAACTGGCACAGATGGGTTTGAACATTTACCAGGTGGCGCGTTCTGTTACAGCATCCACGTCCTCCAGCCGCTTTACGGAAAAAAATCAATGGCTCGATGAAAAGGTGGCATATACCTACCAGGTACAGGTGCAGGTGCCGGAGTACAACATGACGGCCTTAAACGACCTGAAAGAGATCCCGCTGGTGAAAGGCCAGCCCAGACCAGTATTGGCAGATGTAGCCACTTTTACCCAAACGGAGATGCCAGGGGAATATGACCGCTCCGGTCCGCGTAGATTCGTTACCGTTAGCGCCAATATTTCGGGCAAAGATCTCGGCGCTGCCACAGCCGCCGTGCAACAGGCCATTCAGGAAACCGGCACACCGCCAAAGGGACTGATCACAGAATTGAAAGGCGCATCGAGCCTCCTGGTAGAAACGTTGAACAGCCTGCAAAACGGGCTGATGATAGCAGTAGCAGTTATCTTCCTGTTGCTGGCGGCCAATTATCAATCGTTTAAATTATCACTGGTGGTACTCACTACCATCCCGGCAGTAATCGCCGGCGCGCTGATCGCCTTGTTGCTCACGGGCGCTACACTCAACCTGCAATCTTATATGGGCATGATCATGTCCACTGGCGTATCGGTAGCCAATGCCATCCTGATCGTTACCAACGCGGAAAAGCTCCGGGTGGAATACAGAGATGCGCGGAAAGCAGCCATCGTGAGCGCTGGTATAAGGCTGCGACCAATCCTGATGACCAGCCTGGCCATGATTGCAGGGATGATCCCAATGGCCAGTGGTCTTGGGGAAGCAGGAGATCAGACAGCACCGCTGGGACGCGCCGTAATCGGCGGATTGATAGCCTCCACACTTGCCGCCCTGCTCATATTACCGCAGGTATATGCGCTGATGCAGCGTAAAACAGGTTATCAGTCGCCCTCCCTAATGCCTGACAATGCCAATGTTTAAAATAAAATCTAAAATAATGAAGTACTATAAATATTATCTGTTCACGGTAAGTATAATCATTGCCCTGGCGGCCTGTAATTCAGCCGCTATGACTGATAAAAAGAAAACAAATAAAGAAGAACGTCATTATACGCTGGCAACAGTAGTACAGCGACCACTGGCTGGTAGTATCCGCCTGCCGGGCGCGTTAGCCGCCTTCCAGAAGGTTAGCATTTATCCCAGGATCAATGGTTTTGTGAAAAGCATTTCGGTAGACCGCGGCTCCAAAGTGAAAAAAGGACAGGTACTCCTGGTGCTGGAAGCGCCGGAAGTAACCCAGCATTATTATGCTGCACAGTCCAAATACCTGCAGGCAGCGGCCATGTTCGCCTCCAGTAAGGATAACTACGAACGCACCGTAGCCACCAGCGAAGAACCGGGCACCATTTCCCCCCACGACCTGGAGCTGGCAAAAGCCCGCATGCTGGCCGACAGCGCATTGATGAACAGTGAGCAGGCCAATTTCCGCGCACAGGAAGTAAACCGCGGATATTTAACTGTTACCGCGCCCTTCGATGGCGTGATCACGGAACGTAACATTCATCCCGGCGCCCTGGTGGGACCGGACACCAAAGTGGATGATAAGCCCATGCTGATGCTGGAGCAAGAAGACAAGTTAAGGCTGATGCTTCAGGTCCCTGAAATATACAGCGCCCAGTTATCAGAGCAGTCTGCGATCACATTTGAAGTGAATGCCATTCCCGGTGAACATTTCCAGGGTACCATCGCCAGGCAGGCGGGTACACTGAATGATAAATACCGCTCTGAAGCTGTAGAAATAGATGTACAGAACGCGAAACGGCTACTCAAAGCAGGAATGTATACAGAGGTAATGCTGCCGCTGAAAGGTTCGGCTCAGGCGCTGTTAGTGCCAGCCAGCGCGATTGTTATGTCTACGGAAAGGAAGTATGTAGTCGCCGTAAGAAATCACTATACAAAATGGGTTGATATAGAAGAAGGTAATCATCATAACGACTCCACGGAGGTGTTCGGCCATCTGCAGGCAGATGACCGGGTGATCGCACCGGCAACAGATGAAATTAAAGAAGGTATCATGATCCCGTAAGCATAGTTCCGGCGTTTTTTTTGTAACCATACCTTAAAACCATGACTTATGACGATCAAAAAAAGCACTTCAGAAAAGCGTGAGCTGAAAGAAACAAAGCGTAAGAATGAAACACTGGCTCCGGCCAAGGGCGGCGCCAAAAAGGAAAGGAACGACGACCGGAATAACGTATTGGAAGGATATGATGAAGACGAATACGATCAGAAAGATATCGCAGACAGCAAACGCAAAAAGAAAAACCAGGACTAAAAAAAAGTGCCGTCCCGAGGAGTCGGGACGGCTTTTCTGCTAACTGTTCCGTCTATATTGATTTTCTTATGTTCTTATTAAAAAAAGAGAACAAATAACATCCACCTAGTAATCAATAACGGATTTACCTGTTGTTCAACTAAAAAAACTTTATAAAGTGGCAATGAGATTCCCTCACGTATTTTTACGCGAAATGTTTTCGATAGGTTAAAATGTTTTTGGATTTTATGTTTGGATGCGTAATGACAATCATAGCGGGTTACGCTATGCGGATGATGGCTGCTATCTTCTTAAATATTCTTTCCCTTTTGTGTTATCCTGAAAACTCCTTTAGTGCGCATCTGAAATAATAACACGAAACGATTTAAAATTGTTCTGGGAAAACCGTTTTTAAAAATTAAAAAGTTCGCGGATGCCAAGAGCAAACATCTGAACCCCGATAACTGCGAGAATAAGTCCCATCATTTTTGTGATCACCATCATTACATTGGTGCCGATTATTTTTACAATGCGTTCACCTGCAATAAAGAGCAGATAGGTAATATAACATATAAATGCATAAATGGCTATCACAATAGCAAGATGTGTAAGGTCTTTAGCCGCGGAATAACTCATGGAAGTGGTAATAGCGCCGGGGCCCGCCAGCAGCGGCATTGCCAGTGGGGTAATGGCTACGCTGATCCCCTGGTCGGCCTTCACGGGTTGAGCGCCGAGTTTGGGATTTTCATTTTTATTCTCCTTTTCTCCGCGTACCATTTCATAGCCGATCACGAATACAAGGATACCGCCGGTAACCCGCAGCGCGGCCAGTGTAATACCAAAAACATGAAAAATGAGTTTACCCGCCACACTGAAAACAAGAATAATACAGAAGGCAATGATCACCGATTTGGTGGCAATGTTTCGCTTCGCTTTTTTATCCATATTGGATGTCAGCTCCATGAAAACAGGGATGGCTGAAACAGGATTTACAATTGCCAGTAATCCCATGAATACGGTGGTTGCAAAAGCAAGATAATTATCAAATAATGCCATCATATCAGCAATATAATAAATTTTATTTACCGGCAAACATCGCTGCTAGGAACGTAAACGGGGCAATTGCCAGTTATGACGCAGGCTTATCAGCCGGATGGTCACTATAACGGTAACGGCTATACCCTGCGCAATATCTCCGGAAACGCCGGTAAAGTGCCCGGCAACCAGGTACAGGATGCCACCGGCAATAGATGCCGCAGCATATATTTCACGGGTAAAAAGAATGGGCTGCTCCCCGGTGATAACATCGCGCAGCAATCCGCCGAAAGTACCGGTAATAACGCCCAGCGCCACACATATGGGCATGGGAAGCCCCGCCGCTAGTCCCTTGTTGATACCGGTAATAGTAAACAACCCGAGACCGATAGCATCAAACGTGCTGAGTAAACGGGTGAGTTTTTTTACATAGGAAAAAAATAATGCGGCAATAATAGCGGCGGCAATAATGGCCGTGTTGGTGAGTTCGTCCGTCATCCAGGCTACCGGCGTGGCGCCTGTCAGCAGGTCGCGGATAGTACCACCGCCAATAGCGGTGATAAAGGCCAGCGCCAATAGTCCGATAACATCATACGATTTATTAATAGCTGCTGTGGCTCCCGAAACAGCAAACGCAAAAGTGCCCAGTAATTCCAATACCTGGATGAAGGTAAGCTGCATTCTCCTTGTCTGATTTACGAACTAAGGTAAGGATACTTTATATGATTACGACAGGAGAACAACAACCAACTCAATAATCATCCTCATAGGCAGATTCACCACGGAGCGTACGCTCTATCTGGCTGCGGAGACCATGACTGAATCCTTCCACTTCAATTTTAGGATGATGATCCAGGTAGATCATAAAGCGCCCTGTTTCCTTCGTAACAAGGTCATAAATATCTTCCAGTAAAGCGCAAAGCAATCTCCGGGTATTTTCAGCAATCTGCGCAAGAGAGGAATCTTCAAAATGCCGGTATTCACGGTTTTTATAAGATAAGGTAATCTGTATCATAACTGACGGTTTTTCTGCAGGAATTAGGATTACCGGTTAAAATATGGCTAACCGGCTGGTTTTCATTATCTAATTATTAAATCTGACATAAAAATAGGCAAAAAGAAATTGTTTTTTTAATACTAAAGGGTGATTTTTTATCAAGTGAGCGCTACCGTCCCTATATTGTTCATTTTTTTTCTATTATAATTTGGCTACCATTGCAAATTATTCTTACATAATGAAGAAACTTACGCTACTCATTGTTTTTATCGCGCTGTATTATTTACCAGCACAGGCGCAGCCCGGAAAGGGCATCCGGTGGAGCCTCGACGGCAAATCCTATTTTAAAGCCACCCCTGCCGGGATCGAATCTTACCCGTTGTCCGGTGAACCATCTTCCCTGAAAGTCTCTGCAGCCAGCTATCACAGCCTTGCCATAAAGGATTTTTATTTTTCAGGAGATGAAAAAAAAGTACTGTTTTACACCAATTCGAAAAAAGTATGGCGCTATGAAACCCGCGGTGACTACTGGTTACTGGACATTGCCAGCGGAAAACTCCTGCAGCTCGGGAAAGATAAACCGGCTTCTTCTCTTATGTTCGCCAAATTATCACCAGACGGCACGAAAGCCGCGTACGTAAGCGGGCATAACATTTTCGTGGAAGACCTCGCCACAGGCGTCATTACTCCCATTACCACGGACGGTACCCGCCGTTTTATCAACGGTACATTTGATTGGGCCTATGAAGAAGAATTCGGCTGCCGCGACGGCTTCCGCTGGAGCCCGGATAGCAAGCGCATCGCCTACTGGCAGATTGATGCCACAAAGATCCGCGACTTCCTCATGATGGATAACACCGATTCCATATATTCTTTCACTGTGCCGGTGGAATACCCGAAAGCAGGAGAGAGCCCCTCTGCCTGCCGCATCGGCGTTGCAGATATACAAACTGCTAAAACAACCTGGATGCAGGTTCCGGGCGATCAGCAACAACATTATATTCCCCGCATGGAATGGGTGCCCGGTAAAAATACCCTCATCATCCAGCAGCTGAACCGCAAACAAAACGAAAGCAAAATAATGCTCTGCGATGCCGCCAATGGAAAGGTACGCCCTGTTTACCAGGAAAAGGACAGCGCCTGGATCGATGTAAAGTCGCGCTGGGACGATGACAACATCGCCGGATGGGACTTTATCCGCAACAGCAAATCCTTTATCTGGGTGAGTGAACAGGACGGCTGGCGCCATCTCTACAATATTTCTACGGAAGATGGTAAAGCCACTTTACTCACACCCGGTAACTATGATGTGATCAGCATCGCCAAAATTGATGAAGCCAGTAACACCATTTATTTCCTCGCCTCACCGGATAATCCCACGCAGCAGTACCTTTACAAGGTGCCGTTAAACGGAGGCAAGGCAGAGCGCATCACACCCGCGAATGAACCCGGCTCCCACGAATATAAAATTTCACCTTACGGAAACTGGGCCATCCACGATTTCAGTAACGCATATACTTATCCTGTTAGTGAAAACCTGCAACTGCCGGCGCACAAAAGCAAGGACAATACCGTACTGAATGCTATTACCAAAGGCGCTGCAGCACCCAATAAACCGGAGTTTTTCAGCATCACCACTGTTGACGGCGTTACCATGAGCGGCTGGATGAGTAAACCCGCCAATTTTGATCCCTCCAAAAAATATCCCGTCGTATTTTATGTATACGGTGAACCCGCCGGCGCTACCTCGCTCGATGCCATTGGCGCAGGCCGCAACTTCCTCTACGACGGCGATATGGCCGCCGACGGATATGTATACATATCAATGGATAACAGGGGCACCCCGTTGCCCAAAGGCCGTAATTGGCGTAAATGCGTGTACCGCAAAGTAGGATTGATCAATGCACGCGACCAGGCCATGGGCGCCAAAGCATTGTTGCAGAAATATACTTTTCTTGATCCGCAACGCACCGCTGTATGGGGCTGGAGCGGCGGCGGCTCTATGACGCTGAACCTCCTGTTCCAGTATCCGGAGATCTATAAAACGGGGATCGCCATTGCTGCGGTAGGCAACCAGCTTACTTATGATAACATTTACCAGGAACGCTATATGGGTCTGCCGGAAGAAAACCGGGAAGATTTTGTAAAAGGTTCGCCTATCACTTATGCAAAAAACCTCCAGGGCAATCTGCTTTATATCCATGGCACCGGCGACGATAATGTACATTATCAGAACGCGGAAATGCTGCTGAATGAACTGATCAGGTATAATAAGCAGTTCCAGTTTATGGCTTATCCTAACCGCACGCATAGTATCTCTGAGGGACAAGGCACTTTTGAACACCTTTCTACTTTATATACTAATTATTTGCGTTCGCATTGTGAACCGGGCGCAAAATAAGTACCTTTGCCTCCCTAAATTGAAAAGTATGTCCAGGACAGCTATTATTGGAATACTGGCAGTGTTGCTGGTGATTATCTGCGCGTTTTTGCCATGGTCAGTAGTAGACGTGGATGGCAGGCACCTGGTTTTTACGGGTGTAAACGGAACGGGTTCCAATTACGGAGAGCCGGGCCGGTTATGTATTATCCTTTCTGTACTGGCAATTGGAATATTCCTGGTAAAAAATAAGTGGGTGTCCAGGGTGAACCTCTTTATTGTGGGGTTTCTGCTGGCCTGGACTTTCAGGAATATGTTGTTGTATTCGAGATGTGAGATGGGTGATTGTCCGCAGTCGCAACCCGGCCTTTACTTATCATTGGCTGGTGCGCTGGTAGCCTTTGCCTGCGTGTTGTTTACACGTCCGCCTAAAAACAGTAAATAAAAAACAGCATCGCCTCCGGCGATGCGGATTTTGTCTTTCCCGCTGATTACGCTGATTTTACTGATTACGTTGATTTTACTTTTGGGATTTTTTTTATGATTTTAAAAAGATTCGGGGAGATATAAGCGAAAATATCCGTTTATATCTCCCCGAATCATTAAAATCCAAAGTGATCAAATCCCTAAATCAGTAAAATCAGCGTAATCAGCGGGAAAGACAAAATCCGCTTCAGAAGATGGTTTTATGTAAGATCCATGCGCCCGCAAGGATACCGGCTCCCATCAACCAATACCGTAAAATCACCGGGAGCGGACGTTGCGCGGTTACTTTCGCCTTGATAAAACTGAAGATTGTGAGTCCCAGGAAAACCAGCAGGATACTGGTAGGGGAGGCCGCTGCGAAATTTTCATTGGAAAGATAAGGTCCCAGCGAAAGGATACCACCCAGCAAAAAGAAAACCCCGGTCATCAACGCACTCTTGATAGCACGGGAACGACTAAACGCAGATTCCTTTACTTTCTCCTGTTCCAGCATCAGCTCCCACGAATGGGCATCCTTTTCCATTTCCTGTTCTATGTGTGCAATCATACGCGGGTTGATATCCAGGCGTTGCAGCTTGGTCCGTTCCTGGTCCGACAGCAGGGCGCTGTCGTGCTGCAGGTCGCCTTTATTAGCCTGGAAAGCGCTGATCATCACCAGCACAGCGCCAATGATCAGTGCGCACAGGTGAATGGTATAAAAGGTCTGCACTTCAATGGGAAATACCTGTATCACCTGCGTAGCAAAGAACAACAGGAAAAGCCCATCGGGAAACCCGATTAAAAAATCTGTCTTCCACCCGGAACTACGGATGGCTTTATGGGATATAGTCATACAAGGTTCACTAACTGAAAGCCTGCTCCAGGCTTCTTTTGATGATCTGCACGCAATCGTTGATCTGTCCTGCATTGATAGACAGGGGCGGTGCAAACCGTATTTTATCACCGTGTGTTGGCTTGGCCAGCAGACCGTTTTCTTTTAAAGTAAGACAAAGGTCCCAGGCAGCTTCCGGGTCTTTATGTTCAATAACGATGGCGTTCAGCAATCCTTTTCCACGGATGGTGGTGATGTAAGGCGAATGCAGTTCCTTCAGGCCGTTGCGGAGCAACAGTCCCATTTCAGCGGCGTTTTCCGCCATCTTCTCATCTTTCAGTACCTGCAGGGAGGCAATGGCCACTTTGCAGGCAAGCGGGTTGCCACCGTAGGTGGAGCCATGTTCGCCGGGTTTAATGGTGAGCATGATCTCATCATCCGCCAGTACAGCGCTCACCGGCAAGGTGCCGGCCGACAAAGCCTTTCCAAGTATCAGGATGTCCGGGCGCACATTTTCATGGTCGCAGGCCAGCATTTTGCCGGTACGGGCCAATCCCGTCTGTATCTCGTCTGCAATAAATAACACATTGGCATCCTGGCAGTACTGCCACGCTTTGGATAAATACCCTTCATCCGGTACCATTACACCCGCTTCACCCTGTATGGGTTCTACCAGGAATCCGGCTACGTTTTTATCCTGTAAAGCCTGTTCCAGTGCGGTTAAGCTGTTGTAGGGAATAACTTCATAACCCGGTGTAAACGGACCAAAATTATCACGTGCAGCAGGATCCGTACTGAAAGAGATCACATTCAGCGTACGCCCGTGGAAGTTATTGGCGCAAACAATGATTTTTGCTTTGTCTTTCGGAATGCCTTTTACAATATAGGCCCAATGACGGCAAAGCTTCAGCGCTGTTTCCACCGCTTCCACACCCGTATTCATGGGCAATACTTTGTCATATCCGAAATAAGCAGTGATGTATTGTGCGTATTCTCCCAGCAAATCATTGTGAAATGCACGGGAGGTAAGTGTCAGCTTTTTTGCCTGCTCTATAAGGGTGGCAATAATTTTAGGGTGACAATGCCCCTGGTTTACAGCAGAATAACCGGACAGAAAATCATAATAACGTTTGCCATCCACATCCCATAGAAAAACACCTTCGCCCCGGTCCAGTACAACCGGCAGCGGATGATAATTATGGGCACCATATTGTTCTTCCAGCGCCAGGTAATGTTGTGACTTTTCGCTTATCGTGTATGAAGGTACCATAACCCAAAAGTAAGGAAAAAGATGAAAGAAGCTGTTAGCCATCAGCTAACAGCTCCCGGCTAATTGCCCCCTTTCAGTTTCTTTACCAGGTCCACATATTCCTGCATCGCCGCATCTTTCGTTTTACCTTTCAACTCCGCCCACGCTTCGTGCTTGGCTTTCGCTACAAAATCAAATGGGTTGGAAGGGCCGTCGTTATCCACGTCGCCGGTTGTTCCCTGTTTGTACAAAGCATACAACTGCAGCAAAATTTCATTGGACGGTTTCTCCGGCAGGGTTTTACTGGCTGCTACTGCCTCTTCAAACTGACTGGTTAGTTCCATGTGCGGTGAGTTTAAGTTTTAATAATACGGGTTAACACCCTCATTTTTCCCTTATGTCTATAAAGTTGAGCTTTATATATTAATATATCAAAAAAAGCCCGCTCCACCCTTTCTATCTCCTTAAAAACCAAATAACAAAACATAATTACTAAACGCATTAACTAATGAACTAATTTCAATACCTTTGCCGGCTGAAAAGGTCCGATGCAGTACATTGCAGCAGGACACGGAATAGCAAAAAAACATATGAAGAATATTCGCAATTTTTGTATCATTGCCCATATTGACCACGGTAAAAGTACCCTGGCAGACCGTTTACTGGAGTTTACACATACTATTTCCGACCGCGACATGCAGGCACAGGTGCTGGACGACATGGATCTTGAACGTGAGAAAGGTATCACCATCAAGAGCCACGCCATTCAGATGGATTACACTGCAAAAAATGGTGAAAAATATATCTTTAACCTGATCGATACCCCCGGCCACGTGGACTTCTCCTACGAAGTATCCCGCGCCCTTGCCGCCTGCGAAGGAGCACTCCTCCTGGTAGACGCCGCACAGGGTATCCAGGCACAAACTATCTCAAATCTCTACCTGGCACTGGAAAACGACCTCGAAATCATTCCCGTTATCAATAAAATTGATATGCAGGGCGCCATGATCGAAGAAGTGAAAGACCAGATCATAGAACTTATCGGCGTAAAAGGAGAAGATATCCTGCTTGCCTCCGGCAAAACCGGTATCGGCATTGAAGAAATCCTGGAAGCCATCGTAAACCGTATTCCCGCTCCCAAAGGCAGTAATGAAGCGCCGTTACAGGCACTTATCTTCGATAGCGTATTCAACTCTTTCCGTGGTATCATCGCATATTTCCGCGTGTTCAACGGCTCCATCAAAAAAGGAGATAAGATCCGGTTTTTTAACAGCGGAGAAGAATATTTTGCAGATGAAGTAGGCATCCTGAAACTTGGACTCGATCCCCGCAAGGAAGTATTCACCGGGGATGTAGGGTATATCATTACCGGTATCAAAAGCGCTAAGGAAGTGAAAGTAGGGGATACCATCACCTTATCCAATAACCCTTGCTTAGAAGGTATCAACGGCTTCCAGGAAGTAAAACCAATGGTATTCGCCGGTATCTATCCTGTAAATACAGAAGATTTCGAAGAACTGCGTGAGTGCATGGACAAACTGCAGCTGAACGATGCTTCCCTTACCTATGAGCTGGAAACCTCGCAGGCGCTGGGCTTTGGCTTCCGTTGCGGATTCCTCGGCATGCTCCACATGGAAATTATCCAGGAACGCCTCGAAAGGGAATTCAATCAAACCGTTATCACCACGGTTCCCAACGTAAGCTTCATTGCACACACTACCCGCGATGGTATTATTATCGTAAACAACCCGAGTGAAATGCCCGATCCTACCAAACTGGACAGGATCGAGGAACCTTTCATCCGCGCACAGATCATCACCAAGCCGGAATATATCGGTAACATCATGACCCTGTGCCTCGGCAAACGCGGTAACCTCCTGAATCAAAGCTATCTGACCACCACCCGCGTGGAACTGATGTTTGAAATACCATTAACGGAAATCGTATTCGACTTTTATGATAAACTGAAAAGTCAGACACGCGGATACGCCTCCTTCGACTATACACCCATCGGATTCCGCGACAGTGACATCGTGAAAATGGATATCCTCCTGAACAACGAGAAAGTGGATGCACTCAGTGCCCTGATCCACAGAAGCCGCGCACAGGAGTTTGGCCGTAAACTCACCGAAAAACTGAAAGAGCTGCTGCCACGCCAGCAATTCCTCATCGCCATCCAGGCAGCCATCGGCGCCAAGATCGTTGCCCGCGAAAACATCAGCGCTATGCGTAAAGACGTAACCGCAAAATGTTATGGTGGTGACATCTCCCGTAAACGTAAATTACTCGAGAAACAAAAAGAAGGTAAGAAACGTATGCGCCAGATAGGCAACGTGGAAATACCACAGGAAGCTTTCCTGGCGGTACTCAAGCTCGATGACTAAAGCGTATTTTGTCTTTCTCGCTGATTACGCTGATTATGCTGATTTGTTTGATTTTTACTTTTTGATTTTATAAAGGATTTTGGGAGATATAAGCGGATATATTCGTTTATATCTCCCTTTAATTTTTTATATAAAAATCTAAAAAATCCAAAAGTAAAAATCAAACAAATCAGCATAATCAGCGTAATCAGCGGGAAAGACAAACTCCGCGTGGAATTTATTATATTTGAGAAAACCAATCACCCATGCGTTCTTTAGTGCTCTCTTTAACATTCGTATTTTCCGCGCTCACTTTCTCGGCCGTAAAAGCGCAACAGGCGCCACCCGCCGCCGACCAGGTAGTAAAAGATGCCTGTGCGCAGGCAGCCAAAGCCAATAAAAAAGTGATCGTCATCTTTCACGCATCCTGGTGTGGCTGGTGCCATAAAATGGATACTGCCATGAATGACGCCAGCGTGAAAAAAGCATTCGACAACAATTACGAAATCCGTCATATCACGGTGCTGGAAAACGGCGCCAACAAATCGCTGGAAAACCCGGGCGGCGCCGATCTGCTGGCAAAATACCATGGCGACCAGGAAGGCATTCCGTTCTGGCTTGTATTAAACACCAACGGTGAACTGCTGGCCGACAGTCGCATGAAAAGCCCCACCGGCAAACTGCAGAACGTAGGTTGCCCAGCCCAGAAAGAAGAAGTGGATTACTTCGTTGGCATCCTCGAAAAAACATCAAAAATGAAACGCGGAGAACTCGATGCCGTACGTACCCGGTTCGGTAAAATAGCCAACGCCGCGCATTAAGCGTATTTTGTCTTACTCAGGATTACGCTGATTTTATTGATTTATTTGATTTGAACATTTTTGGATTTTAAATGATTTGGGGAGATATAAGCGGATATGCGTATTTTGTCTTTCCCGCTGATTACGCTGATTTTACTGATTATTTTTTAAAAGATTTGGGGAGATATAAGCGAAAATATCCGCTTACATCTCCCCGAATCCTTTAAAATCCAAAATGTTCAAATCAAATAAATCAATAAAATCAGCGTAATCCTGAGTAAGACAAAATACGCGGAAAATTCGTACTTTACCACTCCTTTCATACACCAGCCAATCTCCCGGAAATAAGTTTTTATACAACAATCTATTCATATGCACCTGACTGCACGGGAAACCGAGAAATTATTACTGCACCTGGCCGGTGAACTGGCCGAGAAAAGAAAAGCACGAGGACTGCGCCTTAACTACCCGGAAGCCATTGCCCTTATCAGCAGCCGCTTAATGGAAGCGGCACGCGACGGGAATACCGTGGCAGCGCTCATGCACTATGGCGCTACCATTCTTACCCGCGAAGATGTGATGGAAGGCATACCCGAAATGATTCACGAAGTTCAGATCGAAGCTACCTTTCCAGACGGTACCAAACTGGTCACCGTACATGATCCTATCCGTTAACCAGTACTAAATCTTACAACCATGATCCCCGGAGAATATTTTTTAAAGAAAGAAGATATCATTGCCAATGCCGGCCGGAAAACCGTCAGGTTGAGCGTGGTGAACACCGGCGACAGACCGGTACAGATAGGCTCCCATTGCCACTTTTTTGAAGTAAACCGCATGATGTCTTTCCCAAGGGAGGCTGCATTCGGTATGCGGCTCAATATACCTTCTGGCAACGCTGTACGCTTTGAGCCGGGAGAAGCCAAGGAAGTAGAACTGGTGGAGCTGGGCGGCGCCCGGAAGGTGATCGGTATCAATAATCTTGTAAACGGCGATACTACCGATCCTGCTGTGAAAGCCGCAGCCATTGCCAAAGCAGCTTCCCTCAATTTTAAATCCGAGCAACTATGAGCCTGTCCATCAGCAAAACAAAATATGTAAATATGTATGGTCCTACCACCGGCGATCGCGTACGGCTGGCAGATACAGACCTCATCATAGAAATAGAAAAGGATTACAACGTATACGGCGATGAAAGCAAATTCGGCGGCGGTAAAAGCGTGAGAGACGGTATGGCGCAATCGGCCACCGCACTGCGTAGCGAAGGCGTGCTCGATTTTGTGATCACCAACGTGATGATCATCGATCACTGGGGGATTGTGAAGGGAGACATAGGGATTAAAGACGGTAAGATCGTTGCCGTTGGACAGGCAGGTAATCCCGACACGATGGACGGCGTACATCCGCAGCTCATTATAGGGGCATCCACCGAAGTACACAATGGCGCTAACCTCATCGCCACCGCTGGCGGTATTGACACGCACATTCACTTTATCTGTCCGCAACAGGTGGATCATGCCCTCTTCAGCGGAGTAACCACCCTGATAGGCGGCGGTACCGGTCCGGCCGATGGCACCAGCGCCACTACGGTAACACCGGGAAAATGGAACATCCAGCGCATGCTGCAGGCGGCAGAAGCATATCCCGTAAACCTCGGCTTCTTCGGTAAAGGGAATTGCGCTACCACAGGGCCATTGGTGGAACAGATAGCTGCAGGCGCGCTGGGGCTGAAAATTCATGAAGACTGGGGCGCTACGCCGGCCGTAATAGATGCTTCCCTGAAAGTAGCCGACGAACTGGACGTGCAGATCGCCATCCACACGGATACGCTGAATGAAGCCGGTTTCCTGGAAGATACACTCAACGCCATCAACGGACGCGTAATACATACCTTCCACACAGAAGGCGCCGGTGGCGGCCATGCTCCGGATATCATCCGGGCAGCTTCCTTCCCGAATGTATTGCCTGCATCTACCAATCCCACACGCCCTTATACGGTAAATACCATCGATGAACATCTCGACATGCTGATGGTATGCCATCACCTGGATAAAAAAGTACCGGAAGATGTGGCGTTTGCAGATTCCCGCATCCGCCCGGAAACCATCGCTGCAGAAGATATCCTGCACGACATGGGCGTATTCAGCATCATGAGCTCCGACTCACAGGCAATGGGTCGCATCGGTGAAGTGATCATCCGCACCTGGCAAACCGCCGATAAAATGAAGAAACAACATGGCGCACTGGAGGAGGATAAGAACAGCGAGAATGATAACTTCCGCGTGAAAAGATACATCGCCAAATATACCATCAACCCGGCTATCGCACACGGCATCTCCACGCATATCGGTTCCCTGGAACCCGGTAAAATGGCGGATCTCGTGCTGTGGAAACCCGCCTTCTTTGGCGTGAAGCCGGAAATGATCATCAAAGGCGGCATGATCAATGCCAGCCGCATGGGCGATCCCAATGCGTCCATTCCAACACCGCAGCCGGTAATTTACCGCCACATGTTTGGCGCACACGGAAAAGCACTCCTGCACACCAGCGTATTATTCGTATCTGCGTTATCGTTAGAGAAAGGCATTAAAGAAGAATACGGTTTACAGAAACAATTGTTGCCGGTGAGCAACTGCCGTAACATCTCCAAAAAAGATCTTATTCATAACGATAAAACACCCGATATCACCGTAAATCCGGAAACATACGAAGTACGGATAGACGGCGAAAAAATTACCTGCGAACCGTTAAAGGAACTGTCGCTCGCACAGCGTTATTTTTTATTTTAATCCGGAAGAGATATGTTGGTAAGGGAAATTATAGGAAATACGGATACGCATACACGCAGCAGTAAAGAAACCGACCTGCTGCCGCTGGAATGGTTTGAAACTTCCCGGCGCATTCAGCGGAAACTCACTGCCGGTGGCCGTGAAGTGGCATTGAAGTTTACAAAGGAAGGGCAGCAACTGCAACAAAATGATATCCTCTACCAGGACAACGACCTGATGATCGTGGTAGACATCCTTCCCTGTGAAGCTATTGTGATCCGCCCGCGGAACATGGCCGAAATGGCAAAGGTGTGCTACGAAATCGGCAACAAACACCTGCCGCTTTTCCTCGAAGAGGAGCAGCTGCTGATTCCCGCGGAGGAGCCGCTGTATCGCTGGCTCCATGCGGCCGGGTACCCGGTGGTAAAAGAACGGCGCAAGTTACTGCACATCCTGCGTACTAACGTACAACCACACACGCATGGAAACAGCGGCCCTTCATTTTTTGAGAAGATCCTGGAACTGGCGTCAAAATAGAGCATATGGAACAGCATTATCTCGGCAGCTTACTACACCTGGCAGACAGCACATTGCCCATTGGCGGTTACACACATTCTGCCGGGCTGGAAACCTTTGTGCAACAGGGGCTGGTCAACAGCGCCGCCACTGCGGCTACCTTTGTGCGCAGTATGCTGCAAAATAATATCCGCTATAACGATGCCGCATTTATGAGCCTGGCCTACACCGCAGCTACACAAAATAACGTGAAGGAATTGTTGGAGCTGCACCACCTGTGTACGGCCGTAAAAGCACCGCGCGAACTCCGGGAAGCCAGCCAGAAGCTGGGCGCAAGGCTTACCCGCATTTTCAGCCGCAGGTATACCAGCGACCTGGTAACGCAGTATGAAACAGCAGCAGGTAACAGCCCGCACTACTGCCTGGTGTTTGGTATATACGCCCACCTCACCGGTATTCCCTTGTCGTCCGCATTGTATGCGTTCTATTACAACGCCGCCATGGGAATGGTGACCAACTGCGTGAAGCTGGTACCCCTGGGGCAAATGGACGGGCAGGACATCATCTTTGACCTGCAACATCTACTAAAAGAACTGACAGCAGCAACGATACAACCCGACAGATCATTGCTCGGCCTTTGCAACGCGGCATTTGATATCCGCAGCATGCAACACGAACGCCTGTACAGCCGGTTGTATATGTCGTAACAATAATTATTCATACAATGAGCAGAGAATACATAAAAGTAGGAGTGGCCGGTCCGGTAGGTTCCGGCAAAACAGCCCTCATTGAGCGGTTGACAAGGCAAATGGCGCAACACTACCAGGTGGCCGTTATCACCAACGATATTTATACCAAGGAAGATGCGGAATTCCTCACGAAAAACAGCCTCCTGCCGGCAGAGAGGATCATTGGCGTGGAAACCGGTGGCTGCCCCCATACCGCCATCCGTGAAGATGCCAGCATGAACCTGGAAGCCGTGGAAGAAATGGTACGTCGCTTCCCGGATATTGAAATCATCTTTATTGAAAGCGGCGGCGATAACCTCTCCGCCACCTTCAGCCCCGACCTGGCAGATGTGACCATTTTTGTGATAGATGTAGCGGAAGGAGATAAGATCCCGCGTAAAGGAGGTCCCGGTATTACCCGCTCCAACCTGCTCGTGATTAATAAAATTGACCTGGCACCTTATGTACACGCCGACCTCGGCGTAATGGAAAGGGATGCCCGCAAAATGAGAGTGGGACAACCTTTTGTGTTCACAGACCTCATGAGCGGCACCGGGCTGCAAGACGTAATTAACTGGATTAAAAGATATGCATTACTGGAAGACAGCGCCGTGCCCAACCTCTTAACATGATCAGTGAACTGAAGATATTGACGGGCAAAAGGGACAGCAGCACTTACCTGAAGGAATGCTACTGCACGCGGCCCTTTAAAGTGGCCAACGTGCGGGAGGAACGCAGCGACCCGGTATTGCGCCTCATGATGATGAGTTCTTCACCGGGAATGCTGGATAAAGATCATTACCAGTTAGATATTACCGTAGCCGCAGGCACCGCCCTGCACCTGCAAACGCAGGCCTACCAGCGGCTGTTCAACATGGAAACAGGCGCTACGCAGGAAATGCGCGTACGACTGCAAACAGGGAGCACCTTCACCTTTTTACCACACCCCCTGGTGCCGCATGAAAAGGCAGCCTACACCGGCACGGCAAATCTGTACCTGGCCAACGACTGCCGTCTTATATGGGGAGAAATCATTACCTGCGGCCGGAAATTAAACGGGGAAATATTCCTGTTTACAAAACTGCACAGCATCACACAGGTATTTTTTGGGGAGCAGCTGTTGCTAAGGGATAACCTCCTGATGCAACCCGGCGTTACCAGCTTTGATGCAATGGGATGGATGGAAGAATATACCCACCAGGCCACCTTCCTGTTTTTTGATACCCATGAAAAGGTACTCCTGAACGAAACTGCGGACAGGCTTCACCGTTACCTGGAAGATCAACCGCGTATCCTGGCCGGCGTTACCCGCACTGCCGGCAATGGCATCATGGTAAGAATGCTGGGCCATAGCGGGGAACAACTATTTGAATGTCAGCAACAACTGGCAAAGCTTTTATCTGTTTAAAAATGTAGTATGTCATTTATTGATAACAGTTTATTACTAACGGCAGTTACTATCAGCTGTCTTCATACGGCCTCCGGACCGGATCATTACGTGCCCTTCATCGTTTTTTCCCGCACCCGGAAATGGTCGGTGGCTAAAACCATCGGGTGGACGGCCCTCTGCGGCCTCGGACATGTAATGAGCTCACTCGTGATCGGGATGATTGGCGTAGTACTCGGTTGGCAGCTGTCACGTTTTACCACCATCACAGAAGTGCGTGGCGGCATTGCGGGATGGGCATTGCTGATATTGGGGCTTTTTTACCTCATATGGGGATTGTATAAAGCCATCGCCAACAGGCCACACAAACATTTTGATGTATATGATGACGGCGATATGTATGTTTATCAGCACCGGCACAATGAAGCCTACGTTGCGCCACAGAAAAGGATCCGCGTAACGCCCTGGATCCTGTTCGTAATATTCGTAATGGGTCCGTCGGAACCCTTACTGCCGTTATTGTTTTATCCGGCCGCACAACAATCTATACCCGGCATCGTAATGCTGGTAGCTACTTTTACGTTCTTTACCATCCTCACCATGATCATCATGGTCCTGTTGGGATACTATGGTTTTTCACTTATGAAACCCGTTGCCACAGAAAGATATATGGCCGCCATCAGCGGCGCTGCTGTTACACTCTGTGGAACAGGCATGGTTTTTATGGGTTGGTGAACTGTTTGGCAGCTCAAGCTGTTATAGCAGATAAACCTTTACCACATGAAGAAATGGCTCAGGATCATCCTTATTACCGGCGGTATATTTATAGCACTCCTGGTGCTGTTAATCCTGGGTATGACCTGGTACATACATGCGAATAAAGACAATTTCCTCAAACAGATCACCGCTCAGCTGAATGATCACCTGAGCGGAAATATCCGCATCGCGGATATGGAACCTTCCCTCTGGAAGAGCTTTCCCAGTGTATCTATCGCCCTGAAAAAAGTAGTGCTGGAAGACAGCCTCTTTCAACAGCATCATCACCCATTGCTGGATGTTGACTACATTTTCGTACGGGTAAACACGTTATCACTGTTACGCAAACACATAAATGTAAATGAAATCACCCTGCAGGATGGTACCATCTTCCTGTATACAGATACCACCGGCTATTCCAATACATATGTGCTGCAACGGAAGTCGGCACCAAAGAAAAACAACAGCTCAAAAGATGCCAGCATTAAAAAGCTGATGTTAACGAACATCAGTTTTATAATAGATAACCGGCAGAAGTTTAAACTATTCCACCTGGATGTACGCCAGCTGGATGGTAAGGTGAGCGCCACCGACAGTAGTATCCAGTTTACGATGATATCGGATATCCTGTCTAAAAGTTTTGCTTTTAACACCGTTAAAGGAAGTTATCTGAAAGATAAAAAAATGCAGTTGAACCTCTCCGTGATCTTCAATAAACGCACAAAGATCCTGCATATACCACAACAGGAAATCCGTATAGATGACCACCCGGTACTCATTACAGGGCAGTTTGGGTTTGGCGAAAAACCACCGCCTTTCCAGTTGAAAATTAACGCCAACCAGGTATTACTGCATGATGCAGCCACCTGGCTGCCGCCTGCCATCAGCTCCAAACTAAGCAGCATTACCCTCACAAAGCCGCTGGATGCGGAAGCTAACCTCAACGGCTATATGAAATACAGGGATACGCCCAAAGTGCTTATCACCTGGAAAACCACCAACAATGTAATGGTGACTACAATGGGTGAATGGACCAACTGTAATTTCACCGGGAGATTTAATAACGAAGTGTTACCGGGACAAGGCCACACTGATGAAAATTCTGCCGTCAATATTTTCCAGTTGAGCGCCACGCTGGCAGGCGTACCGCTGAAAGCAGACACCATCCGGGTGGTAAACCTGAAACAACCATTGCTACACGGGCATTTCCGGTCGGATTTTCCGTTAACCAACCTGAACAGCGAGACAGGGGAAAGCCCGATATTGTTCAAAGACGGCAACGCCAATGCAGATCTGTACTACACGGGGCCCGTGCTAAACAGCGATAATACGCCTTCGTCCCTGCAAGGGGTAGTACAGGTAAAACAAGGGGCATTTACCTACCTGCCGCGTAACTTATCTTTTCATGATGCCAATGCCAACCTGCGCTTTACCGGGCAGGATCTGATGCTGGAAAACGTCCATATACAAACGCAGAAAAGTAACCTGCAGATGGACGGCATGGTAAAGAACCTCCTGAACCTCTATTTTACTACGCCGGATAAAATTGAACTCACCTGGAATATCCGCAGCCAGCTGGTAGACCTCAATGAGTTCAAGAGCTTCCTGGCGCCACGGCAAAAAGTTAAACCAACCCGCACCCAGCAGAAAGCAAAAATGACCCGGGTGAACCGGCAATTGGATGTAGTACTGGCTTCCAGTAATGTAAATATGCTGGTGCAGCTGGATAAGGTTACCTATCAGCGCTTTAATGCACAAAATGTAAAAGCATCTGTACAGCTAACGAATACGGATATACTGTTAAAACAAATTGCACTGCAACATGCAGGCGGAAATATGCAGATGGCCGGGGTGCTCCATCAACAGGGGAATAACAACAACTTCAACATAAACGCCACCGTGAACAATGTACACATCAGCCAGCTTTTTTATGCATTCGATAACTTTGGCTTGTCGGCCCTGAAATCAGATAACCTGAGAGGGAATGTATCGGCAAAGGTGAACCTGAAAGGGAATGTGCTGGATAACGGAAGTCTTGCTAAGAACTCCCTCTACGGCACCATTAACTTCAACCTGAAGAACGGTGCACTCATCAATTTCGGCCCGCTTGCAGACATTGGTAACTTCGCCTTCCGCAAACGCCGTCTCGACAGTATCACCATCGATAACCTGTCCAGTACCTTCCAGGTGGAGGGAAATAAAATACTGATTCCACCCATGCGCATCGCTTCCAGCGCCATCAATATTGATGTGAATGGGGTATACGGAATAACCGGGGGGACGAATATCAACCTGGATATTCCATTGAGGAACCCGGCAAAAGATTCGGCCATTACCGACAAAGCAGAGAAGCGCAAACGCAGCAGGAAAGGAATTGTGGTGCACCTGCGCGCGGTATCAGAAAAGGATGGCAAAGTAAAGATCAAGCTGGGCAAAGGAAACGATGACTAAAAGTGACTTCTGTGAATGATCACAAAAGCCACTCTTACTATTTCTAAGCCACCGTTTGGAAGGCCTGCTCAAGATCTCCCTTAATATCACTGATATGTTCAATACCCAGCGAAATGCGCAGCACGCCCGGTGCTACGCCCGCTTTCTTTTGTTCTTCCTCGCTCAGCTGCTGATGGGTGGTAGTAGCCGGATGAATGATCAGCGTTTTGGAATCGCCTACATTAGCGAGGTGGTAAATTAACTTTAACGCCTGTACGAATTTATCAGCGACTTCTTTTCCTCCTTTGATCTTAAAGCTCAATACGCCGCCAAAGCCGTTTTGCAGGTATTTCTTCCCCAGCGCATGGTATTTGTTGTCAGGCAAACCAGGATAGTTTACAGATTCTACCTGAGGATGCGCTTGCAGCCACTGTGCCAGCGCCAGTGCATTATCTACCGTCCGCTGTACCCGGAGGGAGAGGGTTTCCAGCCCCTGCAGGAACAGGAAGGAGTTTTGTGGCGCCAGTGCCGGTCCCCAGCTGCGCAAGCCGGCTACACGTGCCCGGATAATGTAGGCAATGTTGCCAAACGGGCTGTGGGAGCCGAATACTTCCCAGAATTTCATGCCATGATACGCCTCATCAGGCTCGCTGAACTGCACGAACTTACCATTGCCCCAGTTATAGTTGCCGCCGTCGACAATAATACCGCCAATACTGGTGCCATGCCCGCCAATCCATTTGGTGGCCGCTTCTACCACCACGTTGGCGCCATGTTCCAGCGGACGGGCCAGATAACCCGCTGCGCCGAATGTATTATCCACTACCAGCGGAATATCGTGCTTGCGCGCTATGGCGCTGATCTTTTCAAAATCAGGAATGGCAAACCCCGGGTTACCAATGGTTTCCACGTAAAGCGCTTTTGTATTGGCATCAATCAACGCCTCAAAACTATCCGGGTTGTCAAGATCCGCAAAACGCGCCTCTACGCCAATACGCTTGAAACTTACTTTAAACTGGTTAAAAGTGCCGCCATACAAATAGGAAGAAGTCACAAAATTATCTCCCGGTAACAGGATATTATGCAGGGCAATAAACTGGGCAGCCTGCCCTGACGCCACTGCCAGCGCACCTACGCCGCCCTCCAGCGCCGCCACTCTCTTCTCAAATACATCCGTGGTGGGGTTCATAATACGGGTGTAAATGTTACCAAACTGCTTCAACTGAAACAGATCCGCCGCATGTTCTGCACTCTCAAAAGTATAAGACGTGGTTTGGTAAATAGGCACCGCAGCAGCATGGGTAGAGGATTCAGGCTGATAACCCGCGTGCACCTGTAAAGTGTCAAAATGTAATGGCTTACTGGACATAACCGGAAAGTTTAAAGGTTTGAGTATAAGTCTACAAATATAGTAGACTAATTGCAATAACAAAATATTTTAACATGATTCTCACACAAAAAATAATATCTTCGGCGGCATAATTACAAAATGCATGTTTACGTGAAGAAACGCAGTTGACCGATGTTATTAACTATTACCATCAAACGTTACCCCGCCACAGACCTGGGCTACCTGTTGCATAAACATCCCGCTAAAGTACAAACCGTTGAACTAACCGCAGGGAGTGCACACATCTTTTACCCGGAAGCAACCGACCATGCCTGCACCGCCGCTTTACTGCTGGACATTGATCCCGTAAGACTGGTACGTGGAAAGGGTAACGGCCACGACTTTGCACTGGAACAATATGTAAACGACCGCCCATATGTGGCCTCGTCGTTTATGAGCGCCGCCATCTCCCAAGCCTTCGCCACCGCCATGAACGGGCGTTGTAAAGATAAGCCACACCTGGTTGATGAAGCCATTCCGTTTGAAATAGGCCTGTCCGTGTTACCGGTGAAAGGCGGCGAACCTTTACTCCGACAGTTCTTTGAGCCACTGGGCTATGAAGTAACGGTACAATCGCACCTGCTGGATGAACAATATCCCGAGTGGGGGCAGAGCCGTTATTTCAATGTAACACTCCGCCACACATTGCCGCTGAAAACAATCCTGAAGCACCTGTATATCCTGGTACCGGTTTGTGACAACGACAAACATTATTTCGTGGGCGGCCATGAAATTGAAAAGCTGATGGAGAAAGGAGAGGGCTGGATGGATACACATCCTGCCAAAGAACTCATTACCCGCCGCTACCTCCGGAATATCGCACCACTCGCAAAACAGGCGCTGGAGCTGATCATGAAGGACGAGGTGTTACCGGTAGAAGAAAAACCGGCAAAAGATAAAGTGAAACTGCACGATCTCCGCCTGCTAACGGTAAGGGATATACTCCTGGAACTAAACGTGTCCATCGTGGCAGACATGGGCTGCGGAGAAGGTAAGCTGCTCCGCCTCCTGGCGGAAAAGCCACAATTCAAAAAAATCCTGGGAATGGATGTAAGCTACCGGTCACTGGAAATTGCACAGGATAAACTAAAACTGGACCGCCTGCCTGAAATGCAGCGCAACCGCATACAGCTCATCCAGGGATCACTAACGTACAGGGATAAACGACTGGAAGGTTTTGATGCCGGCGTACTGGTGGAGGTGATTGAACACCTGGACGAATCCCGCCTGTCAGCCCTGGAAAAAGTAGTTTTTGAATATGCACGGCCCGCCCATGTGATCATGACCACCGTAAATGCAGAATATAATGTGATGTATGAAAAGCTTGCTGCTGGCTCATTCCGGCACGGCGATCACCGTTTTGAATGGACGCGCGCAGAATTTGAAACCTGGGCCAACCGCGTAGCCGCACAATTTGGCTATATTGTATCCTTCAGGCCACTTGGAGAAACAGATGAAACACTGGGAGGACCCAGCCAGCTGGCATTATTTAAACGATCATTATGAGAGACATTATATTAGAAAAGATAGAGGAACTGGAACAACAACACCAGGTAAAAGTATTATATGCCTGCGAATCCGGTAGCCGCGCATGGGGCTTTGAATCGCCCGACAGCGACTACGATGTGCGCTATATTTACACCCGGCACAGGGATAGTTACCTGAGTATCACGGAACCACGGGATGTGATTGAATTACCGGTAGATGAAGTACTGGACGTAAGCGGATGGGATATCCGCAAAGGATTACAGCTGTTCCTGAAATCCAATGCTCCCCTGTACGAATGGTTACAGTCGCCCATCATCTACAAGGAAGAAACGGACTTTAAGCAAACCCTCACAAGCCTGATGGGAAAATATTTCTCGCCACGCTCAGGTTGTCATCATTACCTGTCTATGGCCTTTAATGTTTTCTCCAACGAATTACAGGGAGAAGCTATTAAACTGAAGAAATACTTTTATGTATTGCGCCCTATGCTGGCCTGCCAGTGGATCCTTGCAGGTAAAGGAGTGCCGCCGATGGAACTGGCGCCGCTGCGTACCTTGATCAAAGATGATGGCATCCAGGCCATCATCGACAAACTGCTGGAATTAAAAGCCACTGCAGATGAGCAAGCCACGGTAGCGCCTGATGAAACATTGCACCAGTGGATGGCATATACATTGGAAGATTGCAAAATGCAGGCTGCTGAACTGCCCGCTATAAAAAACGATACCGCGGAACTGGATACGCTTTTCCGGAAATATATTTCGTATGACTTTTGAAGCACTGCAACAACAACGGGAATATATCCTGCTGGAATGCATCAGCGGCAGCAGGGCATATAATCTCCAGGTACCCACATCAGATACAGATATCAAAGGCGTGTTCATATTACCGCAACACGAACTGTATGGGATGACCTACACTCCACAGGTGGCCAATCAAAGCAACGACGAAGTGTATTTTGAAATAAAACGCTTCCTGGAACTACTGGATAAAAACAATCCCAATATCCTGGAACTGCTGAGTACCGCCAACGGCAACCAGTTGTTCCGGCATCCGCTGATGAACCTCATTCAGCCCCGCGACTTCCTGTCAAAGCTTTGCCTGGAAACCTTTGCAGGCTATGCCAAAACACAGATAAAGAAAGCCCGTGGACTGAACAAAAAGATCAATCAGTCGCACGGAACAGAACGGAAAAACATCACTGAGTTTTGCTACGTGATTGCCGGCAGCCGGAGTATTCCCTTACGGGAATGGCTGCACGAAAATAATCTTGTGCAAAGTGATTGCGGACTCGCACGGATAGATCACTTCCGCGACGTTTATGCGTTGTACCATACCAGCCAGTTTGAACCCGGCGTTACCTTTAAAGGTATTTTCTCCGGTGCAGATGCGAACGACGTACAACTCAGCAGCATCCCGAAAGGACCGGACCCATTAGCGATTATGCAGTTTAACAAAGATGGCTATACGGTATATTGCAAAGACTTTGCAGCCTATTGGGAATGGGTGGAGCTTCGCAATGAAGCCCGCTATGAGCATAATAAGGAACTGGGGGCAGACTACGACAGCAAACACATGATGCATACCTTCCGTCTGCTCACCATGGCAGAAGAGATTGCATTATATAAAGAAGTACGCGTTTATCGCAACGACCGCGATTTCCTGCTTCGCATCCGCAACGGTGAATTCAAGTATGAGGAATTGTTGGATATGGCCGCCCAAAAATTAAATGACATGGAACAGCTGTATGCTGCCTCCGATCTTCCGGATCACCCGGACCCGGAACTGGCGGCAAACCTGTTAATCAGCATAAGAGACGAATTTTATGTCCCGAAGAAATAGACAATTATCACACATCTCCCTGCCGGAACTTTCACTGGTATTATTGATCGGCCCTTCAGGCGCCGGTAAGTCCACCTTTGCCCGCCGCTTTTTCAAGCCCACCGAAATTATTTCGTCGGATGTTTGCCGCGGTTTGATCAGCGATGATGAAAATAACCAGGCTGTTACTACCGATGCTTTTGAAGTAGTGAGGTTTATAGCCGCGAAACGATTGAAGCTGGGGCTGCTTACCGTGATCGACGCCACCAATGTTCAGCCGGAGGCGCGCCGCGAATGGGTGCGGCTGGCCCGTGAGTATCATGTACTGCCGGTAGCAATTGTGCTCAATATGGCGGAGAAAGTATGCCAGGAACGTAACCAGCTGCGGAGCGACCGTAACTTTGGTGCGCATGTGATTCCGCAGCAGATCAGTCAGCTCAGGCGCGGTATCCGTTACCTCCGGGACGAAGGTTTTCGGCATATATTTGAACTACACTCGCCGGAAGAAGTGGAACAGCTGGAAACAGTTATCCGTAACCCGCTCTACAATAATAAGAAAGATGAACACGGACCTTTTGATATCATAGGTGATGTACACGGCTGCTACGATGAGCTATGCACCTTGCTGGATACATTGGGTTACGAAGTAGATAAAGAAAACTGCAGCCTGGTCAGCGCACAGCTCACTACTAACGCAGAGGGATACACGCGTTTCCGTAAACCTGTGTTTGTAGGCGACCTGGTAGATCGCGGCCCGAAATCCCCGCAGGTATTGCGGTTGGTCATGAACATGGTAAACAATGGCCTCGCGCTTTGTGTACCGGGAAACCACGACGCCAAACTGCTCCGCTACCTGAATGGAAAAAATGTGCAGCTGCGGCATGGCCTCGAAGCAACGGTGGCACAACTGGCAGGCGAATCGCCGGAGTTCCTCGCGGCGGTAAAGCTGTTTTTAGATGGCCTTGTAAGTCATTATGTACTGGACGATGGCAAACTGGTGGTAGCGCACGCCGGATTAAAGGAAAACATGCAGGGACGCGGTTCCGGCGCAGTAAGGGAGTTTTGTTTGTATGGGGAAACCACTGGTGAAACAGATGAATTCGGCCTGCCGGTAAGATATAACTGGGCGCTCGAATACAAAGGGAAAGCAATGGTGGTATATGGCCACACACCGGTTCCCGAAGCGAAATTCTTAAACAATACCATCGACATAGATACGGGTTGCGTATTTGGCGCTACCCTTACCGCGTTGCGTTATCCTGAAAAAATACTGGTGTCAGTACCGGCAAAGGAACAATACGCAGCGCCGGCCCGGCCTATAGGCTATAATGCAGAAAGCGCGCTGACACTGGAACAACAATATGATAACGTACTGGACATAGAAGATTTTATTGGGAAGAAAATACTGCAAACAAACTACAGCCATAGCATTACTATCCGGGAAGAGAACAACATTGCTGCATTAGAAGCAATGAGCCGCTTTGCTATCAACCCGCGTTGGCTTATATACCTGCCGCCCACTATGTCGCCCGCTGAAACCAGCCGCGAAGAAGGAATGCTGGAGCACCCCGCAGAGGGCCTGCAGTATTATAGAGAAGCAGGAATAGCAAAAGTTATTTGTGAAGAGAAACATATGGGGTCCCGCGCCGTGGTAATAGTTTGCCGCGACGAGGCCACCGCCGTAAAACGTTTCGGCATCGCAGGCGAAGGTAACGGAGTAGTATATACGAGAACAGGCCGCAGCTTCTTCAGCGATAAACAAACAGAACAGGACTTTATTGCCCGCATCAACACAGCGCTGATCAATACCGGTTTTTACGAAACCTTTGAAACCGACTGGGTATGCCTGGATACAGAGTTGATGCCCTGGAGCGCAAAGGCCCAGGCATTGCTGCAAAACCAGTATGCCGCCGTAGGTACAGCTGCAGGCCAGGCGTTGCCTGTTGTGGTGGATGCGTTGCAGCAAGCCATTTCACAGGGCGTACCGGCACAGGCGTTGCTGGAAAAATATTCCCGCCGCCTCGGACAAACCAGCAGCTACGTAAAAGCATACCGCCAGTATTGCTGGCCGGTGGCGTCATTGGACGATTATAAGCTGGCGCCGTTCCATATCATGGCCACGGAAAGAAAAACGTATTTCTATAAAGACCATGAATGGCATCTGTCTGCCATAAAAGATATCTGCGCCGGCGATGAACAATTACTGCTGGCTACTCCCTTCCTGGAAGTGGAAACCGGGAATGAAGCCAGTGAAAAAGCAGCAGTCACCTGGTGGGAAAATCTTACCGCCGCCGGTGGCGAAGGCATGGTGATCAAGCCATCTGTTTTTGTTGCCCGCGATGCCAAAGGACTCATTCAACCCGCCGTAAAGATCCGCGGAAAAGAATACCTGCGCATTATTTATGGTCCTGAATACGATGCGCCGGAAAACCTCCACCGTTTGCGCAGCCGCAAGCTGTCGGGCAAACGTTCACTGGCACTACGCGAATTCGCGCTGGGCCTCGAAGGGCTCGACCGGTTTGTAAATAATGCACCTTTACAGTCGGTACATCAATGCGTATTTGGTATTTTAGCGCTGGAGAGCGAACCGGTCGATCCGAGACTGTAACCATGAAAACATCTTTCTACATTAAAAAAACATAATTATGAAAGCCGTAGCCGTATCAAAATTCAAAGACATTCCTGAAGTGATGGACCTGCCGAAACCCGCAGTACGACCAGGCACTGTGCTTGTAAAAGTGGCCGCAGCGGGAATGAATCCGTTTGACTGGAAAATGATCGATGGCATTATGGACGACGGGAAAACCAAACACCAGTTTCCGCTCATCATGGGCGTAGACGGAGCCGGTACCATTGAAGAAGTGGGAGAGGGCGTTACCCGCTTTAAAGCAGGAGATAAGGTATACGGACAGTTTATTCATTCGCCCATCGGTGAAGGCTCCTATGCTGAATACGCCATCGTGCCGGAGAAATCCGGGCTTACCAAAGCGCCATCCAGCCTGTCGGCCGTGGAAGCGGCAGCAGTGCCTACCTCCGGTATGACCGCCCAGCAACTACTGGATAAACTGGATCTCCAGGAAGGAAATACGCTGCTGATCAACGGCGCCACCGGCGGCGTTGGCTCATTTGCAGTACAGCTGGCCGCCGCCCAGGGCTTAGAGGTAATTGCCACCGTATCGGACGATGCGGGCGCCGAAAGAATGAAGAAACTGGGCGCCACCATCACCATCAACTATAAAGAGGCGCCGTTAACCCAACAGGTAAAGGAAAAGTTCCCACAGGGACTCGACGGCCTGATCGACCTGGTAAGCAACGCAGCCGCATTTGAGGCAAACCTGGACCTGCTGAAACCAGGCAGCGCAGCCCTTACCACCATGTTCGTAGCAAAGGAAGATGCCCTGAAAGATCGCAACATCCGCGGAGGCAACTTCGAAACACAAGGCAGCGCCGCCTCACTTGATACCTTGACATTAGCCATCGACCGGGGCGCACTCAGCATCCCCGTAGAAAATAAAATCAAACTGGAAGACGTTCCAGCCGCCATAGCCCTGAGCCGCCAGGCGAAAGGCAAGGGCAAAACCGTGATCGTTATTTGATGACGCGGAGGTTGTCTTGAGCACTGATTACGCTGATTATACTGATTAGTTGGATTTTTACTTTTTGATTTTTTTTGATTTCATAGATTTTCTTAAATAATAATTAAGGGAGATAAAAGCGAATATATCCGCTTATATCTCCCTTAATCCTTTAAAATCCAAAGTGATCAATCCCTAAATCAGTATAATCAGCGTAATCAGTGCTCAAGACAACCTCCGCATCGCCGAAGGCGATCAAACACCCGCTGTTGCCTTGAACAGCTCCGCTCCGCTGTCAGTGCTGATCTCGTAGGTGGCGCCGTAGGCGGTGAAAGCGCATTGTCCTTTTTGCAGCGCCAGTGTATCGTCACCTTTGATGGTGGCGTTGCCTTTTATTACAATCAGTATTTCCGCGGCTTTGGCGGTGTGTTTATACACTTGTCCGGCAGTGAGATCGATCTTACTTACCTCGAAATCCGGCGCCGGGGAAGGGTATATTCTCTCCAGGCCATCAGCGCTTACATCGCCTTTAATGATATTGGGATGCACGCCCTCAAAACGGGTATGCTTCAGCAGCTCCGGTACGTCCACATGTTTCGGGGTAAGACCGCCGCGCAGTACATTGTCTGAATTGGCCATCAGCTCTACGTTCTGACCTTCCAGGTAAGCGTGCGGGATGCCGGCGTCCTGGAACACCGCATCGCCCGGTTGCACCTGCATGATATTAAAGAAGTAAATAGAGAAGATACCACGATCCAGTTTTTCCCTGCTGTTAGGATCGTTTAAAACCGCACGGGCGGCCCAGAAGCCAGGATCGGTTTTCGACAGCTTATTGGCTTTGTAAGGAAGGATCAGGCGGTCTGTCAGCGGGCGGAGAAGGATGTTCACCAGCGACTGCGGCATTTCCATTACATTTTTATACAGGCCATAATAACCTTCTTTTTCGTATATGCTTACCAGTGAAGTGAATTCCGGAACGGTTTTCAGCACTTCCAGCAATTGTTCATGCGATAAGAAGCCATGAAGGAGATAGAACTCACTCAGGGCCACCATAATTTCAGGTTTATGGTTGTCGTCTTTGTAGTTACGGTTAGGGGCGCTCAAAGGAATGCCTTCAGCATTTTCTCTTGCAAAACCTTTCTCCGCTTCACTTTTGGTAGGATGTACCTGGATAGATAACATGTCTTTTACATCCAGGATCTTAAAAAGAAAAGGCAGCTCCTTAAATCGTTCCCATACTGCCGGCCCGGTAATGTTAGCCGGATCCTGGCCGATCAGTTCATTCAGCGGCAGTTGTCCGCTGGCGGTAGTAACAGTGGAAGGTGCGCTGGGATGCGCGCCCATCCAGTATTCTGCACTGGGCTGATTTGAAGGGGCTATTCCCAACAGCTCAGGAATATAGTTGTGTCCGCCCCATGCGTAGTGCTGTACTTTTCCTTCCAGTCTGAATAAGTTCATATATAGTAATCTGTTTTTACTTGTTAAATACCAGGGAATCGATAATTTTATATGCCTGCAAAAATAGGTGTTAAGTGTAAATAATTCCCCCGCACCGGGAAGTAAATTATTCAGGCAGTTGTTTGTGATAACCCAAACCCAATAGCAAATGGTCAATCGTATGTCCCTGGGACAACAGGGCGAGTCAATTGCACAGGCTTATGTTCGCCGGTATTGTGATATCCTGCATGTAAACTGGAAATCCGGCAGGAGGGAAATCGATATCATCGCCCGGAAAAGTGAACAGATTTATTTCATAGAAGTAAAAACACGCAGCACAGATCGTTTCGGCTGGCCCGAAGAAGCCGTGAACGCCCGCAAGGAAGAACATATCCGCAGTGTGGCAACTGACTACCTGCTGCATTATAACCTCACCCCGCTGGCCATCCGGTTTGATATCATTGCGATCACATTTTCCGGAGAAACGTACGAGCTGGAACACCTGAAGGACGTGTTTTAAGCAAAAGCCTTCCGCGCGAAGGTTGTCTTGAGCACTGATTACGCTGATTATACTGATTTATAGGATTTGATCACTTTGGATTTTAAATGATTTGGGGAGATATAAGCGGATATTTTTGCTTACGTCTCGCCAAATGATTTTAAAATCAAAAAATCAAAAAAAACAAAATCCAGTTAATCAGTATAATCAGCGTAATCAGTGCTCAAGACAAAATCCGCGCAAGCGTTAACCGCTTATTAACAAAAAAACGCCTGTGATAATTTTCTCATACTATGTTATTGCCTATCTTTGTAACAGCTTTTAGAACCTACCCCGAGTTGTTATACCCCCCGGTATCCCGGTAGATGACAAGCAAACATTTTCTCTGGAAAGATCTGGTGCACTGGTCAGCGCGACCTATGCGGGCAGTTTATGTACATAACAGGAGAGATGAATAACGGCGATACCCGTAACAACAGAAAAAACAGGGGAGTAAAAATTAATACACATTTGACAGCGTTTGATTAACCGCGGCTATTACGCTACTAACGCATTGATCACCGTAAGTTGCTTTCGGGAGTCAGAAAGTAAAAAAAGCTCCGTCTTATAGGACGGAGCTTTTATGTTTTTATGCTTACCACAAACCGGTGTAGTTATGTGGTGTGATGGCTTTCAGTTCTTTTTTGAGAGCAGCGCTGATCTTCAGTCCGTCCACAAATTTATGCATACTTTTCTGCGTGATCTGTTCTCCGCCGCGGGTCAGCTCTTTCAGGGCTTCATATGGCTGCGGATAGTTTTCACGGCGTAATACGGTTTGAATAGCTTCTGCTACCACGGCCCAGTTATTTTCCAGGTCATCTTTCAGTTTAGCTTCATTCAGGATCAGTTTACCCAATCCTTTCTGGATAGATTTGGTAGCCAGTAAGGTGTGACCAAACGGAACGCCGAGGTTACGCAATACAGTAGAATCGGTGAGGTCGCGCTGCAGGCGGGAAACAGGCAGCTTGGCGCTCAGGTGCTCAAACAGGGCGTTAGCCAGTCCGAGGTTACCTTCTGCGTTTTCAAAATCAATCGGGTTTACTTTATGCGGCATCGCGGAAGAACCTACTTCATCTTTCTTAATCTTCTGTTTAAAGTAATCCATGGAGATATAAGTCCATATATCCCGGCAGAAGTCCAGCAAAATAGTGTTGATCCGTTTCTGTGCATCAAATTGAGCGGAGATGTTATCATAATGCTCAATTTGCGTGGTATACTTCATACGTTGCAGGCCCAGTGTGGTGTTCACGAACTTCTCCCCGAACTTTTCCCAGTTGATCTTCGGGAAAGCCACATGATGCGCATTGAAGTTGCCGGTGGCGCCGCCAAACTTTGCAGCGAAAGGAATATGTCCCAGCAGGTTTACCTGTCCTTCGAGGCGTTCCACGAACACCAGGATCTCTTTACCCAAAATGGTAGGGGAGGCCGGCTGGCCGTGGGTACGCGCCAGCATTGGCACTTTCATCCAGGATAAGCCAAGCTTTTTCAGCTCCAGGATCATGTTGGCCAGCGCGGGCATGTACACGTGCTCTATGGCATCTTTCCACAGCAGCGGGGTAGCGGTATTGTTCACATCCTGTGAAGTAAGACCGAAATGCACCCACTCCAGTTTATCTTCTAAACCGAGGTTCTTCAATTCATTCTTTAGAAAATATTCAACTGCCTTTACGTCGTGGTTGGTAATTTTCTCTGTGTCTTTGATCAGTTGTGCGTTCTCGATGGTGAACTCCTGGTAAATTTTACGCAGGGCGGGGAACTTGGCTTTCGGCAGCGTAAACAGCTTCTGCTCGGAGAGCGCAATAAAATATTCCACCTCTACCATCACACGGTAACGGATCAACGCAAATTCAGAAAAATAATTGGCCAGCTCGTCCAGTTGTTTGCGATAGCGCCCGTCCAGCGGAGAAATGGCAGTTAAAGGTTGTAGTTGCATAATGTATGTATTCCAGTATTACTATTAACATGTTTGAATGGCTGCAAGTTCTCCCTAAATCCTGATTTACAGGACCACAATTATTCATTTGGAACTTGTTAACCGGGATTTAATTACTTTTGCAGCTTCAAAATTACTGAAATTGGAACGGAAAGTAAAAGTTGCGGCTGTAAGTTATTTGAATACGAAGCCTTTATTGTATGGATTCAGGAATCATCCGGTGATGGAAATGATGGAATTATCGATGGATTATCCCGCTAAAATAGCCCAGCAGCTGATAGATGGAGAGGTGGACGTAGCATTGGTGCCGGTAGCCATTATCCCTAAATTGAAGGAATATCATATCATAGCAGATTATTGTATCGGAGCCGAAGGACCTGTGGCATCTGTTTGTTTATACAGCGAGGTGCCCTTAAATGAAATAAAACGTATTTACCTGGATTACCAGAGCCGTACCTCGGTAGCCTTACTCAAAGTGTTGGTACGTGAATACTGGAAGCTTGGTGTGGAGTTTGTAGATACCAACGGGGATTACCAGGACAAAATCAAGGGCACCGACGCTGGTTTGGTGATCGGCGACCGCGCCCTGGAACAACGTACTGTTTCGCCATATATATATGACCTCGCAGAACACTGGGTACGCTTTACCAGCCTGCCATTTGTATTCGCCGCCTGGATCAGTAATAAACAACTGCCCGCAGAGTTCATCACCGCATTTAACAATGCCACCAGCATCGGTATCCAGAACATCCCGGCAGTAGTGGCCGAAAACCCTTACGCAGTATACGATCTTACCACTTATTATATTCATAATATCAGTTATCCGTTAACGCCCGCAAAGCGACAAGGCATGCAAAAATTCCTCGGATACCTGCTACAGGAGCGGGATACATGATCAAGTCCACGTCACCTCCACGTTACCTCCATATTTAGCCCATGGCAAAGGCATGTATTAAGCATGTCCTAAGCGAGTGCCAGGGGAGATCTAAGCGTAGGTTGTCTTACTCAGGATTAACGGTGATTTTATTGATTTAGGGGATTAGATCACTTTGGATTTTAAAGGATTTTGGGAGATATAAGCGGATATATTTGCTTATATCTCCCAAAATCATAAAAGATATAATCAGTTAAATCAGCGTAATCCTGAGAAAGACAAAATTCGCTCACATCTCCCCAAATCCTTTAAAATCCAAAGTGATCTAATCCCCTAAATCAGTAAAATCAGCGTAATCAGCGAGAAAGACAACCTACGCTTAGTTCTCCCCAATTTTAAGTATCTTCATAATTCGCACTTAAAATTAATCTACTAATCTACGCTCATGAAAATCGGTATCCTTGGAAGCGGTCCCGTTGGTTTAACTCTTGGTAAAGGGCTTATTCAAACAGGACATCATGTTACAATCGGTACCCGTAATCCCTCGAGGGAATCTTTGCAGCAATGGATAAAGAAGCAGGGTAAGCAGGCTACGGCAGGCACTTTCAGACAAGCAGCCGAGTTCGGGGAACTGTTGCTGATCTGCACCAGCTGGGCCGGTACTAAAAAAGCCATTGAAGCCGCCGGGATATGGAACTTTAAATCCAAAACAGTAGTGGATGTTACCAATCCACTCGATGGCAAAGGCCCCGATGAAAACGGACGCCTCACCTTCACCATCGGTCACAACAACTCCGCAGGGGAACAAATACAAGCCTGGCTGCCGCCGGATGCCAATGTAGTAAAGGCACTCAGCTGTATAGGCCACGAAAAAATGCTGCTCCCGGAACTCAAAGAAGGAGCCCCTACCATGTTTATTGCCGGCAATAACAACGATGCGAAGCGCGAAGTCGTCAACCTCCTGCACCAGATTGGCTGGCTCGATGTGGCAGATATGGGAAGGATAGAAATGAGCCGCAGTATTGAACCACTCTCTATTTTATGGGCGGCCTACGGGTTCCTGAATGACAGCACCGGTCACGCCTTCAAATTACTGAAACGATAAAATAAAAAGAGGGACCTGTTATCAGCAGACCCCTCTTTTTGTTTTGCACGCATCTTTACTTCACCTGCCTGGATTTAATATAGAAGTTTTTATCTACTTCAAAGTTCTTGAGATCACTTAAAGTAATATTGGAACTCCGCCATAAGGTGCCCGGGTATATCAGCTTAAACCCGCTATCACTCAGCTTCACTTTCACCGGCATATTAAAGTCTTTTACATCAGATACCCAGCGGTATTGGATCTGCTGGCCATTGAAGCGGTACTCCAGTGTAGGAATGGTGGTATGACGCAGGTATTGGTCAAATACTTTATTGAGGTTCATACCTACCGCCTGGCTGATGTACTGTTCTACTTCCTGCGTGGTCACCGTTTGGTGATAGAATGTTTTGTTCAGCCCACGCAGCATTTGGCGGAAGGCCTCGTCGTTTTCCATGATCTGCCGGATATTGTGCAGCATGTTGGCGCCTTTATAATACATATCACCGCTTCCCTCTGCATTAACGCCATAAGGCGGAATGATGGGCACATCATTTAAAATATTCTTACGGATTCCCTGTACGTATTCCTCAGCGGCCTTATGTCCGTACTGGCATTCGGTAAAAAGAGTTTCGGAGTAGTTGGTAAAAGACTCATGGATCCACATGTCTGCCAGGTCTTTGCTGGTAATACTGTTACCAAACCATTCGTGGCCACTTTCATGGATAATGAGGAAGTCCCATTTCAATCCCCAGCCGGTACCGGAAAGATCCCTGCCGGAATAGCCCATGAGATATTTGTTGCCATAAGCAACGCCACTCTGGTGCTCCATACCCAGGAACGGCGCTTCTATCAGCTTGTAGCTGTCTTTGTAAAAAGGATACTTGCCAAACCAGTATTCAAAGCATTTCAGCATAGGCTTCACTACTTTGAAATGTTCCCTTGCCTTGTCTTCATTATAATCCAATACCCAGAAACCAAGATCCAGTTTACCGCCTTCACCATGCCAGGTATCTTTCATCTCTATATAATTACCTACGTTCACCGCTACGTCATAGTTGTTGATAGGGCTGCCCACATACCATACAAAGGTCCGGGTGCCATCGGGATTGTCGATGGTCTTTTTTAAACGGCCATTGGATACATCCGTGAGCTCGGCAGGAACGGTAACGCTGATGGTCATGTCTTCAGGCTCATCACTTTGAGTGTCTTTGTTAGGCCACCAGATGCTGGCGCCTAAACCCTGGCAGGCAGTGGCTATCCACGGACGGCCTTTGTCGTCTTTCGACCACACTACACCGCCATCCCACGGCGCTTTCAACGCTTTGCGGGGTTTGCCGCTGTAATACACCGTGATCTTTTTTGATTTATCTTTTACCTGCGGAATTGTCATTTTTATAAACCAGGCATTGCCGTCGCGGGTAAAGGTGAGCGGCTTCTTATCCTGCACTACACTGTCTATCACCATAGGTACCTGCAGATCTATCTGCATCACCGAATCGGTTTTCAGCACCTCATAGGTAATCGTATTGAAACCGCTGAAGGTACTGTCGTCCGGGTTTACCTGTACATGGAGGTCGTAGCTGGTAACATCCCACCAGGCGCGCTGAGGAGTAATACTACCTCTCAGCGTGTCAGCCCTGCTGAACTGTTGCGCCCCTGCAGTTAAAGTTGCCAGAAGGGCCATACAAAGCATCGGTATGCCGCGCATATTTATTCGTATATTTTAGCCTGAAAGATATTAATTTACCGCCAAATGAAAAGTTGTTATTGTCAGGTGGTTATATGCAGATGGGGGCTTGCAATGCTATGCAGCCTCTTACTTGGGGCATGCGGTAGCCCGGAAAAACAGTCGCTGCGCGTATTCCGGTATAACAGCACCAACGGAATAGCCAGCCTGGACCCTGCTTTTGCCAAAAGCCAGGAAGTAATATGGGCGGTAAAGCAGTTGTACAATACGCTCGTGGAACCCGACAGCAACCTGGTGATCCGTCCCTCGCTGGCCAAACAGTGGCGCGAATCAGCCGATCACCGCACCTATACGTTTGATCTCCGGACAGACGTATACTTCCACGACAGCGACATCTTCCCCGGAGGCAAAGGCCGCCGGATGACCGCCAACGACGTGGTGTACAGCCTGCGCCGTATCATGGATCCCGCCACGGCTTCGCCCGGCGCCTGGATTTTCAACGGCAAACTGTCCGCCGACAGCGGCCTTCACGCCCTGAATGACTCCACCTTCGAACTAACGCTCTACTGGCCGTTTCACCCGGTATTGGGAATACTCAGCATGCAGTATTGCTCCATTGTACCACACGAGGGCATAGAGAAATACGGAAAAGACTTCCGCAATCATCCATGTGGTACCGGGCCATTCCGCTTTTTCCTCTGGGATGAAGGACAGGCGCTGGTGCTGCATCGCAATCCCGTTTATTTTGAAAAAGATGATACCGGTCGCCGCCTCCCATACCTGGATGCAGTACAGGTAGGCTTCCTCGAAAGCAAAGCTTCGGAATTCCTGCTGTTCCGCCAGGGGCAACTGGACTTTATGAATGATATCGATGCCTCCTTTAAAGATGAAGTGCTCACCAAGCAAGGCAAGCTCCGGAAGGAGTGGGAGGGGAAAATGGTGCTGAACAAACATCCTTATCTGAACACAGAATACCTTGGATTTCTTACCGACAGCAGCAATCCGCTTGTTGGGAAGTCGCCGCTCCGCTGGAAAAAGATCCGGCAGGCCATCAACTACGGCATTGACCGTACGAAAATGATGACTTACCTCCGCAATGGCATAGGTACCGCCGCCACAGCAGGATTTGTACCCGCCGGGCTGCCTTCTTTTAATGCGCAGTTGGTAAAGGGCTATCCCTACAACCCGGCCATGTCGCGGCAGCTGCTCCGCGAAGCTGGCTTCCCGGATGGGAAAGGACTGCCCGTTATCAAACTGTTGTCTATTCCCATCTACGCCGATCTTGCCAATTATGTAGCGAATGAGCTGGAGAATGTTGGTGTGCGCATACAAGTGGAGGTGGTGCAGAAAAGCCTGCTGCTGGAGCAAACCGCTAAATCACAGGCGCTGTTTTTCCGCGGCAGCTGGATCGCCGACTACCCCGATGCAGAAAGCTACCTGGCCATGTTTTACAGCAAAAACCCGGCGCCGCCCAATTATACCCGCTACCACAACCCGGCATTCGACCGGTTGTACGAAACATCCCTGGAGGAGAACAATGACAGCGTCCGGTACATCCAGTACCGGGAGATGGATAATATGATCATGGCAGACGCCGCGGTAGTGCCGCTGTTCTATGACGAGGTCGTGCGGCTGGTGCAGCCAAACATCTCCGGATTCAGCGGTAACGGTATGAACCTCTTAGAGTTACGTTGGGTAAAGAAAAATTAAAATTTAAAATTATTTTAACATTTTCTTCACCACCCGGGAGGTGAAAACTGGCTTAATATCCGCTTAATTAGCTTACCTTTGGCGCTTATTTGTCACTTTATAAAGTATAGAAATGACGGCGATCCTGATATTCTTTTGTGTGCACTGGTTCTTTTCCTTGTTTTTTCACACATTCTACTTACACCGTTATGCATCTCACCAGATGTATACTACCAGTAAATTCTGGGAACGATTCTTTTATTTCAGCACCTGGTTTTTCCAGGGTTCATCATACCTGATTCCGAGAGCTTATGGCGTTATGCACCGCATGCACCATGAATTCAGCGATACTGAACATGATCCGCATTCTCCGCACTTCTTCAAAGACGTATGGGGCATGATGGTACAAACCCGCAAAATCTATAATGGTTTTGTAACACGTACCAGTGATGTAGATCCTAAATTTACCAAAGACCCGTTACCAGAATGGGATGCAATGGATAAATTCGGCGACAGCAACATCACCCGTTTCCTCTGGATGGGCGCTTATGTAGCATTTTACGTAGCATTCGTTCCTGCAGGTATGTGGTATCTTTATTTACTGCTGCCTATCCATTTCCTGATGGGACCTGTACAGGGTGCTATCGTTAACTGGTGCGGACATAAATATGGTTACCAGAACTTTGACAACAACGACCACTCCAGAAATACTTCTCCATGGGGTATAGTACTGATGGGCGAACTGTTCCAGAACAACCACCACAAATTTAAGGACAGTCCTAACTTTGCCAAAAAATGGTATGAGCTGGACCCAAGCTACCAGGTAATGAAGCTGCTGAACTTCGTTGGCATCATCAAGCTGAAACCCGCAATGGTAACAGCGCAGATGAAAAAAGCGAAAGCTGCCTGATAATATAAACACTTCGTACAATCAATCTGTTACAATAATAGAAAGTGCCTTGCCGTAATGGCGAGGCATTTTTTATACGCGAAGGTTGTCTTACTCAGGATTACGCTGATTATATTGATTTAGGGGATTTGAACACTTTGGATTTTAAATGATTTGGGGAGATATAAGCGGATATGCGGATTTTGTCTTTCTCACTGATTACACTGATTTAACTGATTTTTTTAAAAAGATTTGGGGAGACATAAGCGAAAATATGTACTGCCCCCTAAAAGTTAGACACTTTTAGGGGGCATTTTTATGGATAGACGCAGAAAATACAGTTTTGAGC
>NZ_JBFUPS010000018.1:0-79045 GCF_041360695.1 Chitinophaga sp. RCC_12
CTTCTATCTCCCCAAATCCTTTATAAAATCCAAAAGAATAAAATCCAGTTAATCAGTATAATCAGCGTAATCCTGAGCCAAGACAAAATCCGCCGCGATACTAATTCTTAAAGAAGTCCGCTGCCCGGTTCACCTTCTCCACCCATGCGCCGGAACTGGCCTGCATTACATATTCGCTCATTCCTACCCTGCTGGCGCCCGGGGCCCAGTCGTAGGTGTAGCCCAGTCTTGTCCATGGATAGTGCATATCTGTGGCTGATGTCAGCGGGCGGTAATATGCAAAGATGATGTAGTTGTTAAACCAGGTGGTGAAGTCCGGCGATACGCCACTGATAGGGACTGCACCGGTGGTTTTGGTGGTAATGGCGGGGTTGCCGGCGGGACGGTACAACCTGGAGGCGCTTACCCACATGGTAGCGATATGGGTATTTGTTTTTGAGTTAACGGGCGGTAGTCCCAGTAACTGGCAGATACGCTGAATGGTATCTGATGTAGGCGTAAGGGATGGTCCTATCCTGGTCTTCATCTGTTTAGGGATGAACAGCCAGGATTCGCCCCATACGGTGTTGATGGAATCGCCGGCCGGGTAACTACCGGGGAAACGCATGAAGGTAGCCATCAACACATACTGCTGGCCATTAATGGTTTTCCATTGCAGGTCAGGGTTGTCTGGTGTGATGGGCCACAGTGCGTCGGTAATTTCGCTGCTGTCTGCAATCATGGCATCATCTACGGCCTGGCTGTAGAGCTGATCCAGGGTGTATACCGGCGGCGGAGGCAAAATTGGGTCATCATCATTTTTACTGCAACTGGAAAATGCCATAGCGGCAAATAGAGCAAGTACGGACAGCTTACTGCCCTTAGGGAAATGTTTCATAGAAGTGGTTTTCTGGATGCTGGTTATTTAAATTGAGTCCCGCAATTAAATGTATTTCAACAGAATAATCAAATTTCCTTCATTTTCACTCCTACTAATTGGTAATTTGTATTTCGTAATAATTTGCTACGTTTGCTATTCAAACAAAATCAGATCTATGATCCGTCATGACTGGACGTTAGAAGAAATCAAGGCTATTTACAATACTCCTTTACTGGAACTGGTATACCGTGCTGCCACTATTCACCGTGAATACCAGGATACAGCAGAGGTGCAGGTTTGCACCCTCTTGTCCATTAAAACAGGCGGATGCCCTGAAGATTGCGCTTACTGCCCGCAGGCTGCCAGATATAACACTGACATCAATGTGCATGGCCTTCTGAAAAAAGAGGACGTGATGAGTTACGCCCAGAAAGCAAAAGAGGCGGGGTCCACCCGTTTCTGTATGGGCGCAGCATGGCGTGAAGTGCGCGACAACCGCGATTTCGACCGTGTACTGGATATGGTAAAAGGCGTAAATGAACTTGGTATGGAAGTATGCTGCACATTGGGCATGCTGAACGAAGACCAGGCAAAGAAATTAGCCGATGCCGGCCTGTTTGCCTACAACCACAACCTGGATACTTCCCGCGATCACTACGAAGAAATTATCACCACCCGAACCTACGACGATCGTTTACAAACGCTGGATAATGTCAGAAAAGCAGGTGTAAGCGTATGCTGTGGCGGTATTATAGGCTTGGGAGAATCGCATGAAGACCGTATCGCCATGCTGTGGACACTCAGCAGCTTACCGTCGCATCCGGATTCCGTGCCCATCAATGCGCTCACCCGCGTAAAAGGTACGCCACTGGAGCACTTACCTAAAGTAGAGTTCTGGGATATGGTACGCATGATTGCCACCACCCGCATCCTGATGCCAAAGGCAATGGTGCGTTTGAGCGCAGGCCGTGCGGAAATGAGTATGTCCGACCAGGCCTTATGTTTTATGGCAGGCGCCAACTCTATCTTTACCGGCGAAAAATTATTAACTACAGGTAATCCTTCCTTTGAAGAAGACCATATGATGTTTGAGCTGCTGGGACTGAAGCCCAGAGAGGCTTTCAAAGCACAGGAAGCGGTGGCGCCTTCGACGCCGGAAATTGTCTTGGAGCGCTGATTACGCTGATTATACTGATTTTTTGGATTTGATCAGTTTTGATTTTATAAGATTAAGGGAGATATAAGCGGATAAGTCCGCATATATCTCCCTTAATCAATTATAAAAAATCCAAAAAAATCAGCATAATCAGCGTAATCAGCGCTCAAGACAACCTCCGCGGCGCCGAAGGCGCCTACAAGTCGTTCATCCCGAAATACTCTACTCCCAATTGATATCCTTTGAGTCCCAGTCCGCAGATGCAGCCGATACATTTGGGTGCTATCAGTGAGGTATGCCTGAATTCTTCCCTTGCATACACGTTGCTGATATGAATTTCCATCACCGGTGTTTTGATGCCGGCAATAGCGTCGCGGATGGCAATGGAGGTATGTGTATAAGCGCCTGCGTTGAGCAGCACGCCATCATATGAAAATCCTACTTCATGCAGATAGTTCACGATTTCCCCTTCTATGTTACTTTGGTGGTAGCTGAAAGTTACCGCCGGAAATTGTTTTTGCAGGTGTTTGAAATACTGTTCAAAAGATTCGCTGCCATAGATCCCCGTTTCACGCTTACCGAGCAGGTTCAGGTTAGGTCCGTTTATAATAGCTATTTGCATGATAATGGTTATAGAATGAAGAATGAGGGACTAAGATAACTAATCCTGTTTATTATTACTATCGCTTCCCCAGCGGTAAGTTTGCTGTTCCAGGCCTGCGAGGTCTATGATCCGGTCCACCACTGTAGCGGCCATTTCTTCGAGATTGGCGGGAACGCTGTAAAAGGAAGGAGTGGCAGGGCAGATAATGCCGCCGGCCAGGGTAACTGCTTCCATATTTTTGATGTGAATGAGATTGTAAGGGGTTTCCCGTACCACGCAGATGAGCTTTCTTCTTTCTTTCAGCACTACGTCTGCCGCGCGGGTAATAAGATCGTTGGAAATGCCGGTGGCAATGCGTCCCAGTGTACCCATGGAACAAGGGCAGATAATCATGGTGTTAAACCGTCCGGATCCCGAAGCGAAAGGCGCGTGGAAATCCTGTTGGGAATAAAAACGGAAAGGCAGTTGTTTATAATCTTCGTCTCTGAGCTCTGTTTCCCATACAGTTTTGGCGTTTTCTGTCATCACTACAGCTACCTGGTCCAGCTGTTCATGTGCTGCCTGCAGCTTCTGTAACAACTGACGGGCATAGATGGAACCACTTGCCCCGGTAACTGCTACTACTATACGATGTTTCATTGGCTATGCTGTTGAATTTACAAAGCTAGCCTATTTGGGTGGTTATACGCCAGCCTGTGCAACTATTTCATCCATGGCAATGCCGCCATGACTTTCATTGTAAACACATTGGCCGTTGCGGATCACCAGTACCTGGGGAGACTCATGCTGAACATTATAGACTTCCGCAATTTTATTGGATACCGGACGATGGGCGATCAGATCCAGGTAATAAAACGTTAACCCTTCCGGTACAGCCGACCGTTCCAACCTGGCCTTGGCCATCGAACTGATAGAGCATCGCGTACTGTGTTTGTAAATAACTACCGGCTGATGCGCTGATACTGCATTGATTTCAGCCAATTGTTCCTCGCTGGTTAACGTTTTCCAATTCATTTAACATGCTTTGTTATGTTCTATCGCAGGCGACTTGGCCATGCCCTTCATGGGACAGCCTAATTTCTGATGGCTTGCGCAGGACGTTAAGAAAGCGGCAAAGATACAAACCATAGCGGTGTAGCCCAAAATTCTTACATAAGATTGCATACTGGCAGTTTTAAATAATTTATGACTAAAACGAATTTTCACAGGAAATATGATACGACCACTTTTTTAATCGTCTTTTGTAACGTTATTTTGCAAATATAGAAAATACATTAAAAAAAACAACAATGTAATTTTCGGCCAGCCGAAAATATCCAGCGTTATGACAAAAGTACATTTTATTGCCATAGGCGGCAGCGTAATGCATCAGTTGGCCATTGCGCTCAAAAATAAAGGTTACCAGGTAACCGGCAGTGACGATGAGATTTTCGAACCGGCATTGTCAAACCTCCAACAGGCGGGCATTTTACCAGCCAGCACCGGTTGGGACCCTGCCCGGATAACGCCGGATCTCGACGCAGTCATCCTCGGCATGCATGCCCGGGACGACAATCCCGAACTGATAAAAGCCCGGGAACTGCAGCTGAAAATTTATTCTTTCCCGGAGTATATCTACCAGGAAAGTAAAAATAAAACGCGGGTAGCCATCGGGGGAAGTCATGGTAAAACCACCACCACCGCAATGGTAATGCACGCTTTGCAGCTTAATCACCAGTCGTTCGACTACCTGGTGGGCGCCCGGCTGGAGGGTTTTGCCCAATCTGTAAATATCACAGACGCACCCGTAATTGTGTGCGAAGCCGATGAGTACCCGGCCTCGGCCATTGAAAAACGGCCCAAGTTCCACTTTCTGCATCCGCAGATCGCGGTGTTAACCGGCATCGCCTGGGATCACATCAACGTATTTCCTACCTACGAAATATATAAAGAACAGTTTGCCATTTTTATCAGGCAGATGGAAGCCGGTCAGGTATTGATCTACAACAATACAGATCCTGAACTCGTTAGCCTGGTAACCGCTACCGGCGGCCACCTTAAACTGGTGCCTTACGGCCTGCCAGAACATACCATTACCAATGGCGTTACCAGGGTTGTTTTCGGCAACCAGCAGGCCAGCCTGGAAGTTTTTGGCGATCATAACCTGCTGAACCTCCACGCTGCCAAGCTCGTTTGTAACGAACTGGGCCTCTCTGATGCGGAATTCCTGGCAGCAATTGCTACCTTTAAGGGCGCCGCAAAAAGACTGGAACTGGTAGCTAAAAACGATCATTGCGTTATCTACCGTGATTTTGCACACGCGCCTTCTAAAGTGAAAGCCACTATGGAAGCCACTAAACACCAGTTTCCCGACAGGAAACTGATCGCCGTGCTGGAATTACACACCTATAGCAGTTTAAATGCAGATTTCCTGGAACAATACCACGGCGCCCTCGATACAGCAGATACCGCCGTTGTGTTTTACAGCAAACATGCACTGGAAATAAAAAGAATGCCGGATCTGGCGCCGGAACTCATTGCACAGCGGTTTGGCCGGGATGACCTCCACGTTTTCCATAACAGGGAAAAACTGGAAGCTTTCCTCGCCGCACAACAATACCAGGACACCAACCTGCTGCTGATGAGCTCCGGAACATATGATGGTCTCGATTTTAGCAAACTGAAAGCATTATTGCCGTCAGACAAATAAATACATTAAACAAATTATAAATTATTCATAATGCCTTCTTTGCTCCTCAAAAGGCCGCTGGCCGTAATCGATCTGGAAACCACCGGTACCAACGTGGCTTCCGATCGTATCATTGAAATTGCTATCATCAAAGTGTTTCCGGACAAAACCACCCAGTCCAAAGTGAAACGCATTAACCCCGGAATGCCGATCCCAGCAGGATCTACAGCAATTCATGGTATTAAAGACGAGGATGTAAAAGACGCACCCACCTTTAAACAGGCCGCTCATGAACTCAAACAGTTCATGGATAACTGCGACCTGGCCGGGTATAACTCCAATCGCTTCGATATTCCCCTGCTGGTAGAGGAATTCCTGCGGGCCGACATCGAATTTGACGTATCCAAACGCAAATTTGTAGATGTACAGCGGATCTTCCACCTCATGGAAAAACGTACCCTGGGCGCCGCCTACAAGTTCTATTGCGATAAATTGCTGGAAAACGCTCACAGCGCTGAAGCAGACGCATTGGCTACCTACGAAATCCTGGAAGCCCAGCTCGGCCGCTACGAACAATTGCAACAGGATATCGACTCACTCGCCGATTTCACAAAAGAGGAAGATTATATCGACTTTGCCCGCCGCCTCGTGATGCAGGGTGGACAGGAAGTGTTTAACTTTGGTAAATATAAGGGCCGTCCTGTCAGGGACGTGCTAAAGGCAGAACCTCAGTACTACGACTGGATGATGAAAGCGGATTTTCCGCTTAATACCAAACAGAAACTGTCTGAAATCTTCCATAATATGATGTTAAAAAAAATGTAATGTTATTCGGGAACGTCATATCTTGCGCCGGAATTGAATTATTTTCGCAGTCCAAAAATATCATCTGCTGAATTGGAAAAGCTTGTCATCATTCCTACGTACAATGAAAAGGATAATATCCGTAACATCATTGACGCTGTATTTTCCTTACAGCAGAATTTTCATGTCCTCATTGTGGATGACGGATCGCCCGACGGCACCGGCGCTATTGTAAAATCATTACAACAGCAACATCCCAACGAATTATTCCTGGAAGAAAGGTCCGGCAAACAAGGTTTAGGTACAGCTTATATCCACGGTTTCAAATGGGCGCTGGCCCGGGGCTATCAGTACATCATAGAAATGGACGCGGATTTTTCACATAATCCCAAAGATCTGCCGCGCCTGTATGACGCCTGCGCCAAAGACGGAGCAGATGTATCCGTAGGTTCCCGCTACGTAAAAGGCGGCAAAACCGAAAACTGGCCGTGGGACCGCGCTGTACTATCTTATGGTGCTTCCATTTATGTAGGCATGATCACCTGGATGCCGGTAAAGGATCCCACCGCAGGATTTGTATGTTACCGCAATACCGTATTGGAATCCATTAACCTGGACCAGATACAGTTTGTAGGCTACGCTTTCCAGATTGAAATGAAATTCACCGCATGGAAGCTGGGCTTTAAAATAAAGGAAGTGGCTATTACCTTTAAAGACCGGAAAGAAGGCTATTCCAAGATGAGCAAAGGCATCGTAAAAGAAGGCATCCTCGGGGTACTCAAAATACAGTGGCAAAGCCTTTTCCGCAATTATAAAAGACGGGTTCAGAATTAATAAATTACATCAATCGCATAGCATTTAGGGATCTGTTCATTTAAAAGAATGACCAGGTCCCTAAATACATTTTAACGGACCATGAAGAAAGCATTTCTCCAGCTACACCTCTCCGTATTTCTGGCTGGATTTACCGGGATATTGGGCAAACTCATTTCCCTTAACGAAGGACTACTGGTATGGTACCGGTTACTGATCACGTCCGTTACTTTGTATGTTCTATTCCGTTTCCAGGGTACTTTTAAAAAACTTCCCTGGAAAGACATCCTGCCCATCGGCAGCACCGGTGTAGTGGTAGCCCTGCACTGGCTTTTCTTTTATGGTAGTATCAAATATTCCAACGTATCTATCGGGGTGATCTGCTTTTCACTCACCAGCCTGTTCACCGCTATATTTGACCCGCTCATCAACAGGCGCCGCTTCGATGTAGCGGAAATGCTGCTAAGCATGCTCACCCTCCTCGGCATCCTGCTGATCTTCCATTTTGATACGCAATACCGTACCGGCATTATCCTCGGAATTATTTCTGCCATGTTCGCTGCGCTGTTTACCGTATTTAATAAAAGACTGATCAAACGGTTTGATACCTATACCATTACTTTTTATGAGCTGTCGACAGGCTTCATTGTGCTTACCCTCGCCATGCCTTTATATCTCTACCTGTTTCCTGCCCCTACCCTGCTGCCCTCGTCTATGGATACGCTCTACCTGCTTATACTGGCCTGGTTCTGCACGGTACTGATGTACCTGCTGAGCATGAGCGCATTAAAAAAAATCTCCCCGTTTACCGTCAACCTTTGTTTCAACCTGGAACCGGTTTACAGCATCGTGATGGCGTTTGTATTGTTTCATGAAAACAAATTCCTGAATAACGCCTTTTACGCCGGACTGGGGTGCATCATCCTTTCCGTAGGACTGCAAATGCTGCGGGTGGTTAAGGGCAAAACGGCGTCGTAATCCCCTCCGTTCATCCTCATTTATTTGTAACTTGAGCGCCGTAATTATTACTTTGCGCTTATGAGAAAAGTTTTATTAGGGGTGTCCCTCCTGGGCTCCTCCCTTTTTACCTATGCACAGCAACCTGCAAAAAAGCCGCTGGACCACAGTGTTTACGACAGTTGGCAAAGCATCGGCACTAAACTGATCAGTAATAACGGACAGTGGGTAGTGTATACTGTAGTACCGCAGGAAGGCGATGCCAGCCTCGTGATTTATGACCGCAAAACAGGTCAGTCCACCACCATTGACCGTGGCGGCAGCCCGGTGATCACAGAAGATTCCCGCTACGTGATCTGCAGCATCAAACCGTTTTTTAAAGATACCCGCGAGGCAAAGATCAAAAAGAAAAAAGCGTCAGAAATGCCCAAAGACTCCCTGGCCATCATAGCATTGGGCCAACCCGGCATCCTGAAATTTCCTGGCGTAAAATCTTTTAAAACACCGGAAAAAGGCAGCGGTCTACTCGCCTATCTTTTGGAAAAACCAGCAGCGGATAGCGCCAAAGCCAAAGGAGGCAAAGCCCCTAAATCGCTGGATGATACCGATCGTGCAGACGACGACAAAATGCCGGCTGCCGGCACTGAAAGCGGCACGCTGGTGATCCGTCAGCTGCTGAGTGGCACGCAGGATACTGTTAAGAATGTAACGGAATTTACCTTTAGCAAACCCGGTAACCAGCTGCTCATAGAAACAAAGGCAGATAAAAAAGATTCGCTGTCGCGCAACGGCGTATTATTGTGGCATACCGCCAACAGGAAAGCGGTGGCATTGAGCAACGGCAACAGCGATTATAAACAATTTGCTTTCGATGAAAAAGGAGAACAGGCGGCGTATTTCGGCACCCGCGATTCTGCCAAAGCATTACAACAATTTTATAAATTATATTATTTCAAACCCGGGCAGGACAGCGCCTACGAAGTAGCCGATAAAAACAGCAGCGGCCTGCCGGCCAACTGGAGCATCAGTCCCAACAGCCTCATTTATTTCAGTAAGGATGGACAGCGCCTGTTTTTTGGCACCGCTCCCGTGCTGCCCGTGAAAGATACCACCATCGTGGACTTCGAAGTAGCTAAAGTGGATATCTGGAATTATAAAGATGATTACCTGCAACCCATGCAGCTAAAAAATGTGGATAAAGAACTGAAAAGGAGTTATGCCGCCGTATACTATCCGGGGAGCAAACGGGTGATCCAGTTAAGCGATAAAGACCTGGAAACGGTGGTCACCGCTGCGGAAGGCAACAGTGCTAACGCCCTCGGCTATACGGATAAAGGCGCGCGCATCCCTATGCAATGGGTGGGCCGCACACTGAAAACAGCTTACCTCGTAAACATAAATGACGGTACGAGAAAAAAGATCAAAGAAAAGCTGGACGGTAACTTTTTCATCTCCCCTAACGGAAAATATATTATCTGGTACGACCTGGCAAACCGGGAGTGGTTCAGTTATGATAACGCTACCGGCGACGCGGTAAATATAAGCAAAGGCATTCCCACCAAAGTATATGATGAGGAAGATGATCATCCTGATGTGCCGGATGCATACGGCATCGCTGGCTGGATGAGCGGTGACAACTACGTATACATCTACGACCGCTACGATATATGGCAGGTGGATCCTTCCGGTAAGGCAGCGCCGCTGAATATCACCAAAGGCCTGGGCCGTACCAACAAAATACGTTTCCGGTACCTGCGCCTCGATCCGGATAAGAAATTTTTCCTTCCCGGCGACCGCCTGACCTTATCTGCTTTCCAGGACAGCACCAAATACAATGGTTTTTATTCGCTGGAACTGCCGCGTAAAAGCGGTAAGGCCGCTAACCTGCAACCGGTGGCACTTGGGCCTTATTCATACACTGATTTGCTGAAAGCAAAGGATGCCAACGTATTTTCGTATACCCGTAGCCGGTATGAGCTTTCCCCGGATGTTTTTACCGGAGATGATATCGCAAAAGCGACACAGATCAGTCATACCAATCCCCAGCAACAAGGATATAACTGGGGCACCGCATCGTTGTATAAATGGACAACTTTCAGCGGCAAACCGGCAGAAGGTATTCTTTACAAACCTGAAAATTTTGACAGCACCAAGCAGTACCCGGTCATCTTTTATTTCTACGAGAAATTAACAGATGGATTATACAGTTACCAGGCGCCCGCGCCAACGCCGTCCCGGCTGAACATTTCGTTTTTTGTGAGCCGCGGTTACCTCGTAGTAGCGCCGGATATCAGCTATGAAAATGGTTATCCCGGAAAAAGCGCTTACGATTATATTGTGAGTGCCGCAGAAGACCTGGCTAAAAAACCCTGGGTCGACGGAAAAAATATGGGTATCCAGGGGCAGAGCTGGGGTGGTTACCAGGTAGCTTATCTCGTTACACAAACCAATCTCTTTAAAGCAGCGTGGGCAGGCGCCCCCGTAGCCAATATGACCAGCGCCTATGGCGGTATCCGTTGGGAAAGCGGTATGAACAGGCAGTTCCAGTATGAACATTCGCAAAGCCGTATCGGTGCTACCTTATGGGAAAAACCCGAGCTGTATATTGAAAACTCCCCCTTGTTCAACCTGCCGCGTGTAAACACGCCGGTGGCAATCATGGCCAACGATGCCGATGGCGCCGTTCCCTGGTACCAGGGCATTGAGCTGTTTACCGGCCTGCGTCGTTTAGGCAAACCCGTATGGTTGCTGAACTATAACAACGAAGCGCATAACCTCATACAACGCCAGAACCGGAAAGACATCCAGCGCAGGGAACAACAGTTCTTTGATCACTTCCTGAAAGGCGCACCGGCGCCGCAATGGCTGGATAGCGGCGTGCCCGCAACAGAAAAAGGGATCAACTGGGGCTGGGATCTGCAACAGTAAACTAACGGCAATAATAAAAACGCTGCAGGCGCCTGTTAAGGAACCTGCAGCGTTTTTGTTAATACGGAACCGGAGATAATGCTATTAACAGCGGATGCTGACAGATGACGCATTTTTGAGAAATGCCGAATCTATATATCATAGCCGGTTGCAACGGCGCCGGAAAAACGACTGCCAGTTTCACACTGTTACCTGAAGTACTGGACTGCAAAGAGTTTGTGAATGCAGACATCATTGCTGCAGACATGTGTCCTTTCAACCCCGAAAGCGTTGCTTTACCTGCCGGCAGGCAAATGTTGCACCGGATCAGGGAACTAGTGCTGGCAAAAACAGACTTTGCTTTTGAAACAACCCTGGCCACCAGGAGTTGTGTATCGCTGATTGAAAAAGCAAAAGAAACCGGTTACACCGTTACACTGCTTTTCTTTTGGCTGAATTCCCCCGAAATGGCCGAAAAACGGGTACAGAAAAGGGTGAAAGAAGGCGGCCATCATATTCCCCCCGAAATCATCAGAAGAAGATACCACAGAGGTCTTAGTAACCTCATGAACTTATATATCCCCGTCTGCGACAACTGGCTGATGATAGACAACACCAGTACAACACCATTAGAAATCAGTTCAGGCACTAACATCCCTTCGGAATCTTTTTGTATATGGGATGTATTCCCCCTCCACTGTGGCAGGGAGGAACCGGAAGCAGCCGGCCAATATGAATTTAAAATACTCTCCGGGAGGATAATGCAGGGCCTTGAAACAGCTATGTGTAAACTGGTGGAAACGAATGCTGGTCTTGACCGGGAGCTCATTATCGGCGATAAACAAGGTAATATCCTAAGCATTCCTGCCAGGGATATCCCGCTCACTATCAGGTGATTTCATCTTCCTCCAAATATATTTTTCTTAATATAAATCATTTAACATATATTTACAATAACATCGCCACTTCAGCGTATGGTGTGATCTGCAGCGATAGCGATATCCTTAACACCACATTATTGTACCTATGAACTTCCATATCCATCATCCCGCGGATGCATTACGTCCGTTTGTAAAGCAATATTATTATTGGGAAGACGACACCCGTGGTATTATTCAACTACCACAAAACCTGTTTGCCCTGGGCGATCAGTACATGGTATTCATTCTTGAAGGGAAGGCAGAAGTTAAACCAGTGAATCACAAGGCATTCACTTTGCCCGCAGGCTCTGTACTGGGGCATCTTACCTGCGCCTGCCAGTTACAGGTACAGGGACCGGTAAAGGCAGCAGTAATACAGCTGAATGCTTACGGATGCTACCGGCTTTTAGGTATGGATGCCGCTAATTTCACCAATTACTACCGCAACCTGTTGGCCGCCGGACAACCTGTGTGGCAGGAACTGATCACGGCCCTCCAACAGGAAACGGAACCACAACGCATAGAATCATTGCTCGATGGCGCTTGTCTGCAGGCGCTTTCACAGCAACCCGGCAATCTCCGTGAAGTAGACGACATGGCAGATTACCTGGTGATCATGCAGGGAAATGTAAGCATGGAAGAACTTACCACCCGATACGGACTTTCCCGTCCCACGCTTGAAAGACTCTTCAGCAAAATAGTAGGTATTCCACCGCAATTATATGCCCGGATGATCCGCTATAAAACAGCGCTGAGTGCGCTCCGCCAGTTAAACTTACCACAATGGCAAACACAGGTGGAAGCAACATCCTGGTACAACCAGGCCATGTTTATAAAAGATTACCTGCTGTTTAATCATGAAACGCCTTCTTACTTTACCCCTTCAACAGGAACTATTGCACATATGCAGGTAGATAACCTGCAACAGGTGGCAGTAGCCAGTTAAAAAAAAGCTACTTTTGCAGCAATATAAAAAACCAACCTTCCGGGAGCAGGCAAGCCTGTTCCCGGAAAAACCATGCTCGATATAACCCTCACCGATACACGAAAAAGTACAATCCCATACTTTTTATTTAACTTACTTTTTCTAACAGGCATTACTATGCAATATTCTGCAGCCCATTGGCGTGAACAACTAAAACTGCAATCCCATGTTGAAGGCGGCGCATTCCGCGAAACTTACCGGTCGGAGTGGGTACTCGACATGAAAACCCTGCCTGCCGGCATGAGTGGTAACCGCAATGCATCTACCTGTATTTATTTTTTACTGGAAGAAGGAGAGTTTTCTGCATTCCATCGTATCGCGGCCGATGAAATCTGGCATTTTTATGATGGCAGCACATTGACTATCTACGAGATAGCTCCCGGCGGAGAACTGTTGATACACAAGCTTGGACGCGATGTTCAAAACAATGAAAGTTTGCAGGTGATCATCACCGCGGGCAACTGGTTTGCTTCCCGCGTGGAAGTGCCCGGCGGGTATGCCCTTGCCGGTTGCACCGTAGCGCCCGGCTTTGATTTTGCAGATTTTGAACTGGCTGAAAAAGCGCCGCTACAGGCGGCTTACCCGGAACATGCGGCGCTGATCGACAGTCTTACCAGGTAACGGTAACGGCTATCCGCTGCAGGCTCCTTACTTTTCACTAAATTTAGGTATGAAAAAAGCTCTTTATCTCGTTGTATTTATATTATTCGCGCTCCTGATCTTTTGGCTGGGCAAGCGTTTTGGCAGCACCAATGTGAGCCAGCAGGTAATTTCCAACAGCACTATTGTAAAAGAAATTGCAGAACTGGCCAGCCTGGATGTACAGGGAAGCGCCAGTATCAAAAGGAGTAATATTGAAAACAGCGGCGACTGGACAGATAACCTGAAGAAAGCATTTCTTGAAAACACAGTATGGGTAACTATTCCGTACCAGGCCAAATACGGCGTAAACATCGACGATAAGTTGTTTAAAGTGCAAATGACTGATAAGAAGATCATTATCAGTTTACCGGCGCCCCGTTTGCTCAGCTATGAACTGAAAATGGACCGGATGGAAACCTCGAACCGTAAAGGCTGGCTTCAGTTCCAGAACGACGAAACCTATACCGATGTACAGAAAAGTCTCTATCGTACCTCCCGTGCCCAGCTGGAAAATAACCCCACTTACATCCAGCAATCCAAAGAGAAAATACAGAAGGTAATGGAGCAGTACTATGCCCCATTTTTAAAGGACCACACCCTGGAAATCCGGTACGACGGCGAAACCAGCGCACCGGCTTTAAACTAGCCGCTACGCCGCTTCCTGCGCAATATATTTTACCAGGCTTCTTTTGGCGATGGGCAGCAAGGTTTCATCTACCGGCACTACCAATGGCGTTTCCACGCAATACACCGCAGGGTTGGGTAAATTATTCCGTTCCCGTATCAGCATGCCTTTAATATGATTGATGGTATGTACCAGGTCTTTTTTATAGGCCTGAAGGTATTGTGTATGAATACCCCGGTATTTCTCGTCATGTCTTTCAAAAATAGTAAGCCGGTAAGTGTATACCAGCGTTTGCCGGCCACGACCGTCGCACAACAGCAGATACCCCTCGGCTGTTTCCAGCGGCACAAGTCCTACCGGGAAAATACTGAGATGTTCCGCCACGTACTCGTAGATCTCCGTTCCTTCCTTAATAGTGCTGTTTAACTGTGGCAGGGAATAATGGATGATGGACTCCAGTTCTTCCATCAGTTCATCATCGGCAATCAACTGTTCATACAATAGTTCCAGCTTCTGGATGTTCACTGCGGTAAGCCTTTTTGGAAACTGTTGCTGTAAAAACTGTTTGTTGTCCCGGAACGCTATCAGGTTATTGTAATGGAAGATAATGTCCGACAACTGCGGGTACAGCCTGCTCTGGGTAAAGTGTTGATTAATGTCCTGTAAATAAGCCAACAGCGTGTACTTTTTGAGCTCAAAGTCTATGTAACCATCGGCAAACCATGTTTCACTTAACGCTCCCATATGAATTTAATTTAATGGATCATGTACTGAATTTACGAAAAAAAAACCGTAAAAAGGAGCGTTTATAGGGGTCAGAGCACTATTTTAAATAATATTTCTATGCCAGTCAAACAAAGTACTGCAAAGGATCTGGCTATGTCAAGTGGTAGTAAAAAAGAAGGCAATTACAAAAATATTTTAACGCTAACTTTTTTATTAGCGTAATTTTCATAACTTCAGTATATTATTTTTCATTTTTTTAATTTCAGTTATCATGAACATTTACGTAGCCAACCTGCACTATAGGTTGAACGATGAGGATCTCCATCAGATTTTCAGCGATTTTGGAGAGGTTACCTCCGCTAAGGTTATCAAAGACCACGAAACAGGCCGCTCACGTGGTTTTGGCTTTGTGGAAATGCCTAATCAAGAAGAAGGAGCAAAGGCTATGGATAGTTTGAACGGCAGCGAAATCGAAGGTAAGCAATTGATGGTAAACGAAGCAAGACCTAAACAACCGAATAATAATTTCAAAGGTGGCGGTGGTAATAACCGTGGCGGCGGAGGATATGGTTCCCGCGACCGTCGTTATTAATAATCCCCTTTATTCGGCACTAAGGAACTAAAAAGAGACGCTTTTTCGGGCGTCTCTTTTTTTGTTGCTGTTAAAAGACAAAAAAATGCAGCAGAAAAGGATTCCTGCTGCATTCCTGCTAATACGACAGCTATCTTAAATTCCTCTCTTCGGATCAAAATTCTCCAGTTCCTTCGCTACTGCGCTCAGGAAAGTAGAACCCAGGGAGCCGTCTACAATGCGATGGTCGTAAGACATCGACAGGTACATCATGTGCCTGATACCAATGGTATCGCCGTCTTCTGTTTCAATAACCACCGGGCGTTTTTTGATGGCGCCCACCGCCAGGATGGCCACCTGCGGCTGATTGATAATGGGCGTACCCATCAGGCTGCCAAAGGTGCCTACATTGGTAAGCGTGAAAGTACCGCTCTGGGTATCTTCCGGCTTCAGCTTATTCTGCCGGGCAGCATTGGCCATATAGTTTACCTGTTTGGTTAACCCGGTGAGGTTCAGCATATCTGCATTCTTAATCACCGGAACAATCAGGTTACCACTTGGTAATGCAGTAGCCATACCTATGTTGATGTCTTTCTTGATAATGATCTTGTCGCCGTCGAGGGAGCAGTTGATCAGTGGGAAACGCTTGATACACTTCACGATGGCTTCTATAAACAGTGGCGTGAAAGTCAGTTTTTCACCTTCGCGTTTTTCGAAATCGCCTTTTACACGATCGCGCCATTTCACCATGTTGGTAACATCGGCCTCGGCAAAGCTGGTCACATGCGGACTGGTTTGTTTGCTCATTACCATGTGGTTGGCAATCAGTTTGCGCATGCGATCCATTTCAATAATTTCCACATTACCGCTATAGGTAGGGGAAGCCACGGTAGTGGTCACCACCGGTTGACGGGTAGTGGCCGCTGCTGTTGATGTTGCCGGTTCCGGCGTTACATCCGGGATCACCTTTCCTTCGCGGCGGTCGGCTACGTATTGAAGGATATCTCTTTTGGTTACGCGGCCATCGTTGCCGGAACCGGGGATTTTTTCCAGGTCGGAAAAGCTGATGCCTTCCTGTTGTGCAATGGTAAGTACCAGCGGGGAGTAGAATTTGGCTCCGCCACCGGAAACAGGCGCTTCGGCAGCAGGTGTATATGCCGGCCCTGTAGTGAATTTTGGTTCAGTGGCTGCAGGTGTTGCAGGCGTAACAGGTGCGGAAACCGCTGCTGCATCGGCATTGGTATTAACGCGGGCAATGACTGTACCTACCGGCACCACATCATTTTCATTGAAGAGCAGTTCTGTAATTTCGCCTTCCGCGGTGGAAGGAACTTCGCTGTCCACTTTGTCGGTGGCAATTTCAAGTACGGTTTCATCTACTTTTACGTGATCGCCCGCCTTTTTATGCCAACGCAAAATGGTGGCTTCCATGATGCTCTCCCCCATTTTTGGCATTACCAATTCTACAATGGCCATAAGATTGATTTTTGCTTTAGTGCGCAACAAAAATAAGGGAATTGTACCAATTCAAAATACGTGAATATCCCTATTCCAGAATGAGTTTGCGCAACTCATTCATGGCATAAACAGCTGTCATTTGCGTATTCCGTTCCCGGTCGTAACGCAGCTGGTGTTTTATGGTGACCTTTCTCTTTTCATTTCCCACCGCTATCCAAACGGTGCCCACCGGTTTTTCCGGCGTACCGCCATCAGGTCCCATGATCCCCGACACGGCAATGGCGTAATCGGTTTGCAGCAGTGCCAAAGCGCCGGTCAGCATTTCAAGCACAGTGGCCTCACTCACGGCGCCATGCGCCTGCAGGGTTGCCGGATTCACGCCTAACATCTTTACTTTCATTTCATTGGCATACGTTACCGCACTGCCTTTGAAATAAGCAGAACTACCCGGAACAGCAGTAATCCAGCTGGCAATCAGTCCGCCGGTACAGCTTTCCGCGGTACCCATGGTTTTCCCTTTCTCCTTTAACAGGTTACCGAGTACTTCGCCTATAGAAATATCCTGGTCTGTTACCGTGATATCTGCCAGCAGGTCTTTCAGCTGGTGAAACAGGATGCTCACTTCTGCCGCCACTGATAATTTATCTTTCCCAAAACCGGTTAACCGGAGTTTCAACAGGCTGTAACTGGGCAGGTAAGCCAATTTGATGTGGGCCGGCAGCTTTGCTTCAAAAGCAACCAGCCGTTCGGCGATAAAAGATTCGCCCATACCGGAGGTAACCAGTGTTTGATGTACTACTGCCGGGGTTTTGAAATGGCTGGCCAGCCGGGGCAGCACATAATCTTCCATGATCCCCTTCATTTCATGCGGCACTCCGGGCATGGATACATAGATCTTGCCTTCTTTCTCAAACCACATTCCCGGCGCGGTGCCTCTTTTATTTTCAATAACCGTGGCCGTTTCCGGTACCAGGCTCTGGTCCAGGTTTCTTTGCAGGATGGGCAGCCCCCTGCTTTCAAAAATATGCAGTACGTTATCCAGCGTTTCCTGGTGCTGTACCAGCCTGGTATTGAAGTATTCACACAAGGTGGGCTTGGTGATATCATCGGCTGTGGGTCCCAGCCCGCCGGTGATCAGCACAATATCCGACACCGCCGATTCTTTTGCCAGGGCATCCAGGATATCATCCCGGATATCGCCAATGGCTACACGCCGGTGTACCCAGATCCCCATTGCGTTCAGTTGCTGCGCCATCCAGGCAGAATTGGTATCAATCGTTTGGCCTATCAACAGTTCATCTCCGATGGTGATGATGCTGGTGGTGATTTTATCCATAATGCGTTGTTTATACTGCTATTCAAAAAACGGTGCCAGTATTTTCTGCAGCGCTTCCGGCAGGCCGGCTTTCTGCTTCGTTTTCACGTCAATGAATACCAGTGTGGTCACTCCAACATTCAGCAATTCATTCTTTTCGTTATACAACTCGCTGTGAAACTGTATCTTAGAACCCTTCGGCATCTCCTTCAGTATAGTCTTCACCGTTATCAGGTCGTCGTAATAGGCAGGCCGCAGGTATTTCACATTCAGTTCGGCTACCGGCATAATCACGCCCTGTTCTTCCAGCTGCCTATAGCTGAAACCCAGTTCACGTATGGCTTCTGCCCTGCCTACTTCGTAATACAGCCCATAATTGCCATAATACAGATATCCCATCTGGTCTGTTTCCCCATAACGCACCCTGATTGTTGTTGTACTGATAAACATGGTTCCCCGCTATTTTTATCCTAAACGTTTACTTGAAAATTTTATTTGCCCAATGCACCATCCAGTGAAAACCTGCCCGGTCCCGTGAAAAGCAGCGTTACAAATGCTGCCAGGAAAAGAATCGGCATTTCTTTTTCCGATACCGGGTCGTGGCCGTGAATCATAAAAATGATCACTCCCATACAAATAACCAATGGCACAGAAGCCAGTCTGGTTAACAGTCCCATGATCAGCAACACTGCGCAGAACACTTCTGCAAAAACCACCATTCCCAAAGAAATTTTATGTCCTACTCCCAATGGATCAGGAAAAGAATTCATTTTGGCAGTAAAATTGATCAGCTTGGGCCAGCCATGCAGGAGTATCAGACCACCGGATATCACCCGGAGCACCAGCATGGAGAAACTTACAGCGCCATTCGAGTAGCCGGCAGAGAACAGTTTTCTCATAGTAGGTAAGGTTTTTGTTCTTAAAATTATTTTCCGCAAGATAAATGAATAGCTTTTGCCTTGCTACCGGAGTTATCCACATTGTTAGAAACACAATCGGAAAGGAAAAGATATAACTTTTATATTTGCTGATACCACCTGGTTCGTTTCTCATCATGAACGCCGGCGGCACTCAGACAGCAAAGAAACGGACTACCAGGGTCAGGCCACGACAGAGTACTTCCCCGGCTGGAAAATATTTCCTCCCGGGATTCGTTTTAAACGCATATTCAAGAAATAACAGCTATAGCATGCAATTTATAAGAAGAGTTTTTGTTCCCGGACATCTGTACATATCACTCCTGGCCTTTACGGGTACAGGTTTGATAGGGCTGCCTGCCGCACAGGCACAGCAAACACGCATTTACACAGATCCGGAAAAAGTGTTCAAGGACGCCCAGCAATATTTCCAGCAGGAAAAATATGCCGTGTCCATGCAGCTTTTCAAGCAAACCCTTGATAACATCGACTATTTCCACGAAACCAACCGTGACCTGGTTAAAACAGATGCGTACTACTATTATACCATCTGCGCACTGAAACTGCAACAGGACAATGCGGAAAAACAGGCGCAGGAATTTCTGAAACTGGCCAATAACAATGCCCGGGAAGAACTGGTGAGCTATCAGCTGGCAAAATATTATTTCCGCCAGAATAAACTCAAAGAGGCCATTCCCCTCTACGAGAAAGCCAATATCGAAAACCTCTCCAACGCAGAAATTGCAGAAGCGAAATTTGAACTGGCCTATTGCTATTTTAATTTAAAAGATTTTAAAAAGGCACAGCCCCTGTTTGCCTCCATCAAAGAGGTGCCCGGCAAATACAGCATTCCTGCTAACTATTACTATGGTTTTATCAGCTACTACAACCACCAGTATGCCGAAGCCCTCAATAGTTTCCAGAAAGTAGTGAACGAACCGAAATACAGTAACGTAGTACCTTACTACATCGCTGAAATTTATTACTTCCAGGGAAAAACAGATCAGCTGATCGCCTATACGGAGCCACTGCTGCGGCAAGGCGGACAATACTACGAAGCAGAACTAAAACAGTTACTTGGTAAAGCCTACTTCGAAAAAAAGAACTATTCGAAAGCATTGCCCTACCTGCAGGATTTCCAGGATAATGCAGATGATGTAAGAAACGAAGATATCTACCAGTTATCATACGCTTATTACCAGACGAATAACCTCTCAAAAGCGATCGCGGGATTTAAACAACTGAGCAGCTCCAAAGATTCACTTGGACAAAATTCCATGTACCTTTTGGGCGACTGCTACCTCCGCACCGGTCAGAAAGCCAATGCACGCAATGCTTTTGCCTTTTGCGCCAACAACAGCTCCAACGCACAGCAACAGGAAATTTCCAGGTTCAACTATGGTAAATTATCGTACGAACTGGGCTACCCCGATGCGGCGCTCAGCGAACTCACACAGTTTGTAAAAACATACCCGCAATCTGCTTATAACAAAGAAGCCAGGGAAATACTCGTTAATCTTTTCATGAACAGCAATAACTACAAAGACGGTTTAGCGACCATTGAATCGATTCGCGATAAAAACCCCACGGTGCTGAAAGCTTACCAGAAAGTAGCCTACGGCCGCGCCACCCAGCTGATCAACGACCAGCAACTGGCAGAAGCCGACCGCCTGCTGGATGTGGCCATCAGCAACCCCTACGATCCACAGATCAAACAACTCGCCCATTTCTGGAAAGCAGAAATTGCCCTTCGTCAGAATAAAACAGACCAGGCGGTTACTAACCTGAACGCCTATCTGAATAATACGGCCCCGGTATCCGGTGAAGCTAACGCACAAACCGCCAGCTACAACCTGGGATACAGCCTCCTGAAACAAGACAAATTCACGGAAGCACTGCCTTACTTTGAATCTGCCCAACGCACCAGCGGCCCTAACGCAGAACGTATTGCCACCGACGCCGCCCTCCGCAGCGCCGATTGTTATTATATGCTCCGCCAGTTCCCGAAGGCACTGGCGCTGTACGACCGCATCATCAGCAACAACGCTCCCGGCGCTGATTACGCCACCTACCAGAAAGCCGTGATCCTCGGCTTACAGGGCAAGCAAGGTGAGAAACTGGCACTGCTCAAACAACTGGGTAACAAGTTTCCATCGTCCGGCTTTAATAACGAAACAGATATTGAGATAGCCAATACCTATCTCTCGGAAGAAAAATATACAGAAGCCATTCCTTTCCTGGAAAATGTTTTACAGAAACAACCCAACGGACCGAATGCACCACGCGCACTCCTGAAACTGGGTTTGAGCTACTACAATAAAGATAACGACAGCAAAGCGCTGGCCTATTACCGCCAGGTAGTGGAGAAATTCCCTAACTCGCCGGAATCCAATGAAGCCCTGCAAAGTATGAAGTCGATTTATGTAAGCCAGGGCAAAACCGACGACTACCTCGCCTTCCTGAAAGCCAGCGGCAGAACCGTTACCGCTTCTGCTGAAGACTCCCTCGCCTATGCTGCTGCCGAAGCCCGCTTTACCAGCAACGATTGCGCAGGCGCCACCAGCGGCTTCAACAACTATATCCAGAAATATCCGAACGGACAATTTATCCTGCCGGCCTACTTCTATAAAGCAGAATGCGCTTATAACAGTAAAGACTATACGAGCGCATTGCCTGCCTATGAATTTGTATTATCCCGCAACAACAGTTTATATGCAGAAAGATCTGCGCTACAGGCGGCTAACATCAATTTCTACCAGGTAAAAAATTATGATAAGGCAAGAGGATATTACCTGCAACTGCAGGACCTGGCTACCAGCAAAGAAAACAGTCTTACTGCCACCAGGGGATTGCTTCGCAGCAACTACCAGCTGAAACGTTGGGACGAAGTAACCAACTATTCAGAAATGTTACTGGCTGCCGCCAATATCAGCACGGATGATCAGATCATCGCCCATTTCTATCGCGGTAAAGCATTACAGCAGGCAAAAGACTATGCCGCCGCCCTGTCGGAGTTCAAAACGGTTGCCGGCATGACCAAATCTGAAACAGGCGCCGAAGCCCGCTACAACATTGCGGATTGCTACCTGCAACAGAATGAACTGGATGCCGCCGAAAAAGCCGGTTTTGATGTGATTAAAAATACGCCGTCCTATGAATACTGGGTGGCTAAATCATATATCCTGCTGGGAGATGTATACGCCCGCCAACAGGATTATTTCAATGCAAAAGCTACTTACCAGAGCATCGTTACCAACAGCTCTATTCCTGAGCTGAAACAGGAAGCGAAAGATAAACTGGCCAAAGCGGAAGCAGAAGAAAAAGCAGCCGGCAAAAAACCGAAGAAATAATCACCCGGATTCTGGAATCTGACATTAAGCGCAACAAAGCATGAACATTCAAGCAATATATAACAAACGAACTTTTATCATACCAGCACTGGGGCTGACGGGAATGCTGTTTTCACAGAAGGCAGCCGCGCAGGAGGTATTGAAACAGGAAACGATTGATATCATTTCCACCAACCAACCCAAACTGCGCGACGCCTACAAACTCAATCTCACTGCTTCTTTGCCGGGTATTGATACCACCCGTCCTTCCATGAAGTACGAGATACCGGCGCTGAACCTGAACTTTATGTACCAGGCTATGCCGCTCAAACCGTTGGCACTGGGTAAAGATTCATTGTCGTACCTGCAGAACAACTTCGTGAAACTGGGATATGGTAATTACAAAACACCCTATGTGCAGGCTGGCTTCGGCAGCGGCCGGCAGGATATGTACAACTACGGTTTGTACGTAAACTACACCGGTTCCAAAGGCAAGGAAATTCCTGACCAGGATTATAGTAACCTCAATGTACTGGCCGCCGGCACCTACCTGTTACCAAAGTTCCGGTTCGACGGAAGCATCGGGTACGACCGTAATACCGTTCACTACTATGGTTATGGTCACGATACGGCCAGCTATAAAAAGAAGGATATCGAGCAAACGTTTAACCAGATCACCGCGTCAGTAGGCATGCAGAACAGGCCGCAAAACGACTGGGCATTTACCTTCCAGCCAAAAGTGAAGTTTATTCTTTTCAACGATTCCTACAAGCGAACAGAAAATACCTTCCAGCTGAATGTACCGGTACGTAAGCAGGTGTTTGAAGATATCTACATAAAAGTAGAAGGTGTATTTGATCTTTCTACCTATAAAGAAGATAACAACCGCGCCATCAACAACAACATCGCTTCTATCCACCCTGCGGTGGATATCATGAAGCCAGGATTTGTGCTGCATGCCGGCGTAAATCCAACGTGGAGCAATGGCGAATTCTACCTGCTGCCCGACATCGTGAATGAATCGCACCTGATCCGTAAAAAACTGATCCTGAGCAGTGGATGGATTTCCTATTTTGAAAAGAATTCCTACCGTAATCTCGCTAATAAAAATCCATTCCTCGCCGGCTTACCGGGAGAAATGATGAATACCCGTGTAGAAGAAAAATATACTGGTATCAAAGGTACGCTGGGCAGCCATTTCAACTATAACACCAAATTCGCTTCTGTTACCTGGTATAATATGCCGCTGTTTGTAAACGACAGCGCCGATACCAAAAAATTCACCACCCGTAACGAAGCCCAGCTGCGCGCTTTCCAGCTGCATGGTGAAGTAGGCTATATTGAAGAAGAAAAATTCCAGGCCCGCGTAAGCTTCGACTGGTATAATTATAACAAACAGGAAACGGAAGTGCAACCATGGCACCTGCCCGCTTTCCAGGGCGATTTGTTTGCACAATACACCATCGCCAAAAAATTACACCTGAATGCCGACCTCTTTGCACTGAGCGGCAGCTATTACCTGCTCCCCAACAAAGACTTCGGCAAAACCAAAGGCGCATGGGACCTGAATGCAGGCGCATCCTATGATATCAGCAAAAATTTCGGACTGTGGGTGAATGCAAATAACCTGTTCAATACGCACTACCAGCGGTATTATCTTTACCCTACTTATGGGTTCAATATTGTGGGTGGTGTGATGATTAAGTTTTAACTTTATACGCGGATTTTGTCTTTCTCACTGATTACGCTGATTATATTGATTACCAGGATTTGATCTTTTTTTGATTTTTTTTGATTTTGGGGATATTCACCTATATCTCCGAAAATCCTTTATAAAATCCCAAAAGTAAAATCAAACTAATCAGTATAATCAGCGTAATCAGTGAGAAAGACAAAATCCGCGGCATTATTCACTAAAAATTGCTCCACTTGATACTTCAGCAATATATCCAGGAAGTGCTGTTTAAACAGCGGATTTGTGTAGTACCACAGCTGGGAACATTTTCTGTACAACATTTTCCGGCGCATTATAACGACCACGCCCAAACGCTTACGGCGCCGCGTGAGCAGGTGATGTTTACCCAACAATGGCAGGACGATGGTTCCTGTGTGGAATGGATAGCCCTTAAGGAAAACCTGGTGCCGGCGGTAGCACAGCGGAAGCTGGAAAAATACCTGGAAGAGCTGAAAGCAGAACTTCAATCCGGGAAGCCACTGGTATTGCCGGGTATTGGTCAGTTGCAGGGCGACTTTACCGGCAACATTCACTTCCATGCAGAGGAGCTGCCGGTGGAAAAAGAAACACTGGATATTAAGCCGATAGCACGCACAACAGATAGCCGCTCTACGCCGGCATTTGTTCCTCCGCCGCCTATAGAGGCGCTGGAGCCTGTTATGACAGAAGAGGTGGAAGACACGTTGGAAGCCGTAACAGAAGAAAGTGGTTTTAAATGGTGGTGGGCAGCTATTCCCATTGCGGCTATTGTAATTGGATTAGCCGCCTGGTGGTATTTATCGGGTGTTTCAAAACCAGTAGCTGAATCCGAAACTCCTGCTGATACGGGAGTCAACGCGCAACAGCTTGCCGCTGCTGCTACGGACTCCATACAAAAGGCCCTGGCCGACTCCACAGCAAAAGCTGCGATTACGCCCATTACTTACTATGCAGTGGTGGAAAGATATAAAGACAGCAGTATCGCTGTAAAAAAACAAAAGCAACAACTCGCCTGGGGAAAAATGCTGGTACTTTATAAAAGGGACAGCATGTACAGAACTGCGGTGGAGCTGCGCTCACTGGCAGCAGATACCACCGTGCAAAGGGATAGCATCCGCAAAATATTTGGCAATAAAGTATTTCTTGAATTTTAGCTGTTAAGCTTTTATTTCAGCGGCTACAATTTCCAGCCCCTCCGCAAAAGTACGGGGCTGATAACCCAATTCTTTGGCTGCCTTATCTATTATCAGCCCGGTTTTGGCAGGACGGGCCGCCGGTTGTGCCAGTGTTTTGGCACTGATTTTTTCTACGAGGGAAGTATCCAGTTTGAAGTATTCAGCCGTTTGAATGGCCATATCATAGGGAGTGAGAATTTCATTTCCGGAGATGTTGAAGAAACCGTTTGCTTTCTTATCTGCAATCAGCAAACAACCCTTCGCCAGGTCGTGGCATAAGGTAGGCGTACGCCATTGGTCATCCACCACTTTCACTTTTTTACCCTGCTGTAAATTATTTTTTACCCAGGTAATCATGTTATTGCGATGCGGGTCTGCCACCACGCCATACACCAGTACCGTGCGGACAATGGCCCATTTCAGTTTGCTGTTGATCACCAGTCGCTCTGCAGCTACTTTACTGGTGCCATAATAATTGATAGGATTTACGGTAGCATCTTCACTGTAAGGTCCCTGCAAGCCATCGAATACAAAATCGGTAGACAGGAAAATGAAGAAGGCGTTACAGCTTTCTGCTGCGTGTACCAGGTAACGGGTAGCCCCTACATTGGTATCCCAGCAGGCATCTTTATTTTTTTCGCAGTCATCTACCTGCGACATGGCGCCGCCATGAATAATGATATCCGGCTGATGTTTTTCCACCAGCTGCTTTACGCTGCCGGCATCGCGGAGGTTCACCGCCTCATAAGTGTATTTATCCCGCAGGGGGAAACGATTAGGGCCTCTGCCTGTGGCTATCACATCATATTTTCCATCTTGCAGAAAAAGCGGGATCAGATGTTGTCCCAATAATCCGTTACTACCAGTTATAAGTACCTTCATAAAGCCATGTTCAATACGCTATTTCTAAAGATAAGAAAAAAAAGCTTTTAGCTGTTCACCAAAATGAGGCATTTCGATAACAGCTAAAAGCTAATCACCCGCAACTTTACTTGTGCATGCCCAGGTTATACATGGTGAACGCCCAGATATCAGCGGCTTCATCAATCATCTTGGAAGTGGGCTTGCCGGCTCCATGACCTGCCTGTGTTTCAATACGGATCAGGGTAGGGTTTGGCCCGGCGTTGTCTGCCTGCAGTGTGGCTGCAAACTTAAACGAGTGCGCCGGTACCACACGGTCGTCGTGATCCGCAGTGGTGATCAGTGTAGCCGGGTAAGCGGTACCAGGCTTCAGGTTGTGCAGCGGCGAATATTTCAGCAGGTATTTAAACTGTTCTGCATGATCGCTGCTGCCATATTCCACTGCCCAGGCCCAGCCGATGGTGAATTTCTGAAAGCGCAGCATGTCCATTACGCCTACAGCGGGCAGTGCCACCTTAAACAGTTCCGGACGCTGCGTCATACAGGCGCCTACCAGCAAGCCACCGTTGGAACCGCCGCGGATCGCTATCTTGCCGGGATTGGTGTATTTCGCTTTCACCAGGTATTCAGCTGCACCGATAAAATCGTTGAATACATTCTGTTTCTTTTCCATCATACCTGCTTTGTGCCAGGCTTCTCCATATTCGCTGCCACCTCTCAGTGATACTACGGCGTATATGCCTCCCTGTTCCATGAAGTACAGGTTGGAAACGCTGAAAGAGGGCGTCATGGCAATATTAAATCCGCCGTAGCCATAGAGCAACACGGGGTTATTGCCATTCAGCCGGATCCCTTTCCTGTAGGAAAGGAATATGGGAACACTTTCTCCGTCGGCACTTTTAAAGAATACCTGTTTGGTTTCGTATTCCGCAGGGTTGAATTTTACTTCTGCCTTATTATATAAGGTAGAAACGCCGGTGGCCACATCATATTTATATACAGCAGGCGGCGTAACAAAGGAAGTATAAGTATAAAAGAACTCCTTGTCTTCTTTCTTGCTGCCAAATCCACCAGCGGTTCCGAGGCCAGGCAGTTTCACTTCATGTTCCAGCTTACCTTTATAATCATACTGGTAAACCCTGGTAGAAGCGTCTTTCAGATAGGAAAGGAATAATTTGCCGCCGGCGAGACCCACACCCTGGAGGGCTTCTTTCTTTTCCGGAACAATTACTTTCCAGTTGGCTTCAGCAGGATTGGCGGGGTCTATCAGCACAATTTTATAGTTGGGTGCGTTATGATTGGTGCGCACCAATAACTTGTCGCCATCGTTATCTATTACGTCTGGTTCGTTAGCGAAGCCTTTTACCAGCAGGGTGAATTCTTTTTGCGCGGGGTTCTGCAGGTCGCGGTACCAGAGTTCCCGGCCGGAAGTACCTTCCGAGGTAGAGAGGATCAGGAAGCGCTCATCTTCTGTTACGTCTACGCCGGCGTTGCGCAGCGGGTGTTCTTTATCCACATAGATCAATTCATCTTTCTCCTGCGGATCGCCCAGGCGGTGGTAATATACTTTCTGGAATTCATTCTTTTGGGATAGTTTGTTTTGTTCATCTGGTTTGTCGTAGCGGCTATAATAGAAGCCGTCACCTTTCCACGACAGGCCACTGAACTTTACCCATTCCAGTTTATCCGACAGGAGCTGCCGGGTTTCCACGTTTATCACATAACCTTCCTGCCAGTCGGATCCTGCTTTGGAAAGCAGGTAGGCAAAATATTTCCCGTCTTTTGAAAACGACATGCTGCCCAATGCGGTGGTACCGGCTGCTGACAGTTTGTTGGGATCCAGGAAAACTTCCGGGGTACCGCCTAAAGTGGCAGAACGGTAAAGAACGGACTGGTTCTGCAAACCGTCATTTTTAAAGAAGTAATAATAGTTACCGTGTTTGGTGGGGGCGCCGTTTTTAGGGTAATTCCACAATTCTTCCAGTCTTTTGCGGATTTCTGCGCGGAAAGGGATGTTAGAGAGATAGTTTTCTGTTACCTTATTCTGGGCGTCCACCCATGCTTTTGTTTCGGGACTGTGATCGTCTTCCAGCCACCGGTAAGGATCTGCGATTGGGGTACCGTGATAGTTATCTATGGTATCCACTTTTTTGGATTCGGGATAAGTAATCGTTTGCTGCTGCTGCGCTATTGCCTGCCCGGCGATTAAACTTACGCTCATAAAGATCCACCTCCTATTATTTTTTTTCGACATGCGTAATATTTTTTAAAAAATTTATCTACTTTGTTTGATGGAAATTAAAAATTTAGGTTATTTCATCAGATAACAGTTAGAAAACAATTGCAAAATGTTATTTTTGTGCGCCTTTAAGATATTTTTTTAGCAATTTATATGAAAAAACTGAACAACATTGCAGTCCTTACATCGGGGGGAGATGCTCCCGGGATGAACGCCGCCGTTCGTGCCGTTGTAAGAACGGGCATTTATCATCAGCTGAATGTGTATGGCATTATGTACGGCTATAGGGGAATGTTGAAGAACGAGATCTTCCCAATGGAGTCAAAGTCCGTTGCCAACATTATTCAGCGCGGAGGCACCATATTGAAGACCGCCCGGTGCAAAGAGTTCTATGAATATGAAGGGCGAAAAATGGCTTATGAAAATCTGAAAAAACACAACATTGACGGGCTGGTAGTAATTGGTGGAGACGGCTCGTTTAATGGTGCGCAAAAGTTCAGCCAGGAATTTGATATTCCGTGTATAGGCTTGCCTGGTACTATTGACAAGGACATTGCAGGAACTGATTCTACGATTGGATTTGATACAGCTGTGAATACAGCGGTGGAAGCTATCGACAAAATCAGGGACACTGCCGATGCGCATGACCGTTTGTTTGTAATCGAGGTAATGGGCCGTGATGCCGGTTACATTGCGTTACACAGCGGCATTTCCACTGGTGCGGAGCACATATTGCTGCCTGAGCGCAAAACCGAAGTAAATGACATTATTGAAGAACTGCAGGCGAACGAACGCCGCAGGAAACTGGTTAACCTGATTGTAGTAGCCGAAGGCGATGAAACCGGCGGTGCTACTGAAGTTGGTCGTATCATTAAAGAAAGGTGCCCACAACTGGATACCCGGGTAAGTATCCTCGGACACATCCAGCGTGGCGGCGCTCCCACCTGCACAGATCGTATTCTGGCCAGCCGTCTGGGCTATGCAGCCGTAGATGCCCTTCTCGAAGGCATCCACAATGTAATGGTCGGTGTTGTCAACGACAAGATCCATTACACTCCTCTTGATAAAGCTGTAAAAGCCAAACAGGAAATTGACCCCGAATGGTTTAAGATTGTTAAAATTCTTGCGAGTTAAAAAATTAGACTTATGAGTACAAAGGATCTTTCGAAATACTATCACAAGCAGATGGATAACGCTGCGGGTAGAGAACACTCTTCGCACAAAACAAAAATCGTGGCTACTGTAGGCCCGGCATGCGATACCTATGAAGGCCTGCTGACACTGGTAAAGGCCGGCGTTAACGTTTTCCGCCTCAACTTTTCACACGGCTCGCACGAAGATAAACTGCGGATTATTGAATACATCCGCCAGATCAATAAAACAGAACCTTACACCGTAGCCATCCTGGCCGATTTACAGGGACCAAAGCTGCGTGTGGGTGAAATCGAAAACAATGCACTCCCGCTGAAGAAAGGTGATATCCTCACTTTCGTAAACGAAAAGCTGGTGGGCAACATGGAAAAAATTTACGTTTCCTACCCTGACCTGTACAAAGATCTTAAAGTTGGCCAGAAAATTCTGCTGGACGACGGTAAAATCGAGACAATTGTAAAAGAAATTACTGCCAGCGGTGAAATCAAAGCGGAAGTATCCCTGCCAGGTGTACTGTCTTCCAAAAAAGGTTTTAACCTCCCGGATACCAAAATCTCCCTTCCTGCGCTGACAGATAAAGATATTATTGACCTGGAATTCATCATCGACCACGAATGCGACTGGGTAGCGCTCTCCTTTGTAAGAAGCGTAAAAGACCTGGCCGTATTACGCAAACGCCTGGAAGCACGTAATTCTAAAATGAAGGTGATCTCTAAAATTGAGAAGCCTGAAGCGATACAGAACCTGAAAGAAATTATCTGGGAAAGTGATGGCGTGATGATTGCCCGTGGTGATCTCGGTGTGGAACTGCCAGTAGAGCAGATCCCGATGATCCAGAAAGATATTATCCGCAAGTGCATTCACCGTGCAAAACCCGTTATTGTGGCTACACAAATGATGGAAAGCATGATGGACCGCACCCGTCCGAACCGTAGTGAAATCACCGACGTAGCCAACGCCGTACTGGAAGGTGCTGATGCGGTAATGCTGAGCGGCGAAACTGCTACCGGTATGTTCCCGGAACTGGTTATCCAAACCATGAATAAAATTATCCAGGAAGTGGAAAAAGAAGCGATCATTTACAACCGTAACCTGATCCCTCACCGCCACTCTCCTACCTTCCTCAGCGATGCACTGTGCTACAACGCCTGTAAAATTGCGGAAGACCTGGACGCTGATGCCCTCATTGGTATGACCCAGAGCGGTTACACCGGCTTTATGCTGAGTAGCTACCGCCCACGCAGCCCGCTTTATATCTTCACAAAAGAAAGGTCGCTGGTAAACCAGCTGAGCCTGAGCTGGGGTGTGCGCGCCTTCTACTACGAAGAAGAAGAAAGCCTGGATGATATCGTATTCGATCAGATCAATATCCTGAAAGAAAGAGGATTCATCAAATCGGGAGATGTAGCCGTTAACACCGGTAGCACCCCTGTCAAAGAACACCTGCCCACAAACATGCTGAAGATCACGAAAGTGGACTAATTGCTATAAGGATTTAGTAAGCGGCGGAGAGGAAGTTCCTTTCCGCCGCTTTTTTGTCAATAATACATACAGACTTGTCTGTTTTATAAATTTAGCTTAATATTGCCTCATGAAAGAACAAGGCGCAAAAGAAAGAATCTTAAATACAGCCAGCGAATTGTTTTACAAGCAAGGCTACCAGGCAACCGGCATTAACCAGATCATAGAAGAAGCGGGGATTGCCAAAGCCAGCCTGTACCAGCACTTTCCGTCCAAGGAAGCTTTGCTGACGGAATACCTGCTGCGAACCCGCACCAATAACCACGCCGAGCGGATGGCCTATATCGACCAGCTTACACCCGGCAGGGAAAAGCTCATGGGCCTGTTCGAATACCGCCGCCGCCACATGGAGAAAAACAATTTCAGAGGCTGCGCCTTTGTCCGCATCGCCTATGAACTGCCAGGATTGAATGAGGACGCACTTTTACAGGTACGGACGCATACTCAAACCCTGAAAACATTTATCACCGAACAATTACAAATCATAAAACACCCTTACCCCGCAGCGGAACTTGAAGAAATGACCGGTATGCTGTTGAATCTGTATGAAGGCGCGGGGCTTCAGGGTTATATCCAACGGTCCGCAAAGCCGGTGGAAGACACGAAGAAAGTGGTTGCCAGGTTGCTGGATACACTTTGAAGAAGGATGAGGAATTGCTACCAGCGGAAAACACCTCTTTATAATTACCGGCGAATGCCGGATAAACAAAACTAAATACCAGCAACACTGCCGGAATATCTCCAGCAAGGCGGGTAAAAAGCGCCCTGAAACATTAAAGTTTTCGCGGCATATTTCCATCATTTATTTAGTGCATCCAATAACGTTATCTATTATAAAAAATTCACTCTCATGAAAACAGACCAGTCTGTATATATTAAACCAACCACTGTCAATCCATGGATATCGCTGGCCATTATCCTGCTGGCGCCACTCATCACCGTGATCGATGTATTTATTGTAAACATCAGCACACCAGCCATTAAAGCGTATTTCCATAGTTCCGACGCAGCACTGGAACTGGTGATTGCCAGCTACCTCCTGGGTTACGCCGTGTTTCTCATCACCGGCAGCCGCACAGGCGATTACCTGGGCAAGAAGAAAGTGTTTATATCTGGACTTGCCGCATTCACCCTGACCTCAGCCATGTGCGGCTTTGCCACTTCCATGGAAATGTTGATTGTGTCCAGGCTGTTACAAGGCGTGGCAGCGGCTTTCACCGTACCGCAAACCATCACGCTGATACAACTGAACTTCCAGTCGCCCGCCGACCGCGACAAAGCCTATGGCCTCTATGGTATGGCCCTCGGCACCGGCGCCACCCTGGGGCAGTTCCTCGGCGGCTACTTCATTACCTCGCACCTGATCACCGACAGCTGGCGGCTGATCTTCCTCGTCAATCTCCCGTTTGGTATTGTAGCAATGTTACTGGCCTGGTTCTTTGTGCAGGAATCCGGTCAAAACAAAAGCACCCGGTTTGATATACCAGGCATCATCCTGCTCACCTTAGCCTTATCTCTCCTGATATATCCTGTTATACAGGGTGCAGAACTTGGCTGGCCTGCCTGGACTATCGCCATGCTGGCAGGTGCATTCATATTATTAGGCATATTCGTGTGGTATCAACACTGGCTGGGAAAACGGCAACGCGATCCGTTAGTGCCGCTGGAACTCTTTCGTATCAGGAGTTTTAACACTGGCGTCATCAGCGTATTATTCTTCTTTGGTGTAAACACCGCTTATATTTTTATTGTAGCCATCTACTTTCAGAATGGATTTCATATGTCGCCTTTTACTGCGGGGAATTATTTCGTCATGCAAACCATTCCTTTCCTGCTGGCTTCTTTGTGGTCCATTAAAAATGCTGCACGATATGGTATCCGCCTGCTACAGTTTGCGTGTATACTGATGATCCTCTCTTTTATCTTACAATTAGTTTTATTTCAGGGAGGAGTAGTAACACCTTACGATATCATGCCGTGTCTAATTATTTATGGCAGCGGATCTGGTTTGCTGATGCCATCATTATTAAAAGTGGCGATGTGGGATATGCCGCCGGCTAAAGCAGGAGCCGCCAGCGGCGTGTATTCTACGGTACAGCAGTTTGCCTCTGCGTTGGGCGTAAGCATGCTTGGAGGCATTTTTCTCTACCTCGCACGCCACTCCGGCAATTTTTATCTCGCTTATAAAATTGCATTGTTCTGCATGATGGGATATTTAGTAATAGTGATGATCGTGCTAAACCGGGTTAAGCGGTAACTGCTCTCTTTGTTTTCTTGTAAGTACCCAGGTAAATAACCAGGGCAGCGGTAATCAGCGCAGTACCGGCCACGCATATACCATTCCATTGTGCAAAAGACCATACCCATAGCCCGATGCCGGAGCCAAGTGAAGTACCAATAAAACTGGTAGTCATAAACACCGTATTCAAACGGTTCCTTGCTTCCGGCAGTAATGTGTAGATGCGGGTTTGATTGGATACATGAATACCCTGCAAACCAAGATCAATAGCGATGATACCAACGATGATACCTATAATATTGGCTTTAAAAACATAGAAGAGAAAATAACCAAGGAACAAAAAGATGATACCATAACCAATGGCAATACGCGGATTCTTTTTATCTGCAATGCGTCCCACCAGTGGGGCGCCTAAAGCACCGGCAGCTGCAGCAAGTCCCATCAACCCGATTTGTTCACTGGTATATTTAAAAGGCGCATCAGACAATAAAAATACCACGGTTGTCCAGAACATGCCAAACATAGCGAAACAACAGGCATTGATAGCCGAAGCTTCTCTTAATAAAGGCTGTTCTTTGATCAGCGTAAGCAATGATTTCATCAGGTCGCCGTAGCTTCCTTTGAAATTTGGTTTACTGGACGGAAAAGATGTAATCATGATCACCGCCAGTAAAGCGCTGATGCACGCCGCTATCCAGAACATGGCACGCCATCCGAAATGATGTCCTACTACACCGCTGAGGGTGCGGGATAATAAGATGCCGACGAGTAAGCCACTCATAATAGTACCAATCACTTTTCCCCGGCTTGCAGGATCAGAAAGGCCTGCTGCCAGTGGCAATATCAGCTGTGGCACTACTGAAGTAAAACCAATCAGCAAACCCGTAATTTTCAGCATAGTGATATTCACCGACTCCGCAGCCGCCACCAGGGCCACTACCGCAGCCAGTGTCATCACCACTATCTGCCGCTTGCGCTCCAGTTTGTCTCCCAGCGGCACACAAAATAACAGGCCCAGCGCGTAGCCCACCTGCGTAAAAAATGTGACCTGTCCGGCATTACTTTCCGATACGCCAAATTCGTTGCTCATCAACACGAGCAAAGGCTGGCTGTAATAAATATTGGCAACGATCAACCCCGTGCAAAGGGCCATTATCATGATATTCCACCTGCTAAGCGCCATAAAATTGTACTGTTTTTTCCGGGAGATGCAAAGATAGCCTTTTCGTGTTTAGTAGTTGCCCTTTAGCTTTTAAGACGGGCTTTTAACGGAAAAAGGTAAATTTGTCGGACTATTCACTAACAGCTAAATGCTAACCGCTAAAAGCTACCCGTATGTTTACAAGCATTAATCCGTTTACGCAGGAAACCATTGCTGAATATGCAGCACATACACCGGAACAAATAGAGCAGAAATTACAGCTGGGCCATAAAGCATACCGGGAATTATTACAGGTTCCCCTGGAACAACGCCGGCAGTGGATGATGCAGGTAGCTCAATCCATGAAAGACCATGCAGATGAACATGCTGCTCTGATCACGCGGGAAATGGGAAAAACGCTGAAAGAAGCGAGGGCCGAAGTGCTGAAATGCGCCACCTCCGCAGAATATTATGCAGAAAACATCGTGGAAATGCTGGCACATAAACCGATCGGTTCCGATGCGTATAAAAGTTACGTATCGTACGAGCCAAAAGGAATTATACTGGCCATTATGCCCTGGAACTTCCCCTACTGGCAGGTATTCCGCTTTGCTATTCCCAATATACTCGCCGGCAACACCGGCATCCTGAAGCATGCCAGCAATGTAAGCGGTTGTGCATTGGCCATCGAAAAAATATTCACTGAAAGTAATTTCCCCGCCGGTACTTTCCAATCGTTACTCATCTCTTCCAAAGATATAGAACCAGTTATCGCAGATCACCGCGTACAAGGCGTTACGCTCACCGGCAGCACTCCCGCAGGGAAAAGTGTAGCGGCGCTTGCCGGGAAATATATCAAGAAAACCGTGCTGGAACTGGGTGGCAGTGATCCTTTTATTGTATTGAAAGATGCCGACCTGGAAGCCGCCGCTAAAACAGCAGTGCAAGGCCGTATGCAAAACGCCGGTCAGTCGTGCATTGCCGCAAAACGCTGGATCATAGAAAAAGATATTGTTCCCGCGTTTACCGCAGCAGTAAAACGGATCCTGCAGGACCTCAAACAAGGAGATCCCACGCAGGAAGGCACACAAATGGGCCCAATGGCCCGCCCCGACCTCGCAGAGGAGCTGGCCAAACAATTACAGGACTCTATTCATCAGGGAGCCAAGCTGGAGTTGGGTGGCACGCATGAAGGCTGTAACTTTGCACCTACCCTGCTTACCGGGGTTACCAATAAAATGACGGCTTTCAAAGAAGAAACTTTTGGTCCGCTCGCCGTGATCATAGAAGCAGCCGATGAAGCAGATGCTATCGCACTGGCCAATGAAACAGAATTTGGCCTGGGCGCAGCCCTGTGGACCAGCGACCTCGACAAAGCCGCCAAACTGGCCACACAGATAGAGAGTGGCAACGTATTTATTAATGCGATGGTTCGCTCTGATGCACGCTTACCTTTCGGCGGCGTAAAGCAATCTGGCTATGGAAGGGAACTATCACTGGAAGGCACACACGAATTTCTGAATGTAAAGACTGTCTATATACAACAATAAAGCACTGGAATGACCACCTCTCTGAAACGCGACCGCTATACTCCCTATATCAGTTTCTCCCGTAAAGAATGGGCAGAAAGAAGCAATGATGCCATGCTGCAGTTGCAGGACTACGACCTGGAAGCGCTGCACGGCATGAATGAACCACTCACACAGGAAGAAATAACACAGGTATATCTTCCGCTGGCACATCTGCTCAACTTATATGTAACCGCGTCGCAACAACTGCATACTGCCACCAGTAATTTTCTCAGCAGCCAGGTACATAAAGTGCCTTATATTATTGGCATCGCCGGAAGCGTAGCCGTTGGAAAAAGTACTACCGCCAGAGTGTTACAAAAATTATTACAGGCATGGCCCAATCATCCGCGGGTAGACCTGGTAACAACGGATGGTTTCCTCTATCCCAATAAAGTACTGGAAGCCAATAATATCATGAACAGAAAAGGCTTCCCGGAAAGCTATGATATTAAAAGACTGATCCACTTCCTGGCGGATGTAAAATCCGGTAAGGAAAAGGTGGCGGCGCCACTTTATTCTCACCTGGAATACGATATCTTACCCGGCCAGCTGCAGTGGATAGAGCAACCGGACATTGTGATTGTAGAAGGTGTGAATGTGTTGCAGGTTCGTCACCGGCAGCAACAAAAAGATCCGGCCGTATTCGTATCCGATTTCTTCGACTTCAGCATTTATGTAGACGCTGCGGAAAAAGATATCCGCAAATGGTACATTGCACGCTTTGAAACCCTGCGCAGAACTGCCTTTCAGAGCCCCGAGTCTTTTTTCCACCGGTATGCGCATCTTTCTGATGCGGCCACTATCGAGTTAGCCACACAGATCTGGGATGATATCAACAAACCTAACCTGGAACAAAATATTGCACCTACCCGCTACCGCGCCAGCCTGATTTTGGAAAAAGGTCATCATCATTTCGTTCAATCCATTCAACTGAGAAAGACCTGAATGCAAGGCACACAAATTATCCGTCAACAGCTGCAGGCACTGCTGAAAGAACCCATGGTTCACTGGGAACTGTTTGAAGCCATCCTGCAGCCGGTAACTTTTCCGGCCGGCGGGCACCTGTCGGAAGCGGGTAAAACCGCCAATGCTATTTATTATATCGAAGAAGGAGTTGTGCGGGTTTATACGATCCACGATGGTAAAGACATCAGCATGGACTTTGCCTTTCCGCATAACTTCACTACTTCCTACGCCTCTTTCATTACACAAAAACCCGCGGTAGTAAGTTTGCAGGCAGTAACGCCGGTACGTGGGTACGCCTGTTATTATACCGATCTGCAACAATTATATCGCACCTCACACCAGTCGGAGAAGATAGGCCGGCTGGTAGCTGAACAGCAATACCTGCGGAAATACAACCGGGAACTCTCCTTCCTGCAATATTCCGCACAGGAGCGGTATACGCAGTTGCTACAGGAATATCCCGAGGTGGTGCAGCATATCCCTGTCAAACAAATTGCTTCCTACCTGGGAATTGAACCGGAAAGTTTAAGCCGGATCAGGAAAAAAAGAAGTACATAACTTGTTCTTCTTACCCATTAACTAACATTTGTCAATTTTATTCCTCCGGAAGATGTGGATCTTTGAGTCCTAAAAAATATACAAATGGCTTTCTTTTCCGGTTTATGCAGTATTGCCCTCTTACTATTGGCGATTGGTTATATCTTCCAGATCCCGCTTTTACAACAACTCCCTGCAGATGCCCGTATATCCGCTGCCGTTATGTTTCTGATGATAGGGATTACACATTTGATAAAGCCGCGCAAACTTACCTATATGATTGAAGGAATGATCCCGTATCCTTTATTCATGGTGCTGTTTACCGGAGCGCTGGAAGTACTGCTGGGAGTGGGTTTGCTGTTTCCTGACACACAGTACTATGCGGGATGGGGATTGATGATACTCCTCGTGGCTATGTTTCCTGCCAATATCCGCGTAGCGGTGCTGAACCTGCCGGCGCCTGGCGGATTACCCTCCAAACCCTGGTACATCTGGAGCCGCTTATTATTTCAACCTGTTTATATTTTATGGATATGGTGGGCCATCAATTAATTGATAACTTTATGCCATGCTATAAAAAGTTTAACCATGCGCATACATTATTTACGCAATGCCACATTGCTCATAGAATGGAATAATAAGAACATACTGGTTGATCCTATGCTCGGCGTTAAAGACAGTCTGGACCCCGTTCCCAACGCAGCCAACAGCATCCGGAATCCCATGACCGATCTTCCGCTTAACGACGATGATTTAAAGCAGTTGTTGTCTTCCCTGGATGCCATTCTCGTTACCCATCTGCACCGCGACCACTGGGATGTAACGGCACAGGCCATACTGCCTAAAAGCATTCCTTTATTTTGTCAGCCGGAAGATGAGGCCACTATCAGGGAACAGGCATTTACACAGGTGATTCCTGTTGTTACATCGGTTACCTGGGAAAATATAACCATTACACGTACAGGCGGGCAACATGGCACCGGCGAAATAGGCAAAATGATGGCGCCTGTTTCCGGCTTTGTGCTGAAAGAGGGGAACACCACATTATATATCGCCGGTGATACCATCTGGTGTGAAGAAGTAGTAGCTGCACTGGATACTTTCCGCCCGGATTATGTGGTGGTAAATGCAGGCGCTGCACAATTCCTGCAGGGCGACCCCATCACCATGACCGCAGCAGACGTGATTAAAACCATCCGGCATGCTTCGCAGCCCAAGGTAATAGCGGTGCATATGGGCGCTATTAATCACTGTTTCCTCAGCAGGGAAGCGTTGAGAGCGGCCGTTGCTGCCGAACAGCTGTCGGCCATTATTCCTGAACAAGGCGAATGGATTAACCTTTCATAAAAAGATCTTTGGTACACACAAAAAAAGGGGCTGTCACCTTCCGGTGACAGCCCTTTCTGCATAATGTAAGGAGTTTTTTATACCCACTCATTAACATGTTTTGCATTACCCATGCTAACTTCACGGGCCGAAATGGTAAAGGAAATTACCATTGGATTTTTGTTTTCGTAGTCAAAAGACTCTTCAAACTTTACTAAATACCCTTCTTTAAATTCCAGGGTTTTCAGTTTGGAATCAGTGTCTCTTTTGTAAAAAGTAATGGTACCATCTTTTCTTTCAAAGTTGTTTACCATCCACTCAAAGAGATCTGTTTTTCCGGTAGATTCAACGGTCAGCTTAATACGTCCGCCACGGGTAATGGCTGAGGGGCGACCGGTTGCATCTACTTCTTGTGTGAGGTCATAAGCGACATGCTGTACATTGTACTCGTTGCCGCCTGCTTCAAATTTGGCTTTGAATGACATGTTGGGTTAATTTTTAAGGTTACAATAAAGAAAAAATAATTAGGATTTATTTATGAATTATAAGTACCAAATATAGGATGAAAATTTCAATAGTCAAGAGTCCTAACAAATAATTATTATTCCAATATTTACCGGATTAATACCCTTCTGAAAGTTAGTGAGCGCGGCTGTTCAGCAACATCATTTGCCGGCAGTTATCGAGGTCCCTGCTCTTACTTTCCAGTTTCGCATTCAGGTCGGCTACCTGTTCTTTCAAACCTGCAATATTTTGTTGCGCATTTTGCAGTTCGCGAAGCTGCTGTTTGGTTTGTTGCAACGACAAACAGTTCTGCACAATATTATCATACAACCCGTAATGCGTCACTGCATTTTTTGGAATAGAGTTGCGCATATCCGCCAGGGATGCGGCAATCACCTGATCCATGTAATTGGCGTTCTGGTTAGGAAGATTAATAGAATCGAGGTTATGTTTTACCTTATCCAGCTTTTGCAGGAACTCTGATTGGAACGCCTGCTCTTCCCTGAACGAAGTCAATTCTTTCCGCAGGGATGCGTTTTCCCTTGCAGGTACCTGGTAATTAAAGAATACAGCCAATACAAATAAGGCGACCGTTATAATGAAAAATAACAGGAACCAAATAAAGGATACATTTCTTTCCTGCCTGTTTAATACTTGCATATTGCGGATCGTTTTTTTTAGGGAAATTATCTTGTTGAATGATCTGTTAAGCGGAATATATTCCTGTTGAAACATTTAGTGTTATTGCACCTGGTCCTGTACGCATCACAAACATTGGAAGCGTTGGGGAATGGCTGTTATATTGCTGCCATTACCGCATGATACTAGTCGGTAAAGAACCAGCGCTTGGTTTTATGCTTCCGCAGGTATTCCGCGTCTTCCTGTGATTCTTCTTTTACGAAAATATTGCTGTCCTGCTTGCGCCCGATATAATCCAATCTGCTCAGGCTTTCAAACAGTTTATTCACGGCCCTTACAAAAGGAATCATAGGTTGCAGGCACTCTCTTACATCCAGGTGTTTATATTTGATGTTGGCGCAATTGATCATGAGCGTTTCCAGTTCTCCCTGTCGCAGTTCGCACCACTCAGATAAGTAGTTCAGCAGCTCCTCTTTACCTGCGCCGGCACGTTGATCAATAGCGTTTTTCATGGTGCGGGCAAGGCCCGCAATAATTTCCAGCATCTGGGCCGGTGGTTGCTGTAATCCCAGCCACCGGAATTGCGTGATCCTGGTACCGAGATATTGCACCATTCTTTCCGTGATATACAATACTACAAGTGCCAGGTCATTTTGCTGGTTCCTGCCGTAGATCTTCTGTACAATGTGTACGCCGTATAATTCCATTTGCCCCAGGAACTGGTCCAGTTCATGAAAGAGATCTATCAATGCAGGGTGTGCGCTGACGATGCTGCAGGGAGGGATATAGTCATCATCCATCTCCGGACGGCCATCGGACACACTGATGCGGCCCAGCACCATCTGGTAGCTGCCTAGCTGGCCGGAAGGCAGCTGTGACGCCGGCGCTACGTATAAACTATATTCCGGTGTGGCATAAGGCAATCTTGGCGGATCTTCATCCAGCAAAGGCTCTCCGCTGGGCTGCCGGTCAAAGGGATTTACCTGTATGATGACGTAATAAGTAGTTTCTGTATGTTGCGGGTCCCAGGTATAAGTTGCTTCGGGGAAGGTAGTAGCATACTTCAGCGAATGCACGGTATGTTCAGGGATCTCAATACGGCCACCACCGGGAGTTACCGCGCGGCATTCGGTTAATTTGATCCGCCATAACTGCTGATTATCGGTCACAAACCAGCAACGCAGCGATTCTTTATTTTCTGCTTTGGGGGGCAACAGTCCATAATTCAATGCATGGATACCGCACGCCAATGCATCCCTGATCTGGTCCAGCAAAGCATTTTCCGTATCTATAAAATGCTGCTTTTTTATCTTCATACCATCAACCCAGTTAACGGGAAAATGCTTTAGCGGTTCTGCCATAGTTCTGCTCTTTTACGATAACATAATTCTGTTGCAAATAATCACACTGTTTTCTTTAATGCCATTCATAAACACGGCCTTGTCGGGGTCCAGTGTTTTAGCGCTGCCAAACCAACGTGGTTTCAGGTGGAATACCCACCCATATGGCTGCCCGGTGTGATCCACAAAATCAATCGGGGTATTGGGATAGCGATCATTATAATCATTGATAAAATGATAGAACAGGTCGCCCAGATCCATCTTGATAGGTGTACGTGCCCGGAAATAAGTACGGCTGTTGTCAAGCGGACCTTTTTCCATTTCCAGTCCAATGACAATCAGGTCTTTCATTTCGTCCTCATTCACTTCCGGTACCTCTTTATAGATAGGATACTGCCACCACTTGTGTACCTTCACAGGAATGGCCATCATCTTTTCAAAAGTTTTATAAACAAAGGTGGGTAGTACAAAGGAAAACATACTGGTGAGCATCGGGTAGTAAAGAAACGTATCCTTGTCCAGGAAGCGATTTACCAGTACAAATCCGGCGCCGCCAAATAACCAGATGGCCAGTATGAAAGCCAGTTCAGATACCAGGGTGGTTTCATTGGCCCAAAAGCGGGTATACATAAAGTGGCAGTGCACTACGCCTAATCCCAGGAACCACACTTCGTAAAAAAGATACTGGTTCATCAGGTTCTGATGGGTAAACAGGAAAGGAATGGAACTGATTACAGCAAATACCAGCGTCATACACACTAAATACAGCAGTGCTTTCTTTTTATAAAGACTGAAATTTTTGATGTACCTGCTGAGCAGAGCCACTATAAAGGACCCTATTGCCAGGGCGCCGGCCAGCATGATATAAAACTTAGCGGTGTATCTCATAGTTCTGTTGGTATGTCAAGGTTTTTCGGGTTTGGGTACTAACATTTCAGTTTTTCAGATGCTCGTTAATAGCAAAAATGATTCCATGTAAGCTTCTGCCAGCTGTTTTTCAGAGAAAAAAATTATACCCCATCAGTCCCTGCTCAGGTTGCTTGTCAGACAGGATTACTTTCTTCTCTCCTGAAGATGGCACCAGCAAGGTATTAATTTCCACATCTGCAGGAAACAGGTATCCATAGCAGGTTTCCAGCAGCTTGCCATAAGGTTGCCAGGGCAGGTAATCGTATATCCGTTGGCGTTTTACGGGGCCAATGCTCACCGTTACCACCGGCATATCCGTATAACACGATGTTCCTACCATGGCGTCTACCCCAAGCATACATTCGCCCAGGGGAACACTGCTCCCGGTACTGACCATCTGCGGCTGACGTTGCCAGGTGATCGTTACTGTTTCTTCCAGTACCTGTTCCAGGCAAAGCTTCACCAGGGTCATATTGCCTGCTATCCGATGAACATATGGTAACAGTTTTACTAACCTGTTCACGGCAGCATTAGGAAGCCCGGGAGGCAACTCCCAGAATTCATGAAATAACTGGTCTGTGTCCTTTCCGAATACGTCAAACAACAGGTGCTTTTCCCGTTGTTCCAGGTATACACGTTGCAGGAAAAACTCATTCTCCAGGGGTTGAAAAAAGCGGCGCGCCTGCTGTTGCTGTTGCTGCTGCCTTTTATACCGCACCACCATTTCGGCAACGGCATTCTGCCTGGAAGAGGGCTCCTGCTTGAATTCATGAAACATGCCCTGCGGCAGCCGGTCGTAAATACCATCGCGCGAAAGGGAAAAACTAATAAACGGCTGGTACGGCTGACTGTCGTCCAGCTTCACCCCGGTAATATCTGTTGCAAAAGAACGGGTAAATACATTTTGCAACTGCACCACTATTTCTTCTTCCCGCACCTGATTATCAAGTAATTCCCCCACCACTACTTCGGCTCTGATGTCGTATGGTAAAGCATTGACATGGTCAATCACTTCTTCCAGCACGGCAGCCTTCTGCGCATTATTTACCATGAGGTTATATTTAGGTTTCTCTGATTCTGCTATTAGCGGCAAACTGTTAGCATAACTATCTTTCGTCTATGGTTCCGGGCTAACAACTCAGTAACAAAAATAGCGGTTTGATTTTATTATTATGAATATTACGGCTTAAATTTTGAACCGGGAAAAAATTTTTTCTACGGCCATTATCTTTGGCAATTTATCTAAAAAAAACACTAAAATTGTAAAAACCTGAAAAACCGATGGCCCCCCGTAAACCCGAAAATGAACGCAAGGTAAATTCATTCAGACCCTTTGGAAAAATTGCCAGTCATGTTGACCCCATGGTGCTGTGGACCTTCCTGGGCCTGTTCCTCATAAGCATAGTGCTGCTGGCTTTCCAGCTCGATGGCCGGGAAGATTGCAGTAATACAGATATAAAACTCAGTCATATTCAGAATAGTAACAGTAAAGCCTACGCCGTTGGAGAAGTGATCACCTTTAATGCCGAAAACGCTGATAAAAAAAATGCAGACTATTCCTGGGAGTTCGGCGACTCCAGCGCCAGGGCTACCGGCAGGCAGGTATATCACTCTTTCAACAAAGCCGGCAGCTATATGATTACACTCACTTCCGGCAAATGCACCTGGCGAAAAGAAGTACTGGTGATCATGAACACACCGGCAGCGGCCAACAGTCAGCCCGATATCTTCCCCGTTATTGATGGCCCCGCTGAAGCATTTGCAGGCAGGCCGGTGACCTTCACCAACTCCACGCCAACTGCCAAAAACTGGACCTGGCGGCTATTGCAGGATAATGCGGAACCACATGGCGGTTCATCTGTTACGTATACCTTCTCTTCGCCCGGTGAGAGAACCCTGTCGCTGATCATCAACGGCGACAGCAGCCATATGGTGCTAAAACATATCACGGTATTCCCTGCAAGGGCTCCCGAACACCAGGAGCAGCCGGAACCGGCCTTTAACCCGGCGCCACTGCCTGCACCAACACCGGAGGTACCAGTAAAGAAAGAAGAGCCACGACCCACCATCTCCGATGATGAATTTAAATACATGCTCACCCAGGTGACCCTGAAACAAAAAACGGCGTCCGACTTTGCGCAATACCTCTGCAATAATCTCAACGCAAGGGTGGTGCTCAATACCAGCGATGTGGATAACTTCACGCATTTCTGTCAGCGGATCTACGGCAAGAAGAAATTCAAGATCGAAAGAGTAAACCTGGCAAAAGACGAGAAAGGATGCGTAAAGGAAATTCTCATCATGTACGACCGCAAAAAAGTGCTGGGCATATTTTAAGCTGATATCATGAAAGGAAAATATTATCAATTACCCATCGACTTTTCACTGCTACTGCAGAAAAAAGACATGCCGGCCATTTCGCTGGAAGACTCTATCGCGCAGCATATTCACCTGCTCATCACTACCGTACTGGGCGAAAACAAGGATGATGCCCAATATGGCTGCCAATGGTGGGACAGCGACTTTGACATCAAAGCTTCCAATAACGAAGTAAAGGAGCAGATAGAAAATGCGGTTAAAGCATCCATTACCCGGTATGAAAAAAGGATTTCCCAAATAAGGGTAGTGGCCGCTGTAAACCAGGAAGAACTGTTGCTTCCATCTACCCGTAAAATGAAAAAGAAAATCCGGGTGACCGTTTCAGGAAACGTTACCAAAAACAATCATCCGTTTCAGTACAGCAGCTTCTTTTATATCAGCCCGTTGTCGTACGATTGATTACTTGTTTATTAACCGCTCTCATGAAAGAAAAAAAAGAAAGAATAAAAGACCGCATGCTGAAAACAGCTGCACGGCTCTGGGGATACCCGGATGCTGAAGTGGAAACTTCCTTTGACCCGGTAGTGCAACTACTGCTGGAAGCATGCGCCAGTGAGCTGGAAAAAATTTCAGGAGAAGTGGATGTTTCACATGCCCGGCTGGTGGAACGCCTGGCGCAGATCATGATGCCGGAACCCATTACCAGCAGCCAGCCGGCCTATGGCATTCTGCATGCCATTGCCACAGAACCGGTAGCCGATATTCATGCCGATCACCAGTTTTATCATCATACCAAATCAGGCATGCATAACCGCGACCTGTTCTTTGCGCCGGTGACCAGTCACCGCCTGTTCCGCGGACAAGTGCAATACATGGTTATTGGTAACAAGCTGTATGAAACCCGCGATCACTGGTTCAAAGAGCAGATATTACAGGGACAGACATTTCCCGATATGGCTCCGAATCATTTATGGATAGGCATTTCACTGGAAGATGTACCACACTCCTGGGAAGGCATGTCCTTCTTCTTTGACCTGCGTAACATCCATCAGCAGGAAATGTTTTATCACTATCTCCCGCTGGCAAAAGTATTTAGCGGCAACCGGGAGCTGATGATAAAAGGAGGCTATCACCACAGCAGGACTATAGCTGAAGAAGAAAGAGATAATATGATCCAGGTAGCGGTAAATAACAACTCCCGCTACAGTCAACATATCCTGCAACGTTTCCGCCGACACTTCCTTACCATCACGGATACGCAGCCCCCCCTCGCTTCCCGCACACCGGAAGCCCTCACCAGGATTTTCGGGCAGGATACCGCCCGCTTAAATAAAGAAGTACACTGGTTACGCATCGAATTTCCGGAAGCACTGCATCATACCCTCCTGGAAGACCTGTATTGCAGCATCAACTGCTTCCCGGTGATCAACAAAAAAAATAACGAGCAGTCTATGAAACTGAATCGTTATCTGAATATCATCCCCCTGCAAACACCGGATATCTTTTTTGATATCAAACGTGTTTACGACCTCGAAGGAACCGATTACTATGTGCGTAACTTCTCTACAGCCGGACAAATGCAGGAAGGCGAACTGGTAATCCGCAGCAGTGGCATCGGGCGTTTTGATACCCGCGAAGCCAAAGAAGTGATCGCTTATCTCGTGGAAGTAATCCGCGACGAAAGCTCTTTATTCGAAGAGGTAAAAAATGATTTTGTTACCAACCGCATGCGGGAACTACATCAGTTGATTGCCTCACTGGAAGAACAGCTGCAACCCGGCAACAACAAAGGAAATATTCCTTATGTGATGGTAAAGCCCAAAGAAAATGCAGAATATATTTTCCTGGAATTTTACTCAACGAACGGCACCGCTGCTAATAATATCCGTATGGGTACGCGAATGCTGGAATATGGCAGTATCAACACCCGCCCCAACAGCATCACACTGCTGAGTAATACCCAGGGAGGAAAAGACAGGCTGAATATCGATGAGAAAATTAACCTGTACCGGTCCCATTTATTGTCGCACAACCGTGTGGTTACCCCCGAAGATATCAAAGCGCTTTGCCGTACTATTTTTGGAAAGGAAATGAAATCGGCCGCTGTTGTCAAGGGGATGGCCCTGCAACCCGGTATGAATGCGGGTTATAGCCGTACGCTGGATATCCGTATTTCCTTGCTCCATCAAACCGAACGTTATCCGGCTACCAATTTACAATACATGAAAGAGGAATTGCTTTTGCAACTGGAAGAAAAATCCAGCAATACGTTCCCGTTCCGCGTGTTTATTAATGAAGTGTTGATGTAAGTGCATCAACCGGTGCAGGTAATGCAGAAATAGCGCTCCGGGTATCGGTTCTTCCACGCAACTGCACGTCTCCGCCGGTTTTTAGCAAATCGGCGGGCACTCCTTTTTTGCCATCTGCGGCGTACAATACCACTGCATTCTCAAAACCGAGGTCCACATAAACACGGCTACCCACCACCCAGCCTTTGCCGGAGAGGCTTGCATTTTTACGGATATATACACCATTTGCCTGCAGGTCGTCCAACAGCTGAATGCTCACCAGCTGGCCGTCTTCAAAGGCATTGCTGATTTTCAGCCGCGCAGCATATATCACCATTGCCGGCCGGCTAACCGGCTGTTTACCTACAGAGATACGAATGGAATTAAAATCTTTGTCGCCCGCTTTGCTTACCGGTGCAGGAGTAGAAAAGACGGAACCGTTGGCGGAGTTTTTACTGAACACATTGTATCCAAAACCTGGCAGGTATAATTCGGGGCTTTCAAAAAGCTGTTTTATTGCGATGATCTTGTAGATATACTGGGCGGTTTCGTTATTCAGCAGCAGCTGGTAGTAATCACTGCTTCCCTGGCGTTTTATGTTCCGGGAGATGTTACCCGAACCGGCGTTATAGGCTGCTGCGGCCAATGTCCAGGAGTTCAGCTGCTGGTGCAACAGCCGTATCAGTTTACAGGCTGCATGTGTGGCTTTGATAAGATGATTCCTTTCGTCGTAGCCCCCGCTCACGGTTAGCCCAAGTTCAGCAGCAGTGCCGGGCATAATCTGCCACACGCCTTGTGCGCCCACCGGTGAGGTAGCATTGCTTAAACCACTTTCCACAATAGGCAGGTATTTGAAATCCAATGGTACCTGGTATTGTTGCAGGATGGGTTCTATTATCGGGAAATATTGCTCCGCCTTCAGCCGGAGCGCTGGCAGATAGCCCTGATAGCGCAGGTTGCGTTTAATAACATCCATGAGGCGGTACGAAACAAAATCCCTTTCCATTGGCACCACCTCCCCGCAGAAATCCACCTGCTGCGCCGTGGTATAACCCGGCAACAGCAATAGCAGTATTCCTATCAGAACAACCTGTTTCTTCATTTGGTTTCTCTATTGCTTCGCCAGCATGTATTTGGGGAATACAGTCACTGGAACATACAATACCAGCTGTTGTTTTCCTTCGGTGGTTTGCAGTACAATGATCACTTCATCCTCTTTCCGGAATTGCTTGGATGGAACCACAAATACTTCATTGGCCTCTTCTTTTGGCGCGATGGTTTCGGGTCCTTTTTTATAAAGGATGGGCATCGCATGCAGCAGGGCGGTATCTTTCTTTTCCTTGTGCAACAGGCTTGCCTTCACTATTTCGAAGGGTACCTTTCCTTTATTGCGGATACGGAAACAAAAGTAGTTCATGTTGTTCAGTGTCATGGCCTGGGCATATCCTACGCTCACGTCTTCCACCTTCACTTCATACTGGCGGTTTACTTTACGGTCTTTCCCGAAGTCCTCCGCTATTTTACCTACTGTTACTGTATCAACACTGATCAGGTGCCCGGTTTCTTCCGGAACTTCTGCCAGGGAGATTTGTCCGTCCCTTTCGCCATAGCCGGCGCGGGGCGCCTGCGGTGTTGCTTCCGGAGTAGTAAATGCGCCTGTTGTTTTGGCTTTACCGGATAGTGTGTACTTCAGGCGGGCCAGGTCCACTTTATCGCGGAAGGCAATAATCATGTAATGAATGTTTTCTCCTTCCCTCACTATCAGGTTGGTAGGCCGGGGAGTAGGAGTTATCGGGCGCAGAAAAACCATGTTACCATCCACGATGCGGTAATCGTAGTCGGTGTTTTTCCCGTCGCCGATCTGAAAGGTACTGATGGGCGCGCCGGATGTGATCAGCGTCACTGCCCCTTTGGTGGTCAGAATACTATCTGTGACCGTTTGGGCACTTACCGTTGACAAGGCGCCTGTGATTAACAAACAAAGCAGCAAACTGCACAGCACATGTTTCATCTTTTCAATTGGCTTTAATGCTTATGATATTTTATATAAGGGGTTAAAGCAATCAGCTCCGGGATGGAAGGTTACTCCCACATACGCATTTAAGCCCCAAAGCTGACCGCTGACGGCTATTTACCATCCTGTTCGTAAGTAGTATCCCAATCTGCCGCATCATCGCCCCTTTGCCCCTCCATTTTGATCAGGAAGTTCTTAGCAGGGAAATATGGCTTCAGATGAATATCCAGGTGGATACGGTCTTTCTGTACCGGATCCTGCTCGAAACGGCGGATATTAAAATCTTCGATCAGCTTGTCCGGCCCGGTGATCCCATCAAGGAAGCGGATGATCTGTTTCATCAGATCCTTGCGGGTGTTGGCGTTAAAGTTCTCGAAGGCCCTGCGGTTCAGGAAGTCCATCAGCACTTTGGTAACAAAGTCGAACACACGCACTACGGAATAAGTTTGCAGGCCCAGGTTATCCCCGTTGAACAGTGTTTTCGCACTGAATGCCATTACTTTCCCGTATTCTTTCACCATCGGTACCAGTCCCATTTTTTCCAGGCTGGCGATTTCACTTTTCTTCAGTTCAAATTTCACACCGTCTACTTCGTTCATACCACCAAATTTCTTACCGGCGGTAACCTGCGACATCAGGGTTTTATAGATCTTACCTGCCAGTGCGCCGGAAGGTGGTACATACAGGTGATCCTGTTCCCCTACTTCATCAAATTTTCCACGGCCAACCAGCCAGTTGCAGGACATGATTACATTGGAGCGATGAATTTCCCCACCGGTCAGATTCGCCAGTTCAAACATCTCCATTACATCATCCGGTGCATCGAGATGCGCGAAATCTGTTACCAGCATGGCTTTGTTTTCATGCGCGATCTTTGCCCATTTTTCTATCACCTTATTGGAGCCCAGGTAACCGGGAATCACCAGCAGGCTATAGTTGGTACGAAGATCCAGTCGATCGTAGTTATTCACCAGTTCTGTGCTGATGGCGTCAATGAACCGGGTGTTGTCCAGGTCTTTGAGCTGCTCCAGTTCTACATTGATGAACGACACATTCTTCACTTTGTCAGACTCCGTGTTCTTGAAGAAGAGTGCCACATTGCGGTACGACTGTTCCAGTTCACGGGTTGACTCTACTGCTTCCCCGAGATTAGTGGACAGCACCTTTTCCGCTTGCTCTGCATGGGAAGTACAGTAGTCCACCATTTCAGGCAGTTCGTTTGTTTCGGACAATACTTTTTCCCAGAGTGACAGTATCTTCTTTAATTTATCTCTTTCTGTTTTTTTGCCGGCTTCTGTCAAAAAGATATTGCGGCGCGCCTTACGATCAGGGTTCAGGTTTTGCGCACCTTCCACCGCTGCTTCCAGCAGGTCGAAGCCACCGTATTTTGCCAGATCTTCAATACTTCCGGCGAGGTTTACTTCAGATTGCTGTGAAGACAGGTTCTCATTCTGCAGTTCCTGGTTTTTCTGTAATTCTGCCATAATCATTGAGGTTATGTTCCCGTATAGGCAACGGTTAATTATTTGGTATTAAGGTCTTTCATCATTCCACGAATGGCGTTCAGCATGGCTTTACGGGCGTCCGGATCTGCCAGGGCTGACTTCAGGATCTTATTCGTTTTCAGCTGCTTCATAATTTTCAGGTACTGCTCCTTTTCGGTGGCCAGGTCGTTGAGAAAGGCGCTTTGTGCCGTGATACCTTTTACGCCGAAATCGCCCAGGTGGTGGAATTGTAATTTTTCCGGTACAGGGCGGCCTTCTGCATCATGGAAACTTACATTCACTGCCGGCTTGAAGTGTTCAAACACACTTTCTACGGAAGTAAGCCCTTCCACTATTTCGGGTTTAACAGGCGCCTGCTGGGTTAACTTTTCAGCAAACAAGGTACGGTTATGCGAGATTTCCGCGATGGCTTCGTTGGCGTCCAGCTTCACTTCTGTGCCGCCAATTCCGTAGTTGTCATTCATTTGAGATAAATTTAGAATTTTGGGAATCTGACAATCATCAAATTATTGTCCAGTCTAACTGATCATTTTTTATATCCAGTGTTACCGTCATATCTTTCCGGAGGCTGCCGTCGATAATCATTCTCGACAAAGGCTTCCGTAGCTGTCCCCGTATCACCTCCCGCAGCGGCCGTGCGCCATACTGGGGAGAATATCCCATCAGCGCCAGGTGCCTGCGGGCAGCTGTTGTTACGGTAAAACTGATGTGCTGCTGCTCCAGCAGTTGCAGTAAATGTTGCAAATGAATATCGAAGATCTTTTCTACGTTGGCTGATTGAATAGGCCCGAAGGGAACGATCTCGGTAAGTCGCCCCAGGAACTCAGGCCGGAAATGACGGGCCATTAATTCCATCAATTGTTGGGAAGCGGGAATCACGCCTTCCTGGAAGGACCGCGATATGGCTTCGCTGCCTATGTTGGAAGTAAACAGCACCAGCGCATTGGAGAAGTCGCCTGTTTTTCCAAGCCTGTCGTGCAGTTTCCCTTCATCCATGATCTGCAGAAAAATATCAAATACAGAAGGATGTGCTTTTTCTATTTCATCGAACAATACTACGGCGTAGGGTTGTTGCCGTATTTTGTTCACCAGCAATCCACCTTCCTCATATCCCACATATCCCGGAGGGGCGCCGTATAAAAGCGCGGCAGCATGTTCCTCTTTGAATTCCGACATATCGAAACGGATCATGGAGCGTTCGTCCTGGAAGAGAAAATCCGCCAGTGATTTTGCCAGTTCTGTTTTACCTGTTCCCGTTGGCCCCAGGAAAAAGAAGGAACCAATTGGCTGTCCAGGGCGGCTCAGGCCTGAGCGGGATTCCAGTATCGCATCAGCTACGGCTTTGAGGGCATGGTCCTGCCCTACCACCCGCTTGCGCAGTTGTGCTTCCATGTTGATCAGCCGTTCCCTTTCCTGCGATTGCACCTTTCCCAGGGGAATACCTGTAATGGCGGCAATCATGGTGGCCAGATCCACCGGTGTTACCTCTTTCTGCCGCGAAGAGGCTATTGTTTCCAGTTGCTCCAGCAATTGCTGTAAGGAGGATTGCAGTTCCGGGACAGACGTAATCTTATCAGGAGCGGTTTCTGTATGTAAACGGGATGATAATAAGACCCCCAACCTTTCTTTCATTTGGCGGTAAAACCAATGAAGATCCGCTACCTGTAAGGATTCCTTACTATTAAGATCAGTAAATTCCTGTTGTAAAGTTTGTAACAGCGGCTGGCTGGTATCTTCCGTAGCCCTTACCGCGGCCATGGTGCGATCCAACAGGTTCACGGCGCTATCCGGCAGGCTTCTTTCCTTCAGGTAGCGTTTCGACAAACGGATGGCTTCGTTTATCCCTTCGGGTGAGACGGTGAGCTGGTAAAAGTTTTCATACACCGGTACCACTGCACTTACCATTTTTCCCGCCAGTGCTTCGTCGGGGGCTGCCAGGTTGATCGTTTCAAAACGGTGCCGCAGGATAGCATCCGGCTCAATGAGTTTACGGAAACCTTCCGGTGTAGTAGTTCCGATAAGAATGATCTCTCCTTTACCCAATGCGGCTTTCAGCACATTGGCCATGCCCGTACCGGTTTGTTTATCCAGCAGGCTGTGAAGATTATCTATAAAGAGGATATGCCTCCCTGTTTGTTTAAGTTGCTGAATGATCTGGAGGAGACGGTCTTCCAGCTCGCTTTTATAGGCGGCGCCTGCTATAAATGCACCGTAGTCCAGCGCATAAATATCGGATGCCTGCAATTGCAGTGGTACCTGCTTCTGCACAATGGCCCGCGCCAATCCTTCTGCCAGCGCTGTTTTCCCTACACCACCCTCACCAATGATCAATACGCTGGCGCGGTCTTTACGTGTAAGCACTTCCGTTACTGCCCTGATTTCCCCGTCGCGGCCAATCACCGGGTGAAAGGTTTTCAGGAGTTGCGGATCGGTGATACGGTATACATATTTCAATGCGCCGGGTTTAATAGCGCCGGGCACTGTGGTATTGGCGGTACTGGTTTCTTTTCCTTTTTTGCCGGCGCCCAGGAGCTGGTCGCGGGTGAATGGAAATGTTTTGAGTTGTTCATAGGAAAAACCTACGCCTGGCGTGCACAAAGCAATCAGCAGGCTCCATGCATCGGGTTCACTGTCGCTATCCTGTGCTATACTGATGGCTTCATTCAATACTGCTGCTGCAGCTTCATCCGGTTCCGGTTCATCGGGAATACGCGATGCCCTGGGCATCTCATCCAGCCGCACTTCCGCCCATTCTTCCAGGTAGTATACATCGATGTCCATTTGATGCAATGCAGGGGCCAAACCTGTTTCCTTATGCAAACAGGCGCGCAGTAAGTGCGCAGGTGTAAACTGCGGATGATGATACTCCTTTGCAATGGCCGTTGCAATTCTGATAGCAGATTGCAATGCAGGGCCGAATATGGTCAAGGTTGACAGGGTCATTTGGATGATTCCAGGTTTTTCAGAACTCAGTTAACAATTACAATTTTCCGGGTTGCCTCTTTTGGAAGCAAAGTAAAGATACAGCGAAAACATATACATAGAATTCATTCCAAAAAAAAATGCAGTCTTTTTTTAAGCGCCCCGCCACCGGATATATATCTTATCCCCCACGATCCATAAAAGCCATAAAACACAATACAGTAAAGGGTTCTAAAGGGTATCAAAAATCAAACAATATTATTTATCTTTTTTATAATATAATTAATCATTAAAAAATAACAGCGGATATAGGGAGGATGTCTACCAATTAAATAGGAACGTGCGGTCTTTATATCTCCGGGAAAAAATTACCTGGCATACTCATCCGGACTTTTTCACGACGGAGAAAATGCGCGGGAAGTCCAGATAGGCAGATTACTTTTCAGGTCTTCCGCCAATTGTAACATTGACATGAAATCCAGGAAAAAGTTATTCAGCAACTGCCGGTTATGTAACGATTTATTCAAGGTAGTTTCAAAATAATCGGTTCCATGATCAATGCCGATGTAAACCCGGTTATTATAAAAAGAAATAAACAATCTTGCCCCGGTGCGTTCGTGTAATGCCACGATCCTTTCCATCAGCGCCGGGGTAAGCAGCTGTTGCGCTGCCACCTCATCAGGGGCATACACCATGAATAATTTATTAAAAGCGGCATCAGCCGGCAATACCTTCTTTCCAAGATGCCAGGTTTGAATGTATCCGTCGCCGGCTGCGCCGTTGCGTGATAGCACATATACGGGCGTACTAAAGCACCGTGGAAACTGGCCGATAAAATAGCTGCCGCAGAAAACGGTGTCGGGTCCTTGTCCGCGTACGGTTACCAATGGCATATGCATCACCGTGAGGTCGCAGAACTGAAAATTCATCTCCCCAAGTTTACCATACACCTGGTCATTACCCGTCATCTGGTATGCTTTCTTTTCAAACAGCCCGCTTTCTGTAAATTCTTCATAGCTGGCATGATTAAGGGGCTGGTATTGATAATCCGGATGGATAAAGCTGATGAGTGGTTTTACAATCCGGTGCTTAAAATCGTGCCGGTAATCTGTTGCTTCGTTTACCCCTCCCCGTTTTATCATAAAACGGCGCATTGCATAGCCCGTCAGCGTTACAAGCAGTACCAGGCCGGCAATAACGAATGTCCTGTTCGCTTCATTCCCCGAAGCGGGCTGCAGGGAAAAACGCACGATAAAGAAAACAAAAACAACAAACGGAACCAGGGACACTACCCACATCCGGCGTACCCAGTTACGGCCGGCAATACGTTGTTTTTCCAGCGACTCCAGTTCATCATTGAGTTGCCGATCCAGGAAGGCATTAAATTCTTCCAGTGTTTTCATCACAAAATTGTTATCAGTTAGAAGACCAATGTGCAGCAGTACCACCAATGCTGCTTACCACCCCGCCTGAAAATGGCTGGCTGATAAGTGCTTTAAATGGTTGCACATTTTCAGCAGATAGAGGCAGCTTGAAAAACGACCGGCTTTGTCCGAGTTGTACATACGCATATTCCATAGGAAACAGGCGTACTCTGATGATCCGCAGCGGCAAAATGAGTTTATAGTCCGTATAGGTGTCCACGTTATTTACTGATTCACCTCTTTCAAGACGGCTCACGAAGTCATTAATTTTTCCCGGCCGTTTCCTGATCTGTGCAAACATAAAAAGATACGGGATCAGTACTCCCACGGGCATGAACAGCAGTATGAAAAGCACCGCAGCAGGTGTTTCAGTACTTCTGCCCGCAAAGATGCTGTAGCCTATAAGTCCAAACACCAGTACAGCCAATACTTCTGCGGTGATCAGGGCGGTGATGGTCTGCTTTTTATCTTTTTCATGGATTTCCAGCAGCTTGGTTTTCAGCTCAGAAAAATTCTTCATCGGATATGGTTTTGTAAATTTATTTTGCCCGCAGTTTGCTGTAATTGCTGATAGCGAGATAGAATCCTGCCAGCGCCACGAGCCCATAGGCTGCCATCAGTGCCCAGATGCTTTCACCGGTTACTTTATAGATCAGCATTTCAATTTTGGTAATACTGATACTAACATCGCTGACGGCGTGAAATTGTTTGTAACGGTAGAAGATCAGCGCGATACCCGCTATGCCAAGTAATACACCAACAATAACGCCACCCCAGGAAGGCGGATCATCGTCTTCTTCTTCAGGATTACGGGGACGCATGTCTTTACCAGGTTCATTTGCATTACTCATCCGGATGATGGTTAAGGGTTACTAAATACGAGGCTGCTATCAATATTTCCGTTCACAGGGCTTCTCCGAGGTTAACCGAATTGAAACCGATTCATTCACTGTACGAAAATAAATGAAAAACACATCACTCACAAACACATTATGGTGCCGTGATCACTTCCGGCGGATACGCATAATCCTGCCAGGCTGCCTCTGCTTCTTCTGCAGTGATATCGCCGCTATACACCATTACCCGGTATTTCAGCTGGTAGCGGGCATCCGGATACAGCTGCCACGGTTTCATGCGGGTGGGCGTATAATTGAACATCAGTTCACCACCTTCCGCATTTTCGGGCCATACACGCAGGGGTTCAGGAGAATCAAAATTATCAGGATAGTTCATGATCAGCAATCCTGCCTTTCCCTGTGGCGTAGCGCCGGAAATTTTCACCCAGCGGGCACGGGTACTGTCGGCATCCCGCCGTGTTTTACCCTCAGATGTAAGCACCTGGCTGGTTTTATCTGTAAAGTCGGCGGTGGTTCTTAAACCAAATCCGCCACCATAGCGGTATTGCAACAAGGTAATGCCAGTGGGGGTAGCCGGTGTAAAGGTGGAAGTAAAATCCCACAGGCGGCGGTCGCCGTTGTTGGTGGCGGGATACGCCTGTACCAGCCATGTTTCATGAATAGCGGTTTTTTCTGTGCCATCTTTCAGGAATGCTATATGATCCTGGCTGGCACTGAATCCACACCATACGTTTCCGGAAAATGTTTCCATTTTACCTGCAAAGCGCACCTTACCTTCTTTCTTCTGCACATTCCAGAAATCAGTTTCACGTCCTTCAAACAACGTATGGGTCCAGGGATTCCAGATGCCCATATGATGCCGGTGACCGGCATTTGGGAAGATATTCGTGAGCACTACGCCATTAGGCGCCCAGAGCGGGTGGATAAATGCACTGCGGTTATACACGGTATCTGTGCCGGCGGGTGCGGTCACCGTTTTAAAATTATACTGCAAAATAGGTTGCGTGGATTGTTCCAGCAGTACATGGCCATCCTGACGGAGCGCCTTCATAAGGGTATCGGTTGTGCCTTTGCCTTTGCGTAGTTCATACTTTCTTTCTGTACCTGCTGCAGTGGTTCCCGTAAGGATCCAGCAAAGCTGACCTGTCTGCCGGCTAACGGCTACGGGTACACGCTTATTACCGGTTACTTCTTCCAGTATCACCGGATCACCGGCAGACGACAGAACGCCGGTATATACAATACTGTTGTAGCGGTTCAGCCTCCCTGCTTTCACAGTAAAGTGTGCAATTACCTGCGCATAGGTGTCCATATAAAAGAAAATAAATAGTAACGGTAACAGGTGGAATTTTTTCATATTCATCTCCGGTAGATTCCCTGAAAAATACGGTTTACTTTTTCAGTATGCAAATACCTTGCGCAGGGAAATATTAATATTGTTTGAAGACCGGCACCATATTATCCTTTAATTCAATATTTTTGAACGCTTAAAGGTTAATTATGGCAGCCCCTCTCAGTAACATGCTGACAACAAAACTCATTATAACCAATAAATCCGCCCTTCAACAGAAATACGGCGATGCTCACCAGCAGATCCTGGATGACATAAACGCATTGCAGGCATTTGATAATAACAGGCACCTGGATGCCCACATTATTTTCCTGGATGATGCTGCCCAGATGCTGGGCTGCCAGGCTACCGCAGTAACAGCAGCCACGGACGATGCCCAGAACAAAAAAGCGATTGATGAGCTGTACCGCTTCTTTTCGCCCGGGTATATCCTCCTGCTGGGGTCGCAGGATATCATCCCGTTTCAGCGGCTGAAGAATTTATTACCGGGAGATAACGACCCTGATACCTTTATACCCAGTGACCTGCCTTATGCGTGCGACACACCGTATGATACAGACCCAGGTAAATTTATTTCGCCCACGCGGGTGGTTGGGCGTTTGCCGGATATTCCCGGCGTGGCGGACCCTTCTTACCTGCACACGCTGATTACGAACATACTGGCGGCGGTGCCTTGCCAACAGGGCGACTACCTCCCCTATTTTTCCATGAGCACTTTCGACTGGCAAAACTCTACCCAGAATACCCTTCAGAACATTTTTGGCAGTACCAGCAACCTGCTCATATTTCCCGGCAGCGATGAAACGCTGAACGGCACCAACTGGACCGCTGCGCAACTGCAGGCTAAAACGCATTTCATCAACTGCCACGGAGCCATCTATAATCCGGGGTTTTATGGGCAGAAATCCACCGAGTTTCCGCTGGCGATGAGATCAGATATCCTGAAAGATAAGATCACCCACGGCACCATTGTAGCGGCCGAATGCTGCTATGGCGGCCAGCTGTTTGACCCGAAGAAAAACAGCGGTAAGCGCATCAGCATGGCCAACAGCTACCTGCTGAATCACGCACTGGCTTTTGTAGGCAGCTCCAATATTGCCTATGGCCCGCCTACCGGGCAGGGACTGGCCGACCTGCTCACACAGTATTTTGTGATCAATGTGCTGAACGGCGCCTCTACCGGGAGAGCCTTGCTGGAAGCCAGGCAACGGTTCCTCAATGAAATGGGCCCCATGCTGGATCCCTATGAACTGAAAACAGCCGCACAGTTTTATCTCCTGGGCGACCCCTCATGGCAGCCGGTGATCAACGACAAAGATCCCAGCAGCACCGGCGATACGCAGCTTTTTGTAAATACCCTGCAAAACCGCCGCGATAACCTCGAAGCACGGGGTAAAATGCTGGACGACTTCATCGCCGTGCCCCATCCGTCTGATGGCTCGCACGCCACAGATCCGGCCCTGCACCAGGCGATGCACAAGTTGCTGGATGAAAAGAACTTCGCCGAAAAAAGAGATCCAAAGGTATTTATCAACAAGAAAAATACCCTTGCAGTCAAAGAAGATGTGAGCGGCTCCATGCCATCTGTAAAATTTCACGTATTTTCGGAATCTGCCACCACTGGGGACTCCCCTTCAACAAAGGTGATAGTGGTGAAAGAAAAGAATAATCAAATACTGGGGTATCGTGAATATGTCAGCAGATAACAGCAACAGGGACAAAAACAGTCCCTTTATTACACTTACCGGGCGTTTGGTGCTCCGCACATTTGGTAAACACAGCAAAAGTGAACACCTCGGCGTATTCCTGGTAACAGACCAGGGAGATTACCTGATTCGCCCGTCAGGAGCAAATCCCTTTATGCCTAACCCGCTGATGCCACTCGCCGGCAAAACCATAGTGGCCACCGGTTGTATTGAAGACTATGTTTTCCTTGCTCAAACCTGGAAAGAAGAAGAGTGAGCTGTATTCAATAACTCCGCACCAGTTCCCCACCTGTCGGCGTAAATAATACGGCCGTTTTCCATTTTAATACCGTCTGCACTATCTTCCGCCAGCAACAGCGGACCATCCATATCCACATAATCCAGCAGCGGCAGCAGATGCGCCACTGCAGAAGTGCCTACCGTGCTTTCGTTCATACTGCCGGTCATTACTTTCATGCCTAAACGCTTTGCTTCTGCAATCATCCGCAGCGCCGGCGTAATACCGCCACATTTGGTAAGCTTGATGTTGATACCGTGAAAATAGCCGTGGCATTGGGCCACATCCTGTTCTACAATACAACTTTCATCGGCTATAACCGGTAACACTACTTTTTCATATACCTGTTTCATTCCTTCCTTGTCTGCTGCGGCCATCGGCTGTTCAATAAATTCCACGCCCAGGTCCTTTAATGCAATGGCATTACGCAGGGTTTCCTCCACGCCCCAGGCACAATTGGCATCTACCCGGAAAACAGCCCTGGTATGCTTTCTCAGCTCTTTAATAATCGCAATATCTTCCTTTGTACCAAGTTTGATTTTATAAATAGGCCATGGAAATTCCTGTAGCTTCCGCACCATATTTTCAATGGTGTCGATACCGATGGTATAGTCTGTGAGCGGATTATGCGAAATATCGAGTCCCCATACCTCGTAGAGTTTTTTTTGCTGCTGTTTGGCGTACAGGTCCCACGCAGCAATATCCAGGGCGCATAGGGCAAACATATTATCCTTCAGCAGCGGGTACATGTCCTGCCAGAAAAGCTCCGGTGTATGCAGGGTATAGTTTTCAATAAAAGAACGGTGCTGCTCAAGATCTGCCATCAACCGTGGCACGGTCATCTGGTAATAGGCATTGTCGGCGGTTTCACCCAACCCGCTTTTGCCCTCCTGTTCCAGCTTTACCACCAGTAAGGGTTGCAGATCTTTGGACTTACGGGAAATCGTAAACGTGTGCCTGAACTTCAGTTCAAAAGGGAAAAGGGTGAGCTTCATTTTACTAACGGGTTCTTTCTGTGAAAATACAATGCATTTGTGATATTGTTAACCGCAGCTGATCATCGATCTGACTTCATCTCCACAACGTTCCGCGGCATGCGGTAACGCCAGTAATGTGATGCCACTGCGGGAATATTAATCCTTTCCGTATCAGGATTCCGGGTACTTTCGGGGGCTTCGGCCGCCAGCAGGTCCTGTACCTGGAAGATGCGCCACATAGCAGGAGAGGCCATATGCCGGCTGATAATTTCGCGGATCAGTTCCGGCGTGGCGGTAGCAGGTGCTGGTCCGGTATGTTGCAGCTGTTGCTGATAGTATTTCCGGGAGATGGATGTATTTTCCTTCCACCACCCTCTCAGGGTGCTCATGTCGTGCGTGGAAGGCGTTAAAACAGACAGGTAGGGCGCCTTTGATATGTTTGCAAAGAGTGTGTCCCCGGATTTTGGCATGCGTTCAATTTCCAGGCTTAAAATGCCTTGTGCCTGCATTACGCCAGGCACACATGTGGGCACCATGCCCAGATCTTCCCCGCAGATGAGCATACGGGTAGCCCTTTTTATCAGGGGGAGTTTATCAAGCGCTTCCCGGCGCCAGCAGCTTTCCTGCCGCAGGTAGAAGTAGTCGTGGTACAATGCCTGCAAAGCCTCCCTGCTCCCGGCATCCAATGCCGCAAACGACCTGGTGGCCGCCATATCATAACGGGGATGGTACAACGTTCTGCCATCTTCACTTACTTTTATAAATAATACATCAGCTATCAGGTTATAGAGGATCGTTTTTATGGTTTCCGGCAACGCCGATGCCGCCACCTTTTGTTGCGTACTGTATGCCGGCAACAGCTGGTAACACCCGTCCGGCAAAGGATGCATCAGCTGCTCTTTCATCATCCCCGCATAGTTGCCAAACAGTTCTTCCAGGATGGCGCCGGTTATATAAGGCAGGCAGTACCTGCTTTCCTCAAACTGAATGCCGCGGTGACCCATTTCCTCCGGTGTAACGGGAACGGCTGGATGAAAATATCCGAGGATGCCCTGTATAGCATCGCGGGGTATCTGCCAGATGCGGAAGAAGCCGAGGATATGATCAATACGGAATGCGTCAAAATAAACAGACAGGTGACGAAGGCGCCGTTGCCACCACTCCAATCCGTTTTCCATCATGTGTTTCCAGTTATAGGTGGGAAATCCCCAGTTCTGCCCTTCGCTGGTAAAGCTGTCGGGTGGCGCTCCTGCCTGCATATCCAAGTAATAATGACCGGGGTTCATCCAGGTGTCTGCGCTGTGGCGGGCCACACCAATGGCGATGTCGCCTTTCAGGACTACATTACAATCGTGTACTGCGGTGCTGGCAGCGGCCAGCTGCCGGTGCAGGTGGTATTGCACAAAGAAATGATACTGTACTGCCGCAGCGGCATCTTCATCTGCTACCGCCAGTTGTTTCACTGCCGTAGCGTCATATACATTATAGCCGGGCCATTGAGCGAAATCACCGGTCCCGTAACGATCGCGCAGAAAGCAGTATACGGCGTAAGGCAGCAACCAATGTTCATTGGCAGCCAGCCATTGCCGGTATTCCGGTGTTTGTAACCGGTGCCCTTCCGCTTTAAACAGCGCCTGCAGATAAGCCAGTTTGAACGACATTACTTCTTCATAGTCCACCGTTTCTTTTTCGTTGAGCCATTGCCGTAACCCGTCAAATTGCCGTTGCAACGGATGGGATGCAGGCAAACTCCCCACGTCCTGCAGGCGGATATATTGCGGGTGCAGTGCGAAAGAAGAAATAGCGGCATATGGATAGGAATCTTTCCAGGTACCGGTTTGTATGGTGTCATTCACCGGTAGCAGCTGTATCAGCTGCAGCCCTTTCTGCTGCGCCCATTGGGCAAATGCCGGCAGGTCTGCAAATTCGCCGGTACCAAATCCTTCGGGACTGCGCAAACTGAACACGGGTACGGCCACGCCAGCACCTTTCCAGGGAGCAGGTGCAATACGCAAAAATCCGTCGTGTAAAATTACCTGCCGCCCTGTTGTTGCGGTGGTATGCAATTCCCGGTTGCTGCCGGTTTCATACTGAACAAATTGTTGCCTGTCCTGGTCGTAAATACCGTATTTATAATACATGGGCGCCGTTTCACCGGAAAGGTTCAGCGCTATGGAAAACCAGCCCTGTTCATCGTATTGCAGCAACAGTGGGTTATTGGTATTCCAATTGCCTGTTGACAGACTGCTGCCCAGCAAACAAACGGTTTTACCGGTATCCAGCAGTGGCGCCTGCACACGGAATATATGCGTTGCCGTTAGGGGTGCTGTAATTGCAGCAGCAGATCTCTTATAAAAAACGCGGGAGAAAGGAGCCGTTAGCCAGGCATTTTCCGGGCGATGCGCATCATTCCAGGCATCCAGGAAAACGATATCAGGATGTTCTCCCGGTATAAAAACAAATTCACGTACTGCGCCTTCGTATATCACCTCTTCTTCTTCTCTTAGCAGGTACTGGTATCGCAGGGTAAAAGGTTTTCCGGGAGCCAGCCGGATATCGGTGTACCACCATTCTTCGTTTCCCCATTGCATACGGCGGGCATACTGAGGTACATCATTACCCAACGCGGGCAAATTACCAAGCAGGTATAGATTCTGCCCGTAATGAGTATGGTAACGGATATAAAAACGTACACTGTAATTCATCGGATCCCGGCTAAGCCGGAACAAAGTAGGAAAAAACGCGCGGATTTTCGCGGATGTTTGTCTTTCTCAGGATTACACTGATTTTACTGATTAGTTTGATTTTTACTTTTTGGATTTTATAAAGGATTTGGGGAGATGTAAGCGGTGATTAGTGCGGATGTTGTCTTTCTCAGGATTCCAGGGATTTTAAGGATTCAGGGGATTTGACCACTTTGGATTTTAAGGATTTGGGGAGATGAAAGAGAATTTGATCATTTTTGATTAAAAAAAAGGGAGACATAAGCAGGTTTATCCGCTTATATCTCCCAAAATCCTTTAAAATCCAAAGTAGTCAAATCCCCTGAATCAGTCTAATCAGTGTAATCCTGAGAAAGACAACATCCGCGGTGTTATTTTACTTCTTCGAATTCTGCGTCGGTAACGCCATCGTTGGCACCACCCTGAGGTTGGCCCTGTTGCTGACCGCCGTTTGGCTGGCCACCTTCGGGTTGACCCTGAGATGCTTTGTACAGCTCTTCTGAAGCAGCAGTCCAGGCAGCTTCCAGTTCTGCAGTAGCAGTATCCAGTTGTGTGCTATCCTGTGATTTGTGTGCTTCTCTCAGCTTTTCAAGTGCTGCTTCGATGGTTGCTTTCTTATCAGCAGGCAGTTTGTCGCCGTATTCTTTCACCTGTTTTTCGGTTTGGAATATCAGGCTGTCTGCTTTATTGAGCTTTTCGATCTTTTCGCGTTGTTCTTTATCTGAAGATTCGTTGGCTTTTGCTTCGGCTTTCATCTTTTCGATTTCTTCCTTGCTTAAACCGCTACCTGCTTCAATCTTGATGTTCTGTGTTTTTCCGGTGCCTTTATCCTTTGCAGTTACGTGCAGGATACCGTTGGCATCAATATCGAAAGTTACTTCGATCTGAGGAACGCCACGCGGAGCAGGAGGAATATCACCTAAGATAAAGCGGCCCAGTGTTCTGTTCTGGTTAGCCATTGGCCTTTCACCCTGCAGTACATTGATTTCCACGCTAGGCTGGCTATCTGCTGCAGTTGAGAAGGTTTCAGATTTCTTGGTAGGGATAGTGGTATTGGATTCGATCAGTTTGGTCATTACACCACCCATTGTTTCGATACCCAGTGACAGCGGTGTAACGTCCAGTAACAGTACGTCTTTCACTTCACCTGTCAGTACACCACCCTGGATAGCAGCACCTACGGCTACTACTTCATCCGGGTTTACACCTTTATTAGGTTTTTTACCGAAGAATTTTTCTACTACTTCCTGGATTTTTGGAATACGGGTAGAACCACCTACCAGTATAATTTCGTCAATTTCGGAAGTGTTCATACCGGCATCTTTCAATGCTTTGCGGCAAGGTTCCAGTGTTCTTTCCACCAGGCTGTCGCTCAGCTGTTCGAATTTAGCGCGGGTTAATTTTTTCACCAGGTGTTTGGGAACGCCATCCACTGCGGTGATATAAGGAAGATTGATTTCAGTTTCCTGAGAAGAAGATAATTCGATCTTTGCTTTTTCAGCAGCTTCTTTTAAACGCTGCCATGACATTGGATCTTTGTGTAAATCTACTGCTTCATCTTTTTTGAATTCATCTGCCAGCCAATCCATGATCACTTTATCGAAGTCATCACCACCGAGGTGTGTATCACCATTGGTTGATTTTACTTCAAATACGCCATCACCTAATTCCAGGATAGAGATATCGAAGGTACCACCACCGAGGTCAAATACAGCGATTTTGCTGTCCTGGTGTTTTTTATCCATACCATAAGCCAGTGCCGCAGCAGTAGGCTCGTTGATAATACGGCGCACATTTAAACCGGCAATTTCACCGGCTTCTTTGGTAGCCTGACGTTGTGCGTCATTAAAGTACGCAGGTACAGTGATTACCGCTTCTGTTACTTCCTGACCCAGGTAGTCTTCGGCTGTTTTCTTCATTTTCTGCAGGATCATTGCTGAAATTTCCTGCGGAGTATATAATCTGCCGTCTATATCAACTCTTGTGGTATTGTTGTCTCCTTTTACCACTTTATATGTAACGTGGCTCACTTCACTGGCAACTTCGTCAAAATGACGGCCCATGAAACGCTTCACTGACATAATAGTGTTTACGGGGTTGGTAATAGCCTGACGCTTTGCGGGGTCGCCTACTTTCCTTTCTCCGTTCTTTAAAAAAGCCACTACAGATGGGGTTGTTCTCCTGCCCTCATCATTGGCAATCACTACCGGTTCGTTACCTTCCATTACGGCAACGCATGAATTGGTAGTTCCTAAGTCAATGCCTATTATTTTTCCCATAGTATTAAAGATTATCCTTTAGTTGTAAGTATTTCCGTGTTTGTCGTTGGTTTGTCAATGATTATGCCAAGCAAAAAAATATGAAATTATGTCAGTCAGGTAGCCTATATTTGATCACAGATCGCAGTTATTCCGTTGGCAAACACTTCTTTACTAAATAACTGAGTCGTTTAATTTGTTCATAACCTCGCCTTCCTTCAGCTATTTTATTCCTGACCTCCTGTTTTTATAATGATACAAATTGTGTAACCTAACCGTTATTTCTTATGAATACATCCATTTTATGGAGGGCTGCGTGCTTGTTGTTAGCAACCACCCCAATGATGAGCCAGGCTCAGAATCAACCTACCACTACTTCTGCCGTACCCACAGCAAAATTATTCAGTGGCCCCAGTGACTATAAAACATGGTCAATTGGCGTAAATGGCGGCGTTTTGGCGCCAGTGGCTGCCACCGGTGGCAGTAACGACTTTACCAAATGGAAAGGATCCTTCGGTTATGGCGCCTATGTTAAGTACCAGGTACTGCATTTCTTTGCCCTGCGGGCAGATTATGTAGGCGGTAAACTCCAGGCAGATAACAGTAAAGAACTGGGCAACGGCTCCCTTCCTGTCAGACCGTATAAATCGTACGAAACCAAATTAAACTGGTCAGGAACTTTAAATGCCGTATTCAATATCACTACCGTCAATTGGTTATTCCGGGAAAACTTTGTTCAGCTGTATGCCTCTGTGGGCGGCGGATTGGCCGGATATAAACCTACTGTAACCAGAAACGATAACACCAGTTTCCCCTATAAGGCGGAAGACAAAGCCATCAAGGAACTGATTATCCCGGTGGGCGCCGGCCTCAAATTCAGGCTGTCGGAGTTCATTAACCTGGACCTGGGCTATACCATGTATTACACCGACGCGGATAACCTGGACGGCTACAACTACGGCCCCAACAAGGATAAGTACTCCTATGGCTATGCGGGACTGGAATTTGCCCTTGGCAAAAAAGGCAAAAAACAACTGCAGTGGTCTAACCCGGCCAAAGTGATGTACGATGAGCTGGAAGCCCAGAAAACCACCCTGGCAGCTTCGCTGGATGCTGCCAATCAGAACAATGCCAGGTTGACGGCTGATGTGGATAAACTGACAAAAGACAGTGACGCGGACGGCGTTTCCGACTTCTTCGATAAATGCCCGGGCACCCCTGCCAATACCAAAGTAGATGGCTCCGGCTGTCCGCTGCCGGTACCGGAAGTAGTGAAGAAGGAAGAAAAAGTAGTGATTACAGAAGAAGATAACCGTATCGTAAGGGAAGCCATTCAGAACCTGGAATTTGAATTTGCGAAAGCAAGCATCAAGCCCAGCTCTTATCCTGCGCTCGACCGGGTGGCAGAACTGCTGAAACGCAAAAACCTTAACCTGAAGCTGAGCGGCCATACCGACAATGTAGGCAGCAAGTCACGGAACCTTGCCCTGTCAAAGGAAAGAGCAGAATCCGTTAAATCTTACTTTGTTGAAAAAGGCGTGAATGCTTCTAAAATTGAAGCAGTGGGTTATGGCATGTCACAACCTATCGCCTCCAATAAAACAGCAGCAGGCCGGCAGAAAAACAGAAGAGTAGAGTTTACAATATTCTAACTGACTGACAATAAGATCATAGGGATTTTTTGATGTGAAATCAAAAAATCCCTATTTTCATTTTATGGAACCTTACATCATCAGAACGATAGCTCCTGCTGACGATCCGGCAATTGCCCATATAGTAAAATCCACGTTGACAGAATTCGGCATGAACAAAGCCGGTACCGCGTTTTCAGATCCTACCACCGACCACCTCTCCCGGTTGTTTGATATTCCCCGTGCAGTGTATTATGTAGCGCTGGCAGGTGACAGAATAATTGGCGGGGCCGGCATTCATCCGCTGGATGGTGGTGAAGCGCATGTGTGCGAACTACAGAAAATGTACCTGCTGCCCGAAGCCCGCGGGAAAGGACTGGCAGGCAGGCTGATCACCCTGTGCCTGGATTTCGCTAAACAAAACGGCTACACGCAATGCTACCTGGAAACAGCGCCCGAACTTGCCAGGGCCAGAAAAGTATATGAAGAGTTCAGATTCAGATACCTGACAGGCCCGATGGGTGATACCGGCCATTTTGGCTGTGACAGCTGGATGCTGAAGGATTTGTAGTTTCCGCAACAGGTGGATTTTTATTCCTCATTGTAAACCGGCACACTTCTTGTCAACTGGGGCTTACAAAATAACATATCATGAAAAAACTTATTCTGTCTGGTGTATTAGCCATTGGAACTATGCTGGCAGTACAAGCACAAAATGTAAAATTCGGTGTTAAAGGTGGTTTGAACATCTCCAAGCTAACAGATACCGACGGCTCCAAAACACTCGCAGGCTTCCACGCCGGCGGTCTTGTTAACATCGGGCTGAATGAAAGCTGGGCTATCCAACCGGAAGTATTGTATTCTGCCCAGGGCACCAAAGCAGAAAAGAGTGTATTATGGTTAACCACTTCCAACACGGTGAAGGTTAATTACATTAATGTACCGGTAATGGTACAGTATTCTATTGTACCTGAGTTTTATTTGGAAGCAGGTCCGCAGGTAGGCTTTCTCACAGCCGCCAAAGTTAAATCCGGCGATGTAACGGTAGATATCAAGGACGATATGCAATCCGTTGACTTCGGGCTGGGCTTTGGTTTTGGTTATAAGTTCGATATGGGCCTTGGTATCAGCGGCAGGTATAATTTTGGCCTGACCAACGTATATGATTCCGACAAAGTAGACAGCAAAAACTCTGTAGCACAGATAGGCGTGTTTTACACTTTTTAATGCAGGCATAAAATATTGCAGATAAGCGAAGGTTGTCTTTATCAGACAACCTTCGCTGCTTTCGGCTAATTAACTATCTTTGCCCCTCGCATTAATCATTTTCAGCATGAGTGTTGTACAATCCATCAGAACGGCCGCCGTGGCCGCCATTAATTCACTTTACGATCAGCAGTTAACAGCAGCAGATATTGCTATTAATACCACCAAGCCTGAATTCGAAGGTGAGTATACCATTGTCGTTTTCTCTTTTACAAAATTCAGCCGGCAGAAACCCGAAGAAACAGCACAACGTATCGGGGAATACCTGACTGCCCACTACCCGGAACTGATTGCGCGATTCAATGTAGTAAAAGGGTTCCTGAACCTGAGCATCAACGATGCCTACTGGACAAAATTCCTCCGGCAACATTACAGCGACGTAAACATCGGGATACAGCCTGCCAATGGTAAAAAGATCATGGTGGAGTATTCATCTCCCAATACCAACAAACCTTTACACCTCGGCCACCTGCGTAATAATTTCCTGGGATATGCTATCGCCGAAATTATGAAAGCCAATGGCTACGAGGTGATCAAAGCCAACCTGGTAAATGACCGCGGTATTCACATCTGCAAATCCATGCTGGCATGGCAAATGTTTGCACATGGCGATACCCCGCAATCGACCGGTATAAAAGGCGATCACCTGGTGGGCGACTACTATGTGAAGTTTGAATCGGTAGTAAAAGAACAGGCAGAAATTATCATCGACCGCGTACTGGAAAATGATTTCCGTGACTTCGACAGCGCCGAAACCGAAAAGCTGGAAAAGCTGGTAACAGCCCTCCATAAGCCCGAAGTAAAAGACGATAAAGAAAAAACTGCCAAGATCATGGACGACATCAAAGAGATGTCGCGTAACAAAACAGAGATCATGCAGCAGGCCAAGATCATGCTGCAGCAATGGGAAGCCGGTAACCCCGAAGTAAGGGAACTGTGGGCTACCATGAACAGCTGGGTATATGAAGGCTTTGATCAAACCTATAAACGCCTTGGCATCGACTTCGACCAGATGTACTACGAAAGTGAAACCTACCTGTTAGGTAAAAACCTGGTAGCAGAAGGATTGGAGAAAGGCGTGCTATTTAAAAAAGAAGATAACTCCGTATGGATAGATCTGACCGCCGACGGACTGGATCAAAAACTGCTGCTCCGCGGTGATGGCACCTCTGTATACATGACCCAGGACATGGGTACGGCGCGGTTGAAATATGAGCAGTACCAGATGGATCAAAGCGTATATGTGGTGGCAGATGAACAAAACTATCACTTCAAAGTACTCCAGCTGATTATGGAGAAACTGGGAGAACCTTCTGCCAAAGGTATTCACCACCTCAGCTATGGTATGGTGGAGTTACCGCATGGCCGGATGAAAAGCCGGGAAGGTACGGTAGTGGATGCAGATGATATGATCACTGAAATGGTGAAAACAGCCGCAGAGAAAACACAGCAATCCGGTAAAAACCTGGATGCGTTTTCCGGTGAGCAACTCAACGAACTGTATGATACCGTGGGTATGGGCGCCATGAAATTTTTCCTGCTCCGCGTAGATCCTAAAAAGAAAATGATCTTCAATCCGGAAGAATCAATCGATTTGCATGGGTTCACCGCTCCGTTCATCCAGTATGCGTATGCGCGTATCAAATCCATCCTGCGGGACGCCGGCACAACAGCAGGACTTGAATCATATACCTACGAAGGAGAATTGCTGCCACTGGAAAAGGAACTGATCATTCTGAACGAACAGTTTCCGGGTATACTGGCAGACGCATACCGCGAGCTGAGTCCTTCTGTGATCGCCAACTATGCGTTCCAGCTGGCACAGTTATTCAATTCCTTTTATGCCGAGAAAGTGGAAGGCGTACCTACCTATTCCATTATCCGCGCTACCAGTGAAGAAAAGAAAAAACTGCGTTTACAGATTATCATGCTCACTGCGCATACCATTGCTCAGAGTATGAAATTACTTGGCATCCGTGTACCGGAAAGAATGTAATAACGAGGAGGTTGTCTTTCTCACTGATTACGCTGATTTTACTGATTACAAGGATTTGATCATATGTGATTTTTAAAGGATTAGGGGAGATATAAGCGGATATATTCGCTTATATCTCCCCTAATCCTTTAAAAATCACATATGATCAAATCCTTGTAATCAGTAAAATCAGCGTAATCAGCGAGAAAGACAAAATTCGCTTATATTATCATTAAAACGCTGCAGCCCTTACGGGTTGCAGCGTTAGCAACTTGCAGCCGCCGTGGCCGAAGTTGCCGAAGAAAATACCACAGTAAGCAGCGCAGCGAAAAAGGAGCTTGCCTATCCTTTATGCGCTGTTTAAAATCCCTCTACACTGTGGCAAATATTTTTACCGGGTTGTTCTCCGAGTATGAGAGCTTCATCGCATAAGCGTTCTCCCTTCTCCTGCTCACCCACACCCATATACGATTTTCCGAGCATAAACATAGCAAAAGCATTGGTAGGTTGCAAGTGTAAAACTTTTTTCCATTGCACTATTGCCCGTTTAAAAAGTTTCCTTTCGTACAAGTCGTGTGCCAGATGCTGATACCGGTTCACTCTTTTCAGGGTATCCTTAACAACGTATAGCCCAGGACGGTAGTCCGCTTCCTTTTTATCAAAGTAACAGGCTGCCGGTTCACTATACACTGCAGTAAGTAATACAATACAACAGATACTAACGGATAGCTGACAGGGTTTCATAGGTCGCGGCACTTATGGGGCGCCGGACAAATATATACATAATAAATCGTAAATGAAAACTTATCTATATGTAATAATCACACCCCCAGCTCCTCACCGCTAAAGGAAAGGGGCAGTAAATCGTTGGCACGACTGATCACATATATTTTACCGCTTAACCCGGCCATGATCACCCGGATAGGGCTTTCCTGTTTCCGTTCGTACTCCGACAATGTTTGCCGGCATATGCCACAGGGAGAAATGGGATGGGTACTGTCGCCGTTGAGGTTATTATAACTGATGGCAATGGTATCAATATCAATATTGGGATATACAGAAGCCGCGGAAGCCAGGGCCACTCTCTCCGCACATAACCCGATCGGATAAGAAGCGTTTTCCTGGTTAGAGCCCGCAATGATTTCCCCATTGGCCAGCCGGATCACCGCTCCCACCTGGAAACGGGAATAAGGTGCATAGGCATATGCCGTTACTTCCCTGGCTTCTTTCAGCAGCCAGGCGTCAGCATCGGAAAGACCGGCAAGATCATCATATACCTCGTATTCAATATGCAGCAATTGTTTCTCCATAACAACAGTTGAAAAGGGTTCTTCGTATAGTCGTTGTAGGGGTAAAACAACAACGGACCGGCATACTGCCGGTCCGTAATTTACTTCAAATTATATTTCGGGCGGTGGCTTACTTAATATTTCTGAAGATACGGCTCCAGCGGATACCGCCTTCTCCGTAGCTCATCCAGATCAGCCAGGCTTTACCCACCACATGATCTTCCGGCACAAAGCCCCAGAAACGGGAGTCGAGGGAGTTGTTACGGTTATCCCCCATCATCCAGTAATAGTTCATTTTAAACGTATAGCTATCAGCGGGTTGACCGTTGATGATGAACTTACCATCTTTCCGTTCCAGCGTATTGCCTTCATAAACACGGATTACGCGGTCGTATAAAGCGATGTTGCTTTCGTCCAGTTTAACGGTAGCGCCTTTTTTAGGAATATACAGCGGACCAAAGTTTTCTTCTGTCCATTTGAAATGCGCGGTATCGTGGGGAAAAACGTTATTGTAATTGAAATCCGTAAAATCAGACTCCTGGTATATTTTAATGTCTTTTACAATCGGCTTAAACTGCTCGAGCGCTGCTACGTTGGCCGGTGTGAGGTTGTAAATGAACTTGCTGGCATCAAGTTGGTAAAAGTCCGGGCCGGAAGTAGCAATGCCCAGGTCTTCCAGGCGGCTGCTGTTAAGCTGGTCGCCGGTAGTTTCCACTACATATTTATGCTGGCTGCCGGGAGGAACCGGTGCTGCCTGCCCGTTGACATATACCGCACCTTTGATGATCCGGATGGTATCGCCGGCCTGGGCCATGCAACGTTTGATATAGTTTTCCCTTTTATCTACCGGGCGCTGGATGATCTTATAAGAGTTCTGCACCGACTGCCAGCCAAACTGCCGCACCATGCCATAATAGCTGGGATCGGGCGAGTCAATGGCTACGGTATCTCCTTCCGGGAAGTTAAAAACCACTACGTCATACCGTTTGATATCTGAGAAACCGGGTAAACGTCTGTATTTCCACTTCACCGCCTCTGAATAGGCTTTGGCGGATTTGGTAAAGGGCAGGGTATGATGTACAAAGGGTACTGCCAGCGGGGTCATTGGGATACGTGGTCCGTAACTGATCTTGCTCACAAACAGGAAGTCGTTCACAAGTAAGGTTTTTTCCATTGAAGGTGTCGGGATCGTATAGGCCTCAAAAATAAAGGTGCGGATAAGCGTGGCTGCTATAATAGCGAAGATCGCAGCGTCTAACCATTCTCTAACCGCAGATTTCTTTTTCTTAGGCTGACTGTCTTTGTTTTTTTTCCAAAATGCCAGGTTCATTCAGTTACGCTTATTAGATGCTTAAAAAGGCAAATATAATATTCTGTTGCTAGCCTGTCGCTATTACTTTACAAAAGTTTTCTTAAAAATAGATTAAAATATTGTTTATTATAGTTTTTAAGTATATGGTGTAGCCACCGCTGAATTGCCTAAATTTGGCATTTACCATACCTCCGTTGAATACATTTACGATCAAGGATATTGAAAACTTTACCGGTATAAAGGCGCATACCATCAGGATCTGGGAGCAGCGGTTCCAGCTGTTCTCCGCCAGGCGGAAAGATACCAACCACAGGATCTATGATGGGGAGGATCTGAAAGCCTTATTACGTATTGCCTATTTATATCATCACGGGATTAAAATCTCGCGCATAGCTGCGTTGTCGGAGGAAGAACAGAATAAACTGTCGTTGCAGCTGGCCGCTGAAGGATCGGCTGCAGGTCTCCAGGTAAACGAGCTGATTGCCGCCACGCTCGATTATGATTACTTCCGCTTTGAGCGCATTTTTTACAGCCAGGTATTACACCTGGGATTTGAGCACTGTATTACAAAGATCATTTACCCTTTCCTTGAAAAGATAGGCGTGCTATGGCTTACCGGCAATGTGATCCCGGCGCAGGAGCATTTCTGCGCCAATATTATCCGCACCAAAATAATGACGGCGATCGACGGCCAGCAGATGAACCAGCAGGCGACTGCCCATTACCTGTTATTTCTCCCGGAGGGAGAATTTCATGAAATACCATTGTTGTATGTGCAATACCTGCTGAAAAAAAGCGGGAAACTGGTCACCAGCTTCGGCGCCAACGTTCCATTTGATGATCTGAAAACATTTACCCCTGTGCGGCCGGTAACCCATATGTATACGCACCTGCTTACCAATGTAACGAAACAGGCGGTAACCCAGTTTGTTGTTGCACTGGCGCAGCAATTCCCGGGTGTTAAGATCCTGATGTCAGGACCGCAGGTCTGGCAACTGACCGGCCCATTGCCGGAAAATGTATTTGTATTGAAAAGCCTGGATGAGCTACTGGCGTTTAACTGATCTGTGTCAGAGCACTTCCTCCAGGATACGATTGATGGCTGCTGATCGGTTCAGCACCATAAAATGTCCGCCATCGGGGATGAGGTGTGTAGGCTGAAGATATTTAACCGGGAAAGGGAGGTCCCGCGCGCCGTGGATATGCACCAGTCCTTCCGGCACCTGCTCATTTTCCCAGTGCAGGATAGCATTTACCGCCCAACGCGTAAAGGTATAGTCGCGCTTTGCAAGATATTCATTCACCAGTTTGCGTTCTTCCGGTGTTTCGATATTGAGGAACTTCCTGACAACCACGCTTCTCCGTTGATACAACAGGCTGTCGGGTAATTTGTGCAGTCCGAGTTTCTTTACCCAGTTATAATAGGGAGGCTTTTCCGAGCTTCGTTTAATGCTCGACAGGAGGATGTTCTTTTCTACCGGAATATGCCGGGCTATTTCCAGGCTCATGATGCCGCCAAAAGACACGCCTATTAGTGTTACCCTCCCATCAGCGGCAATGTTTTGGGCCATACGGGCCGCATAGCCGCTGATGGGTTCATCCTGCAATGGTGGGATCCATTGCAGGTGATGCACCTGGTAGCCGGTGGGAAAACGCAGGTTATTGAAAATGCGTTCATCCGCACCCAGTCCACTGATCAGATACAGGTGTTTTTGCATATTGTTGCTGGTTAAGAGCTTACCTTTCTTTTATCGCGGCTTGGCACCACGAAATCTTCCACATCTTCCGCAGTGATGGTTTTACCGGAAAGGATAACGAGCCTTTCCACTACGTTCCTGAGTTCACGGATGTTACCGGTCCAGTTGTGATTTTGTAAAGCTTTCATGGCATCTTTATCCGCTACTTTGCGGGAGATACCATATTCGCTGCAAACGCTGTCGAGGAAGCTGTCTACCAGTAAAGGCACATCATCCCGGCGGTCGTTCAGGGAAGGAACGTGGATCAGGATCACGCTTAAACGGTGATAAAGATCCAGGCGGAAGTTTTTGTTTTCCACTTCCTGCAGCAGGTCCTTGTTGGTAGCGGCTACTACCCTTACGTCCACGCTGATTTCCTTATCTCCGCCTACGCGGGTGATCTTTCCTTCCTGCAGGGCGCGTAACACCTTTGCCTGGGCGCTGAGGCTCATATCGCCAATTTCATCCAGGAAGAGGGTACCGCCGCTGGCCTGTTCAAACTTCCCGATCCGTTGTTTTACAGCGGATGTAAAGGAGCCTTTTTCGTGGCCAAACAGTTCACTTTCAATGAGCTCTCCGGGGATGGCTGCGCAGTTCACTTCCACCATAGGGCCACCGGCGCGGTTACTGCGTTCATGCAGCCACCTGGCTACCAGTTCCTTACCTACCCCGTTATCGCCGGTAATCAGTACCCTGGCATCCGTTGGCGCCACTTTTTCTATTGTTTCTTTAATTTTCAGTATCGGGGTGGATTGACCAATCATATCCGGCACCTTATTAACCTTGCGGCGCAGGGTTTTGGTTTCGGTAACCAGGTTGGTTCTATCCATTGCATTACGCAGGGTAATGAGTAAGCGGTTCAGATCCGGCGGCTTTGAAATATAATCATAGGCGCCTTTTTTCACCGCATCTACTGCCGTATCAATATTACCGTGGCCAGACACCATGATAATAGGAATATCCCCGTTCACCTCACGTGCTTTCTCGAGAAATTCCAGTCCGTCCATTTTAGGCATTTTGATATCGCAAAGAACGGCATCATATGACTTTGCCTGGAACATTTTAAATCCTTCCATACCATCCGCGGCCTCATCTACCTTGTAACCTTCATAGGTTAAAATTTCCGTGAGTGTTTTACGAATACTTTTTTCGTCGTCTATTATTAAAATGTTAGCCATAATCAGTTTTATTTTGTACGACCGGCAATACCTGCCTTTTATACAACGGGCAAAAATAAAGATTAATCCCTTAAAATTGCATTATATCAGGGATCATTTAACATGTCAGAAACAATTGAGAGATTACCATATCCTCCCGGCAGCCACGAACGCTTGAATATTAGCAGACAGTCTACTACCTTTACAGGATTAATGCGTAATTTCAGTAACGATTAAAGTGCCAATACCTGTAATTCGATCCGCATATGAATGATTTTCTGGAAGAGTTGAAGCGGCGGCACCAGCTGGCAGCGGCGAACGCCTATCCTGCCACGGGTGCAGTAGATGAATTTGTGAGCCACCTGTTGAATTGGTTATTTCCTGAACATACCGGCCAGGTGATCCCCGATCCGGTGGCGCTGGAACGTTTTGGCCATGAACTGGAAGCCCAGTTGCAGCAATTGCTGCAATCAATGGAAAATCAGCTGCCTGCGGATGCCGCAGGGCTGAGCCGCGACTTTATGAACAAAGTACCGGTGATATATGATGAACTGACAAAAGATGCCACGGCCATTTACCAGGGCGATCCGGCAGCATCCTGTTTATACGAAGTAATCCGTGCCTATCCGGGGTTTTATGCCATTGCCTTTTACCGCATTGCGCATGCCCTGTACCAGCTGAAAATACCGGTATTGCCCCGGATGATCACAGAACTGGCGCATTCCCGAACAGGAGTGGATATTCATCCGGGTGCGGTGATAGCGCCCTGGTGTTGCATAGATCATGGTACCGGCATTGTGATCGGGGAAACCACTGTGATAGGACCGCATGTAAAACTGTACCAGGGCGTAACGCTGGGTGCACTGAGCATTGAAAAAAGTATGGCGCGCAGCAAGCGTCATCCTACTATTGAGGAACATGTAGTGATTTACGCCGGCGCCACCATTCTTGGCGGTGATACGGTGATAGGCCATCATAGCGTAATAGGTGGGAACGTGTGGCTGATTAAAAGTGTGGAACCTTTCTCCCGGATCTATTATAAAGCAGAACATAAATTTTCAGATACAAACCAGGACTAGTACAATGGCTTCCATCATAGATCTGATCGGCAACACGCCGATGGTAGAATTAAAGAAGATATCCGTTAACCCGGCCGTTAAAATTTTCGCCAAACTGGAAGGAAACAATCCTGCCGGCAGCGTGAAAGACAGGGCTGCTTATGGCATGATCAAAGGCGCGCTCGACAGGGGTGACATTAAACCGGGCATGAAACTGATAGAAGCTACCAGCGGCAATACCGGTATTGCGCTGGCCATGATTGCCAGTCTTTTCGGCATTGAAATAGAGCTGGTAATGCCTTCAGATGCTACCCGCGAGCGGGTGCTTACCATGGAAGTATATGGCGCCAAAGTAACGCTCACGCCAAAGGAATTATCGATGGAAGGCTCTATCGACTATGCCAACGCACAGGTGGAGAAAGGCGGTTACCATATGCTGAACCAGTTTGCCAATCCCGATAACTACGGCATGCACTATAAAACTACCGGACCTGAAATCTGGAAAGATACCAACGGGGAAGTGACGCATTTTGTAAGTGCGATGGGGACTACCGGTACTATTATGGGCGTATCCCGCTATCTGAAAGAGCAGAACCCGGCGGTACAGATCGTAGGCTGCCAGCCTACAGAAGGTTCGAAAATCCCGGGCATCCGCAAATGGCCGGAGGCTTATCTACCTAAAATATTTGAAAAACCGAGGGTAGACCGTATCATGGATATTTCAGAAGAAGAAGCGAGGATCATGACCAAAAGACTGGCAAAGGAAGAAGCGGTATTTTGTGGTATGAGCAGCGGCGGCGCTGTGGCAGCAGCTGTACGGGTATCAAGGGAATTACGTAGTGGCGTGATCGTTAGTATCATCTGTGATCGCGGCGACCGTTACCTTTCCAGCGATCTGTTTTCCTGAAAATATTTTTAAAGATAAAAAGAAACGGAGCGAAGAAAATCTTCGCTCCGTTTCTTTTATATTGATAGCAGGTGCTATTTCTTCATGTACATTACTTCTTTCACCAGTTTCACGGTACGTTCCACATCCGGCAGGTATTGCTTAACCAGGTTGGGAGCATAGTGCATAGGAGCATCCTGTGCAGTGATACGGCGGATCGGTGCATCCAGGTAGTCGAAACCTTCTTTCTGGATACGGTAAGTAATTTCGGAAGAAATACTTGCGAATGGCCATTGTTCTTCAACAATTACCAGGCGATTTGTTTTCTTCACTGATTCCAGGATGGTGAACCAGTCCAGCGGACGAATGGTACGGAGATCGATTACTTCTGCTTCGATACCTTCTTTTGCCAGTTCTTCAGCAGCACCCAGCGCTACTTTCATCATTTTGTTGAAAGATACGATGGTTACATCTTTACCGGCACGTTTGATATCTGCTTTACCGATCGGGATGATATATTCTTCTTCAGGAACTTCACCCATATCGCCATACATCACTTCACTTTCCATGAAAACAACCGGATCATCATCGCGGATAGCCGCTTTGAGCAAACCTTTTGCATCATATGGATTGGAAACGGAGATTACTTTCAGGCCCGGGATATTGGCGTAGTAACTTTCGAATGCTGTGGAGTGCTGCGCACCCAATTGACCGGCAGAACCGTTTGGTCCGCGGAAAACGATCGGGCAACCTACCTGGCCGCCACTCATTGCCAGCATTTTAGAAGCAGTATTGAGGATCTGATCCAACGCCAGTACAGCGAAGTTCCAGGTCATGAATTCAACTACCGGACGCAGGCCGTTCTGTGCAGCACCTACTCCGATTGCAGCAAATCCAAGTTCAGCAATCGGCGTGTCAATAACACGTTTTGGACCAAACTCATCCAGCATTCCCTGGCTCACTTTATAAGCACCATTGTATTCGGCTACTTCCTCCCCCATAAGGAATACCCGTTCATCACGGCGAAATTCCTCCTGCAGGGCTTCTCTTAAGGCTTGTCTGAAAGCTATCTGACGCATGCTATTCTTAATTGAAAGTTTAAATGCCTTATTGAAAGGCAGGGCAAAAATATTGTTTGTTAGCGAAAAAGCAAAGCAAACGCCCGATTAATAATTATTATACCCTCCACATGCAGTCTGCATACTATTAATTAAAATAAATACATATATTTATATTTTAAACTATAGTGCACCCGACCAACAACTTTACCCGCTGTCATGATTACCATTATTATCCTAACCTTATGCTTTTTAGCTGCCCTGTCCTGTAAAATAAAAAAGGTGAAAGCACCGGAAATACAGGCGCTCCTGTGGTACCTTCACCTGGTTTTTGGCTGCTTTGCGCTCCTGTGCGTGTTATTGATGCTGAACGACTACGGCTTCAAGGGCACACAAACCGAACGGGTGTTCTTTACCCTCTACGCAGGTACCGGTATGCTGATTTACGGCCTTACCAAACCGGATAACGACGCCAGGTATGCCTACCTGACAGGATTCTTTGGCTTCCCGTTTGTATTGCTGATTGGGCTGCTCCTGCCGCCGCTGCGCACCTTCACCCTGGTAGCCGCCATCACCTTGTTGTCGGACAGCGAGTTTCAGCGCTACACTATTGACGATGACTACGCCCTGCAAACGAAAACTACCGGCATATTATCCAGCTACCCGGTTTACAGCCTGGTGGAAGATAAATACCTGTTTTTTGAGAAAATAGTACCCGACGTGGTAAAACCGCAGGCTGCATTGCATTCGCTGAAGATGGTCAAAAAAGGGGATGACAGCGTAAGAATACAGGTGAACAATATAGATACGGTGATTGCTATTTATTGATAAAGTGTAAGCCTGTTTCAGGATTATTTCTTCAACTGTATAGCTATATTAGGACGAGACACTCAGAAGATTATCATCGTAAGAAAAACCGTTCCTTTACAGCCCAGCAGAAAAGAAGTATTCTCCAACATATTGAAC
>NZ_JBFUPS010000019.1:0-36226 GCF_041360695.1 Chitinophaga sp. RCC_12
TCCCAAAATCATTTAAAATCCAAAATGTTCAAATCCTTAAAATCAATATAATCAGCGTAATCCTGAGAAAGACAAACTACGCGCGCTTTAAAACAAGCCGTACAACTGCGAATCGATCCGCGAAATAATTTCGCCCAGGTCTTCATCGCTCTCCGGGAATTTGTTCTTATCAATATCAATGATCAGCAACGGGCCTTCTTTGTATTTCTCAATCCAGTTGTTGTAATATTCGTTCAGTCGTTTCAGGTAGTCGAGCCGGATGTTTTCTTCATACTCCCTTCCCCGCTTCTGTATCTGCGCTACCAGCGTAGGTACAGATGCCTGCAGGTAGATCAGCAGATCCGGTGGTTTCACCATGCTTTTCAGCGTTTCAAAGAAGTTGAAATAATTATCAAAATCACGTTTGGTCATCAACCCCATTTCATACAGGTTGGGCGCAAAAATATGCGCGTCCTCATAAATGGTCCGGTCCTGTATAACGGTTTCTTTTCCGTTCTGCACTTCCAGCAGCTGCTTTAACCGTCCGTTCAGAAAATATACCTGCAGGTTAAACGACCAGCGGGGCATATCTTCATAAAAATCGTTCAGATAAGGATTGTGCTCCACATCTTCATACTGCGGATGCCATTTATAATGCCTGCACAACATTTCTGTCAGCGTGGTTTTGCCAGCGCCGATGTTTCCGGCGATAGCTATATGTTTGATCTTATTCTGTTTTGCCATGCGATGTGAGGTGGTTAAAACTGAAAATAGCTACAGTTGGCGACTTTTTCAATAATAATTTATACCAATAAGTTTTTTCGCCTGTTGCAAAGTTTGTGCCGCATTCGCTCTGGCCTTTTCTGCACCGGCTTTCATAATCTTCTTCAGGTAGTCTGTATCCCGCTGTAACTCTTTCGCCTGCTCACGGATAGGCGAGATAAACTTCACCATGTCTTCTCCCAACTGCTTTTTCAGATCCCCGAAACGGATAGTCCCGGTATTCTTCCATGCTTCTTCGTAGAAAAATACCGCATCCGGAGCAGACACCAGTTTCATCAGGTCCAGCAGGTTTTGTACAGAATCAGGCACCGGCGAGCCAGGTTCTCCGGAACCACTGTCGGTTTTAGCTTTTTTGATTTTGTTGATGATCTTATCATCCTCATCTGCCAGGTATAATGTAGCCAGTTCATTCTCACTTTTACTCATCTTGCCGTTACCATCCAGGCTGGGGATACGCACCAGGCTATCGCCGTAGTTGAAAGCCTCCGGTTCCGGGAACAGGTCACCATAACGGTGATTGAAGCGCTGGGCGAAGTTACGCGCCATTTCCAGGTGTTGCCCCTGGTCCTTACCCACCGGCACTTTTACCGCGCGCTGGATCAGGATGTCCACACTCATGAGCACCGGGTAAGTAAGCAGCCCTGCGTTCACGTTTTGAGGCTGCAGCCGCACCTTATCTTTAAAAGTAGGTACTTTCTCCAGCTCACCTACATAAGCCAGCATATTCATCAGCAGGTACAATTCCGCAATTTCGGGCACATCGCTCTGCACATACAGGGATACCTTTTCAGGATCCAGTCCGGATGCAATATTCTCCGCCAGTACCCGCATCACGTTCCCCGGAAGATCTTTCGGATCGGGATGGGTGGTCAGCGAATGCCAGTCTGCCACAAAAAAATAGCAGTTAAAATCTTCCTGCATCCGGATATAATTACGGATAGCGCCAAAATAATTGCCTAAATGCAAATAACCGGTAGGGCGTATGCCGCTTACCACAATTTCTTTTTCAGTAGCCATAACAGGGCGCAATTTAAAGAATAGCTTTTAGCTTTCAGCCATTAACACCGGGCTGTTTTGTAAAAAAAACGCCAAAAGCCAAAAGCAGATGATCAAAAGCACTTTATTCTGTCCGTTTATCCCTAATTTTGAGATACTATCATATTTACCATTTATATTTCATTATCTTTTGATTTAATTTGATTATGGAAGTGAACGACGTACTGGTGCAGCAACTGGCCGATCTGGCCAGGTTGGAATTCAACGACCAGGAGAAGATTGAAATACGCGGAGACCTCCAGAGGATGATCACCTTTGTGGAGAAACTGAATGAACTGGATACCACCGATGTGAAGCCATTACTTCACCTGACAGATGATTATAATGTTTTCAGGGAAGATAAGGTAATACCGGTAATCACCCGTGAAGAGGCCCTGAAAAACGCACCTTCCGCCACTGAGGAATACTTTAAAGTGCCGAAAATAATAAAGAAATAACCCACATGGAAAAGTCCGTCATACACCTGGAAGGAATCAGGAAAAGTTATTTTCTCGGTAAAAATGAATTACCGGTACTCAAAGGCGTATCGCTGGACATTTTCAAGAATGAATATGTGGCGCTCATGGGCCCTTCCGGCTCGGGAAAGTCTACCCTGATGAACATCCTCGGATGCCTGGACACGCCCACTGCCGGCAGGTACGTTCTCAGCGGACATGATGTGAGCAAAATGGAAGACAACGACCTGGCCATCGTACGCGGCAAGGAAATCGGCTTCGTATTCCAGCAGTTCAACCTCATGCCCCGCCTCTCCGCCCTGGAAAATGTGGCCATCCCACTGATCTACGCCGGCATCAACAGAAAGGACAGGGAAGAAAGGGCCATCGCCATGCTGAAAAAAGTAGGCCTCGGCGACCGCTATAAACATAAACCCAATGAACTCTCCGGCGGACAATGCCAGCGCGTTGCCATCGCCCGCGCCCTGGTGAATAATCCGTCCCTTATCCTCGCAGATGAACCCACTGGTAACCTCGACTCAAAAACGTCTGTGGAAATCATGGAAATCTTCGGGGCCATCCACGACTCCGGTAACACCGTGGTGCTGGTAACACACGAAGAAGACATTGCCGATCACGCCCGCCGCGTTATACGCCTGCGCGATGGCGTCATTGAATCAGACCGCATCAACGAAAAAGCACACGCATAAAATATTTCGATTACTGCATAACGGCGTTACAGGATACTTCCCGTAACGCCGTTATTCGTATTTTGCAACCGATCAACACCAACACCCATGTCTTTCAAAATATATACTAAAACAGGCGACAAAGGCAAAACATCCCTCATCGGCGGCACCAAAGTGCCTAAAAGCGATGTCCGCATCGATGCCTATGGCACCGTGGATGAACTCAACTCCTACATTGGCCTGGTAAACGATTACATCGCAGACCCGGACACCAAAAGCCTGCTCCGCGAAATACAGGACCGCCTCTTTACCATTGGCGCCGCACTGGCCTGCGACCCCGACAAAGAAACCAAACTGAAAATACCAGACCTCCACGAAGGCGATATCACCCTCCTGGAAAAAAGTATCGACCAGATGAATGAAGACCTCCCCGTGATGAAATCATTCATCCTTCCCGGCGGACATGTAGCCGTATCTACCTGCCACATCGCCCGCTGCGTATGCCGCCGCACAGAACGCCTCTGCGTAGGCATGCAGGAGCACGATATGTTCATTGAACCGCTGGTACTGAAATATATTAACCGCCTCAGCGATTACCTCTTTGTGCTGGCCCGTTGGACAGGACACAAGCTGGGCGCTGAAGAAATTCCCTGGAAACCCCGGGTGTAGAAAAATGCTTAAATTTGCCGCATGTTTACAGGAATCATAGAAACACTAGCAGAAGTAGTATCCACCAGGAAGGAAGGCAGTAACCTGGTAATCACGATACAAACACCACTGGCAGCTGAACTAAAAATAGACCAGAGCGTGTCTCATAACGGCGTATGCTTAACGGTAACCAATATCCAGGGCGATACCTACGAAACCGTAGCGGTGGATGAAACCCTGCAGAAAACAAACCTCGGCCAGCTCACCCCTACACAATTCGTGAACCTCGAAAGAGCCATGGTGTTCAACGGCCGCATCGATGGCCACCTGGTGCAAGGCCATGTAGATAGCGTAGGAGAATGCCTCTCCTGCCAGGAACAGGACGGCAGCTGGTTATACCGCTTTCGCTACCCTGCAGAATTCGCCGCGCTGATTGTGGAAAAAGGAAGCATTTGCCTCAATGGTATCAGTCTCACCGTATTCAATGTCACCAACGATGAGTTCTCGGTTGCCATTATTCCATACACTTACGAATTTACCAACATCTCAAACATAAAAACCGGCAGCCTGGTAAACCTGGAATTTGACATTCTCGGTAAATACGTAGCCAGGCAAATGGCGGTAAGAAATTAATCTGCCGGTTGCCCACCGGTGCTAAAACATTCCAAACCGCATGCTGAAATATCTCCTGCTCTGCACCTTACTTGCTATCACCCTGCCGGCAAATGCCCAGCAGGCCAAAGTAGCGCGCATAGCAGCCTTTTACGATGCAGATGCCGTGACGGAATTGTATAACACCGCCCCCCTGGGCATCCGGATTATTTATACCGATAGCTCCACCCAACAAACAACAGGACTCCTCGAAGGAAACCTCCGCTGGAACAAACTAACCGTTAGCAGCAGCAACGGGCAAATACAAAACGGCGTACTCCGATTTAACAGGGAACAACTGGTAAAAGATAAATACCGTATAACCCTTACCGTTACTACACCCGACAACACCTCCCATCAAACCTCGCTGCAACTCCCGGCCATTACCGGTATCCGGTTCAATCATTATGCCGACAGCATTAAACGTGATATCCGCTTCTACCTGAATATAGAAGGAAAGTTCAGCAGCGGGAAAGTATTCCCGTTAGATACCAATGCCATCAGGTTCGCTGCCTCCGCAGGAAAAATAATAGGACAGGATCTGCTACTCCCAAAAAATGATACCCTGAAATCAGTAACAGTGGAAGCCTGGTATAAACACAACGACCGCCTCTACCTGCGATCCGTGATACCAGTAAAACAGGCGCCGGACGCAGACTCCCTTATTCTAAAAAATACGGACGACCTGTTTAAAAAGAAGAGAAGACATTAGCCGGCCTAAAAACCAACACCTTCCGTGTTTCTTTTGCGAATAGCTTCTTCGGTTCCCGGAACAAGCGTTTCTAAACCCATGCGTACAGCTTCTGCCTGGACTTCCTCAATAAACGGACGGAAATTTTTGTTGTAATCCCGGAAGGCTAATTCAAAATTTCCATTGTGTTGCAGAAAAGCATCCGCTAATGCGGCAGCTCCATCTATTGCCAAAGATCCGCCCTTTCCCGCAGCAGGTGAAGCACAATAGCCTGCGTCGCCAACCAACGCTACCCTGCCTTTTGTCCATGAGGGCATTTTTACCTGACAAAGTTTATCGAAGTAAAAAGTTTTAGCATTCATTACTTCTTCCAATAACTCCGCAGCTCTCCAGCTTTGTCCTTCAAACTGTTCCAGAATGATTTTTCTTTGTTGTTCTTCATCACGATAATCGTAAGGAATTTCCTTCTCTGAACGAAAGCAAAAAACTATATCGGTTTTATTGTTGTAAGCATTCAGCATTACAGCCTTGTCAGGCACGTTATAGAATTGCGTTGTATTTTGTTTTATCAGCAACTTATTTACGATGGTGATAGAGAAATATTGCCCGAGAAAATGCAGGTATCCCGCTTCATTACCAAACCAGATCTTCCTTACCGCCGAATGTATGCCGTCGCAGCCAAACACTAAATCAAATGCTTGCTGTGAGCCATCTTTAAAGGTAACTTCAATATCGTCGTTTGTTTCGTTTAAGGCGGTGATGCTGTTGTTGAAAATGAATTCAACGTCATTTTTCACCGTATCAAACAAGATATTGAGTAATGTATTTCTTTCAATCTCGCATTCGTCTTCCCGCAGTTGTTCACCTGCTCTTTTTAATATCATGGTTCCTTCCGTCACATCATCCGCATTTTTAAATTCCAGCATTTCCATCGCCAATCTGTTGGCTTTAATTTGCTCAAAGATTCCCATACGCTTAACAATATCAACAGTATTCCCTTCTATGTTAACAGGCGTTCCGCCCATTTTAAGGCCATTTGCGATTTCAACAATAGTTACTTTGTAACCTAACTTATTCATCCAATAAGCGGTTGAAAGGCCGGCAAAACTTGCACCCGAAACGAGTACTTTTTTATCTTTTAATATTTTCATTTTTATACGATTTGATTTGACCATACAAAGGAACATCGTATAACAGGGAGAAAAAATAACAATACAAAGTAGATATTGGATCAACCGAGGTTTTTATTCCGGAAAGCTAAAGGGGTTATTCCTGTGATTTTGGTAAATAGCCGCGAAAAATAAGGGTAATCATCATACCCTAATGCGGTAGCAATTTCCTTTACCGATTTACCGGAATGGTAGAGTAAACGTTTTGCTTCTAAAATAATACGTTGCTGTATGTGATGCGATACGGAATAGCCTGTTGTGTTTTTGACACATTCGTTCAGGTAAGGTGTGGATATATTTAGTTTTTGAGCGTAGGCTGCCGGGCGTTTGTCAGAGGTAAAATTATGCTCCAATGCTTCCCTGAAGGCTTTTGTAACCGTTTCAAAGCGCGGAAATTTCTCTATTGGTGTAGATTGCTCTAAATATAGGGATACCACCAATGCGACCAGTGCATTACAGCTATCTTTCAGCAAGGAGTGATATAGTTTGTCGTTCGTTCGTTTTGAAAATTTCAGGCAAAGTGATACGGCTTCGGAAATAATGGAATAAGTTTCTTTATTTAAGGATAATGGTTTTGTGGGTGTAATGTCTTCTAATAGTTTCAGATATTCCCGGTTAATATTTACATTATTGATGGCCCAGCTGCTGACTTCTACATTTTCAAATGTTATTATACGATGTACCTGATTTGGGTGCATGTAGATGATAGACGGAGACTGGATTTCATACTTTTGAAAATCAATTTCTATCGTAATGGCGCCTTCCTCAAGTAAGTGAAATGAATGACGATCATGCCGTTCAGATTGTTCCTCTCCTTCGAAACCGGGGAAATCTTTAAGAGATATCTTCTCAATGGAAATACCTGGATGATATTCACCTCCGAAATGATTTACAGGAATGGATCTTAGTTTTTTAGGCATTGCTTGCAGTGGCTTAGATCAACATACGCGATTTCAACTCCAGGTATTTATTCACCACGTTTAACGTCAATTGCTCGGGGGGACTCAGCAACGACATAATTCCATATTTCGCCAGCTCTTTTACAATCAGTTTCTTATCATACGCAAACTTCTGTGCAATGGTTTGCCTGTAAATTCCCTCCACATCCTGCACGGTTTGTTCTGTTACCCGCTTCAGCTCTGTGTTTTCAAAAAACACCACCAGCACCAGGTGATAACGTGCCAGGCGCCGCAGGAAGGGTAACTGCCGGTGCAAACTGGACATCGACTCAAAATTAGTATAGATCATGAGCAGCGACCGCGTAGATAGACTACTGCGCAGCTGCACACTCAATGCTTCGTAATCGCTTTCCTGCCAGCGTGTTTCCTGTGCATACAGCGTTTCCAGGATTTTATTTACCTGCACTTTTTTATTGCTGGCAGCCAACACTTCTACTTTATTTTCGTTGAAAGTAACCAGCCCCGCCTTATCGCCTTTATCCACCGCCACATTGCTGAATACCAGCGACGCATTAATAGCGTAATCCAGCAACGATAAACCGTTGAAAGGCATCTTCATATTCCGGCCTTTGTCGATAATAGAATATACCTGCTGCGATCTTTCTTCCACGTAATTATTGATCATCAGGTTACCGCTGCGGGCCGTCGCTTTCCAGTTGAGCATACGCACATCATCCCCTTTTGTATACGGCTTAATATGATCAAACTCCATACTGTGGCCAATTACCCGGCGCTTATGTACACCCAGTTCATTCAGCCGGTTCATGTAGGAATACAATGCATAGTGCCGCAACTGGTGATAACTGGGATACACGCTTATTGTTTGTTCATTATCAAAAATGAACCGGCGGCTTACAATGCCCAATGCACTTCTAACAAATACGTTGCTGTAGCCAAAGTTATACAACCCTCTTTCCAACGGACGCAACACATACCGGAAAATATGCGCACCTGCTGCGGATACTTTTGCCTGCAAGAGAAAATCACGTTCCTGGAACTGAAGGGGTAATTCATCAATCACAGATACAAATACCGGAAACGGGTACCGGCTGTGAAAATCCAGCAATACCTCGTTATCATCCCCGTTACTGAAACGGTTACTGGTTTTTCGTTCCATCGATACAATACTGGCCGGGCGCAGGATCAGCAGGATCATATCCAGCAATACAACACCTACCAGCACAATAAATGCGATCACAGCAATATTGAAAATGCGCGGAACAAAAAACGAAATGATAAATAACAGGATATTCCCTCCCAGCAGGAGGTAAAGCCTGTTGGTAAAAAAGAGTATCTGGAATAAATTATTCTTTACAGTGGCTGACATACTAATATCTTCTTGGGAGATGATTATCTCGGTACCTCTATCGTTTTTACGATCTGTGCAATCACGTCATCTGTTTTGATGCCTTCCATTTCTTTTTCGGGCGTCAGCATAATACGGTGACGCAATACATGCGGCACCATTTCCACCACATCGTCAGGAATTACAAAATCCCGGTTCTTCATGGCAGCGGTGGCTTTTGCACAGTTCATAACGGCAATGGATGCACGCGGAGAAGCGCCCAGGTACAGCGAGGAGTTCATGCGTGTTTCATTGATAATAGACGCGATGTAATGAAACAGCTTTTCGTCTATTATTACCTGCCGTACGAGGTTCTGGAATTCGATGATCTGCGTGGTAGTTATTACTTTGCTGATCATTTTTGTAAGATCTGTTTCCCCGTTGAAGTGATGAATACTGCGCAATACAGCTACTTCTTCTTCCAGGTTAGGATACCTTACTTCTATTTTAAAGAGGAACCTGTCCAGCTGCGCTTCCGGCAACCGGTAAGTACCTTCCTGCTCGATCGGGTTTTGAGTGGCAATCACCATAAAGGGCCGGTCGAGCGACCAGGTAGTGCCATCGTTGGTGATTTGTCTTTCTTCCATTACTTCAAACAATGCCGACTGCGTTTTAGCGGGGGCACGGTTTATTTCATCGATCAGTACCAGGTTACTGAAAATGGGTCCTTTCTTGTATTCAAACTCGCGTGTTTGCGGATTAAAAACGGAAGTGCCCAATACATCCGCCGGCATCAGGTCGGGTGTAAACTGGATACGGCTGAAGTCCGCATCCACGCACTGCGCCAGCAATTTTGCCGTGAGTGTTTTTGCAACGCCGGGAACACCTTCAATCAGCACATGTCCCTGTGTAAGCAAGCCTGCTATCAGCAGGTCTACCATCTGATGCTGTCCTACAATTACTTTCCCTATCTGCTCCCTGATGGCTTCCACACCTTCATGCAAGGCAGAAAAATCAGTCCTGGGTTGAAATGTATTGGTATCCATTATTTATTTCGTGTTTATATAAAATTGTTGAATGCGGTTATAAAAATCTTTCAGATCATCGTCGCTGATATTTTCTTCCAGCTGGATATTGTGTACCATCTGCAACAACGCCCTGATATCCGCTTCCGGCACCAGCGACTTACGCGCCAGCGACGCAATAAATTCATCATTCAGCACATTGGTGTTGAGATAATAACTGGAACGGATATGCTCCATAAAATGAATGATCATTTTATGCGCCAGGTTGTAGTTGTTATGTTGTTGATAGTACAACTGGCCGATGGCATCTACAAACTCCAGCGAAGTATTGTTTACGGCTGGCTTATCGGGGATAATCCGTTGCCGGCGTTTGCTTTCAAACACCACGTACAGCAACAGCAATATCACTGCCAGCCACAAGGCCCAACGCATGGATGCATACCGCATCAACACCTGCCACTCACTGAAATCACCCGACTGCGCACTATGCTGGCTGTTATAGAAATCATCCCAGTACACATTGCCGGCATCACTGATCAGGTACGATAGCTGCGTTTCCAGCGCCTTTACATTTTGCTTGTGCAGTAAAAAATAATTCGTGAAAGTATATGGATTCAGCAGCAGGTAAATGAAACCGCCGCGATACGCAACACGTATGAAATCAGGCTTGTTTTTGTAATTGTAGCCAAGTATGCTGGTAGTATTACTATCTACCGCTGAAAAATAACTCCCGCTTACCCTGCCAGGATAACTGAAAGAAGTATCCATTGGAATGGTTTCATCAGCATACCGTTGTACAACACCTTCTTTTTTGAGTTGCATGTTATTGCTTTCCACCGTCACAAATTTCAGGTGTTTTTCTAGCAGAGGATCCGGGGTATTTACAGCAATAAACAACTCGTTTCCCCGTGATACATAATCCAGCATAGCCTCTATATCGCTTTCAGTAGTGAACAGCCGGTCGGCCACCAGGATGTATACATTGTTCCTGAATTTCAGCTCACTGTCCTTATCAAAAGTGCGGGTAAAGGGTTTCGTTACCACCTGCACTGAATTCCTTATAAACAGCTGGGGCAGCATCTTAAAGGCGGCATAGGCGCCGCCTGCTTTTTTATCCTTGCTGTAAAAAGAAGACTGGGTCATATCTGTGGATTGCTCATTCTTTTTGTTGGCAAGATTTCCACTCACTATGACCAGTACTACCAGCAGGAGCAAAACGAACAGGACGATATATAGAGGTTTGTTCTTCACGAAGTTTTTCCGATTGTGTTATTAAAATCCCTGAACTCCTGGTTAATATTCCTGAAATTCTCTTCACTCACTTCAAATCCGCCATACCAGATATATTCATAATCCAACGTCAGCGTAGCAAATTTTTTATAGTAGGGAGAACTCCGCATGCTGCGCAGGTAATCGTTATTGGTTTTTTCTCTCCCCGGTATTATCAGCTCCCGGCCTGCCAGTTGAAACAAGGTATACAGGTACCACCAGCGGATAGCTTGTCTTGTTTCCCCGGCGGCTATTGCCGCTTTTATCTTTTCTTCATACTCCTGTGCACTTTGCAGGTCTTCTTCCTGTACTTCTGTTAATCCTTCTATCAGTTGCGGTTTGCGGAAAAAGCTCATACCATTGCTTTTCATAAACCAATACACCAGGAAGCCCAAACCGGCCAGCAGCAATAGCATCACAATGATGCGGATAGCGCCGATCGATGAAAATAAAGCCATTAAAAAACGTTGCACCCAGCTATTATCCGGGGGAGGTTCCGGTGGTATTTCCTTGTATTGCAGCTTCTTATTTTCTTTCAGCGCTTTCACCAGTGAATCCGGTACCTCACGCAATTCAAATAGTGGAATTTCTGTCGCATATTCTTCTTTGCCTTCCGCACGCTCCCGGTCTACCTGGATGGTAGCGAAGCTGTCTTCCGTTATCCTTGCCTGCAATAAGCTATCATATTCTTCTTTATTTCGGGCTGTACCTTCATATTGCGCCATGCTTTGCAGGGCACAGCAAAGCAGCAGTAACAGCAGGCTGTATTTAATCCGGAAAAAATGATTCATGTTACTGCTTTGAAAGGGTAAATGGTGTTAATACTTTCCCTTCCGCACTCAGCCGGTATCCTTTTTTATGCAGGTAAATGGGATAAAAAATAAAATAGCCCAGGATAAAAGCCAGCGATGCCAGGAGGATAAAAAGACTTACCACCAGCGGCATTTCTGTATACCGGGTTACAAAGCTTTCCAGGAAAGCGGCCACAATGAATACCGGGATCAGGGTTACCATGATCTTGATGCCGTCTTTTGCACCTTTACGCAGGGAATCGATCCGCTTGCGTGTACCGGGAAAAAGGATGCTCTTCCCCATGACAATGCCTGCACAGGCCGCGATCACAATACTGGATATTTCCAGGGTGCCATGGATCCAGATCACCAGGATAGATTTCCAGCCGAGGCCGTGCGAAAAGAAGATATACTGGAAAACGCCCAGCATCACACCATTGCGTATCAAGAGGTATAAGGAACCAACACCCAGGAAAATACCTCCTATATAACAATAGAAAGATACCATGATATTGTTGTAGGCAATCCGGAAAAACATCATCACCGGGTTGCCGTCTTTATACACGCCGAAAGGATCTTTATTGGCAATATTGCGTTCCGTCATGTTTACATATTCATCGCCCAATACGCCACGCACAAACGTTTCATCATGTGCTGATGAAAAGGCGCCGATAATACAGAACAATAAAAAGAAACAGAGCGTAAATAATAACAGGCGGTGGTGCTTACGGAACAACAGTGGTAATTCATATTTAAAAAACAACTGGAAGCGTCCTACATCTTCCTTACGGTTCTGGTAAATACGATGATAGATACCCGCCGCCAGGCCGTTGATATAACGGGTTACTTTACTGAAGCTGTAAAAAGTTTTAGCGTAAGACAGATCATCTAGCAGTGATACAAATCTTTCCGCCATTTCATCAGGGTCATCTGTCGGTTCCTCCTGGTATTTCTTCCAGCGGGACAAATTTTTTTTGATAAACAGCGATTCTCTCATAGTGAGTCCTTTCCATTTTAAATACAGATATCACCTACAGTAATGGGTTACTAATGGGGGAATACCGGCAAACATACTAAATCGTTCAACAATATATCAACAAATATGTAAATTTGAGTATGGCAGATATAAAAATACCGACTTCTTTCAATATAGACCTGGAATTTGAATCAGCAGACATCATGAAAAGATTCCTGGCCTGGCTCATTGATTTCGGCATCCGTTTTTTTTATTACCTGGTGGCGTATATGACATTGAGCTCTTTCCGGATAGAAATGGAGGGGCATGTGGGCATCTACTTTTTCCTGGTATTGCTGCCCCTGTTGTTTTACTTTCCTGTGGCGGAAATCGGCATGAAAGGACAAACACCCGGAAAAAAAATACTGCATCTGCAGGTGGTAAGTATGACCGGCAACCAGCCAAGTATAAGTCAGCACCTGATAAGATGGATATTCCGGATCATAGAAACACCGCTGTATTTTTTCGCCCTGGTACCGGTGATTATCCCGGCGGTGTCCATTGTGCGCACCCCTTATAACCAGCGGCTGGGCGACCTGGTAGCCGGCACCATTGTGATCAGCACCAAAAGAAAAGGCAGTATAGAAGAAACCATCTTCCGGGATCTTTCCAACAGCGATTACAAACCGCAGTTTCCACAGATCATGAAGCTGTCTGACAGGGATATGAATAAAGTGAAAGACCTGCTGGACCGCGCACTGAAGGCCAAAGATGAAGAACTCGCCGCCAGGGTGGCCATGCGGGTAAGAGAAGTACTGCATATTGAAACCGACCTGCCCAATACCTATTTCCTCGAAACGGTACTGAACGACTACAATTACTATACTACTAAAGAGAATTAGTTTACACCTTCTGCAACGTATTTAAATACTTCCGTAACATTTATGACCGGTAATGAGGGAGAGTTATTAAATTCCCTTCTTAATAATTATCTGATGAAAACGTTATTGTTTTGTTTGCTGGTTCTTCTTTTCGGAAGTGTGTCTGCACAGGAAGATCTTGCACTGGTGGGCGCCACCATATATACCTCTCCCAAAACGCCCCCGGTTATATCAGGGGTGGTTATCATTAAAAACGGGAAAATTGCAGCGGCGGGCAAACAGGTAAAAGTGCCTGCACATATGAAAGTGCTGGACTGCAAAGGCCTGGTGATGATGGCCGGCTTCTGGAACAGCCATGTACATTTTATCGAACCCGGATGGGACCATGCGGACAAGCAACCGGCAGCGCAGCTCAATAACCGGATGGATAGCATGATCAACAGTCGTGGTTTTACACATGTATTTGACCTGGCGGCGCTGAACTATCCCAATTTGCTTGCCCTCCGGGCCAGGATTACATCAGGGGAGGTAAACGGCCCTGCTATCCTTACGGTGGGCGTTCCGTTTGTTCCTCCGCATGGAAGTCCTTTCTATATTCAGCCGCTTACCCTTCCTGAAATAAATACGCCGGAAGAGGCCGTGGCTTACGTCACCAAACAGATACAGGCCGGCGCAGACGGCATCAAGGTATGGTCAGCATCGCCGGATGGGCATGGGATTGTACCGATGCCTATAGACATCATCAAGGCCGCCACCAGCACTGCCCATAAATTTCATAAACCGGTTTTTGCCCATCCTACTGCCGATACCGGGATGAATATAGCGCTTGCCGGCGGCGTGGATATCCTTGCGCACGTGGCCCCGGATGGTTACCGCAGCTGGACGAAAAAAGAAATTGATCAACTGCTGCTGCATAAGGTAGCGCTCATTCCTACGCTGAAACTTTACAAATGGGAACTGGAAAGAAAGAACCTCCCTGTTAGTAATCCGTTGATGACAACCGCCTTGCAGCAGCTGGGCGCCTATGCCAGCGCGGGAGGTGAAATCTTATTCGGTACGGATGTGGGCTATATCTCGGATTACGATACGTCTGACGAATTCCGGCTGATGTCTGAAGCGGGGTTAAGCTTCGATGAAATACTTGCGGCGTTAACAACTGCTCCGGCAAAACGGTTTGGCATGGCGCAGCACAGCGGGCGTATCGCGAAAGGGATGGATGCGGATATTGTGTTGCTGAAAGCAGACCCGCATACAGATAGCCGTCGCTTTTCGGAGGTGGCTTATACGATCCGTAATGGTAAAGTTATTTACAACGGTATTAACCGGTAACGTCAAAATAAAAAGAGGGCGCCTCAAAAATGAGACGCCCTCTTTACTATCTTATTTTTGATCAGGCCGTTTTTCCTATTGAGTTCAGGTCTTCAGTAACATTATTAAAACGGGTGGGATCGCCTGCCGGTCCTTTGTACACGATGGTACGGTCGAACGCCAGGATAGGATAAAACACGATAGGCAGTAATACCAGGCCTACCGTAAATCCTTCTGATTTACCAAAACTTTTACTGAGCAGATTGGTTGCCCAAATACCCCAAATGGCTCCTACATAAGGAATACACATCAGGAGCAACCAATACCATGGTTTGCCAATAATCTGGGTAAGCACATAAATGTTGTAGATAGGGATAATTGCTTTCCAACCTTCCTGACCGGCTTTCTCGAATACCTTCCACATACAGAAGACGAAGAAAACGATAATTACCAGCATGATAATTAAAAAGACACCGCTAAACATGGCGCTAAAAACGCTGCCGCCTTCATAAGTAGTTGTTTCCATAATTGAGGTTTATATTGTTTTGAAATGAATGATGACAATACTTGGGATACGTTTGCATTCCAAATATATATAATTTTTTCCATTACATAGCATAATCAGTATTAGCCCTAAAAGATTGTGTATTCCTACGGTGTTAAAAAAAGTTTCAACATTTCTGTTGCTAATGTTTGGATTTTCAACGCATTCTATTACCTTTGCAACCGGCAAGTCTTATACGACCAGCTCCTACTGAACTCCCCCAGGACAGGAATGTAGCAAGGGTAGGTGGTTGTAGCGGTGCGATATAAGTAACTTGCCTTTTTTTTCTTTTTTTATTGTCATTAGTTGCTTGTCAATAGTATCTGGTTGCTATTTTCTCCACCTCTTTCACTAATGACAGCTTCTCCCAAATGTTCATTTCCTGACAACTAATTTATCATAGTATGAAATTCTTTATCGATACAGCTAATCTGGCGCAAATCAAAGAAGCTCACGATCTTGGCGTTCTCGATGGTGTAACCACCAATCCTTCCCTGATGGCCAAAGAAGGTATCAAAGGCGAAGCTGCAATTATTAAACATTACGAAGATATCTGCGAAATAGTAGATGGTGATGTAAGTGCAGAAGTATTATCTACAGATTTTAAATCTATCATTGAAGAAGGTAAGAAACTGGCTGCTATCCACCCGAACATCGTGGTGAAAGTGCCTATGATCAAAGACGGTGTAAAAGCCATCAAATGGTTTACCGACAATGGTATCAGAACTAACTGCACCCTGGTGTTCTCTGCCGGTCAGGCTATCCTGGCTGCCAAAGCAGGCGCAGCTTATGTTTCCCCATTCATTGGCCGTATCGACGATACCAACTGGGATGGTGTGGAACTGATCGCACAAATCGCACAGATCTACAGCTTACAGGGTTACAAAACTGAAATCCTGGCCGCCTCTATCCGTAGCGCACTCCACATTGTAAAATGTGCTGAAGTAGGCGCCGACGTATGTACCTGCCCGTTAGAATCTATTCTCGGTCTGCTGAAACATCCGTTAACTGATATCGGCCTGGCTAAGTTCCTGGAAGACGCAAAGAAAATGTAGTCTCCATATTTTTTAGATGGTGTGTCCCCGGTGCAGTAATTGCGCCGGGGATTTTTTTTGCGCATGCGGAGGTTGTCTTTCTCAGGATTAAACTTATTACACTGATTACGCTGATTTGATCACTTTTTGATTTTAAAAGATTCGGAGAGATATAAGCGGAAACGCGGATTTTGTCTTACCCACTGATTACGCTGATTTTACTGATTATATTTTTTAAAAGATTCGGGGAGATATAAGCAGATAATTTCGCTTATATCTCCCCGAATCTTTTAAAATCAAAATGATCAAATCAGCGTAATCAGTGTAATAAGTTTAATCCTGAGAAAGACAACCTCCGCGCCGAAGGCGATCACGTTTTGTTAGAGAATTTATCTAAATTCAGTGATAATATCCACGTAAACCCGGTAACACACAAAATGAATAGCTAATGGGAAAATACATTCTTTCGCTGGATCAGGGCACCACCAGCTCCCGCGCCATTATTTTTGACCACGATGGCAGCATCAAAGCAGTTGCCCAGAAAGAATTTAAACAGATATTCCCGCAACCCGGCTGGGTAGAACACGACGCCATGGAAATCTGGACTTCACAAGCCAGCGTGGCCGCAGAAGCTATATTGAAATTAAGAGTAACCGGTGAAAACATCGCCGCCATCGGTATCACCAACCAACGCGAAACCACCATCGTGTGGGACAAACGCACCGGTAAACCCATACACAACGCTATTGTGTGGCAAGACAGACGCACCGCCGCCTACTGCGATTCTCTCATCAAAGAAGGAAAGGAACAACTCATCAAAGATAAAACCGGCCTCCGCATCGATGCCTATTTCTCCGGCACCAAATTAAAATGGATCCTGGACAACGTTCCCGATGCACGCAGAAAAGCAGAAAACGGCGAACTGGCTTTTGGGACCGTCGACAGCTGGCTCGTATGGAACTTCTCCAACGGCAAACTCCACATCACAGATGTGAGTAACGCCTCCCGGACACTGTTGTTTAATATCCACGACATGCATTGGGACAATGAACTACTCGCTCTCTTCGATATTCCCGCCTCCATGCTGCCGGAAGTAAAGCAGTCGAGCGAAGTATATGGCTACTCGGAAGCCAATCTTACTCCCTACCGTATTCCTATTGCCGGTATTGCCGGCGATCAGCAGGCGGCCCTCTTCGGGCAGATGTGCACGCAACCCGGTATGCTCAAAAATACCTATGGCACCGGTTGTTTTATGGTATTGAATACCGGCGACAAGCCCATTCCTTCCAAAAATAACCTGCTCACCACCGTTGCCTGGAAAATAAATGGCAAAACCACCTACGCACTGGAAGGCAGTATTTTCATTGGCGGCGCAGTAGTACAATGGCTCCGCGATGGTCTTGGCATCATCCGCCACTCCGCGGATGTGGAAAAGCTCGCCGCTACCGTGCCTCACAGCGATGGCGTATATTTCGTACCAGCCTTTGCGGGCCTCGGCGCACCCTACTGGAACCAGCATGCACGCGGTACCATGGTAGGATTGACCCGCGGCTCCACCGCCGCGCATATTGCCCGCGCAGCCCTCGATAGTATCGCCTTTCAAACCATGGATGTCATGAAAGCCATGGAAGCAGACGCCGGTATGCCCATCACCGAACTACGGGTAGACGGCGGTGCTACAAAAAATAACATGCTCATGCAATTCCAGGCTGATCTGCTTAACATCAGGGTAGTACGCCCCACCATCACCGAAACAACCGCACTCGGCGCCGCTTATCTTGCCGGGCTTGCCGTCGGTTACTGGGACAGCATTGAAACCATTGCACAACAATGGGAGATAGATGCCACCTTCGACGCGGCGATGGAGCCCGCAGAAAATGAACGGCTGCGTAAAGAATGGAAACGCGCCATCAGGGCGGCCCAGGCATGGACCGAAGAATAAATTTATCCACGTTTATCAATACTCATATCAATTTATGTCACCTTATTTAGCAGAACTTATCGGCACCGCATTCCTCATTGTACTGGGCGATGGCGTGGTGGCCAGCGTGATCCTCAACAAGTCCAAAGGCAACCAGGGCGGCTGGATCGTTATCACCCTGGGATGGGGAATGGCCGTATTCATCGGCGTATATGCTACCGCCAAATACAGCGGCGCCCACCTCAACCCCGCCGTTACCTTTGCACAGGCGCTGCAGGGAAAGCTCCCCTGGGAGGAAGTTCCCGGCTATATAGCTGCCCAACTGGCCGGTGCAATGCTTGGCGCCCTGCTGGTATGGCTCACATACAAAAAACACTTCGACGAAACACCCGATGCCGACACCAAACTGGGCGTGTTCTGCACTATTCCGGCCATCCGCAATCCGAAATATAACTTCCTCACAGAATTCATCGCCACCATGGTATTCATCCTGGCCATCTCCTATATCACCGGCCCTACCGCCGGCATCGGCTCACTCGATGCCCTGCCAGTAGCCTTCGTGGTGCTGGCCATTGGCCTCTCGCTCGGTGGCCCCACCGGTTATGCCATCAACCCTGCACGTGACCTCGGACCTCGACTCATGCACTTCCTTCTCCCCATTCCCGGCAAGCGGGACAGCGACTGGAGCTATGCCTGGATTCCTGTTCTCGGCCCGCTGGCGGGCGCGGCAGCGGCTGCGTTCCTGTACCAATACTGGCTTCATTAATTCGGAGCGGAGCGGAGATTGTCGCGGAGGTTGTCTTGAGCGCTGATTACGCTGATTTTGCTGATTGGCTTTTGGGATTTTAGCGGAGATGGAAGCGGAGGTTGTCTTTCTCAGGATTACGCTGATTTTATTGATTGGATTTTTGTGATTGGATTTTTGTGATTTTGAAGGAATTTTGGAATTTTTAGGAAAATTGATGGGTGAGTTTTAGAGATTGAATGAAATTGGGGGAGCATGGGTGGTTGAAGAAAGGTTGAATAAGATTGTATTAATATTGACTGTGAAGTGCTTCATTTATACTTTGCATAGGCTTGGCACATACTTAATGGATGCTTGATACATGCTTAATCTATGCTGATAACCCGGAGGTGATGTGGAGGTGACGTGGACTTGAAGCTAGGATCATTTATGGTAGGGCATTACGGGCGAAAAAGCACATGGCGTTTAGACGCTGAAGTGCCATACAGCTGAAATAACGTGCCAACTTACTATCGAAGACATACTAACGTATTATTCAAATTCAATGACCGGCAGCCAAATCAATCACTGCCGTCAAATACCGCCCATCTTTCATAACTATTCAATGAAAGCAAAGCCTTTAAATTTCCCTGAATTTTCCGAAAATCTTCTAAAATAGCAAAAAACAAACCAATTCTATGGACAAAATACTGATAGAAGAATAAAAATCCAGTAATGCTTTTCCTTCTTTCAAAAGTCCATAATCACAAAATCCAATCAATAAAATCAGCGTAATCCTGAGAAAGACAACCTCCGCTTCCATCTCCCAAAATCTAAAAAAGTCAATCAGCAAAATCAGCGTAATCAGTGCCCAAGACAACCTCCGCTCCAATCTCCGCCCTCATCTCCCAAAATCCCAAAAAGCCAATCAATAAAATCAGCGTAATCCTGAGAAAGACAACCTCCGCTCCATAGTTTTCATTTTTTTCTGAAAGTTTCGTAACTTTGAGAATCTTATTACCATATCATCGCAACTGCGGCAATATAAAATGACGAATTATGATTCAGCCCAACATCCCGGAAACAAAACAACCGCGAATCGTTATAGTAGGTGGTGGATTCGGCGGCGTAAATCTTGCCAAACAACTTAAACATGCACCCGTACAGGTAGTACTGCTCGACCGGAACAACTATCACCTGTTTCAACCGTTGCTATACCAGGTATCTACCGCTGGCCTGGAACCAGATAGCATCGCCTTCCCGTTGCGGGGAATCTTCCGGAAACAACGTAACCTCGTATTCCGCATGGCGGAAGTAACAGGTATCCGCTCTGAAGAAAATATACTGGAAACCGGTATCGGGGAAATCCATTACGATTACCTCGTTTTCGCCACCGGCAGCAATACCAACTTCTTCGGAAATAAAGATATTGAAGACAATGCCATCGGCATGAAATCACTCATAGAAGCTGTGCAGATCAGGAACTATGTGGTGAAACAATTTGAAGAAAGCCTGTTGCTGCAAAACCCGGAAGAAATAAAACCAAAGCTCAATTTCGTGATGGTAGGCGGTGGCCCTACCGGCGTGGAACTGGCCGGCGCCTTTGCAGAACTCCGCAAATACATTATGCCGAAAGACTATCCCACCCTGCCCCAGTCGCTGATGAATGTATACCTCATCGAAGCAGGACCAAAACTGCTGGCCTCCTTCAGTGAAAAAACATCACAGAAAACACTGGAAGCCCTGCAGGAAATCGGTGTCCGCGTACTCACCAATACCGGCGTAAAAGAATACGACGGCAAAACCGTTACCCTCAGCACCGGGGAACTGATCCAAACGCAATCACTCCTCTGGAGTGCCGGCGTAAAAGGCGTCCCGGTAAAAGGTATCCCGGCAGATATTGTCCTGCCAAACGGCCGTATCATCGTAAATGAACTGAACCAGCTCAAAGGATTCAACAACATATACGCCATCGGTGATATTGCCCAGATGACCAACGATCCCCGCTTCCCCAAAGGCTATCCCATGGTGGCGCAGGTGGCTATCCAACAAGGCAAAAACCTGGCACACAATCTCATGCTTTCACTGGAAAACAAACCCATGAAAGGATTTAATTATAAAGATCTCGGCAGCATGGCCACCATTGGTCGTAACAGGGCCGTAGCCGAATTTGCCGGTATGCGCATGAGCGGCTACCTCGCATGGATGGCGTGGATGATCGTTCACCTCCTCAGCCTGCTGGGATTCAGGAATAAACTGGTGGTATTCATCAACTGGTTTTATAGGTACTTCACCTACGAAAGAGGCACCCGCATCATCATCAAACGCGGCGCCGCCAATATTGTTAAACTACGCCAAAGCATCGGCGCATAAATAAAAAGCAACAGGGAGATGAAATCATTCATCTCCCTGTTGCTTTTTATTTATTCCTTACTTACGGTTAAGAATAGAATTCAATGTAATTGACGACACCAGCTCGTCAGACCGCCCACCCAGCGCCCGGTAATACAACAAAATGGTATAGTTGTTTTCCGTTTCCCAATGATCACCCTCTGTCATCTCAGTGCTGAACTTTCCATTGGGATTGGTTTTATCTACCATCCCATAAATGTAATTATAGTATCCCTGCTTGAGGAAAATAGTGCCTTCATAAGCGCGACTGGCCCCATTATACGTAAGCTTATTCGCGTTGTTTAGCTCATAGTTGGTAAACTCTCCAAAGATATACATCTCATATCCCGCATAAGGTTCGGGCGCCCCAAAGGAAAAATGTACGGAAGCATAATCTCCTTCAAAATTAGGATCATAGTCATCCAGCGTAGCCAGGTAATATTTTCCGTTGATATCTTTAATAAACTGATACGGCTTATCGGCCCTTTCCTGGTCCATTACCGCAAATACATCTGTACTGTTGTTATGATACTCGGAACGCTGCACCCTTTCGGTCTGCAACCGGAAGCTGCGCAGGTCAATCCAGCGGAATTCCTTGCCTGCCGGCATGATACAGTCCTGTTCTGCATTGTATTTCAGGATGTTCCCGTTAATAAACTGCGGCTTCAGCGTGGTAAGCGCATTGTCCCAGCGGTAGTTCTGCAACACCACCACTTTGATCTGGTCAAAAGGATTCTGGATATTCAGGGAACCGGTGTTTACTTCAAAATTGATTTTCTGATGCGTACGGAATAGTTTAGGGGCAATGGGTTGCTGGATAAATCCTGTTATCCCTGCTTTATTTTCCACCACAAACATCCGGCGGGTAAATGCCAGCTGTGAAGTATCGCTGTCCAGATATACCTTCAGCAGGTAATTGCCAGATTTCACGGGGTAGCTGTTGGTGCCCGGCAACTGAATGCTGTAATGGGTATAACGCTGCAGCGACACACTGGATAACTTGTAATTCAGTATCCTGGTTTCTGAAAATCCCCGCATATAATCAAACTGGTTTACCTGTGCGGGTGTCCAGTCGGCATTGCAAAGCACAAATGAATAATAGTAGTTTTTCACATCATTATCCAGGTCGTCGAACGACAGTTCCAGCTTCTCCCCTGTACCAATTGTATACATGGGTAAGCTTAACGGATCGCCGCTTTGGTTAAACTTCACGGATTTGATGTTATTGTAGTATACATGGTCCGGGGTAATAACATTCACTTGCGCCGACGTGCTGCTGTTAAACAAACAGGAAACAAGGGCTATTGTAAAAATTAATGCTGCTGTACGCATACGAGGTAATTGATAGTATTCAAGTTACGATTAAAAGCGGAAAGCCGAACGCCAAAAGCCGGGTAGCAAATGATCCTGGCGAAGATAGAATATTTATCCCGCCCAATTACCGTTGGCATCCCTTTTTGCTTTGCACTTTCAGCTTTTCCCTATATTTGTTCCATGCGTTTATCATTTTTTATTGCCAGACGGATTGCTTTCAATAAGGGATCTTCTTTCTCAAAATTCATTATCAATATCGCAGTAGCCGCTACCGCGATAAGCGTAGCGGTAATGATCCTGGCAACAGCGCTGGTAAACGGTTTTCAGCAGGTGATCCAGGAGAAGATTTTCAGCTTCTGGGGGCATATTCATATCAATGAATACCAGCCCAATGCCGGTCCCCTCACGGAAGAAATCCCCTTCTACAGCCGCAAAAGCCTGATAGATAGCATTAAAACAGCACCGGGTATTAAAACCATCAGCAATTACGCTACCAAATCTGCCATCATTAAATCCGAAAAGGAAATAGACGGCATCATCTTCAAAGGAATAGACCAGGGATACGACTGGCCGCAACTGAAACGTTTCCTCCAGGCCGGCAAACTGCTACAGTTCAACGACAGCTCCTATGCACCGGAAATTATCATCTCCGAATACATGGCCAAAGAACTGCAACTGAAAGTAAATGATAAAGCCATCATCTATTTTATACAGGGAGGCGGGTTGCCACCACGAGCCCGCAAACTAACGGTAACGGGCATATTCAAAACCGGTATCGAGGAATATGATAAAACTTACGTGATCGGCGACCTTAACCTGGTACGCAAGCTCAACGACTGGGACCCCAACCAGGTAGGCGGCTTCGAGGTATCCATCAATAACTACCGCAACATGGATTCCGTGGCGCGGTATATGGATAACAACGTATTGCCGGAGCAATTGTTTACCCGCACCATCCGGGATATTTACCCGAATATTTTCGACTGGCTCCAGCTGCAAAACCAGAATGAACTGATCATTATCGTTATTATGACCATCGTAGCCATCATTAACATGATCACGGCTATTCTCATCCTCATCCTGGAACGTACCAATATGATAGGTATTGCCAAAGCACTCGGTATGCGCAACTGGGATATCCAGAAAGTATTTGTATACCAGGCGGCCTATATCGTTATACTGGGCATACTGATCGGCGATTTCTTCGGGCTGGGCATTGCTTTCCTCCAGCAGGCCACCGGCATCTTCAAGCTGCCGGAAGAATCCTATTACATGTCGGTAGCAGCGGTATCTCTTCACTGGGTGGACATCCTGCTCATCAACGTGGGCACCTTCCTTATCTGCACATTGATACTGCAAATCCCTGCCAGGATTATCCGGCGCATTACTCCCGTAAAGGCCATCCAGTTTAAATAACTATTTCTTCCGGGTGCTTTTCACATAATCACGCAGGTAACTGCACTGGTCATATGCCTGTTGATAAAACTTCGTTTGCCCGTAATTACCCGCCAGTAACGGAAAATAACGGTTATGGACCAACGCAGTTATATATTGATCGCTGTTACCGTTATTGGCAGTATGTTTCTGCGAACAACGGGCAGCCATAAATGCGCACTTTGCCCTGAACTCCTTATCTGTACTGGCCTGCGCCGCTTTGAGGTAATAACTTTCCGCTGCATAGCATCCAAAATATTGCTTTTCAAAAGGATCTTTATCACATTCGGGAGCGTACCACCGTGTGGACGGGCGGTAGTCTTTTACAAAGTTCCAGGTTCTGCCATAATAGGAAATACTGAATAACGCCGTCGCATAATCGTAGTATACTTTTGCAGGTACCGGCGCTGTTTTCATCTTTTCCTGCAGCTGTACCATACGTTCGCAAAACTGCAGCTGCGTAATGGCTTTTGTATAGGGCGCTTCCGCACTGTCTACCCCGAAGTCCTGCAACTGATCATGGAATACCTGGTAAGAAACAGCGAGCGCACCTGGTCCTGCTTTCTTAAACCACTCCCGCGCATGGCTGAAATCGTGTAAGCGCATATAGCTCACACCTATCGCCTGGTCCAGGTTAATACCTTCAGGCAGGAACCCTGCGAGGTAAGATTCATACGGCGTTTTAACCGGTTGGTGCAGGAAATCTTTCAGGCGCATCAGCGTTGCGGGGTTCATATCGTTGTTGATCTGATCCAGCGACGTTTGACCGGAAACAAAATAATCGTTCATTTTCAGCGAATCACAACGGCCCCTGATCAGCGACTCCTTCACAAAGTCGCCCTGCTGATGATAACGTGGCGCCAGTATGGCAAACAACAGGTTACGGTAGGTTTTACCAAAGGCGAAATTTTTGTTTTCCTCTCTTCCCCAGTAATTCGAGTAATTTCTATTGCCGGCAGTTTTCGTGTCCAGCCATTTAAAAGACGCCAGCAGCTTCGATTCAAAGGCACTGTCGATCGTTTTTTGTTGATTGATGTTTACCAGTAAATTCACAATTTCCCACTGGTCTTTTACTTCCGGGTCTTTTGTTTTTATAGCTGCCAGTTGTTGGGCTGCCGCCGGGTAATTTTTGCGGATATAGGAAAGGTAGGCAGATGAAACCCGCCATAAGTCCACATCTTTTAATTTGCCCTGTTGAACCAGGCTATCCACCATGGTTTGTAGCTCCCTTAGTTGGGCGAGCAGCTTACTCTTTTCCGCAGGGGAATAATCCTGTATACTCACGATACCGGTATTTTGTCCTTCCATCAGCGCCGGACTGAAGTAAGCATCTTCCAGCTTATTAATTTCCCTTCCCAGCAATATATTCAGCGCAGGAGAAGCAGGGTCTGATGCATACACCTGCCGGATGGCGGTTATATCGGGCGCGGGATTGGTAAAGCCATAAATGGCTGCTACCATTGCCTTTTCATGGTCGTCCTTGCACAAAGAATATACTTGTTCAGGTGTGGTGTTGGCCCACATTAAACTGACAAAAGAGGAAAGCCGCAGGGATGGCGCCTTCTCAAACACGCGGGAAAACAAATAAGCGCTCTGCACAGAGTCTTTCAAACGCAGTAAGGCGCCGGATTTCAACGCCAGTGCCTTATAATATACCAGGGATGATCCTTCTTTTCCATCGAACAGCTGATCGAAAGAAGTAACCGCTTCCCGGTATTGTTTGCTGTAATGCTGCAGCCGTACTAGCTGGAAACTATAACGGTCGCGGATATCTTTATCTTTTACTTTATCCCGCAAGCCTTGCCCTTCTGTATATAATGTAGCCAGTAACGGGTTATTGCGCTCTGGCACTGACCATGGATCGGCGTTGATTACGGCAGGCTCGCATGATTTTGCAAACAACAGGTAACGCGCTGCTTCCCGGTTCTTTTCCTTCCCCAGGAACTGGGCAAAGGTGTTCTTCTTCACACTGTCCGGTAATGCCGCACTCCCCTCCGCAATGGCAGCCAGCTGCTCTTTTGGATAAGTGTAAATGCATTCACGTATATCCTTTGCCGTTACTTTATTGCCGGTATAGTTTTGCCAGTCGGCCACATTGGCTGTTTCCTCCGAAGGCGTTGGATCGCCAAAAAAATTGGTGAGTGCGGTGTAATAAAATGGCTCGTAGCCGGCGCCCTTTGTATACGGACTAAAAAAAGAAACGTAATAGTCGTAAGGATCAGGGGTTGGTCCGCAGGATAAGGTGTACACCACATTACCAAAGAAAACGGCACAAAAGCTAATTAAAAAAACGACAAATTTTTTGTAGTTCATTCAATGGATATTTTTTCAGGGTTGTTGAATCAAGATGATAAAATATAATAACCGGATCGGGTGTTTGCAACTGTTTTGCCACTAACTGCGCGGCCGTTTCCAATGCCTGCTGGTCAATGGTTTCACGCCGGATCACACTTCCTTCTTTTAAGGGATATCCGTTCAGCGTAGTATCCTTTCTGATGGTATACAGTTGTTTATCACCGGCTGCAAAGATAGTGGTATCCTGCAATTCCGCCGTACCAATGTTCCTTAGAATACCGGTATACTCCGTTCCGTTGCGGAATAAAACGCTCCAGCTGAATAAAGGCAAAGCGATATCCAAAGGTAAGGGATACGCTGCAACCCGTTGCTCACCCAGGTAGGATTCCATGGCAGGTATGTCGAGGATGGAATTATGCGATCCGGGCTTACGCAGGTCGCCCATGTTATAACACATCAGCAGTCCCCTGTCTACCGGCGGTATACCGGTACGTACTTTATACTTCACCTGGTACATCCGGATGGTAGCGGATATCCGGCGGTGCCGGAAAAAAGGGGTTTGGCGGATTTGTTTTATAAAAGAGAAGTAGGCTTCGCTGGTAGTTTGGGTCCAGTCGCAATCCAGCTGGATTTCTTTTATACTGGCAGCGGGTAACGAGTCGCACAGCTGCTCCATCAGCCGGGATACGTTGGCCGCCAGCTGGGGACCCGGGTTTGCCCATATTTCATTCATCAGGAATACTACCGGCACTATTTCCACGCCTGCGGGGAAAGGGGCTTTCTGCCGGAATATGGCTACCGGGGCGGGCGCCTTAGTTACCTCGTCAACAGCTACATCGAACAGTTTTATATACAGCCGCCCTGCGGGCAGGTCGTGCATATACTTCAGTTCGGCGGTGTTGCCTGTCCATGTTTGCTTCCAGTAATAGAATGCGGGTGTTACGTTCCGTTTCGCAGCGTGATTACAGGAAAGCAATAATATGATGAGCAGTATCCGGGGGTTCATGAGCAGTTAAATAAGCAGGCGGCCGCAGATAATACCTGCAGCTATTGCGGCATTCAATGATTCGGCGCCACCGATCCGGGGGATGGTGATCCGGTGGGTAGCCAGGGCGGTTACATCTTCCGTTAATCCCCTGCCTTCATTACCGATCAGGATAATACCTTCTTTGATAACGGGAAAGGTCGCGATATTTTTTCCGTGGAGGGTAGCCGCAAAAGAGGGCAGCTTTGTTTGCTGCAGTAGTTCGCGGATATCGTATTCGGCTATACGAACCCGTATCATACTACCCATAGTGGCTTGTATGGTTTTAGGATTATATACGTCTACGCAATCCGGTGAGCAAATGATCTGCGGAATTCCAAACCAGTCGGCTATACGAATAAGCGTTCCCATATTGCCGGGGTCCTGGATGGCTTCCAGCGCCAGTGCCACCGTTCCGGCTGCCGGCAGCGGATTCGCGGGGGCGGGCATATCCAGCAAAGCCATTGCCCGGTTGGGGGTAGTGAGCGACGACAGTTGTTTGAGCACAGCAGCATCCACTTCAGTTACAGTGCCGGCCGGCATACGATCTACCAGAGAACTATGCTGCTCCAGCCAATCGGCTGTTGCATATACTCCTTTCACGGGCATGCCCGCCTGTAGCAGCTCCTGCACAATCTTATCACCCTCTGCCACATACTGGCTGGATTTTTGCCTGTTTTTTTTGTGCTGTAATGATTGAATATATTTAATTTGCGCCTTTGACAACATGGGGCCAAACCTACACGATTTCTTTTAATCAGCCAAGAAGAGGCATGGTTACCCGTTCGTCAGTATTGGCTTTTAAAATTTTTAACAACGTTTTCGCCCGTGATGCAGCTGCTTCCCAATTCAAAAATTTTATTGCTGAAACAATTGCTGCTACTGGCTGTAATACTTACGTTGGCAGCCTGCTCCAATACCAAATATCTCCAGAAAGATCAAACACTGTATACCAGCGCCAAAGTAGATGTAAACGGCGAAATCCTCAATTCTGAAAAACAGGATCTGCGCAGCTCCCTCTCTTCCAAATCGCTGATGACGCAGCAACCCAATAAAAAACTGCTCAACAGCCGTATCAAAGTATGGCTCTATAATCAGAAGTACAACGAGAAAAAGTCGAACTGGTTCTGGAACCTGGTACTCGCCAAAAGGAACCTGGAAGAACCGGTAATCTATGATTCTACCAAAACCAAAGAATCAGTGGCGCGCATGACCAGCTACCTCCACAACCAGGGATTCTTTTATGTAACGGTAAATTATGAGGAGGAAACTTCCCGGCGTAAAACCAGTGTTACCTACCAGGTAAATACAGGACGAAACTTCGTAATAGATAAAATCACTTATGCCGTACCGGATTCCGCCATCCTGCGGATCGTAAAAGCCAATGAAAAATTATCACTGGTGCAGAAAGGCGTTGCTTTTAAATCGGCTACCCTGGGCAGCGAAAGGGAAAGACTCACCCGCCTCATCAAAGATGCCGGGTACTACAAATTTAACCGCGACGCCATAGAATTCAGTGTGGACACGCTCAACAAGGCCCTGTTCCGGAATACCCTCAACCCTTTTGAAGGGTTTGTAAACATCTTTAATGAAAATAAAGGCAGGGATAAACTGACGATGGACGTGGAAATCCGGATTAAAAACCCGGAAGACAGCACCGCCAACTGGCAACAGTATCATATTGGCAAAGTATACGCCTATCCCGACTTTTCATTGAATGCCAATCCAAACGACAGCACCCTGAAACAGGACGAGCGCAAGTATATTACCATTCGCTCCCACCAGGAACTATTGAAACCAAAGATCCTCTCCAGGTCTATTTTATTGCGGCCAGGGGAAAATTATTCCATGCAGCGGTATAATAATACCGTCAATAAATTATATGATATCGGCGTATGGCAGTTTGTTACACTGCAATACAAAGAACCGAAAGACTCCGTAAATACGCTGGATGCCTATGTGTTCCTTACCCCCAGGCGCAGGCAGGAACTGGGTTTGACCTTTGAATTAAGTAACAGTTCGGACTATACGCTGGGATCAGGCGTAACCCTGAACTACCGGCATATTAACCTGAATAAAACGGCTACGCAACTGGGTATGGCGCTTAGTACCGGTATTGAACTGGTACGCCAGGAGTCGGGATGGGAGCTGCAGTCGAAACAGTTTGGAGGCGAGGTAAGTCTTACGTGGCCACGTTTTGCACTGCCGTTTAACATCAAACAAAGCAGCCGCTCCAACGTAAAAACAAGATTAACGCTTGGCGCCAACTACCTCTCCCGCGTGGAGAAGTTTGATGTAACCAGCATCAACGCCTCCTATGGGTACGACTGGAACGAAAGCCTTTACAAACGCTGGATCATGCGGCCTATTACGCTCAACTATGTAGGCGTGAGCCTGGACCCGACTTTCCGCGACAGCGTGGTAAATACCAATCCCTACCTGAAACGCAGCTTTGAACCGGCGTTAATTGGCGGGGAAAGCGTTTCGTTTATTTTCAGCAACCAGGATCTGCTGCATCAGCAGCACTACAGCTACTTCCGGGTGAACGTGGAAGAATCAGGACTGTGGCTCAGCGGCATCAATAGCCTGATGAACGGCATCAGCGGCAAAAAAACCAACCTGGAAACGCTGACCAACGTAAATATTTCAAATTTTGTAAAGATAGAAGCAGATTACCGTCACTTCTGGAAACTGGGGCTCCATAGCGGGCTGGCCAGCAGGGTTTATGCCGGCGTAGGTATTCCGTATAGTTACTCACAGGTATTGCCTTATATCAGGCAGTTTACTTCCGGTGGTCCCAACAGTATCCGCGCATGGCGCTTACGCACACTGGGTCCCGGCTCTTTTAAAGATTCCTCTGCTACCGCGCAGGCATTCCCCGATCAAACCGGCGACATGAAGCTGGAGGGAAACCTCGAATACCGCTTCGACCTGTTAAGGATGTTTGGCGGCAGCGTAAACCTGAAAGGCGCCACCTTCCTGGATATGGGTAATATCTGGATGATCCGCAAGGACTCCACCCGGCCCGGCTCCGAATTCCGCTTCAACCAGCTGTATCATGACCTGGCGATGGGTACGGGCGCGGGCCTGCGACTGGATTTCTCTTTCTTCCTCGTCCGCCTGGATTGGGGCATACCGCTGAAGGTTCCTTACTTCACCGGTAATAAAAACGGCTGGTATGTGAGTGAGTGGGATCTGAAAGACAGCCGCTGGCGCCGTGAAAATATAATCTGGAATATTGCTATTGGTTATCCGTTTTAGGAACGGCGTTGGCAGCAATGAAATCTTCCATGTCAGTAGCTTCCGACAAACTGAAACTACCGATGCGGGTTCTGCAAAGACTGCTCAGGTAAGCGCCGCAACCTAATTGTGCGCCATAGTCATTTGCCAGGGAGCGTATATACGTACCCGTGCTGCACACTACTCTGAAATGTACTTCCGGTAAATCTATTTTAGTGATCTCAAATGCGGCGATGGTTAATTTCCGTGGTTCTACTTTTACGTCTACTCCTTTCCTCGCCAGCAGGTAAATAGGTTTTCCATTTTGCTTGATGGCAGAATGGATAGGCGGCAGCTGCATAATTTCACCGATGAACGGTTGGGTAGCAGCCATGATGGCCGCTTCATCAAGATGGCTGATATCTTTAAAATTCTCCGGCTCAGACTCCTTATCGAATGTGGGTGTGGTAGCGCCTAAAGTAAAAGTGCCGGTGTATTCTTTCTCCTGTGCCTGGTATTCATTGATTTTCTTGGTCATTTTCCCCGTACAGCAGATCAGCAGTCCGGTAGCTAAAGGATCCAGCGTGCCGGCGTGACCTATTTTAGCTTTGGTGAGATTTCTTATCTTACGCACTACATCGAAGGAGGTCCATGTTAAAGGCTTATTGATCAATATCACGGCTCCTTCCTGGTAATTTGCTTTTTCGTTCGTTTGCATGCCCGCAAAGATAGCTATTAGCAGCTAGCTGTCAGCATGCGGCCGCTAATTATAGGATTTATTTAAGATCCTGAAAAGCTAAAAGCTAAGGGCTTTTTACTAAATTCACGCAATTTTAAATACATGGCATTAGAACATCATTTAGACGCAACGCTACGGCACAAGCAACAGGTGGACAATTCGCGCGACTATGTGCTGCCATTCATACAGCAGGAGTTTCCGCAACTGGAAGGCCTGCGTGTAATGGAGGTAGGATGTGGGGAAGGCGGTGTGCTTACTCCTTTGCTGGAAAAAGGGTGTAACTGCGTAGGCGTGGATCTTGCACCAGACCGGATAGAACTGGCCAAAACTTTTTTGCAGCAATACCTGGACAACGGACAATTAAAACTGATTGCCAAAAATATTTATGACCTGGATTTCCTCGGAGAATTCCGGAATTCTTTTGACGTAATTATTTTGAAAGATGCCATTGAACACATTCCTGACCAGGAAAAAATCATCGGTCATCTGAAACAGTTGCTGAGTCCCCGCGGGCAGGTGTATTTTGGTTTTCCGCCGTGGTATATGCCTCATGGAGGGCATCAGCAGATTTGCAAGAACAAATTCCTCAGCATGGTACCTTATATTCATTTGCTTCCCCGGCCGCTCTACAAAGGTGTATTGCGCATGTTTGGCGAAGGAGATGATGTAGTGATCGACCTGATGGATGTAAAATCCACCGGCATTTCCATTGAACGTTTTGAACGTATCGTAAAGCGCCAGCAATATAAAATTACGCAACGCCGGTTTTACCTGATCAATCCTATCTATAAATATAAATTCGGGGTAAGCGCGCGGGTGCAGTGGAAGCCAGTTGCGGCGATTCCTTTCTTCCGGAACTTCGTTACCACGTGCGTGTACTACATGATAAAGCCAGCGTAGGTTGTCTTACTCAGGATTACGCTGATTTTACTGATTAGTTTGATTTTACTTTTTTGATTTTATAAAGGATTAAGGGAGATAGAAGCGGATATTCGCTCTCATCTCCCTTAATTATTACTAAATCTAAAAATCTAAAGAAAATCCAAAAGAAAAAATCAGTAAAATCAGCGTAATCCTGAGTAAGACAACCTACGCGTTCCAGATTTCCCACGAGGCTTCCGCCTGGAGGATCAGCATTTCGTGGCCATTTTTGATGGTGGCGCCCTGTGCGGCGCCCCGTTGCAGGAAGGATGTTTCTGCCGGGTTATACACCAGGTCATACAGCAGGTGCCTGGAAGTAAGGTACTGGTAAGGGATTTCGGGGAAGGTATCTGTTTTCGGATACATGCCCAGCGGTGTTGTATTCACAATTACGGTGTGTTGTTCCATTACCTGTTGGTGCAGTGATTCGTAAGATACGGCTCCGTTCACCGGCTGCCGGCTTACTATGGTATAGGTAATGCCCAACTGTTCCAGCGCATACATAATAGCTTTGGCGGCGCCGCCGGTGCCCAGTACCAGTGCGTGCTTATGATGGGCTTGCAGCAGGGGTTGCAGCGATTTGGTAAACCCGATTACATCCGTGTTGTAGCCTGTTTTTTTTCCGTCCCTGAAGTCGATACAGTTTACAGCGCCGATTTTCGCGGCGGCATCGCTGAGATTATCCAGGAAGGGGATTACCACTTCCTTATAGGGGATGGTAACGTTGAGGCCATGCAGTTGCGGATGCTGCTCCAGCAGGGAGGTAAATTCAGAGATGCCTGGAATCGGGAAGTTATCATATACACATCCTGATATATTTTCCTTTTCAAATTTTTCTTTAAAGAAGCCTTTGGAGAAGGAGTGACTGAGCGGATAGCCAATAAGTCCGTAAATTTTCATGTACCAGGTAATTGATCATTACCAATTATGAATTACAAATCAGGGATTTGTGTTGATGTTATCCACAAATCCGTCATTCGTAATTCATAATCCGTAATTATTTAAAAAACTATTCTCTGTCGAGGAACAGGTTAAAGGTATCTCCTCTCAGGCCGATGCGCATGGCTTCCAGGGAGATCACTTCATTAGGAGCCAGGTTGCCCAGGTTGGCATTGCAGCCTACCAGTTCCAGGAAGTAAAGCTGTTGGGCTTTTTGTGGCGCTTCCCAGATAATTTTTTCGGCGGGGATCTGTGTCAGGATTTCCTGTACCAGGCCTTCGCGAACTTCGCCGCTGCCGCGGTAAATGCCTACGTTACCGCTTTCGCGGGCTTCAGCAATCACATAAGTGGCGCCGGCGGAGAGCTCAGCGCTCATCAGTTCAATCCACTTATAGGGAGGGATAATGTGTTCAGCATCTTTGGAGCCTACTTCGCTCAGTACCAGCCCTATTTTTGCCAGTTTTTCAATATAACCGCATTTTTCAGCATGCGGGATAGTGATTGAGCCATCGGAAACTTCCATGTAGCTGATACCGTAATCTTTTACCACGTTGATGTATTCTTCAAACTGGTTGCGGATTACAAAGGCTTCGAACAGGGTTCCGCCAAAGTATACGGGGATGTTTGCCGACTGGTAAAGTTCAATTTTTGCGCGCAGGTTGGGCGTAACGTAAGCAGTGCCAAAACCCAGTTTCAGGATATCAATATGAGGACCTGCTGCGGATAAAAAATTTCGTGCTTCTTCCAAACTCAGCCCTTTGTCCATTACCATAGTGAGTCCATGTGTGCGGGGCTTCTTTGTCCTTTCCGGGATTTGTGTCAGATTAAAATTCATTTGAAATATTTTTATCTTCTTATTGGTCAGTAAAACACATGCTAATTTTCGCCAGGCACTTCGGGATAGCGTAGATGCAATTTTAGTAACCGGAAATACTATTGACTTTTGTCCATGACAATTAAAAGCCGGCGCAAAAATAAGAAGTATACTTTATTTTATTAAAGTAAATAACACTGGTTAACGTTTGCGGCGATATTGGGCGATCAGATCTACCACACTCACATGCTGTAACACAGCAGGGTCGAGCTCTACGAGCTTTTTAACAATCTTTGGGGCCTGTTGCAGGGCTGTTTCCAGGTGCAGTAACCCTTCTTTTGTTTTACCCATGGCTATCAGGATAGCGGCCCGGTAATAGATAAAGATAGGTTTGCGGCCCGCCTTTTCCTCTGCTATGGCCAATTGCACAAGGGCTTCATCAAGGAATCCGGATACATACAGTCCCTTTAACAGTTCCTGCCAGGTAACGGCGCTTTTGGGCCTGGTACGTACGGCATTCATAAAATGTACCAGTGCATCCTTGTTCTTTCCGAGCTCCAGGTAGCATTCACCCAGGCTCATATTGTACTCTGCGTTGGTTTTATTTATTTTCAGTGCGCTCATTAACGATTTAACGGCATTTTCCCAGTTGGCTTCCATCATATAGGCCACCGCAATCTTGTAGTACAGCTTATCATCGCTGGGACTCAGATGCGAAGCTTTACGGTAGTAGTAACGTGCCTGGGTAAACTTCCGTTGTCTTTCGTAACAATGACCAATAGCTTCATAGATGACATCCTCCGGCTTGGCGATTTCCAGGTGTTTCTGGAGCACTTCTATGGCTTCGGCATACTTGCGCATCCGGATATAGGCATCGCCCATATTACGGTAGGCATAATCGAATTTCTCATCTATGGCCACCGCATATTGGTATGCGTCTATCGCTTTTTCGTATAATTTAAGTCCCTGGAATGCTGTGCCCAGATTAAACCAGGCCAGCTGGTTATAGGGATGTTCGTCGATAATGGCGCTATGCAGGCGGATGCTCTCTTCATTGCGGCCGGTAAATTCTGTCCAGAAACAGATTTTATGTAATGCTTCTTCACTGGTGGGATCATATTCCAGCGCCAGTTTCAGGCAATCAAACACTTTCTCAAACTCCTCCCAATCGTCGTATACGTCGGCCAGTTCCAGCAATAATTCTGTTCTGTCTTCCCCTGAAAACTGTTCAATCTGTTCTTCCAGCACAGCAGCTGCCTTCTGGTGCTGGTTCAGCGCCAGGTAAACGTCTGTTTGCAGTATATAAAGATTGATATCAGTGCGGTCCAGCACTTCTGCTTTCTCCAGCAAGTCCAATGCTTCCTTATATTTTTTGGTTTCTATCAGTAAGTTGGCCTTTTTGAGAAGTAAAGTGGAGGAATAGGGGAATTGTTCGATGGCTATTTCTGCGGCCTGCAATGCGATCGGCATTTCGTCATGCTCGTCATAATAGTCTATGATCTGCTCAAATGAATCTTCGTCCAAAAAAGAATGAGACTTACCAGCCCTGAGGTTTTCAAACTGCTGCAACAAGTCTCTCAGATCATCAAAATCCTCGTTTAAAAATGAAAAGTCTTTACTCATTACTGTAAATATAGTACTTTTATCTATGCCCAAATATGGGGTGAAATCAATGTGCTAAAAAATTTTTAACAATTCTTTGTGATTTCTTCGTATCTTGCGTTAAGAATATGTTATATAATATATCAAAAAGTTTGTACATTTGTGTTACAATGAAAGCGAAAACATACATATCACGCACCTTTTCATTGTCTTGCTTGTTAGCGGGCGCATTAGCGTTTTTTGCTCTCAATGCGGCGGCAAATAATAGCTTTTTGCCCACCGATAATAATAAAGACAAAGTGAAAAAGACAGCTGACAGCCAACATTTTGTGCTGAATACAGCTATGCCTAAAACCAATCTGAGCCTTGATGCTGGCTACCGCTTTTCGGGTACCTTCAACTCAGACTTTAAGTTTACTACTACCAATAACTATAATAATGTCATTAACCTGAAAGCGGTAATGACCTATACGAAAGGTAATGTCACTTATGTAGTTCCAACCAACGTCCAGGTGCAGTCACAACTTCCTGGAAACATGAACTTTCAGAAACTGCAGATTATTCTGCCGCTTAAGAAAGGGTAATAAACTTAACGTTTCTTCAATTACAATATGGGCCGGTTAAAAAGTTCTACAGCTTTTTAACCGGCTCTTTTTTTGCGAGCGGAGCGGAGGTTGTCTTACTCAGGATTAAACTTATTACACTGATTACGCTGATTTGAACATTTTTGATTTTAAA
>NZ_JBFUPS010000020.1:0-21673 GCF_041360695.1 Chitinophaga sp. RCC_12
GGTAACAGCCGTATTGGTGAAGTGGTGGTGGAAGCCCGTGAAAAAGAAGACGACAAATACCTGGTGGCCTATTATACCGCGGAGGAAGAAATAAGCAGTACCGCATTGCACACTTACCTGTTGGAGAAAATACCGGACTACATGGTCCCTTCTTATTTTATCTACCTGGATCACTTCCCGCTAACCTCAAACGGAAAGCTTGACAAAGCAGCGTTACCCGTGCCGGGGGCTGGAAAACAGGATGCCGGTATTGCGCCTGAAACAGAAAGTGAGAAGATAATGCTGGATGCGTGGGAAGAAGTACTTGGTACGCGTGCCATCTCTTTAACAGATAATTTCTTTGCTATAGGAGGCGATTCCATCAAGGCAATAAGGCTGCTGCCTGCCATCAGGAAACGAGCCGCTACGGGTATCGGGTTAATTGACATATTTGAGTGTCCTACTATCTCCCTGTTGGCTAAACGATTGGAAACAAAGCAGCAGGAGCCGCTTGCCGTTGCTGCTGCCAGCCAGGTGATGCAGGAGCTGGATGAGCTGAATGCCAGGTTTATGGACCGTGAAAATGTAGCGGAAGTTTTCCCGATGAGTGATATCGAAAAAGGAATGATCTATCATTCTCTTTCTGCCAGTGAAGGCGCTTTGTATCATGATCAGAGTACATTCAATGTTCGCTATATCTCATTCAACGCAGATTTGTTTCAGCATGCCTTGCAGTTGATGGTCGAAAAGCATGGGGTGCTCCGGACTGCCTTCAATATGAGTGATGATGAAGTGCCGTTGCATGTTGTGTACAAACACATTGATGCAGCTATCCGTTTCTCTGATATTTCACACCTGGAGAAAAATGAGCAGCAATCCACTGTAATTGAATTTATGGCATCCGACAGGCAGGCGCCCTTCAATTATGAACAACCTCCTCTCTGGAGAATGAATATTTTCAGATTGTCTCCCGAAAATTACTTCCTGGTATGGGTATGTCACCATTCGATTATGGATGGATGGAGTGTTGCCTCATTCATGACGGAACTTAATAATACTTATCTGAAATTATTGGCGGATCGCTCATTCCGCCCGGCAGCCATCAACGTTTCCTATAAACATTATGTGATACAGGAACTGCTTGCCAAACGTAATAAGGCAATATCCCAGTACTGGCAGGAGGAATTGCATGACGTCGCCAAACAGGAACTGGCGGATACAGGGCATGTAAAACGGCACAGTGTAGGACAAGAACAGCAACGGCTTTCAGGCGAGCTATATGAAAGACTGACCTCCTTTTCCAGGGATAAAGGGATTGGTATAAAAACAATCCTGGTGTCGGCTTACCTGGCCGTCCTGAAGATGTTTACTTATAACGACGAGGTAATTGTAGGACTGGTATCCAGCAACCGGCCCGCGGAAGAAGGCGGGGACCAGGTACTGGGCTGCTTCCTGAATACCGTGCCTTACAGATTCAGGTTCCCCAATGAGCTTTCCTGGAACGGATTGCTGCAGCTGGTCGATAAAAAGATGATTGATGTTGGCAGGTATCAGCAGTTGTCATTATTTGACATACTTAAGCTCATTGACCGCGCAGGATTTAACGAAAACCCGCTATTTGATTCGATCTTCAATTACGTGGATTTCCATATTTACAATGAGGCCTTATACGAGACTGACAGGAATGTTCCCGCAGCGATATCCGCCGACCTGGATATCAAATCTTATGCAGTTACAAATACCGATCTCGATTTTAACATCAGTACCAGGAATGGGAATTTTGAAATCAGCATAAACTACTCGACACAGAAATTCAAACAAACTTTTATTCAACGGTTTATTCAATATTTTGAAAGCGCACTGAATAATATTGTAATGTCCCCTCAGGCACTGGTAATTACAGGCAACCTGATGAATCAAACAGAAATAGACCAGCTGCTGGTTGAGTTCAATGATTCCGCTATTGACATCGACCAGGAAGAAAATATTATTTCACTGTTCGAAAAACAGGTAGCAAAAACGCCGGATAATATTGCAGTCACATCTGGTAACATAGCCGTGACATACCTTGAATTAATGCACAAAGCCCGCCGGATCGGACTGTGCCTGAATAAAGAGCATGGTATTGGCGTAAATCACGTGGTAGGGGTACTGATGCAAAAATCAGAACGCCTGGTGTTTACTATCATGGGAATTTTACGGTCGGGCGCCTGCTATCTTCCGATTGATCCCAAAACGCCTGTTGAAAGGATCAGGTTTATGGCCAGGGATAGCGGAATGAAAGTACTGATCACTGATATTCCGGAAGAAGGTGTATATAGCATAACTGATACAAATATTTTGCGGTATGATGCACTGGAACAAAGCATAAAGGATGTTCCCGTGACCGGGACTTTCCCGCGGGCTTCTGCCGGCGACCTGTTTTACGTGATCTATACTTCGGGATCTACCGGAAACCCGAAAGGTGCCGCCATTAAAAATATTTCGTTCCTGAACCTGGTGAACTGGTATGTCAGGGCGCTGGATACAACCACATTGGATAACTTCCTGCTGATCGCCCCTATCGCCTTTGACCTCGCACAGAAGAACTTTTTCGCACCATTAGTAACGGGAGCAAGGTTGACTCTGGCAGAGGAGATACAGCATGATTATCTTAAAATGTCAGCTACAATAGCGGCTGAAAAAGTAACCGTGGTCAACTGTGCGCCTGCAGCCTTTTATCCTTTACTGGAAGAATGTGCTCCCAATAAATATGATCGCCTTAAACACATCAGATATGTTGTATTAGGAGGAGAGAATATCAATATGGGTGCTTTTGCCGGCTGGATAAAATCCGGCCACTTCCAGGCAAAGGTCATGAACTCCTACGGCCCTACCGAATGTACGGATGTAGTGTCCTACTATGTAGTGGAAGATTATGATGTACAGAAGAATCACATTATACCGATTGGAAAGCCGGTAGACAATACCCTGTTATACATACTGGATAGTCGTCAACAGCTGCAACCGCCTGGCGTAAAAGGAGAGATTTGTATTGCAGGTATCGGTGTGTCAAAAGGATACCTGAATAATAACGATCTGACCAACACGAAATTTTTACCTGATACTATCATCGGGTCGGGATTAATGTACAGAACAGGCGATTTTGGCGTATGGCTGCCTGATGGTAATATCGAGTTCCTGGGCAGAATAGACAACCAGATAAAGTTGCGTGGGTTCAGAATAGAATTGGGTGAAATCGAGAACCGCCTGCTGGAACACGAACAGGTTCAGGCAGCGGCGGTGATTATCAGGGAATTGAATGGAACAAAATCCCTGGTTGCGTATTACGTATCGGCTTCACCTGTTGCGGCAGCTTCATTGCGTGCTTTCCTGCAGCAACAGCTGCCGGATTATATGATTCCTGCCTTGTTTGTGCAACTGGAATCCATGCCTTTAACTCCGAACGGAAAAATAAACAGGCGTGGTTTGCCTGATCCTGAAGTGTCATCATCAGGAGCGTTTTTACCAGCCGTTACGCCGGAAGAGAAACTGCTGTCAGAAATATGGTTAAGTGTACTGGGCATCGCACAGGTAAGCGTTACCGACAACTTCTTTTCTTTGGGTGGCGATTCTATCAAATCTATACAAATAACCTCGCGTCTTCGTTCCGCAGGATATGAAACAACAATCAGGGATATCTTCGGCAGTCAGACTATCCGTGAGTTGTCGTTAAAACTGAGACGTTTGTCCGCTATCTCTTCTCAGGCAGCGGTATCGGGGGAGGTTGGGCTGACGCCAATCCAGCAATGGTTCTTTGATGGTCCGCTGGAACAAAAGCATCACTTTAACCAGTCGGTGGTGCTTCACTTCCCGGAGCAGCTGGCCGCAGACCGGGTGCTTAAAATATTCAGGAAGCTGACGGATCATCATGATGCATTGCGTATGGTGTTTGAAGAACAGGAAGGTACAGTGGTTCAGCGCAACCAGGGAACTGGTATGCCGGTATCACTGGAGGTGGTTGACCTGTATAAGAAAGATGACTGGCAGGCCGATTTCATATCACATTGTAATGCCCTTCAATCAGGTATCAACCTTGCCACGGGCCCGTTGTTAAAGCTTGGGCTGTTTCATGTACCGGACGGCAGCCGCCTGGTGTTGATTATTCATCACCTGGTCATCGATGGTGTTTCCTGGCGGATACTGTTTGAGGATATCGAAACATTGTATCGTCAGGCTGTACAGGGGGAGACACTATCACTACCGTTGAAGACAGATGCCTTCCAGCGATGGTCTGCTGCTTTGTTGTCGTACGCGGAAAGTGATGCCTTCCGGTCAGCCTGTATGCATTGGTTCCGGATTGATGAACAACCTGTCTTCCGTTTACCTAAAGATTATCCAGGTGCCCGGGGAATACAGGCCTTCATGCGTCGTGAGGTTTTTGCCTTAGACAGTAACGTTACCAGGAAGCTGATACACCATGTGCAACATATGCAGGTGAATGATATACTGTTAGCCGCCCTTTACCTGAGTATACGCAGGCAGTATGCGGCGCCGGTACTACGCATTGACATGGAAGGTCATGGACGCTCGGATATTGGTGGTACGGTGAATGTGAGCCGCACTATAGGCTGGTTTACGAGTATTTATCCTGTAGTACTAACCAGCGACAGCGATGACCTGGGTGTACTCATCCGCGATATCCGGGAAATACTCAGAAATGTCCCGAACGGAGGAATGGACTACCTGCTCATGCAGCAGCGCAGGTCAGGTCCGGAAGGGCAGGAGCAAGGCGCCGGAATTACGTTTAACTACCTGGGCCAGTTCGATAGTGATACTGCGGGCAGATCTTATAAGATCTCTCCGGATCCTCATGGCGAAACGATCTCGCCGGAAGATGTGCGATTGTATGATTGGGATATTGTTGCAATGATCAGCTCCGGCCAGCTACAGGTACAGCTGAACTATAGCACATCACAGTACCGTCCGGATACAATCAGCTCGTTCATGAATGTGTACAGGGAATGCTTAGGTGAGGTAATTGATTACTGCGGCTCCGGACAAAGGCTATTACTGTGTCCTTCCGATCTTACCTGCAAGGGCATCCCGGTGGATCTGCTGGATGAATTACAGAAACAGCAGGAGGTGGAAGATATTTATCCGCTGTCTCCCACGCAGGAAGGAATTCTGTTTCACTCGTTATTAAATCCTGGTGCAGAAGATTATCATGGTCAAACCGTCATTCATATTGAAGGGGAGCTGGATATTGCCGCGGTTGAATCGGCCATGAATGTGCTGGTAGCACGTTACGCCGTGCTACGGACACAGTTTTTACATGACCGGTATCATCGCCCGTTACAGGTTGTACTAAAAGAAAGGAAGATAGACTTCCATTATCACGACGTGCGGGATGAATGCCTGGAATCGGGCAGGGAGCAGGTACTGGAAGCCTACCGGAACCACGACAGGTTGAAACCTTTCCTGTTGCAGAAAGATATGCTGATGCGATTGACCGTACTCCAAACTGGTTACAGGAAGTATGAATTGATATGGAGTCACCATCATATACTGATGGATGGCTGGTGTATTGGTATTATCGTAAAAGACTTCAACGAAATTTATACGAAGCTGCAATTGAATGAATCCCTTATCAATGCTGCTGTTAAACCGTATTCCCGGTATATAGACTGGCTGGAGAGCAGGGATAGGAACGAATCCGCACACTACTGGAAAACTTACCTGGAAGGATACGATCTGCTGGCACGTTTACCTGAAAAAGAAATTCCGGCCGGTGAAGTGGTGCAGGGCAGTCACCTGATCAGTGAGTTAAAGCTGACACAGGAAGTAGTCGCATCACTGGCAAAGGTTTCAGCCGGATATGGCGTAACAATTAATACCATTATAAGAGTGGCATGGGGTATCCTGCTTGCCCGCTTTAACAATGTGAAAGATGTTGTTTATGGCGCGGTGGTTTCAGGCCGCCCTGCGGAGATTGAAGGGGTGGAAACCATGGTTGGATTATTTATTAATACAGTCCCTGTCAGGCTTAAATTAGACCAGGACTGCAGTTTGAGCGAATTGCTGAAGGTAGCGCAGGAGGATGACCTCCGGAGCGAGCAGTATCACTACCATTCTTTATCAGAGCTTCAGTCTTTCAGTAAGTTGGGCAGGAAACTGATAGATCATATCATGGTATTTGAGAACTACCCTGTTGCCAGGCAGCTGGAAGATATGTCAGCTGCAGAGAAGGACGGGAAAGGCTTTGATATCATCTCTGCGGCTTATAATGTCAAAACCAATTATGACCTTATTGTACGCATACTGCCGCAAAATGACTTTACCATACAACTCGATTTTAATCAGCGCAGGTACGATCAGGCTACTATTGACCAGGTGCTCAGTGGGATGAAGCATATTATTCACAGTATCGCCACCCGTCCGTTGTCCGCTTTGAGCAGTATCAGTGTGTTCGATGAGGCGGCTGATGCCACGATGAAAGCAACGTTTTCAGCTGACATTGAAGTAGCGCATGGCAGGATGACCATACAGGAACGACTCCACACATCATTCCGTCAACATGCCCTGAACGATGCGGTAGTATATAAAGGCATTACGCATTCCTATGCGGAAATGGAATCAACCATCAACAGAATCGCCAATACTATTTCATCGTTGAGGTTAGCGCCCGGTTCATTTGTGGGTGTTTTTTGCAGAAACAAATACCTGCAGGTATGTTCGATGGTAGCACTCTTAAAAGCCAGGCTGGCATTTGTACCACTGGACCCGGCTTTGCCGGATCATCGGCTGGCTGCAATGGTGAACAGTGTGCAAATGAAATTGATCCTCACTGATCAGGAATCAGCGGTGGTAGCGCAGTTATCTTTTGCCGGCCGGTCTGAATGGCTATCTGTTACCGGAGAGGAAGCTGAGCGTGCTTCTTCACTGTTTGAGCGGGCAAACGATTATACAACAGAGGATATTATATATGCTTACTTTACCTCCGGCACAACCGGCACCCCTAAAGGAGTGGCGGGCAGGAACGGAAGCCTTTCGCATTTCATCGGTTGGGAAATCAGTACATTGAAAGTAGAGCAGTCCTGCAGGATCAGTCAGTTTACCAGCCCGGGATTCGATGCATCTATGAGAGATATTTTCGTGGCACTTTGTGCCGGCGGTACGCTTTGTATCCCGGATGAAGACATCTTTGCCGACGGAGATAGCCTCATTGCCTGGATAGAGCGGGAGCGGATAAACCTGATTCATTGTGTCCCCAGTCTTTTTAAACTGATCAGAACAGGCGATCTGTCCGGACCGGTTTTCCACCGGCTGAAATGGATATTGCTGGCTGGCGAAAAGATTTTGCCTTATGAGTTGAGTGACTGGTATGCCAGGTTCGGAGACAGTATTCAGCTGGTTAATCTCTATGGTGCTACAGAAACAACATTGGTAAAAGGATTTTATTTCATCAAACCGGCAGACCACCTCGCGTCCTTCATACCTGTAACAGCTATGCCGGGAGCCCAGTTCATGGTATTGGACGATACATTGAACGCTTGTCCGGAGAAAGTAAGGGGAGAAGTATATATACGTACACCATATAGAACCGCCGGCTACCTCGTGGATGCCGGGATATACAATGCCCTGTTTATACAGAATCCGTTTGCTGTAAACAACAATGACCTGATATACAGAACAGGGGATATTGGCCGCCTGCATGAAGATGGCAAACTTGAAATTCTGGGTCGTACAGACCAACAGATTAAAATACGCGGTATACGTATTGAGCCGGATGACCTGAAACATAATATGCTCCGGTATGATGGCATAACGGATGCAGTGGTTATGGTGAGAAGCGACAATGGTGCAGCGCCTTTTTTATGTGCGTATTATGTTGCCGGACAGGAAACGGATAAATCAGACCTGAGAAAATATTTAAGCACCCTATTGCCGGGATATATGCTCCCAACGTACCTGGTTCAACTGGATCAGTTGCCCCTGTCTTCCAACGGAAAGGTGGACCGCAATGCACTGCCTCCTCCGGAAATACAACAAACAATGGATTTTGCAGCGCCTGCAGATGACCTGGAAAGAGCACTGGTCATCATCTGGGCAGAAGTGCTGAAACTGGATGAGCAACAGATAGGGGTAAGAACAAGCTTTTTTGAGCTTGGAGGACATTCATTGAAAGCAATTACCATGTTAAACAGGTTGAATAAAACTTTTGGAGTACGGATTACGCTAAAAGAAGTTTTTGTAAGACAGACCATAGCAGAGCTTGCATCTTATATTGCCACCATACTGCCGGCTGAACATGCGTTCGAAGGCGATGATGACGTAATTGAAATATCGTTATGAGAATAGATGAGTACATCACCCGGTTAAGAAAAGAGAATAACATTGTAATTTCTGTTGCTGATAACGATGTAAAAGTTCGCGGCGATAAGGCGGCCCTTACACAGGAAATTATTGCATCTATCAGGCGCCGGAAACCGGAGATACTTGACTTTTTCAGTTCAGTAAGTCCAAGTGAGCTGGCCCCTCCTGTTCGCATAACGTCCGGCACCGGCAGTTACCGGTTGTCGGCTGTTCAGAAGCGGCTTTATTTTCTCCATGAAATGAACAGGACGTCTCTCGCTTATAATATGCCGCAGGGCGTAAGGATTATAGGTGCATTAGATGTGCTGAAGCTGGAGAATAGCTTCAGGCAGCTGATCGGCAGGCATGAAGCTTTACGGACACAATTTGAAGTGGTGGATGGAGAAATAGTGCAAAGCGTGCTGGCAGCACCCGCTTTTTCCATCGAACGCTATAAGCAGGAGCACAACGATATGCAAGCAAAGGTACAGGGATTTATCCGGCCCTTCGACCTGAAGCACGCTCCTCTTATCAGGGTGGGGCTTTTTGAATCTGACGTGGAAAAAATACTGATTGTAGATATTCATCACATCATTTCCGATGGAATATCCAACAGTGTGCTTATGCAGGAATTCCTTTCCCTGTATAATGATCAGCCGCTGCCCGGGGTAAGATTGCAGTATAAAGATTATGCGGAATGGCAGCAGGATAAGATAAAGGAAGCGCAAATACAGCAGCAGCGGGCATTCTGGATGAACAAATTTTCGCCTGTTCCCCCGGTGATCGATCTGCCATACAATTTTTCAAGACCGCTTCATAAGACCTATAAAGGAAGCGCAGTTATTTTTCAGCTAGCTGAACTTCAGTCGGCCAGGCTGAGGAGTATGGCCAGGGAGGAGCGTACTACTATATTCATGCTGTTACTGGCTGTGTATAATATCCTGCTCAGTAAACTGACGAACCAGGAAGATATCGTAGTGGGTACCCCAACTTCCGGTAGGTTTCATGAAGACGTGGAAAGAACAATAGGCCCCTTTGTCAATACAATTGCCTTGAGAAACTTTCCCCGTGCGGATCGCTCTTTCCGGGACTTCCTGCAGGAGATAAAATCAACTGCAATTGAGGCTTTCGATCACCAGGACTGGGATTATGAAATGCTGGTAAGAGACCTGGAGATAGATAGAAGCAGCGGCCGTAATCCCCTGTTTGATGTTTTTATGGCAGTGCAGAACTTTGAACAACAGGAGTTTTCACTGCCGGGGATGAAATTGTCGAGGCTGAAAGCAACAAAGGAAATTTCCAAATTCGACCTCTCTCTGTTAGTGACAGAACACCAGTCTGTATTTACTTTTGAGTTTGAGTATGCGGCGGATTTATTTGAAAGGCAGACGATTGAAAGATGGGCAGGCTATTTTCAGCAGATAATCAATGAGGTAGTCAATAATGTCAACATCAGCCTGGCAAATATTGAAATGGTTCCCCCCGATGAGCAGCAGCTGCTGCTTCACCGGTTTAATGATACTACCACAGCCTACCCCAATAAAACCATTACCGCGGTATTTGATGAGCAGGTGAAAAAGACGCCGGATAATATTGCGCTTCGTTTTCATAACGGGAGCAATACTTACCTGGAACTCCAGGAAAGGGTTGACAAAACAGCCCGTTACCTGAGTGAAGTAAAAGGCCTGAAGAGAGGAGAGCTGGTTGGAGTAATGATGGATCGCAATGAGTGGCTGATACCGGCTGTATTTGGTATCCTTAAAGCCGGTGGGGTGTATGTACCGGTTGATCCCGGTCATCCTGCGCAAAGGGTAAAGTCTGTTTTACAGGACGCAGGTATTCGCATAGTATTGGCTCGGAATCCTTCCGGCGACATGCAATGCAGCAATGATTACCAGTTGCTGGATCTGAACAGGGTGATTCCTGAAATACTTTCACAGCCGGCCGGATTTGAAAATGCGGGGGTATCAGGTCAGGATCTTGCCTATATTATATTTACATCCGGTTCCACCGGAAAACCCAAAGGGGTGATGATTGAACATCATTCGGTTATCAACCGCCTATATTGGATGCAAAAGGAATACCCGCTGCGGGAAGAGAGTGTGCTGCTACAGAAAACGCCGCTGGTATTTGATGTTTCCGTTTGGGAACTCTTCTGGTGGGCATTTACCGGTGCTTCGCTTTGCCTGCTGGAACCGGGAGCAGAAAAGGACCCCGCGAAAATAGTTGCCGCCATATCCGAAAATAGCGTGACAACCATACACTTTGTTCCATCTATGTTGAGTGCCTTTCTCCCGGTGCTGGATGCCTCATTCGATTTTACCCGCCTGCATACGCTGAAACAGGTATTTTCAAGTGGGGAGGAGTTGAAGGCTGAACATGTTGCCATGTTCCGGGAATCTTTATTCAGGAATTGTGGCAGCTCGCTGATTAATTTATATGGTCCTACAGAAGCAACGGTAGACGTTACGCACTACAACTGCACGATGGAGGAAACCTCGAAGCCCGTGCCGATAGGTAAGCCCATTGATAACACCAGGCTATATATACTCAGTGCAAATGGTAAACCTGTACCGGTAGGAGTTGCCGGTGAACTGCACATAGCGGGTGCTGGACTGGCCAGGGGATACCTGAATAATCCGGAGTTGACAGATTCAAAATTTATACAGCACCCTGTTATAAAAGGGGAAAGAATTTACAAAACAGGAGACCTTGCAAGATGGACGCCCGATGGTAATGTGGAGTTTTTGTGCAGGATCGATAACCAGGTAAAGGTTAGGGGGATCAGGATAGAACCCGGGGAAATAGAAAATCAACTGCTTTTGCCGGGTATATTGAAAGAGGTAGCGGTGACCGTAAAAGAAAGAGGAAACGACAAAATCCTGGTAGCTTATTATACTGCGGGAGATCAGATCAATGAAAACCAGTTAAGAGACTTTTTGAAAGGACAGTTACCCGGTTATATGATTCCGGGGGCTTTCGTACAGCTGGAACAGATGCCGCTGACAGCCAGCGGCAAACTGGACAGGAAGGCTTTGCCGGATCCTGAATTCCTGCCATCAGAAAGTTATACGCCGCCCGCGAATGCAATGGAAGAAAAAATGATCGCAGTTTGGGCGGATGTTTTGCACCTGGAGAAAAATAATGTTGGGGTGGAAGACAACTTCTTCGCTATCGGCGGACACTCTATTATCGCTCATCGCCTGATTAACGCCATTAACAGTACATTTTCTTCGGTAGTTACTTTAAGGGATATTTTCGAACATCCTACCGTAAGAGCGCTTACCGGTCTTATGGAGAACCATCATAAAAATCTCCTGCCTGCTTTTATAAGAGCCAGTGAAGCACCTTTTTACCCGGCTTCTGCGGCGCAGCGCCGGCTGTATTATGAACAGGTGTCCCAAAGAGACAACCTCGCTTATAACATCAACAGTGCCTACAAGCTGGAAGGGGAAGTAGATCCTGACAACTTACAGCAGACATTTGAATACCTGATCCGGCGACATGAGGCATTGAGAACCTGTTTGTTTATTGCAGGTGATACAGTGGTTCAACAAGTGGAAGAAGCGGTAACGTTCAGGATTTCCAGGCTGGACGCCGGGAAATATAACGATGCAGCCGCCGCGTTGGCTGATTTTGTGAAACCACATGATTTGTCCATCCCTCCGCTGCTAAGAGTAGGTCTGTTACAGGACGAAAGACTCGGGAATATTTTGTTGATTGACATACATCATATTGTGTGTGATGGCATTTCGCTTAACATTTTGATGAATGAATTTAAGTTGGCGTATAAGGGTGAAGAACTGAAACAGCTTCCCTACAGGTATATCGACTATGCAGTATGGCAGCACGCTGATAGTGGTGCATATACTGCTCAAAGGGAATTCTGGAGGAGGCAGTTGTCTGGCGAGCTGCGTGCTCCCGACCTGCCGGTGATGATGAACAGGGATAAAGGGACTGTTTACACCGCCGCCAGCAGCGAGCTGGTAATTGATCGCGAACTTTATGCCCGGATCAGGGAATTTACCGCCAGTGCAAACGTATCGGAATTTATGTTCCTGCTCTCCGTGTATTATATCCTGTTAGCCAGGGTGTCGGGTAATACCGATATCATAGTCGGGTCTGATACCATCGGCAGGAACAGGCCTGAGTTCCGCGATATAGTCGGCACATTTGTAAATGAGCTGCCGCTGCGAGTGCAGGTAGAAAGGGAACTGCCCTATGACGGGTTTCTGGCAGCAGTGAAAGATTGCGTTTTAGATGCATTTGATAACCAGGATTTTCAATTTGATGAGATGTTGTCGCTGATAAAAAGAGATAAACATGAAAAGCTTATTCATATTCATTTTTCCTATGCAAACTTTCTTGACAATGAAGTGGAGCTGGATCAGCTGACATTCACTACAATAGACACGAGAAAGGAACGGAAACTAACCCAGTACGAACTCAAAGCGGAAGTATACCCGGGTAAAGGAGAAGGCATTCGCATTGCATTTGTATACAGCAGTGAGTTGTATGAACATGCCACTATTCAAATATTTATGCGGTACTACCAGAACATCCTGGTGAATGTGCTCAATAATCCCCATGGTCGTATCCTGGATATAAATATGAAAAAACCCTGAACGTACCTGTTGCCATTTCTATATAACTCACAAAATTTAATTCTTTAGCAAATGTGTGGTATCTGCGGATTTATAAATTTTAAACGCCCGGCTTCCGGAAATGATCAGGCCATTGTTCAGCACATGAATGCGCAGTTGATCCACAGGGGGCCGGATGCACAGGACACGCTGGTGTCCGGAAACCTTGCCTTTGGATTTAGCCGGTTAAGTATTATCGGATTGGAAAACGGGATGCAGCCCATTCACAATGAGGACAACTCTGTTGTACTTATATGCAATGGGGAGATATTCAATTACATTGAAATCAGGAAGGAATTGATCGGGAAAGGACACCGCTTTGCCACTGGTTCCGATGTGGAGGTGATCGTTCATTTGTATGAGGAATACGGCATGGGATTTCTGAATATGCTCAATGGACAGTTTGCTTTTGCACTTTATGACAAGAAGTCCGGCTCGCTGTTCTGTGCCAGGGATCATATGGGTATTATTCCCTTCTTTTATACAAAAACGGGTGACAGTTTCATTTTCGGATCGGAGATAAAAGCCATTTTAAAACATCCGGATGCTCCCCGCCAGGTGGATTTTGTAGGGCTTGACCAGGTATTGACGTTTGCGGGATTAATCAGCCCCAGAACTATGTTCCGGGATATTTACAGCCTGGAGAACGGACACTACCTGGAAATCAGTGCCAGCGGAAGTTTGACAAAACACGAATACTGGGACCTTGTTTATCCTGAACAGCATGCAGACATCCCGGTTCAGCATGAAGCATGGTATATTGACCAGCTGGAGTCGCTGTTTGAGGCTTCCTTAAAATTGCGTTTGCGCTCTGATGTTCCTGTTGGGCTCTATCTCAGCGGGGGATTGGATTCTTCCATGATCCTGATGAAGATGCGACACCTGCAGCCTGCTATGCACATAGATGCGTTTTCAATAGATTTCGTGGAATCCGGATTGTCAGAGTCAATGTACCAGCGGTTGGTAGCGGATCGTGCCAATGCCCGGCTGAGCCAGAAGACTTTTTTTTATGATGACATAAGCCTGCGCCTGAAACATGCAGTGTATCATTGTGAATGTCCTGTAAAGGAAACCTATAATACAGCTTCGCTTTCCTTATCTGAGGCTGCGGGTGGGGCAGGGGTCAAGGTCATATTATCCGGTGAGGGCTCGGATGAATTGTTTGCCGGCTACGTGGGTTACCGTTTTGATAAAATGAGGCATGAGAACGGCGGCGGAAGCCCGGCTACGATGGCGGAAGAGCGCCTGCGGCATCATGTCTGGAATGACAGCAGTTTTTTTTACGAGCGTGATTTTCTCCAGTTTAACAAGGTAAAGAAACAATTATATTCCGAAGAACTCAGGGCCATTTTTGACGACATTGACTGCCTTCAGCATCCTGTTGTGAATACAGACCGGATCAGGAACAGGGATGTGCTGCATAAAAGGGCCTACATAGATTATAAACTGCGGCTGGTGGATCATCTGATCTCAGATCACGGAGACAGGATGGCGCTCGCGAATTCAGTGGAAGTAAGATATCCGTTCCTGGACAAAGACCTGGTGGAGTTTTCTACCAGGATACCCGCTCAATTGAAATTAAAGGATTACACGGAAAAATATATACTGAAGAAAATGGCGGAACGGTTTGTTCCGCAAAAGGTGGTGGACCGGGAGAAGTTTGGTTTTGTGGCGCCCGGAAGTCCCTACCTGATACAACGGAATATCGCGTATATCAATGAATTGTTGTCTTTTGAAACAATTAAGAGACAAGGCGTTTTTGATCCGGCAGAAGTGCAGCGGCTTGTCGATATTTACAAACAACCAGGTTTTTATATCAATGCGCCATTTGAAGATGATTTGTTAATGACCGTCATCTCATTTGGTATTTTGCATGATTTATATTTTTAGTGTCAGTCCGGCTTTAAGTGGACTATCGAATCGCCTGTTCATCACCATCAAAATATATAATGCTATGAATATCGCAGGAAACATCGACACCGTCAGCGCTTTATCTGACGCAGATTTTAATACATTCTACTATAACAGGAAGCCGGTAGTAATCAAAGGCGGCCTGGAAGGTACCACCTGCTTCAGTAAATGGTCGGTTGATTATCTGAAGGAAAAGATCGGATCAACCACGGTGCGGGTGGCCTATACGGAGAAGGGTAGTTATAACTATGCTATCAGGGAAGTTAAGTGGATCGGCGGCCCTTTCGATGAAGTATCCGATTTATTCGCCTTGCCAGCCAGCAAGGGAACCTCTTATTACCTGGCGCAGTTATCAATACCGGGATTCTTCCCAATGTTGATGGATGATCTTGAAATACCTGCATTCATCCGGGACGGAGACATCCTGGATAAGGTAAATTTATGGATGGGCGGGGCCGGTTGCGATTCAGGACTGCACTATGATAACAGTCATAATTTCTTTTACCAGGTATGCGGAAGAAAAGACATGGTGTTATTTTCCCCGGAAGATACACCGTTATTGTATCCCAGTCAGTTGCCGGGTAAATGGCATATGAGTGAAGTGGAACTGCACGATGCAGATGTAGAACAATTTCCGCTTTTTTTACAGGCGCAGCCTTATCATTGCATTGTTGAGCCGGGTGACATTATTTATATACCCACAGGCTGGTGGCACAATGTGTTGTCGCTTGATATGTCCGTCAGCGTTAATTTCTGGTGGCACCGGTTTGACATTCCTATTGGAAAGGGCATTGATATGTTTAGTGTTCCGGAGTTGTCATCTTTTCTGCAACGCTTCCTGCAGAAAGGGGTGGATATAGATCAACCTGATGCTGAGGGCGAATCATTGTTGATGCGCGCAGTAGATAAAGGGCATGTGAATTTCGTTGATGCCCTGCTTCGTAACGGCGCCAGCCTGGCGTCTGTGAACCGTAAAGGAGAGTCCCCTGTTGAATGTGCGCAGAAGAACGGGCGCAGGGATATCGCAGTGCTATTACTGAAACATGCTGAGCAGGAAGCGAATATAAAAAAATTAGAAAAGCATTAAAATATTTTCGAAAACCTGAAGTAAATAATTATATTGTGAGAAGATAGGCAAATAATTTTCATGAAGCCCTCATTTTTGTTTTGTTGTTAACTGTAACTTGTGACAACCTTTAGCGAAGCTATATTTGCCTGAATATTCAACTGAAACCTTATTACTTTTTAACCCGGGACTATGCCAGGCCAACCTGCCTGAAGCTGTCGCACACACTTCTCTTTACAGACGCAACATACTGTGTTGCTGAAAGTTTGTAAATCTGTTTTCCCATAATAATTTTATCATGATTCTACAAGCGGAATTAAACAAAAGTCTGCGTGCCCATGCAGGCAAAATTGCGATTGAAGTAGACGAGGAGAAAATATCATACTCCAGGTTGTTATCCATCTCTGATAAAATCTCCGGTTTTTTTATACAGCAGGCGTGCCCGGCTGACACCATCGTTGCGGTAATAACCGACAACAGGCTGTTGAATATTTATGCCATGATAGGCATATTCAATGCCAGATGCGTGTATGTTCCTATCGACGCATCGCTTCCCCAGAAAAGAATGCAGGCCGTCCTGGATGAGCTGCAACCTGCTTTTCTGATCACCTCCACCACAGACAACATCGCTGCCACGTCCGGCAATTATTGTTCCGCCCGGGTTATCCTTGCAGAGGAACTGCTGGAATCCACTGCGGACAATATTGAGCAGCCATTGAACTACCCGGCTTTTCAGGAAAATGACAGCCTGTATGTATACTTTACCTCCGGCTCTTCCGGGATACCTAAAGGCATTGTTGGCAGGAACAGCAGCCTGATACAATTTTTGCAGTGGGAAACGGGCGCGTTCCAGGTTACCGCAGGCAGCAGGTTCAGTCAATTCATCAGTCCCTACTTCGATGCATATCTCCGGGATATTCTTGCGCCGCTGCTAACGGGTGGTACTATCTGCATTCCGCCTCCTAAACAGGACATTTCATTGCCGGAACAAATGGTTGCCTGGGTAAATGATGCTGGTATACAGTATATTCATTGCGTACCCAGTTTGTTCAGGATAATCAGTTCAGCGGCATTATCACCGGATCTTTTCCGGCACCTGAAATATTGTTTGCTGTCGGGAGAAAGAATTAACCCATTGGAACTGCGGGGATGGTATGAGGTGTTTGGCGCCCGCATCCAACTGGTGAATCTGTATGGTCCAACAGAAGCCACCATGATAAAATCCTGCTACCGGATTACGCCGGAAGATGTAAACGCTGCAAGGATTTCAGTGGGTACTGCTATGGATGGTGCAGCCCTGTTGATCCTGGATGAGAACCTGGAATCCTGCGATCCGCTCATAGTGGGCGATCTGTACATTGCTTCTGCTTATCTCACAAAAGGATACCTGAATAATCCGGAGCTGACTGCACAGAAATTCCTGACTTTCAGGTCTGCTGCCGGAGACGAAACAGCCGTCTATAAAACAGGAGACAGGGCACGGTGGATGCCTGATGGAAATGTAGACCTGATTGGCCGGGAAGACCGCCAGGTGAAAATAAGAGGAATCAGGATTGAACTGGATGAGATTGAGTATATGCTTCTGAAAAGCCCTTTTATAAAGGAGGCAGTAGTGACAAAGCATGCAGGAGAAAATATTGACGATGCACTGGTGGCCTATATCACCAGGAAGAATTTTCAGGAAGATGCACAACAGCTCTCTGACGCCGCCATGAAACATTTGCAGGAGCTGATTCCCGCATCCATGCTGCCTGCATCCATTGTAGAAATAAGTGAGCTTCCGTTGCTGCGCAACGGAAAGGTAGACTACCAGACGTTGCAAAGTAAAATAGTAGCCCGGGAAATTTCCGTCCCGGAGAATGAACTGGAAGAAAAAATACTGGAGATATGGAAAGATATTTTAGCAGATAAATCGATATCTGTTAATGAAAATTTTTACCGCATCGGGGGGAATTCATTAAGCATAATGAGATTATCATCCAGGCTCTTCAAAGAGTTTGGTGTCCGGGTTTCTTTAAGTGAGCTGTTTGAAAATCTTACGATAAAGAAACAGGCAGCCCTTGTTGGTTCAATGATGAAGGATGATGTATTTATTATACCCAAAGCAGATGTAAAGCCGGCCTATCATGCCTCTGCCGCCCAACGGCGTGTTTATGCCAGTTATCAGCTGGATAGAAAAGTGACGTCCTATAATCTTCCTATGGCCTGGGATGTTTCCCAATCATTCGACCAGGACAGAATTGAACAGGCGCTGCACGCACTTGTGAAAAGACATGAAGGCCTGAGAACCGAATTCCACATCAGGGATGGGGAACTCTATCAGCATCTTCATGATAAAGTAGATTTCTCCCTGGAGCATATTACCACATCTGCTCCTGATCTCCATAATATTATTTCTAAACTTATACATCCATTTGAACTGGATAAAGCCCCTCTTTTCCGCTGCACACTCATTCACCAGGAAGGCGGCCGGAAAATACTGGTAATAGATTGTCATCACATCATCTGTGATGGCATCTCAAAGAAAATTCTTCACCACGACTTTTTGAACACCTATTACGGTAAGCACCTACCCGGACTGGAAATACAGTATAAGGACTATTCTGAGTGGGAGCATAAATTCCGGCTTACGGAAGAATACCTTTCGCACAGGGAGTTTTGGCTGAAGACATTTGAAGACGGTGTACCGAGGCTTACGCTTCCGGTAACAAAAGAAATCATCGATGGGGTATCTCATCACGGAGGGAATGTTACGCTCAAAATTGATAACCACCTTTTAAAGCCGTTTACTGATTTTCTGAAAGAACAACATGTAACCGCATTCTCCGGCTTTTTTACTGTATATTTTTTGTTTCTATCCCAGCTTTCCGGGCAGGAAGACATCGTTGTGGGAACGGCTGCTTCCGGCAGGATGCAGGAGGAAACAGAAAATGTGGTGGGCATGTTCGTGAAGATGTTGCCGGTCCGCTACCAGATAAATCCGTATACCCCGTTTAAAGATGCAGTCGCTGAATTACATAACTATATGCTGCAAGCCAACAGCCGGCAGATATACGACCTGGGAGATATTGTAAGAGAGCTGAATAATAACAGGACCAATCCTGTTAAAAGCCTTTTTGATGTGGCTTTCGTTTTCCAGAACTTTGAGGACAGAAAGGACCGGCAGCAAGACGGGTTTATTATATACCCGTTTGAAAACAACAGCTCCAAATATCCATTGACACTATATGTATATGACAGCGATCAGTCATTTACTTTCCGTTTCGAATATTCTTCCGACTATTTTACAAGACCCGATATAATATTGCTGGCCCAACAGTTCAAAGCATTGCTGGAGAACGTGGTGGGCAGGCTGGATGAAGATCTTGCCACTATCATTCAAAGCTCGGATCAGGCAATAGACCTGATGGAGGATGATATCTCCTTCAACTTTTAACCCGTACTTCCTCTCTTTTTGCCGCAGTTTATCCTGGCTGCAATGTCCTTTACCCTAAAATGTATCTGGCCATGTCTGAAAATTATATGCTAAATATTAAAGCTTTAGAGTCCAACAAAAATATATCTGCCAGGAATTACTGGAAACAGCGATTAAAGAACTTCAGGGCTGAAAACTACTTCGATGGCGCAACCGACGATCAGCAGCTGCCTTCAGGGAATACCTATGGGGTTTATACAGTGGAAATACCCCGGCATGTCAGCGGGAACCTGAACGGTATTGCCTCGTCAGATAAAGCGAAGCATATTGTGCTGTTGTCTGCGCTGTCGGTACTGATACAAAAATATTCATCAACCAGCAAAGTATTGCTGTTCACCCATACTTATTCCGAAGAAGAGAAACAGGATGCAGGAAAAGGCATCATACCCGTAGGTATTGACATTGCTCCCGACACCGATTTTAGCACGTTGGTCAACGCTGTTAAGGAAAATTTATTCAGTGATTTCCGGCACGCCAGGTATCCGCTGGAAAGAATCCTGGCGGGTAGTCCGGCTATCAAACGCATATCAGGTGTAGGTTTGGGCATGAAAGGGATTGCTTTACCAATCGATGTCAATGGCTGCTCACTGGATCTTTATTTTTCTTTTCATGCAGAAGAGGACCAGAAGCTGGATGTCTGGTATCATCATAGCAGGTTCACTTACAACTTTGTTCAGAATATCACGGCTGTTTTTTTGAGCCTGCTTTCCAGGATTACACAGAACAGTAGGAATTCCCTGCAAAATATCCCGCTGCTCACTGAACAGGAGCGGCTGCAGGTATTCGATGAATTGACGGTGTCCGGCAATCATACTTCCCAGGCAGAGTCGGTCCTGGTACGCACCTCTTATCACCAGGAAAGATTATGGTTTATTGATAAATTCGAGAAGGACTACCTGTACAATGGAAGCCCCGTTTATCACAATATTCCTTTGGAGATTGACCTGAAAGGAACGTTGAATGTTGAATGGCTGGAAGAAAGTATCAATAGCGTAATAAGACATTATTCCGCACTCCGTACCTGTTTTGTTGAGGTGAAAGACATCATCTTCCAGCAACCTGTAAATGATGCCGGTATACAGCTGGAAAAAAGGGCCCACTGGCACAAAGACAGCTCCCTGGAAGCTGCAATTATGTCGGAGAGAGACAAGCCTTTTGATCCTGCCAAACCGCCGGTAAGGGCCGTGCTGTTTGAAACAGACACAGATAGCTGTAAGCTGCTGCTCATTTTTCATCACCTGGTGGTGGACAGGCACACTACTTTAAAGATAACACGGGATATTTTAGAAAACTACCGCAGAAGATCACAGGGGGAACTTTTCCTGGAAGAAACAGAAAGACTGCGTTATGTACAGTTTTCGGAATGGCAACGGGGACCCTTATCTAAATTGTATTTTTATCTTTTCCCTTACTGGAAACAACGGTTGGGAACAAGACTTAAAGCGCTGGAGTTACCAACAGATCGTCCACGGTCTGCCGTGCATATTTATAAAGGTGCGGCAATTGATGTTAGTTTATCCCGGCACATTTCTTCCCAGGTGATGCGTTATGCAGAGCAACGGCTTATTTCACCCCGGCTGATCTTAATGGCGGCTTTTAAAATCTTACTCTATAAATATGTTCAACACGAAGAAATTGTTATTGGTACCAGTACAGATAACAGAAGCAGTGGCGCATTACAGGACGTGGCAGGACCGTTGGCCAATCTGCTGCCTGTACGTAGCCGGATATTCCCCTCAGATAGTTTCCAGGAATACCTGACAAGGCTTAACAACCAGTTTAATGCGGATCTTTCGCATAGCGATATCCCTTTTGATAAGCTGGTAAGTTATCTCGCTCCTGAAAAAGATATGAGCAGAACAGCATTGTTTGACGTGCTGTTCCAGTATGAAAATAAATCTTACGAAATTCCCCGGATTGACGATCTGCATATTGATTTATACGAGAGCAACTATGGATATGGTAAGTATGACCTCAGTCTCTTGCTGCTTCAATCGGAAGATGGAATTGAAGGTAAGATGCTGTATAACTCGGAATACTTCGACCAGGCTTCTGTTGGGTTAATGATGCAACGCTTCTCCAGGTTGTTGGATTGTTTGCTCCTGCAACCTTCGCTGCAATTATGGGAAATAGATATCCTGGATGATGCAGAAAAGCAGGGATTACTGGATAGCCTGGACTATACCAGCAGCCACTATCCTGAAGATAAAACGATACTTGACCTGTTTGAAGAACAGGTAACAAAGTGGCCTGGGAATACAGCCG
>NZ_JBFUPS010000021.1:0-1415 GCF_041360695.1 Chitinophaga sp. RCC_12
TTACAGCAAACTAATAAGATAACATATCGGGAAAGTTGTATTCTAAGACTCTTTAACGTAATATTTAAAAAATTAAAGCTTACGGGCAATTAGTATTACTCGGCTGCGATGTTACCACCCTTACACCTGTAACCTATCAACGTCGTAGTCTCCGACGGCCCTTAAAAGTAAACTCATCTTGAAGCAGGTTTCACGCTTAGATGCTTTCAGCGTTTATCCTATCCATACATAGCTACTCTGCACTGCACCTGGCGGCACAACAGATACACCAGCGGTATGTACGACCCGGTCCTCTCGTACTAAGGTCATGTCCTCTCAATTTACTAACGATCACAACAGATAGGGACCGAACTGTCTTGCGACGTTCTGAACCCAGTTCACGTGCCACTTTAATCGGCGAACAGCCGAACCCTTGGGACCTTCTCCAGCCCCAGGATGTGACGAACCGACATCGAGGTGCCAAACCTCACCGTCGATATGAGCTCTTGGGTGAGATCAGCCTGTTATCCCCGGAGTACCTTTTATCCTTTGAGCGATGGCCCTTCCATACAGAACCACCGGATCACTTTAGCCTGCTTTCGCACCTGCTCGGCTTGTTTGCCTCACAGTCAAGCACCCTTATACTAATGCGCTCTACGTACGATTACCAACCGTACTGAGGGTACCTTTGCGAGCCTCCGTTACCTTTTAGGAGGCGACCACCCCAGTCAAACTACCCACCAAACAATGTCTCCCCTTGCAGGGATTAGACTCTAAATAACAGAAGGTTGGTATTTCAACGATGACTCCACAACTCCTGGCGAAGCTGCTTCATAGTCTCCCAACTATCCTACACATCTGGCATTCAAAATCAATGTTAAGTTGTAGTGAAGGTTCACGGGGTCTTTCCGTCCCGTTGCGATTAACCGGCATCTTCACCGATACTACAATTTCACCGAGCTCGTGGTAGAGACAGTGTACAACTCATTAGACCATTCGTGCAGGTCGGAACTTACCCGACAAGGAATTTCGCTACCTTAGGACCGTTATAGTTACGGCCGCCGTTTACTGGGGCTTCAGTCAGAAGCTTTGGATTACTCCGAACATCCTTCCTTAACCTTCCAGCACCGGGCAGGTATCAGGCTCTATACGTCATCTTTCGATTTTGCAGGGCCCTGTGTTTTTGTTAAACAGTTGGTTGTACCATTTTACTGAGGCCGCATCACTGCGGCACGCCTTATCCCGAAGTTACAGCGTCAATTTGCCTAGTTCCTTTACCACGGATCACTCGAGCGCCTGAGAATACTCATCTCGACTACCTGTGTCGGTTTACGGTACGGGCTGCTATAAACGAACCTTAGAAGTTTTTCTTGGAAGTCTGATTAGGGACACTATCAGCGCGGCCGAAGCTTTGCTGTACTATCAGGATTCAGCAT
>NZ_JBFUPS010000021.1:1512-2868 GCF_041360695.1 Chitinophaga sp. RCC_12
CCTATACCTACACCCTTTAACGCACTATTCCGTAAGTGCGCGGTCCTTTCACTACTCCGTTACTCCATCGAATTTATAGCAGGTACTGGAATATTCACCAGTTTGCCATCAGCTACACCTTTCGGCTTTGCCTAAGGACCCGACTAACCCTGATCCGATTAGCGTTGATCAGGAACCCTTAGTCTTACGGCGATAAGATTTTTCATCTTATTTATCGTTACTTATGCCTACATTTTCTTTTCTAAACGCTCCAGCATGTTTCACAACACACCTTCGATGCAGTTTAGAATGCTCCCCTACCGTCTAGTACATTCATACTAGGCCTAAAGCTTCGGTTATATGTTTGATGCCCGATTATTTTCCGTGCCCAAACCCTCGACCAGTGAGCTGTTACGCACTCTTTAAATGAATGGCTGCTTCCAAGCCAACATCCTGGCTGTTTTAGGATTTGAACCGCGTTTGATCAACTTAACATATCATTAGGGACCTTAGCTGTTAGTCTGGGTTATTTCCCTCTCGGCCATGGACCTTAGCGCCCACAGCCTCACTCCTGGAGATTATATTATAGCATTCGGAGTTTATTAGGGTTTGGTAGGCGGTGAAGCCCCCTAGCCCAATTAGTAGCTCTACCTCTATAATACGTCTATATCCAAGGCTGTTCCTAAAAACATTTCGGGGAGAACGAGCTATCTCTCAGTTTGATTGGCCTTTCACCCCTATCCACAGGTCATCCCATAGCTTTTCAACGCTAATGAGTTCGGGCCTCCAGTTAGTTTTACCTAACCTTCACCCTGCCCATGGATAGATCACAAAGTTTCGCGTCTACCCCCACTGACTGATTCGCTCTGTTAGAACTTGCTTTCGCTACGGCTCCGGTACTGAAGACCTTAACCTTGCCAGTGAGGAGTAACTCGTAGGCTCATTATGCAAAAGGCACGCCGTCACTCATTGCTGAGCTCCGACCGCTTGTAAGCGCACGGTTTCAGGAACTATTTCACTCTCCTGTTCGGAGTACTTTTCACCTTTCCCTTACGGTACTGGTTCACTATCGGTATCTAAGGAGTATTTAGCCTTACCAGATGGTGCTGGCAGTTTCATACAGGATTCCTCCGGTCCCGCACTACTCAGGATACTACACGTCCATCAGAATTTCTGTCTACAGGGCTATCACCTGCTACGGCTCATCTTTCCAGATGATTCAACTTGATCTGACTTTCTAAAAGTAGTCCTACAACCCCGGACAGAATTGCTTCGATCCGGTTTGGGCTCTTCCCCGTTCGCTCGCCACTACTTAGGGAATCATTATTTATTTTCTTTTCCTGCAGGTACTTAGATGTTTCAGTTCCCTGCGTTGGC
>NZ_JBFUPS010000022.1:0-1667 GCF_041360695.1 Chitinophaga sp. RCC_12
AGCCTGCTCAAACCAGTGATGCGCAATGCAGGCACTGACCAGACAGCATGTGATAAAACTACCTTTACGCTCAATGCTACTGAGCCTACTGAGCTGAATGCAAAAGGTACCTGGACGTTCCTGCCTGCTACTGCTGCCGTAACCTTTGTAGATAAAAACAAAGCCAACACCAATGTTACTGTTCCGGCCAATGCTGCGGTACAACTGATCTGGAGCATTTCAAATGGTACCTGTAGCGCCGACAAATCAGATACGGTTGTTATCACCAGCCTGCTCAAACCAGTGATGCGCAATGCAGGTACTGACCAGATAGCATGTGATAAAACTACCTTTACGCTTAATGCTACCGAGCCTACTGAACTGAATGCAAAAGGCACCTGGACATTCCTGCCTGCTACTGCTGCGGTAACCTTTGTAGATAAAAACAAAGCCAACACCAATGTTACTGTTCCGGCCAATGCTGCGGTACAGCTGATCTGGAGCATTTCAAACGGCACCTGTAGCGCCGACAAATCGGATACCGTTACCATCACCAGCCTGCTCAAACCAGTGATGCGTAATGCAGGCACTGACCAGACAGCGTGTGATAAAACCACCTTTACACTCAATGCTACCGAGCCTACTGAGCTGAACGCACAAGGCACCTGGACCTTCCTGCCTGCTACTGCTGCGGTAACCTTTGTAAATAAAAACAAAGCAAACACGAGTGTTACCGTTCCGGCTAATGCTGCGGTACAGTTAATCTGGAGTATTTCCAACGGTACATGTAGCGCCGATAAATCAGATACGGTTGTTATCACCAGCCTGCTCAAACCAGTGATGCGCAATGCAGGTACTGACCAGACAGCATGTGATAAAACTACCTTTACGCTCAATGCTACCGAGCCTACTGAGCTGAATGCAAAAGGTACCTGGACGTTCCTGCCTACTACTGCGGCGGTAACTTTTGTTGATAAAAACAAGGCAAACACCAATGTTACCGTTCCGGCCAATGCTGCGGTACAGCTGATCTGGAGCATTTCAAACGGCACCTGTAGCGCCGACAAATCGGATACCGTTGTTATCACCAGCCTGCTCAAACCAGTGATGCGCAATGCAGGTACTGACCAGACAGCATGTGATAAAACTACCTTTACGCTTAATGCCACCGAGCCTACTGAGCTGAATGCACAAGGCACCTGGACTTTCCTGCCTGCTACTGCGGCGGTAACTTTTGTAGATAAAAACAAGGCTAACACGAGTGTTACAGTTCCTGCCAATGCTGTGGTGAAACTGATCTGGAGCATTTCAAATGGTACCTGTAGCGCCGACAAATCAGATACGGTTGTTATCACCAGCCTGCTCAAACCAGTGATGCGCAATGCAGGTACTGACCAGACAGCATGTGATAAAACTACCTTTACGCTTAATGCTACTGAGCCTACGGAGCTGAATGCACAAGGCACCTGGACTTTCCTGCCCACCACTGCTGCGGTAACTTTTGTTGATAAAAACAAGGCCAACACTAATGTTACCGTTCCGGCCAATGCTGCGGTACAGCTGATCTGGAGCATTTCAAACGGCACCTGTAGCGCCAATAAATCCGATACAGTTGTTATCACCAGCCTGCTCAAACCAGTGATGCGCAATGCAGGTACTGACCAGACAGCATGTGATAAAACTACCTT
>NZ_JBFUPS010000023.1:0-1448 GCF_041360695.1 Chitinophaga sp. RCC_12
ATATGTACTGCCCCCTAAAAGTTAGACACTTTTAGGGGGCATTTTTATGGATAGACGCAGAAAATACAGTTTTGAGCAAAAATTAGCCATTGTGATGGCAGTTAAGAATGATTATCAATCCGTTAGTTCAGTGGCGAGATGTTTTGGATGTAGTCGTTTTTGTATCCAGCAATGGCTTGAGCATTATCGAATCGCGGGTGAAGCGGGCTTAAAGTTGCAGGTAGGTTTAAAGGTTTACACGAGTAAATTCAGGATCAAAGTGGTTGAGGAGATTTTAAATAAGGACTTATCTTTGATGGAGGCCAGCTCTATTTTCGGTATCTCAAGTGCTGCTACCATTTATAATTGGCTATGTATATACAAGCGTGAAGGCCGCCAGGGATTGCTAATGATGGGAAGTGGTCAAAAAAAACAACCCATGAAACATAAAACATCGCAAGTTGAACAGAACTTAACACCTGAACAACAAGAATTAGCGGCACTGAAAGCCGAGAACGAATGGTTACGCACGGAAAACGCGTACCTAAAAAAGTTGGATGCCTTAATGAAGGAAGAACAAGCTCAAAACAAAAAGCAAAAAGAGCAAAAGCCATCAGGGAATTAAGGCACGATTACAACCAGGATCTGCTTTTAAAAGCAGCAGGGATGGCAAGAAGTACATTTTACTATTATCAAAAAAAGCGACAAGACAAAAGAATAAATCTAAAAACTCAAATCCTCCAGATCTATCATCATCATCAAGGCAGATATGGCTACAGGCGAATTATGCTGGCTGTAAGAAAACAAGGCATCATTGTTAACCATAAAACTGTACTGCGAATCATGAGAGAATTGGGGATTAAATCACTGGTAAAAGTAAAGAAGTACAAATCCTATAAAGGGGAGTTGGGCAAAATAGCTCCCAATCTGCTACAACGTAATTTTTATGCTGGCGAACCCAATCAGAAATGGGTAACAGATGTAACGGAGTTTAGTGTAGCAGGAGAAAAATTGTATTTATCACCAATAATGGACTTATATAACAGTGAAATAATCAGCTATACATTGGATAGACGTTGCAATGGTAATCAGACTGTAGAAATGCTAAAGAATGTTTTGTCTAAGCTGCCGGAAAAATCAAAATTAATTATTCACTCTGATCAAGGATGGCAATACCAAATGAAGGCCTGGCAACGACTATTTAAGGGCAATAGAATCAGGCAAAGTATGTCCAGAAAAGGAAATTGCCTCGATAATGCAGCCATGGAGGGGTTCTTTTCAATATTGAAGTCAGAGTTGTTTTATCTGAAAAAATATGATTCAATAATTACACTGGAAAAGGACATTCGAGAATATATAGAATATTATAATAACGATAGAATCAAATTAAAATTAAATGGCTTGAGTCCAATACAATATCGAACTCAAGCCGCCTAATCAAAAAAGTCTAAACTTTGGGGAGCAGTACA
>NZ_JBFUPS010000024.1:0-1365 GCF_041360695.1 Chitinophaga sp. RCC_12
CTCAGAAGATTATCATCGTAAGAAAAACCGTTCCTTTACAGCCCAGCAGAAAAGAAGTATTCTCCAACATATTGAACAAGGTAGAATGACGGTCCGCCAAGCCATGTCAGCATATAACATCACAGGATCAGGCACTATTCATAGATGGCAGCAGCAGTTCCAACAGGAGAATATGGCTTTGATAGCTACAAATCCCATTATTATGGAACAATTGCCGACCAACCCATCAGACCCAAAATCAGTAGAATTAGAAAAGGCATTGGCAGAAGCAAAACTAAAAATAGCGGCCCTGGAGATAATGATTGACCTGGCTGAACAGCAGTTTAAAATTAAGATCAGAAAAAAATCTGGTGCCAAACAGTCTCCCAAATGAGACAGGATGATTCCGGGGTGGCATTAGCCACTTTATGCAGATTGTTTGGCAAAACCAGGCATAGCTGGTATGAACACGAGTGGCATAGCAAACAAATGCTGCTCACAGATGAACTGGTTTTACATTACGTAAATCAGATCCGCGGGCAACTGCCCAGACTGGGGACACGTAAACTGTATCATCTGTTGCAGCAACATCTTGCTCCACATCATGTTCAGGTAGGTAGAGATCATTTGTTTGATTTGCTGGCAGCACATCATATGCTGGTAAGACAACGTAAAAGAAAGGCGAAGACAACCGATTCTCATCACTGGATGCATAAATATGATAATCTTGCAGATAAAATCGCAGCAGAAAGGCCCGATCAGTTATGGGTCAGTGATATTACTTACATCCGGATCAATAAGGAATTTGCCTATTTAAGCCTGATTACAGACGCATACTCACGCAAAATCGTAGGCTTTAATTTAAGGATGGACTTATCTGTGCAAGGCTGTTTACAGGCGCTTATAATGGCTTTGCAACAACGAAAGAATCCTGAATTGAAATTGATCCATCATTCCGACAGAGGAGTTCAATACTGCTGTAAAAAATATGTAGATCTTTTAAACGACAATAATATCGACATCAGTATGACGGAAAACAGCAGCCCTTACGAAAATGCACTTGCTGAAAGAGTAAATGGTATTATAAAAGCTGAATTTAATCTCAATTACATGATGACTGGCTTTGAACAAACCAAAGAAATTATTAGACAAAACATTAACGCTTACAATTCACTTCGACCACATGCAAGTTGTGACTTTTTAACGCCATTGCAGGCACATCAACAAACTGGCGCACTCAAAAAAAGATGGAAGAATTACAAAAAACAACTAATACCAGACTCAACAATATAGGATTGTATAACAAAAATCAGGATTATATGTATCTCTGTAAAACAGATTCAGGATTATTTCTTCAACTGTATAGCTATATTAGGACGAGACAGA
>NZ_JBFUPS010000025.1:0-954 GCF_041360695.1 Chitinophaga sp. RCC_12
AGAGGCTGTATCATAAATAAATGATGCGGTCTTTTTTTTTATTTTAATACCCGTCCCCCATTTATCCACGTTCCTGGTGGAAAAATATTTGGATTTTTCTGTATTTGCTCCCAGAATGATTGCCTATTTTTAATTTATGGCAAGAGGAAAATCACTGGTAGTGTCCTTTAAAAGTAATCACCAGCATCAGGGTATGCTTCTACCTCCGGATCTAAGTGAGCTGGTTGCACAAAACCACCCGGTAAGAGTGGTTAGTGATATTTTAGATAAAGTAGACATTAGTCAGTTAATGCAGCAGTATAAACCAGGAGGAGCAAGTAACTATCATCCGCGAATGTTGCTGAAGGTATTGGTTTTTGCATATATAAATAATATATATAGTAGTCGAAAGATAGAGGAAGCCCTCCATCAGAATATCAACTTCATGTGGTTAAGTGGGATGAGTAAGCCGGATCACAATACAATTAACCGTTTCCGGGGCAAACGTCTTCAGAAATCCTTACAACCTATCTTTACGCAGGTAGTATTACTCTTATGTGAAGAAGGTGTTTTGAGTTTGAAAGAGCTTTATACTGACGGCACTAAGATTGAAGCTAATGCAAACAGATACAGCTTTGTATGGGGTAACTCAATAAAAACCAATAAGGCAAAAATGCAGCAACAGCTGAATGAATTATGGAAATACGCTCAAACTATAGCTGCCGCCGAATTAGACGATGATCATGATCCTTCTGGGTTTGATAAAATTGATAGTGAAAAAATTGAGCAAACAATAGCCACAATAAATGAGGCATTAAAGGATAAACCAATCGACAAAAAAATACGTCAGAAGCTGGGCTATGCTAAGAAGAATTGGCCATCTGCATTGGACCGTTATGCCCAGCAGGAAAGGATAATTGGCGATAATAGAAGCAGTTACAGCAAAACAGACGAAGATGCGACCTTTATGCGAAT
>NZ_JBFUPS010000026.1:0-829 GCF_041360695.1 Chitinophaga sp. RCC_12
AAGGAAGATCACATGAGAAATGGGCAACTAAAGCCAGCTTATAACCTGCAGATAAGTACGAATAATCAATACATTGTCAATTACAGTCTTCATCAGAATGCTACCGATACCAACACCCTTCAGCAACACTTGAATATATTCAGGGATCAGTATGGTAAGAATCCAGCCAACATCACCGCTGACGCGGGCTACGGAAGCGAACAAAACTACGTATGGCTTGAAAAAAAGCGAATTACTGCTTATGTAAAATATAATCATTTTGACCGCGATCAACATAGAAAAACCCGTAATAAAAAACCATATGGGACTGACAAACTTGCCTATAACCATGAAAAAGACAGATATATATGTCCGTCTGGAAAAACGATGAAAAATATAGGTAGTTACGGGCATGTTACCAAGGCAGGCTTTAAACAAACAATCACAAAATACAGAGCTGGAAACTGCAATGGATGCCCATTGCGCAGTGATTGCCATGGACAAAACGGTAATCGAATAATAGAGGTAAATCACAATCTAAATCGCCTGAAGAGACGAGCGGAAAAAAGGTTAAAAACGAAGCGAGGCATCCAAAAGCGTAAACAAAGATGCCATGATACCGAACCCGTTTTTGCTAATATCAAGCATAACCACTTATTTAAACGATTTATGCTGCGAGGTCTGGATAAAGTGAGTATTGAAGCCGGATTATTAGCATTAGCACATAATCTTCGTAAAAAGGCCGCTTAAAGCGACAGAAGAATATTGACTTTTTAAGATTTTATCTCAAATTGATAAATATATCAGCAAAATAGAAGAGGCTGCATCATTTATTTATGATACAGCCTCT
>NZ_JBFUPS010000027.1:0-805 GCF_041360695.1 Chitinophaga sp. RCC_12
CAAGGTAGCCGTATCGGAAGGTGCGGCTGGAATACCTCCTTTTTAGAGCTCATTATCCTGAGAGCTGTTGTTTCCTTTCTTTTAAATTTATTTGCTGCTAACGCAAATGGCTACACGCCAGATGCAAAGCACATAAGTTCTTTCAATTTTTTATTAAGCCAAGTTGGTTATGGACTGAATCGGTTAGTGAGATAGTATCAGCCAACCTTGTCTGATAAACAGATCCGTAGCTCAGCCTGGTTAGAGCACTACACTGATAATGTAGGGGTCAGCAGTTCAAATCTGCTCGGGTCTACAATGATTACGGGGGATTAGCTCAGTTGGCTAGAGCACCTGCCTTGCACGCAGGGGGTCATCGGTTCGAATCCGATATCCTCCACTTAATCACCTTTGTTCTTTCATATTAAATAGGATGTTTGACTAAAGAGTCACCGAGATCGGATCTCACACATCATCAATAATCACACAAATGAAAGCTCGTAAGAGCAGTCAGTGATTAAAAGTTCTTTGACATATTGGGAAATGCAAGTTGTATTCGAGATAGTAATATCTAAATACTAAATTTTTTAAAGCGAATAAGAGCGCATGGTGGATGCCTAGGATCTAAGAGGCGACGAAGGACGTGGTAAGCTGCGATAAGCTACGGGGAGATGCAAACGATCGTTACATCCGTAGATTTCCGAATGGGACAACCCAGTACACTGAAGGTGTATTACTCAGCAATGAGAGCCAACGCAGGGAACTGAAACATCTAAGTACCTGCAGGAAAAGAAAATAAATAATGATTCCCTAAGTAGTGGCGAGC
>NZ_JBFUPS010000028.1:0-724 GCF_041360695.1 Chitinophaga sp. RCC_12
GTCGCCTCTTAGATCCTAGGCATCCACCATGCGCTCTTATTCGCTTTAAAAAATTTAGTATTTAGATATTACTATCTCGAATACAACTTGCATTTCCCAATATGTCAAAGAACTTTTAACCACTGACTGCTCTTACGAGCTTTCATTTGTGTGATTATTGATGATGTGTGAGATCTGATCTCGGTGACTCTTTAGTCAAACATCTTCTTGTTATTATTATAAGAACTTATACTCTGTATTGTACTGTTTGTGTTGGGGTTGCAAAGGTAGTGATCTTATATTTAATCACCAAAACTTTCTTGAAGTATTTTGCATCTTTAATTATCTTAGTATCAATGACTTGTCTATTGGGAAAGTGCTATTAATATCTCCGATAATCAAACCCCTATTTTACAAAGAACACTAGCTTTTTTGAAGCGGATGGCAAAGATATGCCCTTTATCATTCGCAAACAAAACTATTTGAGTTTTCTCTCAAACTATTTTTCAATCTTATTTCAAATTGTTTTCAACCTTATGGTTGAGTGTAATTTTATAATCCGTGTGAGGATCATTGCTTTAGAGTAAAATGTACTGACGCTTTATGAAATTATCTGCTCTTTAGCAGATGCGTCTACTCTTAAAGAAAGAAAAAGCCTTAGTGCAAATGCACCAAGGCTTCTCTTAATAAGTATGGCAGCTACCTACTCTCCCGCATGATATTGCAGTACCATCGGCCATGAGGG
>NZ_JBFUPS010000030.1:0-672 GCF_041360695.1 Chitinophaga sp. RCC_12
TGGAGTGAAACCAGATGCGGTAGTAGGTCTTTTGATGGACCGTTCTATTGAAATGGTGGTAGGCATGCTGGGTATTCTGAAAGCCGGTGGCGCCTATTTGCCGGTTGATATTACCTATCCGGAAGAAAGGAGGAATTACCTGCTGGATAATAGTCAGACCCGGTTGGTGCTGACAACAAAGGAGTTTGCAGACCTGGTAAAGCCAGGTATAGCGGTGGTGTTAATAGAAGACAGCGAGCAGTTCAGCGCTGTTTTGCCTGACAAGCCGCTGCCATCGGACTTATGTTACGTTATTTATACTTCGGGAACAACAGGAAATCCCAAAGGCGTGATGGTAGAGCATCGTAATGTAGTGCGGTTGCTCTGCAACGATGATTTCCAGTTTTCCTTTGGTCCGGCAGATGTTTGGACGATGTTCCATAGCCACTGCTTTGATTTCAGTGTATGGGAGATTTTTGGGGCATTGTTAACCGGGGGTAAGGTGATTATCGTTCCGAAGATGACAGCGCGTGATACGGGTTTGTATCTTAAATTATTGCGGGAGGAAGGGGTAACGGTGCTGAATCAGACGCCCAGTGCTTTTTATAATCTTTTGCAATTGACTGTAACGGGTCTGTCTTTACGCTATGTTATTTTCGGGGGAGAAGCACTGAGCCCTGGGAAATTGCATTC
>NZ_JBFUPS010000031.1:0-672 GCF_041360695.1 Chitinophaga sp. RCC_12
CCCCTCATGGCCGATGGTACTGCAATATCATGCGGGAGAGTAGGTAGCTGCCATACTTATTAAGAGAAGCCTTGGTGCGTTTGCACTAAGGCTTTTTCTTTCTTTAAGAGTAGAGGGCATTGTGTAATGCAATGCAGGTATTACTAAAGAGTAGTAGTACTTATCCCGAACAGAAAGAATTAGTTCTTTACATCAGCAGATTACTACTGCTAACCGATGACACACCCGGCCAGGCAACAACCTGCCACTTACACTTTACCGTGTCATCATCGTTTTCCACATAGGGAAACACACTTAAGCAACACGCTTAATATCAAACTTGAAATACAGAAAATAAACAGCAATTAAGTTGAAATAATTTTTGCTGCGAATGATAAAGATGTTATCTTTGCCATCCGCTTCAAAAAGCCAGTGTTCTTTGTAAAATAATGGGTTGATTATCAAACGACTATACTGCACTTTCCCAATAGATAAGTCATTAGGATTGAGATAATTAAATATAAAAAATGTTGTAAAATGTTTGGTGATTAAATAAAAGATCCCTACCTTTGCAACCCCAACACAAATGATACAAAAAAGTTCTTCTAAAAATAACAAAGATGTATGGCAAAAGAGCCACAGAGATCGGATCTCACACATCAGCAATGATCATGTAAGATGGTCAAAAGTTCT
>NZ_JBFUPS010000032.1:0-559 GCF_041360695.1 Chitinophaga sp. RCC_12
CGTGCTGTTGTTTCCAATCTTTCAAAGAACTTTTGACCATCTTACATGATCATTGCTGATGTGTGAGATCCGATCTCTGTGGCTCTTTTGCCATACATCTTTAATTATTTTTCAGAAGAACTTTTGTTGGTATTTCGCGTCGTTTGCGTTGGGGTTGCAAAGGTAATAATCTTTTATTTAATTACCAAAACTTTTTTAAAGTATTTTACATCTTTAATTACCTTAGTATCAATGACTTATCTATTGGGAAAGTGCTATTAATATCTTCGATAATCAAACCCTTATTTCGCAAAGAACTACATATTTTTGAGGCGGACAGCAAAGATAGAATCTTTATTATTCGCAGCAAAAACTATTTAAGTCAATTTCAATTTGTATTCAACCTTATTGTTGAGTGTATTTTCCGACAGATCTGGAATGATCCCCTTTTCTTAAACATAGAGAGAAAGAAAAGAAAAAGTCCTGGTATGTCACCAGGACTTTTCTCTTAATAAGTATGGCAGCTACCTACTCTCCCGCATGATATTGCAGTACCATCGGCCATGAGGGGCTTAACTTC
>NZ_JBFUPS010000033.1:0-539 GCF_041360695.1 Chitinophaga sp. RCC_12
AACCGGTGATGGTATAATCCGGTGTTGGATTAGTTTGTTTGTACGCCCTGTTTTTATCATTAGCCGTTACCGTTAGTGTGGCTTTGGCAACACTGAATGTTTGTGTTGCCTGCGTGGCCGGTGAGTAGTTGCCATTGCCTGCCTGATCGGCCGCAATGGTTACACTGCCCGCGCCGGTAATGGTAACGGTGTTGCCGCTGATGGTAGCCGGACCGCTTACCACGCTGTAGCTCACCGCTAACGTACTGCTGCTGGTGGCGCTGAGTGTAAATGCCGCATCACCGTATGTTTTGTTAGTGATAGCCGGGAAGGTGATAGCCTGCGAGGTAAGTCCAACGGTTAAGGTACCATTCACCGGTGTAAAGATGTAATTGGCCGCTGTCAGCGGAGTTACATTCACAGTAATAGGATATACCCCCGGCACACTGCTGTTATCAGCACTGGTGCTGAGTCCCGGTGTACCATTCACCACACTGCTGTTTTCACTGTTTACAAATCCGGCAATGGTGTAAGTGAGCGGCGGATTATTAGCGCCGTAT